>NZ_MIJY01000009.1 GCF_001730305.1 Enterococcus termitis
TAAAAGAAAAATTGACTGGTATGAGTCCGGTTCAATACCGAATTCATACCAGCCAATTAGCTGGGTAATCTACGTACAACTTTTAGGGCGCACCTCAGAAACGTTTAACCCCGAGAAATAAGCTGGAATTCACGAAAATTGCCAAGCATCACAGTGAGTTTACGAACTGATGATAATTGGTACCTACCTGGTGCTCTTCAAATTTTTGTGACCAAGTAGGTACTGTGCAACATCAACTCGTTCCTCGTTGTGTTTTACAGCAATTTCAGCTTATTTCCGAAGGGGTTGTTTCTGCTTCCACCGTTTATTCGGATGTCAAGTGACTAGATTGTAACTCATAGAGTTATGTCCCAGATTCTCCGTCTTTTTTATTACTTACATTTCATTTGGTGCGTGTAAGCCCAATAGACGTAAATCTTCCTTAATGATCGTTGCCATTGCATAAACTAAGGCTAAGCGAGATTCTTTTTCAGCATCATCCGCTAAAATTTTTACGTGAGCATAATATTTATTAAAAGCTTGTGCAACATGAATCGCATGTTTAGCAATCACAGAAGGTTCGTATTTTTCTGCGGCTTGTAAAACAACCTCTGGGAATTTTTGAAGCAATTTAATTACTTCCCAGCTCTCTTTATCATTCAATGCATAATCTTTACTCTCATCGATCGTGAAATCAGCTTTCCTTAAGATACTCATCGCACGAGCATGGGTATATTGTACATACGGACCTGTTTCACCTTCAAAGCGAACAACCTCTTCCAGTACAAAATCAAAGTTATTCAAACGATCATTTTTCAGATCATGGAAAATAACGGAGCCAATCCCAACTTGTCTTGCTACCTCTTCACGATTTGGTAAATCAGGATTTTTCTCCATGATTTGATTGTTTGCCAAATTCACTGCTTCATTTAATACTTCTTCTAATAGAACAATTTTTCCTTTACGTGTCGATAATTTCTTGCCGCCTTGCGTAATCAAGCCAAAAGGTACATGATGCATATCTGCGGACCAGTCAAAATCAAGTTCTTTCAAGACTGCCTTTAGTTGTTTGAAATGATTAGACTGTTCATTCCCAACGACATAAATCGCTTTGGCAAAATCGTATGTGCGTTTACGATAAACGGCTGCGGCTAAATCACGTGTAATATAAAGGGTTGCACCATCAGATTTTTTGATTAAAGCTGGATTCAATTCATATGCTGATAAATCAACAATTTCAGCTCCCTGATTTTCTTGAAGTAAATGTTTTTCTTCAAGCATTGTAACGATCTCAGCCATTTTATCATTGTAAAAAGCTTCACCGTTGTATGAATCAAAGGAAACTTCAAGCATACCATAAATTTTGTCAAATTCTTTTAATGATTCAGAGCGGAACCATTGCCACAATTCTGTCGCTTCTTGGTCTCCTTCTTCCAACTTTTTGAACCAAGCACGTGCTTCTTCTTCTAATTCCGGCTGTGTCTCAGCTTCTTCATGGAATTGCACATATAAACGTAACAATTCTGTGATTGGCGCATTTTTTACACCCTCTTCTGATCCCCACTTCTTATAAGCAACGATCAACTTACCAAATTGAGTACCCCAGTCACCTAAATGATTGATTCGAATCGGTGCATAGCCGATTTTTTCGAGTATAAACGCTATTGAATTACCAATAACCGTTGAACGCAGATGCCCCATTGAGATGGGCTTTGCAATATTTGGCGAAGACATATCAATCGGCACATTTCCTTTGTTTCCAATAGTGCTATCTCCATAATGACCTTTTTCTTTTGCGATTTGAGTGATAACTGCTTGACTGACCTTTTGCTTATCCATAAAAAAGTTCAAATAAGGTCCAACGACTTCAATTTTTTCAAAATCTGTATGATCGATTTTTTCAGCTAAATCTGCAGCGATTTGCTGTGGCGCTTTACGATAGACCTTTGCTAATGAAAAAGCTGGAAATGCCACATCACCGTGGTCAACAGATTTTGGATTTTCTAATAATTGTGCGATTGTTTCTAAAGATAGATCATCCTTAACGACCGCATAAATTGCTTTTGCTACGATTTCTTTGTTATTCATTTTCTTCCTCCAATTGTTTTTTTATTCGATTAACGATTGCTTTAATGCAACCTTTTCCATGTCTAAATTTTGTTTTGCTTTTAAAGATAGATCTATCGGTTGATGGTAACGAAAAGGATTTGTTTGAGAGTTACGGTTCATTTTTATCATTCGCTCTGTTTCAGCAATCGCAGTGTTTCCGCTCCTTTGACACTTCGCTCTCTTCGATCGCCAAGTACTTTTCAACATCTGCTCTGCCTTCGGCAGTCGCAGTGTTTCAAAGCAAAAAGTCTCTGGTGTATAAACACCAGAGACGAGATATTCCCGCGGTACCACTCTAATTGTCTATTCCATTAGGATAGACCCACTTAATCTAATAACGGTAGATGTCCGTCTGCTTGTGCAGATTCTCTAAAGTGCGCTTCCCTTAATTTGTCACTTTCGGCTTTCACCTTCCCGAAATCGCTTTGCTGACACTCTATAAGGTACTCTCTTTTTCATCGAATCAGTATGAAACTGGGTCTATTATAGCAAAAAAATACAAATATGCCTAGTCTTAATTAGCGATTGTTTGGAAGCTCAAGCTAGGCTCTGCATTCAACTCATAGGTTGCTATGTGCCCTTTTTCAGCTTCAACAAATGCCGCAGCACCGATCATCGCTGCATTGTCTCCACATAAGCGTAGCGGCGGAACAATGAACGTTACCTCTGGAAGCTCATCTGCAAGTGCTTGAGCCAATCGCTCACGTAATCCCTGATTTGCAGCAACGCCGCCTGCCATCACTAGTTGTTTGACTGGATATTCTTTGCAGGCACGCACTGTTTTATCAACTAATACATCAATTACACTTGCTTGGAAACTAGCCGCTAAATTTTCAATATTCAGTTCCTCTTCCCGCTGCTGCGCATTGTGGACCGTATTGATAAATGAGCTTTTTAAGCCACTAAAACTAAAATCATAGTTGTCTTCTTTGATCATCGCTCGTGGAAACTCATAGGTATCTTTGCCTAGATGAGCTAATGTATCAAGCTCTTTTCCACTAGGATATTTTAAGCCTAAAACTCTGCCGACTTTATCATAGGCTTCACCTGCTGCGTCATCTCTCGTTTCGCCAATAATCTCAAAAGATCCAGTTTCTTTCATATAAACTAACTCAGTATGCCCACCACTGACAAGCAATGCCATCAATGGAAATTCGAGGGGTTCTACAAAATGCGCTGCATAAATATGGCCTGCCATATGATTGACTGGAATCAACGGCAAGTCATGAGCCCACGCGAATGCTTTTGCAGCAGAAATACCGATCAACAGTGCACCAACCAAGCCAGGTCCATAGGTCACCGCAACTCCACTTAAATCATCTGGCTTTACGTCAGCTTTTATCAACGCCTCTTCAATACATAGGGTAATTTCTTCTACATGATGACGACTGGCAACTTCTGGCACAACGCCACCAAAGCGCTGATGACTTTTCACTTGGGAAGCAACGATATTCGATAAAATCTGATCCCCATTCTCAATCACTGCAACGCTTGTTTCATCACAACTGCTTTCGATCGCCAGTATCAATTTTCTTTCTTTATAAAAAAAAGTCATTGTTTCACTTCCTTAATCGTTAAACACATTACAAGCCCATCTTCTTTGGGGCGAGTATAATAATTTTTGCGGCGGTTCAACAGCTCAAATCCTTTTCTCTCATACAATCGTCGTGCCCCTTCATTAGACTCACGCACTTCTAAGAAAACTCTGCTGATGCCTTGCTCTTTGAAAAGTAAAATAGCATGATCCAGCAATTGACTGCCCAAACCTTGCCCTTGAAACTTCTGATGAATCACCACATGAGAAATCTCGATTTCGTCTAAAATCTTTTGATAGCTGATAAATCCTTTCCACTGATCCGCTTCAATCCATATGCAATAATCGGTTAGCGCTTGTGTTAAGTCAATATCAAACTGCTCTTTCGTCCATGGCGACTTATGCTGGTAAGATTTCTCACATAATTGCCACAAATTTTCAGCAGCTGTCTCTATAGGCAGTTCCTTTTTTGAATAATACATCTCATCACTCTTCTTTTAAAGATAAAATCATTTCAAGTGCGTCTTCTTTATTTTCAGTATAGTACTCTGGTTTGATCGTACTTGATGTGAATCCTAATTTACGATACACCCGCTGCGCATTTTTATTACTGATTCTAACCTCTAAAGAAAGGCGTTCACACTTATTTAATAAAGCAAATTGTTGAATTTCACCAATCAAAAAGCTGCCGATCCCTTGCCCTTGAAATTCAGTTAAAACTGCAACATTCGTGATGTGAGCATCTTTATCAAATATACGACAACCAATAAAACCAATCGTTTTCCCTGCTTTTTGAATCAATAAGTATAAATGTGGATCTGCTGCCTGTAACTCCATCAAAAAAGCTGTTTTCGTCCAAGGCAGTTCTCCAGCATAAACTTCTCTTTCAATAGAAAGTAAATCCTTGATATCTTCAAACTTGATTGCCCGAATGAAATAGTCTTCATCTGAAATCAGCACATTTTTTTCTTCATAGGGACGATTTTTAAAAAGGGAACTTAAGATTTTATTGAAAGGATTAAATCTTTTCAACATAGTTTTCTCCTTCAAATGTATGATCTTTCAACCAGTTTTCCTCTGCTTCTACTCGTTTTAAATAATCAGGTAAAAAGCTATGAATATCGGTTAATGGTTCTTCTAATCTTCCAAGTTCTGCAAGTACCGCACCATTTGGTATTTGCCATTGAGGTATCGAACAGAACGCAGCTTTGGGTAACGCAGTCTCGATCTGCTGCTGAAATTTTGTCACGTCTTCACCAACAAAATACACATGATCAAACGACTTTAGTTGTTCCAGCCAATTTTCAAGAGCTATATGCTGATCAGCGATAACTGTTTCTAAACGACCATTTACATATTGATAAGCTCCAGTATAGACATTATTTCTTCTAGCATCAAATACTGGAATGATCACTCCATCGATTGATGCACAATTAGCCGCAATCACTTTCAAGCTGGAAACACCGACTAATTCTTTTTCTAATGTATAAGCTAATGTTTTTGCAGTGGTTACACCAATTCTCAAACCTGTATAAGACCCAGGGCCTTGCGCAATCACAATGCGATCAAGCTCTTTAGGAGTCAAATCGACAGCCTTAACTAATTGAGTAATTGCCGGCATCAACGTTAAGCTATGGTTGCGTTTCATGGTAAGTGTATATTGTCCTAATATCTTTTTATCTTCACAAACTGCTATAGATAGCGTTTGATTTGATGTATCTATTGCCAAAATACGCACAAAAAAATCCCTTTCTTTCTTAAGTAGTCGTTTTATTGTAGCACATTTTTACTCCTTCGTAAAAAAACTGAAATCTCTTATAAACAGTAAAAAAGGCTGACACAAAAGCCGCTAATCCATGGTGCTAAAAGAGCATTCACAAAAACAGCCTCACCACATTTGTGAATACTCAATTTCTTCCTATAGAGTAAACGGTTCTATCCCAGCCTGTTTAGTTATTTGTAAGTCGCTTCTAAATAATCAATCAATGGTTTGCTGATATCAGTAGCTGTATCATTTTTTCTTGAATCTTCTACCATGATCATTGCAGAAAATTTATTGTTCGTACGATCCATCGCCAGAAGGAAACTATTTTCTTTTCCGACCGTATCTTGCTTATCCTTGATTTCAGCCGTTCCTGTTTTGGCTGCCAATGAAAAGTCAGGATTGTACATATTATGCACATAACCATCTGCATCTTCAACGCTGCCAAGTAAGTCAGTAACAATTGTATTTGCTGCATTAGAGGTAATCACGTTGTCTTTGGTCTTAGTCTCTTTTGCCTGTTCAATCTTAGGATAAACTAATTTCCCTTCATTTTGGAAAACCGTATACATGGTTGCCTGCTGGATCGGTGTGATCAACAGTTGACCTTGTCCGTAACCAGTATCAGCCAATAAGATTTCTGAATTAAATGATTCTTCATTGGAAATTTGAGCTGGGTTCATCGGAATCGCTAAATCAAGTTTTTCACCAAAAATAAAGTTACCTAAACCTTTTCTAAAGGTTTCTTCCCCCATTCGTAATGTCTGTTCAGCAAAATAGATATTGTCCGAATTAACTAAGGCAGTCCGTAAGTTGACAGGGCTTGCTTCTTTCACGCGTGTAACAAAATAGTCTCCCCAAGAAGCATCCTTTTGCCATTTCAACCCATTGATCGCTATTTCTTCTTCTGGTTTCAATGTTCCTGCATCTAAACCGATGCCACCAGTGATTGTCTTAAATGTAGATCCTGGCGCATAACCAGTAGCAAATCTAGCTGTAAACGGTAGATTTTCATTGCTGGAATAAGCATCATATTCTGTTTGAGAAATGCCGTTGGCCATCTTATTGGGATCAAAAGATGGTGAACTAACAGCGGCCAATAAATCTCCTTGCTGCGGATCCATTACTACCGCACTTCCTGGGCGATTTGCAAAAATACCATATCCTTGAGATTGAGCATTTTTATCAATGGTTAATTGAACGTTTTTACCATCTTTCTTCTCTACTTTTTGCAAGGTATGTTTTTCTTGCCCGTTTTCATCAGTGATCGTGATACTACCGCCGTCTTGTCCACGAAGTTCTTTATCATATGCTTGTTCTAAGCCTACTTTTCCAACCACACCTGTACTGCTTAAGCTAGAATCTTTCTCAATATCTTCTGCTGTAACGTTGCCAACATAACCAATCAATTGCGCTGCGGCTTCCTTCAAAGGATAATAGCGAACGACTTTATCTTGAGAGGCGGCTCCTTGAGGTAAATCAGAAACAGGATCAAACGAAACTTTGATTGGGACAAACGAATCAGGCTGCACCCAGCCTTGTTTCAATTGCTGTTCAATTTCATCTACAGGAACGTTGAACTTTTGACTAAACGCCTTAATATTCGCTGTTTTCTCTTCTCCTTCTCCTAGTTTTCCTGGCACGATTCCCACCTGATCAAAAGCTTGATTTACCGCAAGTCCTTCACCATTACGATCTATGATCTCTCCACGAGCTGCAGCATCTACGCCGATCGCCACTTTGTCTTGCCCCGTCATTTTCGGAAAAATCAAACTCGGAGACCAGTTGACTTTATACTCATCTTTTTCTTTTTTGAGTGTGGTTTTATATGATAAATCCTTTAAATTACCCAAAGGAGTTGTCATTTCTAAGTTATACGTAAAGGAAAATTGACCCTCTTTTTCTTTTTTGACCTGTACATTTTTTCTTTTGATTCCTTGTGCCTGAATGCCGGTAAAAATCGCCTGATATTTATCGATCAATTTGCTATCATCATAGCCGTTTTCTTTAATTGAAGCCGCACTTAATGATGCAGGAATTTTATCAAATTCTTGTTTTGAAAGATGTGTCAAAAACGCATTTGCAGCTTTTTCTGCCTGCTTTGTTTCTTGTGTTGCCTGCCAATTACTGTAGACAAAATAGCCGCCCGCTAAACCAGCCACTAGCACAAAACCGCCGATTGCTATTATCAATGGCTTTTTCGATTTTTTCTGCTTTCTTCTTTCCATTCCTAACTCCCCCATCTCTTTCATTCAGTTCTTCTTGTCTATTATACCCTTGTCCTGTGATTTATTCATCCTAAAGAGAACAACCTTAGAAAAAAATGAAGACGTTATCCGTCCCAAGATGTATTTTTCTGTAATCGGTTTATGGTATACTATTTTTATCTATAACTTTTTTAGGAGGAATCGAAAATGGGAATTATAAAAGCAGCAACAAGTGCAATTGGCGGCGGTTTAGCCGATCAGTGGATCGAAGTCATCGAACCAGCGGATATGGGCGATACAACAGTTATGACCAAAGGCGTTTTCGTCCGCAAAAATGACAAACGTGGCTCAAATCGTAAAGGAATTGAGGACGTTTTGACGGATGGTTCTGTTATTCATGTTTATCCAAATACAATGATGATTTTAGTCGATGGCGGCAAAATTATCGATTATACAGCAGAAGAAGGCTATTACACTGTTAAAAATGATTCTGCGCCATCTGCTTTCAATGGATCACTGAAAGCAGCCATTTCTGAAAGCTTTGATCGCTTTAAATTCGGTGGCGTTACGCCACAAAAACAGCAAGTCTTTTACATCAATCTGCAAGAAATCAAAGGAATCAAATTCGGTACTTCTTCTCCACTTAATTATTTTGATAATTTTTATAATGCAGAATTGTTTTTACGTGCTCACGGAAACTATTCAATCAAAATCACAGATCCTTTACTCTTTTTCTCAAATGCGATTCCTAGAAATAAAAGTCAGGTAGAGATTACTGATATCAATGAACAATACTTAGCAGAATTTCTAACAGCACTTCAATCTGCCATCAATAAAATGTCAGCCGATGGTGAGCGTATTTCTTATGTTCCTTCTAAAAGTTTAGAATTAAGTAAATATATGGCACAAGTATTGGATGATGAATGGCGCGAATTACGAGGAATGGAAATCGTTTCAGTGGCTGTTGCTAGCATTTCCTATACAGATGATTCAACGAAACTAATCAACATGCGCAATCAAGGCGCAATGCTTAGTGATCCAAACGTTCGTGAAGGTTACGTCCAAGGCTCGATGGCGCGTGGTATGGAAGCAGCTGGCAGCAACGAAGGCGGTGCAATGAACGGCTTTATGGGTGTTGGTATGGGAATGAATACAAGTGGAAATTATTTTGCCCAAGCTTCTCAAACGAATCAACAACAAATGCAAGAAAAACAGAATCAACAACATGCACAGGGGAATTCTGACACTTGGACCTGTCCTCAATGCGGTACTGAAAATGCTGGTAAGTTTTGTTCTAATTGCGGAGCACCAAAACCAACAGACGAAAAACCCAAACTAGAAATGAAATGCAGTGAGTGCAGCGAAATCGTCGATCTTTCAAACGGTATTCCTAAATTCTGTCCGCATTGCGGCAAACCTTTCCAAGGGATTCCATTGTAAGCATTCACTAAAGGGTAGGCAACCGTGCTCTGCCCTTTTTTCATAACATTTATAGCTAAACTAAAAACAAACATTTTAGTAATCTGTGGTTTTGTGCCTCTGATTTCTAAAAGAAAGGAACTTCTATGACGGACACATTCACACACAAATGCCCCAACTGCGGTGGTCCATTATTATTTGATCCAAAAGATCAGAAATTTCACTGCGAATACTGTCTAAACGTCTATTCAGAAGCAGAAGTTACTGCCTATGAAAAAGCACAACATGAAGCACATTTAGAAGAAACTTCAAGCGAAGAAGCGTTGACCTATACAGCCGAAAGCCAAACTGGGCAAACATCTACAGAAGAAAAAGCGACTTATGCTGATGCTGCTGGTACAGATCAGGAGCAAGCAAAGCAAGAGGATATGGAGTTATTCAACTGTCCAAGCTGCGGTGCTCAAATTGTCACAGAAGCAACCACAGCTGCCACCTACTGCTATTATTGTCATAATCCTGTGGTTTTAGCTGGACGATTGAGCGGCAATTTTTTACCTGAAAAAGTATTACCTTTTGCGATTGAAAAAGATGAAGCTGTTGAAAAGTTTTTGGCTTGGACCAAGAAAAAATGGTTTATCCCTAAGGACTTTTTCAATAAAGAACAAATTGATAAAATGACCGGTGTCTATTTTCCATACTGGGTCGTTGATGCAACGATCAAAGGTCAACTAAATGCTATGGGTACTTCCCTTCGTGTTTGGCGCATTGGTGATATCGAATACACTGAAACAAAACAGTTTGATGTCACACGACAGGGGAATTTGTCTTTTAACGAGTTAATCAAAAATGCACTATCCAAAAATACACAGCAAAAAATGGTCGAAACAGTCCAACCTTTTCCTATAAACAAAGCAATTCCCTTTAAAAGTCAGTATTTAGCTGGGTTTCAAGCAGAAAAACGTGACATAGAATACGAAGCGATTCAGCACGCAGTCCAAAATGAACTAAAAGATTATTCCGAAACTCTTTTAAAAGATACAGCAGCTGGTTATACTACGTTGACAAAATTACGGACAACTATTTCTTTAGATGATGAAAAGAATCATTATATGCTTTTACCGATTTGGCTTGTTACTTATCGAAGCAATGAGCAATCAAAGAAAGTCTATTACTTTGCGATGAACGGACAAACTGGAAAAGTTAGCGGTGTTCTGCCTGTCAGTTACAAACGTTTGGGATTATTCACTTTTGGGATTTTTTCAGTCGTGCTTGCGCTCTTTATGATCGGAGGCTGGTTCCTATGATAAAAAAAGCTGCTATTAGCCTTGTAACGTGTCTGGTCTTACTGTTCAGTTTTAGTCTGAATGCTCAAGCAGCAGAAGATTCTATTGATGATCAAGCTGCTCTATTCAGCAGTGAACAAATCGATCAGTTAAAAGAACTCATTGCCCCTTTTGAAGCAAAAGCCAAAGCACGTATGTTTATTGTCACCTCTACCGATAATGAACTTGATTCGACCCGATTTGCGGACTACTATATGCTCGATCGTATTGGAAAAGATCAAAACGGTGTCACTTTTTTCATTGATATGAATCAACGAAAATCAGTCATCTCTACTTCCGGAAACATGATCGATTATTTGACAGATAAACGAAATGAGCAAATTCAAGATGATATTGGGGCTAGTCTGAGCAACGGAAATTATTTTGATGCAGCCCGTATGTTTGTAAGCGATACTAGTAACTTTTTTGACCAGGGTGTCCCTAGTGGTCATTATCGAGTTGATACTGAAACTGGAAAAATTACTCGCTATAAAGTGTTAACGGCAACAGAAATGATCATCGCCTTTGTTGCTGCGGTTATTTTAAGCGGGATCTTTTTTATCGTCAGCGTGTCGAAATACCAACTCAAATTTGGTTCCTATAGTTACCCTTTTAGAGAGAAATCTAAGCTAAGCTTAACAAGTAAAAACGACCGATTGATCAATTCGTTTGTCACTACTCGACGTATTCCCCGAAACAATTCTAACGGAGGCAGTTCTGGTGGCGGCAGTAGTACTCATTCTTCTGGAGGCGGAACTTTTGGCGGCAGCAGTCGCGGTTTCTAGTATTTATAGTCTATAGATCATCGATTTTCTATTCATCACTCAAAAACAGAAGCAACTTCTTCCCTACTCTTTAGCGAAGAAATTGCTTCTGTTTTTCTCTAATTACTACCTTGTTATTTCCTCTTATTCAAGGTAGTATATAGTTATCTGACTCAAGCTGGATCATTTCAGGCGGCTGGTCTAAAAATGAATAAAGTGAGGAAAATAGCAGTGAAAAAAATTCTAAGTTTAGGAATACTGACATTATGTGGTTTTACATTAGTCGCTTGCGGCGGCAACGACAAAGAAAGCACTACACAGACATCTGCCACCGTTGAAAAGAAAGAATCTGGTGTATATTTCAAAGATGATACTTTAAAAATCGATATGGCTACTGTTAAGATACTTTCAACTGAAGTATTGCCGGCAGATACTTCTTTATATAGAGACAAACCTCAATTAGCTCTAACCTACGAAGTGACAAATGACAGTGATGAGCCATTGTCTGCTTCAACAGTTTGGATTGCCTGCATGGAATTAACTCAAGAAGGTGAAAATACGATCAATAAATTAACCGTTGGAATGACTCCGCAAGATGAACGTTTTTCAGAATATACGGAGCATCAAATGGACGATATCAAACCTGGCGGAACGGTCAAAGCGATTATTTCTTATGATTTAGACGATACTGATACACCGGTTGTTCTAAAGGCAACACAAGGAATGGCTGGAAAAGAACTTGGCGAAAAGACAATAAACTTGAAATAAGGACGCGTCTTTTTAATTATGGATCACCAAAAAAATATTTTATAAAGCGAGGAAGCAGAAATGGCATTATTTAACAACATTATTCAAGGAGCCCTTGGAAATTATTCTGAAAAATCTCCTGAACAGTTAACGCAAGAATATGGGGATTATCTATTTGATAACGAAACGATCACTATGGGTTATCAATTAGTTCGAGATGCACTTATCTTTACAGATCATAGAATAATCTTTGTCGATAAGCAAGGCGCAACTGGGAAAAAGGTATCCTTCAAATCCATTCATCTAGATGCGATCATCGAAGTAGAGATGGAAACAGCTGGGGTTGGTTTAGATGATAGCGAGATTACGATCACTTATTTATCTAATGTTAATCAGCGTTCCAATAACGAAGTTCATCTTGACCATAAATTTGAATTTCCTAAAAAGACCGATATTCTTCCACTTTATCGTTATTTAGGTAATGTGAGTATGGCCAATAGAGCTCGAATCAACCTGTAGTTTTTATTGAACCTATGTGAACTAAAAAAAGAAAAGTCTGATGACTTTTCTTTTTTTATCTAAATAGACGATTTACTGCAAAAAAAAACAGACTCGAAAGTCTGTTGTTATGCTATTTAATCAGACACATGGCGGCACTCACTTAGTGCTGCTTCCTTCCGGATCTGACACGCTTCGTAAGCCCACCATTGTCCTAGCCTTTCGGCAAGATTTAGTATACCTCATTTTTGATTGCTTGGCTAGTCTTTCTTTTGTTTTTTTAAAAGTTTCTTTTTATCACGCAGCGTCCGAAAAAAATTAGTTAAAAGCATACCGCATTCTTTTTCCAATATACCTGCTTCCACATACGCCACATGATTGAAACGATCGTCCTCCAAAAGATTCATCAAAGTCCCTGCAGTCCCTCCTTTAGGATCTCTAGCTCCATAATAGACTTCTGCCACTCGCGACAGGATCATAGCTCCGCTGCACATCGGACAAGGTTCTAACGTCACAAATAGCTGTGCTCGTTCCAAACGCCAGTTAGCAACATTTTTACAGGCCTCTTTAATAGCATACATTTCTGCATGTGCCGTTGCATCTTGGCTCTCTTCTCTCAAATTATGTCCTCGACCCACAATTTTTCCATCAATGACCACCACTGCACCAATTGGCACTTCATTGATCATTTCTGCCTTTTTTGCTTCTTTGATTGCTTCAAGCATAAATTGCTCTTTTGCTTCTGCAGTTAAGAGAGTACTCTTTTCATTCAAGCGATTTCCGCCTTTCATTGACTATAATAATTGAACGATCTGATCCTTTTCATGGTACAATAAAAGCGTGAGGTGTGTCTATGACTATTGAAGAATTAATGAAATTATATCCTAGTGGAAAAATCCAACCAGAACCATCAATCGATGGACAACTTTCGTTGCCGATCAACGGTCAATACTTTATCATTCCTGATGATGTGATACAAGAAACCGAGCTTTATCTACTAAAAAAAATATTTTTTTCTGACGAACCATCAGAGTCTATTAAAAATCATCCTTGGTATGATTATCTGTTTGATCATATTCTTTTGGAAGCTACAGGACTGTTTCGAATCATACAATTTCAGATCAAAAAGCCAAAAGCCTTTTTACAGATTGAGTGGGAAACAAGTATCAAAGAGATATTTTCTAACTTCGTGGATTTCTTTTTTATCAACGAACTAGAAGGCTTCTTGATTGAAAAATTTAGTAACGATCAATACAGCTTAGAAGAAATGGAGAGTATCTTCTTAACACTGGATGCTGATTTTGATTCTTCTACTAAAGTTTTTATCGGAAGTTATTTTGCAGCTAACGAACAGCTTCCTGTTTTATTCCAAGAAGAACGGAAGATATTCATTGAAGAATCTGAACAGCTGCGCGGTAAATCAGCCTTTTCTTTAAGCGACGTTGCCCTGCACTATTTCACAAAGGAAAGTATGAAAAACAGTCAAGTTATCCAAGCTATTTCAAAACAGTTGGTATTTACAGCTGATTTTAAACAAATCGTTCTATCCCTCTGGCAGCATCAAGGAAATATCAGCTCCACTGCCAAAGATCTATATATGCATCGCAATACTTTACACTATCGTTTAGATAAATTTTATGAACAAACAGGTTTATCCTTAAAAAAAATGGATGATCTTATGTTTTGCTACTTATTGATTACTAAGTAAAATAGTCGACAAAAGCTCTTAGGCTTAATGTCGACTATTTTACTTTGTAGCTATTTTGTTTAACTTACATCATTTCATCAATAAAGCTGAAGAAACGATCCTTCATGTTTTCAGTATTATCCTTTAATGATTCACCATAAGAAGAAATTTTCTTGCCGCCATCTTTGACTTTGCCTAAAACATCCATCATAGAATCAAGCTCATCATCTGATAGCTTATCGACAATACTTAATAATTTTTCATTGCCACCAAATTTATCATTGACAAATTTTTTAGCTTTACAGCGATTTGTGACATGATAAACTTTTTTCGCAATTTTCTCTGATGCGATTACTGCTACAGATACGCTGGCAACTGCTGCAATACTTAATCCAATACTAATTTTTGTTGATGTTTTCATCCTGTTCAGCTCCTTCTTACTCTCTATCAATATGATAACACACTCTTAAAAATTGAGGTAATAAAAAAACTAATCCTAGTTTCTACGATTATTCCCACCGAACAAGATAACCAATCGAAGCAATTGTAAAAAAGTAGATAATGCCGCTGCGACATATGTCAACGCCGCCGCAAATAAAACTTTTCTAGCCATCGGCACTTCTTCAGCTGTTAAAATATTCCCGTCAGATAAAATTTTCAATGCACGTCGTGACGCATTAAATTCAACTGGCAATGTTACTAATTGAAATAAAAGTGCCAAAGAAAAAGCAAATATTCCCACATTGATCAAGGTCTGATTCCAACTTAGTAAAACACCTATCAAAATAATTGGAAAAGATAATGAAGAACCAATATTTGCTATGGGTACGATCGCTGCTCGGATTTTCAGTGGGCTATACCCCTTGTGGTCTTGAACCGCGTGTCCACATTCATGGGCAGCGACACCAATTGCAGCCACTGACACAGATTGAGCTGTCGCTTCAGACAAACTAAGCATCTTATTCCCAGAGTTATAATTATCCGTTAAATCCCCAGAAATTTGCTGAACACCGACATCATTGATATGCTCCGTTTGTAAAATATATTGAGCCGCTCTTGTTCCTGTAATATTATTACGGCTTTGAACTTTATCATATTTTCGAAACGTCGTATTCACATAGGCAGAAGCAGCCATTGAAATCAATAGACCTGCAATGACTAAAATATAGGTTGGATCAAAAAAGCCATACAAAGGTAACATTTCTCATTCCTCCTCTTCTTTTCTTTATTGTATCATGACTTTCTAAAAAAAGTGTATCTAGAATTTGACGATTTTATGAATACTGAACAAGCCTCCTCTAACAAAACTGTCACATTTTTTTAAGACATTTCAATGGATTCTAGCGCTTAAAACAGGCATACTACCTGTAGAGGTGAAGAAAATGAAAAAACTAGTTTTTTTTATCCTGCCGTTTATACTGTTAACAGCTGCAGCTTGGTTTGGATATAATTATTATTATGGTGGAAAAGCATACTATACGCGAGTTGGAGAACCTACTGAAATAAGCAGTGGTAAATACTCAACAGGTGAAAAATATACAGAATATGATTATACGCAAAACGCTTACGACAAAAATGGTGAAAAGTCTATTCAAAAAATGAGAGAAATTAGAGATAAACCCTTACGAATCAACGCGTATTTAAAATTGAAAGTCAACGCCCGAAAAGGGGTGGTCAGTTGGGAAGAAATCAAAGAAAGTGACGTTCCTAAAAAAGCCTTTGAGCAGATGGGTAGTTAAACGTCAACTGATTCTTTTATAAATTATAACTAAGTCTGGACAAAAACATTTAGCTCTGAAAAATAACAAGCAATGCCCGAAAATTTGAAGAACAATTTTCGGGCATTGCTTGTTATTTTCAAAAGATTTTTTATTCCTTGTTCGGATCAGTGTGTCTAGGACATAACTCCATGATTTATAATTGATTACTTATTTTTTCAATGTTCTTCAAAACGATAGATACTGTACCATCTGGATTATTTACAAATTCAATCAAATCACCGTTACGATAGACATCGATAGGAACGATCAACTCAATACCATTACTCATTTTCAATTTTTGTTTTCCGAATTTTTTTTCAGAGATTTCTCTCGCTTCTCGAACAGGAGGCGTTTTATCGACAAATTTAGATTCATTGACTTCCTCTTGATACGCCATGCGCGCTGAAATATTTTCTTTAAAAACTAATTCTGCAACTTGTTCATTATCGATTGTTCCAGTCTCTTCTATACTTTCATAAACGGCTTCTTTGACTGAAGCGATCAATTCAAACTCATCTTCATTGAATTTTTTACCGATTCGCTTGACGGCTTTTTTGATTTCTTTCATGTTTTCTTCTATGGAAGGAGCGGGTTCTGATTCAATCACCTTCTCAGAAAAATACCAAACCTTCTCTCCCGAAAATTCATAACGTTTTTCTAACAGCTCATAGGCTAAACTATCTAAGTTAACAGTCATTCCTTCATCCGGTTTTTGAGATTTAGAAGGTAAAATCGCCCGATTGATGATCAGTTTATTATAGACAGCCTCTTCTTCATAATCAACATAATGAGTGTAGCTTTCTTTGTAATTCAACTTGATCATCGCTAAGTGCATCACTGTGTCGAGTTCATACAAGATAAAAAGAACATCCGCACTAGGTGCATCTTCACTACCGGAATATACATCATACCAATGCTGAGCGAGTTGTTGACTCTTTTGAATAAAGTCATTCGGTATCCCGCGCATCTTATCGACAAATGCGCTCTCTTCCGCCAAAATTCCTGTTTTGGTTTGTGCAGTGGAAAGCTTCGTGATCTTACTCGTTAAATAAACTCGAATATATTCAGTCGTCAAATCTAATTCTTTTTGCGAAAAAACAGGTGTCCCTGTTTCACGATCAATAATATGCAAAATTGCACTCTTTAAATAAATATCCATCAATCATTCTCCCTTTTCTTAAGCCCTATTTAGTCTACCCGAAAGAACAAAAAAAGCCAACTATTTTTGTATAAAAGTTGAACAAATCGCTTTAGCAAACAGAAGATTACTTCTTTTCTTTAAACGCTGACATGCCATTCTAGATCAGTGTGAAACAACCTAAATTGCTTTTTTTAACTGAACAAAAAAAAGTAAGGCAACGAATCATCGCCTTACTTAATATAAGTTTTTAGTTTAGATTTTTATTAATTTTCTTCAACAAATAATCTACCCGTTGCTTCATCAACAGGGTCAAGTTTGTTGAAAATCCCTTTGACTCTAAAGATGTAAGTCAAAATAAATGGAATGACCACTGCGATCATCATTGCTCCGAAAAATACTAGATAGTATTGTGGAACGATTGATAAAATCCCTGGCAAACCACCAACACCGATACTGATTGCCTTAACATCTAGTAACGTAGAAAACAATCCAGCACAGGCAGAACCAATCATACCAGCGACAAATGGATACACATATTTCAGGTTGATCCCAAACATCGCAGGTTCTGTGACACCTAGATAACATGAAATCATCGCAGGAATCGACACTTGCTCTTCCTCTTTGTTTCCTCTATGCATGAAGATTACTGCTAAAACAGCTGAACCTTGTGCGATATTTGAAAGAGCAATCATCGGCCACAAATTAGTCGCTTGGAAATCTGCAATCAGCTGCAAATCGATTGCATTTGTCATGTGATGCAATCCAGTGATAACTAATGGTGCATATAAGAAACCAAACAAAGCGCCAAACAACCAGTTAAGTGAAGATGTAAGCCCAGCATTCACAACATCAGAAATCCAACTTCCGATTGCCCAACCAACAGGACCTAAAACTAAATGTGCTGCTAATACTGTCGGCACTAAAGCAAACAATGGAACGAAAATCATCGACACCGCTTGAGGAATAACTTTTCGGAAAAAGATTTCCAGATAGGCTAGTAAAAAGCCTGCCAGCATCGCTGGAATCACTTGAGCTTGGTAACCGATCATATTCACGTGAGCGAAACCAAAATCCCAAAATGGAATATCTGCTGCTGCTGTGGTTGCAACTGCGTACGCGTTTAATAGCTGTGGCGATACCAACGTAATCCCTAAAACAATCCCAAGAATTTGAGTGGTTCCCATTTTCTTCGTAATACTCCAAGTGATACCTACTGGTAAAAATTGAAAGATTGCTTCACCAATCAACCATAAAAATGAATTTACCCCGCTCCAAAATTGTGACACTTCAACAATTTTTTGTCCATCCAAAAAGCCAAATGGAATGCCTTCCAAAACATTTCTAAACCCTAAGATTAGACCACCAATAACGAGTGCTGGAATCAAAGGCGTAAAAATTTCAGCCAGTACAGAAATTGCACGCTGCACAGGATTTAAATTTTGTTTTGCGGCAGCTTTGCCTTGTTCTTTGGAAACGCCTTCAAGTCCTGAAATAGAAGAAAAATCATTATAAAATTGCGCTACCTCATTACCAATAATTACTTGAAATTGTCCAGCATTTGTAAACGTTCCCTTGACTGACGGAATTTTCTCAATTGCAGCTGTATCCGCTTTATTTGCGTCATTTAAAACAAAACGCATGCGTGTTGCACAGTGGGAGACTGCCGCAATATTTTCTTTCCCTCCAACATCTTCTAACAGTTTTTTTGCATCTTCTTGAAACTTACCCATTTTCTTTGCTCCTCTCCGGTAACTTGTATATACAATTAACCTGTATTTGTATAATACTTTATTATTTGATTTTTTACAAGCGTTTTCTTTTTAAAAAACACAAAAAATTTATCGTAGCAAAAATGATCTGCTGTTATTCCTTTAAGCTCTTTTCAAATCACTGGAATTTATTTCATAAAATGGTACACTTGAAATTATCAAATATAAAAGAAAAATGCTGTAAGATCACAACATTTTGGATGAGGAAAAGATGAAAAAGAAATTACTTGCACGTAAATTAAAAAAACGTTTATCGGCGGTTCAAATTTTAGCCCTAGGATTTATTCTGCTAATTTTTGTCGGTGGCTCCCTGTTGACGTTACCGATATTTTCACGAAGTGGGACTGCTACCCCATTCATTGATGCACTATTTACAGCTGTTTCTGCTGTTTGTGTGACTGGTTTAACCACCTTAAATACTGCACTTCATTGGAATGCTTATGGTCAGTTGCTTATCATGATCTTGATTGAGATCGGCGGACTAGGTTTTATGACTATGCCGGTACTGTTATACTTTATTCTTCGGAAAAAAATTACATTGAGTACTCGAATTTTACTTAGAGAAGCACTTAATTTAGATGACATGTCTGGGGCTTTTCGTTTGATGATGTATGTTGTCAAGCTGGCGGCGTTCATTCAATTAACAGGAGCTGCCTTGCTGTCTATTCAATTTGTTCCTGAATTTGGTTGGAAAAAGGGACTATTTTATGGACTGTTCCATTCTATCTCGAGTTTTTGCAACGCAGGTTTTGATTTACTTGGCGACAGTTTGACTCCATATCAGGCTAATCCTTTCGTTCTGCTCGTTGTCGGTGCATTGATCATTTCTGGGGGCTTAGGATTTATTGTGTGGCAAGATATCCTCCGTTTTAAAAAGAAGCGGAAATTTTCTTTGCACACTAGAATCGCTTTAATAACAACACTTTCTTTACTGATTGGTGGCTTTCTTATCTTTTTCCTTACTGAAAAAAATGCTGCTCATTTAACGGAAGGAACCAATTTTTTCGATCGTTTAGTCAATACTTTTTTTATGTCTGTTACACCTAGAACTGCCGGCTATTACTCAATCGATTATATGCAAATGACAAATGCCGGCTTGATCACAACAATCTTTTTAATGTATATAGGCGGAACCTCAGGCTCTACAGCTGGCGGATTGAAAACAACGACTTTTGCAGTTTTAGTGATTCAGATCGTTTCCATCTTTAAAGGACGTTCTAGAGCGGAATTCATGGGTAGAACGATTCGCAATAGCACTGTCTTTCGTGCATTGACCTTATTTTTCATCACGCTAACGTTATGTGTCTTATCTATCATGCTTCTATCGATTACTGAAAATATACCGGAGTCCTCTGGAATCGAATATATTGCCTTTGAAGTATTTTCTGCTTTTGGCACAGTTGGTTTAACGATGGGACTAACGCCCGAATTGACCTTTGTTGGTAAAATCATCATCATGCTTTTGATGTATATTGGTCGTGTCGGCATTTATACAGTCGGCTTCTCCTTATTGACCAAAGGACAAAAGCAACAAGCAAAATTCAAATACCCCGATGAAAGTGTAATGATCGGATAAAAAAGAAAAACATAAAGCCAAAATGGTTTTATGTTTTTTTACTCATAAAAATTTCATTTTACAAAAAAATCCCACCTTCTATTGAAGATGGGAAAAGGAGTTTTACTCTTACGAGTAAAATGAAAAAATAAAAAGGGTTGTTGTTGGTATGTTTGTATATTACTATTTATTTTTATTTTTTGCAACTAATAACACTTATAAAATTTTTTTGAAATAGAAATGAAATAATAAAAGCTAAAATTAACAACCTCTTTTAAATTTCATATCAAAAAAATCCCACCTTCTACTGAAGATGGGAAAAAGGAGTTTTACTCTTACGAGTAAAATGAAAAAATAAAAAGGGTTGTTGTTGGTATAATTGTATATTACACGGCAGACTCCCTTTTTGCAAATAATATACTCTTATTTTTTAGATTTTTTTATTTTCAAAAAAAGAAACTGAAAGAAAATTCTTTCAGCCTCTAACTATTTGGTTTTTCATTTTATCGAAACATTTTATTTTCACAAACTCTTTTATCTTTTAGTATAGAAAATCCGGTCTAACGCAATGGTTGTCAGCAAGAATACTTTGTGATCATGTGTATCATCTACTTCAATGTGATATTCATCTCCGCCTAATGTCAGCTTTCTTTTGTCTATATCGCAGATAACTTTATCCTGTAAATGAAACTGATGGCTACCAGCCATTCCATAACCGAAGCGTACATCTCCTACTACCGAATCAATAACAAAATTATAGGTAAAAACATTTAGTGAGCGGGCAATAGACATCACTGTCTCATTATCTATTGTGATATGATATTTTTTAAAATTATATCTTAAAAAAGAGCCTATTTGATTGGCACATGCTTAAGGTGGATATCACTCGAGGAGATAGTGGAAAATCGCTGATAAACAGATTAATATTTCACCGTTTTATCTGTTACACAAATATTAGAGTAATTAGAAAAATGGCTCATAAAATCCAAAGTAGCGATTTCATCAAAAATAACTGAAAATAAGTCCGCTTTTATCCGCAGCGTATATTTAGAAAAATTTATAGATTTCTCTAAAATAAGAAGATAACTACTAGTTAATTCTTTTAATTTCATCATTTTCATGACTAAACACTTTAAATGTTCTATTTTATGGATTTTCTTCGACTTTCTTTCTATTTAATAATAAATATTATGATCTCTATAAATATCCTTATAGAACATAAAAACAGCTCAAACTATATCAATCAATAGTTTGAGCTGTTTTTAATAATAAATACTTATTAACGACGAATTTCTTTAATACGAGCTGCTTTACCATGTAATGCACGTAGGTAATAAAGTTTCGCACGACGAACTTTACCATAGCGTACTACTTCGATTTGGGCAACACGTGGTGTGTGTAATGGGAATGTACGTTCCACACCAACACCGTTAGAGATTTTACGTACTGTATACGTTTCGCTGATACCAGCGCCACGGCGTCCGATAACAACTCCTTCGAATAACTGAATACGTTCGCGAGTTCCTTCGACAACCTTCGCATGAACGCGAACAGTGTCACCAGGGCGGAACGCAGGGATATCCGTACGTAATTGATCTTGTGTTAATTCTTGAATTAATGGATTCATTCTTTTTTCTCCTCATTCCAAACATTCTTATGGCACTGCCACAGCGGAATATCGTAATAGTTGAGCGCTTTACACTCACTGAAATAGTTTAACACAGCTTCTATAGTGATGTAAAGGGATTTTTCTTGATATTCTTATTTATTCTATAGGAAGTGTATCTAAATACAATTGCAGTTGATTGATCAGTTTGCCTAAATGGATTCCGTCTACCAACCGATGATTCACTTGAATAGAATAAGGTAATAATAATCGATCGCCCTGTTTTTCAAATTTTCCCCATGTTACTTTAGGAATAGAATCATCTCGGTTCAAACTCAATTCATTGCCTAAATTTGTAAAAGAAAACCAAGGCAAACACGAAAATTGGATCATGACATCTTGCTCGTATTCTGAAGTGGGAAAATATGATTGTTGCGCCGCGCTTACTCGTGTTGCTTCTTCAACAAACGCAGCCAACTCTCCTTCAAAATCAAGTGTGACGATATGAAACAGTTCACTTCCTGGCTTTAAGTCGGTAAAGCTTGGAATCAATCGTTCGGCCAAATAAACTTCGCTTCCACGAATTTTATAGCGGAAATTTTCGATTTGGTTCATCACTTTTGTTGTAGCAGCAATCAGCCCATAGTAAAAAGAAAGGTTATGCTGCTTCACATACTTATAAAAATGAGTCACATCGATTTGTGTTGTTACATCATATAGCGGTGAGTCTGTCTCTCTAGAGAAAAAATCAAAGTGCTCTTTTCGATCCCAAGTTGTCTGATCCACCCTGTTTACTGTTATCCCCATCCAAAACTACCTCCCCATAAATGAACTATCTCTATTTAAATATGACTTATTTTTCTTCCTTACGAAGTTCTTCCAGCCATTTTTCTTGCTGTGGCGTCAGTTCGATTTTTTCCAACATATCTGGTCTGCGCTGTAATGTCCGGCGTAACGATTCTTTTTGCTGCCATTCATCGATCAATTTATGGTTTCCGTTAGTCAAAACCTCTGGTACTTGCATGCCATTAAATTCAGCTGGCCGAGTATATTGCGGATGCTCCAGCAAGCCTGTTGAGTGCGAATCAGTTTGCGCAGATAGTTTGTTGCCTAATACATCCGGCAGTAGGCGAACTGTGGCATCGATCATCACCATCGCTCCCAGCTCTCCACCAGTCAACACATAATCACCCAGGGATACTTCATCTGTCACTAACGACCGGATTCGCTCATCATAGCCTTCATAGTGGCCACAAATAAAAACAAGATGTTCTTCTTCAGAAAACTCCTCCGCCATTTTTTGATCAAATGGCTTTCCAGCAGGATCTAATAAAATGATCCGTTTTTTTGTTTCAGGTGAAGTCTCATTAATACTCTGTAGATTGTCATAGATTGGCTGAACTTTTAATAGCATTCCTGCACCGCCGCCGTATGGATAATCATCTACTGATTGGTGTTTATTATCTGAAAAATCACGAAAATTAGAAACATTGATCTCCAATAAATCCTTCTCTACAGCCTTTCCAATAATCGACTCACCTAATGGACCTTCGAACATTCTTGGAAAAAGCGTCAATACATCAATCTTCATCGTCGATCAAACCTTCTGGAATTTCTACACGAACAATTCCTTCTTTTAAATCTACAGACTGAACAACAGACTCAATGTAAGGAATCAGTACATCTTTTTTCTTTGGACGCTGAACTACCCAGACATCATTCGCTCCTGGAGACAAAATCTCTTTGATTTTTCCTAGTTCTTTTTCATTTTCATCAATCACAGTCAAGCCAATGATTTCATGGTAATAAAATTCATCTTGGGGTAAATCGGTCAACTGATCTTTAGAGACTTTTAAAATTCCATCTCGATATTTTTCTACATCATTGATTGAAAAATGATCTTCAAATGTAACGATATCAAAATTTTTATGTTTGCGGTGTGTCTTGATCGTAAGCTCGATTGGTTCTTTTTTTTCTTGAAATAACGTTAAGACAGCCCCTTTTTTATAGCGAAGCTCTGGAAAATCGGTTTGAGAAATCACACGTACTTCTCCTTTTAGACCTTGGGTATTGACGATTTTTCCAACATTTAAATATTCAGTCACTTAAAACCCTCATTTCAAATTTTTGTCTTTTCCATTTTACCATTTCTTCTAACCGAATTCTATCAACTTCTATGATTCATCACACTAAGCGTTAATTCCTGTCAATGTACCGTAGATTAAGAATAAATTCAAGGCAGTTAAAATGATTGCAATGATCCAAGCTAAAATTTTGACCCACATTGGATTGGCAAATTTTCCCATAATTTTTTTATCACTTGTATATAAAGTTAAAGGGATGATAGATATTGGTAAAGCAATACTTAAAAAGACTTGTGTGTACAGCAAAAGATCTTCAACTGCTGACTCTCTACCACCATATAAGATCACACAAACGATTACTGGTACGATTGCAATCAGCCGTGTCACAACTCGACGCATCCACAAAGGCATTTTCAAATGAATAAATCCTTCCATCACGATCTGTCCAGAAAGTGTACCCGTAATCGTTGAGTTTTGCCCGGAAGCCAATAAAGCAATCGCAAATAAGATACTTAAAATCGGACTGGCGATATTCCCCACAATATCAGGATTTTTTAGTGCATCAAACAAATCCACAAATTTTCCTAAATCACTATTTGTTCCATAAAATAAAGCCCCACCCAAAATCAATAGCAAACAATTAACGATAAAAGCCACCGTCAACTGTATATTCGAATCCCAGATGGTAAAACGAATTGCTTTGGCTTTTTCTTGGTCATCATTACGATCAAATTTTCTTGCTTGAGAAATTGATGAATGCAAATACAAATTATGCGGCATTACAGTTGCACCAACAATACCTAAAGCTAAAAACAACATAGATTTGTCACTTGCAATCTTAGGGTCCGGAATGAATCCACGTAATACCTCACCGATCGCAGGATCAGCTAAAGCAACTTCATACGCAAAAACAAAAAAGATAACTGCAATCAAACAAGCAACGATTGCTTCGATTTTTCTAAAGCCAAGTTTTGTTAGTAACAATAATAAAAGTACATCAAAAGTGGTGATCAACACACCAATCAGTAATGGGAAGCCAAATAATAACTGCAAAGCAACTGCTCCTCCGATTACTTCTGCAATATCTGTTGCCATAATTGCAAGTTCTGTGATGATCCACAAAACGATCCCAGTTTTTTTGCCAGTATGTTCCCTTGTTGCCTGCGCTAAATCTCTTCCAGTCACGATTCCCAGCTTAGCAGCCATACTTTGAAGCAGCATCGCAATCAAGCTTGATAATAAAATGACACTCAATAGCGCATACTTATATTCAGCACCACCAGCAATCGATGTGATCCAGTTTCCAGGATCCATGTAGCCGACAGCTACCAAAGCACCAGGACCACTATAGGCTAACAAGGTACGGCCAAATCCAGCATTTTTCGGTACCTCGACTGTATTATTGATTTCTTCTAGGCTAGGACCATTGGCGTAATTTACTATTTTTTCAATTTCAGATTGTTCTTTCTTCATACTTATCCTTCTTCCATCTATCATAAGGGGTGTTTTATTATATTTTTAGGCGTACCATAATTCTTGATTTTATTATAATCCTCTCTTGCTTATATGTAAACATAATCGACGACTTATTTTATATTCGGACTTAAGTAGGATGTTTTTTCCATAACTTTAATTGTATAATCATTTTAGCAAGTCAATTCTTACAACTTTGTTCGCAAGAATTGAGAAATAAGAATGGTAAATTAAGCAGAAGACTTTTATACTATAGATAGTTACTTTTTAAGGAGATGATAGAATTGAGCATCGCACTTTCACGAAAAATTATTAACTGCATTTCGATCGTCGGAATTATTGCAACGATTGCTGTAACGATTTACTTTATGCGATTGGGTGTGTTTAAAGATGTTAATGCTTTGAGAGGATTAGTCGGTGACTCAGTGATCTTAGGTCCGATCATCTTTATGTTGATCCAGATCATTCAGGTCGTCATTCCCATTATTCCAGGCGGCATTAGTTGTGCTGCGGGGGTTTTGATTTTTGGTCCTTTGGCTGGTTTCATCTATAATTACGTTGGTATTGCGATTGGTTCTGTAATCATTTTTCTATTAGGTCGCCAATATGGTAAACCTTTCATTTTAAGCTTAGTCAGTGATAAAACTTACAATAAGTATATTGGTTGGCTGGACAATGAAAAACGCTTTGAACGTCTTTTTGCTTTAGCAATCTTTCTACCTATCGCGCCCGATGATGCACTATGTTTAATGGCTGGACTTACTAAGATGTCCTTAAGAAAGTTTACCTTGATCATTATTTTAGCAAAACCTGTCTCTATTTTCTTATATAGTTTAGCCTTGATTTACGGCGGTACTTTTTTAAACGGTTTACTAGGTTTTTAGTCTCTAAAAATGTATAATAGTAACGATCAAGATAGGATGCAGATTGTGTTCTATCTTCTTTTATTTTAGTTTTGTAAGGATGGATGAAGCAGTGAAGTATTTAAAAAATAGTTTTAAAAATTTGATTGATTTTTTTTCAGGAACGTCTGCGTATTTCCGCGATGTTTTATTGATGCATGGATTCATGTTGTTTATTTTATTGCCTTTTTTGGCCAGTTCCACTCGCTTTATTTTAAGGCAAGGCAACATCGATTATTTATCCTATGATACAATACCCATTATTTTTGCAAAACACCCCGGCGTATTGATTGCTCTGCTACTCATTTTGATACTGACCGTTATAGCTGTTTTTTTTGAATTTACATTTTTACTTTTAAGTATCTTTTTTATTAAGAAAAAAGAGCCTATTTCGCTGCCCAATTTGTTGAAAGGAACAATACTTCAGCTAAAAAAAATTCGTTTTAGTACGATTTTGTTTTTCTTGTTTTATTTTTTCTTAGTCCTCCCACTTAGCGGACTTGGCTTTAATTCAGATTTATTGGCAAAGATCAAAATTCCAGCTTTCATTATGGACTTTATCTTCGCAAACCGAGTGACGATTATCGCTCTTGTTCTACTAGGTTACTTACTCTTTTTCTATCTTTCTATTCGACTGATTTTTGCTTTACCAGAGATGATTTTACGAGATGTTCCTTTTCGTCAAGCGGTCAAAGAAAGCTGGCGTTCAACGAAACATCATTTCTTTCGGATTCTGGGGCAATTTGTGGTTATCGGTGGAAGTATTTTAGCCTTTTTTGTTCTGAGTTATACAGTGATTCTTAGCGCCCAAGCGATCATTGAAACAGCTTTTCCAGATTACGCGTTAGTAAGTGCTGTTGTTGCGATGACTCTATTGCAAATTATTTTGCTATTGAACATCATTTTTACAACCGTCGGGATTTTCTATATCACGATCGATTATATGGACGATGAAGGATTTTTACCAGAGATACCACAGTGGTTTACTGTTCAAGAAAAATCGTCTAAAAAAGAATGGACAGCTCTGAAAGTCGGAGTCTTTACTTTTGTTGCTACAGTTTTTGGTATTGGGCTAGGCACCTATAATACAAATTATCTAAGTCAAGCTTCATTGAAAGAACCCCTAACTCTTTCACATCGCGGTGTAGATGATGGGAATGGCGTACAGAATTCATTAAGTGCTCTCGAAAAAACGAGTGCTGAAAATCCAAGCTATGTCGAAATGGATGTTCAAGAAACAAAAGATAAGGAATTTGTCGTCTTTCATGATTTTAATTTAAAAAATTTAACAGGTGTCAATAAACGACCGAATGAATTAACCTTAGCAGAGCTTGAGAAATTGACCGTTAGCGAAAATGGGGCAAAAGCACCTATTTGTTCTTTTGATGATTACTTAGCAAAAGCGAAAGAATTGGATCAAAAACTATTAATCGAGATCAAGACAACCAAACAAGATAGCCCTGATTTAGTAGATCGTTTCATCCAAAAATATCGAACAATTATATTGGATGAGAAGCATATCATTCAAACATTGACCTTTAATACGGCAACAGAATTGAAAGAAAAGGAACCAGATTTTTACGTTGGCTATATTTTGCCGTTCAATATTGTCGGTCCGCCAATTTCAAATGTTGATTTCTTCACTATGGAATATACTACACTGAATAAACATTTTATCACTGCGGCCCACAATGACGGTAAAAAGGTCTATGCTTGGACGATCAATGATGAAGATACAATGACACGAATGATGTTTTATGGCGTTGACGGAATCATCACAGACAAGCTCAAATTACTGAACAATACGATACGAACGGATGTGGATGAATTGACCTATTCAGACAAATTACTTCATTTTGTTATTGGTATTGGATAAAAAAAGCATCGCTCTTCTTTTTTTGGAAGAGCGATGCTTTTTTCATTTTATTTTACACTCATACGAGATTTACCTTCTTGACACATATACAGAAGTGGACAAATATCACACTTTGGATTTCTTGCCAGACAATGATAGCGTCCAAAGAAAATCATTGTATGATGGGTTTTCACCCATAATTCTTTCGGGATTTTTCTCATCAGTGTATCTTCCACTTCGCGCACATTCGCATCTAATTTACAGATACGAAGGCGTTTAGACACTCGTTCCACATGGGTATCGACAGCAATCGCTGGCTCCCCAAAGGCATCTCCCATGACAACGTTCGCCGTCTTGCGTCCCACACCAGGCAGAGTAATCAATTCCTCCCGAGTTTCTGGAACCTTGCCGCCAAACTGTTCTAGTAGCTGTGCTGCACAAGCTTTGATATTTTTCGCCTTATTTCGATATAACCCGATTGTTTTGATTTTTTCTATGATTGCTTCGATTGGTGCTTGTGCTAACGCTTCTGGTGTCGGGTAGGCAGCAAACAATGCCGGGGTTGCTTTGTTTACTGAAACATCTGTTGCCTGAGCACTCAAAATAACTGCAATCAACAGTTGAAAGGGATTTTTATGTGTTAGTTCACATGCTGCTTCTGGAAACATGTCATACATGGTTTCAATTGCTTCCATCGTTTTTTCTTTGGAAAGCATGTATCTACCTCCTACTCATTATCTTCAGGATTAAGCCAATTATGAAGAGTCACTTTAGGAATCGGCTCGTTTGCAGGACTTTGGTGTTCAATTTCTTTTTGAATCAAGGCCTGTTTTCTACGTTTTTGATCTTCAGCAACTTGCTCTTTGGTTGTAATATTCTTTCGTTCCCATGCAAGCAAGATACGGTCAATGTATTTTAAACTGTAGGCTTGGTTTAAGACCGCTTCTCTTAATGCAAGCCGGATCAATTCTGGCTGATACTGATCAGTTTCTAACCATTGACCAATCATTTCCAACTCGATTGGTGACAGTTGTCGCCCAAATTCTTTTTCAAAACCTTGATATAACGCTTTGATTGATTCTTGCGAGGATTGCTCCTCGTCTTTTTCTGCTTTTTTTTGCTGTAAAAGAGTGATTTTTTCAAAAATCGGCAGTAAATCATACGTATCCATCATTTGTCCTTGCTCATTTTGCTTCGTTTCAATAATCAAAAAACCGCGTGAAACAAGTTGGTTCAATAGTTTATAGATTACATCGATCGGCTTTCCCATCATCTCACTGATCGCTGCTAGATCAGGAAATAAATCGCCTTTTGCTTGTGATCGAAACAGTTGCAGCCAAAAGAGAAACTCTTCATCAGTTAAACCGATTTTTTGATAATTTTCTATAACTAAATTGGAGACAGTCGTTTCACCGGCTTTTAAATACTCATTGATTGATAACATAACTGCTCCCTGCTTTCTATTTTGTAAACAAATGCTTATTCATCAATTTTATATACATCGTAATAAACAGATTTCATATAATCGATCAGGTATTGCGGATTTAATTCTTCACCTGTTGCATCCATAATTAACTGATTTGGTTTTCTAGAAGCGCCATACTGATGAATGTGTTGTGTCAACCAGTTTTTAATCGGTGAATAATCAGCGCCTGCTAGAATTGTATCCATATCCAGCTCTTTACTCATAGCGTGACGCAATTGAGCAGCGTACATATAACCTAATGCATAAGAAGGAAAATACCCAAAGCTGCCGCCAGACCAATGTACATCCTGTACAATCCCTTCAAGATCATTTTCAGGTCGAATCCCTAAATATTCCTCATATTTATCGTTCCAAATTTTCGGTAATTCATAAATCGAAACATTCTCATTAAAAATCATTTTCTCGATCTCATATCGAATAATGATATGCAGAGGATAGGTTAGACTATCTGCTTCAATACGGATCAAGCTAGCTTTCGTCTCTTTTAAAGAATCATAAAAAGTATCTACATCGATATCGTCAAAGGTACCTTCCGTACATTCTTTAAAGAAAGGAAATTGCTTTTGCCAAAATTGTTTGTTGCTTCCGATGATGATTTCATTGAACAGAGACTGTGATTCATGGATCCCCATCGAAGCACCTGTTGAAAGTGGCGTATAATCGTATTTAGGATCGATACTTTGCTCATAAATCCCATGTCCAGCTTCATGAATCACACCAAATGTAGCCATAGAGAAATTTGTTTCATCCCAGCGTGTCGTGATTCTAGCGTCATTGCGGTTTAAATCCAGCATGAAAGGATGCACAGTATCGTCTAAACGTCCGCGAGAAAAATCATAGCCTAGATCCTTTGCAACACCTGTAACAAACGTTCGTTGTTGCTCTTTGGTGACTGTTCTCGATAAAAAGTCTGTTCTTGGCGCAGTTCCCTTCTCAGCAATGGTTGCTCGGATGTCCATAATACCATCCTTGACCTGAGCAAAAATCTTATCCAATTTTTCAACAGTCAATTCTGGTTCATATTGATTCAGCAGCACATCATAGCTTGTGGCTTCATCTTTTTTCCAATAAGGAATAAATTCTTTGAGAAAATCAATGATTGTTTGAATCTCTGTTTTCATTTGATCAAACTCTTTTTCTTTTCTCGCTTTAAGCCATGCCGAGTGCGCATTGGTCAACGCCGTGGTGTATGCTTGCATTCGTTCAGGCGGAATACTGTGGTTCAACTCATATTCTTCTTTGATTTTGCTATAAACAGCTAAGCCGACTTCTGATAATTCTTCTAAATGTGTTTCAAAATAAGTCAACGCTTCTTGGATTTTTGGTCCTACGCTGCGCTCAAAAGACATGCCTGATAAATAGCCCACTGTTTCACCGCGAAACTCACTTCCAGCCTCTGGCATTCCTGTCTGACTATCCCATTCTAACAACCCTAATGCAGAGTTCAATAACTCGATTTCTTTTACTTCTTGTAGAAATTCTTGTTCTTTCATACTTGTTCACCTACTCATCTCTTGGTTTTCTTGGCGGACGTTCTCCCCAATATTGGAATAAATCCGTTCGTAATGCACCGTTGTATAGCTTACGTTTTTTTGTTGCTTTTGCCCCGTAGTACTGCTCAAAAGTCAAATCACTAGTCAGAATGTACTTACTCCACGTTTTGAGTGGACGGAACACATCGCCCATTTCTTTATACAGTTTACGTACAGACTCTTCTTCACCTAAACGTTCACCATAAGGCGGATTCGCAACGATAACACCGTATTCTTTTTCGGTTGTAAAATCTTTTAACGCTAATTGCTTAAATGTGATGGAACCGCCTAATCCGATTTCTTCAGCATTCGCTTTTGCGATTTCAATCATCTTACCATTAATATCAGAGCCGGTAATATCTAGTTCGATATCATAATCTGCTTTTTCATCTGCTTCTGTACGAACTTTTTCAAAAACTGCCGGATCAAACCAATTCCATGTTTCGCAAACAAATTCTCGATTAAAACCTGGAGCAATATTATGCCCCATCAAAGCTGCTTCAATACAAATCGTTCCAGAACCGCAGACAGGATCATAAAAGGGACGATCTTTTCTCCAATTAGTCAACATAACCAAGGCTGCCGCCATATTTTCTTTTAAAGGTGCTCCACCTTTTTCCAAACGATAGCCGCGTTTAAATAGACTTGGTCCTGTTGTATCGATCGTCAAGGTCACATGATCTTTCAACAATGCTACTTCTAACTGGAAAAAGGCGCCTGATTCTGCTAAAGGCACTGATGCTGGTCGATGATATACTTCTCTTAATCGATTAACGATTGCCTTTTTGGTAATCGCCTGACAGTCAGGTGTGCTGTATAGCTTAGACTTGATTGATTTTCCAGCAACCGGAAACTCTGCATCCATCGGTAAATAATCTTCCCAAGGCAACGCCTTGACCTTTTCAAATAATTCATCAAAGGTAAACGCATCAAATTCTCCTACAATGATCTTTACTCGATCCGCTGTACGTAACCATAAATTGGCAGTAGCAATCGTTTCCATCGTACCTTCAAACAGAGCTTTTCCATTTTCGACTTGGCAAGGAATACCAAGATCGCGCAGTTCTTTTCCTACTAATGCTTCTAAACCGCTCGCAGCTGTAGCTACAAGCTTAAATGTTTTTTCTTTTGTCATTATATCTCCTCTTGAGGTTATCGTTAAAAACAGTGAGTCTATTGCTTTTTTCTCCTCGTTTGTCAGAATTTCTACTCTTTCACTCATACTTTAAAAAAAGCCTTCACAACAAAGTTGGAAGGTCATCCTGATTACATGTAATTTTCTGTAAGCCATGTTCTGTATCACTTATTTCTCAGGGAAAAACAAGTGATGGTCATCATCTATCTGCAGAAATAAATCTGCCTCTTCTACTCGTTCATTTCCTTTAGAAGAGCGCCCCTACCATTGTTTGGGTTGCTCGCTCGAGGGGTTTACCGCGTTCCACCAATTCCGTTTCCAAAATTGCTTCGTCACTGTGGCACTTTCAAGGGTACTTTGACATAGCCGTAGCCTTAGTCATTTTTCCTGCCGTTACTTTATATAGTGAAATCAGCTGATTTCACTGGATTAAGTACCTTAGCTTATGATTTCGCTAAGCACGAACACTACAGACATCTCAGCCTGTGCGAGCATGGACTTTCCTCAGCTTGAAAAATCAAACCGCGATCACCCGAAAATTACACATGTATAAAAAACGGTCAATTAAAATTGACGTGTTTCTGAATTATCGATTTCACGATGGAAATTACTTTCGTATGAATTAGAATGATTCATTCCTGACATTGGATTTGATACAGGTGTATCATCTAATTTTTTTCCAAAGACTTCACGTTCTAAATTAGATAAACGTTTTAGAATATCAAAGTTTGTGACAGCTGCACTCTTAGGCACTTCTTGGCTGCTGCGAGAAGGCATTGCTTGTTGGACTTTAGATGCTTGGTCAAGTTTAGCTAATAGACGGTTGTTTTCTTCTTGCAGTGTCAAAATCTCTTTATTATAGGCTTCATAATCTTTGATTACGTTATCTAAAAATTCGTCAACTTCAACTGGATCGTACCCGCGCATTTTTGTTTTAAATTCTTTTTGTAAAATATCTTTTGGACTGTATACTAAATTTGCCATATTTACACCTCATTATTTTCTTTGATTAGGATAAAAGTTCATAGTTCAACAGCATTATTGTATAGGAAAATCGTCAGAAAATCAAACAGATTCTCATGAATCTAACGAGTTTTGTAAATCATCCATCGTAATTAGTCGGATTTCATAAGGATATTGTTCTGAAAATAGCGTCGCATCTTTTAAGAAATACTCCGTTTTACCGGGATATTCCCGGTCATAGATAAGCAAGCTGGCGCCTGTGTGCTCTAGTAAAAAACGAGTATGCATTTTTAATTGTGCAGGTGATTGATACGGTTGATGGCTAACGGAATCTACAAAATCTGCCAACCGTTCGATTTTTTCTAAATTTCCTTGATTTTTTTCATTCCAATTACTGCCAAATTCTTTAAATGGATAAATGATCCCTAATTTTAATTCGGGGTAATCGTTTTTCAATTCAGCAACGACTTCTGCTGCCCAAATCTCTGTTCCAAGGTTGCCTGCTACCAACACCCACTCTAAACCAGCCTCTAAAAACCCGATAATTTCTTTTTTTAATACATTTTTAATAACTGCTATTTTAGGGTCATTGTCTTGAAAAACCCCGATTTCAAAGCTTTTATATCCAGTAACATAAAGAGTTTTTACGTTTTCCATAGACATTCCTTTTCTTTCATAAAGATTTTTTGTTATAATATTTGCTAGGAGTGTGATAGAAATGGCTTTTCATTATCCTAATGGTACTCCCTATAACAATCATGAAGCACCGAAATCAAAAAAACAAGTAAAAAAACAAAAATCAATTCAATTTGGGAAACGCGGAATGGACTTTGAAGAAGAGATCAATAAAAGTAATGCCTATTACTTATCTCGCAATACTGCTGTCATCCACAAAAAACCAACGCCTGTCCAAATTGTCAAAGTTGATTATCCTAGTCGAAGCGCCGCAGTGATTAAAGAAGCTTATTTTAGACAAGCCTCCACTACTGATTATAATGGCGTTTATAATGGATTTTATCTGGACTTTGAAGCCAAGGAGACGAAAAATAAAACCTCCTTCCCTTTTAAGAACTTTCATCAACACCAGATCGATCATATCCGACAATGTTTGGCACAAAAAGGGATTTGCTTTGTTCTCTTGTGGTTTTCATCTTTGAATAGATGTTTCTTTTTTAGCGGGGAAGCTTTAGTCACCTATTGGGCAGAGCAAGAAACAACTGGGAAAAAATCTTTGCCTCTAGCTATTATTGAAAAAAATGGGATTGAAATCCAGATTGGGATTGCACCAAGAATCCCTTATTTGGACGCAGTAGAACAATACATACAATCAAAAAAAGGAGTTGCAATGAATGACAACTGATGAAATAGGGTCACGTGCTGCAAGACATGGACATCCGCCTGCTTCCAGCAGCACTTTAAACACTCAGCCTCCTACTGGTGGGAAAAAACCAAAGAAAAAACGAATTCTACTAAAGATTTTCTTAGGTCTCGTTTTATTAGGGATCATCGGTTTGCTTGCTGGGTTAGGTCTCTTTTGGTCTTATGCAAAAGATGCGCCCAAATTGGACGATGAAAAACTAAGCGCCACAGTCTCTTCAAAATTATATGATATCAATAATGAAGTTTTTGAAGAGTTAGGAGCAGAAAAACGTGAAATGATCAAACCGACAGATGTACCACAAACACTTAAAGATGCGGTAGTTTCAGTTGAGGATAAACGTTTCTATAAACACAGTGGCGTTGATCCGATTCGTATTTTAGGCTCAGCCTTTTCTAACTTTAAGACTGGCGGACTTCAAGGCGGTAGTACCTTGACACAGCAATTGATCAAATTATCTTATTTCTCCACTTCTGAAAAAGATCAAAATCTTAAGCGAAAAGCGCAGGAAGCTTGGTTGGCTGTAAAACTGGAAAAAGAGAAATCAAAAGAAGAAATACTAACGTATTATATCAATAAAGTGTATATGGCTAATGGTCTATATGGGATGGAAACAGCCGCTCAAACCTATTATGGTAAACCTTTAGCTGAGCTATCTCTGCCACAAACTGCTTTATTGGCTGGAATGCCTCAAGCACCTAATGATTATGATCCGTATGTAAAACCAGATATTGCCAAAGAACGACGTGATGTTGTTTTATACACAATGAAGGAAAACGATAAAATCACGCAACAACAGTACGATGAAGCAAAAGCAACGCCGATTGACGACGGTTTACAGCCGTTAAAACAATCGAATGAAAATCGCAAGATCGTAGACAACTACATCAGAGAAGTTATCGATGAAGTTGAAGGCATGGGTAAAAATATCTATACTGATGGATTAGACATTTACACTAATCTTGATATGAATGCGCAAAAACGATTATATGATATCGTTAATAGTGATGAGTATGTTGAATACCCAGATGCTGATTTCCAAGTTGCTTCGACTGTCATCGATGTCAAAACTGGTCAAGTCAAAGCGCAAATCGGTGGACGAAATATTCCAGATGATGTTCAACTGGGAACCAATTTAGCCATTGAGACCGACCGAGATGTCGGTTCAACCATGAAGCCGATCGCCGATTATGGTCCTGCCATTGAAAACTTAAATTACTCAACTGGACGAATCATGATGGATAGACCGACAACCTATGAAGGCACAAATATTCCTGTAACAAACGCGGATATGCAATATTACGGAGCGCTCACAATGCGTAAAGCAATTATGTATTCTCGAAACACTACGGCAATTCAAACCTTTGATGCTGTGGGCAGTGATAAGTCAGCAGAATTTTTGAAAAACTTAGGTATTGAATTTAAAGAGATCGTTGCTGCTAATGCAATCTCTAGTAATACCAGTGAACTTGGCGGAAATAAATATGGTGTTTCTTCCTTGAAACTAGCTGCAGCTTATGCAACCTTTGCGAATATGGGTGTCTATAACAAACCTTATTATGTCAATAAAGTTGTCTATCAAGATGGCTCTGAGGAAGTCACTCAAACGGAAAGTCATCGAGCTATGAAGGATTCAACTGCTTATATGATGACGGATATGCTTAAAGATGTTATCAATGGCGGAACTGCCTTTAATGCTTCGGTACCAGGCTTGATCCAAGCAGGAAAAACAGGAACAGCAAACTACACAGATGATGACCTAGTTAAAATAGGTGCTTCAGAAGCGTCTAGTATCGCTCCTGACAGTACTTTCGTTGGTTATACACCTCATTATGCCGTTTCAGTCTGGACGGGCTATAAGAATCGTTTAACCCCTATTCCTTTCGAGTACTGGGGCACAGCATCTTCGGTTTATCGGGAAATGATGACTTATCTTTCTGAAGGTGTAGACAATGAAGATTGGGTTATGCCTGACAGCGTGCTTCGCTCTGGCAGTGAATTGTACGTCAAAGGCGCGTATGAAGAACAATTGTTACCTTCGAATACTGGCTATACTTCTTCAACATGGGAAACTCCTGTAAGTTCTGAACCAACAGAAAATACCTCTACTTCAACATCAGAGGTACCACCAAGCGATGCACCTGAACCAACTAGAGAACCAGTTCCAGACCCGGAACCAGAGCCTGAGCCTGAACCAACGCCACCAGATAATGAGAAACCTACGGATTCGTCGGATCGACCGACAACAAATACTTCAACTCCTCAGAATCCAAATAATGCGGCTCGAGCCGGTCGGTCTCCTTCTGGATAACTAAAAAAGTATCTGAGCCTTGACTTTATTAGTCAAGGCTCAGATACTTTTTCTATTGATTATTCAAAGCAGCTTCTACAAACCCTTTAATCAAGTGTTGCGGTCTGTTTGGTCTAGAAATCAATTCTGGATGGAATTGACAGCCAACAAAGAATTTTTTATCTGGTAATTCAACGATTTCAACTAGACGATTATCTGGTGAAACTCCTGAAAAGACCAGTCCATTTTCCTCAAATAATTGACGGTATTTATTGTTGAATTCATAACGATGACGGTGACGTTCCTGTACGACTTCCTGTTCCTCATAGGCTTTAGCAGTCACAGTGCCCTTTTTAATTTTACATGGGTATAAGCCCAGACGTAATGTGCCGCCAAGATTTTCAATATTTTCCTGATCTGCCATCAAATCGATAATATTGTTTTGTATTTCAGGATTGTTTTCTGCTGAACCAGCATCTTCTAATTGAACCACGTTACGAGCGAATTCAACACAAGCCATTTGCATCCCTAGACAAATTCCTAAAAATGGAACATCATTTTCACGAGCGAAACGAATAGCCTCGATTTTGCCTTCTACCCCACGATCACCAAATCCGCCAGGAACTAAAATGCCGTCCGCTTCTTTTAAGATTTCATCAACATTTTCTGCAGTCAGCTCTTGAGAATCGATCCAATCGATCGCAATATCTGAGTCAAATGCAAAACCAGCATGTTTTAATGCCTCAACGACTGAAAGATAAGCATCTGGAAGCTCAACATATTTTCCGACTAAAGCAATTCTTGTCGTTTTCTTCAATCCAAGTACTTTTTCTTCTAATGCACGCCATTCTGTCATATCAGCTTCTGGTACGTCTAATTTTAAATGATCACAGACGATTTGGTCCATGTTTTGTGCTTGAAGTGCTAACGGAATGGAATACAATGTTTCCACGTCACGTGATTCAATCACAGCTTCTGGTGCAACATCACAAAATTGTGCTAATTTATTTTTAGTGCCTTGAGAAACAGGTAATTCTGTACGAACAACTAAAATGTTTGGTTGGATGCCCAGACTACGCAATTCTTTCACACTATGTTGAGTAGGTTTGGTTTTCATTTCACCAGCAGCTTTTAAATAAGGAATCAATGTCGTATGGATATACATAACATTATCACTGCCTACTTCTGCCTTCATTTGGCGTAATGCTTCTAGAAACGGTAAAGATTCGATGTCTCCTACTGTACCGCCTACTTCTGTGATAATAATATCTGCGTCAGTCAAATTTGCCGCCCGCATGATTTTATCTTTGATTTCATTGGTGATATGAGGAATTACTTGAACTGTTGCACCTAAATATTCACCTTTACGCTCTTTTCTCAAAACTTCTGAATAGATTTTCCCAGTTGTCACATTTGAGTATTTATTCAAATTGATATCAATAAAACGCTCGTAATGACCTAAGTCTAAATCTGTTTCGGCACCATCATCTGTGACAAAAACTTCTCCATGTTGGTAAGGACTCATTGTTCCTGGATCCACATTGATGTATGGATCAAATTTTTGAATCGTTACTTTTAAGCCGCGATTTTTTAATAAACGTCCTAATGATGCTGCGACAATTCCCTTACCAATCGAAGAAACCACGCCGCCTGTAACAAAGATATATTTTGTCATAATATAAAAAAACCCTTTCTCTAAATAGATTTGTAGAGAGAAGCAAACGAACCCTGTATTGTTTTCTGACTAAAAAACAAAAGCTCCCTATCCAAAATGAATAGGGAGCTGGAAATTCGTTACAAGCTTCTGACCTTCTTAAAGGTGCCCAAGTAGTATAATACAAGCAAATTTGTTTAAGGTCAAGTATTTCTGTAAGAAGATTTTCTGTTTTTCAGTAAATTTCTTTGTGTGTTTTCTCAAAGTAATAACTATTCCGTAATGTAAGCATATTTATAGGTACATGTCGCACCAAAATTATGATATTGAATGCCCTCAACACCTGGACGAACTAATTGTCCTCTTGCTTGTTGATACAATGGAATCAAGGCTACATCTTCTTCAACTAAAACTTTTTCAGCAGCAATCAATGTTTCCCAACGTTTTTCAGGATCATTGGCATATTTATTGGACGCATCATCGATCAACTGATCGAATTTTTCACTACGATAGCTGGTTTTATTTTTACTGCTGACAGAACTTTCCAAGAAAGTCATTGGGTCTTGGTAATCTGGTCCCCACATGCTGACAGAGAGTTCATAATCACTATTTCTCATTAACTCGATCGAGTTATTTAGAGGAACTGTTTTAACATTGATCTTTAAGCCAGGCAATGCTTTCTCTAATTGACCTTGAATGAATTCTGCAACTTTTTTATCGCCGTCACCATCTTTAGACAATAATTCAATCGTCACATCACCGTTTAATTCTTTTTTCGCTTTATCTAAATACTCATTTGCCAATTTTTCGTCAGTTTTGACTAGATCGCCTGCTTCTTTACGGAAATCTTCGCCAGTTTCTGGATTTGCAACAAAATCTTTCGGAATGTATCCATAAATATCTGTTGAGCCATCTGCTAAGATATTTTCAACTAAACTCTTTTTATCTAACGCATAAGCAATGGCTTTGCGTACATTCTCATTGGCAAAAATCGATGGTTTGTCATTTCTTTTTTGATTCATTCTAAGTGAGTAAACTTTTGAACGCTGAATCGCTTCATAGTCAGGATTGTCTTTGTTTTGCTTTGCAAAGTCACCTGTTAGGACAGCTACATCTAATTCACCAGATTCATAAAGATTAAAGGCTGTGTTTGTTTCTTTCAATACTTCAAAATGAATTTTTTCAGATTTTACCTTATCTGCATCATAATATTCCGGATTTTGAACTAAATCCCAAGACATAGATGACTGATCCCAATTTTCCATCAGGAACGGACCGTTAGAAACGATATTTTCGCTAGAAGTGCCGTATGCCTTGCCTTTTTCCGTTACAAATTTTTCATTTTGCGGGAAGAAAGGTGAAAATGCTAGTAATGAAGTAAAATAAGGAACTGGTTTTTCCATTTGAATTTCAAGGGTATAATCATCTAGTGCTTTAACCCCTAGCTCGTCTGCTGATTTCTCTTCATTGACGATTTCTGTTCCGTTAAGGATCGTTCCGTCCATTAAAAAGAAGTAGTTTGCTTGATTTTTAGGATCTGCCATTTTTTTCCAAGCAAAAACAAAATCCTTCGCCGTTACTGAATCGCCATTTGACCATTTTGCATCTTCTCTTAATTTAATCGTATAGGTTTTCCCATCTTCTGATATTTCCGGTAACTCCTTAGCAGTTGCTGGAATGATTTTATCTTTCTCATCTAATTGATACAGACCTTCAAAAACATTAGACTGAGCATTTACACTTGGCTCATCTTGGGTGAAGATCGTGTCCATCGAACCTATTTCTGATGCTTCCATTAGATTGAGCACTCTTGATGATTGCTTTTCTGTTTTGTTTTCTTTTCCCGAACCGTCTGTTGCTGATTTTCCTGCGTTCCCGCCGCAAGCTGACAATAACAATACTGTTGTCAGTAATACAAGACTCTTTTTAACCCCGTTTTTCATACATTCCACCTTAACCTTCTTTTTTATTTTGCAATTTCTTCCATTTTGATCAATTCTTGTTTAACTTCTAAGTAAGCATATGGAAGTCCTTGGTTTTCATATTCAAACTCGCCTCTTTGATTGTCGATCGGATCTGCTCTTAAAAACGCTTTTGGCGGATTGAAATCCGTTTGGATCTCACTGTTTGCCGGCATTCTGAAGACATCAAGATTCCCAAAATAATAATTCCAGCGATCCAAATCACCTGTTCTTTTAGCGCCTCCGCCAAAAGAAAGATCTGCAAATACCCAACCGTACGGCGCTACGTAAAACTGTGCCCAGTCATGACAGCCAGTGTAATATTGAGAGACATACAAGCCAGATTGCCATTTTGCTGGAATTTTTGCCATTCTACAGAGTGTGATAAACAAAATTGCTTGGACACCGCAATCGCCTTTCAAATTGACAGCCGCATATTCAGAAATATTTTCAATCGTAAAATATTCTCTCATAAAGGAGTAATTGACTCGCGTTGTAATGAAATCATAGATTTTACGTGCCTTTTTGATTGGGTTGCTTTCTCCCGCTATTATTTCTTCGAGTAACTGCTCTAGATACGGCGTAAACTGAATATGAGGTAATTGCTCATGCAACTCAAATTCCGGCTGCTGCTCGGCTGCTTTTTCTGGATCCAAATCAACATAATTGACATGATTAATATACGTATACTCTACGCTAAAAACCTGATTTTCTTCTAAAATCGTTTCGAAAAAGATGGTTCGTTGCGCTTCTTCTTCCGTTGCAATAATCGTTGCCTCAGGAGTTGTCTGTACTATCTGAATATCAGAAACTTGCTTACACGCTTTTGGAAGCGGTAAGTAAACGCGAACTTTTTCTCCCGGCCGTTCGTATTCTTTTTTTACTTTGATACTGCTTTTTAGATGGATTTTAACCGTTCTGCTGCCGTTTGCTTTCATTAATTGTACATTTTGAGTTAGTTCCTGCTTTCTCAAGCGATCAACTTCGTTGTCCTCTTTAACAAGCAATCGTGATTCATACTCTGCCTGTGTTTTGATCAAATTCATTAAAAAGCGACGTTGAAAATGAACCTTTCCGTCAATGTAAAGCCAGTCTACTTTTCCTGATTCTTTCAGTTCTGTTAACTCTTGCTCATCGTAATTTTTGAATGTATCTTTCATCATTTTATTTGCTTCTTTAAAATCAAAGGGGTATTCATTGATTCCCACAATGCGAATAATATCTTGTTCAATTTCTAGTCTTTTTTGTAATGCTTGAGGTAATTCTTGGGATAATAAAAACTGAATCAGCTTTTCTGCTCCGTTAAAATCACCGTAACTCTTTAATTTAATGACATCTTCTGGTAATGGGACACTCATATATTTCAAATCATAATACATGCAAAAAACTCCTTTACTTATTTGCTCAAACCTAAACCACCTTGATTTGTTAATGTGATCATACTTGTGGCTTCTAACCCAACACCTCCTGGGATCGCTACCTCATGTAAGCCGAATGTAGCGTCAAGATCTGCCCTAGTAATATTTTTAGTTGCAGCTGCCAAATGCGCCGCTGCTGTAACGCCAATATTTGTTTCCTCAACCATACAGCCGATCATACATTCAACTCCCGCAGCTTCACAAATACTGTTTATTTTAAGTGCCTCATGGATACCGCCGCATTTCATTAACTTGATATTCACGTAATCGACCGCACGAGCTTTGATCAATCGTAAGGCATCTTTTGAATTGAAGCAGCTTTCATCAGACATGATCGGTACTGCAACTTGTTTCGTCACAAATGCCAATCCATCAATATCATGATAAGCGACAGGCTGCTCTACCAACTCAATACCAAACTCTTCTAAGCGATTGATCATAGTCACAGCTTCTTTAGGTTGCCAGCCTTGATTGGCATCGAGCCGCAATTTGATTTGACTGCCAACAGCGAGACGGATTGCTTCGATTCGGGCAAGATCCTGTGAAATAGTAGTTCCGACTTTTATTTTCAATGTGTCAAAACCTAGTGATACTGCTTGTTTAGCTTTGACAGCCATAATCTCAGGCGTATCTATCCCAATGGTTAAATCGGTTTTGACCGAGGAAGCATATCCACCTAAAAGCTTATAGACAGGTAGATTGGCTTTTTTACCAAGTAAATCATAGCAAGCAATGTCAATAGCCGTCTTAGCAGAGGGAGCATGGGCAGCTACAGTATTCATAATACTGTGAACTTTTTCGATATCCAACGGATCAACACCAATCAACTGTTTTTCAAATAATTGAATACATTCTGTCGTTCCTTTTAACGTTTCTCCTGTAATCAAAATTCCTGGTGATCCCTCACCATAGCCTTTAATACCTTCGTCCGTTTCAATTTCAACAATCGCACTCATCGAATGCTCGATCGTTCCCAGTGCAATGGTGATTGGTTCTTTTAGTTTGACTGCTTTTGCTTCTACATTGATCTTCGTTATCTTCATTTTTACTTCCCCCAATAGTATTTACTACACTCCCCATCTGGTCAGCATTCCTCATAAAACGATATACTGTTCCAAAAGAAAAAATAAACACTCTTTTTTAAATCTTCAGTTCAAATTTCGTTTTTAATTTGAATTAATTGTTACAATTTTAAGTTTACTCTATGAAAATGTCAATACAATAATGAGAATTTTCTGTATATTTTTTCATTAAACGTTTAGTACTTGTAATTTTTTGGCGAATTCGAGATAATATGAAGAAAAAAAGATTCTAATATAAAGGACGGCTATAGATGGAATTTAGAGAAATCAAGAATTTAAGGAAAGAAAAAAAGATTACATTGACTGCACTAGGACAAAAGACTGGTTACTCCGCTAGCTTCCTATCACAAATTGAGCGCGGCGCTAATCGTCCCTCTTTAGAAGCTTTACGGAAAATTGCTGACGCTTTAGATGTTACAGTTGCTTCTCTTTTAGCCAATGAAGCCCCTCAAGTCATTCATGAGGACGAAACGATTGAAAAAGGCTACAAGGTCATCCGGAACACTTCAAATACGAAATACAACCCTTGGCAAACAAATTCTACTTACTATGATACTTTGTTCAATTTACCTGTACATACAAACAATATGGTCATTTCAAAGATTTACATTGATGCTCAATCTTCTTCCAGTGGCAAAAAAATTGCTCATAATCTTTGTGAAATAAATTACGTAATAAAGGGGGAGGCAACAGTGGAATTGAAAGATGACGTTTTGCTCTTACATGAAGGAGACGCCATTTTCTTAGAAGCTTTTACACAACATAATATTATGAATGCAACGGAAAATGAGCTGATGCTTTTTACGCTACAATTTTAAAAACGTCTCTCTAGACTTGAATGAGTGACAGACTCTACTCTGCTTCGTTCACATCAACACACAAGAGCCTTTTTCTGTGATTTTTTCTCACCTTATTGAAAAAGATTCTCATTTACAAAGTATTTAAAAAAAGGTATTATATGGGAAGAACGAACTGTAAGGTATGCACCTTTTACTTCTTGCACAAAAAGGCTGCATGACCAAGAAAAGGAGTAGATACAATGACTGAAACAAATCAAGAATGGTCTGCTGAAGAAATCGAGGACATCAAAGAACAAATTTTAACTGCACTAGAAACTGTTATTGATCCTGAACTGGGGATCGATATCGTTAATCTAGGTTTAATTTATGAAGTGGACTTTGCTCAAAACGGTGATACAGTCATCAAAATGACTTTGACAACAATGGGTTGTCCTTTGGCAGATGTATTAACAGATCAAATCCACGAAGCGCTAAAAGAAATTCCTGAAGTGAAAAATCCAGAAGTAAAACTTGTTTGGTATCCTGCATGGACTACTGATAAAATGTCACGTTATGCTCGGATTGCTTTAGGCATTCGTTAAGAATTAGTTGATTATCGATAAAAATACAGAAATAGAGTGAAACTCATTCACTCCATTTCTGTATTTTGTTATCTCTAGTTACACCGCTAAAACCAGAATGCTAGAAACCAGCTACCAATGGATAATCCCAACTTTTCTGCTTCTCTTTCTCAAATAACGAAAAGTCTGGAAAAAAGAGTTTCATGCTTAAATGGTCTGAAGAATAACTCTAAGAGTTATTCCTCAGACCATTATTTTTATCAACTCAAATGATTTTTTTCCTCAATTTCTTTTATGTTTCAAAACGGCACTCAACATGAATACCCCTGTCATGATCGTTGTTAAAGCTTGTAGTAATTTGATTTTATCAATGCCATTTGTAGTACGTTTCATGTTTATCCCTCCTAGTAGTATAGTTCTATCTTACCTCTTGCATCCATTCTACGCCACTCACTTGCTTATTGACTAATAATAAAAACTCCAGCAATGATCAGCAGAACAGCTAAAATTTTTCTAACTGTCAATTTTTCTTTGAAAATAAAATAGGAAATAAAGACTGTCCAAACATAGGTCAACGAGGTCATCGGAAACGCAATCGAATAATCTAAAAATTTAAGCAATAAGATATTTGTACCTGCGCTTAACAAATATAAAAAAGAACCTAAATAAATCCAGCCATTCATTAAAACCAGCTTAAGACTTAACGTTGATAAATCATTCATCCCTTTTTTCAACGCAAGTGCGCCGATGCTACCAGACAAAGTCGATACGATCAATATAACAATAATAGCAAAATAATCCATCAGCCCGTCCCCTCATTTCCTTCAATCCCCAAAAGAACTGATCCAGCTACGATAAATCCTGTACCTAACAGCTTATACCAAGTAATGGATTCATTTAAAAATACAGCCCCTAAAACAATCGAAAGCGCGAAACCTAAACTCATCATAGGTTGTAAAATCGATACCTCTCCGTAACGAAACCCAGCCATCATAAAAAACATCCCTGCACCAGCTGCGATCAAACCAATAATGTATAAACCAATTGCGTAATTCCCTGTTCCATCTGCACCAAACTTCCAAGCCAACTGTCCTAAACTGCTCAATGTCGCAGCAATAACGATCAGTAATATACCCAAACTTAGCTTTTTCTGCTGTTTCTTTTCATCCATAATTCCCCTCCTCATTCACAATAACGTCGTAAAAACTCAAATACCGTATCAAAATAATGTTCCGGTTCATAAATAAAGGAAGACAAGTGCGGTGCTTTTTCTATTATCAAACTCTCTTTAACACCAGTAGCTGCTTCCATATTTTCATAAAGCATCTGATGAGGAACAAATTTATCTCCAGTCCCATGAATCAATAGCAGCGGCAATTTATTTTTAGCTAACTGCGAAACTGCCGAAGCTTCTTTCAATGAATAACCAACTTTTTTACGTGCGATCAAATCAGCAATCGTTAAGATAGGAAACGCTGGCAATTTAAAAGCAGAACGCAGCATCGCACCAAATTCGTTGTACACAGAAGAATAGCCACAATCTGCGACTATCCCTTTCACCTGTGCGGGTAGACTTTCCCCGCTAGTCATCATAACTGTAGCCGCACCCATTGAACCGCCAAATAAAATAATTTCTGCCTGCGGTTCGATCGTCAGTACTTCTTGAATCCATTTCAATAAATCCAAACGATCCAGCCAGCCCATACCGATCACGTTCCCTGAGCTCTGCCCGTGCGCTCTAAGATCTGGAATTAAGCTATTATAGCCTTGTTTTGAAAACATAAAAGCTGGAAAAGCCATGTCACGTTGACCATATGAACGATAACCATGGACACAAATCACCCATTTTTTACTATTAGGGTGAGGTTGAAATAAACGGCTGTATAAACGCTCTCCCTCCATATTCAGCCAATAATCTTGGGCGTAAGACTGTTCCCAAAATTCTTTTCCTAACTGAATTTGTTTTTCTTCAGTTATATCATACTGAGAACGTCCTTTATTAAAATTATCCGGATTCATCATTTTATGTCCGGTCGTATGGTACCATTGATTTTCTCTGAAAAGTGCCACATTGATAAAAAAATTAGCCGCATACACTATTAATGCTGCAATCACAACTACTAAAATAAGTATGACCAAAATGATCCACTTCACTCCCATCACCTCTCATTCAAAAATATAACTCCTAAAATAAGTATACTACTATGTCGCGAAAAAGAGTATCGATGCCCTCAACTATACGTTTTCTCTATAAAAAGAACACCGAACAAAACCAGCTGTGCTTTGTTCGGTGTTCCTTTATTCACAATCCAACGAAATCAAGTCTTCGTATGTCTCACGGCGAATCGCTAATTTTTCATGTCCATCTTCTACAAATACAACTGCCGGTTTTAAATTACGATTATAGTTATTAGCCATTGAATACCCATAAGCGCCTGTACTTGTCACTGCAAATAAGTCTTCTGGTCTCAATGTCGGCAATTCAATATCTTTGATTAAAACATCTCCAGATTCGCAATATTTTCCAACAATCGTTTTCGGCGATTGTTGTTCGTTGCTGATTCTATTTGCTAAAAAGCCGTCATATTTTGCTCCATACAAGGCAGGACGAATATTGTCTCCCATTCCGCCGTCGACAGACACATAATGTCTGACTTCGGGAATGACCTTTTCAGAACCTACCGTATAAATCGTTGTGCCTGCTTCAGCAATAATGCTCCTACCAGGCTCCAGCCAGATTTCAGGAAACGCATAATCCAACAACGCACATTGACCCTTTACACTATTGACGATGGCTTTAACAAATGCTTCCGGTTCTAACGGATCATCTGCTTCGGTATACTGAACACCAAAACCGCCCCCCATATTTAAGACATCGACAGAATAGCCAAATGCTTGTTTCCACTCGTTCAAAATAGTCAGCATCTTTTCAACTGCTGCTAAAAAGCCTTCGGCAGAAAAAATCTGTGAACCAATATGACAGTGAACCCCTTTTAAAACCAAATGATCATCAGCTAAAATCCGTTCTAATGCTTGAGTTGCTTGTCCACTATTTACATCAAATCCAAATTTTGAATCGACTTGACCGGTTAAAATATAGTCGTGCGTTTCCGCATTGATTCCTGGTGTAATTCGAAACAGAACATGTTGCTTTTGATTTTTTTCTTTCAGAATGGCACTCAATAACTCAATTTCGTAAAAATTATCGATAATGATTGTTCCAACACCTTGTTCTACTGCGTAAAGAAGCTCTTCTTTGGTTTTATTATTCCCATGAAATTCGATATTTTCAGGCGACATCCCTGCTTTTATTGCGGTATAAATCTCACCAGCAGAAACGACATCACAGCCCAGTTCTTCTTCTTCTAATAATTTATACATTGCCAAACAGCAAAAGGCTTTGCTGGCATAGATGACTTTATTTTTTACACCTAAACTGTTTAAGGTTTGTTTGAATCCTCTCGCTCGTTCACGAATATGTGCAACATCATAAATAAACAAGGGTGTTCCATATTTTTCTGCTAATGTGACTGTATCACAGCCGCCTATTGTTAAATGTTCACTTTCATTGAATGTTGCCGTTCCAAATAATAATGGCATTTCTTCACCTTCTTCAATTGATTTATTAAAAATAATAGCATAAAACTAAGGAACTTCCTATCTCTTTTTCATCATTTTCACAAACAAATCATTCCTCTGCTGGTAGCAACTGATATAATTGTTGACTCAACTCGCGCATTCCATACTCCCCTGACTGATTAGCAAAGAGAATCACCATTCGTTGTTTGTCTTGATCACCGTAAATCACTGTATTGTATCCGCCCAAACTTCCTTCAGAATAGTTCAAGTTATCAAAGTAAATCATACCGGATCGATAGCCTTCTTTTTTTACTTGCGCCAACTCCTCATATTCATTTTGAGTATACAATTGACCATTTACTAGGCTTTGTGTAAAGAGCCAAAAGTCTTCTACAGACATATACATGTTTCCAGCACCAAGTAAACTTGAAAATAGTTTTTTGCTGGACGGAAAAGAATCTGGCTGATAATCCTGCGTTGTATGAATATAAGGAACTGGTAAAGACTCTGACTCCGGCAAATGATCCCAAAAATAAGTATGCTTTAACGCCAGCTTATCGATCACCCGTTCTTGAATCACTTCTTCATAAGGCTGCTTTAAACTAGCTGAAATGATGCCAGCCAAAAGAGTATAATTACCATTTGTATACAGAAATTCCTTATTCTGATTTACAGTGAGTTCTTTTAATGCATAGTTGATTTGACTTTTTTGATCCTTCAATAGATATTCCGGTTCTTCTTCCGGCAGGTCTATGCCGGACGTATGGCTCAACAGATCATTAATCGTGATTTGTCCACTCCGCTCTATTTCTGGATAAAACTTATCCAGAGTCATGTCAAGCGTGAGTATGCCGTCTTTTACTAATTCCAGTACTACAGCTCCTGTTATGATTTTTTGTAAAGAAGCAATTGGATAGATACTCTCATTTCTATTTTTCTTTTGGTGTTTCTGGTCTGCGTAACCATAGCTTTTTTCATAAAAAATCGTGCCTTGATCAATCAGTAAGACGGTTCCTTTAACATGCGCCTTGTCGATCAAAAGATCGATATTCGCTCTATCCTCTTTAGTCGCTGACTGAACCACTTTAGGCATTTTAGCAGGTTCGACATGCTGAACACTAAAAAAATGCACACCTAAAAGAAAAAATAGTCCGCATACTGCACCAATCGCCAGCCATCTTTTTGATTGCTTGGTCAAGTTACTCACTTCCTTCTCAAACAGTTCTATCAAATTATACCACTTAGATACAAAAACGGAGATTTACAACACTAAAAAATAAAGGAAAAACTCACCACTAAGTGACTTTCTCCTTTATCCTTTTTAAGTTATTGACGTGTCAAAGCTGATCTTTCACATGATTTATTTGACGTTTGCGGAGCGAAACTGAGCCCTTTTTTTGACTGAATTTATTGTGCACTTTCTTGAGCGATCGTTAAGATTGCTGCTGGAATTCGGTAAGGTGAACATGACACGTAATCCACACCAATCTTCTGTAAAAAACGGATCGATTGAGGGTCTCCGCCAACTTCCCCACAGACGCCAATTTTGATTTTTGGATCATATTTTCTGATTTTTTCGACGGCGATTTTCATCAATACACCGACGCCTTCTTCATCAATATGCTGAAATGGATCCGCCTTTAATAATTTTCTTTCTTCATACGCGCCAATGAATTTCACTGAATCATCACGTGAAAAACCATAGGTCAACTGTGTTAAATCATTCGTGCCAAAGCTAAAGAAATCTGCGGTTTCCGCAATCTCGTCTGCGGTTAAACAAGCTCTTGGTATTTCCAACATCGTACCAATTTTATAAGGAATGATTTGCTGTTTTTCTTCAAAAATTTGTTGAACCGTTTGAACTAAACGTTCTCTTAGCCAGGCCATTTCTTCCTTACTTCCAATCAGAGGAATCATGATTTCAGGAACAACAGTCAGCCCGATTTCTTGTGAAACAGCCATCGCACTTTCAATGATTGCAGCTGCTTGCATTTCATATATTTGTGGTGTGGTAATGGCTAAACGACAGCCTCGATGCCCTAACATCGGATTTTGCTCATGAAGTTCGGCAATTCGATGCTTGATCTGCCCCACTGTCCGCTCTGTTTCATTTGCTAAATGTATGATCTCTTCTTCTGTTTGAGGTAAAAATTCATGTAGTGGCGGATCTAGCAAACGAATCGTACATGGCTTATCTTTTAGCAACTCGAACATCGTGCGAAAATCTTCTTTTTGAAATTCTTTTAATTTGTGCAACGGAGCCAAAAGTGATGGCTCATCCTCAGCCAAAATCATTTTTCGCATTTCAAAAATGCGTTGTTCGCCAAAAAACATATGCTCTGTTCTTGCTAGACCAATTCCCTGCGCTCCTAATTTTAGTGCCATTTTAATGTCTGCTGGGGTTTCTGCATTTGCTTTTACATCTATCCTCGACATTTCTTTGCCCCAATTTGTGACCGTTTCTAACAACTGCCATTCGTCCCCTTGAACATAGGGAATACTGCCTCTATAGATGGTTCCTGTTGTTCCATCGACAGAAATCGTGTCCCCTTGCCGTAAAGTGACGTCGCCTACCGTTGCCTGTTCCAAAAATTCATCTACATAAATCTCTTCACAGCCAGCTACACAGCAAACACCCATCCCTCTGGCGACGACTGCCGCATGAGAAGTCATTCCACCTCTTGACGTCACGATAGCTTCGCTAACGACCATTCCTTCAATATCTTCCGGCGAGGTTTCTTGACGCACCAGAATGACTTTTTCACCTTGCTCACTCGCCTTTTTCGCTTGTTCAGCTGTGAAGTAGATTTTTCCATTTGCTGCGCCAGGACTTGCTGGTAATCCTTTGGCAAACACCTCAGCCTGTTTTAATTGCTCTGGCTCAAACACTGGATGAAGTAATTGAGTGATCATTGTTGGATTGATTCGCTGAAGTGCTTCTTTTTTGGTGATGATTCCTTCTTCTACCAATTGAAGACACACTTTGAATGCCGATTTTGCTGTACGCTTCCCATTCCTTGTTTGCAAAAGATATAATTGTCGATTTTCGATCGTAAATTCAATATCCTGCATATCTTTGTAATGACGCTCTAATAATCCGCTCAACTTCAAAAATTTCTCATACACTTCCGGCATTAGATTTTCCAGCTCACTAATCGGTTGAGGTGTTCTAATCCCAGCTACAACGTCTTCTCCTTGAGCATTCAATAGAAATTCACCAAAAATCCCCTTTTCACCAGTCGCAGGATTACGAGTAAAAGCAACGCCAGTTCCACTTTCTGATCCAAAATTTCCAAAAACCATTTCTTGAATATTGACCGCCGTTCCTAGTTTATCAGAAATATCGTGTAATCGGCGGTATGTAACAGCTCTGCGATTGTTCCACGAACGAAAAACAGCTTCTACAGCTAAAGTCAACTGCTCATATGGATCTTGAGGAAACGCGTGATGTGTCACTTCTAAAAATATATCCTTATAAATACTCACTAATGCCTGCCAATCCTCTGCCATTAAATCCGTGTCAGAGCGATAGTTCTTTTTCGATTTATAAAAATCCAGCTGTTCCTCAAAACGATTTTTGTCGATCCCACAAACCACATCCCCGAACATTTGTAGAAGTCTTCGATAACAATCATAAGCAAAACGTGCATCCCCAGTTTTTTCGATCAAGCCAAGTACCGTCTCATCGTTTAAGCCCAAATTTAAAATCGTATCCATCATGCCCGGCATAGAAAATTTAGAACCACTTCTGACGGAAACAAGGAGAGGATTCACCGCTGAACCAAACGTCTTTTTCGTACGTTCTTCCATACGTTGGATATGTTGCTTTATCTGTGCCTCTAACTTGTTTGATAGCTGCTCTTTTTTCTCCAAATAGGCCAAACACGCCTGTGTTGTAATGGTAAAACCTGTTGGAACAGGCAAATTCAATTTTGTCATTTCTGCGAGATTCGCCCCTTTACCACCTAGCAAATCCGCTTGTTCTTTACTTCCTTCTGAAAAATCAATTACATAATTCACGAGTAAACACTCCTTCTCTTTTAATAGTGTATCACATTTAAGATAAATCGATTATATTGTGTATCACATTTAATGTCAATAGATAATATAAGTTCTTTTATTTATGGTTGATTTATTTTTATAAGAAATATATAATAATTAGTGTGTCACATTTAGAAAGTAGGTCGATAAAATGAAACTCACTTCAAGACAATTGGAGATCATCAAGATCGTCAAAGAGAATGAGCCAATCAGTGGTGACAGCATTGCCGGAACACTTGGTTTAAGCCGAGCAACTTTGAGAAGTGATTTAGCTATTTTGACAATGACTGGCTTACTTGATGCCAGACCCAAAGTTGGTTACTTCTATACCGGTCAAACGATTGAGCCATTACTCTATGAAAAACTATATAAGAAAACCGTCCAGGATATTCTCTTACCACCTATTCTTATTCATCAAGGAACCACCGTTTATGATGCCGTCACAAATTTATTTATGTATGATGTCGGTTCGTTGTATGTAAAAGACGATAAGGATGAATTGATCGGAGTTCTCTCACGTAAGGACTTGCTTCGAGCTGCTATCAGTAATCCTAATACTGAAAAAACACCTGTAGCGATGATCATGACTAGAATGCCCAACGTGATAACAATTACAAAAGAACGAACGATTTTAGAAGCTGGCGGTTTATTACTTCAACATAGTATCGATACACTACCTGTTGTAGAAAATGATCACCCGAAAAAAGTCATTGGTAAGGTCACAAAAAGCAGGATCATGGCTTATTTTATCAATGCGGGACATGAAATCGAAAAAGAAAACTACTAGACCTTGGTTTAGGTTTTTATAGTGTATGTGTCACAATAAAATTAACTGCCGTAAGTTGCAGCAAAGGAGAGCTTATTCATGAAAGAAAACAAAATCAAAATTTATTTAGTCTCTGATTCCGTTGGAGAAACTGCCCAAAAAATCATATCAGCAGTTTCAGCTCAATACCCAGATATTGATATGAGTGATGTACAACGCTTTCCATTTATCACAGATGAAACTCTATTACAACCGATCTTAAAGGATGCCTTACATGATAAGGCAATTGTCGTTACTACTCTAGTCAACAAAGCGTTGGTTCAACTAGTCAAAGACTTCGCTGAACGCACAGGATTGCAGTTTGTTGATTATATGAGCCCATTAAGCAACATTGTTGAAGGAACATTTGGTGTTCAGCCTTTACAGGAACCTGGCGCACTACATAAATTGAATGAGCAATATTTTAGTCGAGTTTCTGCTATAGAGTTCGCTGTTCGGTACGATGACGGAAAAGATCCAAAAGGTTTCTTAGAAGCCGATTATGTTCTTTTGGGTGTATCTCGTACCTCTAAAACACCCTTGAGCATGTATATGGCAAATCGTAATCATAAAGTTGCAAATCTACCGTTGATCCCTGAAGTTGCTTTACCGGTAGAATTGGATCAGATTGATCCTAGCAAGATCATTGGTTTGACAACTACGATCGATAGTTTAATGGGCATTCGTAAATCGCGTTTACACTCACTTGGTCTTAAAGAAGACTCTGCCTATACTAATCCTGAACGAATCCAAGAAGAGCTGGACTATGCAGCCAGTGTTTTCGAAAAATATAATGCGATAGTCATCGACGTGAATAAAAAATCAATTGAAGAGACAACTACGATCATTGAAGATTTGACGCAAAACAAATAATAAGGAGTCTTGCAGATGAGAGCGTTTCAAGCAGAAGAACTAATTGCTGAGATCATTAATTTGGAAGCTATTTTGAATTTACCAAAAGGAACCGAGCATTTTATCAGTGATCTTCATGGTGAATATGATGCCTTCAATCATATTTTAAGAAATGGCTCTGGAAGTATTCGCGCGAAAGTCCATGCCCTGTTCAATCAAGAACTATCTGCTGCACAAATGGATGAGCTGTGTTTTTTGATTTATTATCCTGAAGAAAAAATCAGCTCCTTACAGCTTACTCATTCTTTGACAGCCGATTGGTGGTTCGATACGATCGAACGACTACTGATTATTGTTCGTTTTTCATCAAGTAAATATACACGGTCCAAAGTTCGTAAAGCTTTACCGAAAACATATGCTTATATTTTAGAGGAGCTGATTTATCAATATGATGAAGCAACAGATAAAAAAGCATACTATCAGCAAATCATCAAAAAGATTATTGCGCTTGACACTGCTGATCATTTTGTCATTGACTTAGCTTATTTAGTGCAACGCTTTGTCGTTGATCACCTTCACGTGATTGGAGATATCTATGATCGCGGACCTCATCCTGATAAAATCATGGATGCATTGATCGCTTATCATTCTCTTGATATTCAATGGGGCAATCACGATATCATCTGGCTAGGAGCTGTCAGTGGGTCAAAAGCCTGCTTGGCAAACGTGCTGCGCATTTCTGCACGATATGGTAATCTTGATCTTTTAGAAGAAACTTACGGAATCGATTTAACTGCTTTAAGAACCTTTAGCCGAACACATTATAAGGAAAATCTTCAATTTAAACCAAAAAAAAATCCTTACCGTGATCTTAGCGGCATAGAAATAAGTGATGCTATGAAAATCCAGCAAGCAATGGCGATCATTCAAGAAAAATTGGAAGGACAGTTGATTAAAAGAAGACCTGAATTTTTAATGGAGCATCGGTTACTATTAGACAAGATCGATCACGGACAAATAACGATCGATCATTCTAAGCATTCTTTGATCAATGATTGCTTTCAAACAATCGACTGGTCTGATCCTTATCACTTAACATCAGAAGAAAATAAGTTGATTACAGATTTGCTTGAACAATTTCAACAAGCTGAAACATTGAACCGGCATATGGCATTTTTAATCGAAAAAGGTTCGCTATACCTGTCTTACAACCACAATTTATTGATCCATGGTTGCCTACCTTTAAACGAAGACGCTAGCTTTCAATCGATTACATTTGCTGGTCAAACTTATGCTGGGAAACAATTACTTGATTTCTTCGAAAAGAACCTTAGACTTTCATTCAGTCAACCTTGGCAAACGGAAGACTTCGCTACTGATTTAGTGTGGTATTTATGGTGTGGCGAATGTTCGTCCTTGTTCGGAAAAAAAGCGATGAAAACCTTTGAACGCTATTTTATCAAAGAAAAAGCAACTCACTTCGAAGAAAAAAATGCTTACTATACATTAAGAAATGAGTCAGATGTCTGCCAAAAAATACTGAATGCCTTTGATTTAACCTATAGTGATGCTCATATTATCAACGGTCACACGCCTGTTAAACTCGTCAAAGGAGAATCTCCAATCAAAGCGGATGGTAAAATGCTTGTCATCGATGGCGGCTTTTCACGTGCGTATCAACACGTGACTGGAATTGCGGGCTACACCCTTTTATACAATTCTTTTGGCATGCAGTTAGCTGCCCACAAACCATTTACCAACAAAAAAATAGCTATCCAACGAAACGATGATATTCTTTCTACCCGTCAAATCGTTGCACGCCAAACCAAACGTTTAAAGGTCAAAGACACAACGATCGGTTTATCATTACTCAACGAAACAGCTCGACTGAAAAAAGATTTAGAACACTTACAATCAAAAGGAAATGAGATTGAAGGACTTGCTTATTGGGACTAAACATTTCTGTTCTGTCCTTAACTTCCTAAATCTGAATTAAAAAGAGTCTGAGACATAGCTCTATGAGTGACAATCTAGTCACTTGACATCCGAATAAACGGCGGAAGCAGAAACAACCCCTTCGGAAATAAGCTGAAATTCACAAAAATTTGAAGAACAATTTTCGTGAATTCCAGCTTATTTCTCGGGGTTAAACGTTTCTGTCCCTGCCTCTTTTCCTACGATTAGTCAAGTGGAAAATAGAGAAATAATTGAAGGTATTGTAGTGATTTATAAATTAAAATGTTTTTTTGGAACAAAGTCCGCAGTAAATAACCCTGATGAAGATGTAT
>NZ_MIJY01000010.1 GCF_001730305.1 Enterococcus termitis
CTTCAAGGTATTCCTTTACTATGTTCAATTTAAAATCTGCTTCATAAAAGTTCAAAAAAATGACCTCCCAAAGTTGTATTTTTCATGTACAACTTTTGGGGGTCACCTCATTCTGTCCCATCCTCAGTCTTTCATCTACTAAGCTTTCGTCTCACGTTCATTACTATGTTTGTATCCATACGTAAAGTAGATGATGACACCTAAGACAAGTGCAATCACAAAAGCTTTCCATGTTGCGGCTTGCAGTTGCAGCATCAAAGCAATACTAACAATCACCAGTAAAATTGGTAGTAATGGCACAAATGGAATTTTAAATTCCCCCGGCTTTGGATCTCCGTCTGTTTTTCGCAAACGAATAATTCCGATCGCCATTACGATCAAATACATCAATGTCACAATATTCGTCAATTCCGCCAACAATTCCATCGGTACAAGACCAGCGAAAAGCATCGTACAAATCCCAGCAACATATGTCGCATTTTTGGGTGTACGATTTTTTTCATCGATTTTACTCATAAATTTCGGTAACAAACCATCTTTACTAATCGCATAAATAATTCTCGCCAAACTATACATCATAGAAATCGTCACTGTCAGCAACGTCAAAATAGCACCTACGGAAATCACTCCTGCCACACCATCACGCTCTACAAAACGCATCGCAAATGCCACTGGATCTTTTACACCAAGCGATTCAAACGGTACGATCCCTGTTAAGACTAACGTCACGATCACATATAAAACCGCAGCGATCAAAATCGAGCCAATGATTCCTTTAGGAATATCTTTTTGCGGATTTTTTACTTCTTCTGCTGTCATACTTACCGCATCAAACCCTAAGAACGCAAAGAAGACGACTGCTGCTCCACTGACTACGCCAGAAAAACCAAATGGCATAAACGGTTGCCAGTTATCAGGTTTCACATAAAAAATCCCAACAACTAAAAATAAAGCAATGATCCCAAATTTTACAAAAACCATTACGTTATTCAATCGCAAAGCCGTTTTCGCTTCCAATGAAACCCAAAACATAACTGCTAAAAGAACGATCATAGCTATCAGATCCACATACGTTCCGTTTTCCGGATTGTAAGCACCACTCAACGCTTTAGGCAAATGAACGTTCAGACTATTCAAGAAGCCATGAACATAACCAGACCAACCAGAAGCGACAGAAGAAACTGCTAAGAAAAATTCACAAATCACAAGCCAGCCTGTCATCCACGCAACGAATTCCCCAAAAACAACATACATATACGCATACGGTCCGCCAATCACTGGTATGCGAGAAGCAAATTCTGCATAGCATAATCCTGCTAAAATAATGGCACCGGCAGCCACCAAAAAGGATAAGGATAAAGCTGGTCCAGCATCTTTTTTAGCTGCTACCCCTGTCACAACAAAGATTCCTGTACCAACAATCGCACCAATTCCTAACATGATCAGATCTATTGTCTTTAAATCTTTTTTCATTCCACTTGGCTCTGCAGATAGATCCTTTAGCGTCTTTTTCCTAAACATCGACATTTTATTTCCTCCAATAAATTCACTCAAGCATTTTTCTTAGTCAAATAATTGCTGTTGTTTTCATAAAAATAAGCGTAAATCGAAATTTACGCTTTCATATACCCTAAAAGAATACCACCGACGATCACCAATAAGCAACCAAAAATGACATATCTCATTTCCTTTTTAGTTTTTCTTTCGCCAAGAATAAAAATACCGCCTAATGTTGAGATAATGATTCCCATTTGAGAAAGAGAAAAGCTGATAGCTAACCCAATTTGGCGCATGGTCAAAAGCATACAAATATTTCCTAATCCCCATAACAGACCACAGCTCATATTAAGCCACACATAACGGTCCACCTTGATTTTTTTAAAGGCAAAAAAGCTGGCACCGATCAGCATACCGATACTTTGCGGTAAAATAATTCCCATTGGGTCTAAGCCAAACGCATTGATAATAATCGTATATGCACCATACCCAACAGTCGAAGCAATCAATGCTCGAAAACCTTTATTAAAATCAAGCATAGAATTTGTTGTTTTAACAGAACCATCATCATCTTGCCGAGCAGTTAAATAGGCTCCTAAAACCAATAAACCTAAAGCGATAAACCCTAATAGAAAATCTCTGCTGCCCTTCCATTCATGAAAAAAGACCGCTCCAGCAATCGTATTGACGATCAACTGCATTCCTGTGGAGACAGGCAAGCCAACGGATACGCCTAAATATTTCATTCCATGAAATTGCTGATTTTGACCAACACTCCAAAACAAACCTGATAAAATACCAATGATGATCATTTGAACGGATATGGCTGGCTGAACGATAAAAAAGACGACTAAGGAAAAAAATAACGCGCCAATCGTCATACCAAGCGTCTGTTGATTGGCACTACCGCCGATTTTCCCACTCACCAGACCAATACTGCCCCAAGCAAACATCGGTATCAAAGCGATTAATATATTCATAATAAGCTCCTATCAAAAAGTAGATGCCTTAAGTCTAACAATAAAAACGTTTCCCATACAACCAGAATAAAGAAAAAAGTTCAATAGAATTTCTCTCATTTTCTCCGATCATGATTTTCAGAAATGACTGAGCTATACTACTTAAATTTACATTCCAAAACCTCAAAAAAATAAATGCCAGAAACAGAAGCAACCCTTTTCGCTCATCTTGAGGTCATCACTTCTATTCCGGCTTTTTTACAAATGAGTCACTCTCATTTTCGCTTATCTTCTTTCCTTAAAGTAACTTAAAAAAGGAAAAAGTAATTTCATCGTCGTGCCTTGATCTTCTATTGATTCGACCGTTAGCTGATGTCCTAGCTTATCTGCTAAGCTCTTAGCCAAATACAGCCCTAATCCAGTCGAATGCTGTTCACTTGTCCGTCCATTTTTCCCAGTAAAACCTTTATCAAAAATCCGTCGCTGATCTGCTTCAGGTATTCCGACACCTGTATCCTGCAGAAGCAACCAGACCCCTTCGTTGGTTTTAGAAAATGTCACCGTGATCTGCCCACCAGCTGGTGTATATTTGATTGCATTACTCACTAACTGTTTAAAGATAAACGCTACCCATTTAGCATCTGTCAGCACCAATTGATCTTCTCCTTCAATCGAAAAATGCAAGTTCTTTTGAATAAAATAGCTGCCTTGCGTCCGAATGACCGACTGGACAATTTCTTTTAGTGAATGCTCTTGAATGAGGTAATCTCGTGAAAAACTATCTAATCGCGCATAGTATAGAACCTGTTCTACATATTCGTCGATTTTATTCAGTTCATTTTCCACTAAATAATATTTGCTTTCAGGGATATCATCTTCTATCGACTGTAAAATCAGATCGACTGCTGCTAAAGGAACTTTGATTTCATGGACCCAAGAATCAATGTAATCTTTTTGATCCTGCTGATTATTGATCGCTTGCTGGATGACTTGTTGATGTTCAATGAGCAGGCCATTAATATATTCTTGAACTATTTTTTCTTCTGACCTAGCAGCTTCATTCAAGTAATGCTGCAGGGATGGCGGATGCTCGGAAATATCCAATGAGCGCCACCAACGTTTTTTTAAGGAATAATCAATCGTTAAAAAGAGCAATAAAAATAAACCTTCTAATAATACCAAATAACCAATAACAGAAACATTTATGACCATATCTGGAGAAAGCCATAAAATCAACCAAGTAATAGCAATAAAGGTCAGCCACCCGACTAACAAAAGCCAGTGATCTTTTAAGTATTTACGAATCGTCATGTCATTCTCCTAACTAAGGGACGATATACCCTTGACCAACTTTGGTTTCAATATAGCCTTCCAAGCCTGCTTGTTCAATTTTTTTTCGTAAACGATTAATGTTGACCGTTAATGTATTATCGTCGACAAAACGTTCATCTTCCCATAAAGCCCGCAGTAATTTTTCTCTCGTCAAAATTTTCCCATGCTTTTTAATCAAAATATAAAGTAAGCGGTACTCATTTTTACTTAAATCGATGATCTCGCCATTGATTTCCATACTCCCGTTGTCCACATTTAGAGTAATACCATTGTGCGACATAACTTCACTGCCTACTTCGGAATAGTTGTAAGATCTGCGTAACAGAGCATTGATCTTAGCTACAAGTACATCTAGCTGGAACGGTTTTGTAACAAAATCATCGGCGCCCATATTCATTGCCATGATCATATCCATATTCGTATTACGACTAGAAATAAAAATAATCGGCACTTTGGATACTTCGCGAATCTTTTGACACCAATAATAGCCGTCAAATACTGGTAGATTGATATCGAGTAAAATCAGCTGCGGATCTTCTTGCTGAAAATCTGCTAAAACATTATTAAAATTAGTTGTCCCAAACGTGTCAAACTGCCACTTTTGCAACTCTTCACGAATCAAGTCACGGATCGTTGCTTCATCTTCTACAATCATGATTTTTGCCATCGTTTTTCCCTCCACTTGTTTCCTCTATTGTACCTTATCAGAAAATGTCCGTCATTAATATAGGACTTTTAGCCGAGATAAAAAAGATAAAATTAAAAAGTGAATGTTGCTTTGTACAAATCCTTTTTAAAATACCCTTAATTCAAACAAGTCTGACTGTTTCTATTTTTTTCCCTCTTTACTCTTCCGATGTTTCAACAACATAGAACTATCACTTATCTACTAGACATATCTATTATTTTCTTTCAAACAAAAAAGCGCTAGAACAAAATGAAAAAACAGTTTGTTCTAGCGCGTTATATCCATTAGTAATTCTTGTTCATCATAATAACGCAGCATCCTTATTGATACTTGTGCTAACTTTGAAAACTCGCCAATTCTAAGCATACTTGTTATCCTTTCAGATTTATTTCCAAATGAAATAGACGTCTTTTGCTTCACCGCTAGTATAATTCTAATTTTACGATACATGACTGCTTTTTCTAGAAATAAAACACTAAAAAAAGTGACTATAATAGGCTATACCAAACCTCTCACAGTCACTAAGATACCACTTGATCCTCTTGTTGCGGAATTCTCTATAAATGAAATGCCCATAAAGAGTGTTATTTTTTTTTAATAGAGCGAGATAAATTACAAGAAATTGAAAAAAAACCGTAGAATACAGGATTTTTTTGCAACCCTTTATTGACCCTAAAAGGGTTTTCCTATAAAATGGAGAGTAGATAGAAACGAATAGAATAAAAAAAAGCACTTCATGATTTAGCTACCAACTAAATCATGAAGCCCTGAAAAGTCAGTGAACACCTGACCCATCAAGTTGCTTAAGCCAATAGTTATACATTGACATCTTCCATTTTACTCAATTTTGACAGAAATTTCTAGAGGTTTACACTAGTTTTTTCTGACTTAAAGATGTTTTTGTTTATTTATTGACCTTACAACGGTATTGGATTTGTGTCCAATACCGTTTTTTTATTTATTCGTTTCTATTCTAAAAGAATGCTTGCTTACGTTTTAAATCATGACATATACCTGTCAACCAACCATTGACTAATATAAGCTGATCCCAACCAGCTTTACCCATTCTCCTGAATGATTTAAATCGTAAGTACAGCACTTTTAAATACCAATAGTCAAATACTACTCCCAAGTATTCACAACAAGAAAGGACAACAGAATTAACTTCGTAACCTTTTTCAATACTTCCTTTTATATACGACACTCATTGTTTGTCCTTTCTTAGTTGGTGACTATTAGGATTGGAGATAAGCTTGATCCGCTTATTTCCAATCTATTTTTATTTTATTCAAGAGTGATAAAAAATCCCAAACAAAGCTCACCGCAGCCATGTTTAGGAAGTCGATTGTTACATCTATTATTACTCTTCATATTCCAACTCTTCATCATAATCAGGCAGCTCGATTTTTTCAACGGCATTTTTTCCAATCATCAAAAGATGATCAACTAATTCATCCAGATCTTCGATCGATGAAAGCGCCGCTTCAATAACCATCGCTAAATTCAGTCCAGATAATACACGCAGGTTTGGTCTGCTGTCCATTTGCATCATTGCTGCGTTGCATGGTGTTCCGCCTTTTAAATCGGCAAGGATCAAGGTCGGCTCTTGATCAGAGGATTCAAGTATTTTTTTTAATTTTTCAGTTGTTCCAGACAGCCCATCCGTTTCAGTCATAGAAACAATTGCTGCATTTGCTAGATCACCAGTGATCATTTTAGCGGAATGTAAGGTTTCAGCAGCCATCTTTCCATGACTCATCAAAATTAATTTAGGTTTCATCACTCATCCTCCGTTAATCGGTTTCCTTATTTTTAGGCGCTACTTTTTCTAAAACGTCTGAAATTCTGTATTGATTATTTTCTAATAATCTTCGCGCTTCTGTTGCATCGATATTTCCTTCGATCATAACGATCGCATCTGCCACATGGTTTCCTGCTTGCTCTAAATACTTTTCAGCCGTCTCCAAGTCAACACCTGTTGCTTCATGAATGATCTGCAAGGAACGCTGAATCAGTTTTTCATTGGTTGGTTGGACATTGACCATCAAATTTTGATAGACACTGCCTGTTTTGATCATCACGCCTGTAGAAATCATATTTAAGACCATTTTTTGTGCTGTACCGGCTTTCATTCGAGTCGATCCAGTGATCACTTCTGGTCCTACGACAGGCGCAATCCCAATTGCTGCCAGTTTATTCATTTCACTTTTATCATTACAGGTGACAGAAATAGTCAACGCACCCACTTGCTCTGCGTATTCGATTGCGCCAATTGTATATGGTGTTCGTCCACTCGCCGCAACCGCGATTACGACATCCTCTGCAATTAGCTTATGCTGCATCAGATCTTTTACAGCAAGTTCTTTTGAATCCTCGGCTCCCTCAACGGCTTGAAACATCGCCTCTTTACCACCAGCAATAATACCAAATGCCCGATCTGGCGATACACTATAGGTTGGAGTAAGCTCTATTGCATCTAAAGTGCCCAGACGACCGGAGGTTCCTGCCCCGCAGTAGATCAAACGACCGCCTTTTTGATAGCGTAGTGCGGCCTGTTCAATAGCGCGTGCTATTTCTGGCAACACTTTTTCTATAGCCAACGCCACTTTCTGATCTTCTTGATTGATGATTTCAACTATTTCCATCGCTGTTAATTGATCGATATTTTTACTTTTAGCATTTCTCGATTCTGTTGTTAATTCTTCCAGCTTCATCATTCTTCCCTACTTTTCTTTCAGTTTCTCTACTAGTTTTTTTGTATCCATCATATTTTGAGCAAGTGAGGTTTCTAACTCATCTTGAATGGAGCCTAAATACAATACATCACCAACTGCCATCGTTGAAGCGATCGAAGCAATCGCCCCAACTCGCAATAAATGTTCATTTGCAGGAACTAATAAGACCTCATCACTTAGTTGGCGGATTTTTTCATCTTCATTTCTAGTAATAAAAATGATCTTTGTTTGATTTTGTCGTGCAATTTCACAGGCAATCAGGACCTCTTTTGACATGCCGCTATAGGAAATCGCAATCAACACATCTTTTGGCGTGGCGTAATTTAAAAACTCAAACTGCATATGGACATCGTAATTAAAAACAGCTTTTTTTCCAGCTCGATTAAATTTATGATACAAATCATACGCCGTTAATGAGGAAGAACCAATACCGATCGTAAAAATAGTTTCAGCGGATTTGATCTGCTCAATTGAACGCTGTAATGCTTGCTTATCGATTAAATCAAATAAATCTCCAACTGTCGTATTCAATAACGATTCTACTTTGATACAGAGCGTCTCGATCGAATCATCTGCCGCAACGATTGGATCGATCATTTTTATTCCCTTTTCTGCTCCTTGTTTTGCGGCGATCGATAATTTCAGTTCTTCCCAGCCTTCAAACGTCAACGATTTAGAAAAACGCGTCACCGAAGCAGGTGATGTACCACTATTTGATGCAATTTCATTAGCAGTCAAAGAAAGGACCAGCGTTGGATCTTTCAAAATATAATCGGCGATCTTTCGGTTGACCTTCGAAAAGTCTTTGTATTTTTGTCGTATCAATTTCATTGCATCCATAGTATCCAGCTCCTGTTTCTTATTTGATAAAGTTTAAAATTGTTTCGTCTGATTCTGATGGAATCATTTGTGCAGTGATTATTATTCCTTGTTCGTCCAAACGTTTAATCGTTTGAATATCTGTTTGTGTTAGCGCTACAGATTTTTTTATTGGGCGACTTCCTTCTTTTTGCGAAATATTCCCTACGTTGATTGTATTTAGAGGAACTCCGCCATCGATCAAATCAGCCATATCCTGAATATCCTTTGTAATTAGAAAAACGTTCTCTTCTTTATAATTTCCTGCCAAGATTTTTTCAATAGCCTTCCGTTTAGAGAGAATCGATAACTTGACGCCTGGTGGTTTCGCCATTTTTAACGCCCCGATCTGCAGCTGATCTTTAACTGCTAAATCATTAACAACCATGATTCGTTGGGCACCTAAGGTATTCGTCCAAACGGTTGCTACTTGACCGTGGATCAATCGTTCATCTACACGTGCATGTTCAATTGCCATATTGTTCATCCTCTTCTAACTAAATTTTATTTAAAATAATTTTCCGAACCAAGCGCTCATTCCTTGTAAATTGCCTAAGACCATTCCGAGTAAAATCAATACAAAAATCAAGCGGGTGGAATTCATTTTTTTCTTTCCTAATAGCCAATAAGACATCATCACGATCGCTAATGGAATCAACGCAGGTAAAATTTTATCTAGCATCTCCTGAATCGAAAGTGACACTTCTCCCATTTTATAAGTTAGTTCTAGTTTATAAGTGATCACAGAAGGAATCAAGCCGCCAACGACTGTTAGTCCTAAAATTGCTGCCCCTTGTGTTAAAAGTTTCATTTTATCTGCAAACTCAGTAGCGATTTTCTTACCTTGATGATAACCGATCCAAGTAAATTTATAACGTACCCATAAAACAGCTATTCCTGCAATCAGTGGAATCGCTAGACCAAACGCTTGTCCGCCTTGTGCCATGTACGCCGCAATAGAAAAGACGATCGCACGATAGATCGCAATAAAAATCGTGTCTCCTACACCAGCAAAAGGACCCATCAAGCCTGTTTTCAAGCCTGTGATCGCCTGATCATCTTCGATACCGATTTCTTCTTCCAGCGCCATATCCGCTCCGATGATCAGATGAGACATAGCAGGCGTAGTATTGAAAAAGCCTGTCTGTGTTTTAAGTGCCTGTTTCATTTTTTCAGGATCATTTTCATATAAACGTTTTAACGCTGGCATGATTACGTAAGAATAACCTAAGCCCTGCATTTTTTCATAATTCCAGCCCCATTGTAGACTGAATAAGTTTCTCAAGTAAACTTTGTTGATGTCCTTTTTAGTTAGCTTATTAGTCATCGATCTCTACCTCCTCATCATCTTCATACACAACTGTTCCAGCAGAAGTTGCTGCCCCTTTATTCGTTTGATTCATTACATAGATTGCAGCTAACGCCAATCCGACTAATGCTACACCTAAAACAGAGAATAGTTCTGCAAAATAAGCTAACAAGACAAATCCAATAATAAAATACGGCCAATACGTTTTGATTGGCAAATAACGCATCAAAATCGCAATTCCCATTGCAGGCAAGATTGCACCTGCGGCTTTCAGTCCGTTCATCACCCACAGTGGAATCCATTCATTAATGACTGTGACTACCTGCTCACCAAAGGTCAATCCGATAAAAACTGGGATTACACGTGAAAGTGTCCATGGGAAAATTCCCAAAACGTTACAACGCTCTACGCCTTTATAGTCGCCTTCTTCAGCATATTTATCTGCTTTATGCTGGAAAAACGTGTTCGCCATTCTGCCTAAAATATCTAGCTGTGTCAATAACAACCCAATCGGTACTGCAACTCCAATTCCATATTCTGCTCCTTGACCTGAAATAATTGCATATGCGGTTCCCATAATCGCGCCTGATAAAAAATCCGGTACTGTTGCGCCTCCGTAAGTTGCCACTCCCAGTGTCATCAACTGTAACGTGGCTCCAATCATCAAACCAGTCTGGACATCCCCTAGAACAAATCCAGTAAATGTGGCAGCAAATAGTGGTGTGTATGGACCGATTTGAATTGAGATTTGATCCAAAACACCTACGACTGTGTAAATACATAAAACAAGAATGATACCGATAGAAATTTCCATTTTTGCCCCTCCTTGAATACGCTTTCTTTTCACAACCAAATCATACCATTTATGAAATTGAATTTCAACTTATTTAATAAAAACAAAAAAAAGAAATTTAATTTCTCGAAAAAATAAATGACCAGGACATAACTCTATGAGTTACCACCCAGTCACTTAGAACCCAAATAAACAGTGATAAAAACGGACTAAGATCATTCTTTCCTTGATAAATATTTAAATCATCAACACCTGCTAAGACTTTCGATAATAAGCATTAATATGTTCAATAATTGTTTGCAGCTGCATTGATTCAATCCGATCCCGCTTAATCAAATAGAAACTCCTTTGATATTCTGTAGGTAACGGTCGCCAATGAATTTTTTTAGTTAAAGCTTTCTTTGATAGAATCGATTGCCCTAATCCTTCTTCCAGAAAACGGACGATCATTTCATTATTTTTAATGATCATTTTCTGCGGATTCAAATTGTTCTCTAAAAAGTAGCGCTCTGTATAGTGATAAACCCCTGAATTCCCCTCTCGAACCAACCACAATTTACTTGAAAAATCACCAGCATGAACTAATTCATCTTTCAAAAGTTCTTGGCGAATGATCGAATCAGTAACCAATGGTTTTTCAATAAACCCTAGATGTGCTTGGTGTTTTTCGATCTTATCTAAGACAGCTTCTGAATTATCCATTTCTAAAACAAACGAAACCTCTGGAAAATGTTGGACCAATTCTTTCATCAATTCTGGTAGATAGTAAACTGCAAATGTGTTTGATGCGACGATCTTGCAAGTTTCTTTAGGAACAGTCTGTGTTTTTATTGCTTGTAGAATATCCTCCCAATCATCAGCCAAATTAAGCAAATGATGGTATAAGACATCCGCCTGTTTTGTCGTAATGATTTCCTGACGTCCATTTCTCACAAATAACGCTACGTCCAACTCTTCTTCTAGTTGCTTGATTTGAGTAGAAACAGCAGGTTGGGAAATAAATAGATTTTCAGCAGCTTTTGAAAAATTTTTAGTTTCATAAACGACACGGAATGTTTTCAATAATTTAAACATAGAATTCCTTTCCATTCATTTTATTTATAGATATTATTTTAACTATTTATTTCTCAAATGCAACTTCTTTCGCTATACTAAAGGTACAGACAAACAAAGAAAGAAGATGAATGATTTAGTGAAAAACAGCACTCTCGATTTAAAAAAAATAGTAGCAGTTTTACCTGGTCTAGCAACAGCATTTATCGTCGCTGTCATCAGTAAGATACTCGCTATTTGGCTGCCAACTCTAGGCGCAGCAACGATTGCTATTTTATTAGGCATCGTATTAGGTAATACAATATTGAAGCATCCTGTATTAGAAAAAGGAACAAAAATTGCAGAAGGAAAATTATTGGAGTTCTCCGTCGTTTTACTTGGAGCAACCGTCACCTTTCAAACGATCGCTCATATTGGGTTAAAAGGTGGGATCTTCGTTATTTTACAAATGAGTCTAACGATTATCGCCACTTATATTCTCGGAAAAAAATTATTGTTTTCGGACAATATGTCCTTGTTGATGGCTGGTGGAAATGCAGTTTGCGGTTCTTCTGCTATTGCATCGATCGCTCCTTCCATTCATGCTAAAGAAGAAGAAAAAGGACAAATCATCACCTTAGTTAATTTATTAGGAACAATCTTGATGCTATTGTTGCCTTTGATCGCTTCTTTTCTTTACGGAACCAATCTATTAGCGAAAAGCGCACTTGTCGGTGGTACTTTACAATCCGTCGGACAAGTAGTCGCAAGTGCTAGTATGATCAACAGTGAAGTCGTGGAATTTGCCATGCTATTCAAAATCATGCGTATTATGTTATTAGTCGTTGTCGTGTACCTTTTCGGTAAATTTAAAGCACGAACTACAACAGTTGCCGCCACATCTCCTATTTCCACAAAGAAAGCAGGCTTGCCCTGGTATGTTGTTGGATTTGTTCTATTTTGCATCATAAACAGCTTAATAACGCTGCCAGAACAAGTCAGTGAAACTGCCCACTTTTTCAGTGGCTGGTTTGAAATCACTGCATTAGCTGCCATTGGTTTACGCTTAGATTTTCAAAAGTTCTTTAAAGAAGGAAAACGCTTCTTGATTTATGGGCTATCTGTTGGGGTCATTCAAGTGATCTTAGCGATCAGTCTGATTCGTTTGTTCCTGTTTTAAGTAAAAAAAGCCCGAAACAAAACTAAAAAATCAGTTTTGTTTCGGGCTCTAAATCTGAATAAACAGTATAAGCGGAAGCTTTTCTTATTTCTCTTAGTGAGGTACTTCTGCTTTATTCTTTATCCTCTATTTTATTCGACTTAAAACCAGAATAAGATTTATTCCCACTTAAGTTCAAGACAAATAAAACAACAACCAACGCTAAAATTGAAACAGATAATAGCAATGTCTGAACAGCATCTCCGTGGATCACCATCAATTGCCGTAAAATAGCTGTAATACAGATCAGAATCAAATATCTGATCGGAATATGATGTCCTTCTTGAATATAACGGATCACCATCATGATAAACTCAAACAGCATGAAGAATGCAACGACTTCCTGCATGACGACCGACAAATTTTTGGGCGTCATAGGTTTAGTGATAAAGGTGCCGATATCGATCAACTGACGTATCATAAATATCAAAATAAGTAGTGCAAGCAATCCTAATACAATATCCAAAACCACATTGACATATTTTTTCATAATGCCAAATCTTTGATCTTCCTTCATTTTTTTCCCCCTTTCATTCGATGTAGCTGAATTTTTGATTAAATGTTAACTACATTTTCTTATAGGAATAATATATCATTTTTTTTACACGATGTAAAAATCTAAATCTGGGATTATTATACGCTCCAATGTTTTTTTAAGACACAATTTCTCCAAAAATAAAATGCAACTTAAGCCTCAATCTTTTTTATTCTAACTATGATATGTTATTTATAGATTAGGAGGAGTTATAATGGAAAATAAAATAAATGCTTTTCACTTAAAAATGATTGCGATCATCGCAATGTTGCTCAATCATATTGGCAGTGGCTTTCATCTGAATGAGTATTCAGAGCCTCTGTTTTTCTTCACTGAACTAGTCGGAAAACTTACCTTTCCAATCATGGCCTATTTACTGGTTGAAGGGTTTCACTATACACGGAATTTAAAAAAATATGCCTTGCGGCTAACTGTCTTTTGGCTTATTTCGATTTATCCGTTTCATCTTTTATTTTTTCAAAACTATCCTTTTGATCCAACAGAATTTGTCAATAATATCTTTTTCACACTTCTAATGGGTCTCTTATTGATCATCAGCTATGAAAAAACGAAAAGTACTCTTCTACACGTACTGCTCGTCATCGGCTTTTCTTTAGCAACAATTCTATCTGACTGGCAGCTGATCGGTGTATTGCTTATTTTCGGTTTCTATCGAATCAACAATGTCACTTTAAAGAAAACCATTCCGTTACTTTATACAACAGCTTTCCTCTTTATACTGCTAATGATTGTCTACTTCATCTCACCAAGTTCAGTTCCTTGGTATGAATTTCTATCCGTTTTTGGCATTCTAGGAACGGCGCCATTACTCTTAGCGTATAATGGACAGCGTGGCTATTCTCCAAATTGGGTCAAATGGGGATTTTACTTGTTCTATCCGCTTCATATGATTATTCTTATTCTGATACGAGCACTAATGTAAAGAGAGGTGACTGGGACATAACTCTATAAGTTATGATCCAGTCACCTCGAATCCGAATAAACAGTAGAAGCAGAAGCAACCCCTTCGGAAATAAGCTGAAATTGCTATGAAACACAGTGGGGCACGAGCTGATGTAGAACAGTACCTACTTGGTCCCCAAAATTTGAAAAGCATCGATTAGGAATCATTCAACATCGGAATTAAAAAATCCGCGTTTCTTGTCATTTTCGTGAATTCTTTCTTATTGCTGTAAAACACAATGAGAAACGAGTTGATGCTTTCTCAACAAAGACTCATCGCAGATAGACATTGTTGCACAGTACCTACTACACTGTGTTTCGATCTCATCAATCTCTACGTGTCAAAGACACTAAGAATTGGAGGACCTGGTTCTCGGGATTAACACTTATGTCCCGTCTTCCTCTTTTTGCAGTAAAACATACTCATCTTCTCTCTTAACTAAATCAAGCCAAACGCAAGCATGATTGCTGCTAAAATATTATTTAAGAAATGAATCGATATACTCAACTCTAAACGCTTAGTCTTGTAATAAACAACAGATAAGATCAAGCCCATCAATCCATAAATCAAGAAACTGATCACGTTAGTAGGTCCATGAATCAACCCAAAGACAACTGAGCTCACAATAATACCCACAATTGGAAATTGTTCCAGCCAAAATCCAATGATTCCACCTCTAAACACAATTTCCTCCATGATCGGCGCTGAAAAGCCAATTAATAAGAGGATCAACAATGGATTCTCCCCTTTAAACATGAGCTGAATAGCTGCATCGTTTGCTGTTGAAGCTGATCCTTGCATATTTAATAATAGTGTTCCACCAACTGCTATAATTCTAGCTAAAACATATCCACCAATAATAATGCCAATATTTTTACCAGTGAAAAAATCAAATTTAACCGTTAGAAAGCCTAATTTTTTTGCTAAAAATAGCAACAGCCAAATATTTCCAATCGTAATCAAAATCAGAATGAGCGAGGTTATCAATGATAAATTGGTCTCACCCCTCCCCAGTGAAAATCCTTTGACGATTCCAAAAACAGTCATGCTAATTTGACTTAATAGAAACAAACCAATTACAATAAAAAAATTTTTTACATACGTCATTTTTCCATTCTCCTTTTTGATAGATAAAAACTATACCTTTTTATCTTATCAAATAAAGAACGCATAGTAAACCAAGCTTGAAACAAGCAGACCATTTAGTCTATTTTCTATTAAAGCAAAATATTTATTTTTCAGAAACTTGATTACCCTCTTTATATGTACAGAACTTTCTAGTGGATTTTTAGCTAAATTTCAATAATTTTTTGTCCACTGAAATTTTTGAGAACAAATGTTTTTTATTCTACCTAGAATTGTCTGATTACATGAAACACTTCCTTAAAATGTTCTGTTAGAATGTATATAAAGATACTCTATTTTTAACTATAGTTTTTCCAGATAGTCATATAGAAATAATGTCAGAAAATACTAGATCAACTGAATTATTATCATAACTAAAAAGAAGGGTGGAAAGAAAAGTGGATACAGCATTCAAACTGAAAAAGAAAATTGAAGATAAAGAAGATATAGATAACCCTATAGTTTATTTAGAAAAGTCAGAAATTGTACAAAAATATTCTGAATTAGAGAATTTAACCGATTTAGGAAAAATATTTGCACTTATTGGATTATCTGAGATTCCATACAGTCATGAACTAGCAATAACAAAGGAACTTGTTGCCTTTATCAATAGTCATATTGCGACCAATGAAGGGTTCTCATATACAAGAAAAGCTGAAGGACTCGTTCCTTGTTATAATGCTATGCTATTAGAAGCGTATTGTAAGCTAGGGCTAGGCAAAACCGATGAGACTCAAAAAGCTTTGAATTGGATAAAGCAGTATCAGCTATTTGAACGCAACAAAACAACAACTTGGAGAGAAAATGGTATATGCAAACATGGAGGGTGTTTGAAGAAAACACCATGTTATATTGGCATCGGAAAAACGATACGGGCCCTTATAGCTTATCAAGAATTAGTAGACAATAAAGACGAAAAAGTGGAGTATCTTTTAGAAAAAGGGACGAACTACATGCTAAACCAAAAAATGTATAAAAGGCTTTCAAATGGAGAAGCTATTTCAGCTCACATTACTGATAATATGTTTCCACAAAGCTATGCACTTTCCCTAACAGATATCGTTTATATAACAGGGAAACGAGCATTATGGGGCTTGAAAGCTACCAAAGATTTACGCACACTGATAGAAAGTAAACGGACTAAAAAGGAAGGTTGGAAAAATGAATATATTTATAAATATAAAGGGTATATTGCATTTGACAATCGTAGACAAGAATCCCCTTGGATAACAGATATCATAGAAAATTCATTAAAAGATTGTTCAAATAATTAAATGCAAACAAACACTAATTAGAAACTACTAGAATATATATTTTAGGTGCATCACTAAATTTAGTTCAACGAGACTAAGACAACACCATTGATAGTAGTTTTTTTATACTTTTATACACAAAATACATAATTGTAGCCATCACATATAATTGCTTTCAATCTACTTCACCTTTTGTTTCAAATTAGGCAAGTTTATCTTTTTAAGCAAGAACCTGAATGTAATTGCTACTTCTCCTAGTGTTGAAATCACCAAGAGAAATGAGCCTATTGTACTAAAAACAGTAGCGTTCAATTGGAATATTGTAAAGTAACTATCAGCAAGATAACCTAAACTAGCTATAGATAATAGTATGCCGAAAAATCTTGCAACATAATTTGATTTATAAACCAAATATCCTAGAATTATCAGATGTAGTCCAAAGAAAATTTGCCAAATCATAACACCTAGCTCTTTATATTTCAGTAGTGCGAAAATAACAGAGTTTACATCAGTACCGTTCATTGCAGAAGAAGTAAGTATTCCTATAACGGTTAATGAAGCTAATGCGTTTATAGCTTGAATAATCGTCATACTCAGCCTAGACACCAATGCAATTGTTGAAAGAGTCGCATTTATTTCTTTAAAGAGTGTATACAAAATAACGCTTAGAACTATCTCTAATAAACAAACAATTGTTTCAATCCCTATACCTAAACTAAACAAAAGCTGATTTCCCATTATATTTTTAATGGTTTCAGTAATGCTACTATTTGATATTAATTGAGAGGGGATGTACATCATAGCAATTGGTGCTATGATCGCAATCAACAAATACACTATTCCTGCATACTTTGCATATTTAATTTTGTTTTCCATAATGGTTAATTCTCCATTTCCTTATTTTCTATTTCTAGTAACCAAAAAAGCCAGCAACAAAGATTTTTCATCCTAAGTTACTGGCTCTACGTCTTAGCGACTGGCTCTTTTATGATTGATATTTTATACTGTTTAACGTCTATTAGACTTTCCTTCTTACACTTTGGACAGTAGAGAGGAAGGTTTTTAATTTCTGTATCTCCTCTTATTTGCATACGAGTCTTGTTGCTACAAGCTGGACATAGTACCCATTCGTGCTTTTGTATCATTGTCTACTCCTCCCAGCCTAAATAGAATAATTCTTCAACTTTCACTTCAAAAAAGCGAGCTAACTTAAGAGATAATTCAATACTCGGAAGAAATTTACCCATTTCTATTGCATTTATGGATTGTCTTGAAACGCCTACCTGGTTTGCTAGTTCTTGTTGCGTCATATTCTTTATCTCTGTTCTATAATATTTCAATCGAATGATTACCTTTTCTTTTTTCATAGCTTCTTAACCCACATAATAGTATGCTTTCGTTAGATTTGTTGTTGCAATTAATACAAAGAAACCAATTCTAAAAAGCAATACAACTTGCCCTAATGATGCTTGAAATGCAAATGAAGCCATCACTATTACAAAAAATGCAGATAGCATATAAGCGAAATTTCGAAGTATATTTTTATCAACTAACTTTTCCCATTCGCCCATCACTCTATTTTCTTTGGGCATAAATATCGAAACTAGGATTTCTAAAGCAATAGAACTTACAATTAATGTCCCAAGCATGATTAGAAACGTATACCCTATAACTTTCATTTCTGAATCTGCATAATCATTTGAAATAGACGCATTATAAACCAGTCCAACAAACCAGCTCAAAACAAATATTTTAACTATCTCTATTACTACATAAATTTTTTTAGACATTAGAATTCTCCTCCGGTGTCAAGTCTTGTTGACAAACCCATACTATCATCTTTAAACTGCCGTGTCAAGTCTTATTGACACTCATATTGAAAATAGATTAGGATTCTAAACCTCTATTAAATCATCCTACACAATCAAAAAAATTCCGAAACTCCTGAAACATTTACATAAGAGCCAACAGACAACCCATCAATTTCCAAATCTTTGATTCCACAAAGAAAAATTGTATATATTGAAGATAGCTTTTCTTTTTGTCCCAAAGTTAGATTCTGAGAGGACTGTACTATAATATATTTAACTTGTAAAAGTTCATCTTCACTAATTCAACTTTGTGAAGCAAAGAATTACATTATCTTGAATACGGAAAATGGAAGTGTAAGCCTAACTGAAGCAAGAAAAATGAGTATTACCGACTTAATACCAATTAATAATTAAATTATTTATAGCATATAAAAAATGAGTGAGACATGACTCAAAGAGTCATGTCTCACTCACGTGAAATTCAGATAAACGATGAAAGCAGAAGTAATTCCTAGATTGCTCTTTGATCACATCAACATCTAAGCACCAGAGCACTAAGAGTTGAAGACTTCTGTTCCATCTTCTTAAATAATCTCGTATAATCTTATTTGTTTAAAGCGTCTTTTGCTTGGTCAGCTAATGCTGTAAATGCTGTTGCATCGTTAACAGCCAAGTCAGCTAACATTTTGCGGTTGATATCAATCTCTGCCAATTTCAAACCGTGCATTAATTTAGAATAGCTTAAGCCATTCATACGAGCTGCTGCGTTGATACGAGCAATCCATAATTTACGGAAATCACGTTTTTTCTGACGACGATCTCTGTATGCATAACTATAAGATTTCATTACTTGTTCTTTTGCTGTTCTAAATAAAGTATGTTTTGATCCGTAATAGCCTTTCGCTAACTTAAGGATCTTTTTACGACGTTTACGGCTTACTACGCCACCTTTAACACGTGCCATGGTTAATTCCTCCTAAATATCTGTTGTCTCAATGAGTTATTTTAGTTGCTAAGTTATTATAAGAAGTTTTTCAGCTTTCCTACATTCAGCAAGCTTTGTTAAAACTAATTTAGCTTCGTAGACGAGGCTTTTTTATTTCATTCTTGCTAATTGTTGGCGAATACGTTTGAAATCGCCTGCTGATACCATACCTGCTTTACGCAATTGACGGCGTTGTTTCTTTGTTTTACCGTGGAAACGGTGACTTGTAAACGCACGGAATCTCTTTAAACCGCCTTTACCAGTACGTTTGAAACGTTTTGCTGATCCGCGGTGAGTTTTTTGTTTTGGCATGACTAATTTTCCTCCTACATTTTCATTTTCGTATACGGTTCAACTAAATTCATTGGAAATGTTGAACAAGTATCCTCAAACTTTTTCGTTAACTAGTTATCGGCTTTTAAACCTTACTTGTCGTTTTTCGGTGCCAGCGTTAAGAACATGCTGCGTCCGTCCATTTTCGCTTTTTGTTCAACTGTAGCAATATCTGCAGTTTCTTCCGCTAAGCGATCAAGAACTTTCTGACCAATCTCTTTATGGGTAATGGCACGGCCTTTGAATCGGATCGAAGCTTTCACTTTGTCCCCTTTTTCCAAGAACTTACGTGCATTACGAAGTTTTGTGTTAAAGTCGTTGACATCAATCGTAGGACTTAAACGAACTTCTTTTACGTTGATCACTTTTTGTTTCTTACGAGCTTCACGCTCTTTCTTCTGCGTTTCAAAACGGAATTTTCCATAATCCATAATTCGCGCAACAGGAGGTTTCGCAGTAGGTGCTACTAGAACTAAATCCAAATTGGCAGTTTCTGCTATTTGTAAAGCTTCCACTTTTGTTTTAACACCTAATTGTTCACCGTCTTGTCCGATCAAACGTAACTCGCGTGCACGAATGCCGTCGTTCACCATCATATCCTTTGCTATGGTCATTCACCTCCAAAATTTTTAAGAGAAAATAATAGCTGAAACGTTATCGTTCCTTTTATGTCCTTGTTGTAAAAACAACAATAAAAAACAGGCTCTGTATACAGATCCCGCGATTTTTCGGACTCATATCTTTTGATATAAGGAATCCTCTTATCTAGCCCAGTGACAGTGTCAGCTAAGGCGAGAAGCGGGTGCTTCTGCTTTCATTTCTCAACTCTAATAGTATATGCTATCTTCTGCTGATTGTCAACAACATTTCAAAAAAAAGTAGAGAATGAACAGAAACATCCATATTTGTCCTTTCATTTCTCTACATTCATTATTTCTATGCGTTTTTAAGCAACTCTTCGATTTTAACTAAAACACCGTTTTCGTCGTTCGATAAAATGATTTCCTTTGCAGCTACTTTGACTTCTGGTTGTGCATTACTCATCGCAAAGCTATGCCCTGCGTGTTTTAACATTTCTATATCATTTCCACTGTCACCAAAGGCGGCAATTTCATGATTTTTGATTCCCCATAACTCTTGCAGCTGCATCAATCCATACGCTTTATGGATTCCTGGAATGATCAAATCAACATCTTCATGACCACTAGAAACAGGGGTTACCTTATCACCTACTACTTCACGTAATTGCTGCAGCACCTCTTGCACCTTTTCAGGAGGAAAGCTTAGAGCAAATTTAAACAGGGTGTCTTCTGTTACTTCCAACAAATCTGGAACTTTTTTTAAGCGATGATAATATTGGTTGCCATATTCAACAAATTCATCTGGCTCCTGCTCGTTAACATAGGCACTCTTTTTCCCACAAAGAATCGTATGTGCGCCTTCGACATCTGCCAAAATTGTGAGCACTTCTTTCACACTAGCTGGATCAAGCTCACCACAAAAAATTTCGTTTCCTTCACTAACAACATACGCACCATTTTCTGACACAAAAGATAGCTCATCAGCAATGGTTGGGAAAAAAGACTTTAATTGATAATACTGGTTGCCGCTCGCTACAACGAACCGAACATTTTGCTCACACATTTTCTTATATAAATGGTTGAATTTTTCTCGATCATAATCTTTCTCACTATTCAAAAAAGTGCCATCCATATCTACTGCAATCATTTTTACTGTCATTGTACCCTTCCTTTCATTGTAATAATCCAAAATGGTATAATCCCCAACAGATCCCGCCGTCAACATGTGATTTTGTGATAAAGTCAGCTTGCTGTTTAACATTCACTGAAGCGTTCTCCATGGCAATCGCTGTCTGTACAGCTTCGAACATTCCTAAATCATTGTTTCCATCCCCAAAAGCATAGCTGGGTATCCCTTCCAGCTGCAACGTGTTAATGACTTGTTGAATACCCGTTTTTTTCGATTGACCTTTTAATACGACCGCTAATGAATAAGGACTATCTCTAAAAAAGGTCAGTGTGTTTGCGAATTTTTCTTGATAAATTGCATCTTTTTCTTTGTCCTCTGAAAAAAGATAGCCCATGTAAAGGTCGTTTTTAGTATGGAAGTCTTGGGAAATTTTCGGCAGCGGAGCATTATCCAGACGATATAACTTTTCCATGCTCGCTGTTTTATAGCAGGCTGCGTATTCTTTGTCTGTGTAAAAGGCTAAAGAGTGATTGAATGAAGCCGATACATCAATCAATTGCTCAACTAGCGCCATCGGAAAAATGTGCTTTGAGACAACTTTCTTTTCAACAACATTGTATTGCCCGTTAAGACTGACATAAGAATCAATCATCGTACCACGTGTTAGCGTATGGATTTCCTTTGGAGAACGTCCACTGGCAATAATGGGTAAGACGTTTCTTTGTTTTAAGGCAATGATCGCCTGCTTGTTTTCTGTCGAAATGTTTGACTCTGCATCTAGCAATGTACCATCTAAATCAAAAAATACAAGCGCTTTCCATTTTTTCATGTTTTCCCTCTTTTTAAACTCATCTTATTTATTATTGTACTACACTTTTATAATCCATTGAAAAAAACTTTATTACACTTATTCAAGATTTTCATCGTAAATAAGCACAATAAAGTTCTACCTTTTATTTTTCATCAACTAATAATTAGTGAACTATTTCTATTTAATAGAAATTTCCTAGAAAAAGACAAATGATCGAATCAACGCTATATCTATCTTATATACCCTAGGCTAACCCTGTAGTCCCTACAGTTCTTTGCTATTTTTAGCTGCTTAATCCTTTATTCAGCACTTGAATGCTAGCAGCTGTTTCAGGATCACACTGCCCCTTTTGTTTGTCGATATCCTGAATGAATAAGTTGCTTCGCTTGTTATTATCTGAATGTTCAGAACATTCATTGCACATAGAAACCTTGATTAGTCGTTTATTATACCATGTAGCTTTATATTCTAATTTTGAAACGAACATAGCCCATGAGACATCTGAAATACCACAATGCAGTTTACTATTTCTATAAATATCTGACTGCTGGATATCTTCTATACAAATCACATCGTATTTTTGAACGATTTCTGTTGTAATCTTATTTAGAAAATCCGTCCGTTGGTTCATTAGTTTTTCCCGCATCTTAGCTACTTTCAGCTTTTGCTTTTGATAGTTCTTTTGCTGGGATAATTCTACTCCTTTTAATTTGGCAATTTCCTTACGCCTTGTCAGCTTTCTTTCTTCCCTTGCGATCCGCTGTTTGAAGGCTTTGGTGTATTTATCATTATCGATACGTCTACCATTTGACAATACCGCAAATTCAGAAGTACCTAATGTGATTCCAATAGCTGAATAAGTTTTAGCTACCGATGGAACTTCTTCCTCACAAAGGATCGAAATGAAATACTTATGACTAGGTGTTAGCGAAATTGTTGCTGACTTTATTTTCCCTTTTAACGGACGATGCATTTTTACTTTCACTACGGACTTTAGCTTAGGTACTTTTACATACTTGTCATCAATGATTTTGATCGTGCCATTCTGATTGTTCGTTGTATAAGAAGAAACAGAATCTTTTTTTTGTTTTAATTTAGGAAAACCCACCGATTTTTCTCGATGAAATTTTTTAAATGCTCGATCCAGATAAACCTGTGCATTTGCTAAAGCCAAACTATCAACTTCCTTTAAAAAAGGATGCTCTTTTTTATAATGAGCAGGCGTCGGTAATTTGACGGTCAGACTTGGATTTTCTTTAAGTGCTTTATAAAGAGAAATCCGATCCTGCAACAACAAATTATACACAAAGCGTACACAAGAAAAAGTCTTTTTAATAAACTCCTCCTGAGCTAAAGTAGGATAAAGCCGATACTTATAAGCCTTTAAAACCTTCATGATTATACCACCCTACCAATAAAAAGCTGATTGAGCTGTTTAGCATCGATTAAAAATAGGAAAACTAGAAAATGGTGTTCTTTGCCATATTCTAGTTTTATCTTTTTTACGAGATGCTGGCTCAAGAAGCTAGATTCAATAAAAAGCTGATTGAACCAACCAACTTTGAGTAAGTTAGGAAATGACTGAAAAGATGCTCTTTATCTTTACAGTTATTTGTCTACTTACCGAAAAAGTTGCCTCAAGAAGCTAATCTATAAAAAGCTAATTCTATCTCAACTTTTTAAAAAATCCTAGCTAAGAAAAGTTTTTTCTTAGCTAGTCTTTCAGTTACCGAACGACTATTCTTGATTCGCTCTGGCTTTTTTTTCTTCAATTTTTTTACGGTAAACATCCACTTCGTCTTCAGAACAATATACGTAATGTTCAGGAGTGATTTCTCTTAGCTTACGTTCTTTGTTGTCTTCTGGTTGTGGTTTATAGACAATACGCTTACGAGTACGTTCATAATCTGGATCTGGTAACGGAATCGCTGATAGTAAACTTTCAGTATACGGATGTACACCGAAGTTATACACATCATCACTTGAACCCATTTCCAATAATCTACCGCTATGCATCACACCGATTCGGTCACTGATATGTTTTACCATAGATAAATCGTGAGCGATAAACAGATATGTCAACCCTGCATCTTTTTGAAGATCCTGCAATAAGTTAACTACCTGTGCTTGAATAGATACATCCAAAGCTGAGATTGGCTCATCACAAATAATGAAACGAGGATCTACAGCAAGTGCTCGAGCAATCCCGATACGTTGACGTTGACCACCTGAAAACTCATGCGGATAACGTGTTCCGTGACTCGGATCTAGTCCAACCACTTTTAAAAGTTCATTGACTTTTTGTTCCCGTTCAGCAGGTGAGCTAGCTAAGTGATTGATGTCGATTCCTTCAGCAATAATGTCATTGACTTTCATTCTTGGGTTCAATGATGCATAAGGATCCTGGAAGATCATTTGAACTTCGCGGCGGAATTCCTGCATCGCTGATTTAGAACGAATTTTACTAATATCTTCTCCATCAAAAATAATTTCGCCATCTGTTGGATTATACAAGCGAATCACACTGCGGCCAGTCGTTGATTTTCCACTACCGGATTCTCCTACTAAACCAAATGTTTCGCCTTCATAAATATGAAAGCTAATATCATCAACCGCTCGAACTTCATCTGGACGACCAACGTTAAAATATTGTTTTAATCCTTTGACATCTAAAAGTACTTTTCTATTTTCACTCATTCGTTAACGCCTCCTGTTGCTGTCTTATGGCGTTCAGCGTAAATCGCCCAACGTCTAACAATTTCTGCTGGAGGTGTGATTTTTGGTGCTTGCGGCGCCAACAACCATGTCGCAGCTTTATGAGTTGGTGATACTTCAAAATATGGCGGAGCTTCTTCTGCGTCGATTTTCATTGCAAATTCATTACGCGGATAAAAAGCATCTCCTTTTGGCGGATCCAACAAATCAGGCGGTGAACCAGGAATAGCATATAGCTTGTCTTCCGTTCCTTCCATTGTCGGCATTGAACCAAGCAAGCCCCATGTATATGGATGTTGAGGATTATAGAAAATTTCTTCTGATGTCCCAACTTCTACAAGACGGCCGCCGTACATTACAGCCACACGATCAGCAACGTTTGCTACAACACCTAGATCATGCGTGATAAAAATGATCGATGTGCTGATTTTTTGTTGCAAGTCTTTTAATAGTTCTAAAATTTGAGCTTGAATCGTTACGTCTAAAGCGGTTGTCGGTTCATCTGCAATCAGAACCTCTGGATAACAAATCAAAGCAATCGCAATAACGATCCGTTGACGTTGTCCGCCAGAAAATTGGTGCGGATAATTCTTCAAACGTTTTTCAGCATTGGGAATGCCTACTAATTTTAGTAATTCCAATGCTTGTTCCAAGCCTTCTTTTTTAGACACTTTGTTGTGCTTGATTAATGATTCAGCAACTTGTTTGCCAATCGGCATCGTGGGATCCAATGAAGTCATTGGATCTTGGAAAATCATTGCGATTTCTTTTCCACGAATGGTTTGCATTTGTTTTTCTGTTTTGTGTACGATATCTTCACCTTTAAAAAGGATTTGTCCATTGTCAATATTCGCATTGCTGCTTAATAGACGCATAATACTTCTAGTCGTTACAGACTTACCACTACCAGATTCTCCTACGATTGCAAGTGTTTCACCTTTGAACAATTCAAAGCTAACACCACGAATAGCATTCACTTTTCCAGCAAACGTATCAAAAGAAATCTGTAGATCTTTTACTTCTAATACTTTTTCCATAGTCATTCACTCTACTCTTTCATCTTAGGATCGAAGGCATCACGTAGTCCATCAGCTAGTAAGTTGAAACAAATCATTACGACTGATAGCGTTACGGCAGGAATCCACATTAAATATGGAAGGAAACGGAATGTTTTATATCCTTCATTTAACAAAGTTCCCAATGAAGCGGTCGGAGGTCTTAATCCTAACCCAATGAAACTTAGAAACGCTTCGAAGAAAATAGCCGATGGGATACTGAACATCATTTGAACGATGATCACGCTGGAAATATTCGGCAAAATATGTTTGATGGCGATTTTCAGACGAGACTCACCTAATGTTTGAGCTGCTAACACGAATTCTTGATCTTTTAACTTCAAGGTTTGTGCCCGAACAATTCTGGCCATTGAAATCCAGTTGGTAATAACCATCGCTAAAACGATTGATAAAATACCTGGATCGAAAACTGTCAGCATCAAGATCATAACAACTAAGTTGGGAATTCCAGAAAGAACTTCCAAAATACGCTGCATCACTGTATCAACACGTCCGCCTAGTAACCCTGAAATCAAACCGTACGTCACACCGATCGTAATATCAAGTAACGCAGCGATAAAGGCAATCAATAATGAGATACGTGTTCCCATGAATAAACGGCTTAATACATCACGGCCTAATCCGTCTGTTCCTAGATAAAAGTTTACATTATCCGGAACGTTTGCCTGTGCATATTTATCAACCACTTTTCCGGCAACAGTAGCTGTTCCATTAAAGCCATTGATGCTGTCTAAAATAGGAATACGTGGTGGTAAATTGATATAAGCAACATTTTGCTGTGTTGGATCGTGCGGAGAGACCCAAATTGTAATAATTGAAATAAAGATAATGATTCCTAAAAAGATCAAGGAAACAACAGCGGCTTTATTCTTTTTCAAACGACGCCAAGAATCTTGCAGGAAGCTTAAGGACGGTGTTGCAATTCGTTCCCGTTCCTTTGTCGTTGATGTATCTAACGGCTGGAATTCACCAGCAGGGATTTCTTTGATTTTATCAGGTACGTTGTTTAAATCAACTGTTTGCATTAGCCACGGTCACCTCCTGAAACACGAATTCTTGGATCAATCAATCCGTAAAGTAAATCGACGATCAAAATAACAAAGACTAACAAAGCAGAATACAAGATCGTTACTGCCATGATCGTTGGATAATCATTGGTCATGATTGATTTTACAAACTGTTCCCCAATTCCCGGGATAGCGAAAATATTCTCAACAACTAAAGAGCCTGTCATCAAACCGACTGCTAAAGGTCCTAATAATGTGATCAAAGGAATCAAACTGTTTCTAAGTCCGTGTCTTACAGCAACTTGCCAACGGCTTAAGCCTTTAGCACGCGCCAACTCTACATAATCACTATGTAAAACTTCAACCATTTCCGTTCGGATAAACCTGGCGGAATCGGCCATTGGACTCATAGCAAGTGCGATGGTTGGAAGAATCGTATAAGCAAATCCATTCCACATTGCAATCGGTAAAACTTTCAATTTCATAGCAAACACATATTGTAATAGTACGGCAAAGACGAAGTTAGGAATCGAACGTCCTAAGATTGCCATAAGTGTTGCTAGTGTATCAACCCAAGTATTTTGGCGCATTGCAGCGATGATCCCAAGAAGGATACCTACCAATGTACCGAAAATAATCGCTTGTCCACCTAATTGGACGGACGGTCCGATACGACCTGCTAGAAGTTTTGCTACTGGTTGGTTTTTAAATTGGAATGAAATACCAAAATCGCCAACTAGCAGATTTTTTAAATAGATTCCATATTGAACGATTACCGGTTTGTCTAAACCAGATTGCTTATTCAACATAGCAATTGTTTCTGGACTAAGTTTTTCTTGGTTGGTATAAGGAGTACCTGGTAATAATTGCATCAAGAAAAACGTAATCGTAGCGATCAGCCACAATGTGATGATCATAAAGAAGACCCGTTTAAGAAAATATTTTCCAAAACTGTTCAAGAATGACACCTCCGAGATTATTTTGACTTCATCAGCTTTTTTCGATAAAGTAGGGATAGAAAATTTAGATAAGGATGAGCACATGAATAAAATAAAATGGCCTCTCATTACTTCAGCGGTCTCCAGCATCGGTATTATTACTTACCTATTTGTAAAGCAAACAGTTACTATCCGTTCTATATCAGATACCTTCTTCATCGTTTCTTTATTCTTTTTGATTATCGGTTTGGCCCTTTGGGTCATGTCCTCAGGCTTTTTTGATAATTTCCAACGTTTTATGAAAATGCACTTTCGCTTTAAAAAGAAAAATGAACCGAAAGAATTCATCCCGTTTTCAGAGATAGGTAAAGCTCATCAGCTTTACTGGCTTGAAACAGGAGGTATCTTACTGATTGTCTCTATTGTTTCTTTATTATTTTACTTTTTATAGTCAAAGATAGCAAGAGTGAGGAAAATAAATTTCCTCAATGCTAGCTCCTTTGCTTTGAAATCAAGCTTCTGCATTGATACAGACTGAACTTCATTAAAACAAGTGGAGATTCACGAAAATTTCAAGAACAAGCGACAAAGAACAGCCATGCTCGCGCAAAGAGTATTCGCACGAGCAATCTACAGCTGTTAACTTAAGTCTCAGTGTTTCTTGTCACTTTTCGTGAATCTCTTCTTATTACAATCGGAGGCAGGTTTTGCCTACCTCCACGTTTTCACTAAATTTACTTCGAACATTTTTCAGAATTATTCTGCGATGTATGTCCATTTGTAATCATATTGTGCACCTGCTGGGTGGAAGCCAACATCTTTGACTTTTTCAGCACGTAAGTGAGCTTCAGCTTTTTGGTAAAGCGGAATTACACCCATGTCGCCCATGATTGTTTTCTCTGCGTTAACCATGTCATCCCAACGTTTTTCTGGATCATTGGCATTAGTTGTTGCAGCAGATTTAACTAATTTATCGTATTCTTCATTGCTGTAGTGTCCACGGTTGTATGGTACACCTGTTTGGAATAGATCTAAGAAACTACTTGGATCTACATAGTCAGCGCCCCAACCGCCGATAACGGCTTTAAAGTCACCTTTGTTTGAACGATCTAGACGAACAGAGAATGGTACTGGACTAACTGTTACTTTCACACCATCAAGTGCTTCTTGGATTGCCCCTTGTACATATTCAACTGTTTTCTTAGAAGAATCCGCGTCAGAAGATAAGATATCCATTTCTAATGAATCGATCTTCAATTCTTTCTTCGCTTTTTCCCAATATTCTTTGGCTTTATCTTTATCGTATTCGATCTTATCAGCAGCAGCTGCTGTAAAGTCTTCTTTTCCATCAGGATCTTTTGACATATCTGCTGGAACTAATCCTTTAGGCTCTACTGAACCATCACCTAAGATGTTTTCAACCAATGATTTACGGTCGATTGAATAAGAGATCGCTTTTCTTAGGTTTTCGTTTCTGTATGGTGAATCTTCATCGATTTGATTTAATTCCATGTATTGTGTTGATGCTTCTTTTTGGATGACAAGAGCTGGATCATTGGCAGCTTGCTGTGCTAGCTCACCAGTTAATTGAACATCATCAGCTTGTCCGTCTTGGAATAAGTTATAAGAAGTTGGTGCTTCTTTAACAACGTTTACTTGTACTTCATCCAATTTCACAGTGTCTGCATCCCAGTAATCTTTGTTTTTCTTATAAGACCATTTAGTGTCAGTACCTGGTCCGTCAAAACCATCTAAAACAAATGGGCCATTGTATACAGCATTGTCGCTGTTTGCAGCGTATTCTTTGCCATATTTTTCCACAACATCTTTTCTTTGTGGGAAGAATGAAGGGAATGCTAATAGATAATCAAAGTAAGGTGTTGCTTTTTCCAATGTGATTTCTAACTCGTAATCACCAACTGCTTTGATTCCTAGTTCATCCTTATCTTTTTTACCTGCAGCGATATCCGCACCATTTTTTACAGATTCATACAAGTAAGCATATTCTGAAGCTGTTGCTGGATCAACTGTCCGTTGCCATCCATAAACGTAGTCTTCTGCTTTTACGGGTTGGCCATCTGACCATTTAGATTTTTCGTTTAATTTAACTTTATAAGTAATACCATCATCACTTACTTCTGCTTCTTCAGACGCACCAGCTGGTTCTGGTTTATTATCCAAATTCAAACGATAGATCCCTTCATACACATTGTTTAAAGCTGTAAAGCTGATAACATCTGTAGCTACAGATAAGTCAGCACTTGGCATTTCTTGTAGTTCATTCACACGGAAAATTTGCTCTCCGCTTGGTGTACCGCTAGCATCTTTTGAACTTCCTGAATCGTCAGTACTTCCACCGTTGCCACACGCGGCAAGTGATAAACTAAATAAAGTGATGAATCCAAAAGCAAATGACTTCTTTAACTTCATTCTTATTTCCTCCCTCAAAAACCCTAAAGTATTTTCTGAAAAATCAGAATTTAATAATTATTTATTGCATCTGAGGTATAGTTTACAATTTTTAAATTAAAAAATCAAGAAAAATCTTATTTTATCTTAATGCTGACATCATCAAATTATATTTACGTTAGAAGAATAATCTTAGAAATAATGTCAAAAAGCAATTGTTTTCCTATTAAAAAGTATGTTAGATTAATAAGGAGGACTTGTTTTTCAGCCTGTTCGTTGAAATAATAGTCTTAAGAGTATAGGAGGAATTAGATGGAGAGTTCATCTTTTTTTAAAGAATTATTGGTATTTAATAAACCACAAAAGGCGCCTTTTCGCTTAGTAGGTGCAGGTATTTGTATGGCCGTTCCTTTGTTTATCGGCTACTTTTCAAACAATTTATTGATCGGCAGCTTTGGATCTTTGGGAATTTTTACATTTCTTTATTACCAAACACTGCCTTTAAAGAATTTATTGATTCGTTTAAGTTCTGTAGGTGGTTTCTTGCTTTTGGGAAATTTGCTGGGGATGCTAAGTACACATATTCCTTGGTCGATTCCAATCACGATAGCGCTGATTGCTTTTTTGGCTAGAATCATTTTTAGATTATATGGGATTGCTAAGCCGGGGGCTTTTTTTATTGTCATGGTTACTGCGATGGGGACTGGAACAAAGATTCCTATAGAACGTGTTCCAATCATGATGAGTTATGTTTTACTTGGTGTTGTTACCTCTTTAGTCGTAGCATCCATTCTTTATTTTGTTGAAGGAGCTGTTGAACCTAAAACAATCGAAAAGAAGATTTCTTTACAAGAGCGTTTATATACGGATCCTGGTGCCCTTTTAGATGCTTTACATTATGCGGCAATTTTATTTTTAGCAACGTACATCAGCCAATCTTTACAATTAACAAATGCTTACTGGATGATTGTATCGTGTGCTGCGGTATTGCAGGGAGATAATTTACGCGCGATCATGCATCGAAATGTTCAACGTATCTTTGGTACAATGGTAGGCTTATTGATTGCTGCTTTATTATTAAGCATTTCCTTTACCACGCTTCAATCGATCGTATTGATTTGTATTTTCTTTTTGACAGTGGAATTCTTTATCAAACGAAATTATGCGATCGCTAATTTCTTTACTACACCAATGTCATTGCTGCTGGCAAATCTAGCTCGTCATCAATATTTGATAAGCTTGCTGAATTATCGTTTGATCGGAATCGTTTTAGGCAGCCTCTTAGGTCTTTTAGGTGCCTATGTGTTAACAACTTGCTTAAGATTCTATAATCGCGCCTATCAGTTAGAGGAAAATTTAGATAAAGAGACAGAATGATTTTGTTCTAGTCTTTAATAGTGGAGGTTCAGTCTATGAAAATAAAGAAACCCGCAGTACCTGTGCTGCCGCAATTAGTACAAACGGATTTCATCTCATTAGAGGATGAAACGATCATTGAAGGTTTAGCATTGAAAGAGCAAGACCTTAGCTATCAAGATGTTCGAAATTTGGTTTTTAGAGAATGCCATTTTAATAAGCTAACGATGAACCGTAATCGTCTGGAGCGTTTTGAATGCAGCAATGTGATCTTTGAGCATTGTGATTTTTCTAATAGTGAGTGGATCGGTGCCAGCTTTCATCAGGTTCATTTTCGTCAATGCAAATTGACTGGAACAAATTTTGCTGAAAGTTATTTACGTGATTGTACATTTGAAGATTGTTTAGCAGATTATGCTTCGTTTAGCGCAACCAATCAAAAAGTCGTTCATTTTAATCAGTCTAGTTTGAATGATACTGAGTTTGTGGAAGTTGTCTGGAATAATCTTTTGTTTGAAGAATGCTCTTTGACTGGCAGTAACTGGTTTCATACAATGCTGAAAGAACTGGATTTAAGAAAAAGCACGTTTGAAAAAATTGCGTTCTCTCAAGAATTGATCCGAGGTTTAAAGGTTACCACAGAACAAGCTGTGATCATTGCCGCAGGTTTAGGCTTGAGCATAGAGTAAAAAAATGAGGGTGTGTCGAATCGACACATCCTCATTTTTTATTTAAGCATTTTCTGATGCTTGAAAATAATCTGTTAACCCTTCAACCAATGCATCAGCGACTGTTTGCTGATACTCACTGGTATTAAATATTGCTAGATCGTCATCTGAATTCATATATCCAAGTTCAAGTAACAACGCTGGCTGCGTATTTTCTCGCAAGACTTGGAAATTTCCATATTCGATACCGCGATTTTGCAAAGGCAGATTCTCTATTAAAGCGTCGTTGACCGTCTCCGCCAGCTCTGCATAAGCTTCATAATAGTAATATGTTGTAGTACCTGTTGCTTCATTCATATTTTCAGAAGAATCATAATGTAAGCTAATAAAAATATCGGCATCATTTTCTTGGCTGATTGTACAGATTTCAGCTAAATTCTCGGTCACATCACTATCTCTAGTCAAAATCACTGTACTGCCCTTTTCTTCTAATGCTTCCTTGATTACTTCCGCTGTTTCCAAAGTCACTTCTTTTTCATAGATCCAACCATCATTACTGACTGCACCAGTATCATCTCCTCCATGCCCAGGATTCAAAACAATCGTTGTTCCTTCTAAAGAATCTGGTCTAACCTGTGTGGTTCGTGTAATTAACTGGCTGTCATTTTTTGATACATAGCCTTCATCTCCATCATTCGTTTTCACTTGATACCATTGATCCTTCGTTGCAATGAGTTCCAGTAATTCTCCGCGATTGATTTCAGCGATCTTTGCACTTTCTGCTGAAGCTTTACTATATAATAATGTATCTTCTGCACCTACTTTGACTAGTTCTTCAAGTGAATTTTCGTCTTCTTCAAGTGAAACGGCTAAAGCTTCCACTGAATGATCTTCTATCGGTTCCTCATGCAGTGCTAGTTGTTTTGTTCTTTTTACATGACCTACTCCGAGCAAAATAGCGACTATGAATAGACTAAAAATTACGCTTTTTTTCATCTTTTCTCTCTCCTACTTGTTACGTTCTCTACAACATAGTAAATCTGGAAACTTAAACTATCCTTAAACGAATGAGCTTCATTTTACAGACTTCTTAATTTTTTGCTTAAAATAAGTTAAAAAATTTTACTTCAAAAGCTTTTTTGGTAAACTAATGTAGGTTGAGAATAATTCTCAATTGCTTTAAAACAAGGGAAAAGAAGAGAATGAAGAAACGGGTGCGCTCATTCGTTTTAGCCAATTTCTATCGAATTAGGCGATTTGTTTCACTTCTATTTTAAGGAGGAAAAGTCAATGAAAAAGAATCTTATCGAAATCTGGGGAGACCTCGTTGATTTGAAAGATTTGATTATAGCAATTGCTATTTGCAGTGTGACAACTATGGGGAGTTTCTTTTTAGCACCTGCAGCAGATACGACCAAACAATTATTTTTTGGTTTAGGAGGAGCTGTCTTAGGTTTTGTTATCAGTGCTGTTTTGATCAAACCAAAACGGACTGTGATTGAGGAGGAAGAAAATTAATGGATGCTGGTTTGCTTTTTCAGATGCTTCTAGCGGTTTTAGGAGCGATCGTTTTATATACATTTATCGGGTTTGTCCCCGGAACAGATGAAACATCTGTTTTAATGCCGGTTACTTTAGCTGTTGTCTTAGCCGGTGTACAGCCGATTGTTGTTTTAACCTTTTTTATTTCGGCAATCATTACATTAAATTTGATGAATGCTATTCCAACAGCACTTGTCGGTTTGCCAGGTGGGGTGATGTCGACACCGATGATCGAGCACGCCTTATATCTAAAAGAGCGGGGAATGGCAGCCACTAGTATCAAAAAAATGGCGACAGGATCAATCATTGGAACAGCGATTGCCATTCCAGTGAGTCTGCTTCTAGCAAATATTTTGGCGCCCTTTTCGGATTCTGTAAAAGAATACGCTCCTTTACTATTCGTTTTTGGTGCAATTTTCTTATCACTAATCGGTAAAAATAAACTATTAGCGTTGATCAGCATTATTCCTTTAGGGCTTTTGTTCCAAGGCTTGCGTTATCTTTATTGGGGCATCGGCGCGGTACCACAAGAAAAAAATGTGACGGTTTCTTTCTTTTTAGGCATCACGATCGGACCACTCTTAGTTTCTTTATTAGGTTTATTGAATAAGCAAAGCCGCGAAGCTTTGCCTAGACATGAAAAAAATGAAATCAAATTAAATAAAGTCGATGAAACACATTCTTTGCGTCATCCTCTTCAAACGATCACCAAAAAAGAAGCAGGTACAAGCGCTGTCGTTTCCTTACTTTCAAATTTCTTATTCTTTTTGAGTCCTGTTGGTTTAACGATTTTATTTGGTGAAGCGATGGCCAATAAAGAAAAAGATCCTGTAAAAAAAGCCAGCATGGCAATCACTTCTATGAGTGCCTTATCTCATGCAACGTATCTTTCTGGCGTGATCATTCCATTGATTGCTCTAGGGATTCCTTTATCACCTGTTGCTGTAGGACCAGCAAATGCACTATTCAATGCACCGCCTGTATTTACACTTGATCATAATATTCATCATTTACTAAGCAAAGGTGAATTCGTGTTCGCAATTGTGTTTGCAGGAGTTCTGGCTTCGATTATCACTTATTTTGTGGCAATGAAATATGCACGTCAAATGACTGCTTTCGTTTTGAAAAAGGTACCACATGAAGCCATTCTTGGTTTATTCATCGGCTTTATTTTGTTGTTAGCTTATATGGATGCTGGCCTAATCAATATTTTCGGTGTTTTACTGGTTGGGATCGTTTGTGGTACTCTTAATAAGATGGGCGTCAATTACGGTGTTCAGTTCATGATTTTATATGCAGCACCTTGGATCACCACACATTTAATATTTAAATAGAAAGATAGTTGATTGTAATGAATAAAAATAAATCTGGTCATGGACTGGCGACGGGTAAAATCATTTTAATGGGGGAACACTCTGTTGTCTATGGAGAACCCGCAATTGCTTTTCCCTTTCAAGAAACGACCATAAAAACCTTGGTAGAACCTGACCACTCAATGCTTATAGATTGTACCTATTTTTCTGGCAAGCTGACGGAAGTGCCTGCTCAGTTAAAAAGTGTTCGAGAAGTGATTGACCAAACATTAGCTGTGCTGCACCAAGAAAAAGCACAATTAAAGATCACGATTACCAGTACGATCCCTGCTGAACGCGGGATGGGTTCTAGTGCGGCTGTAGCTGTCGCACTTGTGCGCGGGCTATTTGATTATTTTGATGCTGAATATTCACCAGAAACTTTACTACAGCTAGTCGATCATGCTGAAAAAATCGCGCATGGCAATCCTAGCGGTATCGATGCCGCAGCAACCAGCGGGGAAGAACCGATTTTCTTTATTAAAGGACAACCTTTGGAAAAATTTCCAATGAATGTTTCCAATGCCTATTTGATTGTTGCCGACACTGGTATCAAAGGACAAACACGATCTGCTGTTAGTGACGTCGCTCATCTTTTTGAACAAAATAAGCAGCAAGCTGCCAAGCACATCACTACTTTAGGGCACTTGGCGACTGCCGCAAAACAAGCGATATTGACTGATGATATCCAGCTTTTAGGAGAAAGCATGAATGCCGCTCATGAGCAGCTCAAAGCATTAACTGTGAGCAATACGCAGTTAGATCAGCTCGTCGACACTGCCAAAAAAAATGGAGCGCTCGGGGCAAAGCTAACTGGCGGCGGACGTGGCGGCTGCATGATTTCACTGGCAGCCTCTCATGAGCAGGCGTTAAAAATTGCTGATGCATTGAAACAAACTGGTGCCGTAACTACCTGGATCCAGTCATTAGAGGTGAAAAAATAATGTACACTGGAAAAGCTCGTGCCTATACAAATATTGCACTGATCAAATATTGGGGTAAAAAAGATGAACACTTGATTTTACCGATGAATAATAGTTTATCTCTAACATTAGACGCCTTTTACACAGAAACAACCATTGAATTTAAAGAATCGTTCACTGAAGATTCTTTCTTTTTAGATGGTATCAAACAAGACCAAAAACAAACGGCGAAAATTACAGCTTTCTTAGCGCTCGTTCGTCAACAGTATCAAGTGTCTTTATTTGCGAAGGTCGACAGTCGTAATTTTGTGCCAACAGCTGCTGGCCTTGCTTCTTCTGCAAGCGGATTGGCTGCTTTAGCTGGCGCTTGCAGTGCAGCGTTGAATTTAGAACTGACAGATAAAGAATTGTCTCGTTTAGCTCGTCGCGGCTCTGGTTCAGCCTGCCGTAGTATTTTCGGTGGTTTTGCAGAATGGCAAAAGGGTAATTCTGACCAAACTTCATTTGCAGAAGCAATCGTTTCTGACAATTGGGAGCAAGATTTAGCGATGCTTTTTGTTTTAGTGGATGATGGAGTCAAAGATGTTTCTAGTCGAGATGGCATGAAACGTACCGTTGAAACTTCTAGCTTTTATGCAGGCTGGTTAAGCTCGATCGATGCAGATCTGAAAACTGCTAAACAAGCAATTGCTGAAAAAGACTTTAAAGCCTTAGGCGAAGTTACGGAAGCAAATGCCTTACGAATGCACGGAACCACACTAGCAGCTAACCCGCCATTCACTTATTGGTCACCAGAAAGCTTAACTGTTATGCAGCTTGTGAGACAGGCGCGTCAAAACGGTTTGCCTTGCTATTTTACAATGGATGCAGGTCCTAATGTCAAAATTCTAGTTGAAAAGAAAAATCTTGCAGCATTAAAACAATTTTTGGCTCATCATTTTTCTAGTGAGCAACTGATTTCAGCCAATGCCGGACCTGGAATTACCCTATTGCCTGAGGAAGGATCTGAAAAATCATGATAGAAGTTTCCACACCTGGGAAATTATTTATTGCAGGTGAATACGCTGTTGTAGAGCCGGGACATCCTGCGATCATTGCCGCGGTCGATCAATTTGTAACAGTCACACTTCAAGCAGCAGAGAAAACAGGTAGTATTCAATCTGCACAATACAGCTCGTTGCCTGTGCGTTGGACTCGAAGAAACAACGAACTAGTCTTGGATATCCGCGAAAATCCTTTTCACTATGTATTAGCTGCTATTCATTTAACAGAAAAATATGCACAAGAACAGCACAAGACGCTTTCTTTCTATCACTTGAAAGTCACAAGTGAACTAGATAACTCCAATGGACGCAAGTACGGTTTAGGTTCTAGCGGTGCCGTTACCGTTGCAACAGTCAAAGCATTAGGTTTGTTTTACGATTTAGAACTGACCCAAGCAGAAATTTTTAAACTCTCTGCTTTAGCTCACTTAGCTGTTCAAGGAAATGGTTCGTGTGGTGATATTGCGGCAAGTTGTTATGGTGGCTGGATTGCATTTTCCACCTTTGATCACCATTGGGTCAATCAAGAAGTTCACAAACAAACGCTTACTGACTTGCTCAAAGCAACGTGGCCCAAATTGCGGATTCAACCATTGACCGTGCCTAAAAAGTTGCGACTTATAATTGGCTGGACAGGCTCTCCTGCTTCCACTTCTGATTTGGTGGATCAGGTCCATCAATCAAAAGAAATACAGGAAAACGCCTATAAAGATTTTTTAGCTAAAAGTAAAACCTGTGTAGAAACAATGATCACTGGCTTTCAATCAGAAAATATCTCTCTGATTCAATCACAAATAAGAGAAAATCGACACTTGTTAAAAGAACTGACCACTATAACTGGTGTCGCGATCGAAACGCCTGCCTTACAAAAACTATGTAATTTAGCTGAAACCTATGGTGGTGCTGCCAAATCTTCTGGCGCTGGCGGCGGCGACTGTGGGATCGTACTATTCAAACAAAAATCTGGTATTTTACCACTAATGAGCTCTTGGGAAAAAGAAGGCATCACACCTTTGCCTTTGCATGTCTATTTTTACGGAAAGAAGGATGACAATGAATCGAAAAGATGAACATATTTCTTTAGCTAAAGCGTTTCATAAAGAAAAGAGTAATGATTTTGATCAACTTCGTTTCATTCATCACTCTTTTTCAGAAACCGCACTAGATGAGGTCGATATCACAACCGCTTTTCTAGGCTTCTCTTTCAAACAACCGTTTTATATCAATGCAATGACAGGCGGCAGCAAACGCGCGAAAGACATCAATCAGCAAATTGGGATTATCGCTAAAGAAACTGGTATTATGACGGCAACAGGGTCTGTTAATGCTGCCTTAAAACAGCCCGAGTTAGCTGATACGTATCAAATCATGCGCAAAGAAAACCCGAATGGGATCATCTTCGCAAACATCGGTGCTGGACTTTCTTTAGAAGAAGCTAAAAGAGCTGTTGAGTTATTTCATGCTGACGGGCTACAGATTCACGTCAACCTTCCACAAGAATTAGTCATGCCGGAAGGGGATCGTGATTTTCATGGCTGGCTGGATACTATTGAAGAAATCGTGACTAGCCTTGGTGTTCCTGTAATCGTAAAAGAAGTTGGTTTTGGCATGAGCAGTGAAACGATCGCACAACTGCTGGAGCGTGGTGTTCAAGCAGTAGACGTCAGCGGTCAGGGTGGGACAAGTTTCACTCAAATCGAAAATGCGCGTCGTCAAAAAAGAGAATTAAGCTTTTTGAATGATTGGGGACAATCTACGGTTATTTCTTTATTAGAATCACAAACCTTTCAAAAGGATTGCACGATTTTAGCTTCCGGCGGTGTTCGACAGTCGTTAGATATTGTCAAAGCCCTTAGTTTAGGCGCTAAAAGTGTTGGAATAGCTGGAACGATCTTGAATCAGTTGATGACTCATGGTTTAGACGAAACGATCATGCTGATTCAGCAGTGGGAAAACGAGCTTAAAATGCTTTATACGCTGCTTGGGAAAAAGACAACAGCCGAACTTGTGACAACCGATATTATACTTTCCAATGAAATCAGTCACTGGTGTGAAAGTCGCGGTATTTCTTATCAAACATTTGCGAAAAGAAGCCAGTATTAAAATAATACTGAACATCTGCAGCCACCTATTCGTCTCTAATTAAGCAGCAAGAAAAGAGCCCAAGATAAAACTAAAAATCAGTTTTGTTTCGGGCTCTAAATCTGAATAAATGACGGGAACAGAACCTACTTGCTACTCTGAGTTAAACACTTTCCGTTCCGACCTCTTCTTAAGTTGTTACACCATCAAACTTCGATATAATTCAACAATTTCTTCTACTGTGGTCTCTCTCGGATTTCCTGGTGTACAGACATCTTTATATGCGTCTTCAGCAATTGCTTTTAAATCACTTTCTTTCACACCCAACGAACGAATATTTTGTGGAATACCTACATCGATACTCAGCTGTTGCACTGCTTCAACAGTCGCTGCTCGGACTTCCTCGAGTGATAAAGTTTCTACATTTTCGATTCCCATACTTTTAGCGATTTCCCGATACTTTTCTCCAGTAGCTAGTTGATTATACGCCATAATCGTTGGCAATAAAGAAGCACAGGCTACGCCATGAGGAACATCATACCAGGCACTTAGCGGATGCGCCATACCATGTACTAAGCCCAATCCAACATTTGAAAATCCCATTCCTGCAATATATTGTCCTAAAGCCATTGCCTCTCGTGCCTCTGGTTTTCCTGCAACCGAATCACGTAAGGCATGAGAAATAATTTCAATTGCCTTCAAATGTAGCATATCTGTCATTTGCCACGCGCCATTTGTCAAATAGCCTTCGATCGCATGAGTCAAAGCGTCCATTCCTGTTGCTGCACATAACGCTTTAGGCATCCCCATCATCATATCACTGTCGATAAAAGCTACCAGCGGAATATCATGAGGATCAACACAGACAAATTTCCGATGATTCTTTTCATCTGTAATGACATAATTGATTGTCACCTCAGCAGCTGTACCTGAAGTCGTAGGAACAGCTAAGATAGGGAGACTGGGGTTTTTAGTTTGTGCTTCTCCTTCCAAACTTAGTACATCTGAGAACTCTGGATTTTTTGCGATAATTCCAATTGCTTTAGCTGTATCAATCGGAGAGCCGCCGCCGATTGCGATAATACAGTCTGCCTTTGCTTCAAGACAACTTTTTACACCTGATTGAACATCTTGAATTGTTGGATTAGGCACAATACCATCGTAGATTACATAAGGAATTTCTGCCGATATTAGCAAGTTTATAACTTTTAGCGCAACCCCATTTTTCATCAGCTCTTTGTCTGTCACGACCAATGCCTTTTCAAAATTACGTTTTCTGACTTCATTGATAATCTCATGGATCGATCCTTTGCCAAAATATGCCGTTTCGTTTAATATCATTCGGTGTATCGTCATTATCTTCACTCCTTTTTCCTTAAAGAGAATAGTGGGTTTTAACTGCATCTAACAGTTCTTTTGCTTCCTTGTCTTTTTTTATAAAGAGTCGATATACTTTTGAATCCAAATTTATAGTAATCATGCTTTGGCTTTCTTCTCTCGTTAATTGTATATCTGTTATTGCTTTTGTTGGCAATAATTGAAATTGACCGTCACGAAAATCGGTTAATAAAAAATCAGTTGTTCCAACGACTTGGCCGTTATTAGATACAAATTTACGTGCTTTTTTGATTTGTTGAATCAATTGTTGATCTAATTTTTTGACCTCTTCAAAACGACTTATTTGAAAATTGTCATAGATATCCTGCAACAACACTTCATTACGCCCATGTTTCTTCCATCTCATCAAAATCAAAAAGCCCACTAGCAAAACTAAATACATCGGTGCCAATGCTCCAACTGCTTTCAACGTAAGATTTTTTTGGATAAACCAACCGTTAATAATATATAATAAACAAATTACAACCGAGCCTTTTAGAAAAATTTTTAGTTGATTTAATGTTTTATCAACGGATACTTTTCTCATTATAATGCCTTGTCCACCCATTATTCTCTCTCCTTTTCCCTTGTCAATTACAACCTAAATGTTTCTCTAGATATTCCTTCAGCTCTCGTTCATAATTTCCAGATAACAACCTTTTTAGATGTTGTTTGTCATTTACAAAATTATATAAACTGCTGACTGCGTTAATATGACTGTTCTTATCTTTTGGCGCAATCATAAAAATTAGTCTCACAGGTAATTCATTTGAAAAGTAAACAGGTTTTTTTAATAGTAACAACGACATGCCTAGTTTATTAACGCCATCGTCTGGACCCGCATGAGGAATAGCTGTTTCTGGCGCGATCACAAAATAAGGATATGCTGGATCATAGTTATTAATAATTTTTTTGGCGTAGCTAGTTTCAACAAAACGGCCTTCTACTAAAGGTTTTGCTGCCACTTCGATTGCTTGAGGAAAGGTCAGTGTTTCTTGGTAGATTTGAATGTGCTCGATCGGTAACAACCTTAACAATTGATGATCACCCGTATTTCGAGGTAGTGTATTCGTTTGGTTACATTTTAACGAATTAAAGTAAGAACCTAACTTTTTTTCTAAAAGCTGTTTTTCAGTTATACTGGCATACTGATCGATAATTTCCAAAATTTTCTCTGTTTCAATTGCTGCAAAACGTTGCTTACTAACATTTCCTAATTCTTGTTCGACTTCCTGGCTCAATAATGATTTTTCTTGTTCATTTAAAAAATGCTGGATAAAAAAGACTTTTTTTTCTGTGTCTAAATGGACCGTAGAAAAAACAAAGTCAATATATCGATCGTCCATTTCATAAAATTCTCTTAAAGACATATAGCGGACAAAATCGATATCTGGGAATAATTCTTTCAAGCTTTCCAATAATAGACGAGAAATCGAAATTCCCTGAAGACAAACGACTACTGCTCGTTTCCTGTCCTTTTTCACTAATTCATTTTTTAAAAAGCTCAAAAAAAGAACAGTCACATAGGTTAGTTCATCTTGTGGAAAAGTAACTTTCAGCACAGTTTCAATCGGCTTGATTGCTTCTTTTAGCAACTGATGAACATGCTGATATTCTTCAATTATTTTTTCGGCATTCGGATTATTGTCAGGTACGCCAAATTTGATTCGATAGCTGGCTGGAATAATATGCTGATATAAAGCATCAGCTAATTCCTCTTTTTCATCGATCGTTGTAATTCCCAAAATCTCAAATCGCTGGATCGTTTGTTTGATTGCTAAAAGTAAGCGACGGTCTTTTTGTTGCGTTCTATTTAAAATCAAACTTGTACTTAAAATTTGCAGACTGACAAATTGAACTTCCTGTTGATCATCGAATCCTTTGAAAAAATAGTTTAATGTAGATGAGACTTCTTTATAGAACGCATCATCTACCATTGGAATCACATGTTTTAATGCATCTACTTGAAGTCTATTTCCACATTCGATCCTTTTGGTACACATGTAAAGTACAAAAGATAAATCAACTAATTTAGCTTCTGTAAACGTCAAATTTAAATGCGTCTCCAATAATTCTAACTGTGTTTGAAGTTCTTTAATTCGTTGTAAATCCTTAACAAAAACAGTGGCAAAATGTGCTGCTTCTTGTTCATCATTGATGATTTCTTTAATTGCTTTGATCCCAATTTTTCGGATTACCAGCTCTTCTCCCTTTAAATAGTAACCCGTTTTTCGGCTATAAACTAAATCAACTTGTTGCTTCTTTAATTGCTGAATCAGCTTCTTATTATCCGCTAAAATGGTATTCTTGCTGACTGCTAACTTTTCAGATAAAACAGTCAACGAGCCCGTATCATTAAAGAGCAACATCACTAAAATAAAATGTTGTCGCTCTTTATCAGTCAAGTAAAACAATGGCGATAACTCTTCTAACAGAAGCGTCAGATTTTGACTATCTAAATCGGTCGAAAAAAACTGTCCCTTTTTTTGAATTATTTTATTTCCTTGTATACGCAGAAATTCATTGATTTTTTTTATCCTGTATTCAACCTGTCCTCTGGAAGCATTTGTCTCGCCTTCTAACTGCTGCAAAGAAATACTTGTATTGGAAACGATCAATTGTAATATTTGTACCGCCATTGAATCCATTTTTCTTCACTGCCTTTTGTTTTATGATAGTAAATGTATTTATAAACGAATCAGCATATCACTTGACCCTTTATCAAAGAACTCATTCATCACATCTCTTAAAAGATACGGTGATCTTGGAATCGCATCAATTGTATCACCAGCTATATGAGAAGTAATCGTTAAATTATCCAATGTTAACAAAGGGTCACTTGCCTGAATCGGTTCTTCCCAAACAACGTCGATGGCAGCACCCGCAATTTTTTTATTTTTTAATGCGGCAATAAAAGCAGGCTTATAAAGAATATCTGGTCTTGCAGTATTGATAAGATAACTACTCGGCTTCATTAGCGAGATCAATGAGTCATTGATCATATTCGTTGTATCGGGGGTCACTCTCATATGCAGAGAAAGAATATCTGCTTGTTTGAACGCATCCTCTAACTCGACAAACGTCACTTGTAATCCTTCATTTTCAATCTTTTGTCGATCAACGTAAGGATCGTAAGCCATGACCTTCACGCCTAATCCATTTAAACGCTTCACTACAAGCTTGCCAATATACCCTAAACCAATCAACCCAACGGTTAAGTTTGATAAGGTCGTTTTATATAAATCATTTGGAAATTGTTTTGGCCACTGTCCATTCATTACTTGGCGATGAGAAAGTCCAATATTTCTAGTTGCTGCATACATCAGCCCAACTGTAAAATCAGCAACAGGCTCCGCATTTCTGATCACATGGATCAGTTGAATTTTTTTCTTGCTTACCGTTTCTAAATCAATATGCTCTAAACCGCCTCGGCTGGTACCGATCATTTTTAACAACGGCGCTGCCTCCAACATTTCTTTAGACACTGGCGCAATATGCACCAACAGATACTCTGCTTTTTTCATAGCTTCTAAAATTCCATCTGGAATATCAACTGCTTGCGGTCCACCTTGCTCAATGATTTTGATTTTTGCTTGAAATTCTTCCTTAGTTAAATCAGCATACCAATCAAAACAAGTAACTTCTATTGGTTGAGGAAGCTTTAATTGTTCCGCAGCTTCTTTTAAAGTAGCGGAAGATACCAACGCATCACCGATAACAACAACATTGCTCATTACGAGGCAACTCCTTCCATAATACCTGTATTCGCTTCACGCTCAGCCTGGTTTTCAAGATAGGCATGAATGGATTCTTTTTTCACACGTACAAATACATAAAGAATAATATACACAACGACAGATAAACCAATCCACAACGGATTTTGAGTCATAAAAATTAAGAATAATAACCCCATGATATGATTCGTCATCACCGCAAAACTACAAATCATCAATGCACCTTCCGGTAAATTAACGCCAACTTCCACTGCAACATCAGTAAAAATCGGTGCTACAGCCGTAATCATGTACAATCCGCCTACACACCAAATTGTTCCGCTGATCAAAGACTTAAAGATATTGCCATTTGATACACAAATGATCAATTCGATCATGTAAGGAATCGCAATCAGGTCCACCATCGGTAATGTTTGATTCCCCGGTAAAACAATCGCTAGAACAAGAACAATTGGAATCAATAACATACCAGTCAATAACGTAGCTGTTTCTCCGTACCCAGCTGCATCATTGATTGCCAAGAACCAGACCCGATCTGAGCTGTTGGATTTTGCCGTTTTCTTTGATGCATCTGTAATCGTAGTGAATGCTGAAGCAAAAATCCCGGCAATTTTAGGGAAAATCGCCATGATCGCCGCTGTTGAGATCCCTACAATAGTTACCTCGCCCCATGCTTCAAGTGTATTTAAGCGCATAAAGTTTCCAGCAAAACCTAATGCTAGTCCTAATATAAATCCTAACGATGTTGGCTCACCTAAGAATCCTAGTTTATTTTGAAGCGTTTCTGGGTTCCATTTAACTTTATTAGCTCCCATTTTCGTTAGCAGCCAATCCATTCCGATTGCCAAAGGAACAGAACAAATATGATGAGGTGCAGTCATAGTACAGCTTGGATAACCGTAATAATTAGACCAGCGTTTAGCAATAATCTCTGAAAATACTAAACAATATAAGTTTGAAAGAACCATTAAACCGATCGATAGCCATAAATTTTTTGTTGAAATATACAGCATTGATCCCCATAACATAAAGGAATAATTGTTCCACAAGTCTGAAGGCATAAAAATATTTGTATATTTCACTAGAAATAGAATCGTTTGTAAAATTAGCCCCAGGCCTAAAAAGATCATCCCTACTTGGGTTGAATACGCAACTACACTTGTCGCCTGCCATCCTGTATCTAAAATCCTTAGATTAACACCAGTTTCTTCTACCATCCGATTGACAACAGGCGTTACAATTGGTGAATACGCTCCGATGATCATATTGAATCCAGTCAAGCCGATCCCCGCATTCAATGCTGCTCCAAACGCTTTTTTGGGTTTGACTTTCATGATTAAAGCAATAAAGAAAATGATGATCGGAACAACGACTGCCGCGCCAAAAGCATCCATGATTTTTGAAAGTAGATCCAGCATTCCTTTTCCCCCTTTACACTATTTTTCCTCTCTAATCAACCACTCGATTTGCGGTCTCTAAAAGCTCTTCAAAAAATTCTTCTTCTCCCATCCCAGTCAAGAGACCTACTGAATTGATTGTCGGGATATCATATTTGCCTTTTAAAGGACTAGTATGAACAATAATATCCCATTTTCCGGAAGCTAACTGCCCTTCTACTCCCCCCGGATTCACCTCAACAGTCTGTGCTTTATACCCATTTTCTTCAAGAAAATCTTTTACTTTATTCGCAACCATCGTACTTGTTACTGTGCCCGACCCACAGACTGAGATTACATTCAATTTTTTCATTTCTAAATCCTCCTTTGATTTTATTGTGTTACACGTTCGCTTAAAATCCCTGCTTTTGGTACAACACCAAAGCGATCAGCTAAATCCCATAACTGTTGATCGGTGATTTTTTGCTTGAAGTTTGGTGCAGCTGCTTTAGCTTTCATGTAAATATCCGCTGCTTTTTCTGCCGTTTCAACTAAGCCGAAAGCATCATCCATCGTTTGTCCTGCCCCCATAATGCCATGATGCGGCCAGATAACGATTCTTGAATCAGACATTTTCGCTGCAGAGGCTTCTCCCAGCGCTACCGTTCCTGCAACCATCCATGGTAATACTGCTACGCCATCTGGAAAAACAACCAAACATTCTGTAATCATTTCCCATAGTGTTTTCGTGAATTTGTCTTCGTCCAAGTCATGAATAAACGTCATAGCTGAAATAGCAATAGAATGTGTATGCAAGATCACACGATGCTCTGGATCTTGCTGCAAGCGAACCGCATGGCATTTCAAATGGGAAGCTAGCTCACTGGTAGGAACACCACCTGTTTCCAATCCCCAAAGTACTTGATATTTTCTACCATCTTCTGAAATTTTTAAAATCACTAAATTGTCTGCTGGATTTTGCCACACATTTTTAAAATATTTCCCAGAACCAGATACTAAAAAGATCCTTCCAGCTAGTTCTTTGATTTCAAAGCCTAAATCAACCTCATCGATCACTCGTTCCACATCTAAATAAAAGGCAACTTCCTCTTTATCCAGACGGTAACTGATATTCCCACCATTTCGTTCTGCCCAGCCATTATGCCAAAGATTTCTTGTTGCTTCACACATTTCCTTGATAAACGGTGCTTCATAAATATTATGGATTTTCATAAACGGTTCGCTCCTATTCTTTATTAAAATAATTGATGACTAAATCAAAAATTTTTTCTTTTATTGTGGCTGTTTCTAAAGTACTCATAAACGATTGATCCATAAACATTGTCATTAAATTTTGTAACAGTACTAGCTGATCCTCTCCTTTGTCAAACCCTAGACAAAATGCATACTTTGCTTTAACAAAATGATTATCCGTTCCCATTTCACCAAAAGTAACAGGTGTTTTTAATTTAACGATATAGATAAATGGACGCTTGATATATTGTGGATCTGTATGCGGGATGGCAACATTCAATGTTGATGTTCTCAATCCTGTTGGATAATCAGCTTCTCGAGCTGTCATTTCACGTAAATACTCTTTTTCCACGTAGCCCAACTCGAATAATTTAGTAAATAGATAAGAAAAAAAGACCGCTTGATCATCTCCATCTTCATAAATATCTACAAGTTCTGTCCTAAGAAACTTATCTGTCACAAGCATTCACCAACCTCCTTTCTGTTCACTTCGTTCATTACAAACAGATTATAGCAAAGGAACACCTCATAATGTTTGCGCTTTCATCACAATCTACTTTTTTTTCTTGAAAAAAAATGTGATGAGCTTTTCTTAAGAACACATTTATTTATACCTACATAAAAAAAAGAAGTGTCTAGGACACAACTTTTCGAATTAGCTCTTAACCAACTATGGATATTTAATGATTCCTTTTACCGAGGCCTTTTCTCCTTCTCATGATACCAATACGCTAAATAAATAATCAGCTGGCTCAATCCAAGAAATATAAACAGCGCTAAACATTCCGTTCTGATATTCGTACTATCTAAGCTAAGCAATTTTCTAAATCCATCCACACTATACGTCATCGGAATAAAACGGTGAATCGTTTGAAAAACAGGTGAGGCTAAGTAAATGGAGTAACTTCCTCCAGACGAAGAGGTTTGTAGCATGGTGATGATCAAGACCAATAAACTGCCAATCCCTGGAAATAGTTTGTTAAACGATACGATCACACTATAAAATGTCCCAGAAGCTAGAAAAATGAATAGCATAAACTCCTTCCAATAATCGGTATGAAGGTTTAAAATAGTAAAGATAGCAACTGCTAAAAGTAAGCTTTGACCAAAAACAATCAATAAAGGATACAGGTATTGTTTACGCCAATAGCTGCTGTAATTGTTGGCTTTTTTCTTAAAAATTCGCATCACAAACTGATTCAAAAAGATACTTCCGACAAACAAAGTCAGTGATAAAATATAAGGAGCCATCGCTTCTCCATTGTTTTTGACTGGATAATATTCTTCATGTTTTAATTGAATAACTTCACTGATATTAGCTGGAATCGGCACCTTTTCCTGATTTAGTTTTTCAACCATTGAACTGGCTGTCTGATTGTTTGCTTTTAATACAAATTTATCTACAGCACTAGAAATAATCTTCGCTGAAGAATAATTCAACCCTTCTCCAGTGGTAAGTTTAATTTCAGCTGGAGCTTGTTTTGCTGGAAACTCTGATAGTTTGTTCATAAAATCTGATTCAAATTCAATGATCGCATAGACTTTTCCTTGCTTTAATTTTTCGACAGCTTTTTCATGGTTTGTCAGGGTAAAATCAAATACATTACTTTCTTTAAGCGCTGTATACACACGATTCGTGGACTGATTCTCAACCAAAGCAACTGGAAGTTTATCGATATTTCCATATGGATCCATCATGGATTTGATAAATATAGTAGAATAAAGCATAGGAATCAATAAAATCAATGTTAATGCAATACCAGCAACGGTTAATTTCTTTTTCATATAATCACCTTTTCTTTAGATTAATCATATCCGCGGATACAACAAATCTAAAGATAGCGTTTGTTTCTCCATTTGTCAATCATTTGAAAGGAGTTTTTTTGTGAAACTTAATAATTCATTTATACAATCATTGGCCATTTTGGTCATGCTGGCAGAATTACCTCAAGGTACTGCTTTAAAATCTCAAGAAATCAGTCAACGAATGGACGTTTCTCCAACCTATTTACTAAAAATTGCTAAAAAGTTAAAAGATGCTGGTCTTATTAATTCAAGCGCTTCTAAAAATGGAGGCTACACGATTAAAAAGGACATTCGTACGATTAGCTTTCTTGAAGTATTTGAAGCAGTTGAAGAGAACGACACATTCTTAGATAAACTTGATTTAAATCCTATCCATAATATGTTTTTATCTGAAAAAATAGTGCATGAACAAGAGCTTGTCGTAAAAAACATTTTATTAGCCGCAGAAACTGAATATAAACAAACCTTAGCCCAGCACTTTGTTGACGAAATCGCACCTAAAGATGCATCTGGTAAGACACTGGAAATCAATTGGAAACAAATCATTTCAGAAAAATAATACTATGATCGTTGTTTTCTCCACACTAAAAAGATCTCCTTTCACTTAGATTGAGGCGAATCGCCCCATTTCTTCGAAAGGAGATTTTTTAGTTTTTAGCTATTTGACTGCACTATCACAGTGATGCTTTTTCATACGCTTCACGCAGTACAGCTAAATCAATTCTTTTCATTTTATACAATTCCTGCATCACCCGATACGCTCTATCTGGATCAGAATTATCCAGCAACGCTTCCAGCTCTTCGGTCACAGTTTGCCAGCAGACACCGTATTCATCTTCCATCCAGCCACAAGGCCATTCTTTTCCTTTAGTCGTTACTGCCTGCCATAAACGATCGATTTCTGCTTGATCTTTGCAATACACATAAAAAGACGTTGCCATCGTAAAGCTAAACGCATGGTCCACTTCGCCGCCATCCATCACTCGAAAAGGTTGTCCATGCATCGTAAATAAAGCTTGAGAAACGGTTCCGTCAGGATTTTTCTGAACGTACTCCACCTTGCCCTCTCCGAAAATACTGATCCAATTATTCATTGCTTCTTCCGCTTTTCCAGATTGTTCTTTCGTGAATAAAAAGGTTGGCGCAATAGATTGAGGACGCTCAGCGAATACTAATTGCCACGACACGCCATATTTATCTGCTACCCAGCCGAACTTAGGACTGAAAGGATAGGCACCATACTCCATTAAGACACTGCCATCTTGACTTAATTTTTCCCACAAACGGTCGATTTGTTCTTCTGTTTCACATTCAACGTAAAATGAAATTGCCGGAGTAAACTCAAACTCTGGTCCGCCATTCAACAAAATAAATTCCTGTCCTGCAAGTGATAAGGAAATCGTTAAGATCGAGCCTTTTGGTTGATGTTCACTATCCACGTAATAGTCAGTTTTATTGATTGTTCCTTGTTCAAAAGCATCCACATAAAACGCCGCTGCTTCTTCCACTTGACCATTGAACCATAAACACGGTGAAAATTTTGACATCTTGAATCTTCCTTTCATGGACCATTGCTGGTTTGATGGCTATTTTGCCTCTTCACCTATTATAGCTAGCAATGTCATTAATTGGAAAAGTCGCGCTCCGTTAATACAGTATCCCAATCGGTTCCAGCGGCTTCAAAGCCTAAGCGTTCATATAACCGTTTCGCAGCACTATTTTCATCTGTTACGACCAAAAAAACATGCTGATAGTCTGTTCCTATGAAAGAGTCCAGCATTCGCTGCATCAATTCCTGCGCAAGCCCCGTCCCCCTGTTCATTGATTCTACTGCAAGATAGATAACCAAAGGAATATCCCTAAACAAAGTCACAATCACACTGCCAGTGATGCTGTCTGAATCGCCATGATAAAAGGAATGTTCAGTTAAAAGTGGCCCGTACTTTCCTTGAAAGACTTCTTCTAGCTCCAGTTGCCATTGTGCTAGATCCTCACCTTGATCATCTACCGTTCCTTCAAAGGCTACCAACAAGTGCCTTGCTAATTTTTCTTGATACCATTTCACCTTTTTTTCTTCTGTCATTGCAGCAAACGCAAAGTGAAACGGTTGTTGCTCTGCAGTAACTTTTTTTACCATAATCGTTCTTTGACTCATGAATACGCCCTCACTTCTATTTATCCCTTAAAATTATATAATGGTCGAATCACTTCTTGAACTGTCATCGTCTCCGTAATATCTGCAAGCAGCTGCTTCATTGGTTTATACGCTTTGGGTGCTTCATCGATCGTTTTTTTAGAAACAGAGGTTGTCCAAACATGTCTCATTGTATGCTGATAGCTTTCCAAACTGATTCTTGCTTTCGCCTGTGAACGACTTAATAGTCTACCGGCACCATGAGGACCTGATTGGTTCCAGTCAGAATTCCCTTTACCGGTTGCTAAAATACTGCCGTCTTTCATATTGAGCGGGACAATCATTTTTTCACCTAATTTAGCTGAAACTGCGCCTTTTCTGAGAATATTTGTCTCTAGATCAATATAGTTATGAGGACAGTCAAAGGCCTCAATGACTGCCTTCTTCCACTTCATTCCTTTAAGGATCGTTTCTGCCATGATTTTGCGATTCATCGCTGCATAAGCTTGGGCAATCTTCATATCCTCCAAATAATGCGTCAAATCATTTTCAGTAACATATGACAATTCATAAGGAACCTTGATTGCTTCTCTTAACGCGATCAGCTCGGCTGCTGCTTCATGCTGTCCATTTTTTGCAGCTTTTGAAGCGGCAATTTTCACTTCTTTTCTTTGCTGAGATAATTTTTGATAAGCTACTTCCTGATGGTACTCAGCGATTTCTTTACCTAGTACACGACTGCCGCTATGGATCACTAAGTATAATCCATCCACACCTTCATTGACCTCAATAAAATGATTGCCTCCGCCTAAGGTACCTAAGCTTCTCAACGCCCAGCCTTTATGGATCGGTGCATGGACCTTCCCTAATTCAAATTCATAATAGCTTTTATCATGAGCGTTTGAGCCGCTTGGAATTCTTGATCGAATGATCCGATCTAATTTATCAAAATTTGTTTTAATTGATTTTTTTAGCTTTACAACATAAAGTCCGCAGCCAATATCCACGCCGACTAAATTAGGGACTACTTTTTCTTGAATAGTCATTGTTGTTCCAATCACGCAACCTGAACCGCTATGAGTATCGGGCATGATTCTGATTTGGCTTTCTTTAGCAAATTCTTGATTACATAAGGACATGATCTGTCCGATCGTAGCATCGTCCAACATTTCTGTATAGACGTGTGCTTCGTTGTATTTTCCTTTAATTGTTAACATTCTGATTCCTCGTTCTTTTTATTTATTGGAATGCAAAATGCGGCCGCATTCCTTAGCCTGTCTGATTCGTTCCTTTTTTTCCACTCATTGGATCCACCTCCGAAAATAAAAAAAAGACAAAGCTGCTAAATCAACAATGATCCACAGCTTTGTCTATAAATTTCTATAAAGAAATTTTATCTACTGTAAAGAGAACACCACAAAGAGCTTGTTCGTCTTTTACACTGGTCGTTGCGATTTCTGATCATTGATGTATTGATTGTAGTATTCACAGATGCTTTCATGATGTTCTCTCCTTTCCTAATTTGATTGTTTAAATCGTATCATTTTATGTAATCGTTTGTCAATCTGATTTTTGATCAAGGATGGGACAGAATGAGGTGCGCCCTAAAAGTTGTACGTAGATTACCCAGCTAATTGGCTGGTATGAATTCGGTATTGAACCGGACTCATACCAGTCAATTTTTCTTTTA
>NZ_MIJY01000011.1 GCF_001730305.1 Enterococcus termitis
AAAAAATCGGTTGTTGCGACCGTTCATTTATTAGTACGTATTATTTATCGGATGTTTTCCGATCAGTCCCGTTATAATGAACTTGGAGGAAGTTATTTACAAAATAGAAAGAACACTCTAACGGATAGCTGTTAAAGTGTTCTAGACCAAATTTGGCTAACTACGGTTTTAGTAGGAGGTAGCCTTTTTTTGTTTTTTTACCGTTTTAGTTTTCGTATAAAGCGTTTAGCTCCAAGAAATAAGCCTAAATTCACGAAAATTGCTCTTCAAATTTTTGTGAATTCAGGCTTATTTCCGAAGGAGCTGCTTTTTTATCGCCGTTTATTCGGGTTTAGAGAGCGAAACAAAACAGATTTTTAGTTTTGTCCCGCTCTCCTCGCTGTTTATTCGGATATAGCCCCTTGAGCTAAACTAACTTTTAGTTTTATCAAAGAAGCTTTTTATTCATCATCTACAGAATGATAATGATGTTTATATTTTTCTCTAAATTCTTTAGGTGTCAGATCATTCATTTTTTTGAAGAGTTGTGAGAAATAGGTACTGTTGTTAAATCCGATTTGATCGGCAATTTCATTGACGTTATCCTCTGTATACAATAATAAATTCTGTGCTTTCTTCATCCGGTATTGGTTCAAATATTGAGAAAAACTTTTTTTCGTTTCTTTTTTAAATAGCTGCCCCAAATACATGACGTTTAGATGCAGTGACTGAGCAACTGACTTCAATGTGATATCTGTCGCATAGTTGGCACGAATGCTATCGATCACCTTTTGCACATTTTCTGAATAATCATAGGTAAATTTTTCTCTAGTGATTTCTTTGATTGTAGACGTTAGGATCTCACAGAGCTTATCTGCGTTTGAAGAGTGATTGATATCATCTAGAATTTGCTGATACTCCTCTTCATCTATATGATTAAACCGCCGATAAATATCCATAAACAACATAAATGTAATGTGACGAACATCTTCTGGACGAGCACCTATTTTTTGCGTTTTAGTGAAAATTTCGGTGATCGTTTCTTCTATAGTTGGAAAATCCCCTACCATCAAGGTTTTATTGAAATTAATAATATCTGTAGATAAATCAAAATCATCAGAGAAAACAGCATATAAAATATTGCTGCCACTTCTTTCATAAAACTTATGACGCTGCAGTGTTTGATTAGCTTTTTCAAAACTATCGGGTACATCCTCCCAGTCGCTGACGGTTTCTCCTATACTTAGCAACCAGTCACCGGTTTCACTCTCCAGCAGAGGATTTGTCATTAGTAATTGATTCAGCTGATACTTACTCCCTCTAAAAATATGTATCAATAAACTTTTATCGCCTAGATTACGTGAAAAATACAACGCCTGTTGCTGCTGCTTTAGCCAAGAACCTAGTTCTTGTTTTCTTTCACGAGGAATCTCAAAGATTAGAGCTGTCCAATCTGCTTTTTCAGAATTATCAACGAATTGACTCAGCTCTTCATAATTACTGATTTCAATTTCTCCATTGACCCATTGAGACAACAGGATCTCGCTGTACATGCCTTCTCTCGTTTCTTGTAGATTACGGCTATCCAACCTTTTTTTAGCCTTCTTGACGCTTTTCAACAGCTCCAATTTATCTACTGGCTTCATCAGATAATTGATCGCTCCCAGTTGTAAGCCACCCTTCAAAAAATCAAATTTCTGATATCCTGATAAAATCATAAATTCAAATTGGCAAGCCTCTTTTTGCGCTGCCTCAATAAATTCAAGCCCTGTCATTTCCGGCATCGTAATATCAGTAATCACCAAATCGATTTCTTCTGATTCCATCAAGGCCAAAGCTTCTTTCGCATTTCTGGCAGTAGCTTTGATCGAAAAGCCTTCTTCTTCCCAAGAAATGATTCTCTTTAACCCATTGACAATCATATATTCATCATCGACTAGTAAAACATTATAGCTCATTTTTTTGCTCCTTTTCGAATGACAAAATAATAGTCAGCCCATTTACTTCATTTGACTTGATCTGCATCAAAAATGTTGGACTAAAATACGCACGCAACCGCTCATTGACATTTTGCAAACCGATTGAATCATGTAATTCGATTTCTTGTTGGTTCAATTTTGATTGGATCACAGCTAACTTTTGCGCTGATATTCCCTTCCCATTGTCACGAATCATAATTTCCACACGAGCTCCGATCAACTGCGCTTTCACACTGATCGCATTATCATTGCGAGAAAAATCGATTCCATGGACAAAATAATTTTCAATCAACGGCTGGATTGAAAACTTAGGCAGAACGAGTGTTTTCAACGCATCATCGATTTCAAAATGATAAGCAACCCGATCAGGATACCTCATTTGATACAAGTAAACATACTTCTCACAAAAGCTCAATTCTTTTTCTAACGTAGTTGTTTTCGCCTGGTCTGTATTATTTCTTAATAGCGTAGAAAAAGCATAGACAACATCTGCCAGCTCTTCGCTTCCTTCACTTAATGCGTACATTCGTATATATTCCAATGTATTGTATAAAAAGTGTGGGCTGATTTGCGATTGTAATGCTCTCATGTGAGCATCCTGTTGTTTGATTTCTAATTTGTAGATATCAGAAATGTACTGCTCGATATTATCCAGCATTGTGTTGATTCCTTTTGATAGCTCTTTTAATTCAAATTGAGTAGCTTGTTCATCAATCCGCGTATTTACATCCCCTTGTGTAACAAGCGCCATCGAATCCATAATGATATCTACTTGCTGTGAATACTTTGTAAACGTATGGTAGAGCAAATACAAAAGAATCAAAATCAGCACTCCGCCTCCCAGCATTAAAATGCGCAAATCAAGCAAGACAGTCTTAATGATCGTCTCCTTTGAAATCGTCACTAAAATGTTAAAACCGCTCGGTGTCTCTAAATGCGCTAATAAATTATTTTCTGTCAGCGACTGAATCGGCAATGCCGACGTTTTTTTCATTTGCTGTTGGATCAGCTGTTGATCGCTTTTATCCGTAATCTCAGTGTAAGCCAAAAGCGGGTAGCCTGTATTCGAAAATACATACGCTGACAATCCATTAAATGTGGTTAAATGAATCAGACTGTCAATAATGTCCTGCTTGGAAAACGCCAAGTAAAAACTGCCTAGAACCTCTGATGTCACTGGATTAATGATGGGATAGGATAAATAAAATGTATTATCCAGACTTGGTGTACCTGCATCTTTTTTCCCGCTTTTATTTTCAGCAGTGGACAAGTAATAGCCATCATAATTATTTAAAACAATAATGATCGATTCAATGTTGTCATACATCGTATAAAAGTTTTTGACTTGACTAGGTAAAAATAAATAGTTCCCCGTTTTCAACTGCTGGTCATAAGAATAATCCAAATAATCGGAAATCGAAGAATCCATATAACTGTTTAAGCTATTGATCTTATCTTGATTATCTGTCAATCCATTCAAAATGGTTTTTCCTTGTAAATTTTTGTCATTGATCGATTGATTGATCATATCGACCGCTTCTTGAGTTGTTGTTTCACCCCTGCCCATCGACTGCCAATAGGTATTCAGTCCGATACTGACCATACCTACTAAAATCAAAGAGACAAGAATCAGTGCATAGTTTTTCAGCAGGCGGTTCAATAACGTTTTTTTATAAATAGCCAGAGGTGGTCTTTTACGCATAAGCCTCTAAGCGCTGGTCGATCGTTTGGCGCCATGATTTAGTTGCTGTAAAGCTCCAAATTTGAATCATAGAAAATGTTCCAAATAGAAACAGTCCTTTGTATTTCCAAGTGATCAACAAAATCAAACTAATACCGATCGCGATTTTCAAAAGATTCATAAAACTGGATAGCGTTGAAATAACAGCTAGCTTTATTAAATTAAACAAGCTGATCTCATAATAACTATCCAATAATAACGTATATTGAAAAGTAACTAGCGCATAAATCATTCCAAAAACTAAAATAAAATCAATGACCAAAAAGAGCAGACCTTGAATCTGTACAGATAAAAATAAATTGTATCCCAAAATCGTCAATACTATGCCCAAACCATAAAATAGCAAATTCCCCCTAAGTAGATTCTGTTTAAAACTGCTCCAACCTTCTTTTAAAGTGATTTCCTTATAATGAAATTCATGGCGAACAAACAATTCATTAACTGTCTTAAAGGCTGGTCCGACACCCAAAATAAGCAACCCACAACAGCTAAACAGCCAGAAGAACAGATTTAATTTTATAATCACCCATATTTTGATAAATAATGTTTCTAATGCTTTTCCGACCATCTTCTCCGCTCCTTCTCTTCTACTATAATAAATAACTCTTACAATTATGCCAACTAAAAGACCATATCGTATATAAGATACGCATTTTTATTGTCGTTCATTTTTAAAAGAACCAAGTAACGACGATAAATTATCGAAATCACTTGGTTCTCTGTCCGCACAAGCTCTATTTTTTCAAGAACTCATCGTATTGTTTTTGCATTTCAGTTTGGACTTTTTCATATCCAGCATTGTCCAATGCTTCTTTTAATTTTGGAATCGTTACTTCTGGATCGACCGTTCCCGTATTTAAACCATCTAGATACTGACTCATCACGTTAGCGATATTACTTAGTTCTGTTTTCACGCTTGTTGTAACAAAGTTAAAGCCCAAGATCGGTGATGTTTCAGCTTCAGCGATAGATTCATCACGTTTTTTGATCATTTCATCTGTAATTGTATCTTGGGTGTATAAAATCTTATTGTTGCCTGTATTCCATGCAGATAGATGTGTATTTGGTTTATAGCCATCCAATAGTTTGATCTTATCCTCTTTATCAGGAATTTTTTCCCAAGCTTCCCCTTCGATTCCCCAAACTAAGCCATTTAGCAATTCTGGATCACTATTTATTTCACCTAAAACTTCCACTGCTTTTTCTTTATTTTTAGACGTATTTGACACAACAAAATTTGCCATTTGTGCTTGAGCTGTAGATTTCAATGGTGTCGTAAATGCTTTTGAAACAAGCTCTTGACCCGCAGCGTTACTTAAAATCGTGTCACCATAATCATAAGGCCCTTGCGTTTCTTGGCGGATGAACCACGTATTCCCTTCTAATGGAAACTCTGTATTACTTGTAGCAGCGTCCGAAGGGATATATCCTGCTTTGTACCATTTGTTCATTGTTTTCAGCACTTCAACAAAATCTTTATTTTCATATTGATTGATGATTTTACTTGTGTCTCCATTCAAATCAACAGCAAACGGATAGCCGTTACCAATCGGAAAATCAAAATTACCTTGCGCTTTAAACCCTTGCCCAATCGCAAATGCAGCAATATTTGGCTCTTTTTCATGGAATGTCTTCAAAACACTTTCGGCATCTTCATAGGATTCGATATCATCAATCGACAGGTCATATTTGTCCAAGTATTGCTTATTAAAAGTCAAAACTTGTTGGGAATAAACATTGCCGTTTACAGGGAACGCATACAGTTTCCCATCTACTAAATTCCCTTTAATATACGCTTCATCTAATTGATCATACGCATCTTTCACAAATTTAGGAGCCAATTCTGTTAGATCAGCAAATGCCCCTTTTTGTGCATTCGGTACATAGTTATCAGCAAATGCAATATCGTAATTTTCACCAGAAGATACAATTACACTCATTTTCTTTTCATAGTCGCCCCAGCCAATATACTGAATATTCAACTTAGCTCCTGTTTTCTCTTCTAGACGCTTATTTGCCACGTCCATTAGCGCATCATAATTTTCTGGTTTATCGCCGATTTGATACATCAATAAAGTATTTTCATCTGATTTATTGCTGCTGCTCGCTGTCTTATCCTTGCTGCCGCCACATGCCGTCAAAGCACCTAAAAGAACAACTGCAGTGCTCAATCCGACTACTTTTTTCCACGTTTTCATCTTTGTTCCTCCCAATTTATATGTTTTATTCTTTGACTCCGCCTATTGTCAAACCTTTTACAAAATATTTTTGGAAAAATGGATAACTCACCGCAATCGGTAAGGTAGAGATTACAACGATCGCCATTCGAGCTGATTCCCCTGGAATTGCCGCCATCCCACCAGACAACTGACTGCTAGCACCTGCATTTTGAGTTAAATATTGAATATTATTTTGAATCTTCATCAATAAATACTGTAAAGGTACTAAGCTATCTTTTTGAATATACAATAACGCATTGAACCAGTCATTCCAATAACCTAACGCCGCAAACAAACTAATTGTTGCGATCCCCGGAACAGCTAACGGCAACACAATTTGCACAAAAATCCGCAATTCTGATGCCCCATCGATCCGAGCTGATTCAATGATCGAATCTGAAACGGAACGTTTGAAAAATGTTCGCATCACAATAATATTAAACGGGCTGACTGCCATCGGCAAGATCAACGCCCAAATCGTATCCTTCAATTGTAGTAAGTTCGTCATGACCAAATAATTTGCTACCATCCCTGGTGAAAACAACATCGTAATCAAACAAAAAACGGTAAAGAAACGACGAAATGGAAAATTAGATCTAGAAATCACATATGCATACAAGGAAGTCGCTGTACTATTGATCACTGTTCCCAAAACAGTCACTAACACCGTCACCATCAAGGCCTGAATAATTTTTTCATTCATCTGTCCAAATAAATACGTATAACCAAAAAAACTAAATTCTTTCGGCCAAAAACTATATCCATAAGTGGCTAATGCTGTTTCATTCGTAAATGAAATCGCCACAACGAATAAAAATGGCAAGACACAAGAAAGAGCAAAAACAGCAATCAACAGATTGAAAAACAGGTTGACCGGTTTATTAAACGAACGAATTTCTACTTTTGAAACGGGCTTTTTCCTCAATGTTTTCACTCCTCCTTAGAATAATGCCGATTCATTGTCAAATCGACGAACGATTCCATTCGTAACCATCAGCAAAACAAAGCCGACAGTCGATTGATATAACCCAGCTGCTGCGGTCATTCCGATATCTCCTGTTGCAGTCAGTCCATTAAAAATATACGTATCTAAAACAGACGTAACCTCATACAATGAACCCGAATTTCGTGGCACATTATAAAACAGCCCAAAGTCGGCTCTAAAAATATTTCCTACAGCCAAAATCGTCATAATCGTCATCAATGGTAATAATTGTGGAATCGTAACATTTTTTATCTGCTGCCATTTACTGGCTCCATCCACCATTGCAGCTTCATAATACGTAGGATCGATCCCCATGACCGAAGCAAAATAAATGATACTGTTATAGCCGATTCCTTTCCACGTGCCAATAAAGACTAAAATAAACGGCCAAAATTTAGGCTCGCTGTACCAATTGATTGGCGTTCCACCACGACTTACAATCCATTGATTGAACATCCCTTTATCCGGACTTAAAAAGGCATAAACAAAATATCCGATAATTACCCATGATAAAAAGTACGGCAGCAATGACATCGTTTGATACACTTTCACCAAACGTTTATTCCGTAATTCACTCATCACGATTGCAAAAAATACAGAAATGACAAGGTTCAAAGTAATAAAGGTCACGTTGTACAACACTGTATTTTTCGTAATCAAAAAGGCATCATTGGAAGAAAATAAAAATTTGAAGTTCTCAAAACCAACCCAAGGACTCTCCTTTAAACTAGCGATAAAACCATCTGGGGAAATATGGAAGTCTTTGAACGCCACGACATTGGTCAACACTGGAATATAAAAGAAAAAAATCATCCAAACCATCGCTGGAATCGCCATTAAAATCAGTGCTTTATAACGCCAAATATTCGAAAAGAAAACCGCTCGTTTTGACTTTCTTCTCATCAGCTCAACTCCTTTCTTCAATTTGTTTCACATTCGAATTATAGCGCTTTCAAACTAAAATAAGAATAAACAAAATATAGTTATTCTTATAAAAAATATAGATAGCATTTAGGCAAATAAACACCAAAACCTATCAAAACTGCAGCATTCCCGGAAATGTCCTTGTTGTTTTACTGGAATATCTCCAAACAACGAATGCTTTGATGAAAATCACTTTTAACCATTAAAATCGTTGTCATCACTGTTTTTAAATCAAGGCATACAAATAAGCCTAGGCTCTACCAATCGATCTGGCGGAGCCTAAGCTTGCTTTTTTAGTCTTTGACCAATGTAAACACTAAAATCAATTATTCCTTCACACTTTTCAAGATATAATAACCCTTGTCCTTTGTGACAATTTCTACATTGCCAAAGACTTCGTTCATTTTTTTCTCTGCACTAGGTGCTCCCTGCTTCTTCTGAATGACTACAGTTAATGTACCTCCTGTGACAAGCAGTGAATGGGCTTCACTTAAAATCTCATGCACGACTTTTTTCCCTGCACGAATCGGCGGATTACTAATGATTGCAGCATATTGTTGTTCATGAACGTCGGCATAAATATTTGATGTATGGATATCGACATTTTCTATCTGGTTTTTCTTTGCATTTTCTTGCGCTAACGCCACTGCTCGTTGATTGACGTCGATCATCTCAACTGTTCTACCGCTTAATGAAGCCAACGTTAAGCCAATTGGACCATAGCCGCAGCCAACGTCTAACATCTTGCCCTCCTGCAATTCTTCCCAGTCAAAAGCATCGATCAATACACGAGAACCATAATCCACTGTATTGCGTGAAAATACTCCGCTATCAGTCAAAAACTGGAACTTCTTCCCTCTTAATTCAAACGACCACTGCTCTAAGTCATGAGCAAGATCTGGATTTTCTGTATAATAATGATTTCCCATTTTCTTCTTCCTAACTATTATCTTTTGTCATCAGTCTACCTTTTATTTCACGAACAATCAAGGCAGCAAGTAAGTCATAGCCGGTTTTAGAAAAGTGTAGTCCGTCTGCCTGTAAAAATTCATCTGTTCCTGGATAAGCTACCATTGCTTTATAGACATCAATCACGGGAAGCTCGTACTTTGCACCGATCACTTTTACACGTTCAGCATATTCACGAATGCGATCATCGTCTCGATTCGGTTTTCTCCCACAATCCACATAAGGCGGTGTAAGTAAAATCACTTTTTCTTTGCCGATTTCAGCGATCATTGTTTCGATATTTTCTGCATATTTTTCTAAAGAAACTAAGTTATCGCTATTTGTGTCATTGGCTCCAAAAAAGATCGTTACGATATCCGCTTGTTCTGCCAGTACTTCTTTTTCTAAACGCTTCATTGCATCTTGTGTCGTATCGCCCGGCATTCCAGCGTTGACGATCATGACTTCTTCATAGTTTTGCGCTGCCAAATCTTCTGTGATCAGATTTTGCAGAATAGGCGTGATGGCTTCTTCACCATATCCTGCTGTGATACTATCTCCAAATAAAACAATTTTTTTCATCAAGTATTTTCCTTTCTCGGCTCATTTTCTTTATTTATCATACCATTGAATAGCTAATTTCGCTGAAAGAAAGAATGATTTCAGCTCTCTATGTATACAGCTCAAAAGAAAATTTTTTTACTCCTTTAAAACATACTATTTCATATCTAAAAAGCTAATAAAAAACCAACTAATTGTTATAATAACATTGAAAAGAATATCTTTACATTATACAATCTAATTAAGTACATATCTAAACTAGTCAAAAAATATAATAAGAATCGCGGTAGAAGAGATGAATATGAACAACAAGAAGCTGAAATTAATAGGACTAACCTCATTACTATCCTTACTGATACTTACTGGTTGCCAAAAGACAACTACTCTAAAAACAAAAGAATACGACTTAGCCATTATTGATTCAAAAAATATCACAACTTTTAAAGAAAAAGATAATCAGTTAGAAAAAGTGGAACAACTTAAACGAACAGATGGACATCTAAATTTGTGGCGCACTGACTTTTGGGAAATGAATAATTCTTATTATACTAAAACATCCGAAAGTCCCAAATTAGAAGTTTTTCTGTCAAAAATTGGCAGTGATTTATCAATTGACCTCGCCAAAGCCGAAGGAAACGATGCTTATACTTCAAACGTGGATGGAGAGTTTTTTTATACAACTGCTTGTTTTAGTGATCGAACAGAATTCTATAAATATGATAAAAACTTGAAACTTCAGCTAAAGAAAGAACTCCGGAAAAAGGAAAGTATCCTAACCAATCAACTAATTCCTCTAGGAGATTATCTTTATGTTTTATGTGGCTATACTAATCCTGACGATGGAGCAAGTAAAAATATGTTAGTGAAAATGACGAAGGAATTTGAAGAGGTTGAAGAAACAGACTTAGGTGATGAAACAAGTGCATACATGAGAATGGTTGAATTTAAAAATAAACTTTATATGACAGAAGCCAATATTGGCATGGGTGCAAATGGTGAACCAGGAGAAGCAAATCGAGTACTTGTATATGATCTAGCAACAAAAAATAAAGAGTATCTCACTTTGACTTATCCTTACCCGATGGAAATCTATGTTGACGAGCAAAACGAAAACCTGATTATTCGTCACTATGAATTATATGTAAAAAGCTATACATGGACCGTTTATAATTTGAAAGAGCAATCAGAATCGTTTATTCATTTTCCTGAATATGAAAAATTAGAACAAGAAAAACATATAAATCCTCCATTTTTCACTCAAAATAGTGGGCTTTATTATTTCATGTTCGATGATCAGCTCACGAAATATGATCCTAAGACGAATACATCAACAAAACTTGACTTATCTTCTTTTGATTTAGAAGAGACTAGTGCACTGATTATAAATAAATAAAAATAACCAATAAAACTCTACTTTAACAACTCAGTAGGGTTTTGTTGTTTTATGAAAGATGCTATAATGGGCAAAGAACGAAATGCTGGCTTTGGTGGAGGAACCGATGGACGATAAAATGAATTATTACCCCATTTCACGGAAGGAATGGCAGGGCTTCTATCATAACGGCAAAGCGCCGCTGACAGAAGAAGAATTAGAAGATATTAAAGGCTTCAATGATCAAATTTCATTGCAGGATGTGCAGGACATTTACGTGCCACTGACGCATCTGATTCATTTGTATATGAAAGAATTTGAGTCTTTGACTGTTAGCAAAGGGCTATTTTTGCATGAATATGTACCTGTACCGCCTTTTATCATCGGGATCGCTGGTAGTGTGGCTGTTGGGAAAAGTACCACCGCCCGCTTGCTACAGCTGATTTTATCCAGAACCTTTAAACGCCGCAATGTCCAACTGATCACAACGGACGGCTTTTTATATCCAAATAAAGTATTAGAAGCTAAGGGCATTATGGATCGAAAAGGATTTCCTGAAAGCTATGACATGGAAAAGTTGATCGACTTTTTAAATCAAGTCAAAAACGGCCAAGAGGAAATCAAAGCACCACTTTATTCGCACAGTGTTTATGATATTATCGAAGGCGAATATGAAGTGATTCAACAGCCGGATATTCTGATCGTTGAAGGAATCAACACACTGCAACTACCTGCCAACCAGCAGATATATGTCAGTGACTTCTTCGACTTTTCAGTTTTTATCGATGCTGATTCAAAACTGATTGAAAAATGGTACCTTGAACGATTTGGCGCCTTACTCGATACCGCCTTTCTTGATCCTGATAATTACTATTATCAATATGCGATCGGAGACCGTGACGAAGCCTTTGCGATGGCCAAGGAAGTCTGGAAAAATATCAATCTGAAAAACTTAGAGGAATATATCTTGCCAACACGAGGCAGAGCGGATATTATACTTCATAAGACTGAAAATCATATCATTGATGAGATCTTTATGCGGAAATACTAAGAAAAGCGGAATGAAGCGTTTAATCCGCATGAAACCGAGTAGGTACCTTTCTACATCAACTCATTTCATTCATTGTGTATCAAGGCAATTAGGAATCTGAAAGTGGAACGCTTTTTGTTCCAGTTGAAGATTGTCTATTTTCCTTGTGGATTGCTTCATGGAGCTAGATCACAAAGTATCACTTAACTTGATTCTAAAGGGGTCAGAATTTTCCTAACGGAAAATTCTCCATAAACGGTGTAAAAAGAGCAGGTTCTTTGCTTTGAAACACAAGAGCCTAGCGATTTGATGTTGAAAAGTACAAGACGCAACATTTGCGTGTTGTTCCTTCTTGGCTCGAACCTAAACGCTTTTTTTACAGCCTCTTATTAGATAAATCTAAATGGATAGGGGTAATAAATGTGACCAATGTTGCCGATTTGACAACTGTCGAAAAAATTATTGTTTTAGACTTTGGTAGTCAATATAACCAATTGATTACTCGACGTATTCGTGAATTTGGCGTGTTCTCAGAATTATTGAGCCACCGAATCACAGCGGATGAAATTCGCGAAATGGCACCAAAAGGAATTATTTTCTCTGGTGGCCCAAATAGTGTTTATGATGAAAATGCGTTTAGTATCGATCCTGAAATTTATGAATTAGGCATTCCAATTCTAGGGATTTGTTACGGTATGCAACTAATGATGCATAATTTAGGTGGAAAAGTTGAGCCTGCTGGCAACCGTGAATACGGCAAGTCAGAGCTATCACTTTTGATTCCTGATTCGCCTATTTTTAAAGGAACACCTGAAAAACAAATCGCTTGGATGAGTCATGGTGACCTAGTCGCTGCTATCCCTGATAGCTTTGAAACTGTCGCAACTAGTGCAGATTGTCCGTTTGCAGCTGTTCAAGATACAGCTCGCAACCTTTACGGTGTGCAATTCCATCCAGAAGTTCGTCACTCTGAATATGGGAATGACTTATTACGTCACTTTACTTTTGATATTTGTCATTGCGAAGGCGACTGGACAATGGGCAACTTCATCGAAATGGAAATCAATAAAATCCGTGAACAAGTTGGCGATAAAAAAGTCCTTCTTGGTCTTTCAGGCGGCGTGGATTCAAGCGTTGTTGGTGTGCTTTTACAAAAAGCGATCGGCGATCAATTAACGTGTATCTTTGTGGATCATGGTTTATTGCGTAAAGGTGAAGCAGAACAAGTAATGGATAGTTTAGCTGGTAAATTCGGCTTAAACATCATTAAAGTAGATGCGAAAAAACGCTTCTTAGATAAATTAGCTGGCGTTTCTGATCCAGAAGAAAAGCGTAAAATCATTGGAAATGAATTTGTTTATGTTTTCGATGACGAAGCGACAAAACTTGATGGTATCGACTTCCTAGCACAAGGAACTCTTTATACAGATATCGTAGAAAGCGGCACTGAAACAGCGCAAACAATCAAATCTCACCATAACGTGGGCGGATTGCCGGAAGATATGCAATTTGAATTGATCGAACCGTTAAATACTCTATTTAAAGATGAAGTTCGTGCTTTAGGGATCGAATTAGGCATGCCGGAAGCACTTGTTTGGCGCCAACCATTCCCGGGTCCTGGTTTAGGGATTCGTGTACTTGGTGAAATTACTGAAGATAAATTAGAAATCGTGCGTAACTCTGATGCGATTTTACGTGAAGAGATCGCCAATGCTGGTTTAGATCGTGATATTTGGCAGTACTTTACTGTGTTACCTGGCATCCGTAGTGTGGGTGTGATGGGTGATGGTCGTACGTATGATTATACTGTGGGCATTCGTGCAGTAACTTCGATTGATGGAATGACAGCTGATTTTGCTAGAATTCCTTGGGATGTGTTGCAGAAGATTTCTGTGCGGATCGTGAATGAAGTGGATCATGTGAATCGGATTGTTTATGATATTACGAGTAAGCCACCTGCTACTGTTGAGTGGGAATAAAGAGCCAACATAATAAGGATGGGGAATGCCGATAAATCAACGTTTTTCAACTTATGAAATGCTTGATTTTCATTGAAAATGATATGGTTCCCTACCATTTTCCATAACAAAATAACGTTTGGAAAAAGTAGACCTCATCAAATAAGATGGGGTCTACTTTTAATTTTAAAATACTTTTGAATAAGAGGAGAAGAATTATGAGTACACAAGAATATCGACTGTTTGAAGATCATATTATTTCACAATTTCCAGTTAATAGCTGTATTTTCTACCAAGGAAAGGAGTATGTGGTATCTATTTCGGGAAAACCAACTCCGCAAGGTATTAGTGGTGAATGTAAAACTGATGTCTATATACTTTTAGTCAACCCCAAGGATACAAATGACAGTGTAGAACTTAAAATTTCCTGCAAACTTTCGTCTTCAAATGAATTTCAGGAAAATAAATTAACAGAGTTACGTGCTTTTGATTATTTTGGAGAAGATGCTAAACGAATCCTAGAAACAGCAACTAAAAATTTGCAAAATATTTTCGAGAATGATATTATTGATAGCCCCACTGGGATTGGTAGCAAAAAAGGAGGCTACTTGACGTTAGGTTGGTTAGTGGACATTACAACAAAATGGAGAAGAAAATCTGAACCTTTTATAATGACAGAAAAAGAAATTCGTGATTTGGTTTATATAGGCAGAGGATTGCCTGATAGTAAAAAAAATGCAATTGTCTGTGGAGTTGTAATTCCTGATTCTGGTTTGGCTAATATGATGCTTGTCTCAGAAAGAAAGGATATTTCATCATATAATGATGTTTTAAAACAATTGATACCTATAGAGAGCTATCCAATCAAAGAACATTTTATTATATTAAAAGCAATAAACTTTTTTCCCGGGGCATTAAAATATCAAGGCATTAATCCGTACGACGGAAATCGTCCCTTTGCTGTAAGAGTGCACTGGGATTATGATGAATTGACAGATAGTTTGGTCAGTACACTAGATTATGCTGACCCTTTGAAAACTAATGGAATGGCAATGCTATGTATGAAGAAGCTAAACTCGCATTCTCTAAACTTTCACCTGAAAAACAATCTAAATATATTTTAAAAGAGTCTTATCTTGAGAAACATAATATAATTCCTATATGATCTAAGTAAATTCTTTAGATCAAAATTATTCGGATTCAATTACATTTTTTTATCATAAAAAAAAGAAAAAAACTGGCCTTTTTAGCGTATTTTTGTTATAGTAGCTCTAATAGATTTTATTGGCTATAATAACATCAGAGGGGGAAAATAATGTCTACTACTCAAGCAAAAAACAACGTAACTTATAAAGATAAAAACCAACGTTCTAGAGGGAAGTTCAAGCCTGCATTAAATCTATCTAACGATGAAGTAAAATCTGTTTTAATGAAAAAAATAGAAGAGGAAACAAGTAAAATTATTGAAAGCGAAGAGGATTTTCAATTAATTCAAAATGTTAATGCTCGTAAAGATAAAATTAATGTTGTATCTCTTTTTTCTGGAGCTGGAGGACTTGATTTGGGAACCGAGCTTGCTGGATTAGTTTCTACTTTAGGATATGATAATGCCATGTCAGCTTTTAATAGTGATAAAAAAACATATGATAAGATTAGGAAAAACAGTATTTTCCATACAATATATACAAATGATATGTTTAAAGAGGCCAATGAAACCTATAGATTAAATTTTAGTGATAGTATTTTACAACACCAAAAAGATATAAAAAAAGTTGCCCATTTCCCAGAAAATACTTTGATGATTGGTGGGTTTCCTTGCCCTGGTTTTAGCGAAGCAGGACCTCGATTGATTGATGATGAAAGAAACTTTCTTTATATACACTTTATCCGAGCCCTAATTCAAACACAACCTGCATTCTTCGTTGCTGAGAATGTTAAAGGTATGATGACACTTGGAAAAGGTGAGGTTTTAAAACAAATTATTGAAGATTTTGCTAGCGCAGGATATACAGTAACACCACATTTAGTTAATGCACGTGATTATGGTGTTCCTCAAGCAAGGGAACGTGTCTTTTTAATTGGTGTTCATAAAGAAAAAATTGAACAAAAATATGGGTATCATTACGAGTTACCTCAACCTACTCATGGAGATCCAAATGAATTAAGCCTCTTTACTAATATTTTACCTTGGGCAACATTAAGAGATGCAATTAGCGATTTGAAAAATAACCCTGGAGAGTATTTTGAAGGTTCTTATAGTACGATTTATATGTCACGCAATAGAAAAAAATCTTGGGATGATCAAAGCTTCACCATTCAAGCTAGTGGTAGACAAGCACCACAACATCCTGACGGGTTTCCTATGGAAAAGATTGGTCATAATAAATGGATTTTTCATGGTGAAAACCGACGTCTCTCAATTAAGGAAATCAGTAGGATTCAAACTTTTCCAGATTGGTTCAAATTTAGTTCAGGTTCGTCACTAGGAAAAACAGGTAGAGAAATAAGTAGAAATGCACAAATTGATAAGGTTTATAAGCAGATTGGTAATGCAGTACCTGTTCTACTAGCTCAGGCAATTATTCAACCTATTGCAGATTTTTTAACTGAGAATTTTATGGACGTAACCAAATAATTATTTTTATTGTCAAAAAGTATGCTGACTCAACTTTATTGACTTAAAACATATAGATGTATGGTGTTAAAAAAACAAAAACAAGTAGAGTTTAAATACTCTGCTTGTTTTTCTCAATAACTACAATCTTGTCTTGTTACGAAGATAAAGATAATTTATTCATGTATATTTGCAATTTCATTTCCCCTTATTATTCGGAAAAGGTACTCTCACATCACTAACCCCACAAATATAATTCATATCAACCTTATAAAATTTTGCAAGTTTAATCATAGATTCTAAAGGTATTCTCGTCTTCCCATATTCATAATCAGCATAAGTTCTCTGACCCACGTTTAACAACACTGCAACTTCTCTCTGTGTATAATCGTTATCTTCACGTAATTCCCTTATTCGCTTAATATAATCCATAGCCATCCCTCTTTTTGATTATTCTATCCTAGAGTTATAAACTCTTAAACTAACTATCTATCATCTAGCATTAAACTAACTATTTTTCAGGAAATGAGTTCTTCACATGACTCATTCCACAAATATAATTCATGTCAACGTCATAAAATTTAGCTAAGATAATCATGGAATCCAAAGGTATTCTCGTTTTTCCATATTCATAATCAGCATAAGTTCTTTGTCCAACACTTAACAGCGCTGCAACTTCTCTCTGTGTATAATCATTATCTTCACGTAATTCTCTTATCCGCTTTATATATTGCATGACTTGTCTCCTTTTTAATTATTTTACGATAGAGTTATAAACTCTATTGACTTTTAGAGCAATAAACTCTAAAATGGACTTAAGGACAAAAACAACGAATGAAAAAATAGAAATCATTAGGAGGTTCAACATGGCTCACCCAGTAAAAATGATCACCTATCAAGATCTACATAAACTAAATCATTCAATCCAACAATTAAAGAACTGGCACGAAACATTCAATTCACAAAGAAACAACATCCATAATCATTCTATTCCCGATAACCTCTTCTATGAGCATGAGCGAATACTAAAAACATTAACTCAAGAAACACAGAAACTTAAAAGCAAAGAGAAACTCAAAAATATTTTGATTTAAACTCCTAGCAGCAAATAGGATTTTAAAGTTCATCAGTATTAGCCGAACTGATACTGATGAGCGATAGATTTAAACAAGTAGTTAACTATCTAACTACTTGTTTTTTTGAAAACAGCTAAAAAACATAGTATAATGAACAAACACAAGGAGGGATTATTATGGCATTTCAAATTGAACTAAATGAACAAGAATTATCCATTCAAGGTGTACAATTTCAAACAAAAAAAGAATATACCATAATGAAGAACTCTTTAGGTTCAAGTATGTATGAGGGATTCGAGCCAACAAAAGACATGGTTCAACTTCTAAAAGACATTCATGATGGAAAGAAAAGCAGAAATGATATTCTTACTTTTGTCTTAGGAAATTAACTCATGAATAACAATTATAACTATATAGATAACGAGAATCTTTACACTTACCCTAATTCAAAGGTTTTAAAAAATATTCCTGCTATTGACGATTTAGAAAAGTTACATTTAACTGAACATCTTTTTGTATCTAACAGGATAGCTGAATTAGCTGAAAAGCCCATTTTAGTCAATTCTATGGACTCTATTAAGGACATTCATAAGTATCTTTTTCAGGATATGTACACTTGGGCTGGTGAATATCGCAAAGTCAATATCAGTAAACAAGGTTATCCCTTCATGGCATTCCAATCTTTCCCACAAGGTCAGCAGTATATTAATGGTTTGATTCAAGAATTTTTATCTGGAAATCTTTCAAAAATAGAGATTAGTAAACAGCTTGCTACTATATTAGATGATTTAAACCATATGCACCCATTTCGAGAAGGAAATGGTCGAGGACAAAGAGAAGCTATTCGCTGTCTAGCATTAGAAAAAGGATATGTACTGGAATTGAATCCCGCAGATAAGGAAGAAGTTTATAAAGCATATATGGACGGTGTGATTCATTCCAATCTTGAACTTTTGGAGAAAGTTATCTTTGAAAACTTAGCACCACTTTGATACTAACTCTTATAAACTAACTGCTTTTTAAACGATTCAAATTAGCTTAAATCCTTTTAAACTGGTGATTTTCAGCTTATAGATTCTATTAGTTTATCGAGTGGGCGTGATACAAAAATCCTTGAAAATCCTTATTTATAGGGATTTTCAAGGATTTTTATTTAAAGGAGGAACAAAAATGAAAACAAAAATGCCTGAAATTCTTTCTTTCATTTCAGAAGAAGCTGTTAGTAGAAAAATGACCAGTGAGGAAATTGCCGTTCACTTTGGTTATGATAAACATCATTTTAGTCGGAAGTTTAAAGAAATCAATGGATTCAGTGTTGCTGAATTTCTCTCTAGTTTAAAAGTTGAAAAGGCGATCTTTGAACTAGATGAAGAAAAGCGAGTACTCGACCTACAAGAACATTCAGGTTTTGAAAGCAGCGGTAGTTTCACGAATACGTTTAAAAAATATACAGGTAGTTCTCCTAGAGCGTACAAAACTGAAATGAGTGAGCTTTTTGATGATATGAAACGTTTTGAAACGGATGATAAGGATCAATCGATCGCGCATTTTGAAGAAAAGAGTCATTCTTTTTGCACAGTAACGATTGACGTACCTGATGAATTTGAAAAGGGTATCCTATTTATTGGACTTTTCCGGACACTTATCCCGAATCATATGCCTATATCTGGATTAGCTACAAAAAATTTAATCGGAAATACATTGAAAAATATTCCAAGTGGAGACTATTATTTATTAGCTTGCGGGATAAGCCGTTCTAATAATATTCTATCTTACTTTAACTTAGGCAATAGCTTGAGGGGGAAAGAAGATGACAAGTTATCTTTTCCAAACTGTTCCGGTAATCATTATACGATCAAACTGAGAGAACCAATACCAGAAGACCCGCCAATATTAGTGAATGTGGGAAAACTTTTGATCTCCCGTTTAAAGAACACAATCTAGGATAATATTATTCGACCGTGAAGTGATAAACTAGTCGTAAGTTGATGGAATGGAGGAAATAGTTATGAGTTTAAATGTAAAGAGTGTCACTGTAGGTCTACCGGTAAGTAATTTGGATGAATCTGCACTTTGGTATGAAAAGCTTCTTATGAGTGATGAAAAAATTAACCCTGTTGAAGGTGTTATTGAGTATCCAGTTGGTTCTATTTGGATTCAACTTTTCGAAGAAAAAATGAATGTTTCAGAGAATGGTTTACGTTTAGGAGTAGAAGACTTAGACAAAGAATTTGAACGTTTAAAATCACTTGGCGTAATCGTTGATGAGGTGATAGAGGATGTACCTGGTATCCTTCGATACGTTGATTTCTCTGATCCTGATGGTAATAAGTTATCGTTCTATTGGTTATATGATCAAGAGTAGCTGTAGACAGTACTTATACTATGAATATAATGTTAAAACGACGGATAGGTGATTCGTCGTTTTTTAATTCTAGAAATAATACTTAAGTGGAGTAAGATATAACTCTGACATTAAAAAAAGAAAAACTGAAAAAATATTTTGAGTTAAAATCCTAGCGGCAAATGGGTTTATAAAGTTTATCCATATTAACCAAACCGATATTGATTAGTATCAGGTTTAAAAAGATAAAAAAGCTTGGCAGTATGGTTCTCAGTCAGAACGCCTACCAAGCTTTTTAATTCACAACAAATAGAACTATATATGCAAACATCAACAAAAATCCAAACAAACTAAAAACTATCCACTGACAAATAATTTTATGCTCTAGCTAGGTTACAACAGTTCAATATGCCTATTACATTTATTTAAGATATAACGATCATGGGTAACAATAATCAGCGTTTTCCCTAACTGATGTTCTTGAAATAGTATATCCAATATATTATTTCTATTCTCACTATCCAAAGACCCCGTCGGTTCATCTGCTAAAATAAGTTTGCTTGGTTTCAGCAATACTCTAGCCAATGCAACACGCTGCTTTTCTCCCCCAGATAATTCATAAACTTTCTTATTCAAAGGGGTAGACAAACCAACTTTATCTAACGCACCTTCCTTTAATTTGATTTTTTCTTTACTGGAAAAATCAGTGTAATGAAGAGCTACCTCTAAATTTTTGCCAATACTTTGACTTTCTATCAAGGCATAGTTTTGAAAGAGGTACGAGATACAAGTTCTTTTTAGTAGTAGTGCTTTCTTCGAATTTATTTTAGGCGCTTTTTCACCAAGCAGTTTTAATTCTCCTTTTTGAAAATCATCTAATAAACCCGCTATATTCAAAATTGTTGATTTTCCTGTGCCACTTTTTCCATAAATAGCAAGCATCTCATTTCTTTGTACTTGCAGATTAAAGTTGCTTAGGATTTGTTTATCTCGATAACTTTTATTAATATTTTTGAGTTCTAAAATCATAACGAATCCTCCTTTTAACTATCTTCAACCTTCTTCACTCGATCAAATGTAACGATTACAATGATACTTGTCACAAATTCAACCAGCGCCAACAATAAACAAGTAACCAATGCCCCTATTAATCGTTCTGGATATGTTGCCATAAACAATAGGGTAAACAACGTATTTTGAATTAGTAATAGCAAAAAGAAATTTTTATATGTTTGAAAAAATGAATAGCCGTGCATTCTCAAAATCGTTATGATTTTTTTCTTTTGATTATAATAGGCTATTGCACACTGCATAATAATAAATATCGTTAGACTTAAACTAAACAGTGTTTGAAACAGATAAATATAAAACGTTCCGAGCTGTCTCAATAAAATAACTTTATTTACATCCGATAATTTAACGATGTTTACTAGATTGTCATCAAGATATTCCGTATCTATACTATTTTTCAATTGTTTATACATCGATTCTGGAGAACGATTTCCTAATGTTATTTTCAATGGATCAATGCCGCCCAAGCCTTTGATAATAGGAATATCTTCGGGACTTTTTAGAACTTCAATTAATAAAGCACCTGTGAGTTCTCTTTTTTTATTGTTGTATAACGGCAATTTTGTTTTATCAGAAATAATGATAAACGTAAGTGTCATATCATAATTAACTTTGTAATAGTCCCTGATTTCTTGTCTTCTATCTTTTAGCTTTTCCGAAATTAAAAAGAGCGTTTCACCGTCTTTCGTCTCTGTCTTTATTTTTTTATTTTGATAATCTACTTTAATATGCTTCTTTAAATAACTATTATCAACTTTTATGACCTTATCGAAGAATGAATCCGTTTGTTCATAAGACGAAATATCTATGATAAATCCTCTATCTCCAACTATTCTATCTGCAGATCGACTTAAATTTTCAAAAAACACATTCGTATTATAGGTTATGTCTTTATTATCTTTACCAATTAATAATGGATAAAAAATACCTACTTTCGCATTTTCGGGAACCTTCTGTTGACTAACGGATGATGCATATCGCCAAGAGTCTTTTAAAAGCTCTGCTAATGGACTCAGACTAGTGATAACTGTAAACAAAAAGAAAATTTTTATTGCATATGTGATATAAAAAAAATCCTTATCATAATTTTTATAGTTTAGAGCATTTTTTGCTGATAAATGAGAAATAAACTTTAGCATGATAAAAATAATCAGGTTCAATAGAGCAGTTAACAGGATAAGCATAATTAGTAATTGAATGTTCATTAAAAAAGTTGGGAATATAACTTTAGCAAGTAATAGAAAGAGTAACGTTGCCAACATCCAACTATTGATGTCTCTCAATAAATAGTGCCAGGCTATTTCCAGTACACTATAGCCATTCATCCTTAGTATCTGTATGTCTCGTGTTATTAACAAACTATAGATCACTAAACAACATAAAAAAAATAATGCTCCCAACACCAGCAAAGCTTGAATATCTAAAGTAGGGATCAATTCGATTGGAAGCGTCATTGAATCATCGATCAATTCTTCTGCAACTATTGTTAACCCCATTTGATCTTTATACGCAGATATATTATCAAGCACCATCTCTTGTATCTGCGTATCAGTTCCCTGTAAAAAATAATCGCCAGTTACAATATCAGACCTGGTAACTTTTTTTATCTTATTGATTTCAGTGAATACATTGCTATTAAATAAGTGTTCTGTCTCGCCTTTAATTACTTTCGGGTTAAATTTCGATAAAAAAGATGTTTTAGCATTGTCGTCAATAAAGTAGGTTACTTTAATAATATCCGATGCTAAATCAATTTCTCCTTGCTCTCTCTTTACAGTATATTCTGTCACTCTGTTAATGAAAGACGTGTCATTTTTATTCGCACTCTTCTGGAGTATGCTGAAAGCGAGCTCTGGATTTTTTTCTACTGCCGATTCAGGTAGTTTTATCTTATATCCATCTATATTATATTGCGAATCCACATGTTTTATATTCTCGTTATTATTATGTTCAATTATCAATCCAAATACCATTGTAAAAAAACAAAAAAGTAACCCAATCTTCAAAATTAGCCTTTTCATAAAAAACCTCCTTTTAGTATATTTTTACATACAAATAGATTTTTTTAATTAAAAAACTATTTACACTTCATGAAACAAATGTTACCATTTTTTACATAAAGGTTCAATCCTTTAACAAAAAATTCAGGAGTGATTAAATGAAAAAAATTATTTTTTTAACTTTGGGACTTGGTATTACTATCGCAACATCAGCTTTTTCTTTTACTCAAGTTCATGCGGATGAATCTACAGACACATTGAAATCTTTAATACTACCAAGTAATCTAAGTTCAGGCTTTATCGCTACTGACTCAGATGGTAATATTGTAGATTACTCAAATCCTAACTTGTTAACAGCTGAGCAACCTGCTATTCAAAATCCTTTATCCAGAGCTACAGTTTCTATTAATCGAGGAAAGTGGTCTTACAGTGCCAATGTTGTTTGGGGAGGAAAACGAGGATATTCCGGCGTACAACATCCACTACCACATGCTTCAAAATCTAAATTAGGAAGTTCTGTAGGATATGATAAACAAAGAGGAGCCAATGTCTGGTCAAATGCCTATTCGTTTGGCAATTTAAACAATACGCATTATGCTTCTTATGATTATGGAATGCACTTAAAATAGTTACGTATGACAAAACAAAAATACTCTAAAAAAACTTAGATCAAGAAATAGAAAAACTCAAAAATAATTTGATTTAAGCACCTAAAAGCGAATTTTAAAGTTAATCAGCAATAGCCCTAACCACTACTGATCGAGGATAGCATTATGAAAATGGGATATAATTCGATTCTCACTCACTTTTTGATTTTTTCGCAAAAAAACATATAAAAAGGTGTTTTACGCATCTAAAAAACAAGCCTAATTATGAGAATATCATCATAGTTAGGCTTGTTTTATTTTTGGGAAGCACAATTGCTCACAGCTTTTTTCCAAGACACGTTTAAATTTTCAGTTCCTTATTTGAAAAAAGAGTCTGCTATCCTAGGTTGCATTTTTACAAATCTACTTACACCGTTTCCAGTATTTGAATTTATTCCTATCACTTCGTTTGATGCATTCATAACTGGACCTCCACTCATACCTCCTACGATTTGAATGTCAGAAGATTCATATAACCAACCAAACCATTTCGGTTGGCTAGTAGATACCATATTGCCAGAACTTTTTGAAAAGGTAACTTGATTAACTGTTCCATTGTATCCATAGCTCATTCCATATCCACTATTAGGTGCATTTTTTTTAATTTTTAAATTAGCTGGTGCTGTGCCGGCATAATGTCTTACTTTCAAATGACCAAAATCAGATCTCCAGGCATCATGTAAAGGTGTTTGAATCCAATCATTATTTGCAATTTGTTGAGTAATACCATATAATGCCGTTGTAGTTATTCCACCTGTTGAGGATTTTTTACAGCCCAGTAAAATACTACCTGAGCCAGCCCAACCATACCCATGCTCCTTGTCATAGAATACATGACCTGCTGTAGCAAATCTATCATTAGCAACTTTAAATGCTGTTCCGGAAGCCATTTCTACCTTACCGTTACTCAAAAAATAGTAAAGTTGAACTTTCCCAATACTACTATTTGGATTACCTGTCACTGGTGCCGATACTCGTATTCTAGCACGAGAATCTTCGTATTCTCCAACTGTATCTTCAAACTTTATTTCTTTCGTATCATCATTTATATCAAAAATTTTGACTTCGCCTTCATATTCCGGATATTTTTCCTTGTAAGCATCTTTTATCGTTTGGTCCCATTTTTCTCCATCTATAACTATTTCTTGTTCTCCACTTCTAGTCATATTTTTACTCTTAGTTACACTTTTACTAAAATCAATCGTTTCACTTTCATGTTGACTAAGACTCTCTTCAATCGATAATGCCTCAGCTTCTTTTCCTACAAATGAAAAACTCAATAAAACTAACAACAACAACTTTTTCATACTTCTCTCCCCTATCTCGTATATACAATACTTTTTTCTTTACTTTCATTTTCATGTTCGTAATGAATTGTTACCTTAACCTCTTTTTCATTAATCTGCGAAAGTCGATTCGCTAAATCTAGCTCTGTCTCTTCATTGCTCAAAACATTTGTTGTAAACACCGTAAGTCCTTGAGTCTCATCAATTGACACCCATTTATTGTTTTTCTTTGTTAAAAACTCAGTATCAGAGTCTATAATTGTAATAATGTCTTTGGTGTTATTTTTAATTAACAATTTCATTCCTTGAAACCCCAAACTAATTGAGGATTTTTCATTCTCAGTGTCTTTATCATTACCATTAATTTTTGTACATCCTACAACCAACAATAATAGCAGAGCTATTAAACAAAATTTTTTCATAGGTTCTCCTTTCTCAATTATGAACAAATTATATCATAATAAACATAATTAACAATTCATTTAATAATTTATTTTTATCTTCCAGGACTTTATATTATGAATTTCATTTACAAATAATCCTAAAAACAAACAGCCTACAAGGATTGGGTTTGCGAATTGGGCAGAACAAGTTGAATTTCCGCATCAAACGTTGAACCTTTTTTCGATTCATCAAAATACCCATATGAAGCAGGGTCATATGGATTCCACTTTAGCCTTTGTCTTTCCCACGTATTTGATAGACTTTTCAAATCCCCTCGAAATCCGCTTAATTGTTGGCGTCTCGTCGATCTCATTGCTTGTAATTATTTTTCCAGTTGTAATAACTAGAACGTGAAACTTGGATGATTTCGCATAGCCACGTAATGTTTAACAGATTGTTGTCTCGAGTAGTTAATGTTTGGATGAGTTGGAATTTTTCTTGCGTGAAGCTTTGATAGCCCTACGATTGATAGAATTCGTTTTTTAGTATTTCGATCTGTTGCTTTTGTAAAGCGACTTGATGACGCAGATAGACAATTTCTTATGATGATGATTGGTCTTTGTTTCGATGCCGACCGAAGGATACACTTCACAAGTCCGTGAAGCCTTCGACACGATCATTCCTTTGTTTGATTGTATGGTAAAAAGCCCCTATATAATAGGATCAACAGACGTTTTTTATCAGGTTCCCTTTTTTATTCATTTAATACAATCTTTTTCAACAAGAAAAGAGACCTGAGGCAGACTTCCCTTCAGATCTCATAATAGTCACTTATAATTCTATAAACTAGCTTCATTACTATTAGCTGAATTGACAGTTTACTCCTTTTGTCTACTCATCTAATAATTTCCTTTTATTTCTCGCTATAAAAGCAACTACAAATAGTAGTATTCCTGAAAAGACAAAAACAATATTCACACCTAACGTATCCGCTACAGCCCCCATCAATAATGACGATAAAGAGAAGGTTGCAGTATTTAATATACCTGTTGCAGCATACACAGATGTTAATTTATTTCTATCAACCTTCTGTTGTAAGATCGTCGCCTGAGGGATATTCTTAACTTGCAAAAAAATACCTATCAGAATTGAATAGACTAAAATAAGAAGTGGATTTCCTCCTAAAGCAACGAGTAATGTAATAACTCCGCCTAGGATCGAACTGATGACTATTACTTTAGATTTATTTTTATCGACCATTACATTTAAATAAAATACAAGCATACTTCCCAAAGCAGCGCCGAGAAAATAAGTGGCATTAATGTAGCCCCACCAATTCTCTGAAACATGTAAAACATCTTTCACAAAAACCAATACAACGGCTGAAATCCACGCCGTATTTGCAATACTCTCAAGTATATCCATACTCACAATTGTAAATATAATAGGTTGTTTGCGTATTTCCTGCCATCCAGAAATCAAGTTTTTCCATCTATTTTCATCAGCATTATCAGTCGTAGAAACGGTTGGTAAATACCAAAAAGCTAAAGTAGCAATAGCAAAGATACCAACATTGATCCAAATCAGGCCTGAAATAGAGAAAAGTATCAATAAAGAAGAGCCCACTGCCCAACCGCCAATACTAACAATTTGAAGCATTGTACTGAAAATACTATTCGCACGTATCAAATAAAACTTTTCAGCATAATGAGGTATAAGTGCCCTGGTGATTGGCTCTGCACAACCATCTAAAAAAGAAATACTAAAAATAAATGTATATAAAAAGAACAGATTTTCATTATTTACTTTTAAGTTCAAATACACAGCTAATCCTATTAATATAAATGTTTTAAACAATTGCGTTTTCCGCAAAACTTCTGTCAATGTAGCATAATTAATTAAAACCGGTGTCAACAATCCGGAAAATACTGTCCCAACAGTCATAATAACTGGTGCTAAAGAAGCAGCTAACGCAGAATTTGTTAGGGTAAAAACCGAACTCACGACAGCAATTGTGTATATAATATCGCCAATATTCGCAAACATTTGACCGATAACCAGCTTTTTGAACGCTTTATTTTTTTCCATTTTTTTCTCACCTTTACTTATCGAGAAACAGAAATTTGTCTCTTTGATTTTTTCTTAATTCTTTCAAAGTAAAGTAATTTTAACTATTCATAAACGGATTCTCCTCATAATGATACACTACCACTGATAGTACCATCTTATTTTTCACCACTAAATCTTTTTATAAATCTCATATACAAGATCAAATAATTTTACACAATATCCCTTACTATTTCACTTTCCAGTTACATACACTAACTGAATCTTTTCTTATAATGGCTTCTGAAATATATCCTTTATAATAATTTTCTTCTGAACATGTAGAACACTGTTTTGAATCCGGAAACGCTAATTTTGAAAACAACTTGAAACTTTTAATTAAAATTGTTTTAAATGATTCTCGCTTCAAATTGCCAATGTTCAACTGCATCATGGCACAAGGCGTTACCATCATGTTTGGTTGGTTCTTTAATGTTTTATAACCTGCCACAGTTACCTATCTCATTTTTTCTTCTATTTCCTCGATAGGCTGCGCTATTAGAGCAGTAGCCACACTTGTGTTTATTCCTGTTTTTCCATTTTATCCACACCGTTTACCAATGAATATAAACTAATCTTACCACAAAGTTAATAAATGAAAATACTCTTATCGTTAAATTTATCACAATGACTTAAAAACATTCAAAAAAACATCGAACAAAAAAAAGACAAGTAATTGACTATCCAACTACTTGTCTTTTCATTAAAGGTAATTCAAATCATCCCTCAGAATGATATACCGTCACTTCTCTAAAACTTAATTTAATCATAACCACCCTAAATATAATACAAATTCTCAGACGGATAAACTGCATCACTCGTAATATCCAAGCCTAACTCTCTTAATAGATAGGGTACAAACAAAGTACTAACATCGAGTAAAGACTTTAACAAACAAGCACCATACGCAATCATCCAATCTGCGTATGGTGCTTAAATATTCTATTTTTACGAAACTGGCAACTCTGATCCATTACTCTGAATCACTTTTTGATACCAATAGAACGAATCCTTTCTACTCCGCGCCAACGTCCCATTACCGTCATCGTCTTGATCGACATAGATAAAACCATAACGTTTTGACATTTCAGAAGTACCTGAAGAAACAATATCAATCGAAGACCACGTCGTATACCCAATTAAATCAACCCCATCAATCAAAGCTTCTTTCATTTGCACAAGATGTTTTTGTAAGTAATCGATGCGGTAGGTGTCATGAATACTTCCATCAGCTTCTACTTTATCTTCGGCACCGATGCCATTTTCTACAATAAATAAAGGCACTTGATAGCGATCATATAGATTATTTAACGTATAACGCAACCCTTTAGGATCAATTTGCCAGCCCCAGGCAGAACTTTCTAGATAAGGATTTTTTAGTCCTTTCTTCAAGTTGGCATCTGTCATTTCACCTTCATCTGGCTGTGCACTCGACACATTCGACATATAGTAACTAAATGCTAAATAATCAGAGGTGTACTCTTTTAATAATTCCTTATCTCCGTCTGTCCAAACGATTGAAACACCATTTTCTTTAAAGAAGCGATTCATATAGCCAGGATAAGCCCCACGAAGCATCACATCTGTATAGAAGAAGTTGTCATATTGATCGTCATGCATCATTTGTAAGACATCATCTGGCTTACAGGTTGCCGCATACGTTGTAAAACGTGCGATCATACAGCCCATTTTGCCAGCGGGATTGATTTCATGCAATCGTTTGGTAACAAGTGCTGCTGCAACAAATTGATGATGGACTGCTTGATAGCAATCTTGGATATAATTATCGGTTTTATCTGCTACGACACCTGTAGATTTAAAGGTTGAAAAACGTCCTGCATTAATTTCGTTAAATGAAATCCAGTAAGTCACTCGTTGCCCAAAGTTCGTAAACAAACACTCCGCAAAGCGAACAAATAAGTCAACGACTTTACGATCTGTCCAGCCTTTGTATTTATTCACAAGTGCTAAAGGCATTTCAAAGTGAGAGATGGTCACAAGTGGTTCCATGCCATATTTCTCAATTTCAGTTAAAACAGCATCGTAGAAATCCAGTCCTTCTTGATTCGGTTTTACCTCTTCCCCTGTTGGGAAAATACGACTCCAAGCCATTGAAAAACGGAACACTTTAAAGCCCATTTCCGCACATAAGGCGATATCTTCTTTATAACGGTGATAAAAATCGATTCCACGACGTTTAGGATATCGTTTTGTATTCGGATCTTTCATCGCTTCTTCAATTTTTTCTGTTGTGACATTACGATGCTTGGCTAAATCTTGACGATCGATTTGACTATCGAAAAAGGAAATATCTGAAACGGCCATACCACGACCATACTGACCGTATGCTCCTTCCGCTTGGCAAGCTGCAATCGCGCCGCCCCATAAAAAATTCTCTGGAAATATAGTTTCTTGTGTCATAAATGCCACTCCTTTTTATAATAATGTAATCAAACGATCGCTTGTATCCACTTGTGCTTGATCGCTGACTACAACATCTTCATAATTTGCTGTATTCGTGATAATAACTGGTGTTGTTACGTCAAAGCCAGCTGCTTTAATGGCTTCGATATCAAATACGACCAACGGATCGCCAGCTTTTACAGTTTGGCCTTGTGTTACTTTTAATTCAAAGTGTTTCCCGTCTAATTGAACGGTATCTAAACCAATATGAATCAATACTTCCGCACCATTTTCTGAAGTTAAACCAACCGCATGTCCTGTTGCAAAGGCCATAGTCACTGTGCCATTGACTGGTGAAACCACTTCTCCTTTGGTTGGGGAAATCGCTAAGCCTTGCCCTAATGTTCCTGAAGCAAACGCTTTGTCATTAATGTTTTCTAGTGGCACAATGTCACCCGTTAGTGGGCTGCTGATCATTTCTGATTTTACGCCAACATGTGTTGCTGTTTTTGCTGTCGATACTTCGTTTGTTCCTGTTGTTGTTTCTGGAATATCCTCAAATCCGATGAAATAAGTTAAAACCGCCGCCAAAACAAATGCTACGGCAATACCGATCAAGAAGCCGACAAAGCCTTCTCCTGTTGGTCCATAAAAAGCTGGAATCATTAAAATACTAGATGGACCGGCTGCATATCCCATACTACCTGCATAACCAGCTATACCGCCACCAACTGCGGCTGAAATCACACCAATAATAAACGGACGTTTTAATCTTAATGTCACACCATAAACAGCTGGTTCTGTGATTCCAAATAAAGCAGTGACAACAGCAGAAGCTGATAATGCTTTAAATTCTTTGTTCTTGGTCTTCAACATCACACCTAAAACAGCACCAGCCTGTGCAAATACAGAAATCGCCACACTTGGTTTCAGAGGATCTTTCCCCATTGTAGCAATATTGTTCATCATCACCGGCACGATACCCCAGTGTAAACCAAACATCACAAGAATTTGCCATGAAGCTGCAATTAAGGCACCCGCAATAATCGGATTAAAATTAATCACTGTGATCAACACATCCGCAATCGCATTCCCTACATATACGCCGAATGGTCCAAAAATCATTAACGTTAAAGGTACCACTACAACCAACAGAATCATTGGTGTAATAAAGTTTTTAATACTTTGATGCAAACGTTTATTCAGGAATTTCTCTAAAATACTCATGACGTAAATAGACAAAATAATCGGAATAACTGTTGACGTATATTTCACCATCACCACTGGAATTCCAAAGAAATCAGCCGATACTCCTGGTTCTGCCAACCCAATAATCGTTGGATAAACCAGAGCACCTGCAATCGTTACAGCAACAAAGACATTGGCTTTAAATTTTCTTGCCGCTGTAATTGCTAGTAAAACGGGCAAGAAGTAGAACAAACTATCCGCAATTGCACTTAGAATGATATACGTCGACGTTTCAGGGATGATCAATTTTGTCGTCGTAGCAATAGAAAGTAGCCCTTTTAAAATCCCTGCTCCTGCCATCACACCAAGTAAAGGCGTAAATAAGCTGGAAATCATATCTACAAATTTACCAAAAATCGTTTCATTTTCATTTGAACTATTATCTGAACTGGTCTGATCACCAGTTAGATTTGAAATGTTTCCAATCGCCTCATACACTTCAGGCACTGTGTTGCCAATCACCACTTGGAATTGTCCAGCACTTTCCATTACCGTTACAACACCGGGAATACTTTCCACAGCATTTTTATCCACAATCGTTCTATCTTTCAATTTAAATCGTAAGCGTGTCGCACAATGAACGAGTGATTGTACGTTTTCTTCGCCACCGACTTCTTTTAATATTTTTTCTGCTAATTGATTCGTATCCATGATAAATCCTCCTAAGAACATACTTGCAAAAGGTTGTTTTCAACTGGTTTAAAATAGTTCCGGATCTATTTTTGGCAAAACAAAAACCTAAACCTTTACTAAAAAATGCATACACTACCCCTGTGTGCAATTCCTTAGTAAAAGTTTAGGTGTCGCCTGCCGAACAGTCACAATCCACTAACCTGATACGTTATTTATTTATCTGTCTCAAATGATAGCATTTTCAAAAATGGAAGTCAATCCTTTTTTGAAAGTGTTTTCTCTCTCGTATATAAACGTTTTAAATGAATCACAAGATACAGCATTTCCTCAGACGTTAAATCCAGATGGAAAGTCGTATACACATACTCTGCAATTTTATTTGCACAATCATACGCTAATGGGTACTTCTTTTTCATTAATAGATACAGGTCATGATCTTCGCTGTCGAGTAACGTTCCATTGGTGATACGCTGTACAAAAAACTTCAGATGCGTCAAAAAACGATAAAAATTCAATGACTCTTCATCGTATTCGATCCCTAAATGATATTTCACAATTTTTAAAATAGCCGAAACTTCTTTCGTGATTGCAACGGTGGTATTCATTTCTTCATTCATTTCTGCATTGATCAAATGCATTGCAATAAAACCTGCCTCATCATCTGGCAAGCGAACCTTTGTTTCCTGCTCAAGCATATCTAGTAAATCTTTTGCCAGCTCAAATTCATTTGGGTATAAGCGATTGATCTCCCAAATCAACGAATTGGTGATTGCTTGTCCATTTTGATGTCTTTTTAGCGCATGAAAAATATGATCCACAAGAGATACATGCAAGCTCTCATTTAATTTCTGCTTTAGCTTTTTCTTGGCGATATCAATAAATTCCTCTGTTACCTTTAGAATTGGATAAGGTACTTCATTACTAAGTGAATTAAAATGTTGTTGCAAGCCAGCATCCTCTAAATGAAAAATTTTGTCGGCTTTTGTTATATCTAATGTTTCTCCTGCACTTTTTTTAAATCCAATTCCTTTACCCATGATCACATGTTCTATTTCATGCTCATCTTTTGTGATGATCACGTTGTTGTTTAATATTTTATATATTCTCATGACTTAACCTCCTCATTTTTGACTGGCTTCTTCAATTTGCTATTCTACGCTATGAAACGAGAAAAAGAAAGGGGGTGTTTTTTTATGAGAATACGTTTTTTCGCTTAAGTACACCTTTCATGACGATTTGCCTTTTTATTTATTACAATTCTTGCAACATAAAAAAAGACTCAAAGAGTTCTCCCTTTAAGTCTCATAACCATCGATTTATTTTTTTGAATAGCCTTCACATTCCATGTTTACTTAGCACTTGGTATCCTTTTCCAGCTTGTTTCATACAGCTTATCTAACTGGTTTTTTAGATAACCTTTAACTATTTCATTAGTCAAATTTTATCACTACTTTCCCCTGTGGATGACCTTTTGCAACTAACTCTAACGCCTGATTGATATCTTCCAACCGGAATTCTGACGGATCGATTGCAGGAACTATATTGTTTTTCTCGATAATCTTTGATACCTGCTCCAATTGTTTCCCATCTGCTCGAACAAAAATGAACTGATACTCGACATTTTTTTCCTTTGCTTTTTTATCATATTTTGAACCGGCTAAACCAAATAAAAATTGTTTCCATTTCGGTAAACCTTGACTTACAGCAAAGTCTTTATTCGGTCCTGTTCTGAGGCTCAGTAAACGACCGCCTGGTTTAATGATCGATAATTCCCGTTCAAATTCTGAAGCGCCCAAAGTATCAATCACAAAATCGACTGGCTCTATCACTTCCCAATAATTTTCTGTTTTATAGTCAATAAAGCGATCTGCACCAACAGCTAATGTTCTTTCTTTAGCTGTTGCGTTTCCTGAAACGATTACGGTTAAGCCCATTGATTTGGCAATCGGTATGGCCAGCTGACCAAAGCTGCCTGAACCACCTGAGATAAAAACGGTTTGTCCTGGTTGGGCATTTAATTTTTCATGAAGAGCTTGATACGCTGTTAAACCAGTCAATGGAACGGCTGCTCCTGTAACAAAATCTAAATATTTAGGTAAAAAATAAATAGCCTGAGCATCGATAGCAACATACTCTGTAAAAGCGCCAATGTGATCAATTGGTAATCTCGCATACACTGCGTCTCCGACTTTAAAATCTTCGACACCTTTGCCAACTTTCTCTACGACACCTGTTAATTCATTTCCCAGTGTCAAAGGCATTTGATACTCTTGAATCAGTTTTACTGCTCCAGTGATGTTCAACATTTCTAATGGATTTACAGCCGCCGTTTTTACTTTTATTAATACTTGTGTGTCTGAAATTTCCGGAATTGGTATTTCTTTGATTTGAGCGTGGATTTCTTTAGTATATTTATTAATTTGAGCTGCTTTCATGTTTTCGCTTCCTACTTTCTTGTTTGATATTTCGTAAAATTAATTGCCTTTATTGCCTATTTATGTTCTCTTTCGCTTGGATAAACGGTTTTCTATAGCTCACCAAAGGACGCTTTATTAGAATGATCGTTCTAATAAATTTAAAAAAATTATAGAGAAAATACTGGAAACCTTGCATCACTTAAGGTAAATTGGTTTTTCTCATCAACAATCCCTAAAATATGCTCACTTTCATAAAGTGCTAGTAAGTAAGTTGCAACTTCCTGCGGTGAACGTAGCTGAATATTCGTAGCTACTGATTTTTTCTCACTCGATTGTTGGATAAATGCAGTGTCAGTATACGCTGGTGCCAAAACTTTTGCTTTTAAGGTCGCGTTTTTCAATTCAGCAGCAAGGCCTTCGGTCAGAACACTCACATAAAATTTTGAAGCGGAATATGCAACATTCCCTAGTCCAATCACATAGCCCATCGCTGATGAGACATTGATAAGTTGTGCTCCAGGTTTATTGGCATAGTCTCTTGCATAGAGTATGGATAAAATAGTCGTCGCTTCTATGTTGACTTGGATTAACTGCTCGATTTGTTTCAACTCATTATTAATTAATGCGCCGAACGTTCCTACTCCGGCATTATTGATCCATGTTTCGATTTCATATATTTTTAGTGCATCGTATAATGCATAAACCTCTTCTTTTTTTGATAAATCACTAACTTTTATAATAATCTCCAATTCAGGATATTGTTCTTGAATCTTTTTTTGTAATGCTGATAACTGCTCTTTTCTTCTTGCTACTAGTATCATGTGCTTTTTCTTTTCTGCAAAAGCTAAAGCTGTTTCATAACCAATCCCCGAGCTGGCTCCTGTAATGACTACATACTTTTTGTTCAATTCGTTTCCTTCTTTCTATTTTATTATCGACAATGTCGTTTTTACGATCGACTGTAATTTTGCTTGATCATTCGTGGTCTTCACTAACACTCTAAGACCAACCCAAGCATTATGTAAATAACTTGCTAACTCTGGCAACTGCTGGTTTCTAGCTAGCTCTCCCTTTGCTTCAGCCTCAATCAGCAACTGATAAAGATACATTTCACTTTTTTTAAATATTTCTTGAACTTTGTTTTCTATTGCTCGATCCAATAAAGATAATTCTGTTGCTGTATTAACAATCAGACAGCCTTTGGGATTCTCATCATTTACAGATAAGGTAATTAAAAATAGTGTTTCCAGCTGTTCATGAATTGTCATTTTCTGTGTCACTTGTTGATTGATGATTCCATTTAGTCTACGTTCATAGCAATCAAGTGATTTCAAAAATAGTTCATGCTTATCCCCGAACGTGTCATAAATACTACGACGATGGATACCCATATAATCAACTAAATCTTGCATAGAGGTTTTCTCGTAACCTTTTTCCCAAAAGAGCTGCATAGCTTTCTCTAAAACAATTTGTTCATCAAATTCTTTTACTCTTCCCATGGATTCTTGCCTCCCACCTTTTCTAGAACGATCATTCTCATATTAACAAATTACTGAACTAAAGTAAATAGTTTTCGTTGCTTCAGCTTAAAAAATAAAATAGCGGTAGCCCCATCAACTGATGAAATTATCCGCTATTCTTAGTGTTTTGTCTTTTAATTTAGCCTTTGAATCAATAAGTTGAATCGTTTTAAGCAGAGTGATGCCCGTTTTTTAGTGGATCATTGCACACCCTAAATATAATACAAATTCTCAGAAGGATAAACTGCATCACTCGTAATATCCAAGCCTAACTCTCTTAATGTTTGCTCATCATTCTTACTCAACATAACCGTAGAATGCGCCTGTACCCCATTCAATTCGGATAATTTATCATAAGCTAGTTGCGCTGTTGGGTTCGTAACGGCACTAATTGCTAAAGCAATCAAGATTTCATTGGCTTTCAAAGCAGTTATTTTGCTGTGTAAGTCCTTCTTCTTCATTGTTTGAATCGTTTCAAGGATCACTGGAGATAATAATAAAATTTCATCTGAAATATTTGCTAACATTTTAATTGAATTTAAAATAGCCGATGAACAAGAATCCATTAAATTGCTGGTTCTCCCAGTTACGATCCTGCCATCCGCTAGCTCAAATGCAATAACAGCCGGTGTATCGTTACTTTGGGTTTGTTCTCTTAATTGCTCTGAATACTGACGAGCAGGCAGTACGGCTTTTCGGTCCTCTTTTTTCAGCTCGACTTCTTCCATGATCAATTTAATCCGATTGACTGTTTCCTCATCGATCAAGCCTTTTTTAAAGTCACATTCTGTCGCAAAACAACGGCGAATGATTTCTTGCTTCGAAGCTTCCTTGACTACTTCATCATCGATGATCCCGAAGCCCACACGGTTAACCCCCATGTCTGTTGGGGATTGATAAACCGATTCTTCTCCCGTAATTTTTTCAATGATCCGTTTGATCACAGGAAACGTTTCAACATCACGATTGTAGTTAACAACAACTTCTTGGTATTTATCAAAGTGGAATGAATCGATCATGTTCACATCTTTTAAATCAACCGTTGCTGCTTCATACGCAATATTTAGTGGATGCTTCAATGGTACATTCCAAACTGGGAAGGTTTCAAATTTTGAATAGCCGGCGGTCTTTCCGTTACGACTTTCATGGTAAAGTTGGTTCAAACAAGTGGCTAATTTTCCACTCCCTGGTCCTGGTGCTGTAACCACCACGATTGGTTTAGTGGTTGGGATGTACTCATTTTTGCCAAAGCCTTCTTCACTGACGATTTTTTCGAGATTGGATGGATAATCTTCGATTGCCGCATGTTTATAGACTTTGATATCTCTTCGTTCTAACTTATTAATAAACATTTTTGTAGAAGGTTGTCCACTGTAGCGTGTGATGACCACACTGTTGACTGCCAAACCATACTCTTTTAACTCATCGATTTGACGTAAAATATCCATGTCATAGGTAATGCCGTAATCGCCGCGAATTTTATTCCGCTCGATATCTCCTGCATACACACAAATCAAAATCTCAGCCTGATCTTTTAATTTTTGTAAAAGCTTGATTTTGGCATCTGCGTCAAAGCCTGGCAGTACACGTTTAGCATGCATATCCCCGATTAGCTTTCCACCAAATTCTAAATACAATTTATCATAGTGATCGACTCTTTCAAGGATATATTTTGATTGCTCTTCGATGTATTTTTGTGGATCAAACCCCAGTTGTTTCATGTGAGAACCCTCCGATATTTATATACTGCCATCTATTATAAACTTATTTGCTGCTGATTACGATATGGAAGTTCATTATTTACTATTTAAACAGCTTTTTATCATTATTGGCTAATAATCACAAATAGAGTATCAACAAACACCTAGAATGTCTAAGTCTTCGCTGATACTCTATTCATTTCCTACAAAGGATCTCTTATTTTTTAAAACCCTATTCTTTCAATAAATGTTTCTTGTTTTTTATCATCTGTTTGAAAATCGATCCAGTCTTCTCCTTCATCCTGCTCTTCAAAATGCTCTGTTACAAAGTGTTTCACTTCTTCTTTATCGATTGAACGCTCTACTCCTTGAGAGACAATTCCTAAACATACAAGTACACCAGCCGCTACCATAAGTTTTGTTATCATAATAAATTTCTCCTCTTCTTTTCTCTCTTATTTTTTATTTGTCTTATTTTTAACTATTTTACAAAGGGAATTTTCTTCTTTACTTCTTCAGATAGTAAATCGAAAAAGTGACTCATCACTGTTTCACAGACTTCTGGTTCTACTCCTGTTGTTTCTGAAATAGCCGCTGTGATCTCAATCATGTGCTTTCTTGAAGATCGACTCATGTTCTTCTCACTATACTTTTCATACGCTCCTAAAACTTGCTCACATGTATCTTTTGCGACTAAACTTCTTTGTGCTACTGCTTGGATTGTTTTTGTGTGGTTCATATTATTCTCCTCTTTCTTTTATAGACCGACCGACGGTCATTTTTGTTTTATTTTTTAAACTCAACATATTTTTTGTTGAGTTTATTGTTCGAAAATTAATGCAAATTTTTTCATAACGTCTGCTTTGTTGTCTTTTGTTTCATGGATCCCTAACACTCTGAAAATGATATCAATGAATGCGTGGACTCTCTGCTCCATCACTTCTTGTGTCTGGTTCGCTGTTCCTTCATCTACTAAAGATTGAATTCCTGCAATCAAAAACTGAATCGCTTCTAATGGATACGGTGTAGTAAATTCTTTGTCTTTTACTCCTGCTTCAATAATTTCCGCCAGAATTGGACAAATATGTTCGATCGTTGCCTCTAATGCACGTTGCTTCATCAATGCATTTTCTACTTTAGAAAACTGCTCAAGTATGTCGCTTTTCTGTTCATCCTCACTTGATGCTTGTGTGATTAAAAACTGAAGAATCTTATCCAGTGCGCTTACACCATTTTGTTTGGCAATGTCGTTTGCTATAGCGGCATCTTTTTCAACTACTCTCATGATCACTGCATCCATCACTTCTTCTTTTGATTTAAAATAATGATAGAATGTTCCTTTGGCAATACCGATTTTTTTCAAAATATCATTGATCGTAGTCTTATCATAGCCTTTTGTGATGAAAAATGTTTCTGCTGTGTCTATGATTTCGTTTTTTCTTTCGTCATGTTCTTTTACTACTCTCACTAGGTAACCTCCTTTCTCATTTTTCCCAAGACCGACTGTCGGTCTGTTTATATTTATATAATACATTCATTGATATGATTTGTCAACACTTTTTTATTGTGAAAATGTTTTGATAGAAAAAAGACTTATATCGTTTAAAAACGTTACAAGTCTTTTAAGGATTCGTCCATACTACTATGAAAATACTGTTTAGCTGCCCACCGAACCTAAGACTCCGATTATCTCATCATACAATTTTTCAACATCCAACATCCCGTATTGTTTTTTAGAAATAGCCAGGACTGGTGTTTCGGGAAACTTTTTTTCCAGCTCTGCTTTTGCATAACTAAATGTGGGTGTCAATAAGATAACATCTGCTTGATCTCCATATCGGTCTATCAGTTTTGAATTGTATACATCAATGTTGATTGCCTGTTCCTGCTGCTTCATCAATAAGCTAAGCTTGTGACTTAAAACCTGCGTCTGCATCAGCCCTTTGTCTGAAATAAAGCTAAAGGCCATATCAAAGATGATGATCTTTTTTTGTTGCTCTTCTCGATTTGAGCGTTCCTTTGGTGAGTGATTTTGTACTTTGCTCATTTGCGTTCTCCCCTTCAGCTTTGAATAAAGAGAATCAAAGACGCTTTGACTCTTTGTTCCTAAAAGTTCATCGGTAGAAACATTGAAATAGTCGCTCAACTTCACTAGCATTTCGATATCTGGATAGCTCTCATTTCGTTCCCATTTTGAGACGGCTTGGGGAGTAACGTTCAAAATATCTGCTAGCGCTTTTTGCGTCATCTTTTTTGATTGTCTTAATTCTTTTATTTTTTTTCCTATCTCTAACATCAATATACCCCCTTAGATGTGAAAGTTTCAATAAACGATTTGTTGAACAGGAACAATTTGCACTCAACTGTAGGTTGAAATGCATCGTACAAGGGAACAATCTAATACCACACTTCATCAAGCAACCTATTTCATTTTTTTCGTACTGTCAAAAGATATACGTTTCCTATAATAAATAGGATTGCCAGGAGCTTCGATAAAATACCACTATGCAAAAACAAACAGATCGGAATCAATACACTCACTCCACGATACGCCCAATAAACAAATAGCTTGCCTGCTTTTCTTTCTGCCTCATTTTCAGGAGTCGTTTCATAACTGCTAACATTCAGCGGATTTCTAGCTAAAAACAAGCCGTTAGAACGATCAATAAGTACTGCAAAAAACAACACAACGATGCCAAACGCCACCAGAAATAGTAATAGTTGATCTATTGAAGAAAATATACCTATCATTTCGATCCGCTCCTTCCTTATCTTCTTTTCTTTAGTATACACCAAAGAACAATAAACTCATGCGCCCTCTGAGAATCAAAGGTGTCATGAGTTTACTTTAAAACTGATTTTTAGATGGAAAACTCCCTGTCAGTTGCCTCTGATCACTACATGATTGGTGGTGTTCCTTCTGCATTTCCTGCAATTGCATCAATTTGAACCAATGCATCTTTCTGTAAGGCTGACACACCAACAACTCTTCTAGCTGGTACACCATCTGGAAAATAGCTCGCATAGACTTCATCTACAGCATCCATGTCTTCCAGATCTTTAACATAGATATTCACTTTAACCATATCTTCCATTCGATGATCGACACTTTCAATAATTGCCTTGATATTTTCTAAGCACTGTCTAGCTTGCTCCTTGATCCCGCCAGCTACGATTTCATTTGTCTTTGGATCAATCGGTAATTGACCGGAAAGATGATTATAGTGTGAAAAAGCGACAGTTTGGGTTGAGAAAGGACATTTTGGTGCATTATTGGTATTATTCGCTTCAATAATCAGTCCATGTCTATCCTCAACTGCTTGTGGTGGCGTGCCATCTCCATGAGAGACTACGGCTTCGATTTGCACTGCAGCGCCCATCGGTAAATCCGTTGCTGCAATCACAGTACGTGCTGGCACATAGCCCACAGTTCGAGCAATCCCTGAATCTGGGAAAAATGTCGTATAGACTTTATTCACTGCCTCTATTTTTGATAAATCTTTAAGGAAGATATTGATTTTGACGATATCATCAAGCGGTACATCAATACTTTCTAAAATCGCTTTGATATTTTTTAGGCATTGACTTGTCTGTTGTTTGATACAGCCAGCTACTACTCTGCCAGTTTTAGGATCAATCGGCAATTGTGCTGACAAATTATTGTAATGAGAAAACGAAACTGTTTGTGTTGATAACGCGTTAGTTGGCGCATGTTGTGTATTGTTTGTCAACTTGATTAGATCGCCTGCCTGCGGTGCATTGGGAATCGTTCCTTCTCCGTTTGAAACCAGCACTTCAACTTGAACTAACGCTCCCATAGGCAACGCATCTACAGCAACGACTGTTCTTGAAGGCTGATAGCTTTTGAAAAAAGAAGTATACACATCATCTACTGCATCGCTATCTGTGATGTTCTTAACAAAGATAGAGACTCTAATACAATCACTCATCGCATGACCGATACTCTCTACAATTGCCTTGATATTTTTAAAACATTGTTCTGCTTGTTCTTTGATACCCCCAGCAACCAATTTACCCGATACAGGATCGATCGGCAATTGTGCCGAAAGGTTATTGTAGTGGGAAAAAGCGACAGTTTGTGACGATAAGGGGCTTTGCGGTGCCTTCTCCGTATTCCTTGCTAGTACTACATTCTCATTACTCATCTTTCTATTCCTCTTTTCTTTTAGATACATTCAAATAAAAAAACTTGATTTGCAGAAGGGATGTTAACGCTTCCAAATCATGATAAGCCAAATAATCCATTTCTACGACTGCTTCATTTTTTACTATCATGCTTTGACAACGGTAACTACGACAAATTGACAAAAATTATATCACTTATTTCAGTTTACAGTATTAACGGTAACAATTCAATCCTGTTTTTCAACTACATAACTCTGTTGCTCTCATTTTTTTATTTCTAGTTGATTTTCCACTTTAAACATGACACAATTCTTTTATGCAAAAGGAACATCTGTAAACAATTTTTTTCCAAAGACTAGGAGCGAAGCTTCAATGATAAAAAAAGAAGAAATGCCGCTTTGTGACGTGGCAACAACTGTTCAATTAATCGGCAGTAAATGGAAAACGTTAATCATTCGTGATCTCATATCCGGCCCCAAAAGAAATGCGGAGCTAAAGCGCTCATTGTCAGGTATTTCCCAGAAAGTGCTGACGGAAAGTCTTAACGCAATGATCTTAGATGGCCTTGTAGAGCGAATCGATTTCCAAAAAGTGCCGCCTCATGTCGAATATCAACTTACACCGTTAGGAGAAAGTCTGCTGCCAGTTATTGAATCGATGAGACAATGGGGGCAGTTTTATAAACAGCAGCTTGGATAGACAGTTACAAATTAGTGCCTACTTCACATTTTCAAAAAGATTAACTATACTTTCATTAAAGATGATAAGCATTTAAGGAGGAATTTTTGATGAATAGTAAAACAACACCCATCGAAGCCGTTCATACCGCTGTTGAATATGTAACACTAAATGACGAGCCTGTTTTAAGAGTTGTGAAAAAAGACAAATTGATGGCATTTGATGAAAATACGTACGCCAAATTAACTGGTTCCGTTTTTCATAATGGAACAATCGAAGTAAAAATGTTGAGTCGCTTATTGCCGGATGCACCTGATTTTGCACGTGGATTTATTGGTATTGCATTTAGAATCAATGAAGATGATACTGCCTTCGAATCCTTTTACGTGAGACCCACAAATGGTCGAATCAATGATCCTGTCAGAAAAAATCGCGGTGTTCAATATTTCTCTTATCCTAAATACACCTTTGATTACTTCCGAAATTTAGGTATCACTGATTTTGAAGGTCCGGCGGATATTGGTCTTGATGAATGGATCAGCTTAAAAGCAGTGATTACTGATGCCAAAGCTGAATTTTATTTAAATGATTGTGAAGAACCTGTTTTAGTCGTAGAACATATGAAACACGGTAAGGATGCGAAGGGCGCACTTGGTTTCTTCGTCGATATTGGTACTGAAGCCTTTTTTAAAGATTGGACTATCACCTCGACAGATTAGGTCTATATAGGTGAAATCGATTGTAACCAAAGATTTCACGATGTTTACTGTTTTAAATTCGATTTATCGTTATTTGTGCACTCTTATTGGGTTATTCTTTAAATACATTTAAAAAATAATCTATTGTATTGTAATCTTGTACCTCATCTCCCATATCATATCCTCTTCCAAAATATAGAAAATTCAAATTCTTTGAGTTATTTCCTAAAACAAGCATTGACAGCGCTTTCTCTATATTGTATATTTGCATTGTGAATAGGATAGTGATTATTAAGTTAAGCTAAACCTAAACAACGCCTGAAAAAGGCTTGTTTAGGTTTTTTCTATTTCATAGGGCTGAGGGGGGAATACTGATTTGGAGATTTTAAAAATTCTAAACAACAATGTCGTGATCGTTACAAATGACAACAAGGAAGAAGTTATTCTAATGGGCAACGGTCTAGGTTTTCAAATGAAAGCTGGCGCACAAGTCAATGAGGAAAAAGTTGAGAAAGTCTTTAAATTAGAAAATCGAGTTGAATCTGAGCAGATTGAGCGCATGTTTTCAGAAATCCCAGAAGAAATCATTAATATTTCCTATGAAATTGTTTCCTACGCTACCCGTACTTTAAATAAGGAGTTAAATGAAATAGCCTTCATCGCTATTGCTGATCATCTACACTCAGCGATCCAGCGAGAAAAAAAGAATATCCAAGTCAAAAATTTTCTGTTGTGGGATATCAAACGTTTTTTCCCAAATGAATTAAAAATCGCCAGAAAAGCTATCCAGATCGTCAATCAAAAACTGGCAGTAAATTTGACCGATGATGAAGCTGGTTTTCTAGCCCTGCATATCACAAATGCAGGAATTGACAATAGTCACGAAGATGCCGTTAGTTTGACACAGCTGATCGAAGAGATTTTGACTGTGATCAAGTATACGTTGAAAATCAATTTTGTTGAAAATGACATTTATTTCCAGCGATTTATCACACACTTAAAATTTTTCTCTGAACGTGTCTTAAAAAACAATACCTCAGAAAAAGAAGAAAATCAGGTAGAAAATGAGTTGTTTTTACTTGTAACAACACAGTATCCTGAAGCTTATGAAGTAACAAAAAAAGTCGCTGAGCTATTAAAAACACGGCGAAATTATACGATTTCAAAAGATGAACAAGTTTACATTACCATCCACTTAGCTCGGATCATCGAAAAAACTAGAAATTAAGAGAAGCTTCTCTTAAGATAAACATTCTAAAAGGAAAGGAGCATTGGCAATCCCCCGTCTGTGGAAAGGACATGGATCGTGACATTCAGTTGGCGAGACCTCTAAATTAAACAAAAAAACATTTGGAGGAAAGAAAATGGGCAAATATGAAGAACTTGCAAAAAACATTGTGAAAGAAGTCGGAGGAAAAGAAAACGTTAATTCACTGACAAACTGTATCACTCGTCTACGTTTCAAATTAAAGGACGAAAGCAAAGCTAATACGGAAGTTTTAAAAAATATGGATGGTGTCGTTACTGTAATGCAGGCTGGTGGACAATACCAAGTCGTTATTGGAAACCATGTCCCTGATGTTCGTAAAGATGTCGATGCAGTCCTTGGCGTTTTAGAACCCGTTGCTGATGAAGGATCTAAGGGCAATTTATTCGATCGATTCGTCGATATGATTTCTGGTATTTTTCAACCTATTCTTGCGCCTTTATCCGCAGCCGGTATGCTAAAAGGGGTCAATGCGATCCTAGCGTTTGCTTTAGGCTCAAGCTTTGCAGCGAGTCCAACCTATGCTGTATTCAATGCAATGGGCGATGGCTTATTCTTATTCCTGCCGATCTTCATTGGTTACACTGCTATGAAAAAATTCGGTGGCTCACCGTTTTTAGGTATGATGATTGCTTCAAGTTTGGTTTATACAGGATTTATTGATGGTTCTGCTACGGCAACCTTTGCGGAAGCCGGCGGATTGAATTTCTTTGGGATTCCATTCTCGATTCCAGCTGCTGGCTACGGATCAACGGTAATGCCTATTATTGCCGCAACAGCCTTTAGTGCGTTTCTTGAAAAGCAATTAAGAAAGATTATTCCTGATGTTGTTAAATTGTTCTTGGTACCGTTTTTCACTGCATTGATTGCGATTCCGTTAACCTTTTTAGTGATCGGCCCTATAATGAATGTCGTCGCTGATGGTCTTGGAAATGGTTTACTTGCAATTCAAGCCTTTAACCCAATCATTTTCGGTGCTATCATCGGATTCTCTTGGCAGCTTCTTGTTATGTTCGGCATGCACTGGGCATTGATTCCATTCGTGATCATTGCACTTTCTCAAGGCCAGCCGACCTCTCTTTTAACAGGTTCAGGTAGTGTCTCGTTTGCGCAAACAGGTGCAGTTCTGGCAGTTATGTTAAAAACAAAAAATCTAAAACTAAAAGAATTATCTATACCTGCCTTTATTTCTGGGATCTTCGGTGTTACTGAACCTGCGATTTACGGGATCACCTTACCTAAAAAGAAACCTTTCTGGGCATCTTGTATCGTGGGTGGTGTGACTGGTGCCATTGCAATGGGCTTAGGTATCGAAGCTTATCAAATGGGCGGTCTTGGTATTTTTAGATACACAGCAACTATTTCACCCGATGGTAATATGAAATTTGCAATCTACAATATGATTTTGGATGCTTGTGCTCTGGCAGCTGGTTTTGGTTTAGCTTGGGCTTTAGGCTTTAAAGACGATGAACCAACGATTCAATTATCAAAAGAAGAAGCTAAATTAGCAGCTACTGGTCAACAAAAGAAATTAGCAAAAGATGAAGTTTTTTCTCCACTAGAAGGAACTGTATTGCCTTTAAGCGAAGCAAGAGATGCAGCATTTTCTGAAGGCATCATGGGTAAAGGTGTTGTAATCGAACCTAGCCGCGGCGAAATCGTCGCACCATTTGACGGAACAATCATGACTCTATTTCCTACAAAACATGCCATCGGCTTGATCTCAGATAATGGAACAGAGGTACTGATCCATATCGGTATCGACACTGTTCAGCTGGAAGGCAAAGGATTTGAATCATTTGTAGAGCAAAATGCTGCTGTTAAAAAAGGGGATAAATTAGTCACGTTTAATATTGAAGAAATCGAAGCAGCTGGCTATAGTACGCAAGTACCGATCATTGTAACAAATACACCTGATTATGCTGATGTGATCCCAACTTCTGAAAACTCTGTTAAACAGGGCGATGTATTGATCACTACAGTTATTTCAAACTAACAACTTAAATAAACTTGCGGGAATAAGCGTTCTTTCTTCCCGCAAGTTTTCATTTATTGATCCACACTATTTTAAACGATAAAGGAGCAAAAATATGACTTTTCCAAAGAATTTTTTATGGGGTGGCGCTACAGCTGCCAATCAATGCGAAGGTGCCTGGAATGTCGACGGCAAAGGGGATTCGATCAATGATCATAATCGTGCTGGCAGCCGGACTGCTGGTACTCATCGTACCTTTGACTTAGAGATCGATACAGAGAACTATTACTACCCTAGCCATACGGGGATTGATTTTTATCATCACTATAAAGAAGATATCGCCTTATTTGCTGAAATGGGTTTTAAAGTCTATCGACTATCGATTGCCTGGACACGTATTTTCCCTAACGGTGATGAAGAAACACCAAATGAAGCTGGCTTACGGTTCTATGATGATGTCTTTGATGAACTGGCAAAATACGGAATTGAACCGCTTGTGACGATTTCCCATTTTGAATTACCATTTCATTTAGGTAAAAAATATGATGGTTTTTTAGATAAACGTACGATCAGTTTTTATGAACGTTATGCAACAACTCTTTTTAAACGGTACAAAGATAAGGTTAAGTATTGGTTGACGTTCAATGAAATCAATTTTGGTACGATGGAACATGGCTTGCGTATCAGTGGTTTATTCAACCGTGAATATAGCGAATCAGAGCAATACCAAGCGCTGCATAATGTGTTCCTAGCTTCAGCAAGAGCCGTAAGTGCTGGACATAAAATCAATCCGGACTTCAAAATCGGCTGTATGCTGGCGTACATCACCATGTATCCAAAAACCTGTCGTCCTGAAGATGTATTAAAAACGCAGCAAATCAATGATAAGTTCAATTATTTCTGCGGAGATGTTCAAGTAAAAGGAAAATATCCTTATTTTATGAAGCGTTACTTTGAAAAAAATAATATTCAAGTAGATATCTCCAAAGAGGATGAACAAATCCTCCAGGCTGGAACAGTCGATTATTATACGTTCAGTTATTATATGACTACTTGTATTGCAGCTGATCTGGATCAACGCGATGACAAATCAGGCGGCAATCTTTTTGGCGGCGTGTCTAATGAATACTTACCGAGCAGCGATTGGGGCTGGCAAATCGACCCAATTGGATTGCGTTATACCTTAAATCAAATTTACTCTCGTTATGAAGTGCCTTTAATGGTTGTCGAAAATGGTTTAGGAGCTTTTGATGAAGTCGAAGCAGATGGCACGATCAATGATGATTATCGAATCGATTATTTCAAACAGCATATCATTGAAATGGATAAGGCGATCGAGGACGGCGTAGATTTGATTGGCTATACTCCTTGGGGCTGTATCGATCTAATCAGTGCTGGTACTGGCGAGATGAGTAAGCGCTATGGATTCATTTATGTTGATCGTGATGATGAAGGAAATGGTTCACTTGAAAGAAGCCGGAAGAAGTCCTTCTATTGGTATAAGCAAGTCATTGAATCAAATGGAGAAAATCTGGCTTGATGATTAATCTCTAGATAAAAAAACCTGTATAAGTATTTTGCTGAGGCAAGCTGCTTATACAGGTTTTTATCTATTTATCGGTCTAGAAAGTCAATGAATTTTTTTGATCTCTGGTTATTGACGCTTAAATTCGATTTCTGTATCACCAAAATGGAATGTTAGCAGATCCGCTTGATCATATCCTGGATAATCAAAAATTATCTGATAGTACTCTTTTCCGTCTTCTTCAACAGAGCTAAATTCTCTTGCCAAGTAACGCTCTTCTTGACCATTGATTACTGCTTGAAGCCAAATATCATCTGGATCGATCATTGCCGTAAACTTATCATCACTGGTTGTCAATACAAATGAGTTTGGATAAACCAATCCGGACACTGTTTCTGATCTTGCAGGATCAGTCGGTGTAAATTCAAGCGCATCAAATGATTTAATTTTTGACGTATCGATAGGTAATTCCCAAAGTCCTTCTAGCTTTTCAAAGGTTTCTCCTTCTTTTCCCTCATGAAATCCTGGAGTATCATCAATAGGATACATTGCCGTTAAACGAGTAATTACAACTACCGCATTTTCTAGCGGAGGAACATCACCCGCACTTGCCTTTAGACGATAGGTCAGTTCTAATTGATTCGTACTATGATCAAAATGAGAATCAGGCACAATTGAAGAGAATAAATTCAGATTTTCTTGTACTTCTGACAACCCACTTTTAAAATCGACTAGATAACGACCGTCTCCATTTTTTAACGCAAAGTTAATCCCATAATATTCGAGCGTTTTATCAGTGAATTTTGATTGTTTGGGAAACTGAATCGTAAAATGCAACCCAATTTCATTTTGATCCGCATAAACTTCATTTAGCTTGATTTCAATCTCTTCATTTACTGCCTTTGTACTTTGTTTTGTAATAAATCCATCGTTCCGAAGAGACTTAGAAGTAAATTGATCTAGACGTAAAAAATTAGTCACTGCTTTACCGATAGGAGTGAAGGCCAATGAAAACCCTAATAGTAGAATTGCTGCAACTATAACTAAAGGAAAAATACGCTTTTTCTTAGGCTTTACTCGCTTTTTTTCTTGAGAGATTTTTTGATACGCCATATCAAAAGCTTGACGAGCTTCTTTAGAAACCGCTTGAGTTTCTTGCAATGTTTCTTGCAATTCTTTTTCAAAATTATTCATTAAACTACTCCTCCTTCTGGTTCAATATATTCTTTTTGCAGTAACCTTCGCCCTCGAGCTAAGCGAGATTTGATCGTGCCAGAAGGTTCATTTAAAATTTCACTGATTTCCTTCACTGTAAATCCATTATAGTAATACAACACAAGCGGAATTCGGTAGATTGGATTTAGTCCAACAAGCAAATCATTCATAGCCAAATGCTCTACCTCTTGATTATTCACTGGAAATTGGTAGTCCTCTATATCAAAATAGGCTTCCGCACTTACTATTTTTTTGCATTGATTAATCATTATTCGACACAGCCAAGTATTGAAGTATTTTGGATTTTTAAGCTGATCTATTTTTTGATAAGCTATAATCACGGTCTCTTGCAGTACATCTGCTATATCCTGTTCATTCTTTAAAAATCGTCTTCCCATATTGTAAAGTACCTTTTCATACTCTTGAATCAATTGAATAAATGCTTCTTGATTTCCCTTTTGAGCCTTTTTAACTAAAAACACATAATTTGCCAAGTCGAATGCTCCCTTCATCTCCAACAATTAATTTAAATCTTCTATCTATTAGAGTCTATAAAAACGGAAATGGTTGCATCAAAATTATAAAACAGCTGAATTCATATATACAGTTTTATTTTTATCCTTTCGTTTAAATTCCCTGTCATTTCAGAGCATAAGTTAGCTTGACCAGAGCTTTCCTACCGACTATATTTGACCTGTCAAAGCATATATATTTTAGAATAAATTAAATGGTTGTTGTGTTTAAGCTCTGGACAATACAAAAATTCTTTAATAATCAATGTTGGAAAATAAGCAATCTTACCTATTTAAATATTGATAATCAAATAAACAAGATCTCAATCTGGAAACATTTTAGATTGAGATCTTGTGTTATTCAGTTCTATATTTTATTTGTGTCTACTTCGTATAACCCAGGTGCGCTTCCATCGTATTCATCGATAAATTGATTGCCGGAGTTGTACACCTTTTGGTGTTCTTTATTGATCCACGAGCCTTCATTTAAGCCTATCGGGTAATACCCATCATCTCTTCCTCGTATAAACCTAAACTTTTCTCCTATTTCTA
>NZ_MIJY01000012.1 GCF_001730305.1 Enterococcus termitis
ACCCGCTTAAGCCTCTGAATAATGTACTCTTTTCCCATAATTTTATTTTTTCTGTGAAGACTATTTTTTCAATGTCTTCCACTTGTATTTCCTTTTCCTTCGCTAGTTTACTTATTTGGGCACTTGAGCTGAGTGCCCCGCCTTTAAACGTTAGTTTTTTATTAAATGGATCGAAAGTCCATGGAACTGTTCCAAAAGTTCCTCTGATTAATTTGGAATCTTTAAAATTGATTTTTATAACATTCTCTATTTTCTCTTCAACCGATAAAGCAAAATCAGGTCTGGCATCTTCTTTTGTCTTACTTGTGGGAATTGTCTCTGAGTTAAACATGAATAACTCATTTTCTTTCTTGAAGTAACTCTTCGCACTATATTTATCTCCTTTACTTAGTAAAGGGTAACCATGGACAGATTCATCTGCTTCTTTTAAGGTAACTAGCTGCTCCCCATATTTTGATATATTTAAATTATTTCTATAGTTTTCATTAACATGATAAACAGAAATCCCTTCACTTCCGTTAAACTTCCGACGTCCTTCATCAAAACCAAAAATCTGTCTATTTTCAATTAAATAGTATTCTTTTTCACTTTTGACACCATCTTTGAAGATTGGTAATTTATATAGTTTAAAATTCTCATCACGAGCATCCACTGTTGAGATTTCTTGTTCGCTTTCAATGGTTTCTACTGGGAACCCAAGTTGAGCTTTAGAGTACGCGTCAAAATGTACCGGATTAGCTCCTGCATAATCCTCAGGTTTAGGCACCATATTGTTCCCAGTTGTCCCCCATGATCCACTCGCCATTAAACTATGATAGCCTAATCCATTTCCTGTATTGGTCGTTCTAGGTCCATATAAATCAGGCAAGCCTAAATCATGTCCAAACTCATGGGCCATTAAGCCAATTGGACTAGATACAGCGATAGACTTGAAGGTTGAATTTGCACCAACCTGAATTTCGATGTATTCAAATGTATTCTCACCTATTGCTACATAGCCATTTTCAAAATGCACTCCCTTTTTAGATCGAATTGTCGAATGACTCTTATGCCCCCAGACAGTATTCATTGTAGCCCGACTCGCTGAAGCCTCATATCCAGCAAAGACAAACATCACATGAAGCTCATTTTTATCCAAGCGTCCGTTATTGTTTTTGTCATAAGCAGATACATCTACATAGTCTTCAGCCTGTTGTAAAGCTTTTTCCATATATGACTTTTCTGGAAACGTATTGCCAATTCCCGGGTTAGGATGATCTTCATTCAATGAAACTCTAACGATTCCTGGCGCTTCGTTATATTGTGTCGTTGCAGCTGGTAACAAATTGATTCTATTCTGAGTTGCTTCATTGTAATAATTTCTCAGTGTTTGTCTTTTAGATGTCTCTCCAAAAATTTTTTCATGCCACTGTTCAATACTCGTGGGTTTTTCAATAGGCGTTCCAGTAGAATAATGATTCAATTTCTGATTGTTAAATTCAATTAAAACCACTAATAAGTTTTGATCTTTAGTTAATGATAGCGGACCTGACGCTAGCGTTCTGCTTTTCCTTTGCTGTGGTGTTTCAACTGTACTTAGCTCTTCTTCAGTCAATGCATTTGCTGGCTTTTCATCAATTAAATACTTCTTGCCACTTGCTTGTGCGCCCGTTCTGTTTCTCTTCATTTGCGCGTACTGCCAGTAGCCATCCTCTCCCTGTATGACAACATCCTCGGTTTCATCCGTAACAACATAATTTAGATACTCATCACCTTTGAGTTCCCCATCAAAAGTTTTTCCATCTGGTTGTTCAAAGGTTATTTTGCCTAAATGTGGATTGGCTGGCGCCGCATATCCCTTTGAAAAACCTGTCACACACAACAGAAGGCTAAAAATACCCCAACATACCAATTTAAATTTCATTTTTCTTTCCATCTTTTTCTCCCAACTTAAATGCTGCTATAATCCCATTCCCTTTGAATTATGCAATTATCTTTATTTTCTCACTAGTCTCTGATCACTTTAAAACCGCCTTTAATCTTTTTCCATCAGATTATTCAGCTCTTCATTTCCACCTCATTCTCTTTTTACTAAGTAATCAAATTAAATAGCATACCATTTTTATCAAAACGGTATGCTACCTTACGTTATATATTGTAACAAATTCAGATATAAAATAAAATTTCATTATTAAAAAATAATAAATAAATACCTAAAAACATATTAATATCAACATTTTAAACAACATATAATAACTATATATATTCTAAAAAATAACCTTTTAGAGAAATATCTTATAAATTGTACTTCTATTTCAATACTGCTCCTAAATTAATATATTATTGTCATTTATTTATATAAAATATCCAAAAAACAATTTTACTATTTCTTTTTCTCAAAAGTAAATCTATATCCTAAAACTTTATTTCCTTGAGTTTTACTATATTTTTTTTCAACTTCCAAATGTTCAAAATACTTACTTAGCTCTTCAATCGATGGCTTTAAAACTTTTTGATCGATTTGTCCCACTTGATACTTTTTGGGAATCCCGAGTAAAAAAGAAAAGTTTTCCAGTGAAACTTCCCAATAGCCTGTTTTTTCAACCTGTTTTAACAGACGATACAGATTTTTAGCATACTTTTTCTTCAACGAAATAAACTCTTCTAAAGAAAAACAGGTCGCATTTCTGTTTACTTGATTTAACAGACAAGTGAACTTTGGATTGAACTGTGCTCCGACTGCTTTTTCTTCTTCAAAAAAGGTAAAATTTTCAAAAATAGAGAAACTCTCCAACCCAACTTGCTCATCATCTGTATACATATGTATGTAATTAGAATCAACCAGTTTTTGGTACATGCTTTTTAAATCGTTCAAAAATCTCGTATTAGACGTTGATCCATAATTAGCTAATTGTTTCAACTCATCCCATTTTAAATAGATTTGCTGATGTTGCTCCTCTTTTGTTTTACTTAGCATAGAGAAAAAAAGATTGAATTCATTCGCATTAAAGGCACCTAATGAGACTGTATTCAGTTCGTTTTTATATTTCACATATTCATTCATGATCAGAGCTCACTTTCTACTGCTTATTTGAACGTCATTATAGTCAGTTTCTTTTTAAAAAGCAATCAAAAAATACAAAAAGGTACTGATATCTCCCGATAAAATGTGCACGTTTCAAAAAAAGCATAGCACACAAACCCTTGCTAGACTTTACGTTCGATCACTTCGGAGATTTTTTCTATTTTTTCCCAACCTGACAAGGTTGAAAAGCGATGCTATTCTTTGGAAGTAATTTAAAACACAACGGAAGGAAGTTTTTTTATGAGCAAATCAATTATTATTGTCGGCGCAGGCCCAGGAGTTGGCTATGAAACGGCTAAAAAATATGGTAATGAGGGGTATAAAGTAGGCTTGATCAATATTTTAGAACCCGTTTTATTAGAACTGAAAGAGGAATTAGAACAAGATGGAATTACTGTCTATTATGAAACAGCAGATGCAAGTAATACGAATGAATTAGGTCATGCCATCGATCGTTTGATCGAGCAGCTTGGTGGTTTGACTACGTACTTCTATAACGTTCCAGGTCCATTAGGTAAATCTTATATGCCGATGACAGAAGCACCAGAATCGTTATTCTCTTTATTTTTACAATTACGAGTAACTTCAGTACTAAGCTCTATCCAACACGTGTTACCTAGTCTAGAAAAAAGTCAGGGTTCCATACTGATTTCTAGCGGTCAATCAGATCGAATTGCTTATCCATTTACTGGGATCATGGGTACCGCCCAAGCAGCCTTGAAAATGTTAATGACTCATTTAAGTCAGGAGCTAAAAGAGAAGAACATTTTTGTTGGCTACTTCCCATTAGACAATCCACCTGTAATTACTGATGAGAAAAAAGAAGCCAAACGTGAAGATTTACCTGGCGGTTTTGAATTAACGAAAGAAATGAGAATCACTGCAAAAGACGTAGCAGAAGAAATCTTCAAAGAAGATACACTTAGAGAAAATTTTGACGTTCGAATTCAAAAAAAATAATCAATTTCTATTCGCTAAAAGTGTCCACATCGCTGGATGCTTTTAGTTTATTAAAATCCTACATAAGAAAGAAGTCTAAGGAAATGACAACAACAAAATTAGCACTCTCTGCTTTAAACCTCGTTTCAGTCCGTGAAGGTCAAACCAGTCAAGAAGCAATCGAAAGCATGGTCAAGCTAGCTCAATACACTGAACGTTTAGGTTATGAAAGATACTGGATTGCAGAGCATCATAATATCAATGGTACAATCAGTTCTGCAACGTCGATGCTGATCAATCATACATTAGAACATACAAAAACAATTCGTGTAGGTTCCGGCGGTGTCATGCTACCTAACCACTTTCCATTGATTGTAGCCGAACAATTCGGCACACTAGAAACAATTCATCCACATCGAGTCGATCTAGGATTAGGGCGTGCACCTGGAGCTGATCCTAAAACTGGTTATTTGTTGCGCCGAGCACTTCTAAACGGAATAGATACCTTTGAAAAGGATATTACCGAGCTGTTACGCTATTTTGGCCCAGAAAAACAGCAAGGAGAGGTAAAAGCTTATCCCGCAGTTGGTACCAAAGTTCCTCTTTACATTCTTGGCTCTTCCGTCAACTCTGCAAAACTAGCAGCGAGATTAGGTTTACCCTATTCATTTGCAGGACATTTTCCAACTAATGAGATGAGCGCGGCTCTTGCAACTTACCGCAGTGAATTTCAACCCTCTGAATATCTTGCTGAGCCGTATATTATCGTTGCTCTGAATGTGATCGCAGCAGAAACAAACGAAGAAGCACAACACGAACTAACCACCATGCAGCAAATGTACTTGTATGCACTCAGAAATCAAATCCAACCATTAAAAGCGCCTATTGCTTCTATGGATGACTTATGGTCTCCTGTCGAAAAGCAATACGTAGAATCAATGTTTGGTCTAACCTTAATCGGTGACAAAGATCGGATAAGAAAACAACTGAATGCCTTTCAAAAACAATTTCATGCAGATGAAATCATGGCAGCTAGCTATATCTATGATTTTGCTAAACAAAAAAATTCTTTTAAATTATTAACAGAAGCAGCCAACGAACGATAATTTTTTTATTTTTTGGAAAAGCTCTTCGCTACACGCACCTGCTAGAAACACGTTCACCAACTCTCCTTTTTGTTCTTTCTTTCATTTGATTATTCATTTGAAGTACGTTAAAATTTTAGAAAGTTCACTTTATCTTATATTTTTATATGATTATATTTTTTCATTAAAATAGTTAATTATAAGAAAGAAGGAGAGATTTTCATGTGCACAAGTATCACAATGACAACAGACAAGCAAGATGTTTTATTGGCTAGAACAATGGATTTTGCTGTAATTTTAGAGGCAGAACCAACATTTATTCCTAGAAAAAAGTTTGTTTTTAACAATGATGACAGCGACAATCACAAAAATGATTATGCATTTGTTGGAATGGCACGACAGGACGATGAAAAATTCGTATTTGCAGATGGCTTGAATGAAAAAGGACTTTCTTGTGCGACTCTTTATTTCTCTGGATATGCGGATTACAATGATCAGGCACATGAGAAAAAATACTCCTTAGCCCCGCACGATGTCGTTCCTTTTCTATTATCTTCTTGTGCTACTGTACGCGAAGCCGCTGAAGTGATGGAAAACGCACAAGTTGAGAATATTGCGCTACGCTTTTTGGACATTGTTTTACCTCTTCATTGGGTCGTTACTGATGCCACAGGTCAAAGCATTGTTATCGAGTATATCGATCATGACTTGTATATTCATGACAACACAGTTGGTGTTTTAACTAATAGTCCTGATTACACATGGCATATAACAAATCTTAGAAATTATACCGGACTTTCGACTACGCAAAAAAATGAATTTCAATTGCAGAATGTCATCATGCGTCCTTTTGGTGAAGGTGCTGGTTCTATTGGACTTCCAGGAGATTTTACACCGCCTTCACGCTTTATCAGAGCGGCTTTCCTAAAATCTGCTCTCAAAGATATTGAAACAGAATTAGACAGCGTCACTGCTGCTTTCCATGTACTTTCTAACGTAGATGTTCCCAAAGGGGTCGTGCAGACGACTGATTCTTATGACTATACACAGTATACGTCAGTCATGATGAATAGTTCATTAAAATATTACTATAAGACATACAACAATCAACGGATACGATGTATTGATTTAAACGAAGAAGACGTTGATGCTCCTAATGGAAAAATCTGGTCAAGCAGTGATACAGAAGATATTTTGTATCGTAACAAAAAAGACTAAGTACCCTTTATTTAGATGTAAACGGAGACCGAAATAAAAGCGTTTATTCGGATTTATTGCCTAGAATAAACGCTTTTTTATAGTCTCTTTTGAGACTTCACTTCTTCGGCAACGATAGATGAAGCAACTCATACACCGTCCCCTTGCTTGCTAAATAATCAGGCCTTTCTTCAAAGAAATAGCATTCAACATACGCCCATTTATCTGGATTATACACTAAGATTTTCCCCAGTTCAGTTGTGTCATGGATAGAAAACTCAGGTACCGTCATCCGATTTGTTTCTGGAATCCTCTGCTCAATTTCTAGCATATATTTTGCTTGCGTAAATGCATCTGATGTATCCACCTCAACCGGAACCGCAATATTGATGTGCTGCCACCCAAAAGAAGCCAAAATATTATCATAAAACCCTTCAAAAATAAATTGGTTCATCCCTTTATCATCTTTCCAAATATACAATGGTGCGTACTCTTTTTTAGTCGGTGTATCACTGATCAAATAGACTTTGAATAACAAATCTGGAAATTCATCTGTTTTTGAGCCATTCTTTTTTACTCTGTCTTTAATAATCGTCATATCATAATCATTCGGCAGCGTGATTTTATATTGCATTGCGTGCATGTTTCTCACGTCCTTTCTTATTTGCATTTATTATACAAAGAGATATCAATCAAGTATAATGGTTAAAAATCATTCCTATTATTCCAAATAGGAATAGTAAGTAGGCAGCATAAATGGAAATAAATGACCTAAAAATATTTTATGAAGTTGCACGACTCCACTCAACAAGCAAAGCAGCAGACCAATTAAACTATGTTCAATCTAATGTGAGTAAACGAGTGGCTCATTTAGAGAAACAGCTTAAACGTACGCTTTTTCACCGAACAAATAAAGGAATGACCTTAACGGCAGATGGTGTACAATTTCTTGCTCATGTGAACTGTATTTTGGCCGAGGTTTCTAAAATGGAAGCTGCATTCTCTATTGAAAAAGAGTCTGTTCATCTCGGCAGCACCCAAACTCTCGCCAAAAATTACCTACAAGATTATTACTTTACTAAGGACTTTTCAATCTTTATTCAATCGATCCAGGAATTGACCCTAAAACTAAAAGAGGGTAGTCTTGATGTAATGATCGTAAATACAGCAGTGAATGATAGCGAGCTGAAAGAGCTCCACCATTGGCACGAAAGTATTGCTTGGACGACTGCAATAGAAAATCAAGAAACGCTTTTAAACAATACGATTCTGATCAGTAGAGACCCCATGTGTCCCTATAGAAAAGCAACTTTGGATTACTTGGCTGATCATCAGATTACAACAGAAGCTGTCATTGAAGTAGACACTCTTGACATTATGCTTTCAATGTTGGAAAGCAATAAGACAGTCGCCCTCTTACCACAAAAAACGATTGCTGCACACGAGAAGCTACGCTCACTAACTGCTCCTCCCTTTAGCCAAGTCTCGATTTATGCCTATGGTTTAAAAAGCGCGACTTCATTTGATTTTTTGAAAAATCTACACATTGAATAAAAAAGAAAAATACACTGAGCGTCATAAAATGTTAAGGTCCTCTAGCAATTATCCTTTCAAAAGTACAGGATAATCACTAGAGGACCTCATGTTGTTTCGTGATTCTTTTGCTCGATCACTTCTACTACTTCTAATTTTTTATTTCTACTAAAAATTCGTTATATACCCATTTTTCTACTAGCCATCCATTTGATCATTTCAGGATCAGCATGTGAGAAGAATTGACTTTCTCCTTCATTTAATGTTGCAATTGCAGCTTTATCTTCATCTGTTAAGCTAAAATCAAAAACAGCTAAATTTTCAGCCATACGTTCAGGCTTCACTGATTTAGCAAGTACAACGATTTCTTGTTCGATCAGCCAACGAACGATGACTTGCGCAACAGATTTTTGATATTTTCTCCCAATATTTGTTAATAGTTCATTGGTAAAAATATCCTTTTTCCCTTCAGCAAAGGGTGCCCAAGCTTCCGGCATGATTCCTTCTGCTTTAAGAGCTTCAATATTTTTTGTTTGCTGATTGAAAGGATTGATCTCGATCTGGTTCATCTGCGGAATGACCTTATTGAATTCAGCTAAATCTACTGCTCGATCTACGGCAAAATTCGAAATGCCAATCGCCCGAATTTTCCCAGCTTCTTGTAATTCCTCCATCGCTCGCCAAGCGCCATATACATCATTATACGGCTGATGTAATAACAATAAATCAACATAGTCCAGATTCAGTCTTTGCAGTGAGCGCTGGAAGGATTCTTTGACGCCTTCATAAGAAACATTTTCCACCCAAATTTTCGTTGTAACAAATAACTCTTCCCGTGGCACTTCAGAAGCTGCAAGCCCACGACCAACCGCCTCTTCATTCATATACGATTGAGCTGTATCGATATGACGATAGCCTGCTTTGATGGCATCAATGACTGCTTGTTCTGCTTCTTTTGGGTCCGTGATTTGGTAGGTACCAAAGCCTAAAATTGGGATCTCTATACCGTTGTTCAATTTAACTGTTTGCATTTGTCTTTCCTCCATCTCTTTTTGGTTCTATAAATGACTAACAACCTCACTATAAACTATGGAGTCAACTTCATAGCAAGCTGTTTATACTTATTTTTTATGATTTACCTTCCAAAGCTCTTCAACATTGTCTGAGGTGACTTCTCCTGATTTGAACTTGGCGATATGCTCGTCATAAGTATCGATTTTGTATTGAAGTAAATCACGCGTTTTAGTCATTTCTTCTAATTTTTCAGTAATTTCTCGCAGCTGGTCTTGCAGGATCTGTTTTTGCGCCTGTTCAACATTTCCCCCAAGTTGAGAAAGTGTAGCGAATTCGATCAGGGATTCGATTGAGACTCCTGCATGCCGTAAACTTTTTGCTAAATAAATCCAATTCAGATCTCTTGGTGTGTATACACGATAGCCGTTTTTATCTCGCTGGATTGGCGGAATAACACCCACTCGTTCATAATAACGCACCGTATCGGTTGTTAAGCCAAACATTTCAGCAGCTTCTTTACTGTTCATCATGATCGTCTCCTTTATTCATTATTCTAGCTCAGAAAAATCATGATTGATAATTTCTAGCAATTTAAAAGAATCACCTGTACATTCAAATTTCAAAATACAGCAATTTCCTAATCGGTCTTTTTGGTCTACCTCACTTGTATGCGCCCAATTTCGCATAAATTGTCGACACGCAGCTCCATGAGATACTGCTAGAACTGTTTCTCCCGCTTCTTTCATGATTTCCATTAAGGCTTCAGACACTCGTTTTCTAAACTGAAACTCCTCTTCACCGCCATATGCAACGAAAAAATCACCATAAGGTAAAGCTGGATTCAATGATTCACTTTCTGATTCGAAGCGCCCAAAGTTCCATTCTTTCAAGCCTTTCACTCTATCGTAGGGCATAGAAGTCACTTGCTCTAAGGTATCACTAGCGCGTTCAGAAGTAGAGGCATATGCGCTATCAAAAGTGATATCGTGTTCCTTAAAATAATTCCCGGCGATTTGCGCTTGTTTGATACCTTTTTCTGTAAGCGGCGAATCACACCAACCTTGGATCTTTTTCTGTTGGTTAAACAACGTTTCTCCATGTCTCATCAAATACAATGTTTTTGTCATGCCTTTCGACCTCGTTTCTATTCATTGTATTTATCATAAACCATGAAGTGAACTCCAAGGCAAGCAAAAAAAGGCTGAAAGATTCAATTTCAGCTTAGCTTTCATTCGATTTTTCAAGTAAGCGCCCTTCATCATGCCATTTGCCGTACATTTTTCCATTTTTTGTTTGTTCAATAAATTTGTCTAACCGCTTTTCAAACAGCTCTGGTTGCGCTTTGTAATTTTGGATCGTATCGATGCGAATACGGCGATACAGCTCTGGAAAACACAAAAAATTCTCATAGATTTCCGGCTCCTCTTTTAGACGTGCTAAGATCGTTTCTTCAATTTTAAATGAAGTTTCTTTCATATCCGGCAACACACTTCTGCCCTGTTCTGTCATCAATCCAACTCGTTCTAAACGACGAACGCGTTCTTTATTTAATTCCGTCCATGAACTTTTCTTTGCTCTTGGAGACAATCGCTGTGCGGTTTCTGTTTCAGATACTTTCTTTTTAATACCATCGATCCAGCCAAAACAAAGTGCTTCTTCTACTGCATCTAAATACTGAATTTTATCAGGTTCTGGTTTAACACTTACAATAATCCAGCAATATTTTTGAGTATTACTATTTACTTTTAGCCACTGACGTAACTCCTGTCTAGTCGTTATCGTTAATAGATTATCGATTTCCATCTATTTTGTTTCCTTTCTTATATTGATTCATTATAAGTCTGAGTAAGTTTGACGATTTCCTGTTGGTGCAATGCTCTCAACTCAGCTGGCTCAATCACTTGTACACCATTACCGAACATTAACAAAAATGGCAAAATCGTCTTTTGCTGATTCGCATAAAGTTTGACGTCGATGTGATCTGCTTTCACTTGGATCTCGGACTCAGTGTAGTAATCATAGAGTTTTCCTAAATCTTCTTTTCTAAAGCGTAACTGAATGACACTGCCCGATGTCTCTATTGTATTTTTCTTTGGTCGATCAGCTACTATAAAAGTTGTCTCTTGAATATTTAGCTGACGGATTCGAGTAATTTTGAAATATCTGAATGCCTCACGCTTTTCACAAAAGGAATAGATATACCAACTACCATTCATCAGCATCACTTCATACGGATGTATCAGTCGCTTGGTTTGATCACCGTTATTATCCACATAGTCGATCTGTATCTTTTGATGGTTCTTCAGAGCTACATTGATTTGATTGATTTTACTTTTAGTTTGCTGTTCAATCTCTGGTCGATGCATGGTTGGAGAGTCAAATGAAAACTGATGGCTTATTGTAGTATCTGCGCTAGTCGACTGTTGCAGCAATTCCATTTTTTCTTTGATCGTATTTTGCTGATCATAAATCCCAAACAGACCTTCTTTGACAGCCAACGCATGAATGATCGCTTGCTTTTCTTCACCGCTATAAGTGTATGTACGTAATTTAAAGGAATCCATCAGCGAGAAGCCACCCATTCGTCCAGGATAGGAGACGATAGGAAACCCCGCCAGTTCAATCGTTTCGATGTCTCTAAAAATAGTTCGTTTCGTTACGGCAAAGCGATCCGCTAATTGCGCTGTCGACACGCGATCATTTTCCAAAAGCAGCACGATGATTCCTAATATCCGTTCAATCTTTTTCATTGTTCTCACCTTTTTATCTACACTTATTTTGTATAAAAAAGGACAAAATCAGTTAGTTATCACCGATTCCATCCCTATTTCTTTACTATAAATCCCGATATTTGATTGCTAATCCTTTTAAGAAATTCCTCGCATAACGATCTTTGCATTCTTTATAGTTTCGGTGTCCTTCTTTTCGAAGAATCGCACTCAATTCACTATCAGAAGCATAAACGCCGGCTAAACGTAATACGTCCAACATCTCATCACTAGTAAGCGCTAAAGCAATCTTCACTTTTTTTAGCATCACATTGTTAACGTTACGTTGGCTGGTAATCAAAAACGTTGGTTTAGGAGCTACACCATTTTTGACTGGCGCTTTCCCTCGTTTAAAGGTAATCAGTCCATTTAAAAAAGCCTCCAATGTCCGATTATCACAAACCGCATCGCGTGGAAGTTCATCTTCTTCATTTTGTTTCGTTAATAATACTCGTAACTCTTCTCTTGTGATTTCTAGATCACCTAATTTAAAAATCTTGATCATGTCGGTATCTTTAATATCCAATGCATAGCGTAAACGAATCAGTATATCATTATTGTTCATCTTTTTCCTCCAGAAACAGTTTCTTCGTCTCTTTAGTATAAAGGTTTCTTTCAGAGAATGCATTAATTTGTTTTAGCTTTAGACAATCTTCTTTAACGTTCGACTCTACTCACCGTATACTAAATTCCAGTAATTCTCTGTGTCTGTTACCTCATCGACAAGTTTCCAGCCTTCTTTTTTATAAAAGGCTAAGGCACTTGTGTTTTTTGATACACATTTCAATTTCAGCGGCAAAGGCAAATAGCCTTTAGCTTCTTCCAACAAAAGATGCCCAACACCAGTTCCTTTCCATGCCCAATCAACAAATAAACAATGAATAAAGCTGTCAGGAGCGTATAGTGAAATAAAGCCTACAGGACTTCCATTACTTTCCGCTACTAAAATAATTTCTTCCTCTGTATCTTTATCAAAATCTGCCAATTCAAAATTTTTGGGGTCTATCCACTCAAATGTTTTTATTCTAGTTTCTAAATAGATTTTTCTTAGCTTGGGTACATCTTGTTTCGTCATTTCTCTTACAACTATCATGGCGTTCCTCCCCTTAATTGTATGTTTCATGATTAGTTAAAAAACCGATAAATAATTAATCTAATAAAAAAAACAGATTGAAAAATGACCATTGTCTGCTTTTTCAACCTGTCTTTTTGGTTTCCTTTCGAAACAATTATTTCACTGAAACATTTTTATAGTACGGTGCACCAATTGCCCGATAGACCAATCCTTCTACTCGGTCATTCACTAAAAATGCTTCTGAAGCTTGGTATAGTGGTGTTACTGGTGAATTATCCATCAATACTTTTTGCGCATCCAATAATGTATCCCAACGTTTTTCATTCTCAGTTGCATACGTCGTTGCGGATTCTTGAAGCAACTTATCAAATTCTTCATTACTGAATTTACCGTAATTTTGTTCCCCGCCGGTTCTGAACAGTTGTAAGAAATCATATGGATCAGCGTATGTCGCTGCCCAACCCGCTAGCACAACATCAAAGTCTCCTTTGCTCATTTGATCTAAACGGTTTTTAAACGGTACACTTGAGATTGTTACTTTTAGACCACTTAAGTTTTCAGTCAATAATCCCTGAATATATTCAGACAATTTTTTCGCTGAATCTGTATCAGAGGTTAATAGCGTGATCGATGCAGAATCAATTCCTAACTCTTTCTTCGCATCTTCCCATAGCTTTTTGCCACCATCGATATCTGTTTTCATCAATGTACCCGCTTCTTCAGCGAAATCTTTTCCAGTATCTTGGTTAGCGATCCCTTTTGGCACAAATGCTTCAATTGCCATTGACCCATCTTTTAGGATATTTTGGGCGATTTGATCTGAATTGATCAGTTTCGTAATTGCATTTCTCGCATTTTTGTTCGCAAATACTTTATTTTCAGTATTGTATTGTAAATAAGAGGTTGATGGATAGATACGCGTCACTAGTTCTGGGTTTTCTTTTTCTTGGTCCACGTACTCACCTTTGATCGGAGCAATATCTGTTTCCCCACCCTTGAATAGGTTCACGTTGGTTCCGATTTCTTTACTTACTTGCACGTTGACCTCGTCTAATTTAACTTTATCTGCGTTTCTGTAGCTATCGTTTTTGATGTAATTCCATGTAATACTTGTTCCATCCCAATCAGCAAGAGTAAATGGTCCATTATAGATCATATTATCACTGTTTGTTCCGTAATCTTTTCCTTTTTCTTCAACAAATTTTTCATTTAATGGATAGAATGTTGGTTTTGCTAAAAGAGAAGATAAATAAGGGATTGGGTACTCTAAATTGATTTCTAAGGTATAATCGTCTAACGCTTTTACTCCTAGGTCAGAAGCAGGTTTTTCTCCTTTAGAAATCGCCGTATAATTTTCAAACCCATCAAATAGGTAGGCATACTCTGATCCTGTTTGCGGATCAACCGTGCGCTTCCATGAATACACGAAGTCGTTAGCTGTCACAGGATCACCGTTACTCCATTTTGCATCATCACGTAATTTGATTGTATATGTCTTTCCATCGTTTGTTGGTGTGACAACTTCCTCAGCGATTGCTGGTGCTGATGTGCTATCATCTGCAAACTCGTATAACCCTTCCATCACTTGGCTGATTGCAGAAAAGCTCACAACATCTGTTGCCTGTGAAATATCCATTGTTGGTAACTCAGCACTCTCTAATACCTTCAGAACTTGTTTTTTGTCTCCAGATGCATCATCTTTATTATTCCCTGAGCCACATGCTGCTAATGATAAAACCAATGCACTGGCTGCTACTGTTGTCAGTGCCCACTTTTTCATGTTCATTGTTGTTTTCCCCCTATTTTCATTTTATGATCAAAAGCTGTCGATAATCGTCTGATCTAACTCATTGACGATTACGACTGCTAACTGATACGCTGCTTCATAATCCTGATATGCGACATAGCCATAGTGAGTGTGTGCATAACGGACAGGTACACCGATAACGATTGCGGGTACTCCTTTGTTTGTTAAGTTGATGATTGCACCATTTGTTCCGCCACCTTTTCTGACTGAACTTTGCATTGGTATGCCATATTTTTCGGCGGTTTCTTTTGCAAAGCGCTGAAAGCGCGGATTCGTTATCATAGACACATCAAAGTTCCTTAACATCGGTCCTCTTTTTAAACCTGACTGGATCATGTATTCTTCTGAAAATGTATCATCTGCTGGACAACCTTCAAATACAATTGCTAAATCTGGTTTGACATTATTCATTGCAACTGTTGCACCGCGTTCACCGACTTCTTCTTGCGCGGTCATCGTCCCAATTAGGTTGAATGCAGATTCTTTTTTTGAAAGCTCTTGTAACGTTTCTAACAGACACGCACAACCGATTCGACAGTCAAATGCTTTGCCGATCATGACATCCATTGTCTCTAAGTAGTCAAAAGCGACATCCGGGATCACAGGATCACCGATTGCAATATTCAGTTTTTCAGTCACCTCTTTGGCACTGATACAGCCGACATCAATCACCATGTCATCAATAGTTTGTGTCTCTTTACGTTCCGCATCTGTCATAAAGTGCGGCGGTTTGCTGGCGATGATTCCTGGAATTTCTGTACCATCTGCTGTCTTAATACGTACACGGTGTGCTGGGATCGTATTGGGTACCCAGCCGCCTAATGGTAAGAAGCGCAATGTGCCATTTGGTTTGATCGCTTGCACAATAAAGCCAACTTCATCACTATGTGCATCAAACAAAATCGTTGGTCTGTCTTTCTTGTGTTCCCCAACCCTCATGTAAACGTTTCGGATATGATCTTCTTCAACTTGTGCAAATGAAGCCGAAAATTCTTTAGCGATTGCCACAACTTCGTCTTCGAAGCCTGAAACACCTGAAGCATTTGATAGTTTTTCGATTAACTGTAAAGATTCTTGTTTCACCATAGCCATTGTTCCTCTCTTAAAGATAGTCATTTTTTATAAAACAGATTCTACGGAAGTGTACGTCAACTCTAGATCTGTAGCAACAGCTGAATTTGTTAACCTACCGTTCAATGTATTGACTCCTGCTAACAACGCTGGGTTTTGCTCAACAGCCGAATTGAAGCCTTTGTTTGCCAGCTCTAAAACATATTTTAAAGTTGCATTGGCTAATGCGAAAGTTGCCGTTTGCGGAACAGCTCCCGGCATATTCGCTACGGCATAATGAATCACGCCATATTTTGTATAGGTTGGATGTTCATGCGTGGTCACTTCATCGATTGTCTCAAAAATCCCGCCCTGATCAATCGCAATATCAATGATCACCGAATGTTCTGGCATGGATTCAACCATTTCCTTCGTTACTAAAACAGGTGCTTTATGCCCCGGAAGTAAGACTGCACCGATCACAAGATCTGCTGTTTTGACCTCTTCTTGGATATTGAAATGATTGGATACAAGAGTTTTAACTGCTCCGCCAAATTGATTATCGATTTCCTGCAGTTTTTTGATATTTACATCTAATATCGTCACATCTGCGCCAAGACCTAAAGCAATTTTAGCTGCGTTACAGCCAGAAATACCACCGCCAATTATTGTCACTTTTCCTTTTTTCACTCCTGGAACTCCGCCAAGCAAGATACCTTTACCTTCTGGAACTTTTTCTAAAAATTGAGCCCCAATTTGAGCGGCCAAACGTCCAGCAATTTCACTCATTGGAGCTAATAGTGGCAGTTCACCTGTTGCTAACTGAACACTTTCATAGGCAATCGTTTTCACTTTACGTTTCATCAATTCTTCTGTTAACGGTTTGTTCGCGGCTAAATGGAGATAAGTGAATAGAATCAAGTCTTCTCTTAAATAAGGATATTCTTCTTTTAATGGCTCTTTGACTTTTAAAACTAGTTCTTGCGCCCACGCTTCTTTTGCTGTTTCAACAATCGTCGCCCCTACTGCGACATATTCTTCATCATGAATCGACGCGCCCAGCCCAGCACCTGTTTCAACAAACACATTGTGCCCATGTTTAATTAGATCTAGAACGCCTGCTGCGGGCAATGCCACACGGTTTTCACCATTCTTTATTTCTTTCGGTATGCCAATATTCATCACTCAATCCCCTCTCTTTTCCTTCAATATACTTTTTGGTCCACCTAATGATTATAATTTAATGAAAGTTCAACTGCAATACGTAGAAAAAAACTTTATTTCCTCTTTAAATTTTAATCCAAAAAAACAAACTGGAAGAAAAGACCCTACTTCTCTTCCAGTTCATTTCATTTAAATATGCTTAGCCTACTTCTACTTTACTACGCCAAGAGGTACCGCAATTATCGACGATTTCATTTAAGGTTTCGATATTTGCTTTTCCTTGTGTAGCAAACCAGTCTCGTCCTGCGTCTTCCCCTTTAGCAGCAAATGGTTTGACGCCTTCACGCCAAGTTGCCCGTCCGCATAAAACACCGCTAAAGGTTGAGCCTGCTTCTTTAGCAAATTTTAATGTTTCTTGAAATAGCTCAGTAGAAACACCAGCACTTAAAAAGATAAATGGTAATTCTGTTAATTCACTTTGCTTCTTGAAATAACCTAATGCTTCTTTTCGACTATACACAACTTCATCTTCGGTAAAACCTTCAACATAATTCATGTTTACAGGAACTTCCATTTTCAATACATCAATATGGTATTGCGGTTTAGAAAACTCGATCATTGATTCTAACACTTTATGTGGTTTTACTCGGGCAAAAGCAGCTGATCCAGCATCCAAAATTTCCGTATCATACGTGACGATTTCTACGAAAAACGGAATATCTTCACCCAAGCATTCACTACCCAATCGTTCCACAAATACATGCTTTAGATGATTGATCGCTCTAGGTTCATCAGGATCATAATAAAGTAAAAACTTGATAGCATCGGCACCTGCTTCTTTCAAACGTGAGACAGACCAATCTTCCAATAAATCGGGCATTCTTCCCGGAGTAGATGCATCATACCCTGTTTTTTCATACGCCAACAATAATCCACATGAATTATCACGAACTTTTGTCGCTGGTAATCCATAATCGGGATCTAATAAAATCGCAGATGCATAAGGCGTCAACTCTTCTGCAGCAACTTTTTTAAAATCAACGATTTCTTCTCCTGTTGCTGTTGTGGCAGCGTCCGCAATCATTTTTTTCAATGATCCACGTTGATCGATCGCTAATGCTTCGATCAGCCCTTTTTCATTCGACAAACGGTTTAAGGCATCCATTTTTGCTTGACTGATTTTGATCATAGTAACAGCTCCTTTATGTCTTTTTGAGGAAAATCCTCTCTTACTCTGAGTATACTCTCTCATAGTTAGCAAGACAAAAAGAAACCCTTTTTCTACGAATATGCCAGTCAATTATTTTTCTAAATATTAGTCTTGACCTGATACGCGTTTCATACTTTATAGTAAAAAAAAAGACAGGAGGTAGTGAGTTATGACGAATGCAATGCTTGAATTGACAGACTCGTTGGTAATGGACTATTACTTTGTTTCATTAGAGGTAAAAGAAGGGCAGCTTTTCCTTTATAGCTTAAACAATTATTGCAAACCAATCAGTAAAACAATAGAATTAACACAAATAGACGGACTACACATTGAAGATTCAGGTGGATTAGGGTATATTTGTTTTGACTTCGACAACGACCATTATCATTTTGTAGATTATGGAAATCATATTCTATCATTTTTTAAAACTATCCTATTTCCTATAACACTTCATCAATAGTCCTGAAAGGAGACAAGTATGGCAAACATCCGCGATATTGCACGTTTGTCCGGTTATTCTGTTTCTACTGTTTCTCGTGTTTTGAATAATCATCCCTATGTATCGGAAGACAAACGGCAAAAAGTTTTGGCAATAATGAAAGAGCTGGATTATATTCCTAATATCAAAGCTAGACATTTGAGTAATGGAAAGTCAAAGCATATTGCTGTAATGATTCCTTTTGCTGACCATCCTTACACGGATAAAATTGTCAGCGGTATTTTAAAAGCTGCGTTTAAGGCTGAATACAAGGTCACTTTATTGCCAACCAATTATGATTTAGCAGTTGAACAGCGCTATTTAGATGAGCTGGCAGCTAAAGCGTGGGATGGCATGATCATTACTTCTAAAAAAATTTCCTTTGATATCATCGCAGGCTACTTGAAATATGCTCCGATCGTCTGCTGTGAGGATACTGAAGAATTCCCTATTTCTTGTGTGGCAATCGATCGCAAAAAATCTTATCGTGATCTGCTTACCTTATTGAAGGATCAGGGATCTAAAAAAATTGGCTTAACAGTTGGACGACCGGAAAAAGATAGCGCTAGTACTGCCATTGCTTTAGAAGCTTATCGAGAGGTCATAGGTCTAACAGAGCCTTCACTGATTTTTAGAGATTGTCGAACATACGAAGATGGGATTGCAGCTGGAGAGTATTTTTCACAGTTTGACGCTCTTGATGTGATTGTTACAAATGGAGACGATGTAGCGGCTGGGATTTTACAGACACTTTCATTGACTGAGGTAACTGTGATTGGTGAGGAAAATCTTTTGTCTAGTCGCTTGTTGAAATTCCCTACGGTGGATCATCATTTGGATTTGTGTGGAGAGAAGGCGTTTGAGTTGCTCATAGGAAATTATATCAAAACCATAATAATCCCATACAACTTCATCGAACCGTTTTAAAAATTGTCATATATTCAAGAAATTTTAGACACTATCGACAAAAGTATTAGAACATATTAACCAAAAATAAAGGGTAAGTACCATTTTTTATGATACTTACCCTTTATTTTTGGTTAATATGAAAGTATAAATTACTGGATACCTTCTCTTTCAATTTGAGTATTTTAGTGGAGCAATACTAAATCATTGCCCATCAAAAAAATTTTCTAAAAAAATAATTGAATACAAGTTAATCTTTAATGGTACTAAAATAATGTTTTAAATTAATTCTTCGACATATCAAATGCACAAAATGAGTTCAGAAAAAAATTTTACTCTAATTATAAGTAGATCGATTCTTTATTAATTTTATCAACATAAATTAGAGTTGAGCTATTATGCTAATTTTTATCATCTTTCTTGACTTTGTTAAAAATATCAAGAAAGTCCCTCTTAATTGGAGATTTTTGATGAAAAACCAGAACAGAATATAAAATTACAAGTACCCAAGACAAAAAGCTCACTACTATTCCAATTTTAACAACAATAGAGCTAACATAGCGGATTTCAATTACATTAATTCCTTTTTTAAGATTTAATTGCATAGTTCCTCGTTCACTCAAGGTAACTGGTATAACTTCTCCATCTACAAAAGCTTGTGTATTTTTATACTTAATTACTGGTAGATCTACAACTGATTCAGACTTTTCAATGGGTATTTCAAATAACAGTGCACCATTTGTTGATTTGGGTTCCATAAAAAATCCCTCATTGTCACGATATCCTATGTGCTTATGAATTTCATCAATATAGTGCTGACCTTCTTCTGGTGTATACTGATCGATCCACAAAGAATAACGATTGAACGATTGCCCAAAATAATCGTCTGTTATATTCATTTCTAAAACAAATGCAGTATTTAACATACTGTTTACTGAAAGCAACCATGGTAGGAAACTGAACAAAAATGTTACAACCAAAATTCCACTTTTTCTTTTGACATCATATTGTTCAAAAAATAACTGCAATAAATTGGCACCCGTTATACAAAAGAATAGTGTAGGGAAAATCATCAATCGAAACGGAAATTGAATAAGTGAAAATGGTGTATTCTGCAGTATTGACCACGGAAAGCCATCTGTTGTCAGGAATAAAGTCACAATACCTAAAATATAGATAACTTTAGCCTTTAATTCCAGCTTTTTAAAAAAGAAAGCACCTAAAAAAAGTAGTAATATACAGGTAAATCCTACATTGTAAATCCCACCCATACTTGATTGTAACAGATCACTTGAAATGCTTTTGGAGATTAGTTGAAAAGTATCATTCCCTTCTAATTGGTAGGGCGACGGCTGTAAAAAAGTTTGAAAGAGTTGCTCTTCAATAAATCCAAACAAAAATACAGCAGAAGTAAAAATAGAGACCAAACCAGAGAAAAGTAAAACCAAGCTTCGCTTCACTCTATTTTCAAGAAAATAAAGGCTAATTCCCCAAAAAAGAACCAGATAGATACAAATCAAAAATGCTGAAAGAACATGCGTACAGACAATCAGAGAAAAACCAATAGTCACTAGTATCCAGTACCTAGTTTTTCCAAACAATACTTCATAGCTTCCTAATAAAACAAGAGGAATAAATGTCAACGCAATAAATTCGGCTAATGCAAAACGTGTATAAGCATCTATCGTTCGATAGATAGAGAAAGTATATAAAATTGAAAATGCAGCTGCAGCTAACCAAGAATTACTAAACTGCTTCATACAATAGTAACTGATTAACAAGGTAATAAACGTATATAGATAAAAACCAATATATACTGAAACAACAAGATTTTCCGTAAATAAACCGACACTCGAAAATAAAAGCAGAGTCATCCAAGGATAAAAGATATTTACCCCATAACCTATTTGATAGAAAGACTCAACACTAATTCCGGGAAAATCTTGCATCCCATTTTTAAGCCAAGCAGTTAGCTCAATTATTCTTGATAACTGATAGGTTAAATCATCACCAAACACCAACTTCCCTTTAACTAACATAGGTCCAATAAACAACAAAGCTAAAAACAAAGCACTAGCAAAAACAATTATGTGCTCCTTGCTTCTTATTTTTTTCTTAGACATGCCTTTCCTCCCAAATCTATTTCTCCACTATGATTCATTTGTTAATCCCTCTCTAATTTTTGCTCAATAATGAAAGCAGGGCGATCCTTTACTTCTGAATAAACACGTCCAAGATATTCTCCTAGAATTGACATGCCAACCAACTGCATGCCTCCCAAAATCCAAATGCTCATGATAATTGAAGACCATCCATGAACAGAATCACCTATATACTTCTGATAAAATGTATAAAAAATGTATAAAATACCGATAAGAAGCGTTAAAAAGCCCATATTTCGAATCATTTTAATTGGAATAAGAGAAAAAGAGGTTAATCCATTAGTAGCAAAGCGAATCATCTTCTTCAACGGATATTTTGATTCCCCTGCTTCACGTTTTTTTCTATCATAAAATACTTTTGTAGAAGGATAGCCTACAAGCGGAACAATTCCTCTTAAAAATGGGTCCTCTTCCTTAAATAAAAGAACTGCCTTCATAGCACGATTACTTAATAAACGAAAATCTGCATGATTAGGCACTAATTTGACTCCTAACTTTCCCATCATTTTATAAAAACCGAGTGCTGTATTTCGCTTAAAGAAAGTATCCGTCTCACGATTTTCTCTTACTCCGTATACGATATCGTTTCCTTCATTAAATTTCTGTAGCATCTTTTTTATAGCTTGTAGGTCATCTTGTAAATCAGCATCTATAGTTACTATCATATCTGCCGTATCTGCTACTGTTTCCATTCCGGCTTGTAATGCTTTTTGATGACCATAGTTGCGGCTTAACTTTATACCTACAACATTTTTAGGATAGCTGTTATATAAGTTAGATATGATTTCCCAAGTTTTATCGGAACTTCCATCATCTACAAATAATAGCTTACTGTTTTCATTAATAGTCTCTAACTCAATCAACTCATGTAACGTATTCAGCAATTGTTCACTCGAAATAGGTAGTACATCTTCTTCATTGTAGCAAGGAACAATGATAGATAACGTGTCTTTTTTCATTTTTAAACCCTTTCTACCAAAAAATAATCTTATTTGTCATTTCCATCAATCTACATTTTAGTAGTTACCTTATCTGTATCTTTAATCATAATTGGATCTACTGTAATGCTTTTATCGCTTTTGTTCAAAAAGCCAATACATACGTTCCCTTTCATCGCAAGTTTGATTATGGGTCATAACTGCTTGATAATTTTCTGTTAAGCCTAACTGATCAAAATATTCTTCCTGCTGTTTTGGGTCTGTCTCTACAACAACAAAGTCAACTCGGCCTTCTTCTATTGCCTGAATTTGACCGTCATAGTTGTCTGGGAAAACCGAATACTCCAAATTTTGCAGTTCGAAATAATATTCACTTGGGAGTATATCTGCTGCTAAATAGAATCCTCCATCTAAAAAACCAAAGTTTAACAATGTAGGATTAGTTTTCTCCATTAACATATATTCAGCAAATAGTTTTTGTGCTGTTCTTTTCTCCTCTGTACCTTTCGTTCCAAACGTAGAATTATTTGGAAAGTATAATGATTCCTGTAAATTCCCGTTATATCCAAAAATCAACAAAAAAGAAACGATGAAAGCCCATGGAAACAATATAGTTGACTTAAAATCCAAAATTCTTTTGGCTTCATTAATTAAAAAAGAACTTATTTTTCCTAACATGACTAAACCAACTACTCCAAAAGGCATAAAGAATAGAAAATAGTACTCGTATGACTTCATACCTATATATGTAAAGAATAGTGTTGACAAACTAATTACAAAAAGAAACAAACGATGAGAACTTTTCTTCGATATTTCTTGAAAAACAGGTATGATCACCCATCCTGGAAATACTAGCAATAATGTAATCCAATTTTCTTTCATATTTTCTATGACTACTTGTAAGATAAAAGAGAAACGTTCTATTAAATTGACCGATGAAGCATTATAAGCATTACTATTAATAAAAAGATAAACATTAAAAAAATCTGCTATTGCATCATTTAACAAAAAGTAAGATAACCATGGAAGTATTCCTATAAAAAGACCTATAGCTGAGTAAACAATCAATGTAGCTAGTTCTTTAGTCTCTTTTTTTACAATCAAATAAATGAAAATAAACAGATAGAATCCTACCCAAGGACCTAATAAAGTAAACTTAATGAAGAATATCATGCTAACTGAAAGACCCTGCCAAAGATAAATCCACTTAGAAAAGTGTAAAGATTCCGATGATATTTTGATTGTTTTCATTACAGAATACAATAGAAGCATTAGTAGGGGAATAGATAGTTCTTCTGCACTTCCTCCTTGCCTAAAGAACTGATCGTTTAAAAGTAATACTGGAAAAAAAAGGGTTAACAAAAAACTACTTTTTTCCGATAAATATAGCTTAAGTATTTTAAAACAAAAAACAAGATTTATTGTCATTCCTATACATTCAACAATATAAATTCCTGTAAATTCTTTAGAATTAATCAAAGAAGATAAACCATAGATAAGATAAAGCAATGGTCCTTTCTGTTCAAATAAATCTTTATATGGCACTAGACCTTGCATCATGCCTTTTCCCATTGTCATAAAGGCATTCGCATCAACCCAATTATTAGTTAAATAAATAGGAGAATTTTTACTAAAAGCCATTAATAGGATAACTGAAACTATACCCCAGACAAATATTTTTTCTTTTTCAATTACCTCCATCCTCTTATTCATCTTACATCTCCTCCATACTTTCCCATTTATATTGATTATGCATTCTCTCATTACTTTTATTTAATGACATAATAAATACCTAACTCTTAAAAATAAACAGAGGTTCAAAAAAATTCAAAGATCAATTTTCATGAACCACCTAGAATTTTTTTAATTAACTCTTCAAAAAATCGAATTTTGTTACTCCCTAAAATCAGTTGTTTCAAGATAAATTTTCATTGGTACTCCTGTCGATCCGTACTTCACACCAAAATTAGCTGAGAACAGACTTTTCTCTCCTTTACTTTCTGTTGTGCTAAATATCGAAACGTCTGACAATTTAATTGCTTCCTTATCCGCGGTTTTCTCTTTGAACTCTTTTATACGCTTATCCATATCCTTTTGATCCAAAAGTGCACCTAGTTCTTTTATTAGCCCATCAAAATTTTTCCCGTGATACTGACCATCTACCGACATATTTGTAATACTAATAGTTTGACTATACAGTTTAGCTTTCTTTAGTTCTGGCAGATACTGATACATAGTTATTATCTCTATATATGATGGATACAATTCTTCTGCATTCTTATAAAGAATGGTATCTTTCAAAGTTAAATTTTTTCCATCTGATTGAACATCAGTTACTTCTGGTTCTAAGGTAACTCCTTCTATAGAAAAATTATCCTTAAAAAGAGCGATAGTTTTTTCACGAGATGGCAATGTTTTTAAGTCAAATTTTTCTTCTATTTCTGCTTCTGAAGACAGTTTATAACTATACTCTCCAAAAGGTTTTTCACGATCTGTCCACCAAGTGAATGCTTCCAAATTTTCTGGCAATTTTGCGTCAGCTGTTGATTTTGTGCCCGTACTACAAGAAGACAAAATAGTTATTGTTAATAGTACTAGAGACATTTTTAATAGTCGTTTCATTCTTCGTTATCTCCTTATTGGTTAATATCTAAAACTAATGGTTCTCTTCCAGCCAATAAAGACTGATTAAATGTAAAGGTTACAGTTTCAGCCTCATCATGCAAATAATATATAACTGCACTTTCAACCGTTTTTCCTTTTTTAGCTTCCTCATTTCCTCTTGAAAGAAGATAACTCAATTCCGTATCTGTAATATCTTCGTTATTAAATACTTGTAGTTCTTTATCATTTTGCGAAGCTACAATTAGCTTATTCCACTGCTCCGATGGTACAAGCGACTCTTTTCCCTTATTGGTAAAGACATATCGAATAACTAAGATACTGTTTGCATCTTGCTTCTCTACTTTATAGGAGCTTAAATAAATCGACATATCCTCTGTTTCAAAACGGTTATATGCCGTAGTTTTCTCCTCAGAGGATGCTACTGTTTCAGCGTCAACTTTCTCTCTTAACGTTTTAACAACTTCCTCAAATACTTGTTTTCTTTTCTCTTCTGAATTATCGACCGGACTGTAAAACACAAATTCTACGATATTATTTTCCGATAATACATAATACATCTGTGCCCAAGCTGGTTTTTTCTTATAACTAGACTTGAAAACATAGCTTAATACAGGCAGGTCACCTACTTTAAAGCTAGCCTTTTTCATTGAATTTAGATCATAATAGTTCTTTAAGTATTTCTCAACATTGCTTTTCATCTTTTTCTCATCGATACCTTCCGCATGCTGAGTACGGATAAACATCACTGAATTACTTTTAGTATCGCTGGCCCCAAATTTTGCATCTTCGTTGAGTTCTTTTTGAGGATCTTCTTCTATTGACCAATTCATTGGTAATTTGAAATAGTATTCACTACTATTGACATATAGTGATTCCTCTTCCTTTTGCAAAGAAAAACTTTGACACCCTGAAAGGAAAAGGACACTAAAGAAGAACAGCATCATTTTTCTTATGTTCACTCTATCAGCTCTCCTGACTCTTTCTCTACTTTAGTTACATCTAGCTCTTTTTTAGATTTACGACTTAACCACCAAATATATAAAGCAAACAGGATAATACACGTGATACAAGAGATGGCTCCTATCAAGAATCCTTGTGGTAAGTAGACAAATTCTATTTCATGATTCCCTTTTGGCACTTTAACTGTTAGAAAGGCATCTTTGAACGTCTCTATCTCTGCCTTTTTTCCATCAATATAGACTTTCCAGCCTCTTTCATACGGAATTGTCGTTAGAACAACTTGATCTTTTTCCGAAGAAATATTTGCTTTCGCTCTACGACCATCTACCTTAAAATCAACCCCTTTAGATTGAATTTTCTCAGCAGATTCTGCAAATTTTTCCGTATCTAAGAATACTGCATCCGGTCTGAAAATAGATGTTGTGCTAGGTCCTTCGTAAATAGTTGTCGTAATCTCTACAGATGTCGGTTCTTCATAATAACCTAGATTATAGTATTGACCTGCTTCAGCTGCTCTAGTAGTGATCTCTCTTCCTTTAACAGAAAATTTGATAAACGATGTAGCTTGCTCTCCAAAATCGGTAGGTACAATACTAAAATAGCCTTGTTTTTTTGCTGGAACGGTGACTAACCATTTTAATACTTTCGATTGTCCTGGCTCTTTTTCACCAATTTCAATTACTTTTCCATCTTGCACACTCTCATTAACAACCGCATTTTCACTTTCCAATAAGGTAACTTCTCCAAAATCAAAATATTCTGTCTCAACGTCAGCTAAATGATTGAAGAGCTCTGTTTGTGTCTTAACCGCATCTTCTTCATAGATTAAGTCATCAGTAAATACACCTAAAGGCATAGCATATTGATTCTCATATAGCATAAAATCATCTTGCTTCGCCACTCTTTTATAACCAAATTTGGCTAAATTTGATGTACTGATGTTATACTTCATCCCCACCAAAGTATCTGCTAGCAACGTATTATTAGAATATTGAATGGTCAAGTTCGTCCCAAGAGAACGGAATCCAAGAGCGTTCAGATACTGTGAGGAATGTCGATTTCGAATAGATGAGAACATCGAAACCCCATGATAGCCGTAGATAAAACTATCATTCACAGAGCTTCCGTTTAGATTTTCCAATCGGAAAAAGTTTTCATTTCTCTGATTCGCTTCTTCAACTAAAGAATTGATAGCATCGTGGTTTTCACTAAAGTTGGCCTTTGTAGGATAGGCCCAATCTTCTTTAAATTCATTAAGTATGGATTTAGAATTCACTAATGCTTCACCTGACATAAATATCAACAGCAAAATAGGCATCCATTTTTTTAAGTTAGGACGATAAACATAACCCATCCAAATAAGTAAATAAATAACCAAAAGAGCAATTGTAACAACTAATGACTGTGTAGTAATTACACCGTATCTTTTCTTATTTGAAAGCAATAGAAAGAGTAGAAAAACACCGCCGGTTGCTAAAAATATATTGGTAAGAGTATTTGCATCCTCTTTTTCAAACAATTCAATGCCATATCCAGCCAATAAGATGACTAAAAATGAAATAAGAAAGCTAAAACGAAATAGAAACATATTAGGCGCATGCATTCCATGCCAAAATAGATTTAATGGATAGATATAGATACTGGCAATTAAAATAATGAACAAACTACCGTACAATAATTTATTTTTTAAGGAAATTTTGCGACTTACAAAATAAAATAAGCAAAAAATCAACGGGATTAATCCAATATAAATAAATGGCATGGATTCATATTTCGATGTATCATAAACTCCTACCAAATTTTTAGCAATCAAATCCCAAGCTCCTACATCTGGTGTAATAAAGCTACGAATTGTTGTTAACCCTTCACCGTTATTTTTCAAATCCAGTATCGTTGGCAAGATAGTAATCATTGATGCGCCACCAGCTAAAAAGGATGTACATAAATAAGAGAGGAATGTCTTTTTGTATAATTTCCAATCTGTAAACGTTCTTGCTACAACATAAAGAAACGTAAATAAACCAATCATAAATGCCATATAGAAGTTCGAGACAAACAACAGCAAATAAGAAACGAAAAGTAACACAGGTTTCTTTTTATCCATCAAACGGTGAATACCTAAAACAATTAGTGGTAAATAAACGAATGCGTCCAGCCACATGACTACCACACCGTAGGCAATTGCGTATGCAGAAAGAGCATACGCTACACTTAGACCAACAGTTATCCATCGATTGATTTTATATGTATTGTGAGAAAATACCCAAAATGATAGCCCGCTCGCACCAAATTTCAGTAATGTCAAAAAATAAATGGCGTCCGGCATTGCGGAATTATCAAAGAGGATAACTAATGGTGTGAATAAACCATTTAAGTAATACGCTGACAGAGCCCAAAAGTTTAGCCCCATTGAGCTTGACCAGCTGTAAAAAAAGCTTTGCTTTCCCTGCATCGCATTTTTAAAGCTCGCATGAAAGGCAGCATACTGAGAAAATGAATCTGATGCGAGAATACTCCGTTCACTTCCTGGATAAATGCCTAATGTATAATATGTAATAAACATAATAAGAATAGGTAGAGCGAAGCTCAACATCATTCCTGTTTTATTATGTTTCAAAAAATCAACTACTTTTTGCTTCTTCATAACTGTTTTTTCCTACTTTCCTAGTTATTAATGCACTATCCCCGCTTTGAAGAAAGGATAATAGCGGTAAACTACCACACCCTCAATCTGTTCACTGTTGATTAGCCCTAATGTTCGACTATCTGTTGAATGATTTCGATTATCACCTTGAACAAAATAATTGTTTTCAGGTATTTCCGTATATCTTGCCATTTGCCCAGCTACGCCAGCCGAGACATCAATTTTTATCACACTATCTGGTAATTGGATACTCAGTTGAGGAATATCTCCCAACCCTTCTAAATTACTTTCTTTTGGTAATAAAAACACTGAATTCTCTTTTACCCAAATACGATCTCCTGGTACTCCAATAACTCTTTTTACATAGGAATCCGCTTCATTGCTTCTTGGATCGAAGGTAATAATTTCATATCGTTTAATCTTCTTAGTCCGATTAACAAAAATCCGATCTCGATTTTGAAAAGTAGGCTCCATAGACTGTCCATCAACCTGATGGGTTTTTATCTGGAAAAGAAACGAAGCGCATAGAATAACAAATAGGATAAAAAAGATATTTTGCGGTTGTAATATAGCTGCCAATCTACTCTTCTTTTTTTGCTTGCCTTTTGCCTTTAGTGCATATGCTTTATTTCGTCCCCCACTTTTTTTTCTGGTACTTTTTCTTTTTTTGCTAGCCGGTGCTTTTCTTTTTATCTTTTTTTCAATGGGTTGTCTTTTGTTTTGCTTCGTTTCATTCATTCTTCTTTTGCCCTCTTTAAAACTGTCTCATATTATGGAAAGGAAAGATTCTAGCCTTAGCAACCCCAATAATAGACTTCTCATCTATAAATCCGTAATAACGGCTATCTGTAGCATACTGACGATTATCACCAAGAACAAAATAGTGTCCTTCTGGAATGCTCCCAACTTCCAGTATTTCATCTAACGTAAAATTTCCAGTAATCGGCTCTTCTGTGGCCTCATCAATCGCTTCTATAAATCGTTCTGGTACTTGTGAATTATCAACATATAGAATTCCCTCTCTATATTCAATACGTTCTCCAGGCAAACCAATAATACGGCGAACACTCACTTCATTTTTTTTAGGATCTTTAAAATAGATCAATTGAAATCGATTCACTTTTCCCCATTTAAAAACAAATAACTTGTCTTGATCGTTAATAGTTGGTGTCATAGAATACCCGTCAACAGTAACAACTGAGAAGGTGCTAATATTTATGATTATTAACAAAATCAGTGAGATTCCTAAGGTAATGCTCCACTCAAAAATCAGTCTTTTTCGTTTCGCCTGTTTGCGTTTTTTTTTCTGAGAAAAAGAAAGAGCTGACGTTTTCCCTTTACGTATTCTTCGCTCCTTCTTACTAGATATTCCTTCAATTGTCTTGCTTTTAACGGATTTTTTTTTGTTTATTGCTTGCTTTCTTTTATCAGGCAATTTTTTGGGGCTTGATTTAGATGGTCTGACCTTGCTTTTTTTATTACTCGTCATACCGCCACCTCAATATTTTTCTATTTCTTACTTTTTAGTGCTTTTTCATTAATCTTAAATCGTGTAAAGACATCCTTTTCAATTTTCTTCACATTTTTCACATCATTGAGATACTCATCAGATACCTCTTTTTTCTGCAAAGATTCTATCTTTTGTGCATGTAGATTGATTCCTAGTTGTCTAATTTTAGAATAATAACGATTGAGCAAAGTTTGACCGTCTTCTTTTAAAACAAGATCAGCCTTTTCATTCCCATAACTTGCCAATTGTGATGTTATATTCTGAATATTTTTAAACGACTTTTGTGGACTTTCTCCCTTACTAAGGTTCTGAAGCTGCAACTCTAAATCATCAAGAAGGTAATAGCTTTGAACGATGACCTCTGCATTTTTCCCCTGCAGATGGTTTTGCTGATAATTTCTAGAAAATAAGGCGCCGCTAATTGTTGCAACAGACAATAACAAAAGAATAATGCTCGTCATCAACTGACGTTTCGCTTTCTTTTTTAATCTATTGCGCATTCGGATGAACTGTTTTCGCTTCTTTTTGTTTTTAGGCGGTCGCTTTCTTTTTAATGGCTTCAATTTTCTTCTACTTCTTAAAAAGCTAATTAAAAGTACAACGCCAAAAATACAAAAGAGAAGGGCACAAGATAGTAATGAAACAAATGACCAATCTAATATACTCATCTATCATTTCTCTCCCTTCCATTTTGCATTATTTTTTCTTTTTACTTTTCTTTTTCTTCCCTTTATTCATTAAACGAACAATGATAAAAATGATAAGCACTAGAAGAACGACTCCACCAACGATCATACCGACAATAAGCCAATTGATTCCTTGCTCTTGTGTCAGATCGACATCTTGCTTATTATACTTATCTGCCTCTTCATCAGTAATAGTAAACTCTTCATCCCATTCCCACTTCTTACTCTCTGTGGATGCAACAATATGTGCCTTATAATCCCCCGGCACCATTTTTTCACCATTCATCGAAACTGGAAAATCAACTAAGCTGTTTGGTGCTACACGCATATCTGCTTTTTTCGTATCATATAAAACTGCATCTGAGCCTTTCTGACTGATTTGAACATCCATTGTCAAACCTTCAAGATAAGCTGGCTCTACATTTGAAAAATTAACAAAAACACTGTTCCGAAAATTATTTAATCCTGCACTAACTTTATTTAATTCCAAATTTGGCTCAACCACTGTATCTGTTTCACTTAAAATCATACCAATTAGGAATGCATATTCATTGATAACACCTGATTGTTTTGCTTTTGCTTTTTCATCAACCTTTTGTTTTAATTGAATCCCGCCTGAAATAACTCCATCATAAGAAGTTGCCGGCATGGTGATATCCAGGTTCAATGGCACTGTACTCTTGGCAGGGATTGTGATTTCTTCTGGCGCTTTTACTATGTCCGCAAAATCATATTTCAATGATTTATCGTTATCAATAGCTGTTGGTCCATATTCAATGACACCATTTCCGTTTGTTTTTGCTCCATTTAATGAAACGGTCACCGGTATTTCCTTATCAGATTCATTCGTCAAATCGATAGTAACTGTTTGTTTTTGCCCCTCTTTCATTCGGAGGTCGAAGTATCCCACATCAGAGCTTTGTTGATTTTCAGGATGATTTACTTTATAACTAAAACTTAGCGCTTCTGAAGCATTTACGGGGGTACTAAAACAAACCGTTCCTACTATGTACAAAACTATTAATAAAACTAGTTGTTTCATTCTTTTCATTCTACTTTTGCCTCATTTCATCTAGATTGAAAGAAGTTCACAGACTCACTGAGTCAGTGAACTTCCATGCATGCTTTACTTATTTATGACAGCTATTAAACAGCGTCAGTTAAAGTCCACACGATTGTTGCATTATAATCGCCTTTTTCAATTTTTGTTGCTGCAGGAATATTCATCACAACACCATCATAATCTTCAATCTTAGCTGGAACAGTACCGAAGTTCAATGCATGTACTCCATAACCTGTTGAGCCAGTAGCAGAACTATTATCAATTAGTGTAGCCGTGTTAGGGGGAGTAAGACCATCGTTTGAAAGTGTTACTGATGGTGCTAAGCCTGCTGGCGAAGTTCCATTAGAATCTTGTAAACTCAACCAAGTTTTTTGATATAGCAATTCAGCACCATCTATTGCTTTAGTCCCTGTTGAAAATTCAGTAGATAATTGTGCTTGTAATTTATACTTATGATCAGTAACTTCACGGTAATCTTGGAATACTACGTGGTTTTGTACATTAAATTGTTCGCTGCCTGGAGTTTTGCTGTCTGGGTTAGCTTTGTGTGGAAGTGCATTATACTCACGTTTGTCTTGCGCTGTTAATAGATCATGAGTATCAAACTCCAATGGTGTTACAAGAACCATACCAAATTCTGGATTATCGATTGGGAGATCTGTGATTTGTGTACCACCTGAACTACCTGGATCCGTATGTGTATACGTACCAGTTGAAGTAAATCCGATATGTCCAGTTCCGTTTTTTGAATCAGGTGCCGCTTTTGTTGTGTTTGGAATAGCTAAACCAATCCCTACTGCTCCTAATAAAGCAGCTCCGCATAATTTGTGTGTTAATTTCATTTGTGTTTCCTCCTATTATTGTGTTGTTTTATTTATGGTAACTCGGCTAATACCCAAGTTAGCACCGTTGAATAAGGTACCGGATCTTTTTCTGTTGACCCTGGTACAGCTAGTTTGATCGCACTATTTTCGTGGATCTGTTTGTTTTCGTAATTGCTATCCAGCATCGGCTCCCCAGCCGCATTCAATTTGGGGTTTAGTGTATTTTCTAGTCCCATTGGATTATCCGCAGAAGCACCGAATGAGATAGACCATGTACCGTTCCCCTTGCCAGAATTAGCATTGGCGAGATTGTAGGTTTCGCCAATATTATTTAATTGAATAACTTCTTTAGAAACTAAAGGAGCTAGACTTTTATCTTCAGTAGAGTTTGCCCAAGAAATATCAAAAGAAAGAACAGCGCCATTTAATTGACTATTCGCTGTATCCGGATTTTGAAATTGTGTTTCTTGTCTCAATTGTAATTGCCATCCGTAGGCGGAATCCCTAGAATCTGTGACTTGTACAAAGTTGCCACGAGCACCAGTTGCATCATGGAATAACTGAGCATTAACTGGGTATTTAGCATTCTCTTTACTGATTTTGTTAAGTGAGAAATTCAATTTCGGTACAAAATCAATTCTGAGCTTACCAGTTGTACTTGGACTAGAACCTGGATCGACGATGTTACTAGGATTTTCTGGGTCTTGAATACCTTCGCGCCCATTGTCCTCACCTTCAAATCCGATATGGCCTCCGCCAGTAATACTATGCTCTGCTAAAGATGTCATCGGATTTACAGACACTGCCATAACTCCCAATGTCATTAAGGTAGTTACATAAAGTAGTCCTTTTTTCATTCTTCAGCCTCCTTCTTTTTTCGTTTAATAAAAAAGAATAGAATACTGAAAAGAACTAGTCCAATACCGCTTATAGACAGACTCTTCTTTACAAGTTCACCAGTTGATGGATATTTCCCTTCTGGCTTTGTTACATAATCACTTGAGTTATCACCACTTGTTCTTGGGTAACTGGATGAACTGCTGTTTGAGCTAGAAGACGAACTACTGGAGCTGGATGAGCTATCCGTGGTGTCATCATTATAAAAAGTGATTTCACCATTGGTTTGAACTGCTCCTCCTTCTGCATTTCCATAGAGCGGCTTCATCAATAATCCACAGATAACCATAGCTACCAATAAATAAGAAGATAACAGCATATAATTCAATTTATTCGATTTCATGACTATTACCTCCTTATCTTGTTTCTGCCAGTGAATATTCAATGACAGCTTGGTAGTCATCTAATGAGCGATATTGTGTCTTCGGTAATCGAACAATAAAACCATTTGTTTTATTTTTCCATTCCAATTGACTAATATCATAACTATCTTGGTTCAAAGAACCTGGACTATAAATGCTCTTAGCCAAATTCAACCCCATCGGTTTTTCCTGAGTATCTGTTTTGTAATACAGGGCATCGGTCAATACCATTGAGGAATCATTCAGTGCTGTCAGCTCTTTTGTTACCTTCGCAGAAAGTGTCCAACCAGTTTTTGTCGTTCTACTATCGCTTACAACTAAAGGTGTAGTATACGTTGGTGATGTTGCTTCAACTGCACCAAAAATGCCCGTGTCCTTAATACCAAACTCGAGATCTGGCGCCGAAACAAGTTTCAATACACCCAAGAATTTGAATGTAACTGTTGCATCCTTATTTGGAATTGTATATGGATCTGGCGGCAATGAAGTTACATCAAGCTGGTATTTCTTACTTAGCTCTGTAATAACATCAGCCACATCATCATACTCAGTTGCAACATTAATTTGTTTTCCAATTTGTTGATTCGGTTTCACCTTGGAAGCGACTAAGTCGTCTCCTCCTTCATCAACAAATCGAATCGTTAGTGTTACTTCAGTCGCATCTTTTGTATAATAAAGTTTCACAACTTGAGTTGTTTCCTTATATACGATACTTGATAATGGAGATGGTTCAGAACGTTGGTAGGTATAGCCAGCTATTGTTTTCGGTGTTAAACCAACATTATCATTTACATTACCTGTTTGCGATTCGTCTGCTTGTCCTGGAATTTTTTGATTGGTATCTTGATCCCAATACTCGATTGTAATCGTTCCTTTTGTCCGTCTATAGTACAACTTGACAGTCTGTTCCGTGTCTAAAAACACAATTGAAGACAGTGATGTCGGTTCCGATCTTTCAAAAGTATAACCAGCTATTGTCTTCGCTGTGATTCCAGCATTCGTATTTGTTGGACCGGTTTTAGTTTCATCTGATTGATTTGCAATCTTTGTATTTGTATCTGAATCCCAATACTCAATCTTGATGCTTCCTTGTTTTCTTGTGTAAAACAGCTTCACTGTTTGATCTGCAGCGGTATATTTAATTGTTGATAAATCGACTGAAGCAGAATCATAAGTGTAACCAGTTATCACTTTGGGCGTAAGATCACCTTGAGTAGGCCGTGTGTCTACCTGCCCCGTCACAACCTTTGATGTTTCACCTGAAATCAGCTGATTTGCATCTTTGTCCCAGTGTTCAAATGTGATTTTTCCATTTAAAACTAGATAATACAACGTCACTTCAGCATCTGTTCCAAATTTAGGGAGATTAGGATTTTGCATCAAATACGTATACCCTGCTCCCACTGCTTCTTTGTTTAGTTGCTCCGCTGTCGGTGACTCACCGGTCGTTCCTGAGATCGTTTTTGCTGGAATAATCACTTCGTTTGAACCTGCAACCACATAATTCACTTTCATCGTGCTTGTTGTCGGGTTTTCCGTATAATACAGTTTTACTGTTTTATTCGTATTCCCGAATGTCACACTGCTTAACGGATCTGAATCTGAATTCACATACGTATAGCCAGAAATCACAGTTGGTGTGATCTTCGCCAACTCACCTATCGTTCCATTTTTTTTGATATCATCTTGGGTGCTTGTTGCAATTTTTGCTCCATCTTTGATCCAGTGTTCAATTGTGATCGTACTTGTTGTCGGCTCTTCTTTCGCATATAATTTATACACGTTTTTACTTGCATCAAATTTTACAGTAAGCGAGGCTGCATTTAATGAATCACCATTCGTGAAATTAAGCTTGTTAAATGCCGCATCTCCCATGGCATCTTTCAATGCATTTTTCGCAGCAGCTAAGGTTAACTCCGTTCCATATTTTTTAGAAGCCAACTGGCTGCTAGTCCATGAATACGACGTGCCACCGTAGTTTTGATACGTATTACTTACCGCTGTATTTTTTAGTGTATAGCTACTTGCTAAATCTTCAGAACCACTTCCGCTGTAGGTGTACAGCTCAACAGCTGCATCTGACAATGGAACATACAGATTTGGTGAAGCATTGCTGTCCTTCGCATTCCCATTAGATGTATAAACTGAACTGGCTAAAGCAGGCAGCTTATCCCCCATCTTATACCCTGAATAAGAATTGTTTTTCGCAGTGGCGTCAAATGTTCCTCTACCACCATCAGCTATACCAGATACTTTAAGCTCGGTCTCTGTCATACTAGTAGCACTAGTAGACTCAGCTACAAAGGTACCTGGAACGAATTGAAATTCATTCGTTGTTAAAGTAGCCTCCCATGGTAGCGTCTGAAAAATTGTGCCACCTGGTGTTTGAGTAACAGGTATCAACGGTAAAGCATTCCACAGCTTATCTGTTAGGTTTTCATTGACATTTGTACTATCAACCTCAATATGTCTCCAGCCTCTTGCGATTCTCGAAGGAGTAAATATTTCATCGATCATAGGATCATAAGTGGCACCTGCTGGAGCGTTATTCCGTTTATAACTGATTTGAATAAACAGCGGCGGAACGCTTGTCCATTGTTTTACTTTTGTACCATTTTCAAATTCATCTAAACTAGCTAAATAATCTTGTTTCGCTGCTTGCGAAGGAAATTCAGAGTTTGTAAACAACACAATAACAGGACGGCTTTTGTTTGCTATGGTAGTATAAATATAAGGTTCTGGGAGGCCTTTACCAAGAATAGGAACAGAATATTTCTCGATAGCCCATCGAATATAAGCTGCCGGATTAGATTGTTGACTCATCGTTACTGCTGTCGGCATCGCATCGTTAAAATAGGTGGTTTTTCCCGGTCCAAGTGCTATTGAGCTAATCCCTGCCATCATTACGGTTGGGGTTGGCACATCCAAAGAAGATATCGGCTGTCCTATCTGTGATGCTAATCCATTAGATCTGAGTCCATAAAAACTATATGCTCCCCAGGTGCCTTGACCTCTATCAAAAAAGTTCATAAGCGTATTCCTGGCATGCAAATATAAATTATTGACTGCTAATGAGCCACCTGTATTATAAATCAAGCCTCCAGTCATGGTATTTCCTCTGTCAGCAATTGAAATCCGTGACTCTCTGAGGAAAGAGGCCACCCCTTCTTCTTCCTCGTTAATAACTTGCATGAGCTTATAGGTCAACTCATCATCCGGATAATCATTCAATGCTAGGTTTCTTCCGAAGTAATCCGTACTATCGTATTTTTCCAATCCATGAACAGTTTGAATCAATTGTTGTCTAGCTAATTCACTACTAACTCCTGAACCAGCACTAGCACTAGCCGTGTAGACTTTATCCAACGCTGCTAAAGACCCTTCTTGCCAATCTGTCTCTTCTTTATATGGACGATCTGGATCAGTACCCTTAAATGATGTCAAAAATTTGTTTACTGAATCTCTAGCTTCTGCTAAAGTTGCTGCTGTCCAAGTCGTATAGTTCGACGTTGTAATATCAGCTGCTGCTTTTACAGGTGCTTGTTGTGCAGTAAATGCATATTGAAGAACACCAAAGACCATCACCAAACTCATCAACAGTGAAAACCCTATTTTAAATCTCTTCATTCTAACTTTCCTTTTCATATTATTTTCACCCCCTTTCGCAGTACGATAATTGTTTTCAAAAGGAGTTACTCACAAATCATGTATCCGACGGAGCGAACCGTTTTAATATGATTTGGATTCAGTGAGTATTCTTCAAGCTTCTCACGAATATGAAAAACAACATTTGATACACGATATTTTTCGTTATTGTACGGTTTCCCCCAAACCTTCTTATATAATTCTTCATAAGAAAAGGCGATCCCCGGATTGCTTAAAAGTAATTTAAATAATTTGTACTCCGTTCTAGTGAGTGGTACTTCTTCGCCTAATGAAACAAAACTTAGATTTTTTTCATTTAATTCTGCTACAGCTTCGTTTTGTTCTGTCGTTTTCTCTTCTTCTATTGATTGTGCTTCATACATTTTCTTTCTATTTAATGCATTTTTTACGATCAATTGTAATTCTTTAGGCGAGCATTCTGTGCTGATGTTTCCATCAGCTCCTAGTTGTAGATAGACCACTCGTTTTTTTTCATCATGTTTTTTCGATACGACCCACACAAATGATTCTGAGTTCGTCTTGATTTCAATGATAAATTGGCAAATCTCTGCTACTGCAGAATCAACATTATCCGTGAAAATCAATACAGCATCATTTTTTTTAAGATCTCTAGATAAATTCTCTGGATCTATGTTGGAAGCCTTAAATGAATTAAAACCTCCTTCATCTATGTACTTACTTAGCTCTGCTTCTGGAAGTCCAGTATTGATTACCCCTATGTTATACATGTTTACCTCCTATATTATCTTTGTCTTAGCTGCATCCTCATTCTACTTTTCGTGTCACTTCCTTTTTAATGGTCTTACGAGTCGAATATTTGGCTTTCCTCCTTAAACGCTTTATAATATTTTCTATAAAGAAGATATGGCAATTCTTCTTTTTTTTACTAACTGTATATTTATTTTTTATTATATTTCCATTTTCTTATTTCTATCACAAATAAGAAAAAAATCTTTTTCCCCCTGAATTAATGCTTCTCTTCGAAATTCGTGACCACGAAGGTGACGGCTTATTTGTGCAAAAAAATTAAATGCCCAGTTATTGAGCATTTAAAAATAAATTGTCAATCGTAGCTATTGCAGCTTGTCGGTTTTCTAATAACGAATCTGCGTATGTATCTAATGTTAATTTTGTTGAATGATGCCCAAGTATTTGACTTAGACTGGCAATATCAACTCCCTGTTCTATACAACGTGTGGCAAACGTATGTCGTAATGAGTGGAAACGAATTTCTGGAAATCCTAGTTTATTGGTAATTTTTTTGAATCGATAATTGATCGTTCGTGGTTCTGTTAGTCCGCCATTACATGAAATAACGTAGTCCGTAGACGAATATTTTTTCTTTTCTAATAGATAATTTGATAAATTATTTGCTAATGGAATAATTCTTTCAGAATTGTTGGACTTAGGTGTTCCGGCAATAACTTCGGTTTTTTTTACCGTTGTATGCTCGTTGGTTATTCTTGTAATCGTTCTCTTGACATGAATAGTCTTTTTCTCAAAGTCGATGTCTTCCCACTTCAAACCACTGATTTCTCCAATCCTCATCCCTGAATATAGCGCTAAAATGATTGGGGAACACTCTTTTTCCTGCAGCGCAACTAACTCAATTTTTCTTTGATCTGTCAGGGAAAGTGAGGTGATCTTTTTCGTTGTTGTTTTTGGTAAAACTATGTTGTTACATGGATTTTCGTTTAAGTAATTTTGCTTAACAGCTACATTTAATGCATTTTTTAAAATATTAAAGACATTTCGGATCGTTCCTGAAGCAAATTTTTGCTGTGCTAGCTGATAAACCCAGGCTTGGATATTTTCTTGAGTTATTTTTTGCAGCCTGATAGAACCAATTGTTGGAATGATGTGGCGCTTGATCAAGCGAACATAGTTTGAATAGGTCGTTGGTTTGACCGTATATTTCATTGTTGATAGCATCCAATTACCAATAAAATTTTCGATCGTTCCATGATAACTGGTGATAGAATAGTCGCTGACTAGATACTTAGCTTTCACCACCGTTAGCTTCTCTTTTACTTCAGAATAATGTTTTCCATATATATAGCCATAAACAATTTTATTTTTAGGTGTCCGCTCTTTAATATATCGACCTTCCCAGCGGCCATCCTTGCGTTTATAAATATTTTCTCCTTTTTTCACCATAATTAATTTATCCTTTGCTTTGAATTTTTTGACGATTTTTTTGACGGCTAAAACAGTAAATAGTCTGTAAATTCAAGCTTTCTTATAAAAAATCAAATATATTTTTGTCATTTATCTCACTTTTTTTAAATTTTTCGCAAAAAAATGAGATAAAACTCTATTGACTTTAAATTTAAGCTCAGTTAATATGAATCTACAATTAATTTACAAATACAAAAAAGTATTTTTTCTCTAATAATTCATTTTTTTAATATTCTTATTTGTGATAGAAATAAGAAATATATTTTTTTGTTCTTTATTATTTAAATTAAGTTTAACGTGATTTATTATTAAGATTTGCTCATCATTTGCCTCATAAAAATCCCTTTTCTGACTACATAGCATTTATCCTTCAAATGGATAAATGTTTTTTTCAATTCAGATTCGTTGAGAAAAAAGAGATTTTGCATTATTATGTCAACAATGAAAGAGAGGGATTCCCCATGCTTAGTTTTGATATTTTTGACGCAGAGACAGGCAAAAAATTGCAATTGCTTTACTTACTTTATAAAAAAGAAGACTGGTATTCTATCGATGAGTTAGTGTTCGATAGTCATTTAGAGCGAAAGTCTGTTCTTAAATATACAAAAGAGTTAGCAAATGATATTGTGGAGGTCGAATCTGCTCAGATCACCTTTTCAAAAGGCAAAGGGGTTTGTTTTACTGGCGGGCAAATAGGTTATCTAGAAACGGTTCCTATTATTACTGAACAATCAATAGCACTATCATTAATGAAAGAACTATTTTTCCAGACAAATTTGTCTTTAGATTATTTCCTTCAAAAATACTTTGTCAGTGAAAGTACAATTCGTCGAAGAGTACAACAATTTAATCTATTACTTAAAAAATATGGATTGAAGATAAAATCAGTTAATCGAGAGTTAAGCGTGGAGGGCAACGAGATACAATTTCGTTATCTCAGCTATATCTTGTTTTGGAATATCTATCGTGGAATGTCCTGGCCGTTTCCGACTATCGATCAACAAAAAATCATTAGATTCATCGAAACTGAAATGAGACCTTATTCTCCTATTAAAGATGTGACCGTTGCAAGCTGGAGCTATATGATTGCAATTAATCTTTATCGTTACAATCATAAAAAACCATTAACCAACGAAGATCTGCCAAGTTTTGCTCATCGACTGAATCAAGAAGCTCTCACACAAGCAGGGATAAATGATTCGATCTTGTTCTCGATACAGCAAAGTTTTCATTTATCTACTCCAGAAGCAGATTTTATTTGTTTATTATTTCAGATACGGTCTAGCTTTCTTTTAATTCCAACAATATCAAAACGTCTGTTGGCTGTTCACGAGTCGTTGAATACCTCTGTTTACCAAATGTATCAAGTATTCCTAAAAGTTATCCAACCAGACTTGTCTGCTATTGATGAAGAAACAAAAATTGCTTATCACAGCGTGCTTTTCGTAGGATTTTTGACCGATCTTTTATTTCCAAATTTCGCAACTACATTATCTGGTTATGATTACACTAGGTATTTAAAACAACATTATCCTTTTTTAAGAGCAGCTATGGTTGAGAAATTTCGAGAAATGCAAAAATACACCCCCGCTGTGTCCTTTTCAAATGAGGAAATGCTTGTTGCGCGTTTTTGTGAAGCACACGCCCTTATCAAAAGCCCGACAATCTATTCGCCTCCTATCTATATACAGATGGAAACGGATCTACCTGTGATCATGGAAAGGATTATTGCCCAACAATTAGAATCCTTTTTACAGCCTTTTTATAATGTCTCTTTCGTGCCGTCTACCGTTCATCGAGAAGAAATGAACATTGATTTGATTATTGCTTCTACAACATCTTCACTTCTAAAAAAAAGAGCACAACATATACCTATTGTTTATATAAATCCTGGCTTTACCCCAAGGGATGTTTTCACTATTATTGCTGTCATTGAAAATGAATTGGAGATCCGAAAGGGTTCCACAGAAAAAAGAACCTAATTCACTTTTTAGCGAATCAGGTTCTTTTTTTATTTATATATCTGCTGAAGTAAAAACTTCTGATACATCATCATCTTCTTCTAATTTATCAACAAGTAATTGCAACTGTTCTTGCTGCTCTTTTGTCAAAGTCGTCAGCGTTTGAGGAATCATAGTTAGTTCCGCCTGCGCCAATGTAAATCCATCTGCTTCCAATGAATCACGAACAGAAACAAAATCTTCCGGCTCTGTGTAAATTTCAACAACTTCATCTGAAATCTCCAAGTCGTCTGCTCCAGCTTCGATCACCTGCTCAACAAGTGTGTCCTCATCAACCGATAATCCTTCACGTTCAATAGCGATATAACCTTTTCGATCAAACATGTAGCTGACCGATCCAGTTTCCCCCAATGAACTACCATTTCGAGTAAATGCGACCCGGACATTCGTTGCCGTCCGATTTCGATTATCTGTCAAAGCATAAACCAAAACAGCTGTTCCACCAGGTCCATATCCTTCATAAGTAATCTCGTCATACTGCTCATTATTCCCAGTACTGCTCGCCTTTTTCAATGCACGATCAATATTATCGTTAGGCATATTAGCCGACTTTGCCTTATCCATCACTAAACGCAGTGCGGCATTCGTTGCAGGATCAGTCCCGCCAGCTTTTGCTGCAACATAAATTTCCCTTGAAAGCTTTTGAAAAATCTTTCCTCTTTTCGCATCCTGAGCATTTTTTCGTCCCTGAATATTTTTCCATTTACTATGACCTGCCATGATAATTCCTCCTTAAAATAAAAAATGATTAATACCTTTCACGAAAATCTTGCATTGTTCAACATCAGATCAAACGCTTTCGTTATGATTCCCAATAAAAGCGGAACAAATCGCTTTATCCTTTAGAAAATTAGGAAATTGACTTTGAGACGCTTTTTGGCTCACTGACAATTTATCTATTTTCCTAAGGATTGATTTGTGCAGCTGGATAACGACTAATAGCGGACCAAGCCGGTTAACCTCGACTGGAAAATAGGAAAAACGATTGAGTCCCTTTGGATCTCACTTAGGTTTTATTTTTTTCCCGAAAGACTGGCTTGTGTAGATGGGGACACAAATATTCAACAAGTTTCCCCATTCATTCTTTTCCCGCTCATTCCTATCTCTTCCTATTGTACTATTGTTCATAATAGTTGCAACCTTTCCATCATGGATTCAACATAGCGGCTGTGCGCTTCTCTTGTTCTTTGTTATACTAAAATAAAACCTTATCTATAAATGAAATGAGGACAGGCGATGAATATTTTCTTAAAGAAGCTTCAAAAAAAACAAGAAACCCTAAGCCCTTTGGAACAACAAGTATTAGAATACATTATTAAACATCCAGAAGAAATCACACAAAGCAGGATTCATGAAATTGCTGAAAAAATCTACGTTTCTACAGCTACGATCAGTCGTACCAGTCAAGCATTAGGCTATTCCGGTTTTCAAGAAATGAAATATGCTTTGATTCGTCACTTAGAAGATGAACAACGTCCTGTATACCATCCGTCAAAAAATCTGACACAACTAGCAGAACGCATCCAACGAGAATTGACTCAAACCCTGCAGTTGATTCAACAGGAGGCTTTAGAAACAGGCGCTAAGTTATTAGCAGAAAGTCAGCGAATAGAATTTTTTGGCGTCGGCAGCTCCTTTTCCTGTTGTTTTGAAGCTGCGCGAAAATTAACCTTCGCTGGAAGAATCGCCGACGCTCGTGAAGACTGGGATGAACTACGAATCGTTGCGAATCATTTAACAGCTAAAGATGCGGCGATTCTTGTTAGTTATAGTGGTGAAACGATGCTGGCACTTGAATATGCTGCAATTCTGAAAGAACGAAAGGTGCCCATCATTGCGATCATCGGTTCAAAAAACACGCCTTTAGAAAAATTTGCCTCTATCGTCTTTCATGTTGAAGTAGTCAATGGCTATTATGGGGAAATCGATATGAGCTCGCGAATTCCGATGCATCTAGTATTAGAGCTATTGATTCTTCATTATATAGAATCTTACGTTGAACAATGAATCTTCTTTCTTTATCTGTAAGCTCTTACATATCATTTGAAAGCGCTTGTTTTCGTTTGTTCTCCCACGTAAACTGAACCTAGATCGATCGAGATAACAAAACTTATTAGGTTCAGCTTTTCTAATTCGAAAGGAGAAACAGAATGAAAAAGAAATTTAGTTTTTGGGAATTTTTTCAAGGAATCGGCAAGACGTTTATGCTGCCAGTTGCTCTATTAGCTTTTATGGGACTTATCTTAGGAATCGGCAGTTCCTTTTCAAGTCCTTCAACACTCGAGTTACTTCCTTTTTTAGATCAACCTTGGCTACAAGTGATTTTCCGTTTCATGTCTACTATCGGCGGCTTCGCCTTTACGTATTTGCCTTTATTATTTGCTATGGCGATTCCTCTTGGATTAGCTCGCAGCGAAAAGGGTGTTGCTGCTTTTTCTGGTCTTGTCGGCTATGTCGTTATGAACTTATCTATTAATTTTTATCTGACTGAGACTGATAAGCTGGCTGATCTGGATCATTTACGTGAAGCAGGACAAGGAATGGTCTTGGGGATGCAATCAGTTGAAATGGGTGTATTAGGCGGAATCATCGTTGGGATCATCGTATATTTACTGCATAATAAATTTTATACCATTCAACTACCAGATGCCTTTGCCTTTTTCGGCGGTGCTCGCTTCATTCCAATTATCACTTCACTCACAATGGCGGTCATTGGTGTTATTATCCCAATTATTTGGCCCATTTTCGCTCTAGGAATCAATAGTGTGGGATTCGCTATTCAAAAATCTGGTATTTTCGGTCCATTTCTATTCGGTGCTGGTGAACGTTTGCTTCTACCATTTGGTTTACATCATATCTTAGTTTCTATGATTCGTTTTACCGAGGCTGGTGGAACTCAGATCGTCAATGGTCAAAGCGTTTCTGGTGCACTCAATATTTTTTACGCTCAGTTGCAAAGCGGTTCACCGATCAGTCCAGCGGCTACAGCTTTCCTATCTCAAGGAAAAATGCCGACCTTCATGTTTGGTTTACCTGCAGCAGCTCTGGCAATGTACCGCACTGCTTTACCTGAAAATCGACACAAGATCAAAGGCTTGTTGATTTCTGGTGTGATCGCAACATTTGTAACAGGAATCACAGAACCGATCGAATTTCTCTTCCTATTTATTGCACCGGTTTTATATGGTTTCCACGTCATCATGACTGGCTTAGGATTCATGATCATGGCTTTACTTCAAGTAGTGATCGGTAATACCGATGGTGGTGTGTTGGACTTTTTGATTTTCGGTATCTTACAGGGAACCTATACTAAATGGTATCTAGTCTTGCTCGTAGGCGCATTATGGTTTGCGGTATATTATTTTGTCTTTACATTTGCGATTCAAAAATTCAATTTAAAAACACCGGGTCGTGAGTTAGCTGTTGATGATGTAACAGAAAAAGAACGGACTTATAAGAAGAGTGGAAAATACGACGGACCATTGATTCTTAATGCACTCGGAGGACGTTCGAACATCGTTTCATTGGATAATTGTATCACTCGCTTACGTCTAGTCGTTGATGATATGTCTGCTATCGACGAACAAGAATTAAAAAATCAAGGCGCTTTAGGTGTTATCAAACTAGACGCTAATAATCTTCAAGTCATCATCGGCACGCAGGTAGCTTCGGTTAAAAATGACTTGGAAAATCTAATGGAGTAGGATGGATTTTTATGGTAGAAACAATTGATTTTGATACGATTATTGATAGAAAAGGAACATTTTGTACACAGTGGGATTATATCGCTGACCGTTTTGGTGAAGCAGATTTATTGCCGTTTACTGTATCAGATACAGATTTTGCCGTGCCAAAGGAGATCATTGGCTCTCTTCAGCAACGTATCAGTCATCCTGTTTTTGGCTATACACGCTGGAATCACTCGGCTTTTAAAGAAAGTATACAAAATTGGTACCACACGCGCTTGGATTACTCGCTTAACGCCGACTGGATTGTTTACAGCCCTTCCGTAATCTACTCGATCTCTAAATTGATTGAATTGAAATCGGAGACAGGTGATCAGGTTTTAATCCAAACACCTGCTTATGATGCTTTTTTCAAAACGATCAAGGCACAAAATCGAACTATAGTTGAAACAACACTGCATTACCAAAATTATCAATACACAATCGATTTTATTGATCTAGAAAACAAGTTGAAGCATCCGAACTGTAAAATCTTCCTTTTATGTAGTCCGCATAATCCTACCGGACGTGTTTGGACCAAAAAAGAACTTCGCAAGATCATTCAATTATGTACAAACTATGATGTTTTTCTGATCTCTGATGAGATCCATATGGATATTTTACGCAAAGGTGAACGTCATTCTCCCATTTTTAAATGGGCAGACGAAACCACCAATATGGCTTTATGTACTTCTGCAAGCAAAACTTTTAATACGCCGGGATTGATTGCTTCGTATTTAATGATTCCTGATCCTGAGCTACGGGAACAATTTTTATGTATACTGAAAAATCGTGATGGTCTTTCTTCGACAAGTATTTTAGGAATGGACAGTACGATTACAGCTTATAACGACTGTCAGCAGTGGTTGAATCAATTAAATGAGTACCTTGATAAGAATGTTCAGCTGTCAGAACAGTTTTTTAGAGAAAAATTGCCTGACTTAACCGTCATTAACGCACAAGCAACCTACTTACTTTGGATCGATTGTTCGGCACTTCCCTTTACTATGGAGCAACTACAGCACGCACTGATTCACCATGGCAAAGTAGCAATCATGGCTGGAACAACTTACGGAGAATCCGGCCAACCTTTCCTACGACTAAATATTGGCTGCTCAAAAGAGAAACTGCTCGATGGTTTAGCACGATTAGAAAAAAGTATCGCTTACCTAAAACAATAACAAATAAAGAGATGTTGACACAAGAAACTACTTGCTGCCAACATCTCTGTTTTATTTATTTAACAACTAAACGGATCATTTGATCTCTCAATGTAAATACCTCTCCGTCTTGACAAATGATTGTAGCTTCTTCTTGTTCTCCCATAAGCAACTGTATGTTGATCCGGTTTGTATCTGGAAAAATACGATACGCTAACATTCCTAACTCTGGAATCGTTGCAGTATCTCTTAATTTATTTTTATTTATAATCAGTTCTTTCACTGTTTAGCACCTCTTTGATATATTATACAAAACTATTACCTTTTATAACAGCGAAAGAATTGTTTTAGGAATCTCTTTTTCATCGACTTCTTCCCAACTTTGAATGCTTTGCCCTTTTGTCGTCAGTTTTAAAAATTTCTTTGGCGTAAGCGGTCTGCCAAATGAAGTATAGGCTAACTCTCGTTTCTGCCCATCTTTATTAACGCACGTCTGAATATAGGTGAAATTTTCAATTTTACTCACCGAATCAGGATATTTGTATGCATACTTGTCAGTTGTTTTAACATACATTATTTCTGGCTGTACTAATGGATTCAATTGATCAATCAGTGCGGCAGCTTGGGTTGTATTATTATAGGTATATAGACGAAAGCCAAATGCACTGACAATGAAAAGTATTACAAAGCCTACTATTCGTTTTAAGAATTTTTTTACCATAAGTCATCACAAAACTTTCTTATTCTTTTTTCTTTCTATTCAATAATAGCGGCTTTTTACTTTTTTGCCATCGAACTTAAGACTGATATATAAATGGGAGACAACTCAAAATAAAAAATCAGATTTTTCGGCAATTTCGTAAAAAGCGAGGCATTGGAGTAAAAAGCGTATTGTTCACTTTTTACTCCAATACCTCGAACCTAATCGACTTTTGGCCCACTCTCTCTTTGCTTTATTTTTATATTACTAACTGCGGATATTACTCATTTTAATTACGATTATCTTTTTTTAGACAATTTTCTAATCCCCAAAACGATTAGACATAGGCATACTGCACTCAAAGCACCAAAGGAATCGAGCATGACATCTTGAAACAACGGACTGCGTCCACCTGTGATCATTTGATGGTATTCGTCTAAGCCTGCATAGCCTGTTGCCGCAAGCCATGAAACAACCCCAATCAATAACGGCTGCTTTACTTTCATATTTAGACCAATAAACCAACTTCCACCTAATAAAAAATACGTACCAAAATGCGCACCTTTGCGGATGAAAAATTCAATGAATTTAGCGTAGCCCATAGCTTTTATACTCACTTCACTGCCAGCATAATCAAATGAGATTCCTTTCAGTTGTGCTTCAAATGGCTGGTTACTCAACACTTTGCTTAAAAGACCCACCTGCGATTGCTGCTCATAGGTTTGTGATGAACTAAAAAATAAAATTGCCATGATTAAAAATGCAACAAAGATATATAAATTACTATTTTTTAAATGTTTTTTCAATTTGTCGCCTCATTTCTTTAATTGATATAACAGTATTTCCAATAGAATAAACAATCACTCGCTTTTTCTTATGCTATACTAATAGAAGAAAACTTTAGAAAGAAGGAATTATGCATGACTTATTCTATTACTTGGGATCTAGATAGTATTTTTCCTGGCGGCAGTCATTCGCCTCAATTAGAGCAACGATTAAATGAGCTGAAAAAGCAAAGCAATGACTATCACCAGTTGATCGACCAGTGGATACCTGAAAAGGATAGCAACTACCAAGAACTGTTAAAAATTTTATCATTACAAGGAATTATCTCAAATGGCTTTGCACAATGCAATAGTTTTATTAATGCCTTATCTTCTGCAGATACCGCGGATAAAAAAGCCAAAACCTTATCTGGTGATCTTTATGCACTACTACCAGCGATTCAATTAGCAGAAACGATTTTTACAAAAAAATTAACGAACATTTCTGATACTGATTGGCAACACTTACTTTCTTTGGAAAACGTTAAAAACATTGCTTTCCGTTTAAATGAAATTCGCCGTGATGGCAAAAAGCTTCTTTCTGAACAAGAAGAACATATCATTAACACTCTTTCATTAGACGGATTGAATGCTTGGAGCAGTCATTATGATACTATCGTCGCCTCTGTGTCGATTCCGTTTAAAGAAAAAGATCAAACCACAACACTTCTATCAGCAGGTCAAGCCTTTAACCGCATGATGAGCGATCCTGATCAAGCTGTTCGTGCAGAGCTATTTAGTGCGTGGGAAAACGTATGGAAAGAAAAATCTCCGTTACTAGCTGACACCTTGAATCATTTAGACGGCTTCCGTTTGAGCCAATACAATCTGCATGGCGTAACAGACTTTCTTGAAGAACCGCTCAACTATAATCGGATGCAAAAAGAAACACTGGACGTCATGTGGGCAACGATCCAGAAAAACAAACAGCCCTTTATTGACTATTTAACACGTAAAGCACAGTTATTCGGCAAAGAAAAAATGGATTGGCAAGATCAAGATGCCCCTATTATTCTTGGAGATTTAAAAGAGAAATCATTTAGCTTTGACGAAGCTGCTTCATTTATTTTAGAGAATTTTGAAAAATTTAGTCCAAAAATGGCAGCTTTTTCAAAAAAAGCCTTTGAAAAAAGCTGGATCGAAGCAGAAGATCGTCCTGGTAAACGCCCTGGCGGCTATTGTACAGAACTTCCTGAAACAGAAGAATCTAGAATATTCATGACCTTTGGAAATTCAATTAATGAGGTAGCCACCTTAGCTCATGAGCTAGGTCATGCGTTTCACAGCAGCGTTATGTGGGATTTGCCGGTACTTGACCGTGAATACGCTATGAACGTGGCTGAAACGGCTAGTACGTTCGCTGAATTGATTGTAGCAGATGCAACGCTGAAAGAAGCAGAAACACCTGAAGAAAAAATCAATTTATTAGATACGAAGATGCAAAATGCGATTGCTATGTTTATGAATATTCACGCTCGTTTTATTTTCGAAACTAGCTTTTATGAAGCGCGTAAAAATGGATTATTAAGTGAAGACGAAATCACTGACTTGATGCTTGAAGCACAAAAACAAAGCTATCAAGATAGTCTTGGAACTTATCATCCACATTTTTGGGCAAGCAAGCTGCACTTTTTCATTGATGATGTTCCGTTCTATAATTTCCCTTATACCTTTGGTTACCTATTTAGTATGGGAATCTACGCTTATGCTAACCAGCAAGGTAGCGATTTTGAAGATCAATATATCGCATTACTACGTGACACAGCTTCTATGACTTCTGAAGATCTAGCTAAAAAACATTTAGGCGTCGATTTAACACAACCAGATTTCTGGCAAGCAGGTATCGATCAAGTGGTTAAAGATGTTGATGAATTCATGACATTAACTGAAAAGTACATCAAATAATTACTAAGAAGCTTCAATCGCTTAACATTGAAGCTTCTTTTTATACAAAAAAAGAATCAGACAATCGTCTGATTCTTAGAATATCGAGAATAATTGATTACATACGTACTGCAAAGCTTGGTGTGAATGAACCAACGTTACTGTACTCAACACCTGTACTTTCGTTACCAGCATGGATATAACCGCCGCCACCTGTAGCAATTGCTACGTGGTATGAGGCACCTGGGCTACCCCAGAAGTATAAATCTCCAGCTTGAGCTTCACCTACAGAGATACGAGTTCCAGCACCTTCTTGTGCTACTGTATATCCGCCGACATTACGACCAGAAGATTGCATAAATGCATAGTAAACTAATCCTGAACAGTCAAAGCTGTTTGGTCCTTTAGAACCCCATACATATGGTTTACCTACTTGTGCTGCTGCGACTGAAATTGCAGAACCACCAGTCGAATCTGGTAAATTAGGTTGAGCTGGTTTTTCTGGCTCAGTTGGTGTCGGTGTAGGCGTTGGTGTAGGTGTTGGTTCTGGATCTACATTTCCACCGTTATTATTATTGCTTGGTGTTGTTTGGTTATCTGTTGAATCTGTTGAAGATTCTTCAGTTGATGGTGCTGTTGTAGTGCTTGGCGCTGTTTCTTTCGCTGCTGCAGCTTCTTCAGCTGCTTTCTTAGCGTTAGCCGCAACTACTTTTTCTTGTTCAGCAATACGTTCGCGTTCTGCGATTGCATCTGCTTTTTCTTTTTCTAGACCAGCTTTTTGGTCTTCTGCAGTTGCTCTTTCAGCAGCTAATGATGTTTGTAGCACATTCAATTCAGCTTCTGCTTTTACTAGATCACCTTTTTGAGCTTCAAGTGCTACTTGGTTATCTTGAAGTTCTTTAAGCTTTTCTTCGTTTTCAGTTTTCTTCACTTCAACTGATTTTTTGTCTTCTTGTTGTTGTTTCACTAAATTGTTATTCGCATTAACAATTGTAGACATCGCTGTTACACGAGTAATCGCGTCTGAAACTGATTTTGCATTTAATAATGCATCCATGTAGCTTGCACTGTTTCCGTTCACTTGAACGTCACGTGCTTGGTTTTGGATTGCTGTTTCACGTTTTTCGATACGTTTTGTTAATTGAGCGATTTCTTTTTCTAGTTTTGTAGAAGTACTTCTTAATTTGCCTTGTTCAGCAAGTAGTATTTGTGCTTTTTCGTTAATAGCAGCTACTTCGCTTTGGACTGATGCCATTTGGCTTTGTGCGTCTGCTTCTTGTGATTTTAATCCGCTGATCGTTTGATCTTTTTGTTGAATCTTAGTATCCACTTCATCTGCAAATGAGAATGCTGGTAATGCTACAGCTGAAAGGCTTAATGAGCAAATCATTAGTAATGGTAATACACTTTTCTTCACTATTCATTCCTCCGAAATTTTACTTATGATAAATTCTTCTTTGTATGAGTATTTTACATTCTTTTATTAACAACGATGTCATTGTATCATAGACACATGTCATACATATAATAATAATGTTACAGGAGTATTTCATTTTCGAAAGACGAAAATGACAAGTGAAATCAACTTGTTTTTACTGACTAAAGACCTATTGAATAACAGATTTAAATACACTCTGTGTAAGCATCTAGCCTAAAAAAACAGTTAAAAACACTAGCAACTCTTTTAGCATACTCCATAAAAACTGAGAATACAACTAATCCCCTCTAAACAAATGCATTTGCTCTGCTTAGAAGGGATTTTACGTCTCGTTTATTTAGCCTGGAAAACGCCAGACAACTGCTCTAAAGTTTGCTGCGTATGGACTTGGTGTCCAGCCTGTAGTTGTTGATACATAACCAGAACCAGCTGGATTATTGGATTCAACAATTTGGACTTGATCTCCTTTGACACCTACAACTAGGACCGTATGAACACCATCTAGCCAAGCATCTGGGCTAAGGGCATTCTCATATTGGACAACATCTCCGACTTGAACATCAGACCAAGAAACTTGGACGGCGCCTGACTGTGTATAGCCACTATGTGGTCCGCCTGGTGTGAATCTGATTCCAGCTGCATTCAGCCAGTTTTGTACAGCTACGATACATTCACCGCTTTGTCCCCAGCCTGTCGGGTTCGTTTGACCAACTGAATTCAAAGCAATTTGTGCAGCTTTTTTCTTAGCATCAGATACCTTGCCGCTGCCGATACTGCTTGCATTTCCAGAACCGCTTGCTGGTGTTTCAGATACTGGTGCAGATGATGATTGGTTCGTTGTGCCATCACTCTCTACAACATTTGTTTTAGTAAGACCAGGGTTTGCCGCTTGTGCTTCTGCCAGTTTGACAGCTGCCTCTGCTTCTGCTTTTCTTTGTGCTTCTAAATCTTTGGCTTGTTTTGCTTGCTCTTGTTCTAATTTCTTTTGAGCCGCTGCTTTTTGCTCAACATACTCAGTTTTTTTCTTTTCTTCTGTTGTACGCTGTGCTTCTAATTCATTTTTGGCAATTTCTTGCTCTAATTTCAATGTGTCTAAAGAAGCTTGTTTTGCATTTAATTCTTTTGTCGAGGTTTCCAAAACAGAAATTTGAGACTCTACGGTTTTAGACTTTTTCTCAACTTTTTCTTTATCTGCTGTTTGCTGATCCAACAAATCATTGTTCGCATTCACTAGTGTTGTGATTCCTTGGACACGGCTGATTGCATCTGAAATAGACTCTGAGTTAATGATCACGTCTAAATAACTTGTGCCAGATCCACTGACTTGAACATCACGAGCTTGATTACGCATTTGAACTTCTCTTTTTTGAATGCGGACATTCAAATCAGAGATTTCACTATATAATTTTGTGATTTCTTCTTTGAGTGCTTTTTTCTTAGCAGTCAATTCATCGATTTTTGTCGCGGTCTCTAACATATCCGACTCGATCTCCGCTAATTTAGCCGCTGCTTGTGATTCTTTTGTTTTTAGATCGTCAATAATGTTCTCTTGTTGCTCGATCTTTGTATCATAGTCATCTGCTGCAGCTGCAAGTGGCAAAGCCACTGTTGTTAGGGTCACAGAACAGACCATTAATGCTGATAATATCGTTTTTTTCACGCTTTATTCCTCCGGCATTTACTTAATACTTCTATTTTTATATTCAACTATTACTATTCAATTTTCAGTCAACGGTCTCATTGTACCATAGCTGTATGACATGCAGATAAAAGAGATATTACAAAAATGTTTCAGCCTTGCCGATAAAAGTTGCAGATATTTTCTTATTCACTAAAAAAAGACTATTCGTTTGCGAACAGTCTTTTAAACAAGTAAGAAAATAAAACAAATATAAGCATATTAAAAATAAGTGTTGGACCTAACACTTTTGTGATAAATAAAATCGGCGCTACCTTTGACAGTGAAAAAATAACTTGTAGCCCAACTGCAATCAATTCGTATGTGGTTACAAAAATAATCATTCCGAAGAATGCTGTCAATAAATTTGTATGTACCACACGCTGGAAACGATACATCATCATCACTGTCGCCGCTAAGGCAACCGTGTAGACTCCGATAATGCCTAAATAATAGCTATCAGAAATTAAGCCTAACACCAATGAAGTGATCAATAAATAACGTTTAGACAAATTAGGAACCGCCATTAAAAAAGCCAATAATAAGAAGTGGGCGTTGGCAAAATAGATATTGTCCATCAAGTTTTCAGCGCCTTGCGTCAATTGACCATCGATCAGCATCAGCAAAAAGAAAACTACAGGCGCATAGTATTTTACATTTTCTTTTTTGATTATGTGCATCTTACTCCCCCGCTCCTGCTAATCTTTTAATGATCGTAACAACGGGCATATTGTACATTTCAGCGTAAGGTTTAACATAGACTTCTCGATCTAGACCGTAGCTGTCCGGCTTAACCTTTTGAACAACACCGACAGGTAAGTTAGCAGGCGAATTTTGACCTAAGCCAGAGGTTTGAACAACATCGCCTTCTTTGATATCAAGGTCACCAACAATTTGGCTGACAATCAACGTATTTTCCTTATCATCATAGGTTTTTAATAGACCATAAGAATCCCCGTTTTCTGAATTGATTTGTACCGGGAAATGATTTGAATTTTGGTTTTTAGATGTTAATAACTCAACTTTTGATGTAGATGCATTAACCTCGATGACACGTCCAATCAAGCCTTTTTGAGACAATACGGCCATATTCGGTTCGATACCGTCTTTTGTGCCGCGGTCAACGATCAATAGATCTTGCCACATATCTGGCGTTCGTGTAACGACGGTAGCAGTGACTCTTTCATAATTTCCTAGGGTTTCATTCAGAGCCAATTCTTTTTTCAGTGCTTCATTCTCTTTTTTCAAATTATCATTTTGGATCGACAATTCACCGTATCCATCGATTCGCTCTTTTAGACGCTCATTTTCATCATACGTGTTAAAAAGAGTACTGATTGAGGAAATTCCGTTGCTGATTGCTTTGGCTGGAAAGGAAATCACCTTGTCAATAAATCCTACACTATCGTTAACAGCGGATTGTCCTAGATTCGTTTTTCCGTCATTGGCTCGATGACTAGCGGTCAAACTAATGATTGTCACAACGATGATCACGACGATCAACGTAATGATTATATTTTTATTTGGATTAAATTTTTTCACTTCGACACCCCGAATAATCTTTAGACTGATAGCAATAATTTTACCACTAATTTTAGACAAACAAAAGAGCTGTGTTGCGACTTTACACTTTTTTTACTAAATATCTTACGCTATTATCAAAAAAACAGAGCAGGCTTGCACCATACTCTGCTTTGTTCGCTATTTTAGACGTGTGTGAGTTCTGTCTACTTTTCTTTATTTTCTTCGTTCAACAATGCTTTACGTGAAACATTAACACGTCCTTGCTTGTCGATTTCAGTGACTTTAACAAGTACTTCATCGCCAAGTTTTACTACATCTTCTACATTGTTGACACGTTCATTTGCTAATTGGGAAATATGGATCAATCCGTCTTTTCCTTTGATCAAATTAACAAAGGCGCCGAATTTTTCAACACGAACAACTTTACCAAGATAGACTTGACCAACTTCAACCTCTTTTGTAAGTTCTTCGATGATTTTGATTGCTTTTTTGATCATGTCTGCATCTGCAGAAGCAATGCTTACATTACCATCTTGGTCGATATCGATTTTAACACCTGTTTCATCGATGATGCCATTGATCGTTTCTCCACCTTTACCAATAACATCTTTGATTTTGGCTGGAGCGATTTGGATCATTTCGATCTTAGGTGCGTATTTACTTAATTCTTCACGAGGCTCTGCAAGCGTTGATGTCAATTCAGCAAGAATTTCCATACGCGCTTTTTTCGCTTGGGTCAGCGCTTCTGTCAAGATTTGTTCAGTGATCCCTTGGATTTTGATGTCCATTTGTAAAGCAGTGATTCCGTCTTTTGTACCAGCTACTTTAAAGTCCATATCGCCTAAGTGATCTTCTAATCCTTGGATATCTGTTAAAATCGTGTAGTTTTCGCCATCGCTGACAAGTCCCATCGCAATCCCGGCAACTGGTGATTTAATCGGCACACCAGCGTCCATCAATGCCAAGATCCCCGCACAGATACTTGCTTGTGAAGAAGAACCATTTGATTCTAAAACTTCTGATACGACACGGATCATGTAAGGGAAATCCGCTTCACTTGGAATGACTTGTGCCATCGCACGTTCACCTAATGCACCGTGACCAATTTCACGACGACCAGGAGATCCTGCGCGTCCTGTTGAACCAACAGAAAATTGTGGGAAATTGTAATGATGGATGAAACGTTTGCTGTCTTCTACGCCTAAACCATCAATGATTTGGTGTTCACCAAGTGGTGCTAACGTCACAACAGATAATGCTTGTGTTTGTCCACGAGTGAATAATCCAGAACCATGAACACGTGGTAAAATACCAACTTCTGAAGCTAATGGACGAATTTCGTCTAATTTACGGCCGTCAGGACGGATTTTATCGATCGTGATCAATTCACGCACAACATCTTTTTCTAAATCTTCTGCGATTTGTTTAACTTCTTTTGCTACTTGGTCTTCGTTTTCATGACCAGCAAATTTTTCAGCATAGGCTTCTTTTAATTGGTCTTTGATTGCATCGATATTGACTTCACGAGCCAATTTTTCTTCTGTCATAACTGCTTCTTTCATTGAAGCATAATAAGCATCGAAAATTTCTTTTTTCAAATCAGCATCGACTTGCAATAATTTGATTTCCATTTTTTCTTTGCCGACAGCGGCAACGATTTCTTCTTGGAAAGCTACTAATTCTTTGATTGCTTCAAAACCGAAAAGTAATGCGCCAAGCATATCTTCTTCTGATACTTCTTTTGCGCCGCTTTCAACCATGTTGATCGCTTTTTTCGTTCCAGCAACTGTTAATTCGATATCTGTTTTTTCTGATTGTTCTACTGTTGGGTTCAGTACGTATTCACCATCTACACGACCAACATCAACACCTGCGATCGGTCCGTCAAATGGAATATCTGAAATTGCAAGAGCAAGAGAAGAACCAAACATTGCAGCCATTTCCGGTGTACAATCTTGTTCAACACTCATTACTGTATTCGTGATTTGAACTTCATTACGGAAGCCTTCAGCGAACATTGGACGAATTGGACGGTCGATCAAACGAGCAGTTAAGGTTGCACGCTCACTTGGACGTCCTTCACGTTTGATAAAGCCACCTGGGACTTTACCTACAGCATACATCTTTTCTTCGTAGTTAACTGTCAACGGAAAGAAATCAAAGTCTCTGGCGTCTTTTGACGCTACTGCGGCACTTAAAACGACTGTATCACCATAACGTACTAATACAGCCCCATTTGCCTGTTTGGCTAACTGACCGATTTCAACTTGCAACGGGCGTCCGCCCCATGTTGTTTTGAATACTTGTTTTTCTGACATGTATCGATTCTCCTTTATCCTTTGGAAAAGTCAGACAGCTACTAAACAAATGAAAAGATTCAAAGATTTGAGTCCTTTTATTTGGTTAGTAGATTTATGTAACCTTTCCAAAGATCCTAGTTATTTTAGTATTTTTAGGATACTGTACCTTTAAAAATAGACTAAAAAGTCAAAAACGGCGAGTCAGAAGCAGCTCCGTTGAAAATAAGCTGAAATTCACAAAAATTTATAACAATCCTTGTGAATTTCTTCTTATTTTTTCGGAGCTAAGCGCTTCTGGCTCAGCCTCTTAATGATTAACGACGTAATCCTAAGCGTTGGATTAATTCGCGGTAACGTTGGATGTCAGTTTTACGTAAGTAAGCTAACAAGTTACGACGATGTCCAATTTTTTTCATTAGTCCACGGTAAGAATGATGATCTTTTTTGTGAACGCGTGCATGTTCGTTCAAGTGGTTGATGTCAGCAGTTAATACAGCGATCTGTACTTCTGGTGAACCAGTATCTCCTTCATGACGAGCATACTCTTTAATGATTTCGTTTTTCTTTTCTTTTGACATTGCCATGTTTTTCACCTCTTCTTTAAGTAATCATCTCACTACTGAGTAATGCGTTGGTGATTCGCACAACCAAGTAAAAGACGGCATGTTTCCATACAGTGATACTTTACAGGAAAGTTCTTAAAAAAGCAAGACCCAGCTGACTCCTGCTGGTGTTTTTTTGAACAATTTATCCCCATTTCTACTGGTTTTATGATAAACTATATGGGCAATTAAAATAGATGAAGCTAATCAAACAGCAAGACAGTTTTTATACAGCCTGTCTTCGCATTAGGCTTTTAAATAATCAAAGGAGGAATTATCCTATGATCACCATGGAGGATATTATCCGTGAAGGAAACCCAACACTTAGAAAAGTGGCTGAAGAAGTAGCTATCCCGCTTTCTGATGAAGATATCAAACTGGGCGAAGATATGATGGAATTCTTAAAAAACAGTCAAGATCCTGTCAAAGCAGAAGAGCTTGCTTTGCGCGGCGGCGTTGGGCTTGCAGCCCCTCAGCTGGATATCTCTAAACGTGTCATCGCTGTTCATGTACCAAGTAATGATTTAGAAAATCCCGAACCAACCTTGAGTGCAGTGATGTATAATCCTAAAATTCTAAGCCATTCCGTACAAGATGCTTGTTTAGGTGAAGGAGAAGGCTGCTTATCTGTCGATCGTGAAGTACCGGGATATGTTGTACGCCACAACAAAATCACGCTTTCCTATGTTGACAGTGCAGGTGAGAAACAAAAAATCCGTTTAAAAAACTATGAAGCGATCGTTGTTCAACATGAAATCGACCACTTGAACGGTGTCATGTTTTATGATCATATCAACCAACAAAATCCATTTGCATTGAAAGATGGCGTGTTGGTGATTGAGTAATAGCTCAGTAAGTATACTAATTTTTTAAAGAGTAATTCCTCAACGAAAAATCCGGCAATCTGTCAAATTGATTGCTGGATTTTTTTGTATAAATTTTTTCTCTTCTATTCTGTCTTACTTAAAAAGACTATATTATCTTAGAAGATTTTTCATAATTTAGAAAATAAAACAATGAACGTTTGTTATCTCTTATTAAAACATTTAGCCTAACTAAAACGTAGACTGTTATAACAACCAAATAGTTTTTTCTGAATTTATGAACTGAAACATAGCTGCTGACTTGCTTAGTTCGTTTAGAATCAGAATACATTTTTGCATGTTCTTTTACATAAAAATGATACATCTAAAAATTTCTAGACTCAAATGGTTAGTTACTTATTAGTAATGGAGTAATAACGATCATAAAATTGAAAAAAGAATGTGCTAAAATACTATACCAAATATTTTTTTCAACTATATAAAATATACTTAGAATGATTCCTAGTACTAAAAATGGAAGTAAAAATATAAGATTATAATTTGCAGCTGCAGCATGATTGAATGCAAATAATACACTAGATATTGAAGCCGTAACTATTTTTAAATATCTATGATCAGAATTAATAAAACAATATCGATAAGCTATTTCTTCTACGAATGGTCCTAAAAAAATACTTTCAACAAAAAATAATATCTTCCAATCATACCTCGCAAAAACGACTTCTGTATTTAACATAGTAGCTATTATTATGTATGTAAACAGCATTAACCCGAATGTAATTAGCACAGTGTAAACAGCTCTTCTCAACTTTACTATTCTTAAACTTCCAATCAACTCTTTTTTAAAGAACAAAATTGCTAGCAAAATAAAAATTATTTTTTGAACGAATAGATAAGTTGGATCAAAATTATTCCAGCTAGTTCCTATAGCTGGAATAATTTGTGTTGTTAAAAAATAAATGGAAAGGTATATAATTTTAGGCATTAACCATTTCACTCTTTTCATTGATTAAATTATGCTGGCACATAATCTGTGTATGATGTATTAGAAGTTACCGTTTTAGTATCAACATATTTATTGTCTACTTTTCTATAGCGTTTATAAGTAACTGTGATTTTCGCTTCTTGTCTGTATTTTTTGAATTTACCACTCTCAGAATAAGTATGACCCAATTTTATTTTGACTGGTCCCGCTTGAGTAGTTATCTCAATAGTTGACTTTCTAGATGTAGTATAGTTTCCTAAGAAAGTTCTCTTACCTTTTTTTATAGTATAACTTTGCGTTTTTGCCCACGTGCGCGATTGAAGCTGAGAAGTATCCTCAACTACATAATAATATTCATCATTATCATTGATTGCTTCACTTGCATTAGAAGTTACTCCCAATGTTACGCTACCAAATAATACACCACTAAACAAGATACTTACTAAAATTTTTTTCATAAATAAAACCTTCTTTCTTTTTAATATGCCATTATCATTGCATGAGAAAGTTATTTTAGTAAGCACCTATTAGTTTACATCATGACAACGCTTAGTTGCTTTACCAGTCGCAACCAAGCGTTGTCATAGTATAAACCAACAATTGGTAGTTTTTTCATTCAAAATATCGCATGATTAAGTATGAAAGTTTAAAAAGAGGGGGAAGTCTATTGGTTTTAGCTAATCGATTACGTGCACATAGAGAAAATAGAGGTCTTTCACAAACGGATGTTGGAATTCCTTCTGCGTAACTAACAGTTCCCTTACTAATAAGACTTAAAAACACTCCTTTTTTGCACTTTAACAGTACAAAAAAGGGATAGAAAAGAAAGCACCATTCGGTTTGCAGCGTGTCAACTTATAGTTGCACATCAATAGCGATAAGAACATCAAAGAGATTCCTTATTATTTTAACAAAAAAAATAAAAGCTTATAATACTAGTTACTTGAGATTATGATATACAAAAAAGCTGTAAACAATGTCCTTTTAAGAACGCCATTTACAGCTCCATCTACCCACTATACAAATAACTTTTTCCCTAAATTGCCTTCAATTCTTTCAACGCTTTCCAAATACCATCATTATCATTAGTATCTGTTACAAGTTTTGCTTCTTTTTGGATATGTGGCAATGCATTGCCCATGGCTACTCCAATACCGGCCTCCCGCAACATTTCCCGATCATTTTCCCCATCACCGAACGTAATGATATTTTCACGTTCGATCCCTACACGATCTGCTAAATTCAACAAGGTTGCAGATTTCGAGCCATTTTTAGGCACAATATCTACACTTTGAGGATGCCAGCGGACAAAACGGAATTTAGAAAAAGCATTGTCAAACACACCTTCATACGACTCATCGTAAAATGCTAACCCTTGATAGACATCATTTTCCTTATGAAAATCGCCATCATATTCTGGAGCTGCAAAATCAATAGAACCCATCGCTTCCGCCATTTGTAATTGACGGTGATGATTATTCTTTTTCACATCATCTAAGCCTACATAAGCCAAACCGATCTCTCTTTTTTCCAATTCAGATGAAAAACGTTGCAGTTCTTCTTCATCCAATAAATTTTGATAATACTGCTCGTGGTCTAAAAAAGCTGCGGCACCATTACAAAGAACATAGTTTGAAAAACCTAAGTCCAAAATAATATCCTGTGCCATAAAACGACTGCGGCCTGTAGCTACGGTCACTAAATGACCTTGCTTTCTTAACGCTAGCAATGCTTCTCTGGTGCTTTCCAAGGGTTGTTTGTCTGTTCCCAGTAATGTTCCGTCGATATCAAATGCAAAAAGTTTTCTCTTCATGGCGTATTATTTCCGCTCGCTTTCTATGATTTTGGCAAATACTTACTACCTTCTCTAACAGCTAGTGGACTTAGCTCTATGCTTTTAATCAGTGTTTGCACCCATTCAGGGTCTGTTTTACTATACTGACGCAAGGACCAGCCAATGGCTTTTTGAATAAAGAACTCATCTGTAGTTTTATCATAAATAATCGCTTTTTTCAACAGCTCCGTATTGGTTTTTTCCTTATATAACAGCTGTAAATTGATAGCAACTCGCCGATGCCAGAAGTTTTCTTCTCCGAAAAATGCTTCAAACAACTGCGGCATTTCTTCATAATGGTGTGCTCCCCATAAGGCAAAAAATTTACGCCAAGCATCTACGCTATCCCACCAAGCCTTTTCGATCACGAGTGGTTTAAATAATAGTACTTCATTAAAAGAAAGTCGCTTGACATTCCTCGTAGCCAAATCGATTGCCACATATTGATATTCCCGTTCTGGCTTATTAAAATAAACTCTAACTAGTTCAACCAATGCGTCAACAGTTAATTGCTTACTTGCTTTTAAAAGATCTTTTTGCATTGCTGAACGTTCTGGTGCAGGTATTCCTGCGAAAGGGAATAAGTTTTTCATGTAAGCAGCCATTTGTGCTGCCTTCTCTTCATTTTTTACAAAAACAATAGTCTCCATGCTTTTGCTCCTTTTGACTTTTCTTCATTTTACTTTTTTATTCCTTAACTGTAAAAAAAGAGTGAAGAGAAATCCCCTCACTCTAAATAGTTTAGTCTAAATAATTTGTATCCGCATTGTTCAGCCAAGCATAACCTAATCCCATCACCAAACCACCGCCGATAAAGTTACCGATCAGGGCAAAGAACAGATTGTGCGCCACACTACCGACAGTCATTGCTGACATCGTGCCATGAGAAGCGAAATAAGCCAAGCTAAATGCTGGGAAATTCGCGATGACGTGCTCGTAGCCTAGGAAGGCGAAAATGAAAATGATAAAAATGATTGCAGCAACTTTCCCTGCATCATCTTTCATACGCATACTTACTAGAACTGCTGTGTTTACAACGATATTAGCAAAAATAGCTTCAACTAAAATCTGTGTTGTTGTCTTATTCAACTTGCCGGCAATCGATGTGAAAAAGAAACTATCCGATGCCAAATCTTGATAAGGAACCGTTAATGAAATCAAATATCCGAATAAAACCCCACCAACTAAATTGAAGAAAATACAGGCAAATAAAATTTTAGCAGCAAAGGAGAATTTGATTTTTTTACGATAGACACCAACAGTCATATACAGCATATTTGATGTACCCAATTCGGCATTCATATAAAGAATCATCACAAGTGACCAACTGAACATAAACGCATACAACATTTTGCCTAGTCCATGCGCAATGTCCTCACCTTTCATTGCAATTGCAAAGGCAACCGCTGTTCCTAATGTTAAAAACATGCAGGCAAGCATCGCACGAAAAGCATAGCGCAGAAAACTACTTTGGAATAAGTTCATTTTTTTATTGATTGATTTATCGATCTGCTCAAATAATGGTGATACAGGTTTCATGTTGTTTCTCCTTTTCAATTTGTTTTCATACTTATATTTTCAAAAACATCCTTTACCATTTTAAAGACCTCTAGAGGTTTTGTCTAGTGCTTTTTCATACAAAGTAACACTTTTTTTCGTTATAAGCAAAACAAGTGGTAAAGTTCGTCGTTCCTTTATCCATTTTCATTTCTTTCTCTTCACTTTTCTTCTTTTTATGAAAAAACAATGAGAAAATCCTTCGGAAGACCGATGAGAATTTACATTTAACTGGTAAAATAGAACTAAGTTATCTATTGAACAATAAAAATAGGGTTGCTTTATGGAAAATAGATAACCTTTGGCGCAAAGTTTTGCCAAACGATGGGGAAAGTAAGGTGAACGTAATGTCAAAACAAGAACAGAATACGAACGTAAAGAATTTAAATCAACGAATTGAAAACCAATATAAATCGATGAGAGCGACAAACAATGTATTCTCAGTCATTCTTTTGGTTGTCTTAATGATTTTTATAGGTCTTTTCAGTCTATTTTTTTCAACGAACGCTAACTATACTGAAAAAATGACTGCCTTTGACCAAGAGCTTAACATACTTCAAGAAGAGAAAGCGGCGATCGAATCAGGAAAAATCGTCACGGCAGAAAAATCGTTTGACACGATTTTACAAGAAAATCTGGCGAATTTAAAAGAGTATCCTCAATCAGAAAACAATTATACGGTCTCTATTGAAGGAACAAATAGCCAGATTACACTCAACAAAAACAATATTTTTGTTTCGGATAACGCAAACATGCTAAACAAAGCAACAAAGCAAAAGATTTATGAGCTAAACAAACAACTGGCTGCTAGTACCAATGGCGCACAATTAGAAGTCATCACTATTCCAGAATTGCCAAGAGGAGAAAATATCGAATCTTACGCCAACAAATTATTCAATCAATTGGGGATTGGTGATAAAAATGAAAATAATGGAATTTTATATCTGATTGCTTTGGACGATCGTGAATTTCGTTTAGAAGTCGGCTATGGGTTAGAGGGGTTGATTCCTGACGGAACGGCCGATTCGATCATCAATGATGACGATGTCGTTGATGCCTTTAAAGATAGAAAATATGATCAAGCAGTCAATCAAGTACTCGATCAAGTATTTCCTCTAATGAATACCAAAACCGCTTTAGTCGATTCCAAGATCAATCAAGTCGAGAGTCAAAAAAGTGCTACCAAATGGGGCCGTTGGGGCTTAGGTATTTTCCTATTCTTTGCTTTATTGACGAATTTGATCCTAACAATCAGAAGTCTATCGGCAGGAAAAGCCTTAAAACAAACTTACAGTGACTATCAAAATCGGATTTCAACCTTTACAAATGAAAATGTAGCAACTCAGCTCGCTGAAATGAAGCAAACAAACTTCTATCATCTTATGTTAAGCGGTAGTTCGTTGATCGCTTCAAGAAGAAAATTGCGACGCTCGATCGCCCAAGGTCGCTTATTGAAACATCCTTCCGCCCAAAAGAAAGCCTTCGGACGGGTCTTGATCGATGATACACTTTATTCGGGAGACGGGCATGTGTTAACGACTGCCTACCTTGCTTCAAATTATAATTCTGCCAATTGGAATGACAGTAGTAACGGGTCTGATAGCGGCGGTTCGTCTTGGGGATCGTTTGGCGGTGGTTCGTCCGGTGGTGGCGGAGCATCTGGTGGTTGGTAACAGCCAGAGAAAAATCAATAAAAAGCTTGAGTTATCCGCTATTCTGCGGTATACTAATCTTCGTGTAAAATAAGCAGCAGAAAAATAATAGACTCGTCAACAGTTCATTGCCTCATTGTTTAGCTTCTAGGACTAATAAGTCTTATCAGCTTTTCAGGTTTAACTGCGTAACCGCGGCTGCAAAGGTGAAGGTTGAAGAATGAACTGCACGATTATGAATTTTTCAGAAGATTATTTTACTCCAAAAAACTTATTTTATTGGAGGAATTTTTAATGTCACGTTATACAGGACCATCATGGAAAATCTCTCGTCGTCTAGGTATCTCTCTATCAGGAACTGGTAAAGAACTAGCACGTCGCCCATACAAACCAGGACAACACGGACCAAACAGCCGTGGTAAAGTTTCTGAATACGGTATGCAATTAACTGAAAAACAAAAATTACGTCATATGTACGGTATGAACGAACGTCAATTCGTTAACTTGTTCGTTAAAGCTAGCAAAATCAAAGAAGGTAAGCACGGGGTTAACTTCATGATCTTACTAGAACAACGTTTAGATAATGTTGTTTACCGTTTAGGTCTTGCTACTACTCGTCGTCAAGCACGTCAATTAGTAAACCACGGCCACATCACTGTAGACGGCAAACGTGTTGATATTCCATCATACCACGTTGAAGTTGGTCAAGTGATCTCAGTTCGTGAAAAATCTCAAAATATCGTAACTGTTAAAGAAGCAGTTGAAGCTACTGTTGGACGTCCAGCATTCGTAAGCTTCGATACTGAAAAATTAGAAGGAAGCTTCACTCGTTTACCAGAACGTGATGAGCTATATCCTGAAATCGACGAAGCTCTTGTCGTTGAATACTACAACCAAAAACTTTAAGATCGATTTTTTTCACCTCTTTGCCTTTTGGCAAGAGGTGTTTTTTTATTACACAAAAAAAATCGAGGTCTCCATTTCAGACTTCGATTTCTTTAGCATTTGGCTATTCAATAAGCTGTTACCTATTTCTCATTTGTTTGCTTTGTTAATACGCCATCTTTCATCACAAATACTTCATCACAGTACTCGATCAAGCGTTGGTCGTGCGTTACCATAATTGTCGCTTTATTTTTTTCTTTGGTTTCCCTCGCTAGAATCTTAACCACTTCAAAAGCCTTTTCCGAATCTAAACTAGCAGTAGGCTCATCAGCTAAGATAATCGACGGATCATTGTACAATGCTCTAGCGATGGCGACACGTTGCCGTTCTCCACCCGAAATCTCATCCGGGTATTTTTTCTTTAGTTTGTCGATCCCCAGTTGTGTTAATAACTCGTTGACTTTATCCTCATCTGTCTTCTCTTTTTTTACTTTGTCTACAAGACGAAGCTGCTTTTCCACAGTTAAAAAGGGAACCAAATTTGATGCTTGTAAAATAAAGCCAATTTCGCTGAAGCGGATTTTAGCTCTTGTTTTTTCATTTTCAGTACTAAAAGAATCGTTATTTATTTTCACTTCTCCACTTGTTGGTGTTTGTAGGCCTCCCGCAAGGGTTAAAAAGGTACTTTTCCCTGAGCCACTTGGACCGATGACCGCGACAAATTTACCTTTTTCCACAGAGAAATTCGTTTCTTTTAAGGCTTCGATCGTTGTATCTCCATCGAGAAATTTTTTATCCACAGTTAAAAACTCAATTGCTTTCATCCTAAATCCTCCTTATTATCCACAAGCTTTATCCGATTGCTTTTAGTGGATCGATTTTCACAATAGTTCGTACAGAAAACAGCGCTCCGAAAACCGCAATGATCAACATTAAACCACCTATCGTTAAAAAGAATAGCCAGTTACTTTGAAACGGCACCGCTGTTGGCAACACCAAGGACGTTCCCACAGTTCCTAAAAGTCCTATGCCAATTCCGAAAACGGCTAGTACAAACGTTTGAACGATGACAGAAACTGAAATATATTTTCCTGAAATTCCTTGTGCTTTCATGATTCCGAAGATCGTCGCTTTTTGCATCGTTAATACATAGATAAAGATTCCTATAACGATCGCTGCAATTACAATTAGAAAACCAATCATAAAGCCAAACGTTAGTACTTGAGCACTATATCCTGGCAATTCATTGATAAATTTCTGAATACTGTAGCTGGTCAGATCATCGCTTTTTAGCTCGACGTTTTTGAGCGAGCTATCTTTCGCACGAAAAACAATGGCATTCACTCGTGCATTTTCTGAGGTATCCGATTTTTCAAAACGGATTTGTTGAAACGCGCCTGTGGAAACATACAGTACAGGTGCCACATTGAACTTCGCGTCATCTGTGAACCCCACTACTTTCAGCTTTTTATCACTTCCAGCTAACTTGATCGTATCGTCCAGTTGAATATTATTTTCTTCTTTCAAGCTACTATCTACAACTGCTTCATCATCATCTGCAAATGCTTTTCCTTCGATGATGTTCGGCATTAAAAATTCGTCTTTATTGATTCCAAAAAAGCTGGCATTGATTTTTTCAGCTTTCTTTTTATCTAGCTGAATCACCGCCGCCGTTTGACCTAACACAGCTTTTTCTTTTGCTTCAACATCATTCATCGCTTTTAGCGGAATCATCGACATGTTGATATTGGTATTGGACTCATCAGACAAAACGATTCCGTCTGCCTGCCACTTATCCACAGCTGTTCGATTATCTTCCGCTAGTCCGTAGGCTAAACCTGTTAAGAAAAAAACTAAATAAGAGATTAAAAACATTACACTAATGATTAGTGCATATCGTAATTTTGAACGTGTAATTTCATTCCAAGCTAAAAACATAATATCCTCCTCCTTATCGATCGATAAGTTTTGTAAAAAGTATAGCAAATTTTTGCTTGGGTAACAAAATATCTGCTCTTAATCCGACTTTCGTCTTATTTCCTTCTCTTCTTTTATTTGATATACTGAATGAAATAAATTGAAAACGAGGTATTTTAATGAAGAAGAAACATAGCGTTTTATATACAGTAATCCAGTTTACAATGATTCTCGCATTTATATTGTTTCTCAGAAAATTTGTGTTGACTCCTGTAGAAGTTGTCGGAATATCCATGGAGCCGACTTATCATGAATCAGATCGCGTATGGCAAACATCCTTAATCGAACCTAGCCGCTTTGATATCGCAACATTTCCCAGTCCAAGAGATGGTAAAAGAATCGTCAAACGAGTCGTCGGTTTGCCTGGCGATACCATTCGAATGGAAAATGATCAGCTGTATATCAATGATAAACCTTATGAAGAGCCTTATTTAGACGAAGAAAAAGAAGCACTGACCGACGGAGAACTGTTGACCAAAGATTTTTCTTTACAGACAATAGAAGTTGATGCTGCAACAGTCGTCCCAGAGGGCAAAGTCTTTGTCTTGGGTGATAATAGAAGAAGAGCCGATGATAGCCGTTATTTTGGCTTTGTGGATAAAAAAGATATTTATGGCGTTGTCTATTTTCGTTATTATCCATTGAATAAAATCGGATTGCAATAATAACCGTACTTTAAAAAAAACGTTGAAACAAAACGAATCGCTCGTCTTGTTTCAACGTTTTTTTTATTACTTATGCTGATGTTCGGCTGCCAGTTGGTATAAAGGTACTAAGGCTTCATATGTCTGCAGCATATATTCACGTGCCTTTTCAGGATCATTCAATACTGGATCTGTCTTTTCAATAATCCGACCAATCTGAAATTCACCTTTTTTGACATCTCTAAACCGAACCAATAACTTCTCCAAATCAACTTCATTCAAGCGCTCAACCTGAGGCTGAGTGTGGTCGATCGATACATAAAAATCATCAGGTAGCTGTTTAAATAATTTAGGATTATCTAAAAAGGCCTGTGCGATTTCTTTTTCATTTTTAGGATTATCGATCAATGATAGCCACATAAATAAATACTCCGGCCAAATTCCTAATTGAAAGTGAGCTTCCATTTTATAGCCGCGTTTTTTTTGACTCAATGCAGACCACGTATTTTCCGGCGGATAAACAGTTCTCCGACGATGCTGGGCGATATGAACAAAAAATTCTGTCTCCAACTTTTCGCCTAATTTCTCTGCAAAATAATCATCTAGTTCTTGAAATTTCGGTTGGATCACCGCTCGAATTTCAGCCATTCTAGGATCCAATCCATCTATGGTAAATACGTCAAAATCTTTTTCTGTAAACATCAACATGCCGTTTTTTCTCCTCTAACTTATTCGTTATCTTTCACCTTGTAATTTCTGCCATTCCTCTACGGTGATTCCTCTTAGAATATCTGTCGTGATTTTTCCTTTCCACATCCGAGCATTGGGAACGGTACCTTCTACTTTCATCCCAATTTTCTCCATCACTCGACCAGAGTTTGGATTATCGATATCATGGACAGCACAAATACGAATCAATTTAAGTTCTTCAAAACCCAAACGTAATAATGCCTTTGCCGCTTCGGGAATATAGCCTTTACCCCAATAGTTTTTATTCAGGGTATAGCCAATTTCACCATTGCTATGCTGTTCTTCTACACGCAGATCGATCGTTCCGATAAACTGTCCCGATTCTTTTTCCTCGATGCCATATTTTCCCAACGGAGCAGTCAAAAAATAATTTGCTATGCTCTCTCTCGTATCTTTGATCGATTGGTGAAGCGGAAAAACATATGTGACTGTTTCTTCATCTGATGCATACTCATACATAGCTTTTGCATCCTCCAGCGTCACAGGACGTAAAATCAAGCGTTCCGTCTCTAATCGTTGATTCTGTGCAAAAATTAAGTTTCGATTAATCACTATTTCCATCGTGCCACCTACTTTTTATACTACTTTACAGAAAGACACCTACAGAAGCAAGAGGAAAATAAAAAATGTTAGATTGTATGGTTTACAGACTCCTGAATAAATTGACGCACTTCTGCCTGCTTGCCTTCACTTAGTAAGTCAACAATTTTACTACCAACGATCACACCGGCACAGTTTTTTCTAAAACGAGCTACGTGGTCTTTTGAAGAAATGCCAAACCCAGCAAGAACGGGTTTATCACTGATTTTTTGGATGTAAGCCAAATGTTCATCTAATGAAGCTTGGTACTCACGACCTACACCCGTTACACCGTTAACAGCCACCGCATAAATAAAACCTTCTCCAGCTTCCACTAGTTCAGCGATTCGATCTTTCGGTGTGGTCAATGCAATCAAGGGGATCAAAGCGATATCACTGTTTTCTAACAAAGGTGTTAGTAAATGTTGATGTTCATAAGGTAGATCGGGAATGATCAGTCCTTTGACATTTGTTTCGGCTAATTCTTGAACAAGCTGTTCCAACCCATAATGAAAGATCGGATTAAAATATGTCATCAATATTAATGGAGTTTTTGTTGAGATTTTCTTTAACTGATCAATGATTTTCTCCAAAGAGACATCGTTTTCCAATGCACGTAAGCCTGCAGCCTGAATCACTGGACCATCAGCAACTGGATCTGAAAAAGGAATGCCTAATTCGATTGCGCTGGCTCCTGCATCACAAAGCAATGTAATCTCAGCTTCCAATTGATCCAGCCCTTGTGCGCCTGCCATAATATAAGGAACAAAAATCGTTTCATTCGCTTGCTGCTTCTTGGTTAGCTGCTCCGTTAATGTTTTCATTGGTTTTCCTCCTGCTCCATTAATTCTTTGATCTGCTGTACATCTTTATCTCCGCGACCAGATAGACAAACAATGATTTGTTTATCCTCCCCAAGTTCCTGCGCTACTTTGATCGCATGACTCACGGCATGAGCACTTTCTAAGGCTGGAATGATTCCTTCTGTTTTGCATAGAATTTCAAAAGCTTCCAATGCTTCTTGATCAGTGACAGAAGCGTAGCTGGCTCTGTTGCTTTCATTTAAATGACAATGTTCTGGTCCTAAACCTGGATAATCTAATCCAGCTGATATCGAGAAAGCTTCTAAAATTTGACCGTTGTCATCTTGCAATAATTTCATCATGGCGCCATGCAATACGCCTGTTTTCCCTTTTGTGATCGATGCTGCATGGTGAGCTGTGTCTAACCCTAGACCAGCAGCTTCTACACCGATCAAGGCAACCTCATCATTAATAAACGGATAAAAAATACCCATTGCATTACTACCGCCGCCAACACAAGCAACTACCGCATCCGGCAATTTTTGTTCTACTTCTAAAAATTGATGTCTTGCTTCAATTCCGATAATGCTTTGATAATCACGGACAATTTCTGGAAACGGATGGGGACCTAAAACAGAGCCCATCACGTAATGAGTATCTTCAACATGAGCGACCCAAAATCGTAAGGCTTCGTTCACAGCATCTTTCAACGTCTTACTTCCAGATGTCACACTCTCAACTTTTGCCCCTAATAATTCCATTCGAAAAACATTCAGTGACTGACGTGCTACATCGACTGCCCCCATAAAAATTGTACATTCCATTCCGAACAGAGCAGCTACTGTCGCTGTTGCTACGCCATGCTGTCCAGCTCCAGTTTCTGCCACAACTTTATTTTTTCCCATTTTTTTAGCTAACAAAATTTGCCCAATCGTGTTGTTGATTTTATGCGCACCTGTATGATTTAGATCTTCTCTTTTTAAATAGATTTTTGCTCCACCGACTTTTTCTGTCAGCCGCTGTGCAAAGTAAAGCGGGTTTTCTCGTCCAACGTATTGTTTCAAATAGTAAGTTAATTCTTCTTGAAATTCTTTGTCTTGTTTTGACGCTTCATAGATTTCCTCTAATTCTTTGACTGCGTACATTAATGTTTCTGGAACAAACTGTCCGCCAAATTCTCCGTAAAATCCTTTTTTTGGTTGCTTATACATACTATTCCTCCTTGGCTTTCTTTAAAAATTCGCTGATTTTCGCTAGATCTTTTATGCCATTTGTTTCAACACCACTAGAAACATCTACCGCATACGGGGAAAAAGTTGCTCTTGCTTCTTGTACATTTTCACTCGTTAAACCACCAGCGATAAAGATCTTTTTATTTTTTAACTTGCTGATATTTAATTGTTGCCAATCAAACGGTTTGCCATTTCCTCCAATGAATTTCTGGGGAAGTGCATCAAATAACAAATATTCTGCCGTTGTTTCTTTCATCATTTTCTCCTGTTCGTAGCTTCCTACAGGAATTGCTTGAATCACTGGAACTGAGTAGCTCCTAGTTACTAGCTTTCCGTGGATTTGAATCATATCTAGCCCAGCTTCTCGAATAGCTGTTTCTGCCTCTTGATTACTTGGCGTAACGAACACACCGACTTTTTTGACGTTTTTCGGAACCTCTTTTGTGATTTCCTTGACCTTTTCTGGACGAATCGCTCGTTTACTTTCGGCAAATACAAAACCAAGATAATCTGCACCTTTTTTTACCGCTGTATCTACCTGTTCTCTTGTGGTCAATCCGCATATTTTTACTTTCATCGTGAAACCTGCAATTCTTTAACCTTGTCCATAGGTTCTGTTTGCCTCATCAGTCCTTCACCGACTAAAATCGCCTGATACTTATCTTTCACCTGTTCAACTTGCGTCGCATCTGAAAAACCTGACTCACTGATATAAACAGCATCTGTGCGTTGTTTTTCTCCTAGTAATTGACTAACGTTTAGTGAAACATCAAATGTTTTTAAATTGCGGTTGTTCACACCAATTAGTGATGCACCCAGCTCTTCCGCAATCGTTTGTTCCTGTTCGTCATGCACTTCAACCAGCACCTCTAAGCCTAATGTTCTTGCTTGTTCATAAAGCTTTTTTAACCTTGAACGAGATAACGCTGAAACAATCAGTAAAACAATCGTTGCACCTGCATTTCTCGCTCGGATCAGTTGTTTTTCATCGATGATAAAATCCTTACACAAAACAGGAATACTCACTTCTGCCGCTACTTGACGTAAATCTTCGATCGAGCCTTTAAAAAAGGTTGGATCCGTCAACACCGATATCGCTGTAACACCAGCTTTCTCATAAGCTTTTGCTTGTTCAATAACATTGACAGATAAGTTGATTGCTCCTTTTGACGGAGAAGCACGTTTCACTTCTCCGATAATATGTATTTTTTCAGGATTTTTCTTCACCCGTTCATAAAAAGAGGTTGTCTGTCGTAGTGGCTGTAATTTCTCTAAGGGCATTTTTTGTATTTCTTGTTTCTTTTCTGTAATGATTTTTTCTAAGAAATCCATTATGCCACCTCCCTTTGCGCTTGGATCAATTGCTGCAGTTTATCGAAAGCCGCACCACAGGAAATACATTCTCGTGCTAAAATAATCCCCTCCTGAATGCTCTTCACCTTCCCATTACTGAAAAAACCTAATCCAGCATTTAGCAACACAGTGTCTAAATAAGGACTCGTCTGGTTCCTTAAAATTGAAAGTAGAATTTCCGTATTCTGCTCTGCATTTCCGCCACGAATCGCTTCTATCGGCAATCGAGCAAAGCCAACCTCTTCGGGACAAAGCTCATGCATCGTTATTTGTCCCTTTTCCAACAAAGCAAAATGCGTCGTTCCCGCTAGTGAAGCCTCATCCATACCGCCAGCTCCATTGACGACCACTGCTCGTTTTCGACCTAGCTCTCCAAGTGTCTTTGCTGTTTCTTTTACTAAATCACGACGATACGTGCCCATAAGCTGAGACCCCAACGAAACAGGATTCGTCAACGGTCCAATCAAATTTAAGATCGTCGGTGTTCCCAGTTCTTTACGAACACTCATTACATAGCTCATTTTAGGATGCATATGGGGTGCAAAAAGAAAAGCTAAGCCAACCTCATTAAGCAAGATACTTAATTTCTCTGGTGAAAGGGTCAAATCAAGTCCTAAACATTCAAAAATATCTGCACTGCCGGATTTACTGGAAATACTGCGATTACCATGCTTGGCTACGGTGACACCGCCGGCAGCTAAAACGAACGCTGCAGTCGTACTGATATTGAAACTTCCTGATTGGTCTCCACCAGTTCCGCAATTATCCATGATATTTTCTTTTTCACAGGAGATCGTAATTGCCTTTTTCTGAATCGTCTCCGCAATTCCCGCCATTTCTTCTGCTGTCTCACCTTTGCATTTCAACGCTGTCAAAAAAGCAGCTATTTGGCTATCGGTCAATTCCCCTTCAAACATTTTCTCTGCAATTTGCTGTGCTTCTCTTCGTGTTAAATGTTCACGCCCAAAAACTTTCTCAAATAATTGTTTCATTATCTGCACCTCCACTAATTTGAATGAAATTTTGAATCAGCTGTTTCCCTTCTGTCGTACCAATCGACTCTGGATGAAACTGCAAACCAAAAATCGGATATTGTTGATGCTCGATTGCCATGATTTCCTGATCATCTTCAGCTATTGCTGACACTGTAAACTCTTTTGAAAGAGTATTTCGATCGATCACAAGTGAGTGATAACGCATCACAGAAATGCTTGTTGTGTTGCCTTTAAACAGCCGATTGTTTGCTTGTATGTGTACCTTAGACTGTTTGCCATGACGAATTTTCTTAGCAGAAACCACTTCAGCCCCAAAGAATTCACCAATTGTTTGATGCCCTAAACAAATCCCCAAGAATGGTTTCTCGCGATACAAAGTTTGAATCACTTGTTTTACCTTCCCAGTTTCTGCTGGTGTTCCAGGACCCGGAGAAATAACGATTGCTGATGCTTGTTTCGCTACTTGAAGCATCTGTGGGTCATCATTTCTGCGGATAACAATCTCCTGTGAGTTACCGAGTAAATGAGCTAAATTATACGTAAATGAATCATAGTTATCGATCAATAAAATCATTGGTCTACCTCCAAAAGTGCTTTGGCTTTTTGCAACGTTTCTTCATATTCTTTTGTTGGATCAGAGTCATAAACGATTCCTGCACCTGCTTGGACATACGCGTAGTTTTTATGGATCACCATTGTACGAATCGCAATTGCAAAGTCTGCCTGATCGTTTTTCGATAAATACCCAACTGCGCCAGCATATATATTTCTTTTGACCGGCTCAAACTCATAGATCCGCTGCATCGCTCGAATTTTTGGCGCTCCGCTAACAGTTCCAGCAGGCAGCGTCGCTTTCAGCGCATCCATGGCAGACAGCCCGTGCTTTAACTTACCTGTGACTACTGAGACAATATGCATCACAAAACGATACTTTTCTATGGTCATATACACAGGCACTTCTACCGAACCGATTTCACTTACTTTTCCTACATCGTTTCGACCAAGATCTATTAACATCAAATGTTCTGCCCGCTCTTTTTCGTCATGGATCAGTTCATTTGCCAAAGCAACATCTTGTTCGGCAGTCATTCCCCGTTTTCTTGTTCCAGCAATCGGGTTGGTCGTAACGATGCCCTCTTTGACACTAACTAAGCTTTCTGGTGAAGAGCCAATGACATAGGTCTCTCCAAAATCTAAAAAGTAAAGATAAGTGGACGGATTTGTCACTCGTAGTCGGCGGTAATAATCAAACGGCTCTTCATTAAAACGGGCTGTCAAACGTTGTGAAGGAACCATTTGAAATAAATCTCCCTGCTTGATGTACTCTTTGACTTTACTTACAACCTGTTCAAAATCAGGCTTCGTAAAATTGCTTTGATAATCCAGCGTTTTTAAGTGAATTGCTTTTTGTTCTTCAGAATTGGGCGTTTGCAATTCTTTGATTTTTTGTTGGATCGCTTTTTCTAATTCGAGTGTCGTTCGTTTAGAATAGCTGTCTGCTTCAACGAGAAAAATTTTTTCTCCTACATGGTCAAAAACTAAATAGGAATCAAACAGATAAAAGTGAATATCCGGCACCTTCAGTTCATCAAACGGTATTTGTCCCAAATCTTCATAACACGCGATCACATCATACCCCACATAGCCGATCGCACCACCTTGAAAAGGAAGTTCCGTTTTTATTTCTTCCTGTTTCAAAACATACTTCTCAATTTCTTTTAAAGGATCATCCGTTGCAATCGTCTGTCCGTCAACGGTTAGCTCTTTTCCTGTATAGGTAATTTCAGCGACGGCATCCCAAGCAATGATCGAGTATCTGCCTTTACTTTTATCTCTGGGAATGCTTTCCAGAAGACACTTATTTTTCCCTTTGATTCTTAAAAATGCGGATATTGCTGTTAAATAGTCTGCGGATATCTCTTTGATCACTTGCATGGATTTCCCTCTTTTCTGATTTTTTTCGATAAAACAAAAAGCCCTCACAAAACAAACATCGGTCTGTTTTGTGAGGGCGAATAGTATTATCCACGGTACCACCTCAATGAAAAGAATCATTTTTTCAAAAGTAAACGAAGGTTACTTCTCTCTTGTCGGACACCAAGTATTGTACATCATCGAATCACGTTGTTGTTCATGATTTACAATAAAATAAGCCCCCAAACCACATAAAATCTGTGGTTTGAGGGCGATAAATTCACGGTGCCACCTCAAGTTTGAAAGAAATTCTTTCCTCTTATCAGTCGTCTATCAACGACCTTACTCTGTAACGGGAGTTCCCGAAAATGCCTACTGCTATTCAACATTTTGCTCGAAAGTCCATTCGCAACCCATCCCTTGCTGATTCTCACCGCCATCAGCTCTCTGAAAAGTTCCAGTGTTGTTACTCCTCTTTCTCAAAGCTTTGTTATTGAGGATAATCATATTAGAAAATTCTAATATTGTCAACTATTTTTTGTATAAACTTTTAATGCTCATTTACTTTTTTTGAAACTTCGCATTTTCTTTGATGATTTCAACGATTGTTTTAGCCGCTTTTTCCATTGCTTCTAACGTAATAAACTCGTACTGACCATGGAAGTTTTCCCCACCTGTAAATAAATTTGGTGTAGGAATGCCCATAAAGGAGATTTTCGATCCATCCGTCCCTCCACGGAAGGGCTGAATATCTGGTTCGATGTCTAAGTTTTTCATTGCCGTAACGGCCAACTCAACAGGCGTTAAATCTTTTTCGATAACTTCTTTCATGTTGTAGTACTGGTCTGTAAATGTAATCGTCAATCTTTCCTTATCAAAGGATGCATTCAAGTCTTGCACGTGTTCAAGGAGTCTTTGTTTGCGTTGATTAAATAATGCTTTATCATGGTCACGAATAATGTAGGTCAACTCCGCATAATCTAAACTGCCGTTGAATTTTGTCAGCAAATAAAAGCCTTCATGTCCGCGTGTTTTTTCTGGAACCTCTTCTTTTGGCAATAAAGCATCCAATTGTTCGCCGACTTTGATCGCATTGACCATTGTGCCATAAGCCGTTCCCGGATGGACACTTGTTCCTTCGATCGTAATAATCGCTTGTGCGGCGTTGAAGGTTTCATATTCAAAACAACCCACTCGACCACTATCCACAGTATACGCAAAAGCTGCTGGAAAGTTTTCTGCATCGAAACGATCCGCACCACGACCAATTTCTTCATCTGGTCCAAATGCAAGCAGCACTTTTCCATGAGGAATTTCTGGATGAGCAAGTAAATAGTCAACTGCATCTAAAATCTCTACAATTCCTGCTTTATCATCTGCTCCCAACAAGGTCGTACCATCTGTGGTGATCAAGGTTTCACCAATGTAGTCTTTTAGATTAGGGAATTCCTCGATCTCCATAATAATTTGCTGCGCTTCGTTCAGCACAACCGACTGTCCATCATACTGTTCAAATACCTTTGGCTGGATTTTTTCTGCGTTATAATCTGCTGTATCCAAATGTGCGATAAAACCGATCGCAGGTACATCCTCCGTCGTTGTTGCTGGTAAGACAGCTGTTAGAAAGCCATTTTTTTTATTGTAATAAATATCAGAAAGCCCCATCTCGATTAGCTCTTTTTCAATGATGTGCGCCAATTCAACTTGCCCTTGTGTTGTTGGTACAGTTTGACTAGCTGCATCCGAGCGTGTATTGACTTTTACATAGCGAATAAATCGGTCTAATAAATTATCCATTCTTTTGCTCCTAACCGTTAAACTAATCTTCTAAAAATGCCGTTCTAAGATTGAAATAATCTCCGTACAAATGATAACTGATGCCTTTGATTTTTGGATTGATCAAGTAATTTGATGCACTTTGATACAACGGAACTTGTGCAGCATCTTGATCAAGCAGAATATCTTCCGCTTTTTTGTAGTCATCAAACTGTTTTTCCGGATCATTCGCATGAATCGTTTTTGCATCTGTTACTAATTTGTCGTAATCTTTATTTTCATATCCGCCATAATTGTAGGCAGATGTGCCATCATATAAGTTAAAATACGAATCTAAATCACTGCTGCCAGCGATCCAAGCAGATAAAGATAGTTCATATTTTTTATTTTTTCTAGATTCAAGTACGTTGTTCTTAGGCTGTGCGTTGATCGTGATTTCCAAGCCTTTTAAATTTTCCTGCAATTGACTTTGCACATATTCAGAGAGTTTTTTCCCATTGTCATCATCAGAAACCAGCACAGATAATTTTACTTTATCGCCTAAATCAGCCTGAGCTTTTTTCCATTCTTCCTGCGCTTTTTCTACGTCATACTCTAAATGATCTCCACTAAACTCCCTGAAATCCTCTGATGTATCCGGATTTTTATATAGATTTCTTGGAATCAAGCCGTTCAATGGTTTTGAACCATCATTTAACACACTTTTTGCCAAAGCATCTTTATCGATTGCTTGAGCAATGGCTTTGCGTAAATGAACGTTGGCTGGCGCTGTTCCTTCTTGCTTATTGAAGTCTAAGAAGTAATTGGCTACATCAGAATGCGTCACATAGCCGGCATCATCTTGATATTGAGCAACATATTGTCCGCTAATACGAGCCAAATCCAATTCGCCTGATTGATATAAATTGATCCCAGTATTTTCTTCTTTGATTGTATTGACTTTGATTTCTTCTAATTTTACTTTATCTGCTTCATAGTATTCTGGATTTTTCTTTAATGTCCATGTGTCTGAAGAAGCATCCCAATCCGTTAAAATAAATGGTCCACTGTAAATCAAATGATCACTATCTTGTGCGTATTCTTTTCCTTGTTTTTCAACATATTCTTTATTTTGAGGCGCCAACCAGCCAATAGAAACAACAGTCAAAAATGAAGGTTGTGCTTGGTCTAATTCAACCACAAATTCTTTGTCGCTTGGCGCAGAAATCCCCATCTCATCTACTGATTTTTCACCATTACGGATTTCTTTGCTGTTTTTGACGTTATCCAAAAGATAGGCATTTGGACCAATCGTTTCTGGTGTGACTAATTTTTTCCATGAGTAAAGAAAATCTTGTGCTGTGATCGGCTCTCCGTTACTCCATTTAATATCGTCTTTCAGAGTAAATTTATACGTCAACCCATCATCGCTGATAGCCACTTTTTCGGCTAATCCTGGAATCGGCGTGCTATCATCTTCAAAACGATACAAGCCTTCAAATAAGTGCTGAACGATTGTAAAGGTATTTTTGTCCATTGTTTGCGTGGTATCAAGTGTAGACAATGGTGCGGGTGAACTGATTTCTATTTTTTGGCTAGTTGCCAATCCTTCTGTTTCGGTTTTGGTTGTTTCTTTTTTATCATTGCCTCCACATGCGGCTAATAGTAAGCCTGTTAATACAGCACTTACAACGAATAACTTTTTCTTCATTTTATTTCCCCCTAAATAGTTTCATACATTAGCTACTCCTACCATTTTGTGCGAACATTGAGCGTTGTATTCAGTATGATTGTTCCTAATCTGACGAAGCCAATTGTCCTTCAATTCTTAGCGCTTTAGCTCTTAGAAATTGATGCGATCAAAACACAGTGTAGTGATTCGAGAGTTTGGTTACTTCGCTCCCGTTGGTCGCCAAGTACTGTTCATCATCTGCTCTGGCGAAGCCAGTCGCAGCGATTCACAGCAAAAAGCCCTCATCCTTCAAAAAGGACGAGAGCTATAAACTTTCGCGGTACCACCTTCATTGACTTAGAATTCTAAGTCCACTCTATCAGTACAATCATACTGAGGCGCTATAACAGGCGCACCTGAATTGGTCTTAACTTATTCAACCAATTTGCTCAAAGGCCATTTTCTTTTCCAGCGTCACTGTCTCTTTCCACCAGCCGAGACTCTCTTTAAGTTATCTGAAAAATACTTTCCTTATCTTCACATTTAATTTTAATAGATAATGTATTAAAAGGATTGTAGCATAGAGAATGAGGTAGCGTCAATATGCGTTAGCTAAAAACACTGATTTAGATCATAAACGTTTAGGATAGTGAATTTGATTTTATTATAGTTTTAAAATACCTGGATTAAAGACACTTTTTGGATCTACTGCTTTTTTGATGTCTTTTAAAATGGTGTACGATGTGCCAATCTCTTCTTCAAACCAAGGCAAACGTTGACGACCAATTCCATGGTGGTGGGCACCTGAACCACCAATTTCATGGACATTTTCCATGATGATTTGCCAAATTTCATTAAATTTTTTCAAGGTTTCCTCTTTATCTTTTCCCTTAGCAAAAATAATGAAATAAATATTCGCTCCGCTAGGGTAACAATGTGAGCAGTGAGCCCAAAGTTTCTCAACCTTACCCTCTAATTTTTTAGAAATAACCTCATACATCTTAGGTAATGTGGTCCAATTACCGCTGACCTCAATGGCATCCGCTATGATCGTATCTTCGGCATTGCCCTCTTCCAGCCAATCTGCGTTATAGCGGTGTTGCTCCCAATTATTACCGATTTCAGCACCTAAATCTGTTCCACCTCGTTTAGCTGCTGTTAGTAGAACCTGCTTCAATATTTCAGGTGCGATCGTCTCTGCCCCGACGATCCCTACGATCATCAAAATCTTGTCAGAGGTATGATTTATTTTAGCGTATAAATTTTGTGCTTCTGCTGAATTATAAATACGAACAACTGCTGGTACAATATCACGTAAATAGAAGTCTCGTGCTGTTGAAACCGCTTCCTCTAAAGTATCAAACTCAATTCCTCGGAATTCTCTACGTTCAGGAATTTTATGCACTTTTAAAGTTACTTTAGTTATTAAGCCTAATGTTCCTTCTGAGCCAATAAATAAGTTAGGAATGGAAGGTCCCGTTGCTGAGCGAGGGACATTTCGATTAGTGAATAATGTTCCATCTGGTAAAATGACCTCTACACACTGCATCATGTCTTCAATATTGCCATATTTACTGCTAAAAGTCCCAGCTGATTTAGTAGCTACTAGCCCACCGATAGTGGCTAAATCAATAGATTGAGGGTAGTGACCCGTTGTATAGCCTCTTTCGTTTAAATAATCTTCCAACTCGCGACCAAACATGCCAGCATTAGCTGTAATCAATAAATTGTCTTCATCAAATTCAACCACACCAGTAATCTTTTGCATATCAATACTCAATGAAGGTTTTTCTGGAACAATCCCTCCTAAAACACCGGACGCACCTCCAAATGGTACTACAGCTAATCCATGATCATACGCATATTTTACTGCTTCTTGTGCTTCTTCAACTGATTTAGGAATAGCAACAGCTTTAGGTAAATGCGCTTGTATTTTTTCCTCCGGCCATTTTAAAATTGCCGGCCACCAATCAATAATGTACTTTCTCATTTCTTTTGCGTCTGTAATGAATTCCATTTCAAATCCTCCTAATTCTATATTTACAATATACAGAATACTGTATTATATAAATAAAGTCAATTGAAATTATCTTTTTTTGCTAGTTCATAGGGTAAAAATCCTTCACTACTGTGTCTCCTAATAGTCCTTTTTACCCCATTTTCTATATTTCTGTAATATCTATTTTTTGATAAATTTCTTGAAACTTAGAAAGTTTTAAATGACCAGGTTCTTGCTCCATCGCATTTAAAACACCTAAGGTCATTCCATAACGAATGATTTCTTCTGTAGGTAAAGATTGATCCAATCCTAATGCGAATCCAGCAATTACAGAATCCCCAGAGCCAATCGCATTCATTGCTTCGATTTTAGGTACAGTAGCCTGATAAAATTGCTTGCCTCTCTTAATTACAGCTCCTTGTGCACCCAAAGACAGTACGATCCACTCAATTTTTTCAAGTAAAGGTGAACATAATTCTTGTTTTAATGCAGATAGATTTTTCAGACTGATTTCTTTCTTTAATAATTCTGTCAATTCTGCTTGGTTTGGTTTAATCAGGGTTGGTGGAAATACTGCCTGAGTTGCTTGCGCAAGTGCAGCTCCAGAAGTATCTAATAGCATTTTTTTGCCATTTTTATAGCCAAACTCGATCAACTGGTTATAATAATTTACTGGTACTCCTTGCGGCAGACTACCAGATAAGACAATTGTATCTGCTTGTTTCGTAATCTGTTGATAGATTCTATAAAAGGAAGCTAATTCTGATTCTGAGACCGTTGGACCAGGTTCTAAAATTTCTGTTTGACTGCTACTTTGAATAATAGAAATGTTGTTCCGTGATTCACCTACGTTCATTTTATAAAAATTTTGTTTAACCCCCTGCTGATCCAGTTGATTTAAAATAAAATCACCAGTTGTTCCTGCAACGATCCCTGTAGCAATAACTTGTGCTTCTAGCTGTTTCAATACACGAGTAACATTTAATCCTTTTCCGCCTGCGGTTTTTTTGACATTCGCCACGCGGTTTGTATCGTTTAAAATTAACTGATCCATTATATACGTAATGTCTGCAGATCCATTCATTGTCACTGTTACGATCAAATTTTTCGCCCCCTTTACTCTATCATCATACTTTCTAATTTTGTATATAATTCTTTATATATTTTAAAACCTGAATCATAGGCCTCTTTATTTTTTATATTGGGAACATACTCTTTTTGGACCTGAACCGTTTTTTCACGCGCTTCTTCATAATCTTTATATAAACCTACACCCACACCTGCCAACAGTGCAGCTCCTAACGTTGTCGCTGTATCTGATGATGGGACACGAATTACCTTTCCAGTCACATCTGCTTTAATTTGCGTAAAGACCTCACTATTTGCAGAGCCTCCCATTGCCCATAATTCTTCAACACTTGCACCCGCCTGTTCAGCAATTTCTAAATTATGCCGCAATGAATACGCTACGCCTTCTTGACTAGCACGGATCATATGTGCTCTAGTTTTGGTAAACTCTAACCCAAAATAAACTCCTTTGGCATGTGGATTCCAAATCGGTGAGCGCTCGCCTTTCATATATGGTAGAAATACTAGGCCTTGTGAGCCTGCTGGAATCGTTGCTGAAAGCTGATCCATCTCGTAATAAGTTGTTGTGCCATAAAATTGTGCATTTGTTTTCTCTTCAAAGCAAAAATTATTTTTAACCCAATCGATCACACCGCCACCACCAACTGTTCCTCCTTGAAGCAGCCAATGATTCGGCACTACATGATAACCCATAATCAGACTCGGATCAGCAACATATTCATTTAGACAAACACTCATACCACCAGCTTGTCCTCCTTGTTCTTGTGTTTCTCCATGAGCAATAACACCTGCTCCCAATGCGCCACACGCTGCATCTAAACCGCCAGCCACAACAGGAATTCCTTGAGTTAAACCTGTTTCAGAAGCAGCTTTTTGGTTAACACTGCCTACAACCTCGTCACATAGGTGAATGGAAGGTAAAATGTCCGAGGAGATACCAAACAATTGACACATTTCTTCGCTCCATTTGCCTTGCTTCATGTCAAAACAATGCAAACCATAGCCTTGAGAAATATCCTGTGTTTTTTCTCCAGTTAGCTTATAAACAATATAACTATTTGCTTGAAGTACTTTGTCAATTTTTTTATAAATTTCAGGGTGCTCCTGCTTTAGCCAAAGTATCTTCGGCAACGTATACGTGGGCTCAAAAGAATTTCCGCTGATAGTAAAAATCTTCTCTGCACCAATCTTTTCTTTTACCTCTTCACAAATTGCAGCAGCTCGTGTATCCATCCAAATAGGATTATTGTAAAGTACTTGACCATTTTTATCAATTGGAATCATTGACCAGCCCTGCCCATCAACACCAATGCCTTTAATCTGTACATTTTCTAGAGCCTTACTGGTGGTAATACGCTGCAAAGCTAGACAAATGCTCTCCCACCATTCTTCTGGATTTTGCTCTACCCAGCCATCTTCCGGATAATACACAGGGTATTTTTCGGTCTCACTAATAAGCGGCTGTCCATCTGTTTGAAAGACTGTTAGCTTACAACTTGAAGTACCGATGTCGATTCCTAATAATCCGTCCACCATTAAACTTCTCCTCCAATTTCATAAAGTAATTTAATCTGTTTAGAATCAGTTGCTGTCAACTCTAAAAATGGCTGTCCCTCATCTTCCAAATGAACGATACCTGTAATCAGAGGTTTTACATCAATTAACCCCCGTTCTAGATAACTTAAAGCTGCTTGCCATTCATAACCAGGAAATGGAGCTGAATAAGACATCATAGAACCTGTGACAATTAATTCCTTTCTAAAAATATGTTCAAATTCTTGTGCTTCAAAGTGAATTGGCCGATGACTCGTTCCTACATACGTCACTTGCCCTTTCTTCCTCGCAAGCGTAATGGCCTGAACTTGCGTCAATGGATGTCCCGCTGTTTCAAAGACGCTATGAGGACGACCATGTTCTAATACATAGTCTTCAAGTTGCGTTTTCATTGGATTGATTAATTGATCTGCACCTGCCAATTTAGCGAATCTCAACCTGTTATCATTGATCTCAGAAACACTAATATTCCCAACACCTCGTGCACGTAAAGCAAGAATCGTCATTAAACCAATCGTTCCTGCACCTAATACTAAGATCTCATCATTCGCTTTGATCGGCAATCTTTCCACTGCATGTAAGCCAACCGTAAATGGTTCAATTAAAGCTGCTTCTTTTAAAGAGACGGTTTCAGGAACTTTAATGATGTTTTGCTCAGGAACAGCCACATATTCAGCAAATGCCCCAGCTTGATGTGAACCGATAAAACCATAGTTTTCACACATTTGCGGATATCCCGCTAAGCAATATTCACAGTGTCCACAAACGGTTAATGGGGCTACTGCAACACGATCACCAACTGCCAAAGTCGTTACTTTTGATCCACAAGCTTCAATTGTACCAGAAAATTCATGTCCTAGAATCTGAGGAAATTGATGAACAGCACCTTCAAAGAATCTTGGTAGATCGGAACCACAAATTCCGCAATAAGCCACTTTAACTAACACATCATTCTCAGAAATCTTCGGTGTAGGTATTTCTTTCATTTTTAATTTTTGTTTTGCTTCTAATAATAAAGCTTTCATTTTACCGCCTCCAGTTTATCCAGCAAATAGTTCACTCACTTTTACGATTAACCACATTAACAGATTTCCTCCTTCATCCCAGCTACTGACAAGTGTACCAGCGTCAATATTTCCCCCTAGAATGTTCGTCAATTCTGCTGCACCGGTTGTTAAACCAGCTAACTGTGTCGCTGCTAATGTGGTGGGTATAATCCATAACGTTGTAATAATAACATTATAAACAATATTCCCTTTTGTGTATGGTGCAATTCCGCCAATCCAATAAGGAAGTGCCGCTAAGCTTGCAACCGGCAAAAAGTTGTTCCCAGGTAAAAAGGCTGAAACAAAAATTGCGATTGGATACATAATAACTACAGTTGACATAACAGAAGGATCAGAAAGCAACATGACTGGGTCAACAGCTATGTTTAATGCACGACCTTTGAACTTTTCCTTCATAAATTTGGATAAATTTTCTGTAATCGGAACTATTCCATCTGCTACAAACTGCAGCATCGCCGGTAAAATAACTAGGATAGCGGCTAATTTCACAGCTAATTGAATAATCATTGCGACTTCAATGCCGCTGATCACACCAATTATGACACCTAACAAAGCCCCGATAACACTATGCTCACCCAGCAAGCCAAATTTTTCCTTTAAATCATTCGAAGAAGCTTTCACCTTATTTAATCCTGGAATTCGCTTAATAACTTTCATGAGAATAAAAGCAAAAGTCGCAGGAAAGGTTGCTGAAGGTGCCGGCACTGTTACACCATCTAAATGATTGAATGCCTGAAACTGTTTTGCATGAAAATCGGCCAAAAACATTGATAAAACTAATGTACCTACTCCAACCGCAATTCCTAAAAGTAAGTTTCCTGTAAAAGCCCAAAACATGACACCTAAAGCTTGCCCATGCCAAATGTTCCACATATCCACCCATAATGTACTAGTCAATTTAAGTGAAACAAGCAAAACATTCAATAAAATAATACCTAAAATAACCCAAGGAACTCCTGGCCAACTCCAAGCCGCTGTCACACTTCCGTAGCCAATATCAACAATTGAAAAATCTGCATTTAATCGTGCGGAAAGCTGTTTTGTAACAGGTAACATGGCAGCGACCGAAAAATCTGTGATTAAATTCAATCCAGTTAACCCAATTCCAATTAACAAAGCACTTTTAACACTTGTATTCAATCCTGCACGACAGACTAAGCCGATAACCAACATAACGATTGGCACAAAGTATGTACCGCCCAAACCAATAAACCAATCAATCGCTCCTTGTAAAATACCCATAGTCTCACTCCTAGCGTTAAAGTAAACGTTTTCTTTTGTTTATAAAAAAAAGATTGAACAGCCTGTTGCTTAATACTTGATAAAGAAGTTGGGACATAACTCTATGAGTTACATCCCAGCTTCATCTTCTTTTTTTGAGCTGGTCTATCGCTTATTTTTGATGAACGATATTTAGGAAACGAGCTAATGCTTCTTTTGGTTGATCCGCTTGATAGATATTCCGTCCAAAGACAATACCAGCCGTCCCAGCAGTTACCGATGCTTCTGCCATCTGATCTGCATCACCATCAGCAATTTTTGAGCCTCCTGCAACCAATAATGGTGCTGGACTAATATCTTGTAGCTCTTTTAAACGTTCTGGTGTATCTGGGTATTTCACTTTGATAAAATCAGCTCCAAGCTCGGCTGCCATTCGTGTATGAACTTTCATCAATTCTAATTTCATGGTTCCATCCGTATTCGTTTCTTTACTTTTCACCACTCGTGGTTCAATAATATGAATTAAACCGTATTTTTGACAAAGTTCATTTACTTCATAATTTCTACGCACTTCTTTTGCTTCAAGTTCAGGATCATCAAATCCAATAAAGAGATAAGTCATTACACCGGTTGCACCACTTGCTAAGACACGTTCGATTGATGTAATCGGCTCAATACTGCCTTCAGTATATCCAAGATGATTTGCTGGTCGGCTAATACTTTGCCAATCATATAAGGCAATCATTTCTGGCGCGTCTTTTCCTTCAAATAGAGGCTGTACATATGGGAGAAAACCCATTGGCATTAAAATAGCATCCGCTTCACGTAAGGTGTCTACCTGTTGATTGATTTCAGCGTTTGTTTCCATTCCCTTGATTGGTCCCAAAAGAACACCGTGCGCATAGGCTACCATCACTGTTCGTTTCGACTCCGAATTTAAAAAACGACTGATACGTAGCTCTTTTCCTACTTGATTCGTAACTTTTACCATTTTTGTTCCTCTCTCTCTAAATGTATTTAGTATTTTTAATAAAAAATACTGGTTCCAACTCTCTTTAATACATAATACAGAATACTGTATATATTGATAATAGTCAATACCATTCCAGTTAATTTTTTTATTTTCAAATAAAAACGGGAGTTGGCATATACCCCTTCCCATCTTTTGTATTAAAATATCGGTTGTATTTCCTGTGCTAATACTTTTTTTTGAATGTCAATTACCTTGGCACAATCAATATGTTCCAAGACACCTTTCATTAGCTTGGTATTACTGTTTATAGTCAGGACTGCTTCTGAAACTTCCGTTAATTTCAAGTTATCCATCTCTTTGCCACACGAACCAATAGAGATTACTTTTCCTGAAACAAATTTAGGCTGAATAGTTCGATGCCAAATCGCTGTATCCACAATATTCGTTAATACTTCATAGGGAACATCGCTATATTTGATATCTACGTAAGACGCATCTGGAAAGACCATTTTTGTCAACAACATATGGTCAAAAGAACTATAATCAATCCCGATTTTGATTTCTTTTTTCTTTTGTATCTGTTCATTTTCTAAAACCAATAATGATTCTTTTTGATAAAAAGAATTCTCTTTAAAGCGCAGTGCAACATCCAATTCTGGATTGATGAGTTGCCGATCTTTGGCAGATGCAAAAGAAGAAATCACAAAATCTTCTGTATGCTGTTCACTTAAAATTCGATCAAAGCGAACCTTAGAGCCATATCCGTAAACAATAATCAACGGAATTCCAAGTTCTTGAAACGCTTCTCTTAAGCCCATTGCCAATCCTTGCATCTCTAAACTGAATGGTTCTGGGAATAAACCAATCACATGTTTTTTTGGTAAAAACTGCCAAAGCTTTTCCACATCTTTCCCCACTAATGTCGTACCATAGCGTGGCTGCGCTTTTAACTGTACAATTCCGTTCGTTTCAAATTCTTTCAATGCACTTTGGATCGTTCCCGTTCCAACTTTGAATTCTTTATGTAAATCGTTGAAGGTTGGAACTTGATCGCCAATTTTACACGAAAGAAAAACTTCGGCTAGCTTTTGCTGCGCTCTTCCTTTTTGACTTAAATACATATATTCCTGCTCCTTACTTATAGAACTAGCTAGATATAATTTATCAGACATATAGTTTTTTATCAAGAAAAGTTCAGAATCTCTCTGTATCTAAACCAATTAACAGATGATTTTTCATCGCACACACTACTTGAAAAAATCATATCTAAAAAAACTAAAAGAAATTCACGAAAAAATTTTTTTCGTGAATTTCAGCTTTTATCAAAAAAATCCATTTTTTTGTTGAAGTAAGAATAACTATTTCAATGCTTTTTGTACATCTTCAATCATCAAGTGCGTAGACTCTAACCCACCACCGCTTAAATACCAAACGTCTGGTTGTAGAGAAACCACTTTACCGTTTTTACCAGCGTTTGTTTGTTTCACTAACTCGTTATCCGCTACATTATCATTTGTATCATCGCCGCCGATTGCTTTCGTACGATCAACCACAAATAAAATATCTGGATTTTGCTCTAATACATATTCATAAGAAACGCTTTGTCCATGGGTTGAGGCCTCGATTGCATCGTCTGCTTGTTTAAAGCCAAACGTATCATGTACAATACCAAAACGAGAGCCTGTTCCGTAAGCAGATAATTGACCTTCATTCACTAAAACAACTAATGCTTTTTCATCACTTGCTTCTGCTTTTTCTTTCACATCAGCGATTTCTTTTTCTAAGTCTGCAATTTTTTTATCAGCTTCCTCTTTTTTATCAAAGATTTCTGCTAATGTTTGGATGTTTTTCTTCGTAGAATTCCATGTATCTTTTGCATCTACAGATAGATAAATCGTCGGTGCGATTTTGCTTAGTTTATCTTGAAAATCTTGTTGGCGACCAGAAATAATGATTAAATCTGGTTTGATTTGATTGATTTTCTCTAAATCTGGTTCTTTGATTCCTCCAGCTGATTCTACTTTTTTATAATCCGCTAAATAGGCTGGCAGGTTTTTAGTTGGTGCACCAACTACTGTTTCACCCACACCTAACGCATCCAGCGTATCTAATGAACCATTATCAAAGACAACAACTTTTTCTGGATTTTTAGGAACTTCAACCGAACCGTTTGAATCTTCTATCGTAATAGTTGTTTCTGCCGCACTTGATTCTTTCGCAGAAGAACCATCTGTTGCATTTTTACTATTGTTTCCACAAGCTCCTAACGTAAGTAATGCGATCATTGATACTGTAGCCACTGCTAAAAATTTCTTTTTCATTTTATTTCCCCCAGTTTCATTAATGTTTTTAAATTTTTTCTACAATAGATTAATTTTTTTCTGCTAATTTGCTCAAAGACTGAACGAACGTGTTGCGCTTTTCTTTGATCTAGCTTCGAGCATTAGCTCTTTCGGCAAATAGACAAAATCTTTTCAAAGGTAGAGAACACCTTTGAACGATTTTCCTAATTTGCTCAAGAGCTGAACAATGCTCTCAGCTTTTCTAGCTAAAATACATACAAAAGCGTTTGCCTTCGATCTCGCAAATTCGAATATTCATGTCATAAAGTTTGTTCAATGTTTCTGATTGGATCACTTCGTCTGTCGTTCCATGAGTAAAGAGTCGACCGTCTTTCATTGCGACGATTTCATCTGCATAACTAGCAGCGAAATTGATATCATGAAGAACAATTACGACAGTTTTACCAAATTCATCTACTAAGCGACGTAATGTCTGCATCATTTGAACAGCGAAGTTCATATCCAAATTATTCAATGGTTCGTCCAGCAAAATATAATCTGTATCTTGCGCCAAAACCATCGCAATGTATACACGCTGTAATTGTCCGCCAGATAAGGTATCGATCAGTTCATCTGCCAAATCGATTAAGCCCAGATTTTTCATAGCTTCTTCGACTTTCTCGTGATCCTCTTTTTTCAAGCGACCTTTGCTATATGGAAAACGCCCAAAATTGACCAGCTCTCTGACAGTGATTTTCAAATTGATCCCGTTTGTTTGCTTCAAAATCGATAATTTTTTTGATAGTTCACTTTGTTTCCACGTTTTCACTTCATTGTGGTCTAAATAGATTTCCCCTGTATCTTTAGGAATCAAGCGGCTCATCATCGAAAGCAGGGTACTTTTGCCTGCCCCGTTCGGACCAATAAAAGCGGTCAGTTTTTGTTCTGTAATCGGTAATTGAACTTCTGAAACAACAATCTTTTCACCATATCTTTTTGAAACATTTTTGATTTCGATCATCCGCGCTGCTTCCTTTCACTAATAATTTTTCCAACAAAATACATTCCGCCGCCAAACTCGATTACAATACTCAATGTTGTGTTCAACTGGAAAACCTGCTCAACTAAAAATTGACCTAAAACTAATAATAAAATCGACAGTAAACTACCGCCCAGAAACAACGCACGATGTCGGTAAGTCCCCATTAGCTGATAGCTCATATTCGCCACGATAAATCCCAAAAATGTCACCGGACCGACCAAAGCCGTCGATAAACCGATCAATCCACTGATAACAGTCAATAAGATAAACTGAAATCGAGGAACATTGATTCCTAAACTAGTGGCTTGCTCGTTTCCTAAATGCAAAACATCTAATGCATGACTTTTTATCCACAAAAAACCAACTAAAAGCGTAATCAAAATACCGGCAATCACTAAGTGCTGACTATTCACATTTCCAAAACTAGCAAATAATTTACCTTGTAGTAAATCATATTCATTCGGGTCCATCACAACTTGCAGGAACGTACTGATACTATTAAAAAAAGTACCTAAAATAATACCGATCATCAGCAATAGAAATAGATCATTTCCACCTTTTTTTAATAGGAAACGAGATAGCATGATGCTTGCGCCGACCATCAACAAAACATTTAAAACAAAGGTGGCAATCGTTTCATTACCTAGTAACTGCTGGCCGCCTAAAATGAAGAACAGCAATGTTTGAATAAACACGTACAGCGAGTCCAGCCCTAAAATATTCGGTGTCAAGAAATGATTTTGCGTCATAGTTTGAAAACTAATCGTAGAAAATGTCGCAGCTACACCAACAAATACAAAAGCCAGTAATTTTTTCCCTCTAAGTTCTAAAGCAAACGCCCAATTCCCATAGGTTTTATAGGATAGATACAATGCGCAAACTGCAATTACGGCGATCAACAATAAGATGATTTTTACCGCTGAGGATTGGAAGAATTTTTTCATGCTGTTTTCCTCCTCATCAGTAATGCAATAAAGATAAAGCTGCCTAATACGCCGACAACAACGCTGACAGGAACCTCATACGGTGCAATTACTACACGAGCCAAGACATCACATGCCAGCAAGAAAATACTTCCGCCAACGGCTGTGATCGCGAGCGTATTTTTCATATGATCGCCGTAGCGCATCGAAACCAAATTAGGAACGATTACTCCTAAAAAGGGAATGTTTCCGACCATGATCAACACGACTGCACTGGACAACGCAACAATTCCCAGCCCAAACAGCTGGATGCGCTGATAATTTATCCCTAGATTGGTTGCCATGTCTTCTCCCATGCCGACAACGGTAAATCGATAAGCAAAAAGATAGGTCACAAATAATAGAGGAATCGTCAGATACAACAATTCATAGTTGCCTTTCATTACTGTGGAGAAATTTCCCTGCAGCCACGAAGACATATTTTGAACTAGCTGGAACTGATACGCAAAAAAGGTCGCCACTGATCCGATGATATTACCAAACATCACACCGATCAACGGAATCATCACTTGATTCTTTGCGGGTAAAAATCGTGTTAAATAAATAAACAACAACGTTCCGCCAAAGGCAAATAAAAAAGCAATGAATGACCTAAACAGCAAGGGGGCACTTGGGAAAAAGATCATCACAAACAAAATACCTAAACGTGCGCTATCCATCGTACCTGCCGTACTTGGAGAAACAAATTTGTTTTGCGTCAAATGCTGCATGATTAATCCGGAAATACTGATTGTACTGCCAGCAATCACTAAACTGACTGTTCGCGGTACTCTTGTTGTCAACAGCACCAACTGCTGTTGTGCATCCCACTGCATGAATTGAGACACAGAAATATCTTTGACCCCGACAAAAATCGATGAAACAATTAACAGGAGTAAGAGAACAAATAAACCTATTTTTTTCATATACTCTCTCCTACTTTTTTATCTGAACTGATCACGTATATTCAGCTTTTCTTATTGTCTAGCTTCATATGCTAGCTCTTCGGAAAAAAGATAAACCTGCTAGTGCCTGAAAATAGCACAATCATGTTTTCCTATTTTTCGGTCAGAGCTGATCAAGCATATTCAGCTTTCCTTATTGTCTAGCTTTATATACTAGCTCTTCGGAAAAAAGATAAAACCTACTAGTGCCTCAAAGATGCATCATCATGTTTTCCTATTTTTCGGTCAGAGCTGATCACGTATATTCAGCTTTTCCGAAGAGTTAGCTTCATACACTAGTTTTTCTAATTGAGAATGATTTTCATTCTTATTTATTAGTCTATGCGAAAGTCGCTAGAAAAGCAATACCTTTTTGCCATTTAAGCGTACTTTGATGACAAGTAAATCCAGTTCTTTCAGGTATTCTATGCTATAATTTGGTATAAGACTACTGAATGAAAGCAGGTTTGATACTCTATGGCGCAAGATGACTTACAAAAACATTTGGATAATGCAATGTATGGCACCCCGCGGCTAAAACCAGAGGAACAGCAAAAATATATGGGCACATTCCGGGAACGCTGTTATTTAACCATGACCATTGGACAAATGAAAGATGAAGAAAACAAAAAACATTTTTTAAGTGAAGCAGCCGCTCATCCAGATGCTACGGTTCTTTTAAACGGAGCAATAGATATGGCTCTACAGGCCAACTATATAAAAACGATCAATGAACAACATATCTCTTTTACTGTAATAAATGATTTCGTTACGAATACACCAGATTCACTAGGATTGATTTTAACGGCGAAAGAAGCAGTAAATATCGACATTATTGATATTGAACAAAAATACCCTAAAACAGCACCCACTGAAAAAAAAGATGCCCCTAAAAAAAGCTTTTGGCGCAACTTATTTAACTAAGGAGAGGAGTCTTTTAAAATGGTAGAACAACAGTTACTGAAACAAGACTTAGCAAATGCCTTGAATACGCACATCACTTTACTTAGAGAAGTTGAACAAATTGAGGAAGACCACATGGATGCTTTTACCTTTATGATGCGAAGCTTTGGTTTTATGCTGGAGCATGCACCTAAAGTCATGCTTGAAGAAGATGAAGAGGAACTGCATTATATGATGTTTCAATACTACAGTCTCCTTAATGAGCTGAAATACAATCTACTTTTAAACTACCCCTATGCTCGACTGCATGGAAAAACGTTGAACGAGATCGTTGCTGCCTTTCCAACAACATACGAACGTGAAATGAAACAATGGTGGGAAGATAGTACTGGTTTAGAAGTGGAAGAAACCAAACAAACTATTGCTATCAAAGAGCTGGAGTACTGATAAATAGTGCGCTTAGCTTTTCATTTTAACCACTCAACCTATGAATAAAAAGCTGTGACAGAAGCAACCTCTCTTTTCTCGAGATTCAACGCTTCTGTCACAGCTTATTTTTATTCTTTTTCAAACACTTCCGGATACAATAGTTTCAGCGCATCCATCGTCAAATGACGCCCTTGTCCTGCATGAGGGTAAGTATGCATATGCATCGCCGGGTTGAAGTTTGCTTCGATAATACCGTAGGTTTTGCTATCTTTGCTGCCTTTGACTGATTTGTCTGGAATAATCAAATCAATACCGCAGATTTTCGCACCTATTGCCTGAACTGCCTCTATGGCAATCTGTTTATAACTTTCATCGAAATCATCTGTGACGTCTATCGAATCGCCGCCTGTACTGATATTCGAGTTTTCACGTAAATAAACGATTTGATCTTTTTCGGGAACAGAAGTCACCAATAGATTTTGCTCCTTCAACATCAAACGTTCTACATCTCCAAGTTGAATGATCTCTAACGGTGAACGGTGATGTGTTCCTCTTAATGGATTGAGATTTTTCTCTGCCACTAAGGCTTCCACGGAACGAACTCCGTCACCCACAACGTTTGCCGGCACACGCAAAAGAATAGCTCGAACTTGATCATCGATCACAAAGAAGCGATACTCTGTTCCTGGTAAAAACTCTTCAATCAGTACAGCAGAGTCTTCTTTAAACGCTAATTTTAGTGCTTCACTATAGTCAGCTAAAGAGGCTCCTTCTTTGAAGATCGTAATGCCTAACCCATAATTTGTTGTTTTCGGTTTAATCACAAACGCTTTTTCTGAATACTTCACATAGGCTTGTTCCGCTTGTTCAAGCGTGTCAAACTCATCACCTTCTGGAACAACAAAACCTGCATTCGCCAAAACTTTTTTCGTCACAGTTTTATTTTCCATGATCAACGGTACGATATAGCTATCTTTACTGGTCATATTTGCATTTTTGACATATTCTACATGCCCTTTATGTTCAAGCTTCAAAAATTGTTCTTGCTCATCTAAAATTTGAACCTCTATCCCTTTTTGAATGACATCAAATAAAAAGAGTTGTGTCGATAATTCCATCGTTCTGAACCCAGCTAGCTGGTAAGGACGTTCAAATGCCATGCCTTGATATTCTTTTCCAAAGACAATACCTAATTCATGATTTGAATTGCTTTCAATGATCGTCCACATTTTCCCTGCAATCGTTAAATCAGGTGTTCTTAATTGTCCGCGATGAACTTCTAGTACTTTTTTGAAATTGAACAGACCTAAGGCTTCGATCATTTCATCCATTTCAGCAAAAATTCGGTCGCCTTCAGCTAGGACATTCACTTGAGCAAATGGATGACCCAAAGCTACTTGTTCGTTCAACAAATCGCCTGTAGCAACCCAATCATTCGGTGTTTCCTTTTCATCGGTCCAAAGAAGAAACAGCATAAACAAATGGATAAATTCCAATGATTCTTCTTCTATCCCAAGAGGCGCAAAAGGATTCAGGTCTAAGTTTCTTAATTCGATATAACGAATCCCTGTTTTCGGCAAATCAGACATTTGTTTGCCGCCACGCAATCTGACTGCGGAGTAGAACTCTTTTTCTTCTGATAAAATCCCATTTTCCACCATGCGATGAATGTCCTCAATATAACTTTGTAAAGATTCATACGAGACATTGACGTTCTCTTTGTTTTGATAACCGAATGCACTATTGCGAATACTTCTGACTGGCTCTTTTGGGTGATCTTCTTTTTCTGAAAAATAGCCAGTTTCGCTAACAGGAGACGCACCGAATAAATAAGTGATCAACCAACGATAGCGGAGATAGTTTCGTGATACTTTCATATATAAGATATTTTTAAACTCTTCGATGGTTTCGTACTCTTCCTGAATCGCAAATAATTGATGCACTAATTCGATTGCATATTCAAAATTGAAATGAATCCCACTAACCATTTGTTTACGTTTCCCATATTCTCGCGCCAAATATCGGCGATACAGAATTCCTTCAAATTGTTCGAGTTTTGCAATCTTGATATCTTCATCTTTGACAGGCAACTTAGGCGGCATACTTAGTGGCCAAAGCATTTCTGTTTTATCCATCGAACGTAAAGCTACATCATGGATCGCAGCAAGATAACGCAGCATCTCGTTGATTGAATTCGCTACTGGTGTAATAAGTTCCATCTGAGTTTCACTAAAATCCGTTTGGATATATGGATGGTAAGATCTATTTCCCAACACTTCTGGATGATCAGTTTTTGCCAATGCACCATCAAATGTTGTACGTTGACTTTCTTTTTCTAATCCGAAACGCGCAGCCGTTATATAAGGGCGCACATTTTTTTTCTGTAACAACTCTTTAAATTTCATACTGTCCCTTTCTTCCCCGTAATTATTCATCACTACTCATTATATAAAAAAAGAGCGGTAAAAAGAATATTTACGCTTAATTTTGTCAAAAAGAAAAAAATTACCTTAAATTTCACTGATAGTAGTGGCTTAGCTATTTTAATTCTTTCCTCTGCAGCTGACTCATTGTATACTAAAAAAAATAAGTTAAAGCGAGGACATCTACATGACTAAACGAGCATTGATCGTTATCGATCTGCAAAAAGGCTTAAATCATTCCGGAACCGGATTGTTTCAACTAAATGATTTCCTGAAAGGAGTCAACCAACGAATTGCAGACTATCGCATGCATAAGCTGCCGATCATTTTTATTCAACATGAAGATGACGAACTGATTCTTAACAGCCAAGACTGGCAATTATTTGATGAGCTAGATGCTCAAGACGAGGACATTTATATTGGAAAAACGCATGCTAACTCGTTTTTCAACACCTCTCTTAAACAATGTCTCGAAGACTTATCGGTTACAGAGCTTGAATTTTGCGGCGCTCAAACTGAATATTGTGTCGATACAACCATTCGTATGGCACATGGCTTGGGCTACACAGGTTTTATGAAAAAAGGGCTCAGCACCACATTAAATAATGACTTACTTGGAGCGAAAACGATTATTCAACATCATGAACAATTATGGAATAATCGCTTTTTGACTTTTATTTAATGCATTTCGATGATTCTTTGTCTTGATTCATTTTAACATAATTGTCGGCTAAAAAATTAAAATTATCTCATGATATCTCTTAGTCATCGTGATAGTATAGCTAAGGGGTATTTGTTGAGCTATTTAATGATGAATGTATTTATCACTCAATTATATCGATTTTACTATTTTAATGATGGAGGAATGTATAAAATGAAATTTACGAAAAGACAAATTCAAGACACTCTTTACGTAACAATTGGCTCTTTTATTCTAGCTGTATCAATCAATTCAGTACTGCTTCCAAATAAAATCGTTGCTGGAGGCGCAAACGGAATCAGCGTAGTTATCAATCATCTTTTCGGCATCAGTCCTGCTTTGGTATTATATGCAATCAATTTACCACTGTTAATACTTTGCTTTTTATTGCTGGGGAAAGATGTGGGGATCAAAACCATTTATGGTAGTTTGATTTATCCATTTTTTGTAGGGATCACAGCGAACTTTCCTGTATTGACCCATAACATTTTTCTAGCCACTCTCTTTGGAGGAATTTTAACTGGGATCGGGTTAGGTCTGGAATTCAGAGGGAATGCTTCGACTGGCGGAACAGCTATTATTTCTCAAATCGTCAATAAATATTTCAAAATCTCACTAGGGGTATCGATTCTCTTCGTGGATGGTCTTGTGATTTTATCAGCGCTCTACGTATTTAACACAGATACGGTCTTATTCTCATTGATTTGTCTTTACATTATTGGTCGTGTGGTCGATATGGTTCAGGTCGGCTTTGTTCGTTCGAAAAATGTTCTGATCATTTCACCAAAATATATGGAAATCAAAGAAAAAATCTTGATTGATATGGACAAAGGACTAACCATGATTCCAATCGAAGGCGGTTATCAACAAAATAAAAGTATGTTAATGATGACCGTGATCAGTGAAAAAGATTTTAGTCGCATCAAAGAAGATGTCCTTGCAATCGATGAAGAAGCCTTTATCGTTTCAATGAATGCAAGTGAAGTCTTTGGACGCGGTTTTAGCTTGAAGAAAATTGCGGAAGAATATGGGATTGAAACGAATAACTTATAGAAAATAAAAGAGCAGCTTCGTGATGAAAATGTCACGAAGCTGCTCTTTTATTTTATCCATTTTACTTGAATTTATCGCATTGCAAGCTAACTGCTTCACCATTTGCAATTAAATGCTCTGCATGTTTTTCACCCCAGGTACAAAGCAAATCCAAAATTTCGCCCAGTGACTCACCATATTCGCTTAAGCTATACTCTACTTTTGGCGGAATTTGATTATAGACTTTTCGATCGATGATATTGTCTTGCTCCAACTCTCTTAATTGCTGCGTCAGCATCTTTTGTGATATTTTGGGGATTGCTCTGTGCAATTCACTTGTCCGCATCACTTGATGCCTTAAATTGCAAAGAATGATCGGTTTCCATTTTCCTCCGATGACATCCACCGTGACTTCTACCCCGATATTGTATTCTTTTTCAACTGTTGTCTGTACCTTTTCCATCGAAACCGCATCCTTTCGTTTTCTATTAAAGCAAAGAACTGTTGATAAATCAATTACTTACTTTTAGGTGTGTATAAAACTTTAAAGTACGTACTGTTCAAACGAACAGGCGGCTGATACTATAGGTATATTCTAAAAGTGAAAGGAAGAGACACAATGATTCAATCATTAACTGATACGATTTTATTAAATAATGGCGTAAAAATGCCTGGTTTTGGCTTAGGCGTCTTTCAAGTGAGCAATGAAGAAACAATTTTTTCAGTTCAAAAAGCCATCGAAGCAGGCTATATTAGTATCGATACTGCACAAATATACGGAAATGAAGCAGGTGTTGGCGAAGGAATCCGGCGCGGACTGGCAGCTACAGGTAAGACACGTGAAGAGTTATTCATCACTACGAAACTCTGGAATCACAACCTAAACTATGAGCAAACCATTTCCGCATTTGATGAAAGCTTGTTAAACTTAGGTTTGGATTATGTAGATCTATATTTGATTCACTGGCCTGGAGACAATGAATTTCTAGCACCTTGGAAAGCCATGGAAGATTTATATGCAGCAGGAAAAATCAGAGCAATCGGTGTAAGTAATTTTGAACGCCATCATTTAGAAACCTTATTGGAATCCGCAAAAATCAAACCTGTTTTAAATCAAATAGAATTGCATCCGCGATTAGCTCAAAAAGAAATGCGTACCTTCGCAAAGGAAAACAACATCGCTATAGAAGCATGGGCTCCTTTGATGCAGGGGCAATTACTACAAGATCAAACTATTTTAGCCCTTGCAGAAAAGTATCAAAAATCCGCCGCGCAAATCATTTTACGCTGGCATATCCAACACGGGATCATCGTGATTCCAAAATCTATGAAAGAAGAACGAATCGCAAGTAATGCAGCGATTTTTGATTTTGAATTATCCGAACAAGACTTAGAGATAATCGATCAATTGAACAACGGTACTAGAGTTGGTCCACATCCAGATTTATTCTTTTTTGAATAAACAAATTACGAAGGAGGCAACAATATGGATATGGGAATAAAAGGGAAAACAGCACTTGTTACCGGCTCAACAAAAGGAATTGGTAAAGCGATTGCTGTGGCATTCGCAAAAGAAGGTGCAAACGTACTCATCAACGGCCGCAATGAACAAGAGGTTCAACAAGTCGTCACTGAATTGAACCAGCAATATCCCTCAGCCACAGCACAGGCAGCCACAGGAGATATTGTAAACCCTGCGCATCGGGAAAAACTATTTTCACAATTTCCTAAAGTAGATATTCTGATCAATAATATGGGGATTTTTCAACCTATGGCATATGAAGAAATCGACGATGCAACGTGGGAAACGTTCTTTCGTACAAATGTCTTAGCTGCTAATGCATTAGTTAAATTTTATTTACCGACAATGCTGGAAGAAAATTCTGGCAGAGTCCTCTTTATTGCCAGCGAAGAAGCCATCATGCCTTCTGGTGAAATGCCGCAATACAGCATGACTAAAACCATGCAGCTTTCTTTAGCAAAGAGCTTATCTAAACTCACAAAAGGCACACTGGTCACCGTTAATACAATTATGCCTGGCTCTACTATGACCGAAGGCGTTCGTGATATGATTGAAAAGATGTATCCTGATCCAGCCTTGTCCTTAGAAAAAAAAGAAAAATTATTTATGCACAATAATCGACCACTTTCTCAAATTCAACGTTTGATCGATCCAGCGGAAATCGGACGTTTAGCAGTATTTGTGAGTAGCCCTTATGCTTCTGCCTTTAGCGGGGCAGCGATTCGCATGGACGGTGGTATGGTGCCGACGATTTTCTAAAAAAGTGCTACATTGAAGTTGACACAGACATGTTTAATCCCCAGATAAAAAAAGAGGAGATGCACAAAATTGCTCTACAATTTTTGTGCATCCCTCTTTTTCAGAAAGAAGTACTTCTAGTATCAAAGTTTCTTCAGATTTTCCAAGCTTTCATAATGACTTGCAAAGTTATATCCAAAGCTTAATATAACAGTCAACTTGATTATTAGTCCTCTTCTTTTAATAACCCTTTAAACAGTCCAACCGCAAAATCATTTGCATCGAATGGTTCTAAATCATTGATTCCTTCACCTAGTCCAACTAGCTTCACTGGTAAATGAAGCTCATTACGGATCGCTAGTACAATACCACCTTTAGCAGTACCATCTAGTTTCGTAAGAACCAAGCCTGTAACATCTGTCGTTTCTTTAAACTGTTTTGCCTGTGACATTGCATTTTGCCCTGTCGTTGCATCAACAACAAGTAACACTTCATGAGGCGCATCAGGTATCTCACGCTGAATCACACGTTTGATTTTCTCTAACTCTTTCATTAGATTGACCTTGTTTTGCAAACGACCAGCAGTATCTACTAATAAAATATCAGCATTTTCTGTTTTAGCACGCTCCACCGCATCGAAAACAACAGCCGCAGGATCGCCGCCAGCATTTCCACGAACAACCTCTACACCCGCACGTTCACCCCAAACAACTAATTGATCGATCGCTCCTGCTCTAAATGTATCTGCCGCGGCCATCAATACTTTTTTACCTTCTTGCTTGAACTCATGTGCTAACTTACCGATACTTGTCGTTTTACCTACACCGTTGACTCCTACAAACAGCATCACTGTTAAGCCGTCGGTTTGAATATTCAGTGCATTATTTTCTTCTACACCTTCTGCTTCATATAAATCAACCATTTTTTCAATGATTGTATTTTGGATCACCGCAGGTTTCTTTGCATTACGCAGTTTTACCTCTTGACGGAGTGATTCAGTGATTTTGATCGCTGTATCAAAGCCAACATCGGCACCGATCAAGGTTTCTTCTAGTTCTTCGAAAAAGTCCTCGTCTACCGAACGGAAATTAGCAAATAGTTCATTCAACCGTTGCCCAAAGGTTTTCCGCGTTTTTTCTAATCCTTTTTCATACTTTTCCTGTACCACGATCTCTTCTTGAATTTCTTCAACGACCTCAGGTTCAATCGTTTCTTCCTGCGGTATTTCATCCGTTATTGGCTGTGGTTCATCTACTGCTTCTGATTCTGCCTCAGCTTCCAGCTCTTTTTCTACGACAGGTTCAGCTTCCTCTTGTTGTGGTTGCTGTGGTTGTTCCTGATCAGCAGCTTCCGAAGTTGATTCTTCCAACGTTTCATCTATTTCCATATCGGCTGGTTTTGTTTCTTTTTCATTCATAAATGCCTTTTTTATTTTATCAAAAAATCCCATTTAATTTCCCCCCTTCAACGGTTCTAAAACAAATTTTTCAACAGCTTTTGCTACGCCATCATTATCATTTGTATCTGTGATCACATCTGCTAAAGCTTTCACACTCGCTACAGCATTTTCCATCGCAACGCCAAGACCGGCATATTCGATCATCGGCAAATCATTTTCCTCATCACCGATCGTCATGATTTCTTCTTGCTTGATGCCTAAATCTTTGGCCAACAGAGAAATTCCATATGCTTTTGTGATTCCTTTAGGCATAAATTCCAATAAATTACTTCTCGTTTTAATTACTTCATATCGTTCATAGAATTCGCTCGGTATTTTTTTGATTTGTTCATCAAGATATTCTTCATCGATGGCAACGACCGCTTTATTGTAAATACGATCCGTTGTCATTTGAGCTAATTCCACAGGTTCAAAGGTCAGCAGATTATTTAACTGGCTGTATAAGGATATATGGTCTTCAGAAACCGGCAGCTGCAACACTGTTCCATCAGATAAAATATCCAACGGTACATTTAATGTTTTAGCTAATTCGTGTAGTATATGGATATCCTCTAACGGCATCAAATTCTTTTCGATGATCTCTCCCGTATCATTTTTTTGAACCAATCCGCCATTAAACGTGATACTATAATCACCATCATCGCACAATCCTAACGTTTCCAAATAGCCTTCAATCGCAGCTAACGGACGCCCTGTACATAAAACAACCTTAACACCAGCAACTTTTGCCTGCGCTAAAACTTCTTTATTTCTAGTCGAAATCTCTTTCTCACTTGTAAGTAACGTACCATCCAAATCAATAGCAACCAATTTAATCAAATAAAAACCTCCTTAATTTAAAAGCGGAACAGGCTCATTCTGCTCTGACTGAAAAATAGGAAATGTTGATTGAGATGCTTTTTATCTCACTCTACATTTATCTTTTTTCCGAAGAGCTAGCCTGTGTAGCTGGATAACGAATAAAAGCGGAACAAATCGTCTAATCCTGTAGAAAATTAGGAAATTGACTTTGAGGCGCTTTTTGCCTCACTGGCTATTTGTCTATTTTCCTAAGGATTGATTTGTGTAGCTGGATAGAAATAAAAGCGGAACAAGCCGTTTAGCCTTGACAGAAAAATAGGAAAAATAAAATATGGCGCTATTTGCCATAATTTATTTTTATCTTTTTTCCGAGAGGCTGGCTTGAGCAGCTGGATAATACCAATGATCAACACTTTCTTGCGAAAGTCTTGTACTGTTCATCATCAACTCAAATCCTTTTCGTTGTGATTCTCAGTAAAAGCGGAACAAATCGCTTAGTCCTGTAGAAAATTAGGAAATTGACTTTGAGGCGCTTTTTGCCTCACTGGCTATTTATCTATTTTCCTAAGGTTTGATTGGTGCTAATGTTCATCACGAGCCACTCTCTGAAACGATCGCTCCGCCTTCTTTCACTTCTTCTAAGCGGACAGAAACAATTTTAGATACTCCGGACTCCTGCATTGTCACTCCATACAGCACATCGGCTGCCTCCATCGTTCCTTTACGGTGCGTAACAACGATAAATTGAGTATCGTCTTCAAATTCACTTAAATAATGACCAAAACGAGAAACATTGGCATCATCTAAGGCAGCTTCCACTTCATCCAATACACAAAATGGTACTGGTCGTACACGGATAATCGAAAAGAGCAACGCAATAGCCGTCAACGCTCGTTCTCCACCAGAAAGTAAACTTAAATTCTGTAGCTTTTTACCTGGAGGCTGCGCCTCAATTTCTACCCCAGTATTCAGTAAATCATCTGGATCGGTTAAAATCAATTCCGCTCGACCGCCGCCAAACATATTAGGAAATACTACTTTAAATTGAGCACGGATAGCTTCAAAAACTTCACTAAAACGAGCCTTGACCTCTTCATCCATCTCGTTCATCGTTTCAAACAATTGATCTTTTGCATCTAATAGATCATCTCGTTGGGATACTAAAAATTCATGTCGTTCATTGACCTGTTCATATTGCTCGATCGCATTAAGATTGACTGGCCCTAAGCGTTCGATATCACGTTTCAATCGTTTTACTTCGATTTTAGCTTGTTCCTTATCAAGTGTTAGCTCATAATCTTCATTTGCACGTTCAAACGTCAAACTGTATTCTTCTTGCAAATATTGCAGCGAATTATCCAATTTGATCTCAGAACGGTTTTTTTCAACTTCGATTTTGGTTTGCTCTGTTAACAAATGCTGCTGCTGTTTATTTTCTTCTGCTAACCCAGCATCGATTTGATCCACTTGTTCTTGTAATTGTTGACGATTGGTTTTCGCTTCTTGAATACTGGTTTGCAGCTGTTCTTTTTTCTCTGCCAGTTGTTCTAATTGAACAGCTAGGCTTTCTTCAGTGACTTGGTGATCTGTCGAATGATCATTCAACTGCTGTAATTGTTGACGTAAAGCAGTCTCGCGTGCTAAAAATTCATCCAGCTGAGTTTGCTTTTCCGCCAATTGCTCAGTTAAATGAGCTAACTGCTCGGCTGCTACTGCTTGATCTGCCTGAATCTGATTGTAGCGTTCAAAGGCTTCTGCACGTAACGTTTCCATCTGGCTGGCTTCTTGATCGACTTGTTTCATTTCTTTATCTAAATTATTTCGCTTTTGTTCAAGCTCTTGTTGTTGTTCTGTCAGCTCTTGTTTTCGTCTTTGATACTCTGTTAAGAACTGATGCAACTCACGGGCTTCAAATTCAAAAAGTCGTTGTTCTTTCGTTAAACGAGTGATTGTTTCTTCTTGGTTCGCTAGTTTATTCTGAAGCTCTTGTTGTTTTAAACGACTGATTTCACCTGCTGAACGTAATTGTTCCAGCTGTTCGTTTAGCAGCTTCACTTCGTCTGTCAGTTGCTGCACTTCTTTTTCAGTATTTGCCAGTTGTTTTTCCACACGTTCCATTTGTTCGGTTAAGGTTTGAAGCTCCTGTGTTTGAGAAAACAGACTGCCTTGATTTCCTCGTTTATTCGCCCCACCAGTCATTGAACCACCGGAATTCATGACATCTCCTTCTAAAGAAACGACACGATACTGATAATTGACTGCCTTGGCCAGCTGATTGGCACTTTCCAAGCTTTCTGCTAGTAATGTAACGCCTAAAAGGTTTTGGATGACATTGCTAACTTCATCTGAATAATGAACCAGCTCACTTGCGATTCCTAAGAATCCCGGCACATTACTCACTCGATCGCGAACCGCATTGGACACATTTCTAGGCTTGATCGTGGTCAACGGTAAAAACGTTGCTCGACCACTATGCTGTTGTTTTAAAAAAGTGATCCCAGCACGTCCATCTTTTTCATTTTCAACCACAACATGCTGCGCTGCACCGCCCAAAGCTGTTTCAATCGCTACTGTAAACTCTTTAGGTACATCGATCAATTCAGCCACCGCTCCAACGATTCCATTCAGTTGGTCTTTGTGTTTTAAAACCGCTCGAACGCCTTGGTAAAATCCAGAATAATTTTCTTGGATTTCTTGTAAACTCTTTTGACGAGCTTTAGCCTGCTGAACTTGGTTCATCGCTTGGTACATTTGCTTTTGCTTCGCTGCTAATTGGGCTTGTTTTTGATCTAGCTGATGCTTCACTTGTGTATATTGTTCTCTTTGATCAGTTAGCGACTGGTCAGAAGCAGTCAACTGCTCTTCAACTTGGTCTTTTTCAGCCAAGGCCTCTGCCATTTGTTTTTCCAGCGCTTCATGTTTTTGAATCGACTGTTGATTTTTTGCCGTTTCCTGTTGATATTGGCGCTCTAGATATTTTAAATCATTCGTTGTACTTGCTTGCTCCTGCATCACTTCAACGTATTGACTGCGGAGTTCTTCCAATAATTCTTTTGAGGACTTGCTGTATTTTTCAACTTCTTGTTCAGACACATGGATCGCTTCAACCAATGTTTCACGATGTACTTTTTTCTCCGCTACCTTTGCTTGCAGATCTTGCACTTCTTCACGGTAACGTGTGATTTTCTCAGCATTTTCTTCCAATGACTGTTGATATTCAGTTGCTGTTTGCAGTGTATGCTTTGAACGTTCCACCAAAACATTCTTTTGACCTTCTGTTTGTTTCAATGCTTCTGTGATCTGTAAAAGCTGCTGCTGTTCTTTTTCGATTTGCTCATCCAGCTTGTTGCGCTTTCCACGCAGTTGGAATAATTCATCTTCTGAATCGCGAATCTTTTTACTTGCAGTGCTTAGCTTTTCTTCTATTTCCGTTAGTTCTGCCGTTTTGATTTCCCAAACTGCTTTTGCGGCTTCGATTTCTGTAACGGTCAAGCTTACATCGATTTCCGTCAGTGTCTCTTTTAGTTTCAAAAACTCCTTGGCCGCTTCGCTTTGGGCAGCTAGAGGAGTCAGTTGGTCTTCTAATTCGTAAATGATGTCTTGTACACGACTTAAATTATCTTCTGTCTCAAACAATTTTTGTTCTGCTTTTTTCTTGCGTTGTTTGTATTTCAAGACCCCAGCTGCTTCTTCAAAAATTCCGCGTCGGTCTTCAGGCTTGCTATTAAAAATCGCTTCGACTTTCCCTTGAGAAATAATCGAAAAAGATTCCTTTCCTAACCCGGAATCCATAAATAAATCATGGATATCTTTTAAACGACAGGATTGCTTATTGATAAAAAAGTCACTTTCCCCGGTTCGACGGAACCGACGTGTAACACTAATATCAGTAAAATCCAACGGCAAAAAATGATCACTATTATCTAATACAACCGTTACTTCTGCTATGTTCAGTGCTTTACGGCCTTCTGACCCGGCAAAAATAATGTCCGGCATCTTTCCACCGCGAAGACTTTTCGCCGATTGTTCGCCTAAAACCCAGCGGATCGCTTCAGTGATGTTGCTTTTTCCGCTGCCATTCGGACCGACGACAGCAGTCACTCCATTTTCAAAATCTATAACGGTTCGATCCGCAAAGGATTTAAATCCTGCGATCTCAATTCGTTTTAAATACACGAATAAAACGGCTCCTTCCAAGCTTACTCAGGATATTTTTTAAGCGCTCGTTCAGCGGCATCCTGTTCTGCTAATTTCTTTGACTTTCCTTGTCCTGTGCCGATCAGTTTTTCATCAACATACACTTCGATTGAAAAAATCCGATCATGTGCAGGTCCTTCTTCATTGACTAGGCGGTAGTCAATATTTACGTCTCCTTGACGTTGTAGTACTTCTTGTAAATGGGTTTTATGATCCATCTCATGTGAAAAAGCACCAGCATCGATTTTTGGAAAAACGACTTCTGCAATAAATTTCTTCGCTGCACCAACTTTTTGATCTAAATATAATGCGCCTAAGAAAGCTTCAAATAAATCGCAAAGCAGCGCTGGGCGTTGGCGGCCACCAGAATTTTCTTCTCCTTTTCCTAGAAGAATATATTGGTCGAAGTGACATTCTTTCGCAAATTTTGATAAACTATCCTCGCGAACGATTGCCGCACGCATTTTTGTCAGTTTGCCTTCCGGCATTTCTGGAAATTGCTTGTATAGATATTGAGAAACCAATAGTTCTAAAACAGCATCTCCTAAAAATTCTAAGCGCTCATTGTCAGATAGTTTTAAATAGCGATGCTCATTCACATAGGATGAATGTGTAAAAGCCTGTTCTAACAGGTTGACATCATGGAAAACAATGCCGTAACGTTCTTTTAGTTCGGTAGTTAACTGATTGTCCATTTTCTACATTCCTTTAAGTTTATTTACAACCTTCTCTATTATACTTTTTTTTCCAGTATTTTTAAATGGTTAGGGGAGAATTGCCGTAAAATCACACATGAATCCTCATATTTGAACAATTTACTTAGCATTTTATCGTTGCTATAAGGTTTCTTATTCAATCCTTAAAGAAATAACCTCAATTTTACTAGGTAAAAAAAAGCGCCCAAGATTGAACTGATCCGAAAAATGACTCTTTTCAGGATCGCTAAACCTTTGACGCTCTTTTTTCAGTTAATTACCAAAAAATCGATTTATTTCTATTTGGGCTGATTCTGGTGAGTCTGAAGCATGAATGACATTTTGAGAGCTGTCGCCTCCATAATCTCCACGAATCGTTCCCGGTTCTGCTTTTAAGCTATTTGTTGCACCAATCATCTTTCTGACTGTTTTTATGACCTCTGTTCCTTCTAAAATAAGATAAACCACTTCTGAAGATGTCATATAAGTAATCATGTCTTCAAAGAAATCAAATTGTTTCACATGAGCATAATGCTCTTCTGCTAATTCCCGAGTCATTATTGCCACTTTTAGCTGACGAATCGTTAATTGTTTTCGTTCGAATCTTTGAAGTATTTCTCCTACTAACTTACGCTTTACACCATCCGGTTTAATAATAATCAACGTTTGCTCCATCTGCCTTCTACCTCCGATTCATTCCAGCGAAAATGTAAACGCTTAACATAGAGGTTATCATCACTAAGAACATCTGTCTAGTATATAGGTGACAAAAAAGAAAATTGGTTTGTTTAAACTGAATAGGATACCATTGATGATCTGTCTTTATAAATACAATAATACAGAGAAAATCAGCGTAACAAACAGCTATGACTTTCTCTGTATTTTACATTTATCTTGTTTCTGATGTTAATTCAATATCATAATAATCTTTAGTATCTTCATAGTTCCAAGTGAAAGATTTTACACGGTTATTGATCGGCATAATTTCATTACGATACAATGTTGGAATAACAGAGGCCTGTTCAAACATATATTTTTGCCACGCATCATATGCTTCCTTACGTTTTGTATCGTCAAATGAAGCGTTTGAGTTGATCGCTTTCAATAGCTTATCATTTTCTTCAGAAGTAAAACGAGAGTAGTTGAACGCTGCACTGCGACTATATAATCCTGCTGGAGAAGGTGCACTGTTAACACCCCATGCAGCTTGGAAAACATCGATTTCTGGATCATCATTTTTGATTTTATCGTAAAATGCTTGGAAATCAATAAGACGGCCCGTTGCTAATTTAACATCTAAACCAATTTTTTTCCATTGTTGTAGATAGTAATCTGCTAAAGGTTGAGCAGTTTCGCCACCTGCCATTGAAGCAAAGTTGATGGTTAATTTTTCACCCTTAGGATTTTCTCTAAGTCCATCGTCATCTGTATCTTTATACCCAGCGTCATCTAAGATTTTATTTGCCTTATCTAAATCGTATTGATACCCTTTTACATCTGTATTATGCAATGTTTTAAAGATTGGTGGAATCAATGTTGTTGCACCGGTACGTAACCCGTTATAGAATTTTTGACCGATTGCATCATTATCCATCGCATAGCCCATTGCCTGACGTAGTTTCACATCAGCCATTTTTGCATCTGGATTCATGATTGATTCGCCTTTTTCTTTGTCATAAGTACCTAATTTAAACCCAACATACGTATAAGCTAGTTCTTCGCGCCCTAGCATTTGATAACTTTCCGAATCTTTATAGGTTGGGTAATTATCTGTCGGCATTGAATACACCATATCATATTTCTTCGCTTTTATAGCTTCAACGATCGATGCGGTTGGTACGTTTGTGAATACGATTTTATCCAATTTAGGTTTCCCTTGATAGTAATGCTCATTCGGTAAGTATTCTACTGATTCGCCTGTTACGATTTTACTCATATAATAAGGACCAAATGTTACTGGGTTCTTACGGACGGCATCACTTTTTTCTTGATCTTTGATTGGAATATCTTTAAAAATGTGTTCTGGCATAGCACTTGTATAAACACCACCATCTAATTGCAGCATGCCTGGGTTCATTTCTTTATATGTTACTTCGATTGTTTGATCATCTACTTTTTTGATACCAGATATAGCATCAGCTTTTCCATCATGATATTCATCCATTCCGACAATGTTAGTAAAGTTGTCATCATAACGAATTCCTGTGTAGTCTTTATTTCCGATCACTTCATATGGATAAATCAAATCATCAGCGGTTACAGGTTCCCCATCTGACCATTTAATATCTTTTTTCAATGTGATTGTTGCTTTTTTATTATCAACATCTATCTCTAGCTTGGCAGCACCATCATCGTTAATAACAAAGTCTTCGTCATAACCAAATAATGGTTCATCAGAAGGTCTCATATAATGATAATCATAAGAATCTTGATAATATATCTTAGAAAACAACCCTGTAAACTGTGTATCTGAAGCAACAGCTACTTCCAAAGTCCCACCTTTGATCGCCTCTTTGTCATTTTTTACTTCTAAGGTAAATTTACTGATATCCTCAGTATCTACATTCTTATTGCCTGAATTCGATTTCTTACCTCCACCGCATGCAGCTAACGTTACGGCTACCACTGCTGTCAGTGTAATTAAACCCAAAAGTTTTTTACTTTTCACATTATTTCCCCCTCTTCTAGCCTAAACGTTGTCTAGCATCTGCTGAACGCTTAAACGCCTGGCCTATATAATTTATACATAACATCATTACTAAAATCAGTGCTGATGCAGGTACCCAAATCCATGTTTTATTTGCTAAAACATCACCATTGCTGGCATATCCGATCAATGTCCCAAGACTTGGCACATTTGTCGGCAAACCAAAACCTAAGAACGTCAGAGTTGTTTCAATTCCGATATTTGCCGCAAAATTGATTGTTAAGTTCGTAATAATCAGTGAACTTAAATTCGGCATGATTTCTCGAAACATGATTTTAAAATCACTACTTCCTAAGGTTTTTGAAGCACTCACATAATCTCTTCTGACTTCAGATAATGTTTTACTTCTGAATAATCGCGCTTTGGCTACCCAATAAAATGCACTCATGATCCAAACGAAAGACCATACATTATAATTTGGAATGATTGTAACAAACACAATGACAATCATCATAATCGGTAAAATCATAATAAAATCAACAACACGCATCACAGCATTGTCAAACATTCCGCCATAATAACCCGAAACGATACCGATACTTACACCGATAATCGATGTCAAGATCGTAATCGCAAAACCGATCACCACAGAATTACGGGCACCAATGATCAGCTGTCCTAGCACATCACGACCGCCTTCGTCTGCTCCCAGTATAAAGTTTCCACCAGGTTCGGCATATTTGTCTAAAATACTGACCATCATCACCTTATCTTGATCAGTCAATAGAGCACCAATAAACACAATCAATAAAATGGCTACTAACAATACCAATGAAAAAATGGCTAACTTATCTTTTTTAAATTCTCTTGCAATCATTCTAAATCCCATCGGGGGGATCGCTTCTGGTACAACGGCTACTGCACTTTCTTTATTTTTATCCATTTCGTTTCTTCCTCTCCTTAAAATTGATTTTTTATTGAACTCGAATTCTTGGGTCTACAATACTCATTACAATATCTGAAACCAGATTTCCAATAAGCGTTGCAACGCCTAAAATCAATACTAAGGCTGTAATCACTGCATAATCACGCTGTCCGATCGAATCGATAAACAACTTTCCAATCCCTGGATAACCAAAGATTTTTTCTATTACTACCGATCCACTGATTAACGCCGTAATCTCGTAACTTAACTGAGAAACAATTGGTAAAGAAGCATTTCTGAAAATATGTCTGGTATACACTTTATTTGTTGGTACCCCTTTTGAACGAGCTGTTCGAACATAGTCTAACGACTGAGAGTCAATAACTTCATTACGTAAATATTGAATCGTGATAGCCGTTCCAAGCAATGCTTGGGAAAGGGCAGGTAAAATCAAATGATAAAACCGATCCCAAATATAAACACCTGTGCCAGGCTCAACGCCGCTGGAAATTGAACCTGTTGTTGGAAACCAATCCAAACGGTAACCAAAAACAAACAACATAACGAGTGCAAAAATAAATGGCGGCACCGCAAAACTGAAAAAGTTATAGATCACAACAAATTTATCTAAAATAGAATTTTGATAGCGACCTGATAAAACACCCAATGGTAAAGCAATAGCGTACATGATTACAACCGTTACTAATGAAAGAAGAATCGTATTCACTGCACGACTGCCAATCAAGGTTGACACTGGCAGTTTAAAAATAAAGCTTTCACCAAAATCGCCATGGAAAACATTAACGATCCAACGAACATATTGTGTTGTCCAAGGATCATTCAAGCCAGCTGATTCCCGCATTCTTTCTATCACTGCGGGATCTGTATTCGGGTTGATCAATCCCGTAAAAGGATCTCCCGGCATCATTTTAGCCAACATAAAAATCAAAACACTCAAAATCAGAATTTGAGGAATCATAAAGAGTACACGTCGTAAAATCGTTTTCCACATTAAACTGCACCTCCATCTTTCAAAGCCACTTGATGTGTCTCACTGATTTTACGTAGATCATACACACGGCCGTTCTGATCATAATATTCACTCTGATCAGCAAGATATTCCTGCTCCACCTGACGCCTTTGCATTTTATGCTCTTTCCGATGCGCTACATCAATTTTAGGGATAGCAGAAAGCAAGCGTTTCGTATAGATATGCTGCGGATTGTTATAGATATCCTCACGCGTTCCGATTTCTACAAAACGTCCCTTGTACATGATCGCAATATTGTCACACATATGTTTTACAACTCCTAGATCATGGGAAATAAACAGATAACTCAACCCATATTCTTCTTGAATATTTTTCATAAAATTCAAGACCTGAGCCTGAACAGATAGATCCAATGCCGAAACCGGCTCATCTGCAATGATCAGCTTAGGATTAGTTGCTACCGCTCGTGCAACACCTAAACGCTGACGCTGGCCTCCAGAAAATTCGTGAGGATATTTATACAAGGCATCTTCCGGCATTCCTACGATATCCAGCAATCCTTTGACCTTTTTCTTTTCTTCTTGATCACTTAAACGCTCAAAATTACGAATGGGTTCCGCAATAATATCTACTACTCTTTTTTTAGGATTCAAACTGGACATTGAGTCTTGGAAAATCATTTGAACGTCTTTATTGTATTTCATTGCTTTTCGATTTCGTGCCTTCGTTACATCTTGTTCTTGATATAAAATACTGCCGCTAGTCACTTTTTCTAAGCCGACAATCGCTTTTCCTGTTGTTGATTTTCCAGAGCCAGATTCGCCGACTAAACCATATGTTTGTCCTTTCTCGATAATGAAATCAACACCATCCACTGCTAATACATGGTCTGTTACCCGATTAAAGAATCCACTTCGGATAGGATAATGAACCTTTAGGTCTTTGATTTGAATGATTTCTGCCATTAAACTTCCTCCTGCTCATCTCTAAAATGAAAATCCTGATAGCAAGTACAGCGGACAAAATGCCCCTCTGCCACTTCATGTAAGGCAGGAATCTGTTCATGTGCTTCTGAAGAAATCCAAGGGATTCTAGGAGCAAAACGACAGCCAGTTCTAGGTAGTTTACTTAACGAAGGAACCACTCCTTCAATCACATGTAATTGGCTATTTTCAGAATTTTCTTGCGGAATAGACTGCAATAAAGAGCGTGTATAAGGATGCTTAGGATTACTGAACAATTCTTCAGCAGTAGCCACCTCAACAAATTGCCCTGCATACATCACAGCAACTTTATCCGCCATTTCTGCCACAACACCTAAATCATGTGTAATCAAAATAATTCCCGCTCCAGTCTCCTCTTGCAGGTCTTTCAATAAATCTAAAATTTGCGCTTGGATCGTCACGTCTAATGCTGTTGTCGGCTCATCAGCAATAATAATAGCTGGTTTACAAGCAATTGCTATCGCAATAATCACACGTTGCCGCATTCCGCCCGAAAGCTCATGTGGATATTGTTTCCCTACTCGATCTGGATTAGGAATCCCAACTTGCATCAATAACTCGATCACTCGTGCTTGCTTTTGTTCAGCAGTCATATCTGTATGATAGGTCAGACTTTCTTTGATCTGGTCTTCAATTCGCATCAACGGATTCAATGCAGACAAAGGATCTTGAAAAATCATCCCAATATCATTGCCGCGAATCTTGTTGTATAACTGTTCGTTAAAGGTCGTTAAGTTCAACTCTTTATACACAATTTCTCCACTTACTCGAGTATTATTAGGATCATGCAACCCCATAATAGTTGTCGCCAGTGTGCTTTTTCCACATCCAGACTCACCAACAATTGCTAAAATTTCATTTGCGCCTAACTCAAATGACACATCATCAACTGCATCATAATACGTATCTTTTAAACGAAACGCCGTGTGCAAATGCTGCACATCTAGTAGTTGATTTCCCTCTTCCACACTGATACACTCCTCTATAATTCTTGTGCTGCTTGATATTTTTAAATTGTATACTAGGTCCTGTTTTTCTTTTCTAATCTTTTTGTAATCTTTTTAGTTAATTGTATATAACTCTTGAACAAAAATCAACTTTTTGGTTAAAATAAATAATTATAAGGTAATCAAAATCCCCCTTATGAATAATAGATATAATTTTCAGTCTAAAGTATATTCAAAAAATGATCATACTACCGAACTACACACTTTTCGCACTATACATCCTTTGATTTCAGCATGAATACAGTCAATAGCTATTTCGACTATTTTCAAACAAAAAAAAGAAGCAAAACGCTAGCGTTTTGCTTCTTTTCATTTGTTTATTATAAGTTATTCATAATATAATCTACAGCGGCACCAACTGTTTCAATCTTCTCTGCATCTTCATCCGAAATTTCTGTACCAAACTCATCTTCAAGCTCTAAAACAAATTCCATTACACTAATAGAATCTGCATTCAAGTCATCTTTAATGTTTAATTGATCTGTCACTTTTTCAGCATCAATATCAAAGTGGTTTGAGATAATCTTCGCTACTTTTTCTAATACTTCTTCACGAGTCAACTGTATTCACCTCCACTGCTTTTGAACAGCGCTTTTCTTTTAGAGTTAAACGCTATGATACATTGTACTCACAAATGATCGATTTGTCCATCTTTTTTTGCAATCTTATTACAGAACAGTTGCAATCTGGTTGCGAACGCTCTTATTCCTTCGTTTCATAATAGCTGACAAGCTGAGGAACAACTTCTGTTTTCAGCATAGTATGAATTTGACGAATCGTATATCGAACAGCTTCTGGACCCGTTGAGCCATGTGTTTTGATGACTGGTGCTTTCAATCCAAAGAGTACTGCACCACCATGCTTAGAATAGTCCATTTCACTTTTCATTCCGCGTAACGCATTTTTTAAAAGGAGCGCACCCATTTTTCCTTTGACACCCTCTGCTAGAATCGATGATTTTAGAAGTCCCATCATATTTAATGCTGTGCCTTCAATGGATTTTAAAACAGCATTCCCTGTAAATCCGTCAGTAACAACCACATCTGCGGCTCCACTCAAAAGGTCACGCGCTTCGACATTCCCGATAAAATGGATTCCTTCTTCCTCTGAAAGCAACTCGAAAGCTTTTTTCGTCAACTCACTGCCCTTTGTTTCTTCTGTTCCATTGTTTAAAAGTGCAACACGAGGCTTTTGGATATTTCTCACTTTTTCAGCATAAAAAGAGCCTAATACTGCATATTGAACTAAATGTTCCGGTTTGTTATCGGCATTTGCTCCTAGATCCAGCATATCAAATCCACCATCTGGTTGACCAATTACTGGTAATGTGGACATCAAGCCTGGACGTTCAACATTTTTGATCCGCCCCACAATAAATAAACCTGCTGCTAATAACGCACCTGTATTCCCGGCAGAAAAAATCGCATCCGCTTCACCATTTTTTACTGCTTGAGCAGCTAGAACCATCGAAGCCGTTTTCTTTCGACGGATCGCTTTGACTGGCTCGTCATCACTACTGATTTTTTCGTCCGTATGGATAATCGTAATATTCGTTTCATCTGTAACATATTTTCTAATTTCAGTTTCTTTTCCATAAAGTAAAAACTCAATATCAGGAAAATCCTGTTTAGCAAGCATCACACCTTCAACAATAGCCTGAGGTGCATGATCGCCTCCCATTGCATCAACAGCAATCTTCATATAATAGTCCCTCCTAAATAAGTACAATAAGTAGTATAACATATAGAAAAGCGGAACGAGCCGCTTAGACCTTGAACAAATTAGGAAAATGATGGAAAGATGCTCTTTATCTTTCCAGCATTTTATCTATTTGTCGAAAGGTCTGGCTCGTGTAGCTGGATCAAGAAAAGCGGAACGAGCCCGTTTAGTCTCGACTGAAAAATAGGAAATGATGATTGAGACGTTCTTTGTCTCACTCCTCATTTATCTTTTTTTCGAGAGACTGGCTTGTGTAGCTAGATTAAAAGAATGGATCAACACTTTCTTCGAAAGTCTTGTACTGTTCAACATCAAATCATTCCATTCTTTGTATTTCTCAGCAAAAGCGGAACAAAGCGTTTAGCTCTCTTGAAAATTAGGAATCTGGCACTGAAATGCTCTTTGTTTCATTGACAGATTATCTATTTTCCTTGAGAATTGCTTTGTGCAGCTAGATCAAAAAAATGGATCAACACTTTCTTCGAAAGTCTTGTACTGTTCAACATACCAGCTAAATTTACTAATCAAAAAACTGCTGCTCGTTCTCGTTCAACTTGATCTTTTCAGCAGCGCTTCGATACTCCGGCAACAGCCACCACTGTTCTTTTTTCCAAATGGCATTGGCTTCTTGACGGGCAACTTCGAGGATATTGAAGTCTGTAACAATATCTCCCACTGCAAATTGTGGAATCCCAGATTGCCTAGCGCCAAATACTTCACCTGGACCGCGTAACTCCAAATCTTTTTCACTTAATACAAAGCCGTTATTCGTCTCTGTCATAATCTTCATTCGTTCTACACCCATCTCATTTTTAGGGTTAGCAACTAAAATACAATAAGACGCCTCAGAACCTCGACCAACTCGACCACGTAACTGATGTAGTTGAGCAAGACCAAAACGATCCGCATCCATAATAAGCATAACTGTCGCATTTGGTACATTGACACCTACTTCAATTACCGTAGTGGAAACGAGAATTTGTAGTTTATTTTCTTTGAATTCCTGCATAATTCCATCTTTTTCTTGATTCTTCATTTTCCCATGAAGTAGGCCTACTTGGTAATTAGGATTAAAAAAGGCAGACATATGCTCAAAGATTTCTGTCGCATTTTTTACATCTAACGCTTCAGATTCTTCGATTAGCGGACATATCACATATGCTTGATGACCACGCGCCAACTCCTTTTGCATCCATTCCAGCACAGTGTCTAATTGTGGTGGTCGAATCCAACGTGTTTCGATCGGAATTCTTCCTGCCGGCATCTCATCGATGATCGACACATCCATTTCCCCAAAAGCCGTAATTGCCAGAGTTCGCGGAATCGGAGTTGCAGTCATAAATAAGACATCTGGTTTCAACCCTTTTTCTCTCAAAATTCGACGCTGATTCACACCAAAACGATGTTGTTCATCGGTAATCACCAGCCCTAAATGATGGAAAATAACATCTTCTTGAATCAACGCGTGAGTACCAATAATGATATCGATTTCCCCAGTTGCCAGCTGTGCCAAAATTTCCCGACGTTCTTTTGCTTTAGTCGAGCCTGTTAATAGAGCCGTTCGAACCTCTAAAGGATCATACAGTTGCTGCAAGCTCTCCATATGCTGTTGTGCTAAGATTTCAGTTGGTACCATCAACGCACCTTGAAATCCAGCTGTCATTGTTGCATACAGCGCGATTGCTGCGACAACGGTTTTCCCGCTACCAACATCTCCTTGCAGTAAACGCTGCATATGGTTTGGACTCATTAAATCCCGACAGATTTCATTTGTCACATTCTTTTGGGCAGCAGTCAATTCAAACGGCAGCTTTGCAGTAAATGCTTTTAGGCGCTCAACATCATATTGTATACTTAATCCGTTTTTTTCTGCTTTTTCTTGTCGTTTTAAGCCTTGCATTTTCAATTGGAAGAAAAAGAATTCTTCAAAAACCACTCGGCGCTTTGCCTGATGACTTTCTTCTGGATCGCGCGGAAAGTGCATCGCAAAGATAGCTTCTTTCCTTGAGATCAACCGATATTTTTCCAATAGATCTTGTGGTAGAATTTCTGGAATCAATTCGCCATATTTATCAAAGCCTGTGCGGATAAGCTGAATCAGACTGCTTTGCCGCACCTTTTTATTCACATGGTAAATAGGTGCAAAATCTTCGCCATCGTCTTTTGCAGCTAAAATCTTCATGCCATTCAATGATTTACGTTTAGCATCCCATTTTCCATAAACTGCGATTTCTTCTGACATCACGATTTTATCTTTTAAATAGGGCTGGTTGAAAAACGAGACATTGATTACGGCATGATCCTGCATCATTCGAAACATTAAACGGCTTTTTTTGTAACCATAACGGCTGACCACTGGCTCCGACACGACTAATCCTTTAAGTGTCACTTTTTCTTGATCTTGAATTTCATTTAACTCTTTTTCTTGAATATCCTCATAACGAAAAGGGTAATAAGTCAGCAGATCTTCGATCGTTTGAATGCCTAACTCTTTTAAATTCTCAGCACGTTTTGGTCCGACACCTGACAGCACACCGATATCATCTGATAAATCCACTTATTTTCCGCCTTTCATTACTAAATACGAATTTTTTCGGTTTTTTCTTCATTTGTATTAATATATCATTTTTAAACATATAAAAAAAGCCAAACAAAAAGTGTCTGGCTTTTATAGGTCATTGATTATTCAGCTGAAAACAGGTAAGGATACACTGGTTGTCCACCTTCATGAAGTTCTGTTTCAAGCTCTTCAAATTCAGTCGTCAGTGCTTCTGCAAACTGCTCAGCTTCTTTCATTGTACCACCTTCACCGACAATGATCGTGACGATTTCAGTTTCTTCATCGATCATGCGTTTTAGTGTATCTAATGAAGCTTTAGACATATCTGGTTCAGAAACAACGATTTTTCCGTCGATCATACCTAGATAATCATCTTTTTTGATTTCAACATTATCGATTGTTGTATCACGTACAGCTGTTGTGATTTGTCCGCTGACTACACTTTCGATCATTTCAGTCATCGTTGCTTTATTATCTTCAAGTGATTGTTGATCATTGAAAGCAAGCATCGCTGTCATTCCTTGAGAGATTGTTTTCGTAGGTACAACGGCTACAGGGATATCAGCTACTTCGGCTGCTTGATCAGCTGCCATGAAGATATTTTTGTTATTAGGCAAAATGATGACTTGGTCAGCATTCACTTCTTTAACAGCTTTTAGAATATCCTCTGTACTTGGGTTCATTGTTTGACCACCACTGATAATGTAGCTGGCACCAAGGCTGCGGAATAATTCCTGAACCCCTTCTCCAGCTGCAATAGCAATCACTGCATATGGTACACGTGCTTTAGGTGCTGAAGCAACCTGTGCATCATGTTCCACTAATGTTTCATGCTGTAAACGCATGTTGTCTACTTTGATCTTTACAAGTGAACCAAATTTTTGACCATAGTTCATTACTTCACCTGGATGTTCTGTATGAACGTGAACTTTGATGATTTCATCGTCATTGACAACAAGTAACGAGTCACCTAGTTCATTTAGATAGTTTCTAAATATTTCATAATCAAACTCACTGTCAACCGTCGGACCTTCTCCGATTTTGACCATGATTTCTGTACAATATCCAAATTTGATGTCTTCTGTCGCAACATGTCCACTGACACCACGATGATGCTCAGCATTGACCATTTCGTCCATTTCCCCTGGTGTTGGTTCGTAGACTTCTGTTGCCAAGAAATTGCCCGATAGAGCTTCTAAAAAGCCCTCATAAATAAACAATAACCCTTGACCACCACTGTCGACAACGCCTACTTCTTTTAACACAGGTAAAAGATCTGGTGTCTTAGCTAGTGCTCGTTTAGCACCTTTTACAACGGCTTCCATTACTTCAATACAATCGTCTGTTTCTTTTGCTTTACGCTCACCAGAACGGGCAGCTTCCCGGGAAACAGTCAAAATTGTTCCCTCTACAGGTTTCATTACAGCTTTATAGGCAGTTTCTACTCCATGAGTAAACGCTGCTGCTAGGTCTTTTGCATTCAGTGTAGCAACATCTGGAATTTGTTTAGAAAAGCCACGGAATAATTGCGATAAAATAACTCCAGAGTTTCCTCGAGCGCCCATCAATAATCCTTTAGAAAGGACCGTTGCTAGCTCTCCGACTTTTTCGGAACGAGAATCTGCTACAGCTTTTGCTCCACTTGTCATGGATAAATTCATATTTGTTCCTGTATCACCATCTGGGACAGGGAAAACATTCAATGAGTTGACATACTCTGCATTGACATGCAGACGACTCGCACCAGCCTGAACCATTTCTTGGAACTGACCTGCACTGATTTCTGTTACATTCACCTAAAAATCCTCCTTTAGATTGCTGCTAATAGACGAAATTTTTTTCTTCTATTTAACAGTCGGTTGCCTAGTCAGGCAAGACACGAACACCTTGTACAAAAACGTTGACAGAATTAGCAGTGACACCAAGTAATGTCTCAAGGTTGTATTTGACTTTTTCTTGTACATTTCGAGAAACTTCTGAAATTTTTGTTCCATAGCTTACAATTGTATATACGTCGACCGCAACGCCATTTTCTTCTTGACGTACGACAACACCTTTAGAATAGTTCTCTTTACGCAAAATGCCATTTAAATTATCTTTGATTTGGTTTTTACTAGCCATACCGACGATTCCGTAGATATCTGTCGCAGCTCCGCCAACTACAGTAGCGATAACCTCATTGGTAATCTCAATGGTGCCTGCTGGTGTTTTGATTTTTACAGCCATTGATGAAAGCCTCCTTAAAGAGCATAATTGCCCTATTTTCTTCTATAATATTTTAACATAGCCACCTCTTAATGAAAAGGAAGTTCATCAGATTATTATAGAGCGTCTCATCGTAGTACTCAATATTTGTATAATTTACATTGTTTGTAGGAAATTGTCAATTACGCAAAAAATACAAGATCTGATGTCAACCATCAAATCCTGTACGCACATTTTTATAAATGTTTCATTGCTCTTACTGAAACTAAGCATTCTTCTCCATTGCTCATCTCGACGATTCGCTCGCTTTTTATAACCTTACTGATATGATCTCGATTGATTAAGTATGATTTATGACACCTATCAAACATAATAGAGATGATCTCAGTATCATTTTCATCGTATTCTCGATAAATATAATCGCTTTTATTACCAGATTTTTAGATTGTTACTATCATCCGCTGTACCATTCTTTTTCAGTAAATCCATACTCATTTCGAAATTCTTCAGAATATAGTTGAAGTATATAATTTTTTACAAAATTTGGATAGAAAATACGAATAGGAAGTGCTATCAGTAATAGTAGAATAATTAACCATAAAAAAAGTTGTCCTACTGGGATCAAGACTTTAGTAATCCAAGAAGAATTGCCTATAATCCAAAATTTATTTATACGATAATACTGCATTGCAATAATAATTAGCCCAATTCCATATATCATTGATTTGTCAATTAATTTTCCAAAAATAGGGGTTTTTATATCAGCTCTAAAAGTAGAAATTTCTTGCAGCACTCTATACTGAATATATTTATAAATAGAGAATTCAAGAAAAAAAATACTCATTATCGAAAGAAACATTTGAACTAGAATTTGAGATAGATACTCCATACTTATATTACCAGAAAATGTTAACAGTAATATCCATAAACCTATTGAAAAAACAAGTGAACATACATTCAAAATGATAGAACAGTTAGAATAAAATCTAGATAAGTAATTTTCAGATATACTCTTAAAGTTAATCTTGAAAAAAAATATACTTGTCAGCAAAACACTTAACCATTCTATAACGGCGAAAAATGGCCTACTTAGTATCCATCCAGACAAACTTGCTGCCATTAATATCTGTAAAATAATAGTCAAAGTAAATATACTGTATTTTGGTAATAGAAGTTTGTTATTCATATTATTTGATACATCACGAAGATCCACTATTTGTTTTGCTTGTTCAAAATCAATAGTCTGGATATTATTTTTAATGTTTTTATTTAAAACAATATCTACTGCTTTCATTTTACACCCCAATTATCCAACGGAGAGTTATTAGGGCTCACTCCGTTATTACCTTGGTTAGGAGTATACTGTGTACCAGGATTAAAATTGGGGCTCCCACTTTCAGGCTGTACTCCCGGACGATAATTTTTATCTGTTGGACTAGCTTCATGCTTTCCATAATCCTTATATAGATTGTCCAGCCACTCTCTTTTATCGCTTTCTTTATTCCATCCTAAATCATTTTTTTCACCAGGGACTAAATTGGGGATGTTATTAATTATATTATATTTTCCATACTGCCATAGTGTATTTGCTGTGCCCACCAAAGCTCCAATTGGTCCGCCATATTGTGCTCCTTCTAACGGTCCAGCATTCCACATAAATAAATTAATACCACCATATAATGCTTTGCTTTCATCTCCATAAGCAGGACTTTTAGGATTAGTGTATTCTTCATACGCGTAACCTATAATAGTCAACGTATCACCACCGTACGAAAGTCCCTCTCTTGCAACGGGATGTGCTTTTACGAACTTAGAAACGGGATCTAATTTCTTGAATAACGTTAGTCCAACTTTAGAACCTGCAATCACTTTTGCACCAGCTTTTGATTTAGATAAAATACTTGTTACGTATCCTAGAGGGGCTAATACATCCCAACCTTTGTCACTTAAATGTAATAAGCTCCCATAAACTTTGGCTTGATTATCTAAAGATAACTTACTAACATACAACCCAAATTTGGGATTATTTAATACATTCTTAGCAATATTTTTAGGAAGTTGATTCCAACTTTCTTGCATAATAAATAGATTCAACGCAGCATCCTGTATTCCTTTTGGAAACTTATCTAAAGCTGCGATGACGTAGCTAAATAATCGATCATTATTTTTAATTTTTTCAAGTGCTGCTGCTGGATTTTTAGAAAACAAGTCATTCAGTTCTTTAATTGCTAAATTCTTTTCTTTTTCTTCCATCTCTTTTAGCTTATCTGTATTTTTAAGAGAATTAAACCAACTTTTATCTACTCCAGCAGGTAACGTATATGATCCATCACTATTTACAATGGTACTGTCTAAAACTAAAACGCCCTGCATGGCTATCTTTAGATCATTAAGACTGTTATTAAATAGCCCGCTTGTTTGAGAAGAAAAGGAGTGCAATTTCTCTAATTTTTTTTGCAGTTGCTCAATATCATCCTGAATATTATCTGACATTCGGTTTAGGTTTTTCTGGAAATTGAGCAAGGAATCTAGCACTGCTGCAACTGGATTGTTTCTTGAAGCTGTTTTTGCGACAGATGAAGCAAATTCCACAGAAGCTTTCATCGCTTTCTTTATCGCAATTTGTTGATTTAAATTATCTTCATTTAAGTAACCCTCACTTGAAATAGTTTGATCGGCTGATTTATATTTTTGTAATTCTTGCTCGATTGCATCACAAGCGGTCGTTGCTCGTGTAATCGTCGGGATAATCAGATCGCTAAATAATCCTTTGCCAGCAGTGTAAGCTGCGCCTGCTAGTGTGCGTCCATCAACTGCTGCAACTATTTTTTGACTGCCAGATTTTAATTGGTTAGTTGCTTCTTTTCCACTCGCCAAATTACTTGTTAAGGCTTGAATCAATTCTGCGGACTCGCCACTTGAATAAACTAATCCCAAGGAATATCACCCCGTTTCTTATAAAGTAATTCTCGTTCTTCATCCATCTTTTTTGTTTCTTTCTTATAAGCTAATGCAATTTGTTCATTGGATTCACGTAGTAATTGACGAAATACTCGCTCTTGTTCTTCATTATTACGTTGTAACCAACTAGTTTTGAAACCACCAAATCTTGAATTTTCATCGTTTAAATTACTTAGTTCCTTAAAACTTCTATGAAGGTCTTCTTCTAGGGTATAAATAGATTCTTCTATTTTTCTTTTCCCATTATTAAGTTCATCAATTAACTGTTCATTTTCTAAAATTAGCCGATCATATTTCACACGTTCTTGATCACTCATCTTATGTTCCAATTCTTTCACCTCTTAAAACTTAATCTGACTATCTCGAAGTGCAATAAGTTCTGCAATTTTAGGGAATTTTTCACTTTGAGTCGTTATACACTCAACTAGTTGAGCTAAATCTGACAATAATTGGTTATTCACTTCCATTCCAGTTTTCATACTGGCTATTGTACTTTGACCCAAAGAGACTTGTTGTCCTTTATTGATAGTGACTGATTTCACACCTGAAATAGCGGCTGTTGCTAAGCCAGTACTTGAAGCAATATTGCCCATAAAAACCCTCCTCTTATCATTTATGCTAGAGTTTAAGTCAATTTATTATAAAAACAGTATATCAAAAAACAGATACATAATGTAAAAAAATAAAGAATTTTTTTCTAGGTGATTTATGTATGTATTCATGTCAATATACGCTTCTTCTTAAATTCATCAATTTTCGGCATTATCGTTTTATTTTACGTTCAGGAATGCTTAAACGTCATTTAATACAGATAGGAGATAAAAATACGGTATGAGGAATAAAAGGGAACGAATAACGGAATTAGCCTATACTTTAAGTGTGCACAATAAAAGAAGAAAGAAGGGGATCGTTATGGATCAAAAATATGTTCCTGCGGTAATCAGTTTGATATTTTTATTTGTAGCAGCGACGATTTTAATTAAACCATTACCGATAAAAGTACTCATGGCTATCATTACAGTTGTTTCTAGTGGTTACTTCTATCATTCTTGCTTATCCATCGTTTCTAGTAAAAAGTAGCTAATAGGATAGAAAATACGATTTTTTCTCATAAGCAAATCTATTACCCATTTTTTTAGTCGCTACTAGCAAAATCCCCTTGCCAAAATCTCCTTTCTATGATAAATTAAGTTAGTATGAGCTGAAAACTATCGCTCCGAGATCAAAGCAAAGGAGGAAACTAAAAATGGCAAAAGTATGTTACTTTACTGGTCGTAAAACAAAAAGCGGCAATAACCGCTCACATGCAATGAACGCTACTAAACGTACTGTTAAACCTAACTTGCAAAAAGTTCGTGTATTAATAGACGGTAAACCTAAAAAAGTTTGGGTGTCAACTCGTGCTTTGAAATCTGGTAACATTGAGCGTGTTTAATAAATTGTAATCAAAAAGCTGAACGGCATGCCGTTCAGCTTTTTTTAGTGAGATCTCGACTTTGGATAACTGCGATCATTCCAGAATCGAATGAAAACGAAGCAGTATTGCCTACGAATTCATTACTAGCATATGATGTTGGTACTGGAACCTCTACATGATCCAAGGTGTATTTACTTTCTGTTAACGTTAGACCTTTAACAGGTGTTAAACAGCAATACGCTAAATAAGTCATGTGTGCTTCTTTTTTTACAGTATAGCTACCTGGACTATAGTAGGTAATACTATTTTGTCGATCTTTTAACTGAATCTGTTCTGCAAATGAACGGAATTTTGGTTCTAAAGGCAGCCAGAGATTCGAAAGAAAATGATCCGCTCTACCGCCAGTTGCTCCGATGATCGTCACCTGCGCTTTAGGAAATCGTTCAAAGGCTCGGATCAATCCGAGCTGAGTATCTGTAAAATCTTTTTCCGCCTGCGCTTGCTCTATTTCGCCAGCCTTTTTTTGAACAATTTCAAATTCCTCTTCAGATAAAGAATCAAAATCGCCTACAGCTAAATCCAATTTCCAGCCCTGTTCTAAACTATATAAACTTCCACGATCAATTCCTACAAGATAGTCAAACTGCGTGATCTCCAACTGCGGCCATTCTTTTGGCGAGCCGCCAGCCACAAGTAGTATCTCCATTAGTCCAACACAGCTCGCAACGCTGCAATTCTTTCTTTAGGACTTTCTGAGTTGTAGATATAAGATCCTGCCACAAAGACATTCGCTCCAGCTTCTTTACAACGTTTTGCTGTATTTGGTTCGATCCCTCCATCAACTTCGATATCGTAAGTATAGCCTTTTGTTTCTTTCCATTCGTTCAACTGAGCGATTTTATCCAACGAGCTTTCAATAAATGTTTGTCCGCCAAAACCTGGATTCACTGTCATGATCAAGACTTGATCGACTAAATTCAACACATATTCAATTGCAGATAACGGTGTTCCTGGATTGATGACTACTCCAGCTTTTACACCAGATGCTTTAATCATTTGAATCGCACGGTGAATATGCGGTGTTGATTCTTGATGAACCGTAATGATATCTGCGCCAGCTTTCGCAAAAGCCTCTATATAATTTTCCGGCTGTACGATCATTAAATGGACATCTAACGGTAATTTTGTCACTGGTCGAATCGCTGAAACTACGTTAGGTCCTAAAGTAATATTGGGTACGAATTGACCATCCATCACATCCACATGAATATAGTCAGCTCCTAATTTTTCAACTAATTGAATATCTCTTTCTAAATTTGCAAAATCTGCGCTTAAAATAGATGGTGCTAATTTCATAAAAAAATCCTCCTTCGTTTTTTAGCTAACTTATATGATTATTTTTTTCTATACATTGGTTTACGGTTTTCGATTTCTGATAAAAACTGAAGATAATTATCATAACGTGTTTGGGCAATTCCGCCAGTTTCTACTAATGCTTTCACTTCACAGCCAGGTTCTTTTCGATGCATGCATTCCCGAAATTTACATAAATGCGACGCTTCTACAAATTCTGGAAATTGCTTGGGCAGCTCCGTTGCTTCCATCTCTAAAAAGTCAATCGAACTAAAACCAGGTGTGTCAGCAACTAATCCATCAAACAACGGTAATAGTTCAACATGGCGTGTGGTATGTTTTCCGCGTCCTAACGATTCAGAAATTTCATTTGTAGCTAATTGTAGCTCTGGAGAAATCTTATTCAACAGTGTCGATTTTCCCGCACCTGATTGTCCCATAAACACAGTCAAACGTTCTGGAAAATACTGTTCCAACAAATGGACTGCTCCTTCATCACTCACACTTGTTGCTGCGATTACAGGATACAGCGTTCCATATACATGTTGCACATCTGCTACACTGACGGTTTCAGTACCAGTAAGCAAATCGATTTTGGTTAAATAAATAATCGGTTCAATCCCTTTGTCTTCCAATGTCACTAAAAATCGATCCAGCAAATTAAACGAAAAATTCGGTTCCACCATGCTCATAACGATCACACCTTGATCGACATTGGCAACAGGCGGACGGACGAGTTCATTATGTCTAGGAAAAACCTCCAGTAAATAGCCATCAGTTAAATTATCACTTTCAAACATCACTTCATCCCCAACTAGCGGAGTAATCTTGCGATTACGAAAATTGCCGCGGGCTCTTGTTTGAAATGTCTGTCCTTCTGCATAAACATAGTAAAAACCACTTAACGCTTTTCTGATTTGACCTTTCAATGTATCAACTCCTATCATAATCGAATATACACTAATGTATAGGTCATTTCAACTTTCAACGAAAAAACCTAAGATCTTTCCAGATTGCTTTGGACTGTTTATTAGATTAAAATCAAGAGGAAAAAATTTAGTGTGTGCCTATTTAATTAAAGCATTGATTTTTGTTCATTAAATCGTTTCTTATATAGGAAAATATTTCCTTGATCGTTCCCATTTCACTCCTCTTACAGAAGTCTTCGCCCTTTATTGAACATACCTTCTCATCATTCACCGATTAGCAGATGACAGCTATTACTTCATATTAGCCATTTTTTACCTTTGAAGGGTTTTCATATATACTATTTGAAAATTCGATGTATAATTTATTTGTTAATAATTATTCTGGAGGAAAAACACATGTGTACAAGTTTGACATTTACATCAACTCAAGGAAATCATTTTTTAGCTAGAACAATGGACTTTGGTTTTGAACTGGATGGCAGACCGATCGTTATGCCTAGAAACCATGAATGGACCACTCATTTCGGGCAAAAGCAAAAATCAAGCTATGGGTTTGTGGGCACTGGTCGTAAATTAGAAGAATACTTTTTTGCTGATGGCGTGAATGAACATGGGCTTTCCGTTGCAGAATTGTATTTCCCGAATGAAGCAAAATACTTATCTGAACCAATAGAAAACAAGCTAAATCTTGCCCCGCATGAATTTATCTTATGGCTGCTTGGTGAAATGTCAAGTATCGAAGAGCTAAAACAACGTGTCAATGAAGTAGTGATCGTAAATGCACCCGTTTCTCTTTTAGGAATCACTGTTCCTCTTCATTTCATCGTTGCTGACAAATCTGGAAACTCAATCGTAGTTGAAACAAATAGTGGAAAAATCGAAATCAAAGACAATCCTATTGGTGTTATGACTAATAGTCCTGAACTTGAATGGCATCTTAAAAATCTAAATAATTATATTTTTATCCGACCTACCAATGCTTCCGCTATATCTATTGATGATTTTACTCTTAAGCCTTTTGGACAAGGCTCCGGAACCTTCGGATTACCTGGCGGATATACTTCTCCTGAACGCTTTGTTCGTACAGTCTATACTCGTCATTTGACCGAAAAAGGACAGACCACTAAGGATGCGGTCAATGCAGTCTTTCATATTTTGAATAATGTTACTATTCCAAAAGGAGTTAACATAAAAGATGACGGTGCTGTCGATTATACGCAATATCGGGTGGTCATGGACACTGACGAACTTGTCTATTACTTGAATCCTTATAGCACACAGGAAGTATTTTCTGTAAAATTGACTGAGAATCTTTTAACGGCCAATGAACCAACTGAATTTGGGATCAATCCGACATTCAACGCTACTTCTTTAAACTAAAATAAAAAATGAAGCAACCTGATTTTAATCGGCTGCTTCATTTTTTTTTAGCTATTTTCATCATTTGCAGGCTCTGACGCGTCAGAATAATTGACCGTGATGGTCGTTCCCTTAGCTACACTGCTGCCAATGCTTGGTGACGTACTAACCACTTTTCCTTTAGAGCTGTCACCTGAACCGACTGCGTAGTTCAGCCCGGCATTTTTAATCTGTGCTTCAGCTTCTGAAGGCGATAGATTAGAAATACTTGGAACGTTCACATTGCTAGGGCCTTTACTGACTCTTAGTGTGATTTTACCATTACTATTAAGATCAAAGGATGCTCCTGCTCCTGGATCTTGTGAAACTACAGTATCTTTAGGTAAGTCGCTGTCCACCTCTTCTTTAGCAATTTGGCTTTGTTTAATGCCTAAGCCAAGTAATGCATTCACTGCATTATCGTAAGTATAGCTTTCTGCATAACTTCCCAAAATGACTGTATTCGACTCCGAGCTGCTTTCTGCCGGTTTATCCGGTCCAGAGCTGACTACTAATGTGATTTTCCCATTTTTCGGATTGAATGGATTCCCAGCGGCTGGGTCTTGATCCATAACCAAGCCTTTATCTACCGTATCACTCGCTTTATCCACTCGTGTGATTTGACTTGATTTAATCCCATAGCTTAGCAATTCAGCCACTGCGTTATCGTAACTGTAACCCAGACTTGCATAGTTTGCTAGATAAATATCATCTGGTCCTTCACTGACCACCAATGTGATTTCATCAGTTTTTGGATCCACTTCTTCGCCAGCTTCCGGTGTTTGGCTAATGACTTTATCCTCATCTACTTTAGCATTCGTTTCTTTGCTGACTTTGATACGACTTTCTTGGAAACCTAGTTTCTTTAGTTCTTCGATAACATCTTTGTAATCTTCTCCAGTATAATCCTCTAGCTCGATCTTTTTGTTTCCAGTACTGATATACAGTTCGATTTCCCGGTTCTTTTTAACCGTGGATTCTGCAACTGGGTCTGTTTTGACTACGTTTCCTTCTTCGATCGATTCATCTGGAATCTTTTTGGTTTCTTCTTTGACCTTTAAGCCGGCATCTTCTAAAATTGTCCGTGCTTGTGCTTCAGTTTTATCTGATACATCAGGAATTTTGACCTCGCTGCTGCCTTGGCCTGCAAGATACAAGCCTCCTCCGACTAGTAAAATCAAAAGTACAATAACAAACGCGATGATTCGATTACGTTTTTTCTTTTTCTTTTTCGCTTTGTCTTCTGCTTCTTGCTGTTCGATTTCTTCATGTTCGTTCCGCTCTTCCTCGGGTGCTTCCATTGCGGCAAATGATGAAGGCATTGCCATATCATCTGTGATCGGTGTAAGAATCTTCGTCTCTCCAATCAGTCCAGTTGGCTGCCACTTCGGTTCATCTAAACGATTGGCTGCTAGTACGGTGTAGAGATCCCGTGACATTTCTTCGGCCGTTTTATAACGATCAGCTGGATCTTTCGCTGTTGCATGCAGAACTACATTTTCCAACGATTGCGGAATGTTTGGATCAACCATTTTAACCGACGGCATTTCTTCTTGGAAATGTTTTAAAGCAATCGTTACTGCGGATTCTCCGTCAAACGGAACATTTCCTGTCAACATTTCATATAAAATGATCCCAACCGCATAAACATCAGATTGGTTCGTCGCCATGCTACCTCTGGCTTGCTCAGGTGATAAATAATGAACAGATCCCAGCATCGTATTGGTTTGGGTGATCGACGTCTCTGTTAAAGCAATAGCGATCCCGAAATCGGTGATTTTTACCACACCGCTTTCATCCATCAAAATGTTTTGTGGTTTTAAATCTCTATGAATGATTCTATGTTCATGGGCAAGTGAAACTGCTGATAAGATTTGCTCCATGATATCTACGATTTTTGCATATGGAATCGGATATTGAGTCTGGATATATCGTTTTAGATCCATCCCTTTGACATATTCCATCACTAAGTACTGCAGTCCGTCTTCTTCCCCTACATCATAAACACTGACGATATTCGGATGAACCAATTCAGTAGCTGCTAAGGCTTCTCTTTGGAAACGACGAATCGCTGCCTGATCGTTTTGGAAGTCAAAACGCAGGACCTTGATCGCTACATCTCGATCCAAAATCAAGTCGTGAGCTAAAAAGACGTTTGCCATTCCGCCACTACCGATATTGCCAATAATATGATATCGACCATTTAATTTTCTGCCGATTTCGATCATTGGTTTTCCTCCTTCTGTTCGTCAAAATGTATTACTAGGACAGTAATGTTATCTGCGCCTCCCGCTTCATTCGCTTGGGCAATCAACATCGATACTTTATCCTTTAACGGTTGATCTGAAAGTAAAATTGCTAAAATATCCTCTTCAGAAACCATATTGGTCAGTCCGTCTGAACACAGCAAAATGTAATCGTTCGGTACCCACAGATGATTCGTTACATCTACTTCTACGGTTCCCGGCATACCTAATGAACGAGTCAACACATTTTTCCGCGGATGGTTCGCAGCCATTTCACGAGTGATTTCGCCAGATTTCACCAGTTCATTGACTAGAGAATGGTCTTCTGTTAATTGAACTAGCTGATCATTGCGGACTAAATACGCCCGGCTATCTCCAATATTTGCCAGCACAAAAGAACGATCTAGTAATACCGCGCTGACGATAGTCGTTCCCATTCCTAAATATTCTGGTTGAGATTGTCCTTTTTGATAGATCAATTCGTTTTCGTCTTGAATTTCTTTGATCAACCATTGTGCCGCCTTTTCTGATGTTTCGATCAGACTTTCTTGCCAGCGTACACCTAGATTGTTCACAGCCATTTGACTAGCTACATCACCAGCCTGATGACCACCCATTCCATCAGCTAAAACTGCCAAAGCAAGACCTGCTTGATTTTCAAATAACCCCGCATAATCTTGATTGGTATTCCGTCTCCGACCGACATCTGTTTGAAAATTGATTTCCACTCTGCTTCACCTCGTTTAACAAACTTTCTGCATACAACAAATAAAAAAGCCATCCGTTCCTAATTGATGCGGGTATAGTGTCAGCATTTGATCTTGTACAGCAGTCTGTACTAGTTCATTGACTTTCACATCTATTTTTTTAAATTCGGGATGTTTCTCTAAAAATGCTGCGACAACTTCCTGATTTTCTTCTTCAGCAATCGTACAAGTGCTATACACCATTATACCCCATTGTTTCAATGTTTGGGCAACACTTTCTAGAATTTCTAATTGGATTTTAGGTAATTGCTCAAAATCTTGTGCAGACTTATGGTATTTAATGTCCGGTTTACGGCGCATCAGACCAAGTCCTGAACAAGGAGCATCCACTAAGATACGGTCAAAATATTCGGCTGGAAACTCTGCACCGACTTCACGGGCATCTAATTTTTCTGTATCTACCACTTCTTTGACATGTAGACGTTCCGCATTTTGTTTGATCAATTTGATTTTATGATCATGAATATCCAAAGATTTGACGCGACCGCCTTTTTTCGCATCTAGGAATGTTGCGATGTGTGTTGTTTTTCCGCCAGGCGCTGCACAGGCATCTAGAACAACATGATTTTCTTCAATCTGCATAGCTGGTGCCACCAGCATCGAGCTTTCATCTTGGATCGTCAGTTTCCCTGCGGCAAATAAATAGCTTCCAGCTAAAAAGCCTTTATCTGCAACAACTCCGTATGGTGAAATGCGGCTAGCGGAAACTTCGATGTGCTCTCTTTTTAATTCTTCCAGTGCTTCATCGATAGTAATTTCGTTTGTGTCAACTCGTCCGCTAACATGGCTTTTTTCGAAAAGAGATACTCCTAATTTTCTTGTTTCTTCCATTCCTAATTGTTTGATCAATTTTTCAGTCAGCCACTGCGGCATACTGATTTCGATGGATAAACGTTTTACTGGATCTTGAATTTTTTCAAGACTAGGAACTCCTTCTCTTTGAAACGCTCGAAGAACGCCATTTACGAATTTTCCGATGCCACTGTTTCCACGATGCTTGCCGATTTCTACCGCTTCATTGATAATTGCATGATCAGGAACCTTATCCAAAAACACTAACTGGTACACTGATAGGCTTAGTAAATTTTTGACCCAGCTATCTACTTTTTTAGGGTTTTGAATAAATGGTGTTAAATAATATTCTAGCAATAGCTTGCGGCTGATCGTACCATAAACAAGCTCCGTGAATAAACGACTGTCTTTTTCATTCAGTGCCGAATTGTTGATCATTTCATTTAGCAATAGATTAGAATAGGCTCCGCCGTTATCGACACGTTCGATTGTTCTAAGTGCAACGTAACGTACAGAGTTCTTCACTCTTGCTGGTATCTTTTTTCCCATACTGATTAGCCCACCTTATCCGATTCTGCCACTGCTTTACCCACACCATTCAAGAAATCTTGAATCGATAATTGACCTTTTCCAGAAGGCTGAAGCGTATTTATTGAAAGAACCGTTCCTTTACCACAAGCGATCCATAATTCTTTTTTGCCACGCTTAATAATGGTTCCAGGTTCTGCTGTTGTCGTTTCCTCTAAGGGAGTGACTGCCCAGATTTTCCAGTTAGTATCATTATATGTAGTAAATGCTGTCGGCCAGGGACGCATTCCACGTACTTGATTATCCACTTGCTCTGCTGTTTTATTCCAATCGATTTTCTCTTGTTCTCTTGTGATATTTGGTGAAAACGTGGCTTGGCTTTCATCTTGTGGGATCGGTGTAATTTGATTGCTCAAAAGCTTAGGCAATGTTTCTAATAACAGATCTCTTCCGACAATACTCAAACGATCAAACATGCTTCCTACATCATCTGATTTTGTAATGGGAATAGCTTTTTGAGAAAGAATAGCTCCGGCATCCATTTTTTTGACCATTTCCATGATTGTAACGCCTGTTTCTTTTTCCCCTTCGATAATTGAGTAGTGGACAGGTGCTCCACCGCGGTATTTAGGCAATAATGAGGCATGAACGTTGATCGCCCCGAAGGCTGGCGCCTGTAAAATTTTCTCTGGTAAAAATTGCCCAAAGGCTGCCGTTACAATCAAATCAGGGGAAAGCTCAATGATTTTTTCCATTTCTGCTGATCCTGAAATTTTTTCTGGCTGTAAGACCAATAAACCATGTTTTACAGCGGCTTCTTTTACAGGGGTTGGTGTGATTACTTTTTTCCGCCCAACTGGACGATCTGGCTGCGTCACTACTGCTTGAATGTCATAGCCGTTTTCAATCAATCCTTCTAAAATTGGAACTGAAAAGGCGGGTGTTCCCATAAAAATTAGTTTAGTCATCTAAGTGTTCCTCCATATATGCATCTAAATCTTCTGCTTTGATCGGTTCAATGATTTTATCAATAAATAGTTCGCCGTTTAAGTGATCGATCTCATGTTGAAATGCTCTAGCTAAATAGCCGTAAGCTGTCACTTCGATTTCATCTCCCTCACGATCAAAATAGCGAACAGTGACTTCCTCAGCCCGCTCGACCGTTCCATAGGTCCCAGGAATACTTAAACAGCCTTCTACATCTATGTCTGTTCCTTTACTTTCGATGATTTCTGGATTGATCAGCTCAAACAAGCCTGTTTCCTCATCCACTTCGACCACAGCAAGCTGTAGGTTTTTGCCGATTTGAGGTGCTGCTAAACCAATTCCATCATGGGCAATCATCGTTTCATACATGTTTTCTAAAAGAAGAATCGTTTCATCAGTAATCATGGTAATCGGCTTCGCTTTTTGTGTTAAACGTTCATTTGGGTGTATTACAATAGGATAGCGCATAACATTTCCTTTCTATCGGAGCAAGTTTTTTAGTTTTTATAACGTTTCTCTTGTTTCCGAGAATCACAGGCGTCTAGATAAAGTTCATCGGCTCTGCATCGATTGATAATTTCAGTCCGTGTGCAGTTGCTTTTTGAGTGTCTGTCAGTATTTTCTGCAATATATTCTGTAGATTGGGTTCTTGCTTATATTTGATGATTACTTGATAGAAGTAGCGGTTATTGACTCGCATAATGGCATTAGGCGTTGGTCCAAGTAAAATGCTTTGATCCGATAAACCAGCTTGTAACTCTCTGACGATCTCAAACATCTGCTTTGCCGCTTGATTTTCTTCTGGATGGCTAGCTGTAATCTGAACTGTATAGTAAAAAGGCGGATAGTCTCCACGGTGGCGGACGTACATTTCTTTTTGATAAAAGTCTTCATAATCTTGTGCTTTGGCTAACTGGATCGCATAATGCTCTGGATTGAAAGATTGAATGATCACTTCTCCAGGCTTTTCTGCGCGTCCTGCGCGTCCGCTGACCTGTGTCAACAACTGAAATGTTCGTTCACTGGAACGAAAATCAGGAAGATTTAGGGCTGTATCCGCATTTAATACGCCAACTAATGTTACATTAGGGAAATCCAGACCTTTTGCGATCATTTGAGTGCCCAATAAGATATCTGCTTCATGGTTGCCAAAAGCCGTTAGAATTTTTTCATGCGCACCTTTTCGCCGAGTCGTATCTACATCCATTCGCAAGATCCGACTATCTGGGAACAGCCCCTTTAGCTCTTCCTCTACTTTTTGCGTTCCAGTTCCGTAGTAGCGAATCTTATCTCCACCGCAATTCGGACAATGATAAGGAATTCGTTCTTCGTGACCGCAATAATGGCATTTCATCGTTTTAGTATCCATGTGCAAGGTCAATGAAATATCACAGTTTGGACAGGGCAAAACATAGCCGCAATCACGGCACATAACAAAGGAAGAATAGCCGCGCCGATTCAGTAATAGGACACTTTGCTCACCTTTAACAAGACGATCCTGCAGTTTTTCTTGAAGTGCTAAAGAAAAGGATGAGGTATTTTTCTGCTGAAGTTCTTCCCGCATATCTACGATATCAATGGTTGGTAATGTAGCGGTTTGGTTCGCTCGTTTCGTCAACACCAAGCGCTCATACACATTTTTTTGTGCCCGTGCTCGTGACTCCAATGAGGGCGTAGCGCTTCCCAACACGATTGGGCAATGATGATAGGCGCCACGCCAAATCGCCAAATCTCTAGCGTGATATCGAGGTGTTTCTTCTTGTTTATAACTGGCTTCATGTTCTTCATCGATGATGATCACACCTAAATTTTCTAAAGGAGAAAAAATAGCCGAACGCACGCCAACGACAACTTGTGCTTCTCCACGCTCGATTTTTCGCCATTCATCATACTTTTCACCTTGTGATAACGCACTATGCATCACCGCTACCTGCTCACCAAAACGACTTTTAAAACGATGAACCATTTGGGGAGTTAAAGAAATTTCTGGTACTAACATCATGGCTGTTTTTCCTTGATTTAAGGCTTCTGCAATAATTTGAAGATAGACTTCTGTTTTACCGCTGCCAGTGATTCCTTCTAATAAGTAGGTTTTACTTTGTGCTTGATTCATTGCTTCTAGGACACGATCAACAGCGACTTGCTGTTCATCATTTAAGGCTAACGCAGTCGTCTTTTCAAATGTATGATCTGCAAAGGGATCACGATACGCTTCTGTTTCCACGAAGGTCAGCCAGCCTCTTTTAGCCCCATCGTTTAAGACTGCTGTACTAAAGCCTAATGTCTTCATTTCCTTTACTGTGGTCATCTGTTCAAGCCCTAATTGTTGTAGATAATGAATCAGCTGTTCTTTTTTTTGCGAACCTTTTCTCAGATCCATACGCGCTTCTTCTAATTGCTCAAAAGATTTAAGCGCTTGGACATAGCGAATCGTTTTCACTTTATTTCTTGTATTGACCTCATAACGAATATCGACTTTCTGCTGCTTTCTCAACTGCATCAACTGCGGCAAAATATTTCGCTCCAAAGCTTCGTCCCAAGCAATTTCATCTAATCCGTAAAATAATTCATCTTGTACTGCTTCGTCTAATTCATCGGTCAAATATATGTATTTTCGATAATCTGCCCTCATCACACTCGGCAGCATCGTTTGTAGGCAGGTGATTTTAAACGCGAAAGTTTTCTCTTTCATATAATCTGCTAATGCTAATAATTCTGTATTTAATACTGGCTTCAAATCTAAAACAGACAGAATTTCTTTCCATTCAAAGGTTTGCTCAGCGATTTCTTCGTCTGAAACGGTTTGAATGTCTAAAACAAATCCCTGCAGATGACGATTTCCATTGCCAAAAGGTACTTCTACCCGCATTCCTACTGTAAGTTGATTTTCTAAGTTCAAAGGAATCAAATAAGTAAACGGTTGATCGGTCTGCATCGTTGGAACATCAACAATCACTTGGGCCGTCTTTCTCATATACATTCCTCCATTCTTTTATTATTTAACTAAATGCTCTTTTTAAACATCCTTCTCGCTTGTGCTTTTCTTTGCTTATTGTACTAAAGAATCCCTGTTTTGTCTTGCTTCTCCGGTTTCTATTGTAAAAAAAGCCATAGATAACTGTTTTATTCGACTGTTTTCTCTTTTCTGTAGTATAAAGCGTACAGTCCTTCTTCACCATCATGGATTTTTTCAGTTCCAGCGGCTACTGCTTTTTGATAATAGTCGATCTTCCAGTCGATTTTCTCTAGATTTGCTTCTAAATCAGCAACCATCGCTCTCATCTTTTCTCGATAGTTTTTATAGTAGTCTAGTCGCTGCTTCAATGTTTGATCCCCGCCCATGATCATCGTCATGACTGCTTTTATTTCCTTCGTTGTTGCTCCTGTGTCTTTCATAAAACGGATCGTTGCCAATAAATCCAAATCAGATTCAGAAAAATGACGAACGCCATGCTGATCTTTTGTAACAAAAGGTAGCAACCCTAAACGATCATAATATCTCAACGTATGCTCGGAAAAATCGGTCATCTTCGCTATTTCTCCAACTGTGTACATATTTGAATTCTCCCTTCTTGACTTTGAGTATGGTCAAAGGTGTAGTATACCACATATCAACGAAAAGTGAGGCGTTTATGAATGAAAAAACCTTTAGTCATTATTACAGGAGCCAGCTCTGGATTCGGTGCTGAGATGGCCAAACAATTTAATGCCGACAACTATCCTTTATTATTACTTGGACGACGAGTAGAAAAAATCAATGCACTGCCGCTAAACTTTGACCAAGTGTTAGTGAAAGCTGTTGACGTTACAAACTTAGAACAATTTCAAGCGGCGGTTGCTGAAGGTGAAAAAGCATTTGGAAAAGCAGACCTACTCATAAACAATGCGGGTGTAATGCTTTTAGGTAATGTGTGGAAACAAGACGCATCAGAGTGGCAAACGATGATGGATACAAATGTCATTGGTGTCTTAAATGGAATGAAAACAGTGATGCAGTCGATGATGGACAGACACCACGGAACGATCATCAATATCAGTTCAATTGCAGGGCGTAAAACCTTCGGCAACCACGCTGCCTACGCCGCAAGTAAATTTGGCGTCCACGCCTTATCTGAAACGGTTCGTGAGGAACTATCTTCTCATAATGTCCGCGTCCTTGTAATGGCGCCTGGCGCAGCTGAAACAGAGCTATTGACTCACGTCACAGATCAAGATGCTGCAGATACTTACGAAAGCTGGAAAGCTTCAATGGGCGGAGTAACGTTAGACCCCATTTATGTAGCCAAAACTGTCAAATACATGTATGAACTTCCACAAGAAGTATCTATTCGTGAAGTACTGATCGCAGCGACTAGTCAAGATGCTTAAATCAATCACAGGTAGTAATCCTGACCTATTTTAAACCTTCAAAGAAAGCATAAATATGAAAAATGAGTTTGAACAATCCCCTTCCAAGGGCTTGCTCAAACTCTTATCATTGTTATTAGTAACTCGTGGCTGAGGATAGCACTCGGAATCAATTATATGTTCCCCCCCTCATTAAACAGTCAAAACATAGCCTTTCGATCTTACGGTTCGAATCGCTTTTGATGTTCCTATTTCCTCTTCAAATTTCTTGCGGATATGAAAAATCAGGTTACTGATGCGATAGACTTTCCGGTGTTCGTTCTCTTTTTCTCCCCAAATCGCTTTATATATTTCTTCATACGTAACGGTTTCACCTACGTTTTGAAACAAGATGTCCATCGCTTTATACTCAAGATTGGTTAAGCGAATTTCATCATTCTCATTTACCATGATACTTCTATTTCTAATATTTAATACAAGTCCGCCGCCATTATTTTTAGAAACAATTTTTTCCTCACTGTGTTGCCCATTCATTGCTTTTCTTCGTAACGCATTAGATACGATCAGGACCCATTCTTCCAATTTTAGGTGGTCTGTCATCACACCATCTGCCCCAAGCTTTAAATAAACCATTCGATTCATCTCATTTTGAGCCGTCGCCCAAATCCAGATCAATGAGTCTAACTCTTTTTTCAACTGCAACAGTTGACCACAAATTTCGCCAGTTTGCTCTGGTTTATTTTCCAATAAGATAAGCAGATCAAAAACAGCCCCTTCATCAGAGGCAGTTTGATGAAGTTCCCAGTCACTGGGCATCTGTGCTTGAAATTGTGTCCAACCTGACGTGTCTCCTTCAAAATTTACTACGCCGATACGATACATAGTTTCCCCTCCACTAGAAAATTTCCACTTGATTGCACTAATCAATCAGTAACTTCTTACTTGATAAAACGGCCACCAACGCAGCTCAACCGTTCCAATGATCATTTGTTTGTCAACGACACCATAATAACGACTATCCGTCGCATATTTGCGGTTATCGCCGAGTACAAGGTACTTGTCTTTCGGAATCATTCCTGTATTCGTCTTGAGAATATCTGCTGAATCAAAATCTTCTGTGATCATTTCGTTGTCTAATTTCGCCTGCGCCAATGCTCTTTGCAAAAAGCGTTCGACAATTAATCGGTCATTTATATACAATTCATCATTGCTGTAGCGAACCGTTTCCTGCGGCAAGCCAATGATTCGTCGAATCGAAGTCCCGTTTCCATCCGGCTGTTTAAAATAAACCAATGAAAAACGTCTAAGCTTGCCTAAACGATTCACGTACACACGATCACCATCATTTAAACTCTCTCTCATCCCATAACCAATAGTTTGAGGGAGCGCAAACACAAATTGTGAACACAATACGCCCAAGACAACTACAATCAAACAGGTGATGCCAATTTCTTGACTCAGTTCCTTGTACCTATGATTCTTTTTTCTTTTTTTTCTCGTTTTTTTCCTAGGTGTTCGCTTCTTATTAGGGTGTTTTTTTCTGTTCATTTCAGTCACTGCCATTTCTTATGCTACTTACTTCTTTTGTTCGAGCGCAGTTTCATTGACTTTAAAATAAGCAAAGATGTTCTTCTGAATCGTTTGGACTTTTTTGATATCTGCCACATAATCGTCATAGGTTGTTTTATCCTGTAGACTTTCAATTGACTGATTATTCAAGTTCAAGCCCAGCTCTTTCATTTGTGAATAATAGCGATTCAACATTTTTTGACCATCCACAGTCAATCGAGGATCTGCATAACGAACACCAAACCCAGATAACTTTGCAGCAAGCTCCCGGATATTCTTCCGTGTTTTCTCCGCATTTTTTGTGTCTTTTATCGTCGCTAATTGTTCTTCCGTTCGAGTCAACAAGTAATAGCCTTCAACGATCCCATCAGAATCTCGATCACTTAGATTCGTTGCTTGATGGTAACGGGAAAAAACGGCTCCTCCTGCTAGAAGTCCTCCTACCACGAAAAAGAGCAGTCCCGTTCGGACTTGTTTTTTTGTTTTATTTTTCAACCTGAAGGCTTTCTTTTTAAAAACAGCACGCTTTTTTTTATTTTTAAAACGTCGTTGCTTTAGCTGCACCATTTTTCTTCGAGTAATAACAGCCCCGACAAAAAAGGCACCTGCAACTATTATACAGAGGATAGCTGTTGAAAGTATCCCAATAAAAACCCAGTCTAGTGTCGACATTTTTCTATCCTCCAGAGGATGGCATTCGTGATACACCACCATTTTTTTCGAATAGACAGCAATTTCAATAAACCATTCCTTTTACTTCGCTATCTTTTCTTCCTCACTTGATTACTTTTCTTTTTTTTCCGTGCTTGCTTTTTCTTCTTTTGTCTAAAGAAATGAACCACAAAAAATATAAGTATAACGATACCTAACGCTACGCCCACCAAAATCAGAATCATCGTCCAGTTCACACGACTTTCTTGCAGTAAACTTACGTCCTCTTTATTGAATTTGTCCGCTTCTTCATCGGTAATCGTAAATTCTTGTTCCCATTCCCATTTTTTATCCTTATCCGTCGTTACCAGAATATGCGCTCGATAATCGCCTGCGACCATCTGTTCACCATTCATCAACACGGGAAAGTTGATTTGAGAATTCGGTGCCATCCGCATTTTATTTTGTTTGGTGTCATATAAGACTTCATCTGACCCTTTTTCCATGATTTGAACATCTACCGTCATCTCGTCAACATAAGCAGGCTGCGTATTTGAATAATTGATAAACACAGCATTACGATAATTTTGTTGTTCTGCAAAAACAGTATTCAGTTTCAGTTTCGGCTGTACAGCTATGTCTGTTTCGGTTAAGACCATGCCAACAAGGTAGCCGTATTCATTCTTGATCATAGCTTTTTGGTCTTCTGTTTGTCCCTTTTGAATCATGTAGATGCCGCCAGAAATCACCCCGTCAAATTGTGACGCCGGCATGTTGATCGTTAATGGGTAGTCGACACTTTGTTTCGCGGGGATCTTAACCGTTTTTTCTCCTTTTACGATATCCGCAAAATCATATTTTAACGACTTGTCCTTTTCCAATTTTGAAGGACCGTATTCGATCACGCCATTTGTATTTGTCTTCGCACTGTTCAGTGCAACTTCTACGGTAATTTCTTTGTCAGAACTATTGCTCATTCTGATCGTGACCGTTTGTTCTTGACTAGGTGTCATGCGTAAATCAAAATAACCGACCTCTTTATTATGTTGATTCTCCGGTTGAATCACTTTGTACGTAAAACCACTGCCGTCGTTTTCCGCTGCTTGTCCAGTAATTGTTAGCAGGTTACTATTAATCCCTATGTATAGAATAACCATCAGCCATATTGAAAAAATTTTTTTCATCCCATACTGCCCTTTCTTGTAAGAAGAGAAGCAAGTCCGCCGTTATCTGGCGGACTTGATCGTCCTCTTCTACCTGTCCTTTTTATGCTGCACTCAACTATCGTGCGTTTGCAATCGTCCAAGTGATGGTTGAAGAATAACCACTGCTTGTTGATAATTTATTTCCTTCTGAAGGAACCCATAATTTAACAGAGTCTCCTTCTGTACTATCTGCTGTATCACCAAATTGTAGAATAAATTGACCAAATCCTTTGTCTGCTGCATCTTGTGTAACAAATGTTGTTGGTGTCGTTCCATCTGTTTCAACAGTTTGCGCGGCTGGAACACCAGCTGCATTTACTTGGTTTTGATCCGCACCATTAACTAATTTAATGTTACTGAATTTCAATTGAGCTGATTTCAGTTCTTTATCCTGTTCATTAATAAATGTTGTTGCTTTAGCAATCAACGTATGTTTATTTGCTTCATTATTTGCACGTGTATCTTTAAATTGAACAAAGTTAGGGCTAACTACTTTTTTGCCATCTTTGTATTCTACTTCAGCTGCTTGGGCAGTGTATTCCCAACCATTCCCTGTAGCTGGTGTTACTTTGTTAGCGCCAAAATTTAAGTCTGTGATCGCAATAACTTTTAAAGGACCGGCAGCGTCGTTAACCGGTGGTTTAATGATGTCACCTGGTTTTGTTGGATCCGTTGGGTCAAGTGGTTTGTCTTCCCCATCATCTTCACTAAAGTTGATCGTACCTTTTCCGCTAAACTCCAATGGATTCCCAGTAGTCGTTTCTTCTCCTTCAGCATATGCGCCATGTGGTAAGGCAACTGCTGCTCCGAATGCTGCTACTAATGCTGCAGCGCATAATTTGTGTGTCAATTTCATTTGTGTTTCCTCCTAGAATTTTTTAAATTTATGGTAGCTCGGATAAAATCCAAGTTAACACCGTTTGGTAGTTGCCCGGCTTTTTGGTTGTATTTCCGGGAATAAATAAAGAAACTGCTTGATTTTCATAAATGGGTTGCTCATTAAATGCTGGATCAACAATTGGCTTGTTCTGTTCATCTAATTTTGGTTTTAGTGTATCTGGTCGGTTTTTATCATTTGATACAGAAGCACCAAAAATGATCGACCAGGTTCCTTCACCCATATGCGGTTTTGCTTCTGCTAAGTTATAGACTTCGCCAATATTTAACAGCCGAATCACTTCTTTTGAAACAGTAGGTGCTGTAGCAGGGTCATTCAAAGAATTCGACCAGGATTGGTCAAAGGATAATACAGACCCTTTTAGCTCCTGTTTTTTGGCTGATATATCTTGAAATTGTGTCTCCTGTTTCACCTGCAAAAGCCAGCCCGCACTGTCGTTTCTAAAATCAGATACCTGGATAAAGTTTCCTCGGGCTCCTGTATCATCTTTAAAGAGTTGGGCATGACCGTAATAGGTTTGATCCGTATCAGAAATCTCGACTTCCCCAAATTTTATTTGCGGCACAAAATCAATACGCAACTGGCGATCTGTGTTGGGACTTTCACCAGGATCAGCTGGTTTTCCAGGATGTTCAGGATCCACCACTTGCTTAGGGTGCTTCCCTGTAAATTCAACAGTCGCGTCTCCTGAAAAAGAAGTTGCTTTTGCTTCAACGTTGAGCGGCATCAAAAACAAATAGGAAAACAGCAGTACAAATAAAACGTTTTTTTTCATGTTTCGTTACACACTCCTTCCAGCTTTTCTTCGCCAGAAAAGCAGCAGCAGTGTCACTAGTGTTAGCACACCTCCGCTAAAAAGCAGGCTTATTTTGACTAGATCACCTGTTTGCGGCAGACGGCCCACTGGCTTTTTCTTTGGAATCGGTGGTTTATCTGACGAATCAGTCGTCTTTTTAGCTTTACGCATCACAATGCCAGCGTCTGTTTGTACTTGTCCACCCTCTTCAGCTGCCCGAGCTTCATTGGTATGGTTCATACCTAAAAACAGGGCAAGAAAACTAATAGAGGTTAGAAGTAAACGAATCCTATAGCCTTTTTTCATTACAATCTTTCCTCCATCAATATGCTTCTTCTATTTGCCAAGTGAGTGTGGTTTCGTATTTTCCAACTTGTTTAACAGACCCGACTGGCGCATTAAAACGTAATCCCTGCTTTTTCGGTCCCCACGTCTCTTCGCTGATATCGTATTTCCCAGAGGCTTGATGGTTTGAGCGAAATACTTCCTGCGATTCTGTAGAAATCACTTTTTCTTCATCTGCAGTTTGGTAACGCAACGCATCAGGCAGCTGATGATCTTTACTTCCAGGGATACTAAAGTTTTCTGATTGTTTTAACGTGATTTTCCAAGTGCCCAAAGTAGCGCGGTTATCCCAAATAACTAAATGCTGGTCGTAATTTGGATCGTTGAATGTTTTGTTCTGGCCGCTTACCTTTTGATCACCAAAATCTATCGTGTTGGGTGCCGATTCAATGAATAACGTTCCTTTGAACGTATATTTCCGTGAGACTCCCTCTGGAATGACCAATAGATTTGTTTCATCCGGTGGTCCTGAATCCTTTAAATAGTTCAATCCCTTCACAGCATTGAGCTTCTCTAATAGCTGCTGATTTTTTGTTAAATCAATTCTTTCTGCCACTGGTGCTTCAAAAGAAAAATCATCCATAATCGATTGATTTTTTTCATCTACAAAAGAGATGGTTACAGTGGCGAAACTTTGAATAACAGTTAGATTCAATGGCTTTTCTACTTTCGTACTGCCAGCGCCATACGCCGCAATCACTTCATAAATACCTGCTTCTGCTAGCTCAGGAGGCTTCGCTAAGTTTCCTAATGAAAACGTTAGCTGACTGTTTTTTAGAGCCGTGACAGAAATATCATCATACTGCCATAGCTTCAGCGCTCCCTGTTCTCGAAGTAACGCCAACAAGGCGGCTTCTGTTTTAGGGTAATCTTTTGCAGCTACTTCAACATCTTTCCCGGAAATAATGTACTTACTGCTTTTAACAACTGATTGATCTTTGACAAAAATCGGAATTGTCACATCACGTGCATTTCCACTTTTATCGGTAAGTGTGAGTACAAACTCGCTCGGACCGATAGAACTAACGGCTGTTTCAATGTCTTGTCCTGGTTTTAGTGTGATTGTGATTTTATCATTAGGCGTATTATCATCTTCATAGTAAAAAAGAAATGGTCGATAATCCGTCGCTTCTGTGATCGCTTTTACATCATTACTATCGATAAATGTTAACTTACCTATACCAAGAGGTGCTTCGATATCATACATGACATTATATGACGCTGGTTTTTCTGAGATAATATTCTTGGCTGTTGCAATAGCTTTCATTGTTAGCTTCGCATCTGTGGTTAGTTTGGTATCTTTTACCTTGAACTCCACATTGACTTCATCATCTGTCGTAGATAAGTCTTTCCCCAGCGGAATTTGTAGCACATTATTAATATAAGTGGGGTTGACCGCTGTGCCATTCAAAAGAAATGTCCCTTCCTGATACACTTGATTTTTATCTAGTTCAAAAGACAAGACAGGGTCCAGCATATTTTGTTTTCCACCATGATACATGCCTGTGTAATGCACAGTCACTTCGGAATCTTGCACGGTACTTTGAATCTTTTGCCCCTCAGCATTCATAAATTCTACATTTTCGGTATAATTCACTAAGCCGGGAACTGATTTAAATGCAACAACAGCTTTTTCAGTAAGTGCACCTGTAGAACCTGTGAAGCCCCAATAAACGTTATCGGTTCCAAATGTGTCTTTCGAGATAGACGCCGTTACAGGATCTAAATCGCCGTACTGATAGGTAAGTTTTCCTGTGTTCGTTGCATCCCATGCTTTCCAGTCCAACTTTAACAAACGCCATTGTCCGTCACCCATTTTAAAAGATGGATATTGTAGTCCGAAATGATTGATTCCTGTAATCGTTGTAGATGGCAATCGGTATTGATACGTTGAAGCCTTATCTGGAAATGTATAGGCGACATGCCCTCTCTTACCATTACTGTCAAGACCAGAGTCATAGCTATCGTTGTTATGATAGGTATCAAATTCGATTGCAAAACTATTTTTTAACCGTTTACCGCCTACTTTATCTGTCATTCCGGCAATCATGTATTCACCATAAATCGATAATCCATTTCCGACTAAACCCGAAAAATTAATCAGTTTACTTGGCTCGTTATGCATAACAAATGCAACACCATCCGCATCACCATCAAGATAAATATACATTTCTGAGTAAAAATCTTCTGTAAGGTTTATTTTGTTTTGTTCCGTTGAGAAAATACTACCAATTTGACTTTTCTTCTTCTCAGTAATGATTACGTTATTTCCTTCCACATAGCTGTTTGCTCCTTGCGGGGTGATGAAAATCTGGTCAAGTGGTACACTTTGAGGCGCATCAATGAACCCCAGTGCATCTGTCTTTAAAGGAACTAAAAAAATACTAACCGCAGCTGCAATAAAAAAAGCAGATTTTATTTTGCTTAACATTCTTTATTTTCACCTCCTTTCACTCAAGGATCTTGATCTTTTCACATAATGAATAAACCTACCTTAATCAGAATAATTGACTTCATTGAGGGTCTTTGATTTAATACAATAAAAGATTCTTATTTTTAAATAAAACGAGAAAATCAGCTATTTAACCTCCATTTATAAAGGTTTCTCGTTCCAATTGACGAGGATTTTGACGGCGAAAAAAATCAACTACTACTAAAAATAACTGTTTCTTCTTCGCTAGAACGAACATTTAAATAACGTATGTTATTTAAATGCCAAAAAAAATGTCTTTTTGGAAAAAAAGACAAGAAGACACTATAGCACAGCCAATTTAGCAATTGCTGCACGCTTTTCCTCAAAGAAGGAGTTCGTATACGTATCTAAAGTCAGTTTGATAGAGGCATGTCCTAGTAAAGAGCTGATTGCGGCAATATTTACACCTAACTCCACGCAACGTGTGGCAAAAGTATGACGCAAAGCATGGAAAGGCACATTAATTAAACCTAATTTCTTTTTGATCTGTTCAAAACGATAACTCACCGTTCTTGGTTCAATTGACCGATGTCCTGTTGTCACAACAAAATCTGATATAGATTGTGCCTGCTCATTTAATAAAGCTGCTTTTAATTTTGTAGAAAGCGGGATTAAGCGATTTGCATTTGTTGTCTTCGGTGCTGTTTCAATGATTTTTGTTCGTTGACTGGCTGATTTTGGCATCGCGATGCGCTGCTTTGTTCGGTGTACGTGCAAAACAGAATCCTCAAAATCGATGTCCTCCCATTTAAGTGCACAAATTTCGCCAATACGCATTCCTGTCTCTAAGGCTAATAGGATAGGAAGACCTTTTTTTGTTTTTAAACATTCCTTTTCGACTGCTTTTTGTTGAGTTCGTGATAGTGCTTGAATATTTTTTTTATCATTTTTAGGCAGACTGGTCCGTTCACATGGATTTAGATAGATATAGCCACGTTCTCTAGCTGCCTCTAAACAACTTTTAACAATGCGGAAAACGATATGAACAGAACTTGGTGCTAATGAATTAGAGAGTTTTCTTACCAACTGATCCATTTCTGTTGGTGTAATCTTCTTTAATGGGCGTTGCTCTAAGAACGGAAAAATATGTATTTGAAGATTATTGCTATAACTAGCATATGTACTCTCCTTTAATTTGATCGACATGATATTATTTAGCCAAATATTTGCCCAATCACCAAAAGTACCCGAAAATTCTTTTGATTCACCTAAATAAACCATAGCTGTATTTGCTTTTTTTTCAATTAACTGTTCTTTGACAGAACGATAAGAACGTGCATAAATATAGCCATAATGGATAGATCCATCTTGCTTACGTCCTTTTGGATAGCGTCCTTCCCAACGTCCATCTTTTCTTTTATAGATGTTTTCACCTCTAGCCAATTTGATCATACCCTTTCTCCGAAAATTTGACGGCGCTGTTGACGGCGGTAAAAAATATCCGCTATTTCTATGATAATCCGCCTAAATTTCCATTTTTTTATAAAAAAAGCTAAAAAATTGAAAAAACAAATAGTTATTTTCTATCATAAAGCTATTGATTTATTCCAAACAAAGCAATACAATAAAAATATATTTGAATATTCGCCTTTCAAAAAAAGATGTTTCTCGTTTTATTTAAAAACAAGAAATATTTTTTTATTTTTTATCTCTACCATATTCTATAGTAAATGATTTCCTTTAAATTGCTAGCCCTCTTTGATATTTAATCAGAAAAAACTTGTTTTTATCACCGGAAACAAAAATAAAAACAAACGATTTTATAACAGTAACAAAACAAAATAACATCTCTTTATTTTTTCATTTCGAAATACAAATGAGAAAATATAGACAAAAAAAGAAGAATGAAAATCTTGAAAAGATTTTCATTCTTCTTTTTATATCTTGAAGCTTATTTTTTTAATTGAGTGACTATTACAGATTTTTTTCTTCGCGAATACGATGTTCAAGCTCTTTTTGCTCTTGTTCGTGTCTCATTTTTTGTTCTTCTTTTGCCATACGCATTCTTTCGCGCTTTTCTTCTGGTCTTGGATCATTGATAACTGTTGCAGCGTCGATTTCTTCTAGCGCTTGTCCTACACTTTTCACTGATTCAAAACTTTCTAATGTCGGCTGTGCACCTTCATCTAATTCATGGGCACGTTTACTAGCTAAAATGACTAGTGAATATTTTGATGGTACTTCTTTCAATAATGAGTCAATAGATGGTTTTAACATCATAGGGCTACATCTCCTTCAACATTTTAATATATTTACCAATTACTCGATCAACACGAAAATGTTCACTCGCAATAATTTCCTTGATTCGTTTTACAGCTTGATGGACCTCATCATTCACAACTGCATAATCATATAATGCCATCATTTCGATTTCTTCGCGAGCAACACGCATTCGCTCTTCGATCACATCGTGAGCATCTGTGCCTCGTCCGACGATTCGCGATTTTAATTCTGCTAGATCTGGCGGTGTCAGAAAAATAAACACACCATCAGGCACTTTTTCTTTCACTTGTTCAGCGCCTTGTACCTCAATCTCTAAGAAGACATCCTTGCCTTCATCTAACGTTTGGTTGACATAAGACAGCGGTGTACCGTAATAATTGCCGACATACTGCGCATACTCCAGCATCTCACCAGCCTCAATCATCGCTTCAAATTCTTCTTTTGTGCGGAAATAGTAGTCGACACCTTCTACTTCTCCTTCCCGTTTGTTGCGGGTCGTCATAGAAACTGAATACTGAAAATCATTTTCCTCACTATCAAAAATTGCTTTGCGTACGGTTCCTTTTCCCACTCCAGATGGACCTGATAGTACAATTAATAATCCACGCTCTGACATGATGACTTCCTTTCATTAATAGCTGTATGGGCTCGTTTAGCCTTAACGGAAAATAGGGATAAACTTGCGGCACCTTCAGCCGTGAGAGATTTTTTTCTAAAAAGCTAGCCTATTGAGCTAGACGATTTACACGTTACGCTAGCCCACTAGCCAACGATTAACAAAGTATTAGTTCTATAATGCACTTTTTTCCTACATTTTTCAAGACTTTATCATTAAGGTTTGATAAGAAAAGGTATCTTTTTTATCTGTAGTTGATTTGAAACCTAGGGATAAAAAAACAAATAATTATTAAGAATAGCTAAACAGAAGTCAAAAAAATCCAAAAAGAAGTATACAATTCCCCTTACTTTCTTGTAAAATGAATGTAGAACATCATGCTGAAATAAAATAACCTACCTTTATTATATAACGAATTTGAAAGGAAATTAGACTATGCCGTCCCTAAAAAAACAGCTTGCCACACTCACTTTTTTCTTACTGATCACTTGTCTTTTTATCGGAAGCTTGCCGCAAAAAACGGACGCTGTCGATGTAGAGCCCGACTTTACTCAAAACCCAAAATACCCCATCAAAAACGGCTATCGCCCCAAAGCTTCGATCGTTATCGATGCTGGCTCTGGTCAAATATTGTGGGAAGATCAGCCGGATCTGCCTTGGAGTCCGGCAAGTATTGCTAAAGTCATGACCATGTATCTTGTTTTCGAAGCAATGGAACAAGGAAAATTCACACTAGATACAACTGTCAAAGCCACAGAGAAATACGTGAATATTTCTCAGCTCTATGCGTTGAGCAACAATAATATTTCATTAGGTGTCGAATATCCAGTCCGCGATCTGCTGACAATGCTCGCAGTTCCTTCTTCCAATGTCGCTACACTGATGTTAGCAAATTTAGTTTCTGATAATGACGAAACTGGTTTTATCCATCTAATGAACAAAAAAGCCGCGGATTTAGGTATGAAAAATACCACCTACTTCAATAGCAGCGGGGCACAAATCAGTGCTTTTGAAGGCTATTACCAAGCAGAGGGGATCGATCCGAATGGCGACAACAAGTCAACAGCTCGAGATTTAGCCATTTTAGCCTACAATCTAGTCAACAAGTATCCTGATGCCTTACAATTTACAAATCAACCCGTTGTAACAACTATGAAAAACACCCCTTATGAGGAAACCTTTGATACTTACAATTACTCCTTACCGGGTGCCAAATATGGCTATGACGGAGTAGATGGATTAAAAACCGGATCAAGTCCTACTGGCGGCTTTAACTACATTGCTACAGCCAAAAAAGGAGAGGTCCGCTTGATCGAAGTCATTTTAGGTGTTGGAGACTGGTCAGATCAGGAAGGTGAGTATGAACGGCATATCGCTGGAAATGCTATTTTAGATAACACTTTTTCTTCCTACGAATATAAGAAGATCCTAGAAAAAGGCACGAATACCATCAATCAAAAAGAAATTACTTTGGATCAGGATTTTTATGGACTCGTAAAAAAAGGCACGACGCCCCGCTTCATTACAGAAAACGGCACATTATCTTTAGCTAACGAACTTGGACAAGTCTCACCAAAAATCCCTGTTCAAAGTATTAACTATCAGGAAAAACAACAGACTGCTGAAAAAGCAGCGACTAAGAAACAAGAGAAACAAAAGACCTCTTCTTTTGTTGGTCCAAAAAAGACACGTACTTACTTGTTCTGCGGCGTTCTATTCACATTAAGTGTGCTTTTTTTCGCCTTCTCACGTGTCTTTAGAAAACGAATATCAAGTATAAGAAGAAGCAACCGAAAAATGGCAACCCCAACGTCCCGCTTGTTTTTTATCCTTAGCATCCTTTCGTTCATTGGCGTGATTGGCGTTTGGTTTTTCTTATAGAACAGAACAAAAGCAGCGGATCCTTAAATGAAGAATCACACTGCTTTTGTTTGTTTATTTAGCTTAAAAGCCCATATTGGATAACGTATTTACCACACCCATGATTTCATCGTGGCGTTTGATTTGCTTATCTACTGGTCCGTCCACTTCTTCTACATCAATTCGAACCACAAATCGGCGACTCAACGACACAAAGGTATCTTCATTGACGCGAATATTCAACACGTCATCTGTAAATGAATCACACGCGTCTTGCCACGCATCAAAAGGTTCTTTATCCGAAATAACTTCTCTTTTCACTACAGACTTTCCACTTAATTCGTGGAAGGTTACATCATAATAATTTGACATGAACGTTCACCTCATCACTTTCTTCTACCTAATTATACCTTTAATCAATCAAATCACCAAAAATTTATCTTATTCAACATTTTGGATTTGTTCGCGGATTTTTTCAAGAATCGTTTTCATCTGAACGACGATATTTTTGATCTCGATCGGGCTTGATTTCGAACCGATCGTATTGACTTCACGATTCATTTCCTGAATCAGAAAATCTAATTCACGACCCACAGGTGTTTCTTGCTTTAATAGCTCTTGTAATTTATCGATGTGGATCACCAAACGATCCAGTTCTTCATGAATATCTCCTTTTTCAAGAAGAATTGCCATTTCAGTCAACAAGCGGCTTTCATCTACCTGACTACCCAGCCATTCATTCAAACGAGCTTCAAATTTTTCTCGATACTCTTGTTCATATATATCAACAAATCCCGATAATTGCTCTACCAAGGCTGTGAATTCTTCGCCATAAACTGTTAATACTTGTTGAATTTGTTGGCCTTCTTGCAAACGGCTGGCATCAACTTTCTCTACTGCCTGTTTCACAATACCTAATACAAGTGCACCAAATGCCTCGTCCGCCTCTTGTTTCTCTGTCACCTCAACATAATCGGGATTATTGAGCAGCTGCTCAATACTTCGACCAGGCTCAAAAACAGCCTCTGGGTACTTAGCCGACAGCTCCTGCTCGATTTCTCCTAATAAATGATGAATAAGATTCCAATGAACCTGCACATCTTTATTGCCGCCGCCCGTTTGCTTGATATTGATATACGCTTCGATTCTGCCACGCTGCAACGTTTGTTTCATTAATTGACGAATTGTCATTTCATATGGATTGACCTCTTTAGGCATTCGCAGTTGAATATCTAAAAAACGCTGGTTGACACTTTTGATCTCAACATCAATTTGGTAGCGCTCGTTTAAAAAGGTTTCTTTTCCAAAACCAGTCATACTTTTCATTGACAGGGTGTCCTTTCTACATTGATTTTATCGCATTTGCTAAAGCTTCAAATTCTTCGTTCGTCAGTGTAACACCTTTACCCATTTTTTCATGCTCAGCGGACCAATCTCTTAAGTCGAATTTTGGTGGTCGACCATTCCAGCTAACCAAATTGAACTCTTTACGCCACCCTTTTTGATTTTCTGATAGTACTGCGATTTCTTCTACGATTTCATATGAGAACTCTTGTGCCATTCTTTATCACTCCTTGTTTGAATAAATTCGATCATCAATAATTGTAATGTTTGGACTGGCAATTTATCTAGTAAAAACGTCAGCCACTGTGCTTTTTCCTGCACATTTGACTCCAACAAACTAATCATACCTGCCAGCTGCTGCTTATCCGACAGTAAAAAATAATCGTCATAATACTTCTTCAGCCATTCTTGAATCGAGATCATCCCGATCGATTCAACGAAATCGGCTTTCATTTCTCCTGTATTTTTCAATAGTTCGATCATTTCTTGGATCGTATATAGCTTAGCAGCTGAGATTGTCTGACTTTTTGCTAATAACTCGATTAAAACAAGTCCAATGTTTTCTGTAAACACCCTGTCTTTATAAACTTTACGCATTTTTCTGCAAATCTTATTTTGCTGTTCAGCAGATGTCCATACTGTTAGCTGATACGTTTCCTTCATAAATGCAAAAAACGCACGTTGAAACTCCGTTAAGCTATCTACTGTCTCGTCAAATGTATACCAATAACCGCAGTATTTCTGCCCGATCATTTTCATTGTCTCCAAATAGCCCAGCTGAATATTTTGAACAGATCTGGCACCATCAAACAACAAAACGGCCCCCATTGACCAGGGTGTCTGCAACGTCATACAAGGAATATCGTTTGGAACTTTGACCGGTTTTGTGATCCCCGGACCTTTAACATCAACAATGATGCATTCCGTTGCCCCATGCTGGATAGCCACATCCACAGGAATATTGTTTCGATATCCGCCATCGACATAATATCTATCAGCAATTTTTGCCGCTGCCATCGCCGGAAAAAATGAAGCCGAAGCCAACAACCAGCTTTGCCACTGGCTCATCTGACACTCATTAAAGTGGATGACTCTTTCCTGCATATTCGGCAATTCTGTTGTAACTAAATAAAAATCAATCGTCGTCTGCTGCATTTTTTCAGTCGAAAATGTGTCATGAATCAAGGCTTGTAATGGTTTTGTGGAAACACCTTTAGACTGGATGGCATTTAGCGTAAATGCACTCACCTGACTAAGCATCCCGCCAAACGTATCACTGGATGTTTTTCCAGCAGGAAAAGCTAAAATTTTCCTCGTTTCGATTTCTTCCCACATCGTTTTTGCTGCTTCAAATTCCCCCTGTAAAATCAGTGCACCATTTAATGCACCTACAGATGTTCCTGTGATCAGTACGATCGGTATATCCAATTCTTTCAGCGCCTGCCAAACACCGATCTGATAAGCACCTCTAGCACCGCCACCACCTAGAACTAAACCTGTGTGGTATTCTAACGTTTTAATAAAAACATTTGGTTCCGTCTGTTTGTAGCCTTGAGCCAAGAAAACTTCTTGCAAGTGAAGTGTCAGACTTCTCGGAAGAATAAACGTGATTGTCGGCTGAAATGTCTGTTTAGCTAACTGATCAATCATCAAAAACACCGAAGACCAGCGGATTTTAGCTGTTTCCAAACTCAATAAATTGGTTACTTGACCTGTTTCAATCACTAAAAATAAAACAGGGGCTTTTCCACTGTAAACAACATAAGCAGTTCCTGAATTCTTTTTAACATTTCGCTTAAATATGGCTCTTGCTGAAGAGTGGGTCTCAAAAAAAGGCAGTAATTGTTTACTTCTAGCAATCTGCGAAGCAAAAAAAGCCCATTCAGACGCAACCATCCTTTCGATTCTCATCATCAGCACCTCCATCTTTTTAAATTATACCAAAATTAAGCGGAAAATACTTTGATTGAAGAGATTGCTTCTTCGTGTGTTTTACAACAGACTACCTCTCAATCCTTACTTTTTATTAAAAGTACGCGAAAAATGTACCTCTTTTCCTTATTTTCACGTAAAATGAATATGATAGACTTTTTATAAATCTATATATATTGTTGGTAAAAAAGGAGACGTTTATGGGAATAATTGGGATTGATTTAGGTACTTCAAATAGTTTAGTTTCTTATTGGGATGGCCAGGCTGTCCAACTGATCAAGAATCATTTTGGCGAGGTGTTAACTCCTTCTGTGGTCGGTATTGACGATAATGGAGAAATTTTGATCGGTGCGATTGCCAAAGAACGTATGATCAGCCACCCTCAGTTTACGGCAGCAACATTTAAACGCTTTATGGGAACCGACAAGTGCTATGACTTAGGACAACACTCGTTTACTCCCGTGGAATTATCCTCATTGATTTTGCGCAGTTTGAAAGAAGATGCGGAAGCTTTTTTAAAGCAGTCCTGTGACGAAGTTGTAATCAGTGTACCTGCTTATTTTAATAGTATTCAAAGAGAAGCAACAGTTGAAGCTGCTAAACTCGCAGGTCTGTCTGTGCAAAATCTTATTAGTGAGCCTACTGCCGCTGCAATAGCCTATGGTTTCCACAAGGAAATCGATCAATCTATTTTAGTGGTCGACCTTGGTGGAGGAACGTTTGATGTTTCTTTATTAGAGATGTTTGAAGGTGTGATGCAAGTCGAGGCAATCGCGGGTGATAATCACTTAGGCGGTGAGGATTTTACCCAAGTAATCGTCAGAGACTACCTACAAAAAAATAAATTGACCGGCATCGTGTTATCCGCATCTGCACAATCAGTTTTGTATCAAAAAGCAGAACAATTGAAACATGCGCTAACAACACAAGAAACGGCTTCTTTTGAGCTTCTTTGGGAGGAACAAACCTATACCTATCATTTATCACAAGAAGGCTATAAAGAGCTCTGTGAGCCGCTCTTGGCTAAAATGCGCCAACCAATCAGTCGTGTTTTAAATGATGGAAGAATCAGCATTCAAGAGATTGATCAAGTAATCTTGATTGGCGGCGCCACAAAAAATCCAATTGTCCGAAATTATTTTGCCCGCTTATTAAAAACAATTCCTTATACACAAATCAATCCAGATGAAGCGGTTGGACGAGGAGCCGGCATTCAAGGTGCGCTGAAACAAGACCGCTCTATGGTCAGTGAAATGATCTTAACGGATGTCTGCGGTCACACATTAGGCGTCGAATCCGTTAATCAGACTCGTGACGCTTATATCGAAGGTGTGTTTTCTCCGATCATCGAGAGAAATACAACGATCCCTGTTAGTAAAGTCAAGACTTTTTATACATTAAGAGACAATCAGAACTGTGTTCAGTTTCCAATTTATCAAGGAGAAAATCCTATGGTCAAAGATAATTTAAAAATCGGCGAGCTGGAAATCAACATTCCGCCAGCTCCTGAAAATACTCCGATCGACTGTCGATTTACGTATGATTCTAATGGTCTTTTAGAAGTATTAGTTACAGATCAAAACGGCCGCTCAGAACAATTGATCATTGAAAGCTCTCCTGGAAAACTGACAAAGCAGCAAATGCAGGACAGTCTAAAAAAGCTTAATGCTTTAAAGATCCATCCAAAAGATCGCGCTGAAAATCGTTTATTACTGGCACGACTAGAGCGCCTTTACGCAGAAACGATCGGCGTCCAACGAGAACAAATCCAAGCTCTATTGTTCCATTTTAGAAATGTACTAGAAAAACAAGATGAAATTCTAACAAAGAGAGTCGCTTCTGACGTCACACAGCAGCTGGATGAACTAGAAAAAGGACGTTGGTTATGAGTTTCTGGACCATTCTTGGCCTCACTCAAACAACAGATATTCGTGCGATTAAACGGGCCTATGCTGCAAAATTAAGAGCAATCCAGCCAGATGAACAGCCGGAAGAATTCCAGCGTCTTAAAGCAGCCTTTGACTCTGCATTGTTCTTTGCAAAAAACCACTCGTCAGCTGACACAACTACGATGGTTTCAACTAATTTTGGTATTGAAGAGCATTCACCACACCAGCAAGCATTTGAGATTCCAGCAATGGTTTCTTTTAGAGAACAGTTACAGCAAGTAGTAGATGATGACAGACATTTTTACGACCTTTCTGTTTGGCAGAAATTAACCGAAACAGCTACAGACTGGTCAATCGATGAATATATGGACAATAGCTATACGATCCAATTATTTTTAGTGGAGCGTTATCCTTGTTTATCTAAGGAAATCATTCGTTTTCTCTTTAAAGCGTTTGACTTGATCCAGCTGAAAGATCACATTGCTACTCGTTTTATCTCAGCAGATTTTATCGCTTTAAAAAGAGAAATTTTTCATGTACCACCATTTTCTTTTCGGATAGCCAAAGGCATACCAAAAGAACGTCGCAAAGAATATTTTTATTTGCGCTATGAAATTTACCAAATGATTGCAAAAAAGCAGAACCACGGTATGAGTGTAGAGGCAAGAATCAATGATTGTGCAGATATTTTTGCTGAAGATAGTGAACTTTGGACTTTACAGCTGATTGATTTACTTGATAAATCCGATAGTTTTTTAGATACTGAAATAGATAGAGAAACCTTTCAGACATTGCTTGAACAAATCAAAGAGCTGGATCAAAATCCAACCTCACTTTTTTTAACTAATTATTTTAACTTGCTCACTAAAAGCACTGATTCAGAAACGATTTTTGACTGGCATAAGGAACAATTAATTATCCCGGAAGAGTTATTTTTACTAATGTTAGGCACTATCTTTTTTCAAACACAGCAATATGTTCCAGCTTTCAATCTTTGGAAACAGTTAGATCTTTCCAGAAAAATTGCCTTAAAAAAACATTTTAAAGTAATTTCCCCATATTTAATGAAGCAGGAAAAAAAAGAATGTCGCAAATTGTTAAAAGAAATTCGAAAAGTTGCAGCAACACCGGCTGAAGTGACCGCCACTCGAATTAAACATGTAGCCATTTATATTCTTGCTCTGGCAACAATATTTTGGTTCTTAGCCTATGCGGCAGAACACCCTCAAACTCCTTATAAATTTCGTCAGTCACCAGCTGCCATGAAAGTTGCTGACACGAAAGAATCCTTGCCGATATCCTCCACTGTTGAAGAAGAAACAGATGCAACCGAGGAAGAACGCATAAACTTGTTTGGGGAGACAATCGAAGAACGTTTTGTGCACTACTTTTATGCCTCGAATGATCCTGAAGGGAAACAGCATTTCATTGACACTCACGTGATTGATGAAGCTTTGAAAAAACGTTTAGGTGATTATGTTAACCAAGATACCTTTATCTACAAGGAGGCTTCCGCGTTCCATTACAAAACAAGTAAAGTTGGGTATCCTGAAAAGCAAATGACTGCTGTTTATTTTGATAATGAGTTACTATGTATTTTAGAATCTAGTATCGGGCCGTATACTCTTTATGATGCCTATGGTGCACAATGGCATCAGCTTTCAGATGAGGACTACCAGCACATGCTCAAAACGATAGTGGTAACTCCTGAACGTTCTACTACCATTTTTCTAAAAAAATTTTTATTTTCGAACAACAAGGAACAAAATCTGTTAGAATACACTGACTACCTTTCTGAAAACATACAATCCGTTATTAAAATTAACTTGAATGAGCCAATTTCCGAAAATTTGAAAGCAGGTTACCTTTATCAGATCGAACAGCCGGAAATCAAATTTATCGTGTCAGATCAGAATCAGGAAAATGAAGAAAAATTGATTCTTACCTTTGACGATCAAGGGAGAGTTGCTCACGTTTTCGGTCCTAATTGGGAGGAAGTCAATGAAGAAATGATTCATTACCCAAATAGAATAGCATTTAAAAATATCCGGAACCTTCTAGAAGAACCGGATGAATAACAAAGGATGTTTATATTTATCATGAAGAAAAGAACGTTTTTATTAAAATTTAGTGCCCTACTCTTAGTTTTAAGTTATTTTTCTGGTATTTTTACTGCGTCAAGTGTTTACGCAGAAGAAGATATTCTAACAATCACTCAAAATGCCGGCTATCAAACTAGTGACTTTTACAAACCGAAAGCTTCGATCGTCATTGAAGCGCAGACTGGTCAAGTATTATGGGCAGATAATCCGGATTTAAACTGGAACCCTGCCAGCATCGCTAAACTGATGTCTGCCTATCTTGTTTTTGAAGCTATAGCACAAGGGAAATTCACTTTAGAGACCACTGTCAAAGCAACAGATAGTGATCAAGCCATTTCTCAAATTTATGAATTGAGCAATAATACAATTGTTTCTGGCGTTGACTATCCTGTACGTGACTTGCTGTATGCAACACTTGTTCAATCATCAAATGTTGCTACTGTTATGCTGGCAAATTTAGTCACTGCAAATGACGAAGCAAAATTTATCCACTTAATGAATGACAAAGCAAAAGAATTAGGCATGACCAAGACGACCTTTTATAATTGTAGCGGGGCTGATACGGCTTCCTTCAACGGCTATTACAATCCAGTCGGGATCGATCAAAATGCTGATAATGTTTCTACAGCCCGTGATTTGGCGATTCTAAGCTATCATTTATTGAAAGAATATCCTGATACAGTAACTTATACGAGTCCAACTCAAATCACGATCATGGAAAACACGCCTTATGCCGAAGTTTTAGAAAATCACAACTATTCTCTACCTGGCCTTGCTTATGGTTATGAAGGAGCAGATGGGTTAAAAACTGGTTCTAGCCCAACAGGCGGATTCAATTATGCAGCTACTGCCGTCCGTGGCGAAACACGTCTGATCGAAGTAATTCTTGGTGTCGGAGATTGGGAAGATCAAAATGGTGAGTTACAACGCCATGCCTTCGGAAATGCGATTTTCGACCGTGCTTTTTCAACATATGAATACAAGCAGCTACTAACAAAGGGCAAGCAAACCATCAACGGAGAAGAACTGAATGTGTCTCAAGATCTTTATGGAGTGATCCAAAAAGGAACCGAGCCGACTTTCACGTTGTCTGCTAATCAGATAACTTTTGATAACGGTCTTAGCGAGGTTTCCCCTACAATCACAGCTCCTAGCGCTGAGTTCCAATATGCTAAAAAATTAAAAGCACTACAAAATTCTGCTTTGTTAAAAAATGCAAACCAAAAAAATGGCTTATCCACATTCTTTGTAAACGGCTTATTGATTGTCTTAGGCTTGTTGCTTATGGCCTTAGCAAAACTATTTAAAAAAGAGCCGCCAGCCGGTAGTCCGAAAAAAATCAATCCTTTGGTGATTTTCGGTGTGCTTCTTGCTCTTGTTGGAGTGGGTTTAAGTATTTATACTCTTGTTGTAGGACCTTGGCTTTGATCGTAATTAAAAAATACAGCTGCCAATTACGGCAGCTGTATTTTTATTAGCTTAAGCTAATGATTGATTCTATTTATTGTATTCACACAAATTGGGGTAAGGAAAGTGAAAATTTATAGATTAGTTATAGAGAATTATTTATTTTTCTTTAATTGTTTGATTTCTTTCTCGATTGCATCGATTTGTTTACCCAAAGCTTTTTGTTCGTTTTTATCGCGAGAAACTTTTTTCTTGTTGATCAATTCTTGTTTTTCTTGAATCAATGCTGCGATTTTTGCTGCATTATCTTGAGCTGGTGTAGATGGTGCTGTTGTGCTTCCAGTTGATTCACCTGTTGAGCTGCCATTTTTCAATGCTTGGATCTCACGCTCGATTTCGCCAATACGGATACCCAAAGCTTGTTGCTCTTGCCAGTTTGTGCTTACTTTTTTCTTGTTGATTAATTCTTGTTTTTCTTGGATTAATGCGTTGATTTTTGCTGCTGTATCGTTAGCTGGTGTAGATGGTGTTGTCGCGCTTCCAGTTGATCCACCTGTTGAGCTACCATTTTTCAATGCTTGGATTTCACGTTCGATTTCACCAAGACGGATTCCTAAAGCTTTTTGTTCTAAACCATTTTTACTTACTTTTTTCTTATTGATTACTTCTTGTTTTTCTTGAATCAATGCGTTGATTTTTGCAGTTGTGTCTGCTGATTGTACAGAAGCTGCCTGTACTTGAGCTGTTGTAGAAACAAGACCTGCACCTCCGATTGATAAAGCAACCCCAGCAACTAGTAAACCTTTTACAAATTTGTTCATTATTAATTCCTCCAATTTATTTTTTGTTCGAATACTACTGTTCATAAAATAATAGTTCCGATACACAGATTATAACCACTAATTTCATAAAAGTAAACTATTATTTTATAAACAATAGTGATTTTTTCACCAAAACTCTTATAAACCTTGATTTAACAGCAATTCCATCGACTATATATTTTTTGTAAAAAAAGAAAAACCAGTGTTTTTTACTCAAAAAGAGCAAAAAATACTGGTTTTTCATTCTGATTATTTATTACATAGAGCCTTTAAAAACTTCTGCATTTTTTACAAAATAATCAACACCTGAATAAATCGTAAATAGTAAACAGATGTACAGCATAATCAAATCAACAGGTATGCCGATCGCAGTAAATGGAATATTATTGATCAATAATAAAATGATCGCAACCATTTGTGTTGCTGTTTTGATTTTTCCTGGCCAAGCTGCTGCCATCACTTCGCCGCCTTCAACTAACAGTAAACGTAATCCTGTCACCGCTAATTCTCTACAGACAATGATTGCAACAACCCAAGCTGGAGCTTTCTGTTGTGCAACTAAAACAATAAATGCGGTCATCACTAACATTTTATCCGCTAAAGGATCCGCAAATTTACCGAAGTTCGTCACCAAGCCACGGGAGCGGGCAATTTTGCCATCCAGCCAATCGGTAATACTGGCAACTGCAAAAATCACAGCACCGACTAGTTGTGTGATCGCCAATGAAGCTCCTCCAAATGTAATACTGCCCCAATCCAATGGAACACTAACTACAATAATAAAAAGCGGAATCATAAAAATTCTAATAACTGTTAGTTTGTTTGGTAAATTCAATGCTTGTTACCCCTCTCTTTTCCTACTCATTTTACGTTATCTTTTAGAGCCTGTCACGAAAAAAGTCGTTTCACTCTTCTCTCTGTTGTCTACTCAGCTGTTACTCACAATAAATGAGCAAGAAAACACCTATAATGATTTCTTGCTCATCATAAATTTTTTCCGCTCATCTATATTGAAATGACCTATTTTTATTGTACTGTTTGTGTTTGTTGAGGCTGCTCTGAAGACGCCTGTGTTTGTGCGTATTCAAGAGTCATATTGATATTTCTGGGACCGATTCCTGTATTGTTAGGATTAAACACAGCTGCCTGTCCATCCACTTTAAATTCCATATACTCAGAGGCACCTAAACTAATCGTAAGCTGTGTTGTTCCTTCTGGAATATCGACAGACTGAGCTTGTCCTGGCTGAACAGTTTCTTGGAAAAAGTAGCCATTATCATTATTTTCAGCTGTCGGGATGAATACCCCTACCCAGCAAGGACCTGTAACTGCTGAAAATTCAAGTTTAGCTGGTGTCGCTACATTGGTTGCTCCCATGTTCACTGTCACACCAGATTCGCTGATAAAGTTCACCGCTGTAGGCTCTTTTGGTTCAGACGAACTTGAAGTAGTCGAAGACTCTGTACTACTTGAAACAGACGTTTGACTTGATTCGACACTCGATTCAGACGAAGATTCTCTGATAATTTTGGAATCTGGTGTCTGAATGATCGGATTGGCTTGACGATCTTGCCAAGTAATATAAAAAACTACGACTGCTATCGCTAAACCGATCAAAGAAAAAATAATTGCAGGTAAGCTGCGTGTAAAACGTTTAAATGAACTGTTTTCATCGTACATTTGGGTACGCGACTCATCCAGAGTTTCATAATGAACCGCTGGATCCATTTCCTCTTCTTCAACTTTTCCATCATAAATCTCAACTAACTCGTTACCGTCCAAGCCAACTGCACTTGCATATTGACGAATAAACGCACGTACGTAAAACGTACCCGGCATTGAATCAAAGTCGTTTTCTTCAATCGCTATCAAATAGCGTTTTTGTGTTTTTGTAATTTGCTGCAGTTCATCTAAAGACATATTACGCTGCAGTCGTGCATCTCTCAATTTTTTTCCTATATTTACGCTGGCCACTCGTCCATCTTCTCCAGTCTCTTTAGTTTATCGGTATTTTTTATTAGTAAATAAAAGATCTAGGGAAATCCTCACCCTGTCTTTGTTCGTTTGTTTTATATAAGCAACAATCGTTCTTAGATCGTTCTCTGTAAATCACTCAATGAAATAGCTACATTTTTTGATTATCCAACTCTTTAAGAATACCACAAAAAAATACTGATGAGGATAACATTTTTGAAAGTTTTTAACGAAATATTGGACTTTTTTAATTTAATTAAATATATTTCGAGTCATACTTTTTTAGCGTTAGGAAAATGTTCTTTATACTTCAGTCACTATTTTTTGGGGCGCATATAAAAGCGGCTCAAACCGGCTTGAGTGATAAACTCTTCAGCTAGCTTTTTCACATCAGATAGTTGAATACTTTCAATAACTTCTGGTGTGTCAAATAAGGTAGTTTCTCCATACAGTGATTGTGAAAACTGATTTGCAATATATTCAAGTGAATTTAATGATTGAAAATACTTCCCGATCATTTTTTTCTTTAATAATGACAGATTTTCTTCCGTCAATTCTGAACTTTTATCAACAGTTAAAAGGATTTCTTCAATTCTTTCTGCCAGCTGTTCAGGATAATCGCTATCTCCACCAAAATCTGCAAAGTGGAAGCTTCGATCCAAACTAAATTCATATCCAAAGCTGTCATCCAGCAAGCCTTCATTATACAACGTCAAATAATTTTGTGAAGTATTGCCAAATAATAATTGAAACAGAAGGTTGGCTGTTAATTTATATTTAAGCAATGCCTTGCCGTCCGTTGGTACTTCGTCCAGCCCTTTTAAGCCTACAATTACTTTTGAACGGCTGATCGGCATCTCGAGCGAACTTTCTTTCACGATATCTGTAGCTGTCTCTTGGGGAAAATGGCGTTTGACAGGAACCGCTTTGGCAAATTTTTTCGCTGCTTGATTTTCTCGAATAAAGGACATCATTTCTTCTGAATCCATTTTTCCAACCACAAATAAGGTCATATTACTTGGGTGATAAAATGTGTTATAACACGTATATAAATCCTCTGCCGTAATTTCATCAATACTTTCAACGGTTCCGGCAATATCAATATGCAGCGGATGTTTTGGATATAGATTGCCCAGTATCCCAAAAAACAAGCGCCAGTTTGAATCATCTAAATACATTTGGATTTCTTGTCCGATAATGCCTTTTTCTTTTTCCACCGTTTCTTTCGTAAAATAAGGTGCTTGAACAAAATCCAGCAAGGTTTCTAAATTAAGCCTTACTTGATCCGTTGTTGAGAACAAATAACTGGTTTTAGTAAAGCTAGTAAACGCATTCGCAGAAGCTCCTTGACGACCAAACTGCTGAAACACATCGCCATCTTCTTTTTCAAACATTTTATGCTCTAGAAAATGGGCAATACCGTCTGGCACTTTGACAAAGTCTTCTTGTCCGATTGGCACAAATTCATTATCGATCGAGCCGTAATTTGTTGTAAACAAGCCGTAGGTTTTATTATAATCTTTCTTCGGCAATAGATAGACAGTCAACCCATTTTCTAAAACTTCTGTATAGAGAACTTCGTTGATTTGAGGGTACTCTTTTTTAATCATCAATTTTTTCTCCTTCCAAAAAGAAAATAGCTTGCAGTTGGATTCGTTTAGCTACTCGTTGTACATCTGCTAAAGTGACTGCCTCCATCCGGCGAAGCCATTCCTCATCTTTCAATCGGAGGTGAGGAATCAAGTCGTTTAAGTATTCCGTTTCCAGCACCGCTCCTGCATTGTCTAACGAGAGTAGATACTGATTTTTCAACATTGCTTTTGTTTGCTCAATCTCCAAATCAGTGACCTTTCCTTGACGAATATTTTCTAATTCTGCAGCGATTAAATGTAGCACTTGGTTACGATTTTTTCCATCGATCCCTGTCTGAACACTCAAAAAACCACGGAAGGTATCAATGCTGCTTGAAGCATAATAAGCTAAATTTTCTTTTTCACGAACGTTCATGAATAACTTCGAATGAGGGAAGCCACCAAAAACACCATTGAAAATTTGCAAAGCAAAGTAGTTCTCATCTCCATAATAAATATCCGTATGGTAACCTAAATTCAATTTAGACTGTGCTACCTTTTCTTGTTCTGAGCGTTCTTCGATCACATTTCTAGAAGGTTGGTCGTAAAAAATATCCGCTTTCCCCTCACTACGATCTTCAAATGGTAATGCTTTGACCAATGAAGTAACCCGTGCTTCATCAACATCTCCCAATACGAAAATGTCTACTTGATCTTCTTGAAGCATTTTTTGGTGATACGCTGCAATGCTTTCCGCTGTTTCCGCTTCAAGGTCTGAACTATTGCCAAAACTTGGGATTCTTTGATCAGCTGATGGACTGAAATAAAGGTTTTGTAAAGCTAAAGAAGAATACACTTGTTTATCTTCTGAAACACTTTCATAGTAAGCAGCTAAATTTTCTTTCTCACGCTGGAACGTTTCCGTCTCAAATTTTCCATCAATAATATTTGGATAAAATAAAATTTCTTTGATAAAGTCAATAGCATCTTCCAAAACATGGCTATCTTCTAAATAGCGGTCATTTACAAAATTCATAGAAACGTTCAACCAATGCAAGTTCCCTTTTTTATTAACATTGATCCCAAAGCTTGCGCCATACAGCTCTGCCAGCTTTTCACTTAATTTCACTTGATCTGGATAATTCAGACTGTTCGTCTCTAATAAACTAGATAACAACGTGCGTTTTGTGATCGTTTCTTTATTTAAGCGCGTGTTGAAACGTACTAAAATCCGTACGGTTTTATATTTTTCTGTTGGAACAACATGTAAGTTGACTCCTTGTGCTAATGCAATCGGCATCTTGTCAGCTCCTCTTTGTTTTTTCATCATAATAAAGCTCAGCATGAAATACAATCATCTGGCTGTTTTTAAATCTTTTTTTAAGATTTTCCGCATCTAGTTAATTATAGCACAGCCAAGCAGTCTTTCCTTGATGTAAGAGTTTTTCATTTCAAAATTTTTCTATTTTTCTGTATACTAAATTTGAGAAAGGGAGGATAAACTTATGATCAAAGAATTTAAAGAATTTATTATGCGAGGCAGTGTCCTTGATTTAGCCGTCGGTGTTGTGATTGGTTCTGCGTTTACAGCCATCGTCACAAAAGTCGTTGAAGGGCTGATTACACCTTTAGTTAGTCTGGTTTTTGTTCTGACGACTGGAAAACAAAGTGCAGATGATGCATTAGGAGCTTTAGTTTTTTCAGTAAAAGGGGTTCCTTTTAAAATCGGTGATGTCATTAGTGCCATTATTACTTTTTTAATTACTGCATTCGTATTGTTCCTAATTGTTAAAGCTGCGAACAAAATGAAGAAAACACCAGCTGCCGAAGAGAATAAAGAGGAAGAAATTCTTCTTACTAGTGAAGACTATCTAGAACAAATACGGGATTTACTTGCTGCACAAAATGCTGAAAAAGCAGCTAGCACAGCAAAAGATACTCAACCAATTACTAAAGAATAACCAACGATAAAAAAGCTACCGCCCTTAACTCCGATAAAAGAAGTTAAGGGCGGTAGTCTTATCACATTATTTGACTTTTAAATAGAGACTGGTTAAACGCGTTTATTCGGTCTTTTATTTTTTCATTTGTACATGTGGAATACCATCTTCTAAATATACATCTGAAACTTCTTCAAAACTAAAAGCACCGTAAAAATCGCTCAGATGTGCTTGAGCCCCGATAATAATTGGTTTGTTTGGGAATTTTTCTTCGATCACTCGCAGTGTTTCCTCTAACAATTTATTTCCCAATCCTTGTTTCCGATAAGCTGGATTGATCAACACTCTACCAAATGAGACAGTCTCTCCCCTATCCATAATCCGAGTATAGCCAACAATATCTGCCTCTTCTTGCAGCCAAGTGTGTATTGCACACTCATCAACATCGTCGACTTCTTGATAAGGACAATGCTGCTCAACAACAAATACAGCTATTCGAAGTTTGACAATGTCAAAAAACTCTTTTGTGGTTAATTCAGAAAACTTCTTTACATGATAGTCCATCCCCTAGTTCCTTTCATTCATTATTCATTTTCAATGAGCCTGGTCCAGAGCGATACATGACCTTAACACTTTCACTTGACATTGTCGGGTATAAAAAGTCGACCAAAACAATATTTCCTTTCGTTTTAGAGGCTTTACCTAATTGAATCAACGTACCTTCCTCTGATTCTTTAGAATCTAAAGTAAAAACATAGTCTTCTTTTTCTCTTAAATAATCAATATATGTTTGTAATTCCTTTTCACTAATACTGCCAGCTTTGTAGGTCAAGGTTGTCATCCGAACTTTATTTTTCACTTCACTGTTTGTTCCCACAATTTTTTTCTCTCCGAGTACAGAATAAACTGAAGGAACCTTATCATCATTTACTTCAATTTCTTTAGCTGTGCTGGAAGCGCACCCTACAAGCAAAAATACCAAAACTAAAAACATACTAGCTTTAACCACTTTTTTCATTTAAACACTCCTTTTTCAAATTATACTGGTATTATAACATAGCAAAAAAACACCTAAAACCTGTAACACTTCGGTTTCAAATGTTTTTATTCATTAAACAAATAATCGAATGCCATTCCACAAATTCAGCAGCAATACAATCAAAATAACAATTTGATAAATTTGCGTCACTCTTGCAGAAGACACCTTGCCACTAATCAACGCTCCAAGAAAACCACCAACAATTGCAGCGGGAATCACATAAAACAACATCGTCAAATCAAAACGACCAAAACCGGTTCCCTGAGCGATCGTCACTAATTTTGCTGCTTGTGAGAAAAAAATCGTAATGATTGAATACACCGTTGCCTCTTTGATGGGTGTACCAAAGCATAACATCAATAACGCCACATTGATTGGTCCTCCACCAATCCCTAGCAAGGTAGAAATAAAGCCTAAAAATAAACCCACGAGCACATACCAAAGCGGATGCGATAAACGAAATGTTCGCTCTTCACCGATTTTTGTATAGAAAAAAGCAAATAACAAGGTTACGATCGTTAGAACAATTTGGATCAGTTGGACATATTTCTCATCCGAAAATAATTGCAGTAACGCTTCAAATACTGTATTTCCAGTAATGCCACCGATTACTGAACCCAAAGAGACAAACAGCGCAATTTGAATTTTTAATTTCAACCCATTCTTCATTTGTCTCAACGTAGACACGATTGACATGGTAAACACAGCAACGCTAGAATAAAAAGAGATTGCCGCTAATGGATGAAAATGCAATGCATCCAAAACCGGTTTGATGATTACACCGCCGCCCATTCCTGAAATAGCACCAACCGTATTCGCTAAAATAATCACAATAAAATAAATTATCCCTATATACAAACACCCTCAACTCCTAAAAGTGATTCATCATTTTTATGCTTTCCTTCGTCTGGCAAAATCAACAAACTTAAATTTATCCAGTCTATGTCTAGACTCTGTGTACTCAAAACAACGAGTATCTTCTAGGCTCACGACACTGCGAACAACAACGATAAATGTATCGCCGTCAAGATCCATCAATCGTTGATCATCTTCCGTCACAGCTTCAACCGTAATTTCTTTTTGAGCGTAGCTGATCGCTAACCCTAGATCATTTTCAAAATAGTCATAAATTGAATCTGCTGCTCGTTCTTCTGGAAGCTCCTCAATGATTTCTTTTAACAGATAATCAATATCAACAATCACGACTTCTCCGTCAATCTCTCTTTGACGTACCAAACGCCAAACTAAAGCATCTTTTTTCCAACCAGTTAAGCGTGCTAAAGAATCACTGACCTTTTCTTCTTTCAACTCAACAACTTTAGTTACACTATGTATTTGTTGTGCGTTTTGCAACTCTTTATAACTAATCACGCCTGAAATCGGAAAATCAAACTTCCTAACATTCAATACAATAGAGCCTTTGCCTTGTTTTTTTTGTATATATCCAGCATTGATCAATAAGTTCAATGCTTTACGAATCGTCTCTCTTGAAACTGAATAATGCTCCACTAGCTGATTCTCACTTGGCAGTAATGTTCCCGGCGGATATTCACCCTCCAAGATGCCCTTTTCCAGTTCTAAAAATATATCATGAAATTTATTCATGTTTAGCCCTCCAAACTAGGATACTCAATGAAAATGATAGCATATTCTTCCTTAAAAAAATAGCATACGCCACAAGTATCCCTTCAAAGTCGAATAATTCTTTTCCACGATCCCACTTGTATTTACAAGCATTCCATACTATAATGAACCTAACGCAAACATGTCTATACAAGTTTGAAAAACCGTTTAAGGAGCGACAATCATGAATATCTTATTCTTAAGCTTTACAAAAAACAGCTTAACTGTTCAGGAAAAAAAAGCAGATCAGTTTCTTTCTGAACATAACTTTCCACTTTCAAATGTAGCATTCCCAGGAACATTCGATGCTCTAGCTACGCAGCTCAAAGAAAAGTATCCACATACGACTGGTGCTGTTTTACAGACAAGCTCCTCAGATTTTTATACTCTCTATCCACAATTAGACCCTTTAAATGCAAGTTGTCAAGCAATCATCAAGGTGTTATCCGAAGCATTGAATATTCCTATACTAACTTTTGAAGAAGCAGACTCAGCGGATAACTTAGCAGAAGCTTTTAAAGAGAAAGTCGAGCAATTAACTTGGACTCTGGATTATTTTGGCTACACACCTGGAAAAGAAGAATATTCGGTTGAATCCTTACTAACAGTTGGTAACGGTTTTATGGGATTACGTGGTACGATACCTGAAATGAGGCTTTCAAAAGAGCATTATCCTGCAACTTATCTTGCGGGTCTTTATAACGAAGAAAAATCAGAAGTAGCCGGACAAATCGTTGAAAATGAAGATTTCGTCAATACTCCCGATAATCAATTTATCAGTGTTCAAGTGGAAGGAACAAATGAGTGGCTGACGTTGGAAAAAGCCGATTTGACCTTGCTGCATAGAAATTTAGATCTTAAAAACGGGTTATTCACTTCACGATTGATCATCGCAGACTCTTATCAACACCAAGTAGAAATCACAGCTTTAAAAATCGTCAATATGGCTAAAATGAATAATTACAGCATCAAATACATGATCAAACCCATGAACTTTTCTAAAAATATAACCGTCAAAACAATGACCGATGGTTCTGTCTATAACTTTAACGTAGAACGCTACCGCAACCTAACAGCAAAACATTTTCATATCACGAAACTAGAAGCTGAGAAAAATAAAACAATGATCCGTGTTCAAACCAATCAATCTAAAATCGATGTGCAACAAAGTTCGCAGATTTCTGGTGATTTCTTCACTTCAAACGATGTCAAAAATTCAGTTAATGAAGAAACGGTTGAACAAACGGTAACTTTTTACGCTGAGAAAAATAACACTTATACACTTGAAAAGCATGTTCAAGTAATGACGTCGATCGCTGAAAAAAATTGGAAAACTCCCGTTGCTTTTCCGGTATCCTTCGACACTGAATTGACCGAAAGTGCTGCAGCTTGGAAAACGTTATGGGAAAAATCTGATATTCAAGTCTCTGGTGATTTGATGTCTCAAAAATTATTACGTATCCACACGTATCATCTACTTGTATCAGCTTCTCCTTTTAGTAATAATGAGCTAGATGTCTCTGTGACCGCACGCGGACTTCACGGTGAAGCTTATCGTGGTCATATTTTTTGGGATGAAATTTTCATCTTGCCATTTTACATCCTTCATTTTCCAGAAACGGCGAAACAATTATTGATGTATCGCTATAACCGCCTAGGAAAAGCCAAAGAAAATGCTGTCGAAAGCAACTACGAAGGAGCCATGTTCCCATGGCAATCTGGGCTTGACGGCAGTGAAGACACACAAAAGCTTCATTTGAATCCGTTAAATGGCGAATGGGGTGAAGACCATAGTGTATTACAGCGCCATGTGTCGTTAGCAATCGCTTATAATATCTGGATGTATTGGAACAATACTGGTGACGATCGTTTTATTAAAGAATATGGGGCTGAAATGCTCTTAGAAATTGCAAATTTCTGGCGCAGCGCAGCCACATTTGATGAAAAAACCGATCGTTACTTCATCGACAAAGTGATGGGACCCGATGAGTTTCACGAAGCCTATCCCGATAGTACTGAAAGTGGGCTTAAAAATAATGCTTATACGAATTTGATGGTTGTATGGTTATTCGAAGAGCTTGAAACGATCCTCTCATTATTAAATACGCAAGAAACAGCAGAATTATTTACTAAAACAGGAATCACACAAGAAAATCTGGAAGAAATGAACACTATTCGCAAACGTTTGACGATCGAAACGAATGAAGATGGCATCATCGCGCAATATGAAGGCTATTTTGATTTAAAAGAAATCGACTGGGAACAAGCGAAAGCAACCTATGGCAATATTTACCGTATGGATCGTATTTTAAAAGCAGAAGGACAATCGCCGGATGATTACAAAGTTTCGAAACAAGCCGACACCTTAATGCTTTTCTATAATCTAAACAAAGACAAAATCGATGAAATCTTAGCGGAACTAGGTTACGAATTACCGTCAGATTATTTAGAGAAAAATCTTTTGTATTATCTAAATAGAACCTCTCATGGCTCTACGCTTTCTCGAATCGTCCATGCACAACTTGCAGAAGAAGTTGCTTTTCACGATCTTTCTTGGACCCTTTATCAAGAAGCTCTATATTCAGACTACCAAGATATTCAAGGCGGAACCACAGCTGAAGGAATTCACACTGGCGTAATGGCAGCAACTATTTATGTGACTTTGACTACTTATGCTGGCATCGATATAAAAAAAGAAAAGCTTTCAATCAAGCCAAATCTGCCTGACCATTGGACAGACATGTCCTTTAATCTCTCTCAAAAAGGGATTTCCTATCAGCTGACTATCAGCAAAACAGCTGTTCAAGTTTTGGCGAACAAAGACACGACTATTATTGTCAATAATCAGCCGTACCACTTAAATACGCAAGAACAACAAACGATCAACTACTAAATAGTTAGAATGGAGAACACTCATGAAAAAAGGATTTGTATTTGATTTAGACGGCGTGATTACCGATACTGCCAAATTTCATTATATCGCCTGGAAAAATTTAGCTAAACATCTTGGCATCACGATCGATGAAGTATTCAATGAATCATTAAAAGGCATTAGCCGTATGGACTCTTTAGACAAGATCCTTGCACACGGACATAAAGAGAATGAATATACATTGGCTGAAAAAGAAGCATTGGCAAAAAATAAAAACGATGATTATGTAAAATTATTAGCAGATCTTTCTGCTGACGATCTATTACCAGGAGTTCGTGATTTCTTAGTTGATGCCAAAGCTCACAACATTCCTTGTGCGATTGCTTCAGCTTCAAAAAACGCTCCGATGATTTTAGAAAAACTAGGGGTTCTGGATTACTTTGGACATATCGTTGATCCAGAGACCTTAATGAAAGGCAAACCCGATCCAGAGATCTTTGTGAAGGCCGCCCAAAGTATTGGTGTTGCGCCCAAAGATGCTATTGGTTTTGAAGATGCGCAAGCTGGGATTGAAGGGATCAAAGCAGCTGGGATGTATGCTGTAGGGATTTCTACAACAGAAAAATTAACTGGTGCCGATCTGCAAGTCACTTCAATGACTGAATTGTCTGTTGAACAACTGATTTCCATTTAAACCAATCTAAAGAGGAGTCTACCTAACCACACAGGTACGCTTCTCTTTTTTATTCAACCGATTAAATAAAAAGTAATTCTTAAGATTCTTCAAAAAATTTCAATTATATTTCAAAAACAAGTCTTTCGTGTTACGATAATGTTACAAAAATGGAATCGGGGTTAATAAAATGAAAAGAAAGCTGTTTAGCGAATTATCGCCACTAACTTATCAAATCTCTATCAAAAAAAACATTCTACAACGAAAGCTGATTGATTTCATTCAAGCAGAGCCGCTTGCCCAAACAAAACAAGAAACGCTTTTGCCTGTATCCGTTTACAAGCACACCTCGCTAATACGAAGAAAATTAGGGAACACAGACCTCACACTTCAGGAAAATAAAGCAGCGAATCTTCGGATTGCTGCCCCCAAAGTATCTACGATTTTGATTAAGCCGAACGAAACGTTTTCATTTTGGTATTTAGTGGGAAAGTGTTCTGTGAGCGCAGGATATAAAGATGGCGTAACTATTTTCAATGATTCCGTAAGACCAGGTCTTGGGGGCGGGCTTTGTCAATTTACAAATTTGATTCATTGGATCGTTCTTCACTCCCCATTAGAGATCACAGAACATCATCATCATGACGGCTTAGATCTATTTCCAGATTATGGTCGTAAAATTCCGTTTGGTACGGGGACCTCCATTGTTTATAATTATCTAGATTATCGTTTTAAAAATAATACACCAAACACCTATCAGCTACTTATTTCTGTCAGTGAAACCCACCTTAACGGGGAGCTTCGTTCGGACAAAGAACAAGCCTATAGCTATCATATTTCTGCGGAAAATGAGTATTTTTCAAGAGAAAATGGCGAAGTTTACCGTAATGGACAAATTTTCAGAAAATGTATCGATAAACGAACAGGAAATCTTTTAGAAAAGAAATTGATCAAGGAAAATCATGCCCGTGTATTGTATGATACAACCCATTTGGACATTCAAGAAAATCTTTAACTAAACAGCAAGATCCTTAACATTAGAGCTTTATTAACAAAAAGTGATCCATAAGCAGCAATTTAGGCATTCACCCTATTTGCTGTTTATGGATCACTTTTTTATGATAATCGATCATATATAAAATGGGTTGACTATAAACATAGATATAATCATACTGTTGCTTTTTTCTTTTGCGGTAAATATGCTTGGCTAACTGCTCAATGCTTTGCTCATCATTGCCAAACACGAAAATAAATAGATTATTTTCGGCATACACCGTATAATTGCCACTTTGAAGCTTCTTCACTTTATTGTCATAGGCTTCGATCAAGTTAAATAAAGAATGCCAATTCGCAATAGATATCCCAACTTTTTTCTTTGTCCCATCCGGTAGTGGAAGTGCTACGCGGAGAATACCGGCTCCATATTTTGTCTTGATCGTTTCTAGAATTTGCCTGTCATCATGCACACTGATAGTATCGATCCCTAACACTTTCAACACGCTCTCTTTCAATGATTGCGTAACTTCTACACCGATATTTCGTATAGGATTTTGAATGTCAGGTTTGTCTAAAAGCTGAGCTTCGTGGTATTTTTCAGGATCAACCTTTTGAAGAATGTCCAACGCTTTCCGTTCATCTGGGCGCTCCATTGGTTCCATAGACTCACTCCTTATGTTGACGTGTTATAACTACGATATACTATGCGAAAAAATAAAGCAACTTATGAAAAATCAGCCCCATACTGTCATTACAGCTTTTCTTATTTCCATTCTAAAAAAGAGAGGGCCTAATCAGCTCTCTCACTTTATTTTATTAAACTGTTTCAGTTTTTCTGTAAAACCCTACTGCCGCAAGTAATACTACTATAAATCCAGCAAGCAAAACACCGTTACTATTTGTTTCATTGGTTGCAGGCAACTGTTTTCCTACAGGTTTGGCAGTCCCTCCAGAAACAGTTGATCCTGTGGTATTGTCAGTAATCGTTACCTTGAGTACTTGCGCATTATCCTGCGTATAAAACTCATAGCCTGGATATTTTTCAGAAAGAAGCTTCATTGTTTCATCTGACCAAGTATACGTATAGGTAAATTCGGTTGTTCCTGCTTTTAAGGCTTTCCAATTTCCATTTGCATCGATTTCAATAATCGACGGATCTTTAACAGTGAAAGCAAAGGCCCCTTTAGAACCTTCTATTCCTTCGATGGGTTTGACATTCAGTTGTCCTGTATCTCCAACTTTTCCCTCAACAGAAGTAGCATCGATCACTGGAGTAATATTTAATGAGCCCACTGGTGTTACTTCTACTTTGATTAATGTAGCAATAGACATGGAAGTAAGCGTACTACCAGGATTTTTATCTTGAATTTCCTTATATGACTTTGTAGTCTAAAACAAATTCTGTCTTACCAGCTTTTAAAGCTGTCCATTTCCCATCAGCGTCTACGGAAAGAACATCCTTTGCTTGTCCACTTGAAATATGCGCTGTAAATATACCTTTCAGATCACTTACACCACCCATTGGTTTAACTGTAAATTGCCCAGTTTCTCCAATTTTAGCTTTAATCTCCTTTAGATTATATTCAGGAGTGATATCTACAAATTTTTCGTCTGCTTGAGTAACTTCAACTGGAATTTCTTGCGCAATCGATTTTTGATTTAATTGAGTATCAGGAAATTTCTTCTGAATCTTGGCTAATGATTCCTCTGACCATTCAAAATCAAGCACAGCAGTTGTTGTTCCAGCTTTTAATCCTTGCCAGGTTCCTTGCTTGTCTACAGTAAGAATACTGGTGTCGGCGACTGTTACCTTAAATGTTCCCTTGAGGTCCTTAAGTCCTTCTAATGGCTCTACCTCAATCAATCCTTTTCCACCAACCGTTGTTTTGATTTTTTCAAGTTTAAATGTTGGTGTAATATCTAGTTCTTTGGCTGTCTCTTTTGTTTTAGCGTTACTTTCGGAACTTACTGTCTCCAGTGTTTCCATAGTTGCTTTGGTTTCTTCAGCAAAGGAAACGTGAGCTGCCAATCCGAGTACTGAACAAACTAAAAGACCCATCAACAAATACTTTTTACTTTTCATACCTATTCCTCCTTTAGATTCCATTAGTGAACCCATTTTAATGGTATCAAACTTCTAGCATTTAGACAATCCTTTATCAGCTTGTTCGATAAATGAATTCCTTCCTTACAAAATAAAACAAGTTGTCATTTGGCACAGATATTGTCTATACTATGGGTAATTTAAAAATAATGATGACTACGGTAGGAGGACATTATGAAAATCAGTCAAGGTGATGTATTCAGAAGAAGAGAACAATTGATCGAACGTCTGCACCAAAAAGAGCATCTAACAGTCAGTGAGCTTGCCGACTATTTCAATGTATCTGCTGTGACAATCAGACGAGATCTGCTCTTTTTAGAAAAGAAAAAAATGATTGAACGTTTTTATGGCGGAGTAAAATTAGTTTCTAGTCAACAAGTAAAGCGTACAGAAAAAGCAGAAAAAAGTAGTTTTCCTGTTGCGGCTTTTATTGAAAAGCTCTCACCTTTTTTAGAGAATCGACTACAGCTTTTTGTGGGCGCTGGCGTTTTTTCAACAGAGATTATTCATGCACTCTCGGTCTTTGATGTTACTATTTTAACCAATGATGCAGCTGCTCTTTCCATCGATCATCCTAAACAGAAAGCCCTGATATCAGTCAGTGGCGGTGAATTAGAAAAAAATACACAGGCGCTGGTAGGTGATTTTGCCACACATTCATTCAACAAAGTCGAGGCAGATCTTTGCATCATTGAAGCAGCTGGTTTTAATACACATGAAGTTACAACCAAAACATTAAATGAATCCTTCGTCTATCGTACGATGATCCAACATACAAAGGGTCCCAAAATCGTTTATACACCAGCTAGCAACTTAGAAACTGTCAGTTCTTTTATGATCGATCGTACTTTTTTATTTGATATTTTGTATACAGATGCTTCGATTCCAGCCTCTCTTCTATCGAACTACCAGAGTCAATCGATCACCGTAGACGTACTAAATGAATAAAAAAGGTATACTAAAAAAGGCCAGATAGAAACAGTAGCGTTTATTCGGAGTTAGAACTCCAGACAAAACAGATTTTTAGCTTCCTACCCTTTTGAACTGTTCATAAAAATACTTTCATGAACAGTTCTTTTGAATGCATTGAATTACTGTCCGTAATCACTTATTCTAAAACCAAAGAAAACGCTTTACAAAAAATATAGATTGGAGAATTTTATGACTCATACATTTCCAGAAAACTTTCTATGGGGTGCATCCATTTCTGCCCATCAAACTGAAGGTGCCTATAATGCTGAAGGTAAAGGGCTGAGTGTACAGGATACGCGCCAGAGAGACAATCACGACATCGCTGATTTTACAGTAGCCGTGGATCATTACCATCGTTATAAAGAAGACATTCGTTTATTAGCTGAGATGGGGATCAAAGTTTTTCGTTTTTCTATTGCTTGGACAAGAATTTTTCCAAACGGCCGAGGAAAAGTGAATGATTTAGGCATCCAACACTACAGTGATGTGATCGATGAACTATTGAAATACGACATACAGCCTTATATTACGTTGAATCATTTTGATTTACCACAGGCTTTAGAAGATGAAGGCGGCTGGGGCGTTCGTACTACAGTAGATGCTTTTGTTCATTATGCAGAAACCGTCTTTAAAGCATACGGCGACAGAGTTAAGCATTGGTTAACGATCAACGAACCAAATATCATGCTTTTGGTCGATAAAAAAATCTTAGGTAAAGAAATTCCTTTACGGGAAAAATATCAGCAGTTCCATCACTTAATGATTTCTGAAAAATATGCATTCAAACGTTGCCATGAACTAATTGAAGGAGGAAAAATCGGTCCTGTTCCCAATATTTCTTTGGTTTATCCTGCAACTAGCAAGCCGCTAGACAATCAAGCTGCACTTTATTTTAACAGCGTCAGAAACTGGGCTTATCTGGATTTTTCTTGTTTCGGTCGCTACAACACAGTGTTTAAAGATTATTTGAACCGCAACGATGTGTCGATCACCTTCGCTTCTGAAGATCAGGAATTGATGGAAAAACATTTTCCCGATTTTGTTGCAATGAACTTCTATACGACTGTCACTGTAGAAAAACCAACTGAACGTGATGGTATGGCTAACGGCATTAGTGATCAACAAAGTGAAGATATTATGGAATGGGGCTTTTATAAGGGGTTTACCAATCCATTTTTGAAAAAAAATCAATTCAATTGGACGATCGATCCAGATGGCTTAAAAACCACATTGCAGACATTATACGACCGCTATCATTTACCGATCATTATTACTGAAAACGGTCTAGGTGCCAAAGATGAATTAACGGAAGATGGAAAAATTCATGATGATTATCGGATCGATTATTTAGAGCAACACATCGATCAGTGTCGTCAAGCAATCGAAGCTGGTGTTGATTTGATTGGCTACAGCCCTTGGTCTGCCATCGATTTGATCAGCGTCCATGAAGGCATCAGTAAACGTTATGGCTTTATCTATGTTGACCGTAACGAGCATGACGAAAAAGAAATGCACCGCTACAAAAAAGATAGCTTCTACTGGTATCAATCCTTGATCAAAGCCAACCAGCTGCCCTCATAATGAAAGGAGAAAAAAATGAATAAAGTATTTACTTTTTTAGAGACAAAATTAATGCCGCCATTGAATAAAGTCGCTAATCTGCGCTTTATCAGAGCGATCATGCAAGCCGGGATCATTACTGTACCGTTCACAATCGTCGGATCGATTTTTTTGATTATCAATAACCTGCCGCAGATCATTCCGCCACTGGCACCATTTTTTGAGAATACCATTTTGAAGTTTGCGCCGATTTATAGCGTGGCTACAACGATGTCTATCGGTTCGATTGCTATTTTTTATTGTTTAGCCACTGCTTACTATTTAACGGATATTTATCGGAAAGAAGAAAGTGATGGGTTAAGCAGTTTTGTTGGTGCCATTTTGGGTCTGTTTGCCTTTTTAATGACGATCGTACAAACGGATATCGTAGATGGCGGCGCTCAATTACTCCAAAGTGAGAGCGAAACAGCGATTGTTTACAATGGTGTTGCTCTTGGCGGTTGGGTAACTCGTTTCGGCGGCGTTGGTATTTTTATTGGAATCATCACAGCGGTGATTTCAACTCAAATCTATCGCTGGTGTGTGAAGAAAAATATTACGATTCGGATGCCAGAAGGTGTCCCAGATGGTGTAAGCAAGGCCTTTGCTTCATTGATTCCTGCAATATTTATTGCCTTTGTGATGTTGTTTATCAATACGATTTTAGCGGTATTCCATACAGATTTACATGGATTGCTTTCAAAACCATTTGAATTCGTAAAAGACTTGACAGGATCTTGGCTGGGAATTATCGTCATCATGCTGTTGATCCATTTATTATGGGCTGTTGGGGTTCACGGAACAGCAGTAATCAAAAATAGCTTTATCAATCCCATTTTACTTGTGGCTTTGACAGAAAATATCGATGGGGGATCGAATATTTTTGCAGGTGATTTTGTAAATATGTACATCTTTATCGGCGGTGCCGGCAGTACGCTCGGTTTGGTTTTACTGATGATTTTTGCAGCAAAATCAGATCAGTTGAAAGTCTTGGGGAAAGCGGCTGTGTTGCCTGGTTTGTTTAATATCAATGAGCCAGTGATTTTTGGGGCGCCAATCGTTTATAACCCTTACTTGATTATTCCTTTTATTGTGACACCACTGATCAATGTGACCATTGCTTATTTTGCAACTTCCTGGGGCTTAGTGAACAAGGTCATCACTGGAATTCCTTGGATTTCTCCTGTCGGAATTGGTGCATTTCTAGGAACTGGCGGCGATTTTCGTGCAGTGCTGATCGGCTTTATCAATTTAGCTGTGTCGATTGTGTGCTATTATCCATTTTTCAAGATGTATGATGGAAAGTTGTATGGAGAGCAGATAGCAGCATTGGAGAAGTATTAATTGAAATTGAATGATAAATGAAAAAGATGAGTATGTGCTGAACTCAAACAATTAATGGGACTTAAACTTGAAATTATCTAATACTATGAGTAATTAAAAAAAGACTGTTTTTAAAAGTATTTACATTTATTAGAAACAAAATTAACACCGCTGTGGCTACCACTCAAATTTATTTATCATTGATATTTGATTCGAAAATCTGAAGGGATGATTCCTGATAGTGTACGTAAAACATTCACTTCATTTTGAGAACAATGAATTGTTAAATTATTTTATTGAAACCAAGGTTCAAACAAATATGGTTCACAGCTATTTTAAGCGATGTAATATAGGCTAATATAATATTTCAAACTATTTGATTACACATCCTAAAACAAGTAGTGAAGCAAAAATAAACTTGCTTCACTACTTGTTTCACCATATTAAATTAGTTTTTTTTCTAATTCTACCATTATTTTTTCTCCTCTCTATTTAATTTCAATTTGATTATTAGATTTTTTTTGAAATCATTAACAAACACTCCTTTCTGATATATTAATATCTATTTACAAAATACCAAAAAATCGATATTTCATATCGTGATTCTCTTATCTACACTGTCTCTGTCCAATACGTTCTTTTTCTTGACAAACAACCATCTTCTTAATCCGACATTTCTTTTTAAAATTTTTAACTTGTTCAAAATGATAACTTTTATTTTCTATATTCAAAGAAACAACTTCCATAAGTTCATTTACATCTACTCTTCCCATATATGACCTCAGCCTTTCCTTATTAATTAATATTTTTTTAATATCAATAGTGTAGTTATGATCTTTTATCAACAATATTAGAAAGCTCAATTATTACACGTTGTTCAGCTTCAATAACTTTATCAAAAATATTTTTAATATTTTTTAAGTGTGACAAATTAAACTCTTTTTTTAACAATATTCTTAACAACATATTAGATAAAATCATCCACCTCTGATAGCTTTCAAAAAATACTGTTTTAAGAGATTCAGAATCATTATAGTTTGCATAATCAACTAATTGCCTCCTAGAATGAACTATTGCTCCAATCTCATCAAATAGCCTATCGACAATATCATAATCTCGATTTTCAATTGCATATTCTACAACTAGCATCAATTTTTTTATCCCTATAATTCCAACAAATATATCGTGATCCTCTAAAAAAGAATACATACATTCCTCTGTCATAAGAGCAATGTTCATTTTTGACACAGACCTTAAATCTTCTTTTTTCATTTTTTTCTCATTAAGCGGAGTGAATATCATAATATTATAAACCGCATCTTGTCCAAATGCTTCTAGTGAAATAGCATTATCCATCACTTCATGTGTGATGTCTCCCTCATATTTATAGAAACTATCGGTAACTAAAATAGCATTTTCTTTAACTGAATCAACAAGTATATAATGATAATAGTGATCTTTTAAGTAACTTCTACAATACGGTAAATAATATGTATCCACAGCAAGCACAATTTTTTGTTTTTGCGCTTTTTGAACCAATATGAGGAATTCCTTTTTACTAACTAAAATTTCTTCTCTTTTTATCGAAAATTTATTACAGATTAAAGAATTATAATCTAATACCTTGTTCGTTATTCTAAAGTGCTTAAATATATCTTGATTTTTACCCTTATATAATGCAAAACCACTTTGGAAAAATAACGTTTCATGAGAAAAATTAAATTCTTCAAGTATATTAGCGAAAATAAGCTCGTAACAATTAAGGTAATTTTTATATAACATACTATACTAATCCCTTCTATTCACTTTAGTTGAATTCCAAAAATATGCATGCCTGGATGAAAAGGAAGAATCAACTTTTCTATTAAGATTGGCTTTTCAAGCTCTATTTTTACTCCCCAAATAAAGTTTGGCCTATTAAATGTTCTTTTATTTCCTTCATAAAAATTATTAGTATATGTTTCTTTATAAAAAATAAAATTATTTTTAAAGTACGATAACTCTGAATCATATGCATTAAAGTTTATGGAAATCTCTATCTCTTCATGATGTCCAACTAGTATACAAGTATTCTCTACCTCTCCTTGACTTCCAACCCCTATAAAAATTAGCTGTCGCGCTTTTCTATCTGCTAAAATACTTTGGCCAAAACATTCTATATTATCATTCACTAGCTGAGGTGATAGTTCTATTCCCATCTTTTTTATTGGTTTTTCAAGAGGAATTGAATAACCGGTCAAACTCAAATTCGCCTGATCCATATTATTATATGTTGATAAACCTTTATTATTATAGTAAGACTTAATATTCAAACCTATGCCCCCAAACTTTTATACTGCTTATTAAAAATTACTTAATTTTAAAACCACAAAAAACTATGTTCTAAACCAATACTCTGATTTTGTTTTTTTAATGTTAATTCTAAAATTTTAAATAATTTAAAAAAAGTAGATACAATTTCCGTTTCTTCTATGCTCTTCTCATCATCATCATGAAACGAAAGGATGCGCTCAATACAATTATTCAGTGTCATTAATTCAGAAATAGAAGAATAGAACTTCATAATCTCCTCTTTCCCTCCATGTAAAATAGTATAATGTTCCTCACTTTCATATAAATCGCTTTCCATAAGGATTTGTACTCCATCTTTTATTAGTTCTTTTGTGTAGCGAATAAGTTCAACTTTTCTTCCAGCCTCACAGGAAGTAAATAAAGGAATATTCAAAATCATATTTTTATAGTAATTAATCGCATGATAAATTGTTCTGAACCAACTCTCATCTTTTTTCAACAAAGGGATTGCTTCAAAAATGTCTTGCTTTGTATACAATTCTATATAATTTTTTTTCCACCCATGCCAAATGTAGCTAGCATATAAATCTTTTCTATTCATTAAAATACACCTTGTCGTAAGTTGCACCATTTTATCCACCGAACAATCCAACGGATAGAAAGAAAATGGATGTAAATCTAACGTATAGTCAGTATCTATTAAAACCTTCTCTAAACTCTCTCTTAAAAGTTTGTTATAGTAATAAGAATCTTTCTCTTCTCCATCTATATATACGTAAAAATTATAATCTGATAATTTCTTCTGTTGATAATCAGGACCATTTTTCAACTTTGAAGCATAACTTCCCGTTATACCAATTGATACAATTTTATTAAACTTATCATTCTCAATTAGATGTTTACTTATTTCCTTAAACTGTTCTTTCATACTTCCTCCTAAACATTTTTACACTTTAATATTACTAAGTAAATTCATAAAATTTATTTTTTGTTCACTATCTTCACAATCATAGTTCTTTGTTTAGAAATAGTTATCAACAAATCCGCCATTCCTTCTGACCATCTTTTCAGATACCAGAAAAAATATATAGCTAAATAGGAATATTATCATTGTAATTAAGGCTTCTTGTATCAATAAATTTAAAATATTGTAGTTATTTTTCAACAAAATTTCTCTAGCAGCTGTTATACTATTTCTAAGTGGAAAATATCGAAACAACGTATGATCAGGAACACTAACAATTGCTCCCGAAAATACCATAAGGATACTACTTGTTATGTTAGAAAATAAATTAACATTTTTCATTGGTAAAATTAATGGTGTATACAATAATGCTAACGACGAGGCAGATAGCAGGGTAAAAGTAATTGCAGTCAGACTGATTAATAATGCTCCTATTTTTATATTCAGTTGAAAAATAATTAGCAATACGAAGAAGTTTAATGCAACAAATAACATCGATTCAACCAAACAGAATAGTAATCTATCTATACATATTTTGAAAAAACTTGTTGGTGAAGCAACCAAAAGTTCTAATACTTTATATCGCTTTTCTGTTCGAAGTGAATTAGACATATTTGTAACTATTCGGTCACCACCTTTAAACATTATCATCCCTATTAGCATTGCAATAATATAGGATTCATTAGCTACTGAAGAAATAATCACAGAGTACAGTATATATTCTGCAACTGGTGATAATGTCATGTCGAACAACTTATACTTGATTCCTTCTGTATTTGTTAACGCTTTATATGAAATTATTATTCGCTTAAAACTCATTATATTTGCCATTCTCTTTCATATTCCTCTCTAAAAAAACAATTGCTACATAGGTAATAACGATTACTATTAAGGATGTTACAATGCTATACACAAAACTTCTTAACGATACTTTTTCTCTTTCGATACTTTCTAAAATACAATCAATAGACCATTTTACAGGAGAAATGTTTATGAGGCGAATTGCCCAATTTGGCAATTCTATCGAGCTAACCCAAACTCCCGAAAATAAAATCAATGGTACTAATAATAGATTTTGTAATTCCATTGCATTTTTGTTTTGACCAAAAATCACAGCTAAAATACTACCCAACGACGTCAACGAGAACAGTAATAAAATAAACGTCAATAATAATATTTGAATTGGATTTTCAATGTTCAATTTTACTTTAAAGACAAAAATTGCATACAATAGATTGATTAATAAAGATACAATCGCTAGCAATGCATTCGTTAGCGCTTTTGATAAAACAATTTTGAACAGTCGTGTAGGAGTTGCTTCCAATAATTCCATGGTACTATTCCACTTTTCAATAACAAGTATAGAACCACTAGAGTATAAAGAAAAAGTTATCGCTCCCATAATTCCAGAATAGAGTATACTATCGCTAGATAATGTATTTCCAGATAGATTTGACAGTAAAGATAGAACTAATAAATTAAAGAACGGTTCAACAAATAGAATAAATTGATACATTTTATTACTTAAGTTTGAAAAATATCTGAAGTTTACAATCAATAATTTGATAAAATTTTTCATCTATTATTCTCTTCTCTATCTGATAAATAAGTCATATAAACATCTTCTAATGTTAATTCTTTATAAACCATACTCAAACAGTTATCCTTTACTTTCTTTATACAATCCTTCTTATCAAGAACAACTGTCAAAAGCATTATTCCATCTAACATTTCTGTTTTCACTACATCATACTGCTCATATATATATTCTTTGAGTTCTTCTTTTCCTATTTCTATACTTATATCATAACGCACAATAGACTGGCTGGCTTTATACTTTAACTGAGAAGGGTAGTCTATATCTATTATTTTTCCTTTATTAATGAAAGCAATTCTATCGCATAGTTCATCTGCTTCCTGCATATGATGAGTAGTTAATATAACAGTTACTCCATCTTCCTTTATTTCTCGTATTAATTTTTTCAGCATACGACTGCCTTCAGGATCTAATCCAACAGTTGGTTCGTCAAAAAAGATTATTTTCGGTTTATTAATCAGTGCTCTAGCTAAATGAAGTCGTTCGATCATACCTTTAGAAAATGTATGTATTTTTTTTTCTTTAGCACCCTGAAGCCCAACTTTTTCTAATAACATTTTCTTCCTACTGCTGATCTCTTTAGAAGGTACATTGTATAAAATAGAAAAATATTCAATATATTCACTAGCTGTCAAGCGTCCGTAAACACCTTTTTCACCACCATAAACAAAGTTTATTTTAGGTCGGATTTTTTCCGGATACTTAGAGATATCGGTTTCGAACAGCTTAACAAAACCTTCTGTTGGTAATAACATTGTAGAAAGAATTTTAATAAGAGTTGTTTTTCCTGCCCCATTTGGACCTAAAATTCCAAATACTTCTCCAGAACGTACTTGGAAACTAATATCATTCAATGCTATTGAATTGACTTTAGAATTTTTATATATTCTTATTAAGTTCTCAACTATTATTATATCTTCTCTAATTTTTGCCACCTCCTAAATCATATTTTATTAAATTAATCTAGAATCTACATTAAAAACTTGTCCTGTAACCCCGTTACTTAAATTAGAAGATAAAAAAGCTAACATACAACTTAAGGAATCTAAATTATTTTTTATATCCAAAAGACTTTCTGAAGTAGCACGCTCTTTTTTAGTTTCCATCCCCATGTTTAAATTGGTTTCTATAAATCCAGGACAAACACTGTTTACAGTTATTCCAAAAACACATAATTCTTTAGCCATTGACTTAGTTAAGCCGATAACTCCTGCCTTTGATGAACAATAATTTGCTTGAAATTCACTACCTATTTGTCCTTTCAAAGAAGAAATATTAATAATTTTCCCAAAATTTTGAGTTCTCATAATTTTTGCGCATTCACGACAACAAATAAAGGTTCCCGTTAGATTCGTAGAAATTACAGAATCCCACTGCTTATCTGACATCTCAAGAAGAGTATTATCTAAAATGATTCCTGCATTGTTAATCAGAACATCTATTTTCCCAAATTTTTTAACGACTTTTCCCATCATAATTACCACTTCTCTACTGATCTTGATATCAACTCTAAACAACATATATTTACAACCTTTATTTTTTAAATACGATTCTAATTTCATAGCCTCATCCACGTTTTTATTGTAACAAACAACAAGTTTACATTTTTCCTCACAATATTTTTTGGCTAAATAATTCCCTATTCCACTTGAAGCTCCTGTAATAATAATTACCTTTTCTGATAAATCAATCTTCATTTTTTTTTCTTTCATCAATTAGCTTTATCAAATTCGTTACAGTACCTACTTTTTCTGGATTATAGTCTTCATCTTCCAACACTATATTAAATGTAGTTTCAATTTCAAACAAAAAGTTAACAATTTCAAGTGAATCCATTTCATAATACTCGAATAAATTATCTGTTTCGTTTAATTGCGTTATAACTATTTCCTTTTCACAAACTTTTATTAGTATTTTTTCCAATATATCTGAGGTTACCATTTTTTTATCCTCCCCTTAGTATCTTTCCATTATATGTTTTCTTTAATTGTTCAACTTGTTCCAACCATAGTTTTATATTTTTCAAACCTGTTCTATTTTTAAAATATTTTTTTAATTCTTGTTCATTAACTGCATATTCTGACACATAATTTATACCGATTTGTTCTCCAAGTAGTTCATCTTTTTTACTAAAGGCTACAGTTTCTGTTATTCCCGGAAAATCAAGCATTACTTCTTCTATAAATTCACAAGATATACTAATCCCTCCACAAATAATAATATTTTTTTTTCTACCAGTTATATGTAGCTCTCCATTGTCATCAAGATATCCTAGATCACCTGTTTTCAACCAGCCATTGCTTAAAATTTTTGTTGTCTCCTCAATATTTTTATAATATCCCTTCATTGAGCTATCACTCATAATCAATATTTCACCATTAAAATCAGTAGTCGTTTCTTTTTCTATTTTAATTTCTATATTTTGTATAGGTACTCCAACCGATTTATTTATAATTTCTCCGCTAGTGTATGTTTTAAATGAAATCCTAGGCCCAGCTTCAGTTTGTCCATATGTCTGTACAATTTTATCTTTTCCAAAATATTCACAAAAATTTTGAATATATTCAGTTTTACAAGGTCCTCCTCCAAAACAAATTTGTATTAAACTACTAATATCATAAAGGTTTCCATACCTATAATCGATAATCATTTTTAGCATTGTAGGCACTGCGGTAAAGTGCGTTATTTTTTCTTTTTCTGTTATATGAAAAAAATTTTTTGCTATAAATTTTGATTCAGAAATTACTATTCTTGCTGCTAAGAACAAACTAGTTAAAAATTGAGACGTATTACAATAGCCAAAATACATTGGAAGAGCAATAAGAAATACAGATTTTTCATTTGCTCTTAAAGAGGGTAAATTGTTTTTTATATTTGTTAATAAATTTTCGTGCGTTAACATTACTCGTTTAGAATTCGAGGTGGTACCTGAAGTAGGTAATAAAATTGCCACACTTTTATCTTGAACTACCTCATTTACTCTTTCTTTAAAAGTATTATCCTCAAACTTTTTTATCTCAATTTTCATTTCTTCAGTCACGTTTACTTCAATCAAAATAATTTCTCTTTTTTCTTGAAGGATCCATTTCTGTATTTGGTCACTTTGAGATTTATCAACAAGCATATAGGTCACATCACAAAATTTCAGTTCAGATAATAAATTTTCATTACTCATATTTGGATTTAACGGAACTATTGTTTCTCCCAAAAATGTAATACCAAAGTAGGCAATAGCATATTCAATGCTATTATTCATACATAACGCAACATTCCCAAATACTTGATTATCTAAGAAAAAATTGTGCAATTCACTTGATAATGTGTACCAATTTTCAAATGACAGATGTTTATTTCCTTGAGTAATAGCAACTTTATTATTCTTTTTTTGTGTAACTAATAGATTTTTTATATTCAATTTACTCTCCTAATCAATTGTTTTATCGATAACTGTTCTTTTTTTTCCTGATTCAAAGGAAAGTTCAATTTCAGATTGTACTTTCATCTCTATGCAAATAGATGGTAATACCTCATTTCCAATATTTTTTAAGTGTTTTTCAACCAATGATTTTTGCTTTTCTTGTTCTAAAACAACTATAAATAAAATTTCGTTGCTATTTAATTTGTGTATTTGATATTTTATTATAGACGTGCCTTTCATTCTTCGATTTATCTCTCTAACAACATATGAAAAAACAATAGAATTATAAGAAGTGCCACATAATTCTATGTATTCAGAATGTCTTCCTCCCATAATTTTTAGTTTAAATTCATCATTTTTTTCAACTAATTTAACATTATCTTTCACTCTGTAACGAATTAACGGCCACATTGAATTAGACAAACTTGTAACCAATATCCCTGTATTTTCACTAGACAATGTATCATTTTCTATAAAAACATTATCTTCATTTATTTCTAACATGTTCCCTTCACCGTATCCGATTGTCCAAAATTCTCTAAGCCCATAATGATTAATTACAGTTGTTTTAAAGGTCTCTTTGATATACTTGAATTCTTCTTCTGAAATATACTCTCCAGTCAATTCAATATATTTCAGTTCAGGTATTCTCAATGCGTATCGATTAATTACCCTAGCTAAAGCCAGTACCGCCGAAGGAACTGCGTGAAGCCACTGACACCCAGTATTACTAATAGTCTCAATAAAAAGCTTCAATTTAGGTTCAGATAGATCAAACAAAGAAAGTAACAATTGTTTTTCAGAATCTACTACTGCATCAGTAATTGTTTTCCCTTTTATATGTCTTGATGAATAGAACTGAACAACTTTATCATTTATATTTAAATTAGGAACTATACTCTTTCTAATACTCCATAATTTTTTTGAAAAAAGAATCTTCTCCTTTTCCCCCATATAACAGCGTAAAGGCTCTCCATCTGTTCCACTGGTATCATCAAAAAACAATTTGGATTGGGAAATTTGTGAAGGGAGTAGTGTTTCCTCAACGCCTAACAAATCTTTTTTTTCAATCACAGGAATATTTTTACTAAAATATTGATAATCAAATTGATTAAATGAAACCATTGTTTCATTTAACATTCTTTTCTTATAAAATGGATTTTCATAAATATTTATAAGCATTCTGTAAATTTTTTCCTTGTTCCTTAAAAAATTTTTTTCATTCATTGATTTTATTTCCCTCCTAAATTAAATGAAAAAGTCATTACTTTCATATTTTATTTCGCTACTATCTAAAGACTGCTCAAAAATATCATTCTGAACCCCTTGTCCAATTTTACAGCAATCATTTGTAGTACATTTTTCATAGTGATAAAACTTGAAAGATTCTTCTTGTAAAACTTTTAAAGAATCTTCAAAAATCGAGCCAATTTTTTTATTATTTTGTGTTGCACACATTACACATGGAAAAACTGAGCCCTCAGGTCTTACAATCCATCTAAAAAGTGATGTATAACATTTCTTAGCGGTTATTTCTTTTGGTTGTTTAGTTTTTTTAAAATAATCTCCCAGATTCGTCTGCTCTTTTACAAATTTTTCTAGATCAGGTTCTTTACAAATTATTTCTTCCAACTTTTTCATAGTCTCAAAAAAATATTTAGATAAATCATTAGTATTTACTTCATCCTCTTTATCCTCAACTTGAAGTAAGGGGCAATCACATGATTCTATTGGACAAGTCTTTCTAAACTGTATATTTACTCTTGTCTGTTTAAAATATTTTAATAGATCATAAATTTCTTCTAAATTTTCATTATTTATAAGATAACCTATACCAATTTTACTCACATCGCTTTTTAAGAATTGATTGTTAATTTTCTCCAAGACTTTCTTCAATGTATAACCTTTAGATTTTAAATAACTGGTAGGATTTGTATAGTCTAGAGAAATCCGCAACCATTCAAATTTATCAAGTGTTTCTTTTTTTATAATTGTACTTCCATTTGTAATTAATCCTAATTTCGCATTAGTATGCTCAGATAAATATTGAACTAAATCTCCAAAATTTTTTCTATTTTCTTTATCATAGTACAATGTGGGTTCTCCTCCACCTACGATAGTAATAGCTTTGGGATCAAGCATTCTTAATTTATCCAATTGATCAAAAGGATATATCACTCTATTACCAGATAATGAATTACTTTTTTTATAAGAGCAGAACGAACAATTAAAGTTACATATATCTGATGGGTGAAACTCTATAAATTTACCTACATTCTTTCCATCATTGATAGTAGAAAAATATGTATCTTTATAATTTAAAACTTTATTTTGATTTCTTAATTTTTTTGAATCATTACTTTTTAGCTCTAACATAATTTTCCACATCCATTTAACAAAATATTTTCTAAAATTTTATAGCTTATATTTATTTCCTCAATATTCACTTTTTCATTATATTGATGTGCATGATCCAAAGAACCTGGGCCGAAAATCACCGTGTTCAATCCTAATCGATTATAAAATCCTGCATCTGATCCACCCTGAAATAATAAGCCTTCTGTCTGTCCTGACTCCAACATCATCAACTCTATTATCTCGTCAGATTCAAAACTATTTATCCATGAATACATTTCCGGAGCATAATCAGCCATTGTCCACTTAATTTCATAAAATGCTAATAGTTCCTCAATACGTTTCAATAGTTTCTTTTTATGATCTTCTTGTAAAACTCGGATATCAATAATACAACTTGAGTAATCCTGAACAGTTCCCGGATGTTCTCCTCCATACAAAGAACCAATATTTATATTAGGATATTGATCTAATCCTCTTAAAGTTTCTGCATATTTAGTAATTGAAACTAATATCTCTGTCATTATTCTAGGTGCAGATACCCCTTGATAATATTTACCTGCATGAGCTTTTTTTCCAAATATTTCTATCTTTAGCCATTTATTCCCTAATGATTTTGTTGCTAGTCTAGCTGAGGTTGGTTCTAGTATTATAGCTAGTTTATATTGTTCTTTTCTTAAATACTTGAAATCACATAACTTCCTACAACCAAAAAAACTATTATTCTCCTCATCAACAACAAAATGAAATTCCAAATTATATAATGGTTTTTGTTTTTTCTTACCTATGGTTATGAGTAAAAAAATCATAACTGCTAAGCCTGACTTCATATCTGAAGCACCTAATCCATAAACTTCTCCATCTATAATAGTTGGAGAAAATGGAGGTGTTTTCCATTTTTTTATATCTCCAAAAGGTTTCGTATCCATGTGTCCATTTAAAATGATTGTTTCTTCGGATGTACCTTTGACGTAAACTATTATATTTTTTCTCAATTTCATTTTATCGAAACTGATACACTCATATTCAAAACCGTAGTAATCTAATTTTTGAAGTATATACTTTGAAATTTGTTCTTCATATTCCCCTGGATTTTGAGAATCAATTCTTATTAAATTAAACAATTGTTCAATTAGAATTTTCGAACTCATCGGCCTAATTCCTTTTTCACTTCGTCAAATTTTATCCCCATCGGACATTTTGATAATGCTAAACATTGACTTCTGCACATGGAGCATTGCTTCCAAATAAAATCTAAGTTATCTTTTGAGTTATGATAATTATTTATAATCAAACTCTTAGGTGAATATTGCTCATTTTTTGTCCTTTGATAAGCTGGACAATCAGAAAGACATAGACCACACTTTGAACAGTTAAAATATAGCATGCAATACCTCCTCCAGCTCTTTTTCCAGCATCAATTGCTTTTTGAGAGTTTCATTAATATATATAATTTTTTCAATTTGTTCTCTCAAATTTATCCTTCTTATACTTAATATATTTTGATATTCAGTCATTTTAATCCGGTTTTCTGTAATTAATGTTTTGTAATCAATAAGAATTCCCTTATCAAAACATTCTTTTGAAATTTTACTTTTAAATGAATAAATATAGAAATCGCTTGAAAAATTTATAAATGGCCGAAATACGATTTTCTTTATCTTTTCCCCACTTTGTTCGGGCCTCCCTACCAAATACTGACTTGTTTTTCCATCTTTTTTCACAATATACTTTGTTCCATAATAATAATCTAACTTTCCCTCTACTTCGTACAAACAAAGTTGCCCCTTAATATATTCTTTATTGATACATTTCACACATATATCTTGAATAGAAGTGGACTTAGACAATAGAAACCCAATCAAATTGAACCCCATAACATTTTTTAATGTCTTACTTCCAAATTCCACTTTTTCATTTTCTATATATGTTATATAATTTTGTATTTCATAGCAGTTATCATAAAAACTTGGTATCCCATATTTGATTAAATTTATGATATATTCTTCTCCATTTATTATCGGATAATAAGGAATGGCATAGTTTCTATAACCTTGTTTATTTAATAACGTTTTTAATGTATCTTGAGGTTGTATTGATATTAGACCATCTCTATGATCTACAATATGATTTTCTGAACTTATTCGTCTTATTTGCCATTGAAAGTCCCCTCCATTAATATATTTATTTTTTAGGCCTACAATTTTATTAATGTATTTTTCTTTATTTGATTTATAATCTTTACAAATGAGTTTGTCGACGTTCAATAAATAATCTGGATCAAATTTTTCTTTTATTTTTTTAAATACTTCTTCTATCATTGATGGAGTAATCAATGACTGAAAATCTTTTTTTTCTTGTCCAATGCCATGTTCACCAGTTATTGTTCCTCCCAGTTTAACTGTCTTACTTAATATAAGGAAAAGAAATAATTCTAGCTTTTCTCTATCTTCAATAGAACTTGAATCATAAAAAACCGTAGGGTGAATATTTCCATCCCCTGCATGATATGTATTCATCAACGGCATCAATAACATATTTGAAACTTTATAAAGGTATTCAAGCATAATACTTAATTTCGACCTAGGAATTACACTATCAAATAAAAAATAAGTATAATGATTGTATTCACTTCTTATCACTTGAACATTTCTTTGTACAATATCCAGTCGTTCTTTATGAAGATTGTCTTTGATTATTTCTGTACCTTGAAACCTAGCTATCAATGATTTGAGTTTTTTAGTATACATATTTAATTTTTCTTTTGAATATGACTCAATAGAAATAATAACATTGCAACCTACTACCTTATTAATATTCATAGCAGGTATAAACGGATCTGTTGACATATCTATAGCAGATAATGGAATTTTTTTATCAGTTACCTCTAGTATGAACCTTATCCCTGCTCTGTAATCACTAAAATAGACTATACTAATAGCTTCAAAATCTTCTTTAGCAAGAACTTTTAAATTAGCATGTAAAACAGGTGCTAAAGTTCCTTCTGAACCAATCAATAGATCTTTAATAGGGTAATTTTTTAACGAATACTGATTATCATACCCTAAAGCTAAAGTGTCATTTTGATAATGAATATTCATTTTTTTTATATAATTTTTTGTAACCCCATATTTAAAACAATAAGCTCCACCAGCATTCATATTAATTATCCCACCCAAAGTTGCAACGTTTTTGGAAGCGGGATCAGGTGGAAAATGTCTAAATGGAAGAGCTGCGTTTTTTATTTCATCAACCGTACAACTTGAAGATACATCTACCAAAGTATTTGTCTCTATATCTAATTCCCATTTTTTTTCCATGCGTAATGTACTTACAATAATGTCATTATTAATTGGAACTACACTACCCACATAGTTGGTTGCTCCACCCCTTATTAAATAAGGCAGCCTCTGAGATTTCAAATAATTAATAACCATAATCATTTCTTTTTCATTTTTTGGAAATACAACTAATTCAGGAAAATTCTTTTCTAAAAAAGCATCATAAGCAAAAACAGCCAAATTCTCAGTTTCAAAATATATTTCATTTCTTTTAAAGAAACATCTATGTTCCATCATTTTTTTTATCCTTCCCAATAATATTTACCTTTTTTCAAGTATTAAATGAATCAATTGGTATGTGTTCTCTATTGATTTCATAGAAGCAATATCTGATTCAACATTAATTTCAATACAATTTTTATAATGATTTAGCATCCTTCTTAGTGCTCCCCCAGGATAATATGTGTGATTCCAAAAAAATAAGTCAGGTACTTCTAATGTTTTCTCATAAATTTTAATATCTGGAGTATTTTGCTGTTCTATATTCATATTTTCCGAATATAGTTGATAGTTAGATATGAACCCATACTCATTTACTTCCGATACTAACCAACAATTACTAAATAAAAGGAGGGCTTGATTATATTTAAATGAAACTGCTGTAACCAAATCTGCTTGATAATTTTTATTAGATAAATATTTGTATTGAATCTCATTTATCTCTTCTAAGTTGGGGCTGAATAGAAAATTAAATAGGTCTAAGTCATGAATCAATGCTGTATAAAGTGTCGGTATGCTTCCATATTTTTTTAAGGCTTGATTTTGAAAATTTCTTTCAAATTTCCCAAATCTTAGTTCAAAATTCTGTATTCTTTTTTTCACTTCAATCGTTCTTGAATCGAATCTCAATATGTGCCCTGCATAAAAAAAAGTATCATTTTCTAATGCTATTTTTCTTAATTCCTTAACTTCTTCATAATTTAACGCAATAGGTTTTTCAATAATGACCTTTTTCCCAATTCGCAAAAAATATTTAGCGTATTCAAAATGAGAATTTTCATTTGTTGTAATATCGACACAATCAAAATCTAATTTTTCTATTTGCTGCAACTCATCAAAAAAAGTTATTTGACTACTATCAGTATATTCAACAACCTCTTTATGATACTTTGACTGTTCATCATTTTGGCTGATTGAAAATCCTTCTTTTTCAAAAACACCAACAATTTCTACACCCAAATCATTCCATACATTATAATGCTTTTTTCCGAACCAGCCTAAACCAACCAATAATACTTTCATGCGTATCTTCTCCTCTTCTTTACCCAGTAATCCATAAAATGTAATACAACAATACTTTTTTTTCTGTCAAAATGTTTATTTCCTTTCTGTTTTGTGGTTTAATTTATATGTGATAGTCATTAAAATAATATTACATTATAACTGTATTTTTATTTTGATTTGTTCACGATATTCACATTTTTAAATATTTCACAGGAGAATTAGGGAAAAATAGGGGGGAATTAATATGGAAAATATAGGAGCCACTTACAAGATGATACGGAAGAATAAAAAAATCACACAAAATGCTGTTTGTTCTGATAATTTGTCAAGAACTAGCTTGTCAAAATTTGAGAATGACAGACTTATGCCTACACTGTATTCTTTTATAAAGTTTCTAGAAAAAATAGATATGAATTATGATGAATTTTTCTTTATTTGTAATAACTATGAGAATAAAGAGTTAGATGAACTACTTGATGAGTTTTACTTAATAAAAAATAATACTGAAATTTACAAAATAGAAAGCTTAAAAGAAAAATGTTCCAACTTTTTAGAAAATAATAGCAATTCTCTGATCTCAGATATGATTAACATTTTAAATTGCTTACTACTATTACAAAAGGATGAAGAAAAATTTTCATGCATTACTAAAATATCAGTGGCTAAAATTTGGGAACGAATATCCAACATGGATACATGGTTTTTAAATGAGATTAAGTTTCTCAATCATATTCTTTTTTACTTCCAAATAGATACTGCTATTGAAATTGGAAAAAAATTGATACTCAACATAAAAAGATACGACAATTTTCATGGTATGGCTAATATAAAAATTTCTATTTATATAAATTTAGCTTATATGCTTGAATTACATGAGAATATTTCTAAGTCACAAACTTATTTAGACATAGCTATGCATCTATCCAAAGAAAACAAAAGATATGATCTATATGCTATTGCACAATATAGATTGGGAAAAATAACTTTCAATAAAAAAATGATGCAACACTCTCTGGAATTATTATCTTCGCTTGAAGAACACGACTTAATGAATGCTTTGATTACAGAAGGGAGAAAATCATGAAAAATAAAAAACAACCTATTGCGTTAGTAATTGGGTCTTCTAGTGGTATTGGTAGAGCAACTTTAACATATCTTGCAGAAAAGAATTTTCTTGTTATTGGTATTTCAAGAAATATTTTAGAAATGCAAAAGATACAGGATATGTTAGAAAAAAAGGGCCAGGCTTGTTATTATTATTCTTGTGATATAACTGATACTAACGTTCTACTTTCTACCTTTGAATCTATTCATAAAAGATTTAAAAAGATTGATTTATTTGTTTTTTCTGCAGGTATTATGCCGCTATCCTTATTACGCGATGGAAAAATTGAGGAGTGGAACAATATGATCAATACAAATCTGACAGCCTTTCTTCATTCAATTAATTTTGTTCTCCCAATTTTTAGAAAATACAATCATGGCCATTTCTTTTCCATAAGTTCTACTGCATCTGAAAAAATTTGTAATGGAGCTGGTGTATATGCTGCTACAAAATCAGCTATGAATTGTATTATGAAACATCTAAATTTCGAGGAGAAAGATACACAAATAAAATTTACTACAATCTCACCTGGTACAGTAAATACCAACCTCTATAAAAGTATCTCAGAAATAAAATTTAGAAACGAAGCTTTCCAACGAGAACGAAATGAAGGGATTGAGCCTATTGATATAGCAAAAATAATTTTTTTCCTATATCAACAGACTAAAAATACTGTCGTTTCTGAATTAAAAATTACACCAGTTAATCAAGGGTTGTAACTCACAAACATGTATACTATATTATAGTTGACAATTAAATAAAAATTCATTATTATATAAAATAAATAGATTGCTATGCAGAGCTAGTAGTTTAAAAATAGCATTTTAGAGAGTCTATGTTTGGTGAAAATAGATATGCTATCTAAACGAATCCACTCTGATAAAACTAGCTAGAGAAGATCATATTATGTCATACTAAAGTAAAAAACTGAGTGGTACCGCGTTAATTCGCCTCAGAGGAATAATTCCTCTGAGGCTACTTTATATTTAGGAGGAGTAAAAATGATTGACAAAAAAAAATTTAGAAACGATTTTGATTTAGTGTGCGATAATTTAGTTTCCAGAGGGGTAAAAAAAGAAGTTCTAATAAAGCTACGTCATCTAGACATTACTTATAGGAAATCACTTCAATATCTCGAATCCCTAAAACAAAAACGAAATATTACCGCTTCAGAAATGAAACTAAAAAAAAGTGCCCCTCTGAAAAAGGAAATGAAAGATTTAAAAAATGAAATCGAAACTTATTCCATCAAAGTTAATTTGATAAAAAATGAGAGCGATGTATTGTATAATTCTTTGCCTAATTTAATAAATTCTAGTTCACCTGTAGGCGATGAAACTCAAAATCACATTGTTAGAACCTGGGGGGAAATAAAAAAGAAAAATTTTAATGTAAAACCACATTGGGAGATTACAGAACTATTAAATCTAGCTGATTTTGATCGAGCTGCTAAGGTTACAGGTAGAAGATTTGTTTTCTATAAAAATATTGGTGCATTGTTATGTAGAGCTCTTCAAAATTATATGTTAGATACTCATATCAATGAACACAATTATATAGAAATGGTACCTCCTTATCTGTTAAATAATGAGTCTATGTATGGAAGTGGTCAATTTCCCAAATTTAAAGATGATGTTTTTCAATTAAAAAATAATGAATGGACAATTATGCCCACCGCTGAGATTCCCTTAATAAATTACTTTAGAGATGAAATCCTTGATGTAACCAAGCTGCCCATCAATTTTACAGCGATGAGTCCCTCATTTAGATCTGAATCAGATAGTGCTGGTAGAGATACACGCGGGCTAATTAGATTGCACCAATTCAATAAAGTAGAGATGGTAAAAATTACTGACAAACACTCGTCATATCAAGAACTAGAGAAATTAACCTCGCATGCTGAAAGAATTTTACAAGACTTAAATCTTCCTTATCAAGTAGTGTTACTATCTACTGAAGATACAGGTTTTTCTTCGGCAAAAACATACGATTTGGAAGTATGGTTACCTGGACAAAATAAGTACAGAGAAATAAGCTCATGCTCAAACTGTGAATCATTTCAAGCCCGTAGAGCAATGATACGGTATAAAGAAAATGGTCTACTTGATTATGTTCATACACTAAATGGTACAGGAATTGCAATAGACAGAGCTGTAGCAGCCATATTAGAAAACTACCAAACTAACGATGGAAGTATTATTATTCCAGAGGTTTTGAAACCCTATATGAATAATATAGATATTATTGAAGGCTAGGCCTTATTAACTTACATTTTTTCAACTCAACACTTAAATAAATTTTTATTGGCTGTTTTTGTTAACTCTTATTATAGGTAATATAACTAATTATTTTCGTTATATATATTCTTAAAAAAGAAATTTTGAAGGAGGATTCAAGATGAAAGTATTATTTATTACTGGCCCTCATGCTGTGGGGAAGATGACTGTCGGGGAAGAACTGTCCCAACAGTTAAAACTTCCTTTACTATTTAATCATATGACCTTAGATCTTTTACAACCATTTCTAGGCTGGACATCAGAAATGTTTACGTTAAGCAATGAAATTCGTGTACGCTTATTCCAAGAAATTGTGAAACAACCCGATAATGTGGGCATAATTGCGAGTTTTGTTACTTATTTTGATGACCCTAAAGATATTGAGAGAAACGACCGATTTTTTGAAATATTTCGCGAACACAACATAGAGCCCTATTTTATTGAGTTAGAAGCAGAACTTGAAACCAGAATTATTAGAAATAAAGATGCACACCGATTAGAAAAAAAGCCTTCTAAAAGAAATATTGAATATTCTGAAAAGGAGCTAAAAGAACATACTTTGTATTATCGTTTAAACTCAAACAAAAACGAAATAAAGTATGAAAGATATTGTCGGTTGAATACTGAATACAAAACTTCTAAAGAAGTAGCTGACTCTATTATAAACTATTTTAATTTTTTAGATTAATCTTTGAAATGAGCCCCAAAGTTAGACCAAAAAATCTAACTTTGGGGGCTTTTTATGATTAAATATGATCATGAATTTTAAAAAAAGTAGTTGCAGCATATTAAAACGGGAATGGTAGTTATGTTGCCTTAGCCCACAAATTTGACATCCCAGCTGATTCCCTCGTACACAAATGGGTTAAACAGTGGATAAATTTGGATTCAACGCTCCGAAAAGTCAAAGAAACAATCAAAATACTCTTCCCAGTTCAAGCAAGGTGTCATACACTATTATTTAACTAGTGGTGATTCTTACTTTGAGGTTGCGTTAAAATACGGTCTATCTTCTGAAGCTCTGCCTCATTCTTGGCACCAAATTTTTCTACGTAAAAACATCGAAGCTCTTTTACACAAACCGAAAGGAAGACCTTCAATGACAAAGAAAAAAATGACTCGTGAACAAGAATTAGAACCTGAAAATGAACTGCTCCGGGCTTTAGAAATGAATATTCCGTATCTACGCAAGAATAAGACGTACGAATCATTCACGAACTCTGAATATAGTTCCAGTTAATGATCCTTCTTGAAGTGACTTATGCGTATTCGCAAAGGCGATTCGATTGTGAAAATACGGAGAAAGCATTAGAGAAAAACAATATTCAAATTGCTTTGAATAAACGAGGAGTATACGTGAATCAGAAAAAGATTCGCAGGATCATGCACAAGCTGGGGTTGAAAGGGGCAAAATTTACGCATAAATCTCGCAAGAATGGTGAAATTTTTTCGTATCAAATTTCAGAAAACCCAACTGCCAAAGCAATCCTTGACGCCCAAAAGGAAGCCATCAAAGTGACTTCTGATTGACTCAATCGCCGGACCTTTCATTCTGATCATGGTTGGGCTTATCAGGTGAAACAATACAGAAAAGCATTATTCAATGAGACTATTTTTCAAAACATGTTGCGAAAAGGAAACTGTTTTGACAACGCCCCTATGGAAAATTTCTTTGGTCTATTAAAATCGATATATGGTCTAACTATTGGGTCCCGCTTCTCTACTCTTTTTTTTATTGTTATTCAGTAAAAAATAGAAAACCTTAGATTTTCTATTAAATTACTTACTATTTTTTATTTACCTTGGTATAACCTAGAACTTTAGAAAAACACTCAATTTAAATTAGCTCTTTCTAAATCTATGTTTATATCATAGAAATTAATAGACACATGATAGCTTCTTCAACCTATAGAATTCCTTGTTAAATAAATAATTGAAATCTTTCGTGTTAGTTCTCAAACTTTCGATTTCTTATATAGAGATTCTTTAGTCACTACTACAACCTAAAAGAACTCAAAAGAAAAAAACTAAAGTATAATTCAAAAAGAACTGAGAAAGCAAAAATCAATGCGCCACTCAGCAAATGAAAAATCAAAGCCACTATCTAATAATATGGTGCTATAAAACACGCCTAATGAACAGGAACCAACGGATTGATGATTTTACGTACAATCAAATAAACAGCTGATAAAAGTAACGAAAAGTTACATGTCTCTCCAATTGGTCCACCTAAACCAAACCCCATAACAAATCAAACAAATCTGATGTCGTGGGTGAAACCTCTCTAGCAAAATTACCTAAGTCAGCTAATGGCGTCGCTCTCGTGACAACATCTGGTTGTGGTGTGACCCAGTTCGTGATCCATGGTAAACAGCACACGAGCTGCCACAGCTGGATTCAACCAATTTCTGTCAATCCCGCCAGTCAATTGCTTTACAACGATAATCGCAATAAAATCTCCAATAAGCAATATCCATAATGGCGCTGTCACAAGCAATGTCAAAAACAAAAGCCACCCTGTAATCACCGCACTATAATCCGATATCGTCACTTGTTTATGAACTATTTTCTGAAAAGAAAATTCCAGCCCTACACAGGCAACAATACTTACCACTACCATTACTAGTGACCACCAACAAAAAAGTAAGTAGTGGCAATCGTTGGAAATACCAAAGCAATAAACACTTGCTGCATGATCCACTGAAAGGTCCATTTTTCTCTAATATGAGGTCCCGTAAATGGCCCCGCACTTGTATATTCTTTATTTACCATCACCGACTCTCCAATACTTTTTGCTTCACTGCTCGGATATCACCTAAAATATCGATTTTTGACGAACAAATATACGAACATGCACCACAATCGATACAGTTCAATACTCCTAAGCGTTTTGTTTCTTCAATATCACCTGCTCGATAAGCATTACTGATAGAGATCGGTTGTAAATTGACAGGGCATGCATTCAAACATTCTGAACAGCGAATACAATTTTGTTCTTCGAGGATTTTAGTCTCTTCTCTAGTCAACGCAAGAATCAAAGAAGTTTTTTTGTGACTGGTTCATCTAAATTTTGAATCACTTTCCCCATCATTGGCCCGCCATTGATCAATTTCATCGGGCTTTCAATAAAACCATGTTCGATCGGTGTGACGATTCTTACGCGTAAGTTTTGAGGCGTCTTGATCGGTGTACCAGAAACCGTCACAACTCGATCGATCAATGGTCGATTTTCTTTCAATGCATGAAATGTCGCCAATACTATTGATACATTCATGATTCCAACATTTAAATCAATCGGTAATTTCCCTACTGGCAGTTCAGTTCCAAGGACCGCTTTAATAACGATCTTTTCAGCACCTTGAGGATAGTGATTTGGTAAAATTTTTAGTTTGATACGGTCATTATCGATCTTAGCATTCAGTTTTTGGATTGACTCTTCCGATGAAATTTCGATTGCAATCACAAACTGTTTGGTTGTTAGCATTTCCTGGAGCAGACTGATTCCTTCGATAAAATCATTCAGCTGCTCAATGATAATTCGTCTATCAGCCATGACAAAGGGTTCACACTCGACCGCGTTAATGATCAACGTTTCCATCTGCTAATGTTCTTTGAAAAGAAATTTTACATCTATTGGAAAAACAGCTCCATCCATGCTGACAATTCCGTTGTTTTTAATGATATCAACTATGTTTTCATTTCCTGATTGTGATATTTCATATGTATCTTTAAAATCATTTTTTGATGACTACAACTGACACTTCGTTTACTCCAATGATTCTTTGCTCAATTTTTTCAACAGTTCCTGAAACTGAGCTATGTATGTTGGCTGAAATCAATCCATCTTTTGCGCCAATCAACGTTCCTATTTTCACTTCTTGACCAATAGAAACAACAATTTTTGCAGGTTTACCGATATGCATATTCATTGGTAAGATAATCTGCTTGGGAGCACTTAGCTCTGTGATTGATTCTAACTTGGTTAGCCACTTATTTTTTGGAACCGTAACACCGCCAAGCTTTTTTTATTCTAAAAAACATTGATTTTCCTTCCTTCTAATTAGAAATTTTTTTACTTATCTGTAAATAAAAAAATAGTACACTAGTGCAATCTCCACAACGACTAGTTGCATCGTTAAACCCCAAATTTCATATTTTTCTCTCTTCATTTTATCTCTTAACTGTTTTCACTATTAAATTTAGTGTATCAAGTTGATTCATTTTAATTGTTATTTTTTCCCGCTAAGTGCCTAAAGTTGAACTTGCCATCCTTCAAAAAAATCGAGCATTTCTCTTTAGCTCAGTAAATAAATAGAATGAAACGTTTTCTATATCAAATTCTTGATCACAATATTTTTCAGACGAAGATTAAATTCAATATTTTCCTGTTATCTTCCTAATTTTAGCAACTTATAAATACAAAAAAACAAGCATCATTTTGATAGACAAAATAATGTTTGTTTTTTCTGTTTTCATTTAATCTTATTTGCGCTTCGTCTCAAACAATGGACTAACTGGTTTATTTTCATGAATACGTTTGATTGCATCCCCAATTAATTCACCCACGCTAACTTCATCAATTTTATCGATTTTGCGGTCATCAGATAAGTAAATGGAGTCTGTTACAACTAAACGTTCAATAGCAGAATCTTCGATACGCTGTAAAGCAGGACCAGATAATACTGGGTGAGTACATGAAGCATATACTTCTTTGGCACCCGCTTCTTTTAGTGCGTTGGCTGCAAGTGAAATCGTTCCAGCTGTGTCGATCATGTCATCGATCAAGACACATGTTTTACCTTCTACATGTCCAATGATATTCATCACTTCAGCAACATTTGCTTTTGGACGACGTTTATCAATGATTGCGATTGGTGATTTCAAGTACTCAGCTAGTTTACGTGCACGTGTCACACCACCGTGGTCAGGAGAAACAACAACCACATCATCACCCTTGATATCTCGTTCAAGGAAGTAATCAGCAATCAATGGTGCACCCATTAAATGATCCACTGGGATATCAAAAAATCCTTGAATTTGAACTGCATGTAAATCCAATGTCAACATTCTTGTTGCACCAGCTTTTTCAAGCATATTTGCTACAAGCTTAGCTGTGATCGGCTCACGAGCGCGAGCTTTACGATCTTGGCGCGCATAGCCATAATAAGGCATAACAACGTTGATTGTTTTGGCACTTGCGCGTTTTAAGGCATCGATCATGATCAATAATTCCATCAAGTTATCATTGACAGGACTACTTGTTGATTGGATGATGTAAACATGCGAACCACGAATACTTTCTTCGATATTCACTTGAATTTCACCATCGCTAAATTGATTTACAGAACATTTTCCTAATTCTACGCCAACAGCTTCTGCGATTTTTTCCGCTAGTGGACGATTCGAGTTAAGAGAGAAGATTTTCAATCTTGGATCAAAATAATGTTTTGACATGGGGACCTCCGCTTTCTTTTACTGAACAATAGTTTCCTTATAAATAGTAGTCACTTTTTCAAAATAAATCAAGTGATTTTAGGGTATTCCTACAAATTAATACAAATTTCTCATAAAAAATTGCCGCTAGCTTTCAATAAAAATCTGGAGAAGTAAAAATATGTCAAATTTGTCATTTTCATTGAAAAATTTATAGAAATTTCTAATGACAACATCGAAAATATATATTACTATTTAAATAGTTTCAAAAATGAAAGCGCATTATATCTATAAATCCTATTTAATTTTTATTGTCTATTTTCTACAGGATTAAACGATTTGTTCCGCTTTTGGTCGTTATCTAGCTGCACAAATCAATCCTTAGGAAAATAGACAAATGGCCCTTGAGACAGAAAGCATCTCTATGTCCATTTCCTAATTTTCTACAGGATTAAACGATTTGTTCCGCTTTTACTGAGAATCACAGTGACAAGAATTGAACTGATGATGAACAGTACAAGGTGGAGCGAAGTGGAACGTTGTTACTAATATTAAGGAGGAATTTTGTGAAAAAGTCTGTTTTGAAGAAAGTACAAGTCGGGTTACAGGTATTAATGGTTTCTACGTTACTGGCAAGCACTGGTGCAACAACAGTACTAGCTATTGATCATGCATTAGCAGGTGAAACGAAAACAAAAACAGAAAGCACTACAGTTTCAAGTACTACATCAACTGAACAAACAAAAGAGCAGCAAACAGCTACAGCTGCTGATACACCGCAACGATTGACGATTTTAGGAACCTCTGATGTTCACGGTCAATTATGGAACTGGTCTTATGAAGATGACCAACAAACGCCTGTCGGACTCGCACAAGTTAGCTCAGTCGTCGCAAATGTTCGATCAGAAAATCCTAATGGTACGATCCTGATTGATAATGGGGATATGAATCAAGGAACGATTTTAACGGATGATTTATATAACAAAGCACCTCTGATCGATCAACCAAATCCAATGATCAAGGCAATGAACTACATGAACTATGACGCAATGGTTTTGGGGAACCATGAGTTTAATTTTGGCTTGGATTTGATCAAAAAGCTTGATAATGAAGCAGAATTTCCAATCTTATCTGCCAATACCTACGTCAAAGAAACAAATGAGCATTTTGTTGGCGGCACTATGAAAAAAGAAATCGACATCGATGGTGACGGTACTAAGGATCTAACGGTAGGGATCATCGGTTTAACAACACCTCAAATTCCTTTGTGGGACGGTGCTAAGGTTGATAGTCTCTATTTTAATCCGTTAAAAGAAGAAGCTGAAAAAGCGGTCGCTGAATTGCAGGATGAAACGGATATTATCATCGCTTCCATTCATGCTGGTCGTCAAAGTTCCGATCCAGCTGCCAGTGCAGATCAAGTGATCAACAATGTTTCGGGTATCGATGCCTATATTTTAGGTCATGACCATCGCTCGTTCGCCGAACAGCTTCAAAGTCCAGATGGCTTAGTTCCTGTAGGCGGTCCCAAAGACACTGGAACGGAGCTCGTGCGGATCGATCTTGATATTGCAAAAACAGAAGACAAATGGCAGGTCACCAACAGTAATGCGGCAATCGTCGATACCAAAACAGTTGCTGCTGATGAAGCTTTAAAAGAACAAACCCAGGAATACCACGACACAACAAGAAACTTTATTTCCGAAAAAATAGGAACGGCAACAGCGGACTTTTTACCGCCTGAAGAAGTTAAAGGAATTCCAGAAGCTCAGTTACGCCCAACTGCGATGATTTCACTGATCAACAATGTACAACGTAAAGCGACAGGCGCACAACTTGCAGCTTCAGCCCTATTTAAAGCAGATAGTAAACTAAACGCTGGCGACATTTCTTATTCGAATATCTTTGATATCTATAAATATCCGAATACCCTAGTCAGTGTCAACATCACTGGTGAAAATTTATTGAAATACATGGAAAACCAAGCGGATTACTACAACACACCAGGACCAGACGATTTAACGATCAGCTTCAACTCAAATATCCGTGTGTATAATTATGATATTGTTTCCGGCATTTCATACAAAATCGATATTTCTAAACCAAGCGGCAGCCGCATCATTGATCCCACAATTGATGGAAAACCTGTAGACTTAAATGCAACTTACACAATGGCAATGAACAATTACCGTTACGAAGGCTTACTGGCACAAGGACTAGTCACAGAAGAACCTCTTGTCTCAACTGATCCAGAAACACTACGTGGATTGATCGCAGATTATATCCGTGAAAAACAAACCCTTGATCCAGCAGAGGAAATCGAAGAAAACTGGGAAATCATTGGCTATCAATTTGATAAAAAATGGCGTGATCTGGCTGTTCAATTAGTAAATGACGGCATTCTGCATACAGAACCTGCTGCAGACGGACGCACACCAAATGTAAAACCAATCACCAAAGAAGATGTACGAAATGCAGGCTATGAACCAACCTCAATCACGATCATGCACACAAATGACGTTCACGGACGTTTAGAAGGTAATGGCAGTGATGTTTTAGGAATGGCACGTTTAAAGAGCTATAAAGATCTGATCCAGCCTGATCTTATGATCGATGTGGGCGATGTATTCCAAGGGTTGCCGATTTCTAATTTCTCTAAAGGCATGGATATGGCTAAAGTGATGAACGAAGTGGGCTATGATGCGATGGCTGTTGGAAATCACGAATTTGACTTTGGCTTCGACACAGCAATGGATTACAAGGACGCATTAAATTTCCCGATTCTTTCTAATAATACATTCAAAGATGGCAAACTAGCTTTTGAACCATATACGATCATAGAAAAAAATGAAAAGACTTATGCTGTCATCGGTGTAACAACACCTGAAACGGCAACAAAAACTCATCCAAACAATATCGTTGGTGTTACTTTTGCCGATCCGATCGAGGAAACAAAAAAAGCCATCAACGAAATCAAAGCATCCGGCAAAACTATTGATGCTTATGTGGTAGCTGGTCACTTAGGGATAGACGAAACCACTCCTCATGAATGGCGCGGCGACACCTTAGCCGAAAGTTTAAGCAAAACATTTACTGATTTAAATATTACTGTTTTAGATGGTCATTCGCATACAGCTGTGGCTGGCGGCAAACGTTTTGGAAATGTCATCTATACACAAACAGGAAATTATTTGAACAATGTTGGTTTAGTTGATGTTGATTTAAAAGATCTTAGCAAAAAAACAGCTTCATTGACTCCTGCAACAGAATTAGCAGATCTTGCTGAAAATCCAGCAGTCAAAGCGTTAGTCGATGAAGCCAAAGCAAACTTTGAAGCTTGGGGCGCTGAAGTTGTTATTGAAAATAATCCGTACCAATTTAATGGAGAACGTGACAATGTCCGTACGCGTGAAACCAATTTAGGAAACCTGATTGGGGATGCGATGCTCCATTATGGACAAGACGGATTTAAACACAAAACAGACTTCGCAGTCACAAACGGCGGCGGTATTCGAGCAAATATCGAACCTGGACAAGTGACCTTAGGTGATGTCATCGCTGTGTTACCGTTTGGCAACAGTATTTCTCAAATTCAAGTAACAGGCGCACAGGTAAAAGAGATGTTTGAGCTGTCTCTGCGTTCTATGGCGCAAAAAGACGAGAACGGCAATATCATCCTTGATGAATACAATCAACCGAAACTTGGCGCAAACGGCGGATTCCTACATGTATCGAGTACGATTCGTGTTTACTACGATTCAACGAAAAAAGGTTCCCTACTACCCGCAGATGAAGGAAATGGAACGGATAAAACAATTGTCGGCGAGCGTGTCCTACGTGTTGAGGTTCAAGACCGCACGACGGGTGAATTTGCACCAATCGACGAAAAAGCAACCTACTATATGGCGACAAATGACTTTTTAGCAGCTGGCGGCGACGGATATGATATGTTAGGCGGCGAACGTGAAGAAGGTCCTTCCTTGGACACTGTCTTGATTGACTATTTGAAACAAGCATCAACACTTCGTCTGTATGAGGCAGCGACAAATATCGATCTTGCACAATACAAAGAGGCTTTCCCAGGTGAACGGATCGTTTCGATTTCAGAGGCTGATTTCAATGATAAATTCAAACCTGAACCAATACCTAACCCAAATCCTGATCCTAAACCGAAGCCTGAACCAGAACCTGATCCAGAACCTGATCCTAAAGATCCAAAAGCGCCTAATAAAGACAAAAAACCAGACAAAAAAACAGCAGATTATCCAAAAATGGGTGAAAAAGCAGTTGCTTATGGTAGCTTAGGCGTTATAATCATTGGTCTTTCTGGCTATGGTATTTATGAATACAATAGAAAACGAAAAATAAGTTAACCAAGAAAAACTGACTTTAATGTACGCAAAAAAAGGCGAGACAAAAGCGTTTAGCTCCGGAGGAGTTGCTTTTGTCTCGCTGTTTATTCGGATCTAGACTCTAGGATAAAACTGATTTTTCGTTTTATCCTAGAGTCTTTGATTCTTTAATTATTCAAATACGGAAGTTTTTTAGCATAGCCAGCCTTATTTTCCTGTCTTGCTCTGGCAATCGCTAAATCGTACTCACTTACATCATTCGTGATCGTTGAGCCTGCCGCAATCACTGAATTTGCTGCAATATCTACAGGTGCGATCAAGCTCGTTGATGACCCAATAAAGGCATGGTCGCCCACCGTTGTGCGGTGTTTGTTTTTCCCATCATAATTTACAAAAACGACCCCGCAGCCAACATTGATATCTTTACCTAGATCAGCATCTCCCACATAAGTTAAATGACCAACCTTGGTATGTTCAGCAATCGTAGCATTTTTTACTTCTACAAAGTTGCCGACATGGACATGTTCGCCAATTTCAGCTTTAGGACGAAGATGCGCAAACGGACCGACATCGGCATTTTTCCGCACGATACTTTCTTCAACAACCGATTGAGTGATTTTTACGTTATCTTCGATTACACTGTCAATAATTTGTGAATGTGCGCCAATGAAGCAATCCTCACCGATCACTGTTTTCCCTTTTATATGGACACCAGCCTCGATCACTGTATCAGAACCGATCACTGCACCTTCATCGATATACGTTGTATCTGGATCGACAAACGTCACACCGTTCATCATATGCATCTTATTCAAGCGTTGATACATGATTTTATTCGCTAAAGCCAACGCAACACGATCATTGATCCCCATCGCTTCTTCAAAATCAGACATTTGATAGGCAGCAATGGCTTTTCCTTCTTTTTTAAGGATCTCAATAATGTCCGTTAAGTAGTATTCTCCTTGAGCGTTATTCGTATTGATTTTAGACAACGCATTAAACAGCGCTTCATTATCAAAACAGAAGGTTCCTGTATTGATTTCCTGTACACGCGCTTCTTGTTCAGTGGCATCTTTTTGTTCGACGATTTTTTCAACAATTCCGATATGGTCACGAATGATGCGTCCATATCCAGTCGGATCTGCTGCATGTGCCGTTAAAATCGTTGCACTGGCATTTTTCCCTTGATGGTAATCAAACAGATTCTTTAACGTTTCTGCTGTTAAAAGCGGCGTGTCACCAGTAATAACAAGTGTTGTACCCTTTTTATCAGCTAATAGTGAATTTGCCTGTAAAACAGCATGTCCTGTCCCTAACTGTTCTTCCTGTAAAGCATATTGGCTACGCTCGCCTAGATGGCTTTTGATGGCTTCAGCCCCATGACCAACGATTGTTACAACTTCACTTGGATTGGTTTTTTCTACCTGATCTATAATGTGTTCTACCATTGGTTTTCCAGCAACAGGATGCAACACTTTATACAATTTTGACTTCATTCGTGTTCCTTTACCGGCAGCGAGGATGATAACATATCTGTTTTCCAATTACTTCACTCCTAAGCGTGTATTTATTTTTAGTTAGTCTTTTCAATATGATTTAGAATCATGTTTTAGTTTAGCTTACTCCTTGTTGTTTTTCAACTGAACCAATTTCTTTTTTACTATACCAATTACCTAAAAGTGCGTTATAATAGGAGAAAATTTATATAAACTGATGAATCGTCATTTATTTAGGTGCGTAAATCAATCCTTAGGAAAATAGATAAATTGTCAGTGAGACAAAAATCGTCTCACTATCAATTTCCTAATTTTCTACTGGATTAAGTGATTTGTTCCGCTTTTGCTGAGAATCACAACGAAAGGATTTGAGTTGATGATGAACAGTACAAGACTTTCGTAAGAAAGTGTTGATCATTAGTATTATCCAGCTGCTCAAGCCAACCTCTCGGAAAAAAGATAAAAATAAATTATGGCAAATAACGCCATATTTTATTTTTCCTATTTTTCTGTCAAGGCTAAACGGCTTGTTCCGCTTTTGCTGAGAATCACAACGAAAGGATTTGAGTTGATAATGAACAGTACAAGACTTTCGTAAGAAAGTGTTGATCATTAGTATTATCCAGCTACTCAAATCAATCCTTAGGAAAATAGATAAATTGTCAGTGAGACAAAAATCGTCTCAATGTCAATTTCCTAATTTTCTACTGGATTAAGCGATTTGTTCCGCTTTTATTTTAAGGGGGTGATAATATGATACTTTTACAAACACACGTATCTCAATCAAAAGCCCGAGTTGGTTTCTATATATAAAGTGCTTTGGTTGATTTAAGGATCTCCTTTGACACCAAGTACTTTATCACTTTTGATTGATAGAGAGGAAATCCATTATGACTAACAAACTACAACCATATCAATATAATTTTATAAGAAAACAAGCCAATATTTTACTTCAGGCACATCTATCTGTAAATGACAAAAATACAGTAAAAACACTAGAAGCAATCGTGCTTGAAAAAATCAATGAACAATTCGGTGAAAACCACGAAGAACTTCAACCATTACTGGAAGGTTTCTTGGAAGCTGCTACTTCAAAACCAAGACTGGAACATTTTTTAGAGGGTCTTAAAGAAGCTGTTGTTCCGTTCACGCCACCTTCTAAGCAACAACTGACCAAACTATTTAAAAAGACGAAAAAGCTAAAAATTCCTGAATGGGATGAGCTGGATCTTAGAGACTATACATTCTACAGCTGGAATGACAGCGGCAAACAACAAAAATTTATTGTTGCTTTAATCGATGGTCAATTTATTGGCGTACAAGGTAGTATTTCACCAGCAATCCAAAAAGGCATTTGTCCGATTTGTCATGAAACATCTGAAGTTGCGCTTTTCATGTCGAAAGTAAAAGAATCTGGTGATGGTATGTACACCAAACGTGGAAATTACATTTGCTATGATAGTGAAAAATGCAACCATAACATCGAGCGGAAAGAAGAATTAGAAGCTTTCGTTCAGAACGTCAAATATACGAAATAGTGACTCTATAAGGTCGCACAATTTCGAGAGAGCGGGACAAATCGGATTTTTAGTTTTGTCCCGCTCTCTCATTTTTTATTTTCTGCACAAAATGAGACAGCAATTTTTTATTCTGCATGAAGCTCTTTTCCCATAATCAAATCAATCTGCTCATCTTCTCCCATAAAGAAAGAGTGTTGACCCAAATGAACAAAGCCCAATTTTTTATAAAACGCCAACGCAGGTAGATTTCGCTCCCAAACGCCTAGCCAAAGGATTTTTTTCCCTAATTCTGTCGCTCTCATCTCGGCCATTTCATATAGTTTTCTCCCTAAGCCCAGCCGTTTAAAGGTAGCATCAACGTAAATCCGTTCAATTTCCATTCCGTTCTTATCGATTTTCTCAGTTTGAGCATTTCCCACATTCAACTTCAAATATCCAGCGAGTTGCTCATCTTTATAAATAAAATAAAACTCTGACTCTTTATTTTTAAGTTCTTTTGTTAACTTTTCCTCGGTATATGCAGTAGACAAATAGTGCTGTAAATCTTCTGGGTCATTGTCCTTAGCAAAAGTATCCGAGAATGTCTTAATGCTTAATTGTCTCAAATTCTCTACATCTTTCAAATCTATTTTTTTGATTTCAATCATAATCTACTCTCCCTAAGCAAATTTCTACAAGTTTTTTCAAATACTATAAAATCTGGCTTCTTTTTATCTTTCTATTATGTATAAAAGTATAACGCTTTTCAACTCTTTTGAGCGCTGGGAATGTAAAGATAAAGGACCAAATTAAGCTAAAAACACAGCAACTCACACTATTTATTGTTTCGCTCGCTATTTTAAATCCTCTTTCATTCAGTTATACTTATTCGTGATGAATAACGTAAAACGAACGAGAGAGGGTTTTGAAGGTATGATTTACCAAATATCCGCACTAACTGACTGGAGTAAAAAAAATAAAGCACTTCTGCTTATGACAGTTATCATTTATCAACTCGCTATTTTAGCAATCGGACTTGTGAATTTTCCTTATATGGATGATACAGTCCGACAACAAGCTGGAAACACAGACTTTGCAAGTACTTACTCGAGATGGGGCAGCGAGGTCGCGTCTTGGTTGGTACAAGGAAGCCGACATTTGACGGATATGGGTCTTCTCACGCACATTCTAACGGGTTTTATTTTAGCTATTTCGAGTATTATCGTAGTCTATACATTGAATAATAAGACCTTACGATTCTTTCCCTTAGTCGTCTCTACCTTGATTGGATTGAATCCTTGGTTTTTACAATGTATCAGTTTCAGATTCGATAGTCCGTACATGGCATTAAGTATTTTATTCTCTGTGCTCCCATTTCTTTGGTGGGAAAGTAAACGAAGTATTTTTTTTATTCTGTCTACTTTCAGTATTTTTATGATGTGCAACACCTATCAGGCTTCTTCAGGAATCTATATTATCATGGTACTGGCACTAGCGTTAAAAACGTTACTAGCTGGCGGAAAAATAAGTGACCCATTAAAAAAAGTATTCCTTTCAGCTGGCGCATATATTGTTGCGATGCTGATGTATTTTATAGAAACTAAATTCAATCCCGAGTTGGCAGCTCGTGGCGGCAATGTTGCTATTGCTAAGTTAAGGGATATTCCTGCTACCTTATTTACAAATAGCTCCATGTATTTACAACAAATTTCTGATCAGAGTACCAAGATTTGGTTCATTCTTTTTCTTTTTTTGATTATCTTTTTTATTGTGTTTAGTGTCAAAAATGCCAAGATCACTCCTTTTAAAAGTCTGATATACCTAGTTTTATATTTGATTTTAGGTGCTATTTTAAGTTATGGCGTATTTTTAATATTCCCAGAAAAATTGGCTCTTGCTGCGCCAAGATATGCGTATGGATTTGGTGTTTTTACATCGATCACCTGCATTCTATTATTGGACTACAAGCTAACACAGCCGATACTGAATGTTACTGTCAAGGGAACAGCTGGCCTTTTTTGTTTTTATTTGCTTTCATTTCCGTTCGTTTTTGCTTCTTCTTTGTACTATCAAAAGGGAGCCTTTGAGCGGCAAAGTGTTATGCTTGCAATGACATTAAAAAATCTTGTGACTACTGAAACCAAAGAAGTCTATGCATCAATGCTCTTTAAAGACTCGCCTGTTTTCGACAATACCAAACGAAATTATCCTATCTTACAAGACATGGTGCCGCCAAATACAGCAATCTTTTTTCCTAATCAAGTGGTATTTAAAACATACACTGGCATGAATATCATGATCCAACCCTTTGATCTTGCTAGCTTTGATAAAGAACACAGCGAATTGAAGTCGACAGATTATTATTATGATATTTATGAAAAGGAGAAAAAACTATATATTTTAGTTAAGTAGAAAATGGGCTTAGTAAAAAGCGCCTTCGGCTTATTTCCGAAGGCGCTGCTTTTTTACCACTATTTATTCAGACTTTAGGAACTTCATAACTAACTCGAAACGTCTTGAGCCAGTTCTTTTCTTCTATTTCTCACTGCATAGACCAATGTCCAACCAAGCGCAAAAATGTTAACTGGGAGCAGTAGTGCATCGATCACGGTTTCCATCTCTCTTAATGACAACCCGTTAAATACATTCAAATTGGCAATCTGTGAAAAGTCTAAATAGATAAAGAGCATGACGAGCAACCAGACCAGACAAAGAATTACGGACAAAATAAACACTAAGATACTCGGAATCCTTCGCTTCAACCACAGCTTCCTCAATAGAACAACGACCAACACATTAATCAAATAAGGAACTACTTTCATAAAAACTATAATCGTAGCAATCGTATCATCAATAAAACAAAACGGAATAACCACTAAACCTAATACCATTAACGGTAAAAAAGCGATGAACAGTGGCTGATTACGCTTATATAGATTATTATTCCACCATTTTTTATATCGCTCTACGAAAGAATCCATGATCAAATCAAAAACAGATTTTTCATTGTCCTCTTTGTTTTTCTTTGGACTAAGATAATATTTAGCAGAAATAGTAAATAATACGTATAAACTTAATAAAATCAGACAAATACCACCAATATTTTTTAGCGGATTACTACTATATTCACTTTCAAAATAATAAATAAAATTCATATCCGTTAAGAGCAATACGCCCCACAACAACGTATACGCACCAATAAACTTCCAATAACATCGTTTTAAAAAATGCCATTCCTTGATACTATTCTTCATAAAGGGTACCCATATAGCTCCTAGGGGAATCAGACAACTGAAAAAAAAGAGTCCTGCTGAAAACAGTAAAAGCCACATCCCCGCTAAAGTAAACAAATAATAGTGGAGTATTTGAGAAACACCAAAAATAGAAACACCCGCTACCACAACACCAGCTACCCGCCTTTCCCATTCAGCTTGTTCACGCCCTAGTCTAAGCGCTACCTTATGTGTTACTTGATTGAATGAATACAATTTTACTATCAACCAAAAAAAGAACGCATGTATTGGATAGGCAGCTAGTATATAAATGTAAACACTATCCAGAAAACCACCTCAATCAACTCCATTTTCTTTCACTACATCGAACCGCCATTTAGCCGATAGACTTCTGCTAAATCTTCCTTACTAAACGGACGATCTCGATAATAAAATGCACGGTCCTGTTCATTGATTTCACGCAGTACCTTACAAGGATTCCCAACTGCGACTGAATTCGCTGGAATATCTTTCGTCACAATGCTTCCTGCACCGATCACACTATTTTCACCAATTGTTACTCCCGGACAAATCGTCGTATTCGCACCGATCCAGCAATTGTCTTCGATCGTTACTGGATCACCATACATCAAACGTCGATACTCTGGATGAATGGGATGGCCAACTGTAGCAATGGTCACACTGGGACCAAAAGCAACCTTATTGCCAATTTTGATTTTTGCATCATCAATAAACTGACAGCCCATATTCAAGTAACATTCTTCACCAAGCTCGATATTGTAGCCATAACAAAAATAAAACGGTGGTTCGATCCATGCATTGATCTTTACTCCAAAAATCTCATCTAAAAGTGTAAATCTCTTTTCGATTTCATCTGGAAACGTTTGATTAAACTGCATCATTCGTTTTTTTGCCTGCATTCGTTCTTCTGGAAGATTTTCACAATTATCTAAAAACAATTTCCCTGTGCGAATTCTTTCTCTCATTGTCATCACTTATCACTCCTTTTCCTTTTAGTATACGCTATCACTTTACTGAAGAGATAGCTTCTCAACAAAAAAAGTGAAACGAAAGGAAAAAATACTTCTGTCTCACTCTTTGTGTCTTAATCTATTTATTTTTCTGCTAAATCGTTTGTTTTACCAAAGTAGGATGAACGACCATAACACGTCTTAGAAAAGGAAATTCACTGATCATAAGGTCAAATTCTTCGCCTGAATCAAGATATTCAGTTGTTCCTTCAACGTAAAAACCAGCCCCTGCACCGATCGTTCCTTGCACTTCTCTGGAAGCCATTGTCATTTTTACTTGATTATTGATCGCTAAATCTGCTTCTGTCGAATGCATTCCTGCCATTGGCAATAAAATCCGACCATCTTCTGTCAACTTCAAATAGCTGTTCCAGGTATTGGTGACATGCGCATCATTATTCGCCCACGTCGTCAAAGAAACAGGCCCTTCATGCATTAAAACTTCTTTAAATTTTTCATCAAACATACAAAATCCTCCTATTTATTACAGATAACTCAAATAAAACATTTAGACATTCCCAGCTAAAGCAATCAATAGGTTCCTTCTTCCCCTTGTGAGGTTAAAATGATTGGACCCGTTTCTGTAATGGCAATACTATGCTCATACTGACAGCTCAAACTACCGTCTTTTGTTTTAGCACACCAGCCATTTGACTCCATTTGCATTTCCCAAGAACCCGCATTGACCATTGGTTCTATAGTGATCGTCATGCCTTCTTTTAACCGTATTCCTTTTCCTTGTTCGCCATAATGCGCAAAAAACGGTTCCTCATGAATGGTCGGACCAATACCATGAGCAATAAAATCTCGAACCACACTATATCCTTGCGACTCAACATAGGTTTGAATCGCATGTCCAATATCTCCCACTCGATTCCCAACTTTCGCCTGTTCAATACCTAAATACAATGCTTTTTTAGTAACATTCATTAAACGCTTCGTTTCTTCTGTTGTTTCTCCCACCGCATATGCCCAACAAGAATCTGAAATTGCACCGTTTAAATCGATGCACATATCCACTTTAATTAGATCGCCATCTTTTAGCGCTTTTTTTCTAGGAAAGCCGTGACAGATTTCATCATTGATGCTGCAGCAAGTAGCGTATTCATAGTCTTCGAACCCAATTTGAGCAGCAATACCGCCATGACGTTCAATATACTGACGGACAAATACTTCAATATCCCAACTGGTAATTCCTGGCTTAATAAAGGTACGTAATTGCTTATGTACATCTGCTAATAATGCTCCTGAAGCTTCCATTTTAGCTATTTCTCTTTTTGATTTTAGTGTAATCAATTTTTTTCCTCTTCTCTTAAAGGTAGTCATACATATGCAAAATATCATTTTTCAGAGTATACCATTTAAGTATACTACGTTTGAAACAGATTAGTAGATCCGGACTCTCATTTTTGCTTGGTTTAGAATAAAGACCGTGTTCATCAGCTATCTCCTGTAGATTTTTATAATATATTATCCATTAAAGAGCCTATAGTCAGAATATGCATGCTGGTATGAAAAGATTGAAATACAAAAACAGACTTATCCCCTTTAAAATAAGGAGAGCAAGAAGTTCTTAATGATAAAAGAATATATTGAGAATCATTTTTGCTGATTTAATTATACCGCAGTTATGTTAACTAAATAAAATCGCAGCTATTTATTAAACTGAAAAAGTAATCCTTGGTTTTTCTAGTTTAATTAATTGAAGCCTTTTAAATAATCTGTTTTTTTCAGGAGGTCATACTAAGCAATGAGAAGCAGCAGGAAATTAACAATAATCAGTCTTTTATCTTTGTTGGGAAGCGGCTCTGTTCCTTTAGTCGCTGTAAAGGCTTATGCAGTTTCAACGGAAGAAAATAATTCAATTATAGATCCATCTTTTAAGTTAAACTATCTGGATTCTTTTTCCCCCACTCAACCTACAGATTTTTCCAATGAAAATCTGCCCACTAATAATTTTGTTGAAGAAGGAAGCAATGAACGCATTGAGGAGGACCTGTTTCCAGTCGGAAATGTTGAAGAACAAGGAGTGTTAGAGATAGAAGGCAACTTAAATTTCACTTCCAATACGGAAGCCATTACTGCATACAATGTAGCTGTTGGAAGCCATGGAACTTGTTCGTGGACATTGGCAGATACAGGAATGTTAACAATTTCAGGTGGTCAAATGGCTTCTTTGCAAAATCATACTGATGTTCCCTGGTATGATTACAGAGCTCTGATTACGTATATTCAGATAGCCGGTCCAGTGACTGTTACGAGTGGAGCTTATCTCTTCAGCGGATTGAGCAATCTTTCAGCGATAACTGGGTTAAATCTGTTGGATACTTCGTCTGTTACTAACATGAGCTATATGTTCCAAAATTGCAACAATCTTTATTCATTGGATTTACGCTCATTTAATACTTCTAATGTAACGGATATGTCACACATGTTTGATTTTTGGCGAGGACGAAATTTGGATGTGTCTACCTTTGATACATCGAAGGTAACTTCAATGGCGTATATGTTTTATCAATGTACAAGCGTGGAAACATTGGATTTAAGTTCTTTTGATACAGCTGCTGTCACAAGTATGAGTTATATGTTTCAAGGCTGCCAACGTCTAACCTCATTGACAGGCCATTTTAGTACAGCCAATGTAACACGTATGGATGCGATGTTTGCCGGAGCTAATGTTCTTCCCAGTTCAGTACTCAATGAATTTATTTCTAGCTTTGATACGAGAAATACCACGAATTTCTCTAATATGTTTTCAAATTGTAGAAGCTTAACAAGTTTTGACAATCCATTCAATTTGGCAAGTGCTCAAGATATATCCAATATGTTTAGTAACAGTGGCCTGGTTTCATTTATTGCTAAAAATCTGAATCTTCTAGATAATACGTATCGTGAAGTAAATGCTAACAATATGTTTCGAAGCTGCTCTGCGATGGTCAATTTTGATTCAACTGATGCAGATTTCACCAATATCGTCAACAGTCAGTATATGTTTGCAGAGTGCACAAACTTAGAAGCCATTACGCTGCCAAAAATCAGCAAGTATTCACCACTCAGCGGAACTGTAACTACTCTCAGAGGCTATATGTTTTCCGGATGCAGTAAATTGGTGACAGTCGATCTATCAAATTTTTATGCATTAAATCTCAATGAATTTATTCGAATGAATTATATGTTTCAAAATTGCCATAGCTTAAAAATCGTGATTTTTTCTACTCAATTTATTAATCGAATAGTAGACGTGACTGCTTTATTTATGAACTGTACATCACTGGAAGAATTTAGTGGATATTTTTCTGCTAACGCAAATGTATCAATGAACAATATGTTTTCCGGATGCACCTCATTAAAGAAAGCTGAGATTACTTCCAGATACGTAGAATCGAGAAATAATATGTTTTTGAATTGTACAAATCTTGAAGAGGTCAGTTTTTCCACTTCTTTTGCTTCTGTAAGTGCAGTGAATACAGCTTCAATGTTTTCAGGATGCCAATCACTGACTAAAGTATCAATGGGAGGCAATTCAATGACAAATGTGACGGATATGAGCAATATGTTCTTAAATTGTCTGTCACTCGTAGATGTGGATATGTCTTCATGGACAGTGACACCGCGAACACTGACCAACATGTTTTCAGGATGTGTGCAGCTAGAAGAACTGGACTTCATGAATTGGAATACAAACAATGTAACAGCTGCCAATAATATGTTTGCTGACTGTGTTCGCTTGAAAAAGCTTCACTTGGGACCAAATTTTCGCTTTTGGAATACTGGAGTAGCATTACCGTCAATCGATACCACATCTTCAGTATTTTCAGGTGGTTGGATCGGAGAAAACGCAGAGCTCCGCTTCGATTCAAGTGTAGATTTTGTGACCAGCTATTCCGGTCAAAGCGACACTTATATCTGGGAGGAAGCCGAACCATGGATTGAGGTTATTTTACCCGTTTCAATGATGTTTTATGGTGAGCCATTAGATGGTTTTCTTCAATCAATCAACTCTCCAGAATATAGCTTTACTAATCTTTCATCTGTCCCAATTACACTTTCGATTGACAGCATTCAAAATGGAAGAGATCTCGATCGTCTATTCCTACTGCATCTCCACGGAGAGCCTTATTTATACGATATCGATCTGATCATTGGCGGAAATATCATTACTGTTACTGCTTTTGATGCACTGACTTTAAATTCTGGAGAGAGTGAAATACTTACCTTTTCCGGTGACGCGCGTGCACAAAGTTCGGAAAGCAATCCTTATTTTGAAATAATTTTTAAACTGAGTATTTGATTATCGTCACCGAACCTGTTGAAAAGAGAATAAGCGATAGCTATAAAATGGATTATTAAATGGACATTGTATCAGTACACACAAATAATCGTTTCTTCATCATCGTTTGTTTTATCTCTTTGTGCAGTGGTATACGCAAAGAAAGAAAGTCACAAGCTCGATCTCATGTGATAAATTAATTTTAGTTAACAGCTGAAAATGAACGATTGCGCTTGAACATCGTTACTAAAATCATACTGTATCATTCAATGCTCTTGATAAATAAATACGTCATAATGCTGTTTATTCACAAAAATAATTATAAAAGAGAATTGGTTAATACAATTAAAAAGGAGTTTTTCATGAAAATGACAGAGTCGAAATGGACTACAAAGAAAAAAGTTCGCTGGATTTTGTGTCTGGTGTTGTTTGCTTGTGTGCTGTCAGCAGGATACATTTATCTGACTCGGGAAAAAGCAGAAATTATTAGCAGCGATTTACTTCCTGCGGTAGGAGATGCAAAAGATCGTTCGCTTGCTGAGGTTGCTCAAGAAGTTGCAGATGCAAATTATTTTACTTTAACGATCAATCCAGCTGCTCGTTTCCCTGACGGTGAAAGTGAAGGGATGCTGCAAATTATTAATCCAGAAACGAATGTTTATCCTATTTCAGTCAGCGTCACTTTAGATGAAACTGGTGAAGAGGTTTATTATTCTGGTGCGATTCATCCGAATCAGGAAATTTTACAAGTTAAGCTGTTAAAAAATTTGAAGCAGGGCGTTTATCCTGCTACAGCGACTGTAACACTGTATCATCCTGAAACGAATGAAAAACAAGGCGCTACAAAAGCAGCTATATCTATAACAGTTGATAATTAATAGAAATTAATTATAAATACGTAATAGAAACGAAGGAGAAAAATTATGAAAAAAAATTTATGTTTAGCAACAAGCATAGTTGCGATGGGCGCTGTATTATTTACAGCTGGAGTTTCAGCTTACGCAACACAAACTATTGATGGAAGAGAAGATGGAAATAATCAGGCAACCGTTCCGGTAAATGGTATTCTTGGAGAATTTGATAACACGACTCCTGGTCCAGATCCTGCTGATACAGACCAATGGATTAATGTAACACTTCCAACGACAGCACTCTTTTACAGCGACAGCAATGATGTGACAAATTTAGTTGGACCCAATTATACAATCACGAATAACTCAGCGAAAAAAGTTGAAGTGTATGTAGAGGATGTAGAGGATATACAGTCAGCTACATTGATTGATGAACTATTGATCAATACGATTGAACTGATTGATAGCGGTACGAAGAGTACAGGTCTGGATGGAACTGATTTGTTGTTTATTTTAGACGACAATAGTAATTCAACAGGTGCAGTAAACAACTTTTCCTTAAGCGGTGAAGCCTCAGGAGCCGCAAGTTTATCCTCTGAAGTCAATCCAAGCTTTAATTTAGTTCTTAAATTTGTTCCGATCATCTCTTAAATGATTGAAACTAGCTGGATGACTGGGGGTGTATAGAATTTTTAGAAAACTAAAGAGGATGTCATTAGCTCTAATCATTGTTGGATTGATCTTCTTGCTGTACCCTGTTTCAGCAGTAGCCAGTTATTCTTCTGAAATGCATATAAGCGGAAGAGTAGGAAGTCACGTTGATGCTGATCCTGAATCTGACTTTGAAGAAATCATTATTAAAGTACCAAATGAGAAAAAGGTAGAGGGTCATCAACTTCCTAAATTAGGCACTCTTTCAATGAATCAAAATTCTATTTGTTTAGCTGTAATCTATGTTTTATTGGTGACTGTATTACTATCTTGGAGAAGAATGATTAAAGATAAAGAAAGATATATATAGGTAAGAGCTTGATGTGTCTATATATTTAGCTGCAGGGGCCAACTTCTTTGCTTTTATCAAAACAGTGCAAATGATGGATATAAAAAAGTTGGTTGTTGAAATCCGTAGTTTTCAATGATCAATTTTTTTATGGATTATATATTTTCTTGATTAATAATGCGGCGTAACTATCAAATGATAGAATAAGGATGAACCATTTATTGAGCGATCAGCAGCAGCTATCGATTGTACCCCAAAGCAATAGTTGCTTAAATCAACAACGCTCTTTATGAATGCTCTAGTCAATGAAATAAATGGATACAATTGAGCTATTTCTCTTTTTTAACATTATTTTTTAGTTCTTTGTTTCACATGCAAATGCAAACTTTGACTGTACTGACTTAGTTTTAACATGCTATATTATAAATGAGTTTAGTATTATTTAAAAACTATTGTTTTTTTATTGGAATTATATCTCGGGAAATACATTTGAAGGAGTGAATTGGGAAGAAAATAAGAAGGCTGTAACAAAACGGGGGAGGAAGATGTATGGAGTCCTTAACAGATCAAATTGTCACTAATATGCTGAGCAAAAGATGCTTAAAGATTTTGAATTTACTGGAAAAGAAACAAATTGTTCAGGTAAAAGAGATTGCTGAAGAATTAAAAATGAGCAAACGAACTATTTTGTCTGATTTAAATGAAATTAGAAGTCATTTTGAGGATTCTGTTGAAATTAGCGGTTCCAACCGTGGAATTGAACTGATAATAAATGATTACAGCATCTATCATTTCAAGAAGCAAGTTTATATTCGACAAGAGCCGTTGATTCAGATTATTGAAGGCATATACTCAGGTGAATGTTTAAACTATGTAGAGTGGGCTGAAAAAATATCATTATCTGAATCCACTATTTTAAGATTGCTGAAAAAACTTAAAAAAATCGTTAAGCCCTATAGAATAAATTTGTCCTTTTCACCTGTTCAATTTATAGGAAAAGAATTAGATGCAAGAAAGTTTTTTTGGGATTTGTACTGTGAGTCAAGTTTTATTGAGATTTATGAAGTACCAAATGGGCACCAAAAGCAGTTAATTGAGCTATTCTTATTAGACGGTCGTTTTATTTCCGTAAAAAGGATCAAAAATATACTGAATCTGTCTCTTGGACGAGCAGGGATAGGAAAGATAGAGTTTGATTATCCCGTTAGCGAGCTGGCTATTTTGGATCATTTATTTGTTCCTCTGTTCCTTGAACTACGAAAAATTTCCTGTTTAAGTCATTATTCAAACAGTGTTTTATTTAAAGAAGCCACGTTTATCTTTTTAATGCTTTACTCACACTGGAATCAAAGTAACTCTACTAAAATCCCTCTTATAGATATTTCCTCAACCTGTGGAAAATTTTGTCGCAGCATCGTCAGTTTTCTTTCTCAAAAAAGGATGGCACCAATAGATAATGAACTAGAGACTACGGTGATGGATTTTCTTTCCCGTCAATATACCAAAATTTGTTTAGGTGAAACCTATTTAAAAAATACCGAAGAAAATAATAAATTTGCTCAATCACTGAATCCAATACTTTATAACGAACTATGTGATTTTCTTAACAATAAAAATGATCTTCCAAGCTATTTTCAGAACGCGTTTATTCCAGATTTCTCTGCTTCACTTTTGTTATATTTATTTGTTAATAATGTTATTTTTAACTCTGAAGATTTATTGATTTTATTATCTAATGACTCTGTTATTGATGAGTCGGCCCGGATCGTTTTTGAGAATTTTTTTAACAGTCAGGCGACCATTTTATATGAAGAAGACATTCAAGGATGCGATCTTAGACAGCAAGCATACAACAAAATAATTACAAATATCGTTCCGTTTAATTATGATTTTTGTGAAAATACCAAAATCATCCATTTTTCAAAGCTGACCAATGTAGGAGAGTTGATCCAGTTTGCTACTGCACTGCAGAGCTAAATGATTATCGATTTTACAAACGCCGAATAAAAAGGAGAGAAATTATGAGCGAATTTGAGAGGATTGTTAAAGAACTAGATTGCTTTTTGGATGAATACGATATTCAAAACCATCAGATTCTCAACACTTTTTATTTTGAGTTGAAAAATGAACTGTATGAATTATTTAATGAATACAAAAGAAAAGAGTTATTGCCTTTAGTTACTTGTATGCTACAACTGGAATCAAAAATTCAATTGTTGAGCTTTTACTTAAGAACGATGGATCAATTAAAGCTTGCTGAAACAGAAATAGTTAGACTAATTAAAAGCGAGTATCAGCTCTATATCTTTGATTCTATGTTGTGTAAAGAAAATATTGAAAAGCCGTCAATGTTATTTAAACAGGTTCAGAAAACTTCGAAAAATAAAAACGGACATTGTTCTGTCCTATGTTTTAGGTGATGCTATATTTTTGATTGGTATTTAATTAAGCTCAGTAGAAACAATTTATCTATTATTAAATTATCTGATGAGAGTTTACAAAAATATCGCTGGATCAAAAATCGTTACAGATCTAGACTTGCTCATAAAAGTTTACCTTTTTGGAGTCACTACATGAAAAGTGGCTCTTTTATTACGCTTTTATGATTTAAACAGAGCTTATTTTCCTTCATTATCGCTTTATTCGATGCCCTTCCATCGGTTTCCCTCCATTCATGATACAATTACTAATTCTCTTTAAGAAGCTCTTCCAAATCATTCTCCTTGTATAATACCTCAATCGTTAGCCTAAATTATAGCAGATATCATTCATGTAACAATCATGTCCCCAACAATTTTTCCCATTCATTTTGACTTGCTTAGCAGCGGATATATACAAAAATATCATCTCTGTATTTTTTCACTCGGCAAGATAAACTATTTGTCTTTAGTATTATTCATAGTTCCTCCTCATATGTAAAAAGTACTGAAAAAGAAAACAGGTATCACATGCACGATCATTAACAGAAATTTCTATAGCGGCTAGTTTTAATACTCAAACATATTTTATCAAAGTATTCACACCCGCACACAAAAAAAGTGCATCAAAACTAACTCCCAGCTTTGACGCACTTTATCTATTTCCCATTATGTTGTGAAAAATTCTATATAATCTCTTTTACATTGTAATTACATGCTGTCGTAAAAGCTTATTGTCAAAAACTCATTTACAACAAAGTATTATCTCAAGTAAGTCACTGCCATATCTTTATAAATATCGATCATTTCCAAATAGTTATCAACATCTACATATTCATCTACTTGGTGAGGTGTTTCATTACCTGGACCAAAAATAATTACAGGGAAATCTTGTTTGCCCTTCGTGAATTCTGCTGCATCTGTTGTACCGGAGATACCAACCATTGGAATCTCTTTACCCACATGTGCTTTTGCCACTTGTTGGGCGATTTTTGCAATATCCGAATCTTTTTTACTTTTGACTGAAATTTTATTGGCCTCAATAGTTAATGTTAACTGATATGTTTCTTTTTGATTCAATTCATCGATTAAGTCATTCATTTTTTTGACGACTAGATCATTATCATAGCCAGGAATTGTTCTGATATTTCCTTGAAGACTTGCTTCACTAGGAATACTGTTGATCTGCTCCCCGCCAGAAATCATGGTTACATTATAAATAAAATCACCTAACACTTCGTCTGTGTGGGTTTCACTGCGGAATAATTGATTGGCTCTTGTATAAAAATCATTCAAGTGATCAATGGCATTTACACCAAGTTGCGGCATTGAACTATGAGCATTTTTTCCAACAGAAGCCACTTTAAAATTGATCGATCCTTTATGAGCGTAAACGATGCCTGCGTAGCCAGAAGGTTCACCAATCACCATTGATGTCACGTCATCCACATAGCCTTCTTTTGTCAATTGCTCTGCGCCAAGCTCGCCAACTTCTTCACCGACTGTTGCCAATAAACGTAAACGTCCATTAAAATCCGCTTTTTCTTCTTTTAATTCAATCATGGCGATTGCCATAGCCGCTAAACCACTCTTCATATCACACGTGCCGCGGCCGTACATTTTGCCGTCACGAATTTCAGGCTTAAAGGGATCAGAGGTCCAATCAGCCGCATTTCCTGCTGATACAACATCCATATGTCCAGAAAAAGCTAAAACTTTGTCATTATTTTTATTACCGATTTCAACAATCAAGTTATCCCGATCTTTTTCATATTCTAAAAAAGAAGAATCGATTCCGTGTTTTTTAAAGAGTTCACTCAAATATTTTGCAACTTCCTTTTCATTGCCATTGACCGATTTGATTGCGACAAGATCGTTTAAAATTTGAATTTTTTCTTGTTTTTCCATTATATATGCCTTCTTTCATATGATACATCCAAGATTCTTCATTATTATGTGTGGAAAAAGGTTGGATATTGTTCCTTACCTCTTAATTGTACACCTATTTTTATTTTTCGTTAAATAAAAAAAGCCTTACCAAGTATTTTATACTTAGTAAAACTTCGAACGTTTATTTTTCCTCGTCAAAATAATTTCCCGGTACGACATTGATTGTTTTGGTTTGTGTATCTACGTCTTTTACATAAAGCAAGGAAGTATAGTCTTCGATCGCACGCTGACCATTAAATTTAGATTCTGCAAAAACAGTGATTCCCACTAGTTCTGCTTCAAATTCTTCGATCAGACTCTTCATTCCGTTGACTGTTCCGCCGCCTTTCATGAAATCATCTACAACTAAAACTCTAGAACCGCGTTTTAAACTGCGTTTTGATAATTCCATTTTTTCGATTCGCTCAGACGAACCAGATACATAATTCACACTAACCGTTGAGCCTTCGGTGATTTTTGAATCACGGCGCACAATTACAAAAGGTACGTTCAAATAATAAGAAACAGCTTGAGCGATCGGAACGCCTTTTGTTGCCACGGTCATTACCGCGTCAACTTGTTCACCCAAGTATTTAGAAGCAATAATTCGCCCAACTTGACGCAATAATTCTGGTTGTCCCAGTAAATCAGAAAGATACACATAGCCTCCTGGAAGCAAACGATCCTGCTCTGATAAGCGGTCACATAAAGCTAAAACTAATTCCTTCGATTCTTCATATGGTATTTCAGGGATAAAACGGACGCCGCCAGCAGCTCCCGGAATTGTTTCGAGAATCCCCGTCCCACGTTCTTTAAATGTTTTTTTGATGATCGCTAAATCTTCACTGATCGATGATTTCGCCGACTTATACCGTTGAGCAAAATGGGTTAAGGAAACCAATGTATGAGGATGCTCCAACAAATACTGTGTCATATCGATCAAACGCTCACTTCTCCGAATTTTCAAATTCGTCACTCCTTTTTCTTTTTATAGATCTATTCGTTCTTCTCTTTGAGTAAGTATACCTTCAAAGATAAATAGTATGTCCTTTCAATCTATCGTTCCCTATTATAAGTGGTTTGATAAAAAAATTCGAGCATTTTTTGAAAAAAATGGAAAATAGTTCGCAATTTAGAAAACAAAAAAGAAAATAGAAGAAAAAACTTTCGCTTTTGCTTCTATTTTCTATGAAAAACTATGTGTTTATCCTTGACCCATTTTCTTATTTCGCTGCATCGTTACAATGACTTTTTTGAATACACTGACCAGAATAAACAAACCAATAAATATCAACGTAATGCTGGCACTTGGCGGAGTTTCTAAATAATAGGAACCCGTCAATCCTGTTAGCATGCCAATCAAGCCCATGATCACACTGATAATAATCACTGTATTGAATCCTTTACCAATCCGCATCCCAATCGCTGCAGGCAGAACCATAATCGCAGAAATCAGTAATGCACCTGCGATCGGGATCATCACAGCTATTGCGATCCCGGTAATCACATTGAACAGCATAGACATCCAGTGAATCGGCAATCCATCTACATGTGCAGTATCTTCATCAAACGTCAATACATACATCGGACGTTTGAATAAGCAAAACAATACCACTAGAATTACAAACATCACAGCGAGAATCACTACTTGCTGCCAAGTGATCGTTACAATCGAGCCAAACAGATAGGATTGAATACTGGCTGCTGAGTTACCACCGCTCATATTCATCAAGACTAAAGCTAGTGCTAATCCGCCTGACATCAAAATCGCAATCGAAATTTCCGAGTACGTACTATAGACCATACGCAGGTATTCTAAAATAATTGCGGCAATGATTACAACGACAAGCGTCATGATATCTGGATTCCAATTCAAGAAAAAGCCTAACGCAACACCTGCTAGTGAAACATGTGATAGCGTGTCCGCCATCAGTGATTGTCTTCTAATCACAAGAAACACACCAAGCATTGGAGCAATCACGGAAATAAATGTTGCTGCTAAAAAGGCTTTTCTCATGAACTCATATGAAAGCATCTCCAAATTTGTTCAACTCCTTATTCTATAAGACTTTCTAAGCCTTTTATTTTTCGTGAGAACATTCGTGAGAACAATAACTCACAGTTTACTTCTTTACGATTAAACTTTATAAATCGTAATCGTTACACTTATGACGCAAGATATACTTTAGCAGAATAAAAAATACTAGTCAAGGATAAATTAACACTAATTTACTTGATCTAGTTTTTTCACAAGTTCTATATCTTGATTCGGGTATAAATGAGAGTATGTTCCCAAAGTCATTTCTATATTAGCATGCCCTAATCTCTCTTGTATCATCTTAGGATTCTCACCTAGATAAACCAATAAACTAGCGTGAGAATGTCTAAGATCATGCACACTAATATAGGGAAGTTCTAGTTTTTTTTGTAATGTCCTAAACTTTTTCCAAATCCAGCCTTGATCCAAAAATGTACCATCATGACTAAATACCAACTCAATACCGCCAACTTTTGATTGGTAATCTTTCCATACCCCAAGTAGTTTCAACGTTTTACTATCTACATACAACTCTCTCTCACTACTCTTTGTTTTTGGAGTTGACATGTATTGTTCATTTTTATGTTTAGCTACATTTCCCAATGTGTATTCAACTTTTAGCTTTCCATTTTCTAAGTCCATATTTTCCCAAAGCAATGTAGCACTTTCTCCAAACCTTAAACCTGTAAAAAATAAAAATCTAAAATATAAGTAGTGAAAAAAATCATAGTATTCAGCATAAGACAAATTCTTCTTTTCCATAACTTTAGTTTCAAGTTTTGGTGTAAATATTTTTCTTTCGAAATCTTTAAAATCACTAACTGTCCAGAACTTAATTTTTTTAGGGTTGATTCTAACTCTTCCAACTTCTCGAAAAGGATTTTCTTGCACTAAATCAAAAACTTTTGCCCGATCCCAAATCATGCCACCTAATGAAAACAGAAGATTTATATAGCTACCACTCAAATTTTCAGATACTAGCTGACTTTGAAATAATTGAACCTCCAGTTTAGTTACGTCTCGAAGATTCTTATCATTAAATATAGAAAAACGTTCTTTTAAATATGATTCTCTCCTATTATAGGTATTAGGTTTAACTTGTGATTGATACCACGGCAAAAATACAGTATCGGTGAATTCCTTAAAAGTCATATCCTCCCTCGTTTGCGATTCTATATCTTCTTGCTGAAATTCCCACAAAAGCATAAACTCCATATATGCTTTCTTTGCTTCTCGTTCCGTCTTAAACCCCCTCTTAGTTTTTGTTCTCCTTTTTCCAGTAATAGGATCACTACCTAAACTTGCTTTAAAATACCAACCATTATTATCTTTATAAACATTTGATTTTCTAGCCATAGAATCAAACCTCTTTTCCTGTTTCAAACTCAAAACCAAGCATTTCCTCAACAATCCAGCGAGGTACGCGTCCTACTCTAGAACCTAGATAAAAAGAGCATCCTCTTTTAGCCATTTCTTGTTTTGCTGATTTAATGATTGTTCGAGCTTGATATTCACAGAAGCCTTTAGCTATCAAATCTTGTTTTGTACATGTTTCTATCATTATACTCCCTCCATATAATACAAAAAAGGCATCGCAATTAAGCAATACCTTTCTTTCCTTATTCTATAAAATCTCCATCATTAAAATATTCATCATAAAATTCATCTATTTCTGGGGTTATCTCTAATTCAATCTCTTCAAATGGATCTTGATCAATTTTCGGAGTGAACCACTTGTTATAGTTATGAATTATTATGTGTCTTATATCAGTAAAATCTATATATTGATCGTATTGTTCTCCTTCTTTCGTAGTGTTAATAATTATAGTATCTAAATCTGCAAAGCCCCGAAAAGTTCCTATAACGTGATCCCTAACCCTTCCTAAATGATCCCTACTGTTTAATTGTATCTCCAGAACTTTATTTTGATTAATAGAAACTTCTAGGCACTTTTCTATGTATAATAAATCTTGTTGCCGTAATCGTGAAATATCCTTTCTTGCTTCATTTTTGGTTTTATTTATAGCATTAGTTAATTCACCGATTGAAAATGCAGTCATCCATTTTTTCATTTTCCTATCTTCATACTGCATGAAATAAGTATCCGATAGTTCGTGCTTTTCTGACATAATAAACACCTTCCTTTAAGATACCACAATTATAAGAACATTAGTTCCCTTTGTCTAGCATGAGGTATTTTACTAAAAGTAAAGATATACAAAGTCCTACAATACTAATTACTAATATCAACTTTTTGCAATAACCAAAAAAGACTTTTATTTATTATAAAAGTCTTTTACTCTACTACTACAAACATTCAGTCTCTCCAACTTATTAAAGTCCATCCTTTGTAACTGTAACAAGGATTTTTTCTCTTTCCAAGTTGTGAAGCTTTTATTTTCACAATTCCATCTGTAACTTGATTAACGGAACTTCCTTCAAACAAATCTAAGTTCTGGGTTACAAAATTTTTTAAATTAGTAACTTCATAAACCTTTCCACTATTGGAGAAAAAAGTGAGTTGTACTAATTTTTTTAATTTAGAGTACTTTATTAAACTCATCCCGTTTTAATTCGTCGATAGGTGTTGTTGCCCATTCGTCGACTATGGACACGTAAGTTGAAATGCAAAGCAGCCCATGTTCTTCTGTTATTTCATATATTTCTCCTGGTTTATATCCAAAACTCTGCTTGCCAACATAGATAAGTTTATCGCCTTCTTTTACCTCGCTTACGTCCCAAAAAGCTGGATCAGTAATCAATGTATCTCCTGTTATTTGCTGCATATGCCAACCTATAGAGTCTAAGTGCGAAGTCCGCCCTTCAACAAACTCAATGTCATCATCCTCAAGAGAGTTTAAATCTATTTCTATGTCAAAATAGTTTTCAAACTCATAATCTGTACCTATATAATATACTTTCTTTTCTGGATCTTCCGCATATAACAGAGGATTATCATACTCATCTATATCAAAATAAAGTATTTCAAATCCTTTTTTTTCTTTAATTGTTTTATTAATTGTTACTTTGATTGTTTTATTAGTAATCAATCGTTGAGCGATTTGATCAGAATCTAAATCGTTGTCTGTTGCTGAGTTGTAATCTTCAATGCTGTATGCTTTAAATCTTGCGCACTCTGACACTAAAAATGGCGGGAGTACACCTACAACATTTTTATTTTTAACATCACTAACACTTGCATTACCTGTAATAACGGCATTAACATTAGTGTAAATACTTTGTAAAACATCAATAGTCGCTTGGTGTTGAGTGACGATAACAACAGGATCGTCGCTTTGTATTTCCTCAACCTCCTGCACATCAACGGTGTTTAAATCTAAGTCAGCATCTAAAACATCCTTAGTCGTGTAAAATTTAGAAAAACGAGGGATAACAGGAGCATAGTATTGCTTAATACCTTTATCAAGCATTTGTGCTGCTGGTAAGGTAGAGACAAATATAGTAGCCTTGTTTTCTTCAACATCTGGTGTTAATCCAGCAAAAGCCGGAAACCCTAATACTTTTACGTTGTCCTGGTTTAATAAAGTGTTTAGTTTATTCATTACTATCATCCTTTTCAATTATTTCGTTTATAAATCTCATTTTATCTTATCCTAGCTTTTAGTCACTCCAACTAATCAACGTCCAGCCTTTGTAGCTATGAACGGGTCGTTTTCGCTTTCCCAACTCTGAAGCTTTGATTTTTATAAATCCATCGAGCACTTGCCTTACTGTACTACCTTCAAAAAGATATAGGTTCAATGTAATAAAATTTTTCAAATTGGTGATCTCATATACTTTTCCTCTTGGTGATTTAATAATCCAACTTTTAGCATTGGGGTGATTTTCACCTTTGTGATCTGAGTAATATTCTTCTTTTTTTGCAAACCACTTTTCATTAGCCTTATCATATGTACCTTCAGCATGTAATTTTTTTCGGTTAACTGTACTACACTCTTTAGAGCAACAAATCTTTTGACTGCTCGGAGGAACATCAAATTCTTTGCCACATACTACACAGTTTCTAGTGTTTTGTTTAGATTTGGCGTAGCATTTCCTAGAACAGTAGTCACTACCATTGCGTTTAACTGGTTTTCCACAGATCAAACATTTATTGTCCGGTGTTTCCAGACCTGCTGCTATTAAGAAATTCTGCCAGGTATTAAATCTCTTTTTTGCTACACCATATCGTTTAAACTCGCTTGTTTTGGGTACTCTTTGTAGTTTGTTTGCAAGCTGTCTGATTTCTCTAATCAGATCGTCTTCGGAAATTGCACATTTTTTTTGATACTTCTCTAGTCCAGCTTCTTCAACAAAAGAATCCCAGCTGTCAAAATAATTTCTAACTGATCCACCGTAAGGGAACTCTGATATAGAGGGAGTTCTAGCCAATCCTTTAGCTTGTAAACGAACATCACGTAATAAGCTTTCTTTAGTATGACTAATTAATGTTGGTTTTAGACCACATGAAACCAAAAAGTTATTCCAACCGCCGTATTTATTAGCGATAGCTTGTGCTTTAGAATAGCCAAACTCATGTTGTGTGGGAGTATGCCCCAATTTTTCCGCCAAATTTAGCACTTCTATTCGGGTCTCCTCAAAGTCCATTTTCTCCCATTTGCGTATTTCTTCAAAGCCCGCCATCTTTAAGAAATTATTCCAAGACTTAAATGTAGTAGCAGCAGTCCGAGCATATTGAAACTCTTTAAACTTCGGAGTTCTTTTCAACATTTCACCAAGTTTTTTTACCTCAGCAATTAAAAATTCTTCTGAATATTTTTCAGACAATTTTATTCACCTCACACTAGCAAATCATCCATAAGAAACGTATAGAAAATAAACAATCTGTCATAGTTAGACATCTTTGTTGTTCCATATTCCCAGGCTTCAACTGTTCTCACTGGTATTTCATACGACTTAGAAAACTTAGCACGACTTATTTTGCGATCTTCTCTAACTACTCTTAAATCATGTGTAGCATAGTAAAATACTCTTTTAAGAATAAAAGAAACCATATCAACATCTTCAAATTGTTCCATCCACTCTTGCCATCCACGTTCAGCTATGTAAAATTCTTCTGAATCGTACTCAAGAGCTTCCTTGTATAAAGTAACGAATAATTCATATTTCATCTGTATTCCTCCAATTAGTTAAATCAAAGAGAGAATGTCTCTTTCCTCGATTTAAGAATCTTTTCTGTAGCTTTTAATATAAGTAATAATATCTTCAGAAGTATCTTCTTCATTCCAAAACGCTTTTCCACCGATAACAGACCAACTATCTACAACATCACCTCTATCTGTGTTAACTTCAATAATGCAATAAGAAGCATCTTCCATAACATCTGAAACATCCCATGTCGCAACATATTCTTGTGTTTCTTCCAAAGTCTCGAAATACTCGAAGGAATCCAATTCAGACGATTCCCCATCCTTTTCAGTACTCCAACTAATTGTAAATTCTGTCATAATAGATCAATCTCCTTAATATTTTGTATTTGTAGTCAGCATGATATAATTAACTGTCAATCTTTGATTGATATTTTGTATGAGTATGGAGGGGGCATCCTCTGTACTCTTTTTTATATCTCCCTCTTACAATTACTATAATACCACATTTAATGTGGTGAGTCAACGGAATTTCACATTAAATGTGGTATTTAGTAAAAATCTGACTCAACATACTTGTGTCAGATTTATATAAGCTTATATGTAAAATTTACACAATAAGGATAAAATAAAAGGATCATTCTTTTCTAAAAATAGTTTTTAATATCTTTCATTAACAGCCGCCCCTATTACTGCAATAAGCAATAAAACTAAAATCACATAATTTTAATTTTCTTAATTCTTCCAATCTCAAACTCATCTCCATTTGGAAAAACACCAACAACCAATTCACCATTTGTTCCAGCTTGAAAAACTTGAATGTTTTTTCTTAGAGAATCTTCAATTCTCCATGCAATATCATCCTCAATAAAATATCCTTTTTCAGATAAATCTTCTACACTATATACTTTTTTCATATTAATCACTTCTCCTTATCTGCTAATACTCTTGTCGAACTGTATTGTATGTCATTTCTGAAACTTTATCTCCAGTCACCTTTACTAACAATAAAACCCTTACCTCTGTTCCATTCTGTTTACATATTAAATAAATTGCGTATTGATTTTTTTCACCATCCATCGGTTGATAGATACTATTTACTTCTCCTTCTGAAATCATCATTACATCAGAATCAAAATTGATTCCGTTCGCTTCAATACATTTTTTTGTCATCAGTTTTTTTAATTTTTCATTACGATCACTAATGCTTTCATAATTTGCATATGCATCCCCAAAATCTTCTAATAAAGATTTTACATCAACATTATTTTTCTTTTCCTCTTTAATTTCACTTGTACTAGAATTTTCAGTTGTACTCTCCATTTTTTCATCATCCTCTACTTGCTTCATTGAAAAAGAAGAACTTTCAGTCGTCACTTTAGGTTTGACCTCTTTTTTACAACCAGATATCCCGACTAACACCACAGTAGCTAAAAATAAAAAAACTATTTTTTTCACCTTTACCCTCCTCACTTTTTCGACACTCTCTTAACTTCTTTGGCATAAACAATTTTTGGACTGAAACCTTCTGAAAATTTCACTCGATATTCTTTACTTCTTATCGATACTAAAAAGCCATCTTCAAACTTTCTAGCTACAAATTCGTTCTTTTGACATTTGAAAGCTAAACATATTTCTTTGATCTGCTTTCTTGTTAATACTTTTACTTTTGATTTTCCAAACATTTAATAATCCCTCCTACTAACTTTTCTTAAACGTTTTAATAGTTCATTTGATTCTCCTGTATACAAAATTCTTTTATTTATATTCTGTCCATAAACCCTAGTTGCAACACTAATATTCTTAAAATTGAAAAATTCACACATATTTTCTCCATATTTCGAAACAGCAACAGCATAAATTTTTTCTGGACGACTATTATCATCAAAATTATTTTGCAAAATATCTTCAAGAGCCTCGGCTATTTTTTTTACAATTCTAATACCACCTTGATATTCTCTTTTCACAGCGACAACATTTACATACAAATGATTAGAAGATTGATTAACCTCTTTCCCTAGATATCTAGTTCTTAAATCTATGCTAGACAAACCCACTTCATGATAATAATCTTCATTCAATAATGCTGGAGAATTTCTTTTTAGAACATAACAATCTATATACCCAACAGGTTCCTCACCAACATAAATAAGCCGTGTTAATTCACCATAATCTAAAAAGTTTTTACAAAACTCTTTTCTATCTTCCTTACCAAAGTATTTCCAATTTTCTTCATCTACAGCATTTACAACTTCAAATATATCTTTTAAAAAATGATTGTCTCCAAGTTCATCTGGTCTTCTATACCTACACTTACCACTCAATAATATCCCCTCTTCATGTTTATTTTTTCCTTACAATACTAGTCGTATTGGGAAACTCTACGCCCCATGTACGTTCATATTTAGCGCAAATTTCACCTTGACCTGCATTTTGTTCGTAAGTCGTGTATTTATTATTTCCACTAACGCTAGCTACAATTCCAGTATGACCATAACTAGTTGTAGCACCTCCACCTTGACCCCAATTAATAATATCTCCAGCCTTGACATCGGAGTAACTAGGATTATTAATGACTTGCCAGCCGTTACTTTCCCATGAATACGCGCTTCCTATTTCCCACGCGTTTACAGTATTCCCAACATTTCCAGATATCCCTACAGGACTACCAGCCCCTAAGTGAATGCCAGTATTGAAGTTATCTACATAAAAACTTGTCAAACCGTAACATTGACCATTGTAGACTTTTTTTCCCATTTGAGTTTCAAGTACATCAATTTTACCTCCGCCAACATTGGCAGAACCAGCACCTTGACTACCAGTAGACAGCCGTTTATACCAATTATTTGCACTTGTTTTTCGTTGTGCTTGTTGCATCGGATCATCTTTCGTTCCAGCACGTTCCCAATATTTAAGAATATCAACCGTTATCTGGTTAATATCTGTTCCCTTAGAATATTTTTTTAGTAGGTTACTGTCTGATCCGTCATGATTCCATGCATAATCAAGCTGTAAATCAATATCTTTCCATTCTTTCTTTTTTTCTTTTGCATAATTAAGTAAATTAACTCGTCTACCACTATCCCATTGCGCTAGCCCCATAGCATAGCCACCAAGACTAGGATTCATCGCCGTGGCTTCCATATACGGTAAATCACTTTGAATACGACTAGGAATTAAACCACTTTCATGTTCCATATTGCCGATCCACGCACACGCAAACTCTTTCGTACCACCATTTTTCTCAACATATTGAAGCACTTGATAAGCAACTTTTTCTTGTTCTGTTCGTGGTGTGAAATCAGTTGTTGTATCACTTTCTGTAGAAGCGGAAATGCTAAACATAATAATAATAATCGGCAAAAAAAACAAACCAATAATAAAACCAATTTTTTTCAATTGGTCACCTCCAAAATTAAAAAGAAGACTGAATCACCATCAGTCTTCTTCATACAATTCACTTTCTGTTTCTTTTCCAAAGAAAATATCTTCTGGAAACTCTTTATCTAACTCATATTCATCCCTTTCCATTATTATCTCTTGTTCCACTTTCTCTAATTCTTTAAATTCGTTCACTTCATCAGGCGATTCTAATGTGACTTCATCTAAATTATCAACTGAAACCGTAGCACCATCTTCTAAGATATCTTCTGATACATCAATGAATGTTTCTGGTATTGTCTCATCGTCTACACTAGAATCAAGTTCTTCTAATTCAATATCTGAATCAAATTCTGGTATAGCATTTTCTTTTTCTTCAAACTCAACATCTTTTAATTGATTTTCTGGTGTATCATTTGGAAACTCTTCTTGTTCATCCAACCATTCATCTAATTTACTATGTCCTTCTCGTTCGTCCAATTCATCATCTTTAAAATGGTAGCGTCCTAAGTTCATTGCTTTATCTGTCGGCATTAGTTTATTTGCACCATCCATCATTAACATTTGATTACCAGTATATGCACCTAACGCCATTTCTGCACCACCATAGGTAATATCTTTTGCACGATCTTTCTTTTCTTGCACTTTTCCCTCTACTTTTTCTAGTATTTCTGGTTGTTCTACTTGATTATTGGTAAAGAAGCCTAACAACTGATACTTATTCTTCCAAATAGAGCGATATAAGAATAATTTAATAATAATCAACACAACATTACTCACTAAGACAAAAATACCACCTGACATAACCAAAAGAATCGGCTTAGCTACTAGTTTCATAGCATTTAAGTAAATGGTATCAATCACTTTATTCGCCCAAAAGAAAACAGCTAAAAAGACACCCAAGACAACCGGAAAGAACAACAAGCCAATGAGTAATTTAAAGAATTTAAACAACATTGGCTGACAAGCTGGCACAAAGGACAATAAGAAAAAGACTGGCGCAAGTATGATTAATAAAGTAATAATCAACTGAATCACACTCAACATCGCATTCACATATAATGCTGGGTAAGACGTAACAATGGTATTGACCCCACCAGTAAAGATTGCCATGAGTTTTTCCATTGTTTTATCCTTCGTCATTTGAACATACGGATTTTCATCTTTAATACTATCAATGTACTTTTTGCGTTCCTTTTCAAAGGTTTTCTTTTCTTCTTTTGATAGCCCACTCGGCATTAATAGTTTTTTCTCGTCTATTTTTTTGCCATTTTCCATTTCACCGTCTAATGAACCTGTATTCACATAATAAAAGGTTTGCTTAATGGTTGCATTAAACAGAGGCGTTTCATCTAAAGACTGTTCAGAGTCAACCATCCTAAAATCACTTGACCCACTGGTAAAATTATTTTTAACAGCGGTCACGATATTAGAAACACTTTTTACTAGAAATAGCCCACCAGACTGTGAACCCGAAGGGGTCGCAATTGATCCAAACCAAAAGACAAATAAAACAAAGACGGCTAAGTAATGCAATATCACTTTGCTAAAGCTCCTTTTACTCACAAAGAAATTGTACAGTAAATAATAAGCACTCAACAAAATTAACAAGGCAATAATACTTCCTTGTGCAATTTCTTTCCCACCAAAATTATTTAAAATTTCTAAAGAAAGGGTATACGCATCTTGTTGTTTCTCCATAAATAAGTCACTTTGATCAAGTAATTGTTGAATAATCAGAATACCTATCGCAAAAAATCGTAAAATAAAGAACGGCATATCAACGAACAGCCAATTTAATCCTTCGGCTAATTTTCCGAGAACACCAGCATCCACAAAATAAGGAGCGTAGCTATCAATCAAATAATTCAATTCTATTCCCCCTTCTATGCGACAAACTGATTTTCCATACGTGAAGCGTCCGTATCATCCACTGTTTCAAATAGTTTCAACCATTCATCAAACAGAACATGAACCACCACACGATTAATTTGACCAAACATATCTTTAAATAGGCATTGTCCTTGCACCATATTTGATACCCATTTCAAATTGGTTTCATTTATTGGCAAGTTCAAATGCTGTAAGATCCCTTCACGATTGTTCACTTCATCAAAACAAATGACCATTCCAAAGCCAGTTCCATCCTCATTGTCATCTAAGTCCTCTACAGATTGCGTAATTAAAACTAAGAAATTGTTTTGAGAACGTCCTACACGCTTCATTGATTTTAAAATTCCTTTTCCTTCAGAAGAAGACTGGAAAATCCAGCTTTCATCAAAGAATACAATAGTTTCTTCTTTCGGGTCACGAGAACCAAATTTGCTACAAAACATCCCTAATGCAAACATTAGTGTTACAGAAAGGCGCTTGTTTTCATCCAACACTTCACCTTTTTCTTTTGGCAAATCCAAATCTTGAATTTCTAGAATGGTTACTTTTTTATCAAAAGACAATCCTACTACTTCACCACGAGAAAATGACAACTCTAAGATAGAGTCTTTAATGGTTGAAGCTAAGAAACGTCCCATATCCCGAACATTTTCATTTTTATCTTGTTTAAATTCATCAATAACATGCCAAAAACCAACCTGTTGCCCTTTTTCTCGTTGTCCAACCACTTTGGAAATGGCTTCATTAATAGCTGTTTTTTGTTTTAAATCCCATTGCCCTTCATAGATATTCGTTAACATTGCCTTAGCGGTACTAATGGCTTCTGTAGAATCGAATAATACAATCGGATCAAGAACCCCTTTGTTTTTCTTATTCCGAACGTCTAGCGTTACAAAATTAAAGGATTCAATAAATTCAACATCCAATGGATTCTTTTTCCGATACTCTGGGTCATTAATTGTACGCATGAATTGACTACGCATTTCTTTTTTAGGGTCAATGTATAAGACCTTATCTTTTAACAAGGCACTTTCCATGAATAATTTTTTCGCCACTACGGATTTTCCATTTCCTGTATCCCCTGTTAAAGCAATATGCGGATTGTTTGTTTTCTTTCCCTTAATTCCTTGTTTATTTGACAATAACATATTTAAATAAATCAAATTTTTTGAACTAGCAATAATGGATTCTCTATCTTCCTTTTCTTCTAATGTACTGTCTACACGTCCAAAATAGAAACCTAAATTTGTTCCTGAACGTAAAGACGTAAAGAAATTTAACTCTGCAAAGCTATCTACGGTACTTGTATGTTGCCATTTCATTGATTTATTGCGGATAAAGTTACCAAACAATGTAGATTGGAAGATATACGGTGTATCAAACGTTGCTTTCCACAACGGAACACCAAAGCTATCAAATCGATTCAAGAGATATTTTTTCCGTGCTTTCATTTGCTTTTTAGTCGAACCAGTGACAATCAGATAGGCATTCCAATCTAAAATATCATTGCCATCATCAATCTGTTGGTCTAGATCATCTAAAGACAATTGACCTTCCATAATCTTGCGTTTTTGCTTAGAACCAGCGATTCTCGCTTCTTGCATAATATTTTTGGTTCTTGTTTTGGCTCGTGAACTACGACCAGTTAAACCTAACTGACCATTCCTTTCACTAAATAGACCACCTATTTTCACTTCTACAGGGAAAGGCATTTTTTGAACAATCTCCAGTAAATGATTACCATCTAAAAAAACACCCATATCACCAATCGGTAAAGCATCCACATAACTTTCACCATATTCAGAAGAAAACTTCATTCCTCCACCAAACAACGGTTTAATTTTAGCATCCATAAGATTATCGACAGATTGACAGGTCAAAACATCCTTCCGTTCATGAGGAATATTTTTTAAGAACTGGTATGCTTGATAGTAATACAACTCGTCTTCTGTCAGACGTTCAACTAACAATTCGGACAGATTTTGAAACACTTCATTTTCTTGTTCCTTATATTTATCACCCCACCCTTCATCCAGCTCTACTTCTAAGCCCAAACCATTTACAACTTTTTCTGAAAATGAATCAGCACGCTGGAGTATTCCCTCCTTAAAATCAACAGCTATTTCCGCTTTACTCAATGGAACACCAATCAACCAACAATACTCATAAACCATACCCATTTCTTTTTCTAGCGCTACAACGGTTTTTTTTAATTTATCAACACCAACTTTATAGTTGTTTTTATCAATAATCGAACGCAATGCACCCATTTTTCCTCGAATATCTGTATTGACTGGGGATAGAGTAATTTCTACCCCTTTATTCTTAGACAACCGTTTTATCGCTCGTGCCACTTTTCGTTTAGTCTTTTCCTTTTTCTCACGGTCTGTTAACATAACCGTTTCACTTTTTATGCGGTAATACGCAATCGCTACCTTTTCTTTGGTCAACACAAGATTATTGTGTGTTTCCCTTCGTAACGGATATTCTAATTGCATTTTTTTCCTCCTAACTATCGTTTAAATGAAAATTCTTTGATCTCCTTTACTCTTTCAAAGCGATAAATACTACGGTTATCTATCGCAAATTCTTTAATATAAGAACATACGTCCATAACATATACCAGCCCTTTTTTTCCATCAATTTCTGTTTCTGTATACCAGCGAGCCAACTTATGTGGAACAAAAAATAAAATAATTAAGTTGACATTGAACTCAAAAATAACAGGAAACATAAATACTTGTCCCATCAATAAAAACAAGATAAAAAAGACAAGATAGACAATAAAATAGGCAAGTCCCATCGGCTGCGAAAATGCCCATAGCAACTTTCCTTTTGGTGAACGTATTACTTGAATTTGATAAGGGGCTTTCAATCCCCTACTGTAATCATAATATTTCATCGTATTCCCCTCACTTGAAATTGATACCAAACAAGCTAGCAAACCATTTTACTACTCCCAAAACAACAGCACCTTGATTATTCGCAAAATCCAGAACAATCAAAGCAATAAAAATCGTTGAACCAATTTTCAACCATTCTGCACCTTTCCAGTGCTTCAAAATCATTAAAATAACAACAAAAGAAATAATGGTAATAAAACTACCTTTTAAAAAGCTATCTAAATTTCCAGTACTCATCTACTTACTCCCTACTTTCTGTAAAATAATGTTTAAATGTATAAATGAATTGAGAATTTTCCGTCTCACCAATCCATAGTGTGAAATTCTCTGTATGTGTTACTTTTGTTTCTTTGTCTTCAAAGACTACAGAAACTTGCACGCCTTGAAGGTCTTTCTCTTTCGTTTCAAAGAAATTTAAAGAGCCTTTTTCTAATTCCTTAAATTTGAATTGACCAGTCGTCAGCACTGGTTCTTTCATCAACAAGGATAATTCTTCTTTCTTTCCTTCGGCATATTTACCAAAGAACAACATTAAAAATGTTTCCATTTTTTTTCGTTCCTTTGCTTCAACATCCAATGGCTTTTTAACTGTCTCCAGCGGATCAGTTTTCCCTTTTGGCATCTCTAATGCCAGTACATATGGACGTGAAACAATTGCATACAACCCTTTATCTTCAACAATTGGCAATACTAACACTTCGTTCTTTTGAAAAGTTTTCTTTTCCAATTTTTCTTCATAACTAATGGTCACATGCGCCAACAAACTATCCTTAGATTCTTCTACCTCTGATAGTTCCACACTTTTTAATGTACGTTTGTATTTTCCTTTGATTCCTTCATCTAATTCTCCAGCATCAAAAGAAACATATGAAGATAACCGTTTAAACCGTTTGTCCGTGTCTTTTTCTTCCGAATCATACGTGATATAGTCCTTCACAAATCCTTTCACGTAATGAGACAAACTTACAATATCAATTTCTTTTGTTTCCTGCGGTTTTTCCTGTTTTTCTAGCTTCTCAACTTTTTTTATCGTTTCTGACATATTAGAAGCCATTACATTAGAACGAACAACCGCAACTCCTGAAAAGACGAGTAATGCTATAAAACTTACCGAAACAAATGTAGTTGATTTTTTCCTTGAAACTTTTTTTACTTTAGGATTTTTTTCAGCTTTTTCTTTCTTTTTAATATTTTTCCATTTCATACTTTCTTTCTACCTCCCTTCATTTTAGATCAGCATTCCTTGTTCCTTGTAAACAAAGAATATTTCCTCTAATAGAAATTCCAGCCAACAATTGAGAACTTCCATAAACGGTCGTTCCGTTTCGTATACGATCTTCTTTATATTCTTCCACTGATACTCTTACTTCAAAGTCACTGTCTAACTCATCAAGTAAATTTCTTAAAGCTTCTATTTTCATTATTCCCTCCCATCTACCTTTCTTTCCAAAGAAAAAAGTAGTCATTCAACTATGACTACTTTAATCAAAATTTTTATTCTTCTATCAATTCATTATTCAAACCATTCAAAAAAGTCTTGTTTAAATCCATAAAGAAGATATCTCTAAATCACTCTCCTAACATAGCTACAAAACATCTTTTTCAGTCATATCAGGAATATTTCTTATTCTTTTTAAAACATCTTTAGCAATATCCTTTCCAAACATATCTTCAAATTCATTTAATTGTGCAAGACTAAAAACTTCTGCATCCCCAGAATTTAACCTAGCTCTTAACTCTTGAAGCGATTCACTCATCATAAACAAATTTTTAAATTGGTCTTCTAAGTCTTCACCTTGATATACTAACGAAACTTCATGATAAACAAAAATCTCAATACTAAGCAGTACCCCTGATTTCGTAAAAATTAATACCACTCCTTTCATTAAAAATAATCATTTTCATCTAGACATTTTTTTCTCAAACTTTTTAGCATTTTCAATTATCGTTTGACAATATCCTTCACAATGCCTTCACAAGCTCCAGCAATCAATGTTTCAAAAATATCACTTCTGATAACTCCATCTTCATCTGCCCATTTTTTAGCAGAAGCAACAGATAGTTGATAATTTTCAGATTCATAATAAAGCTTTTCAACTTGATCAGATTTTAATTCAGTCTTGCCTAACACATAATCAAAAACCTCTTTTTTGATTTGATCTAAATATTCTGTAACAGTCATACTAGGAATATTATTTAATTGTTTCAAAATTTCTTCTGAAATATATTCACCATACGTATCTTCAAATTCATGTAATTGTCCAATATCGCATGTTTCTGCATCCCCAGAATTCAACCTAGCTCTTAGCGTTCGGAACGATTCACTCATCATAAATAAGTTTTTGAACCGCTCTTCTAAATCTTTGCCTTTATAATGCAAAGATACTTCCTTAAACACATATCGTTCAATGTGTACCAAAACTTCTTCTTTTGTAAACATTAGCACCACTCCTTCTATTGGTAATAATTATTTTTAATCTCATCTTCAACAACTAATAATTCTCGATTAAATAATGTACGAATTTCAGATTCAGAAACACCACCTTCTATGCGAATCTTTTCAACAAACATTTCCATGTTTTTAAAACATTTTGCTGAAATCAATTTTTTAAACAAAAAAGGAAGCTCTAACAGTTCATCTTCTGTAGGCTTCCGTTTAAAATATTTTTCACAACTCTTGATATTATTAGTCATTTCATTAACAATTTCATTCTGCAAATTTTCCCAAAAATATGAAATTGCCATTTCACTTGATATCAAACTCATTTTCTCTACCTCATTCTATTAATTTAAACTGTAGGTCTCACACCACAAACTTTATTAAGTCTCTTTTCTAAAATGACCCTTTAATATAGACATCACAATCATCAACACTATTATATGGACGTTCTACCAAATAAGTTTTTATACCTTTGCGACAATTCTTAATCTCTCGTGTTAAATAAGGATTGTCTTCTACTATTCCTGTTATCCCATACGCATCCAAAAATAGCATTTTGCTATACTCATTTGTACAAACCAGTTTATCATATCTAATATTATGTGTATCTAACCATTCGGAAGTTACTGTAGAACTCCAACCAAAACGCTTTGTCATAATGATTACATGATCATATCCACTTGCAATCTCCATTATTTTTTTGGTGGCAATTTCATCAATTTCAACATTTTTATAGAAATAAAATGCATTTTCTAACCATTTTAGTTTTTCAAATTCTTTTGTCATTCCCAAAACTTTAGTAACATCATAATCTGTCAATTCACTCGGCTTAATTTTTCTCCCTAACCATTTACTGTAAAGTTGACATTCTAATTCATTACCCGTCAAGGTTCCGTCAATATCAATAGCTATAATCTCCATTTTTCGCCTCCTAATCATCTAATTTGAATATAATATTCGTATAAACATACCCTCTATCATTATCTGATTCTAATTTTCGATCATGATAATTTTTGATCCAATATAGAGATTTTACCGTTGCAAAATTTGGTGCTTTAACTATTAATTCCCCTTTTGCTGGTAACTCTACCGTTACATTTTCAAGTCCTTCGGCTCCTCCTTTTGCTTTATTCACCACTGATAGCCATTCCTCATTTGAAAACATTTCACCATTATTGTATAAAGGCTCGACAATAAGTTTAAGTGCTTTCACCTCTCCATCTACTAATACATATCTGTACCAATAATCAGAAAAAATTTTATTATAAGTTTCTGCAAGTTTCGGGTTTTTTGCATAAGCAATGATAGTAAATGGATTTTTCATTTCAATAAAACCATTTCCATATTTTTTAAATTTGTTGGCTAAATCTTTAATGATCTCTCTTTTTTCCTCACTAGTCATTGGTATTTTTGTATATTTATCTGTTTTAAACAATAAATTTAACAAAGAATATTTCCCTAACTGACGTTGAATGTTTAGTTTTTCTTGATAACTAGTAGGAAATATTTCAACTGTTTCTAAATCTGAAAGCTGATATTCAATCCCCCAACTAGCTAACTTTTTACATACCTCTTCTTTTTGACGTAATCTTTCCCCACGTTCTGAATGATCTTCTAGCTCCCCTTGTTCATCCATCGCTTGAATTGCACCACTTTCAAAAATAAACTCAACTTTATCAACTTTTTCTGCATCTTTTCGTAGCATCATTTCCATATCTTTGGACGTTGGAAAAATAACGAGCCGATATTTCAGAACTTTTTTGTTGATCCCAATAACGTCATGGGAAACCTCAGCTAAATTTAAAATCGAACAAAACTCATCTACAGCTTTCTTGCTGTCTTCCAGCTCCTGTAAATAAATATCATTTACCAAAATTTCTACATTTTGCTGTTTTCCTAAAATCCTTAACACATCAACATCATATTCACAACGTGGCATAACTTCCAATTTGTCTTCTTCTAAAATTTTAGGATTCGCTTCTAGTTCAATAGCTTTTTCCAATACTATATGAAGGCGATCTGTAAGTTCATTTATTTTTTCCATAACCTCACCCCATTTTTATATTTAATTTTTTCATGAATTGATAAGGAATTCTTTTTTTTATATCACGACCACTGGATAAAAATATACCCTCATTCAAAATCTTACTTTCGAATTGAGCCGACATATTCCAACCTTGCTTACGTAATGTATTATAAAAATATCGGAATTGACCTTTCCTTTCTTGTATTTTTGGAATCAGAATATCCAGCGTTGCACAATATACATATCTGTAATACCACCCGTCAATTTCTTCCCTAGTAAATAAAAAATAGCTTCCATCTTGACCACATAATTGAATATTCCCTAAGACTTTTTCGCTATTTTTTTCTAACCACGATTCAATAAGTATCGTTCGAATTCCTATTTTATCGGCTTCTATACAGATTGTACTATCTCGGATACGGTTAGTATATTCAGCATGTAATGCATACCATAAAGTATCTACTTCTGAACCAGACACTGTAGTAGTATCACCTAAAAATAATTTACCAACAGACAATACATTACTCATTTAATTCAATCCTTTCTTCTCAATGAATTTTTCAAACTCAATTTGACGAATATCTTTATCTGTCAATTCTGCTCGATCCATAAGTTCCCTCAACCAAAGAGCAAATCCTTGTTTACCTAAAGAAAGTTCAATAATCTTCAAACGTTTCGCCCATTGCAATTCAATGCAACGCATTGATCTTTCCAAACTAGGCTCTTCTCTTTTTTTATTCAACTTCACCTTTTTCCACGAGCCGAACACTTCATAAAATTCTTTATAAAAAACTAATTCTATATTGCCTTGACTGTCCACTTGTTCGTCATAAACCTCGAATTTTGATAACAACAAATTGATTGCTATATCATCTAAAGGAACACCATTTATATAGTCTGAAAAAACTTGCTCATTATAATCTTTTCCAAGTTCTAACTCGTAGCGATTCCAAATACCATATTCTTCTATCACTTCACCTACATTCATTCGCATTTTACTAGCCAGTTCATACCGCTTTTCATAAAAACGAACAAACATACCTTCACCACCACGAGCACCATAATAAAGTGTTAACCCCCCATGATCCTCTCTAAATTTCTTTTCCTGCTCTCTATACACTTGAAAATCAGTATTAATCAATTCCTTATCCCTACGCTTTTTCAACTCGTATAAATCAAAATTCCCATTGATCGGATCATACATTTCATCAATCGCTATATCTAGTCGAGTTGAATGCAACCGAGAATAATATCCTCTAGAAGAATACCAAGACGGATCTAAAACTCTTGCTAACCACTCACGAAAAGTCAAACCAATACTTTCTAAATATTGTTCTAACTCATAAACACCCATACCTGTTAAGTCCAGCAAAATACCTTGACGAGAATCAGACGTTCGATCAAATACAACAATATTTCCACAACTATATTTCGCTTCATAATTATGCTTACTTGATTCTTCCATCACAAAATACTTCATCGGAATACCAATGACTTTTTCTAAAATTGTTCGTATTGTACTATCAAAAAATGTAAACTTTAAATAATCAAAATGAACGTGTAATTGATAAGAACTTTCTGAAACCAAACCCAAATTTTCTTTTATTTGTTTTACTTTGTCATCTGGTATTGGATATTTTTCTCTTTCATAATCTGACAACATCGCTCTAGATATGCCCACCTTTGGAGAAAAAGTTCTCAACGTATACCCTAATCTTTTTCGTATCTTTTTTAGCTCATCACCAGTCAAACGCACGTCTCCTTACCATTCGGACAAGATATCAATTTTTGTCCGACAAATTTTTATCAATGAAATCCTTTCGTATCAAAGGTTTAAAGGTTCTATTATTTATTTATTCGTTTTTTCTGCACCCCGTATTACCAATCGGGGTGCTGGGAAATTAGAGGGCTACGCCCTCTAATTCACTTCGTGCATCTTGCAAGCAATATGCACGTGCATTTTTACGTGGTGATTGCTTACGCAACCACAAAATGCACGCACATTTCACTTGCAGACACACTCGTGTTATTCACCTACTGTTAAGCATTAAAACTACAATTCTTCCACCTCTATTATTTCAATATCTTCCTCAATTATTCTTACTCTTCGGATTGCATCTTTTTTATTCACTGCTGGTACTTTCATTCCATAACGTTCTCCATTTTTTAAATATTTAACTAAATAAGGTTGTACTTCATATACTTCTCCAATCACTCGATGCAAAGGCATAACTTATTCCTCTCTTTCTATCCTCTTTTATCCACTGGATAACGTTGGTTATAGTCTTCAGGCAATAAAAAAAGACGATCAATCATTTCTGATAAATTCGCCCCTTGCTTTCTATTTTCATTAAGTTTCTCCAACAATTTTACTTCGTCCTCGTCTAGCATTAATTGCGGAACTGGATTTCCATACACATAGTGAGGGTTTTTCATATCAATTTTTCTAGTAAAACGAAACTCTGTTCTTTCTTCAATCTTAACAATCCAGCTACGCAAAGTTCTTTCTTTCATTTTTAAAAAGTCACAGACTTCAATTATTGTATAATATGTCAAAAAAAGACACCCTCCTTACATTCATTTTTAAATATGCGTTACAATTCTTCACCTATTAAATCAATCAGTAAATATCAATTGTAAAAGAAACAAAAAGAAAAAGATCAAACTGAACACTTGCCCCAACTTATTATCCAAACACCAAAAAGCTATGAAACCAATTACAGTTGTCAGTAGTACAATAAATATGAAGCGTTTATCATCACCAATCATTTCTTCCCTCCCATAATTACCAAATTTTGATCTTTACATAAAAAAATACGGAATTTAAACTGTCTCTTTTTGTCGTTTTTTTACTTTTTCAGAATAAGAAACACCTTCCAGAAGTGCCTCCGCCTTTTCATTTTTCTCTTTTATCATTTCCGCTCTATGTTCGCTTCTAGTTGATTCAATTTGTTCTCTTTCCTCACTAACAAATTGATCTCCATAAATATCCTCCAGTATTTCTTTGTCTTCCTCGGTAACTTCTACTGCATCAACATCTGTAAAAGGCATTGCAGGAAAGTTTTTGAAGAACTCAACAAAATCAAAGGTCTTGTCCACTAATGCTGAATACAGTTCTTGTGGAACTCCTGCGCCAACATCAATATAACCACGTCCAACAACGCCATACTTATTAATGAACGCTTTATTTTTATTATCATCACCAAAGGTCATAATATACCCCTGTTCTGATAGACGACCTAATGATACTTTACACATTAAATTGTCTCGAATAGCCGAACGGATAACATCTGTACCAGCTTTTTGAGTAGCCAAAATAAAGAACACTCCAGCTTGTCTAGCTTTCAATACTAACGGCGTAATACTTTCATAAAGTTTTTCTTCTGTAAGTGCATCATCTCTACCATATTTATCCAAAACAGAAACAAATGCTGCCCATTCATCTACAATAAAAAATTCTGGTTTCATTCCATAATAACGATAGTTTTTACCGATCGTATAATTGGGTTGTTTCTTCATGTGTAAGAAACGTTTATCCATCAATTCTACCGCTTCTTGCATCTGTTTGAAGATATCTTTTTTATCAGAAGCAACCAATCCTTTAAATGCATCAAAGTTTCCTAAATCAGCTAAATCAGCATTTTTAGGATCAGCAATATGCACACGACCTTCTTTACCTAAAGCAGAGATCAAAGAATAGATAAAGTACGTTTTTCCTCCACCAGTACCACCAGTGATTAACATATGCGGCAGAGCATCATATTCCCAAACAACACCTTTCATCAATTCTACTTTTCCATCTTTGGCACTCAAATCTTCAAATTTGATTCGTTTACTTTGAACATCAATCAAGTAACAGAAAGTCACAAAGCCTTGTTCTCTTTTTACTGCTGTTAAGTCTGCTAAATACATGTCTTCTAGTGGTCTCCCAATTTGAAGAAATTTATCTTGAAATTTATTTCCAATTTTAAATGTAAATTCATCTGTATCACCATTCGCTCGGTAATATACCTTTGGAAATCTTCTAGTTTCTTTTTGTCCTTTTTCTGTTTTTTTGGTCTTCTTTATCACAAACTCATTTTCATCTAAGTATTCTGCTAGCATCTGTTTCTTATATTGTTTTGCAAAAAAGCCCCCTCGTAATTGTGATGATCGAATAACAATAACCGAAAAGAATATACTAAAAACAATTCCAGCGATTGTAACAACAACTGGTATTATAAACGGTTGTATTGTATATTCTCCATTCATTTTTTCTACCATCGGATAAGTAATAAAGAAATGATAGACACCTAAGAGTACAAAAAAAGGACTACAGATTCCTAGTCCATACTTAAATAATAAATTTCTATGAAGCATACGAATGCGCCTACCACGATAGACAAACAACTTATTCACTTTGGTTCTTTCCCTCCTCCAATTTTTCAACTTTTGTTTGAAGCGCACTCCACACACCTAAGTTTATTTTTCCGTCTAAGATCATTTGTTTATGTTGTTCTGGTGTAAGCCCGCTATTTTCTATTGCTTTAGCAACCTTAAACATTTTTACCTGTTCGTTAGTGGCTGGTATTGTACCATTAAGTGTGTACCATTGTAAACACTTGTTGAATTCACCACTGACCAAAGAATATGACATACATTCCCCATTTTCTAAAATCTTATAAACACCATATTCATCCGCATAATACTCCCCGACCACAAAAGGTGGGTTACTATTTTCTTTTTCCATTAATCTCAACATGTTATGTGTCATTTTCAACAAATCACCCTCTAAGCTATTCGGAAAATTATACGATCCATCTAAAAACATAAAAAAATGTTGAAATCTATCTCTTAGTTCTTTTTGGTACCATTCTAACGTTTTCTCTGCCATTCTTGTTCCTCCTTCTACCATTGAACAAATCTCGATCGAATTATTGTTCTTTCATTATCAATCGGCTCCCCATAATTTCCAGCCATAGACTGAAATCGTTCATCTATAAAACATAATTCTTCTTTAATCAAATATGAATTGCCAGTGTACTCTTTATCAAAAATTACTGAACTTACTGGGAACGACTGTCTTATTCCTCTATTTTCACTAACATAAATGTAATAATACACATAGTCTCCGTCCACTAGCACATCACGCCTGAACATATCAGAATCTAAATAAAAACGTCCTTTTGGATCAGCAATAACATTTTCTGCTGAATTAATGATAGGAAAAAGTAATCTTCTATCTACTTCACGCCATTCTTTTTTTGCTTGATAAATATATTCCTTAGTTAACTGATGAGTTTCTGAAATAATATTGAAGTAAATAATTACGACAGCCCCAATTGCACCAAAAAAAACAGCCGTATGGAACATATTATCAACTGTCAACGAAAGCAAGCAAACACTTAGATAAACCAATATTCCGCCTAGTATCTCTCTGTAAATGACCACTTCTGCATTTTTTTCATATTCCTCAAATGTATATCTTCCTTTATCAAATTTTACTTTTGATTGAAATTTCTTAAACACTAGATCACCTCACACACAATATTTTTCAAGCCACAAATCCTTATTCCAAAACATTTTATCTAATTCATTCATTTCTTCATAGGATTCCCAATTCAATAAACCAGCCGAGACTTGTTGCCCAAAATCAGTTGTATAAATTGCTTTTAAACAAAGTTCTTTATTTTCTGGAGCAAGCCTTCTATAGTCTGCAAACGTAAACCATGTTTCTTTTTCTTCATTCACAACAATCTTTTTACGCTTATCTGATTTCTTCTTTAAAAAAATAGTCAAACTTGCTAAAGGCAATATGATAATCGTTCCAAGTGGTAGCCATACATTGTTTATCATCACGCCATATATGCACCACAATACAGTATTAACGCCTACAAGCATTTGAGTTCCAATACTAACCCCTGCTAATGCTTGCGGATCATTTCTATTCTTCCATGTCGTCTTTGCTTGTGGAATCCATAGTATAAGGCTGGTCAAATTTGCTAGTGCTCCTATAATATCTGTTATCATACTTTTTCATCCCTCTCAAAATTTTTTATCTTTTTTTCTAGAGATTCCAGTTTTTCTTTAGAGTACTCTATTGACGATTCTAAATTTTCAATTCTCCTCAACAAATTAATTGAACTTCTTTCACTGGCATACACAGAAAATGACACAAAGAAATAGAAAAACACAATCATCATTCCAAAGAAAATTAGCTCCTTATTAGACCGAACAACTAAAAAGAACACCCCTCCACTTAATAATGGAAGAAAAAAAATAGGATACCTACACATCCAAATAATTAGTCCTTTAAAAAAATTTGTATCTGAAAGTTTTTCATAAAAAGATAATTCCTTTTTTAAATTCTTCAGCTGACCTTCACACCTACCTAATTCCCCCTTCAAAACATCCAACTTTAAACGCTCTTTTACATTAACCTCCATAAGATCCCCCACTCACTTATAATATTTTTCAACCCATCTTTTATATTGTCTTGCTTTTTTCTTACAGTACTTTTTATTAAACGATTTACTTTTCAAAGATAGTTTATGTTTCCTTCTTAATCCCATTATCCTTAACACATCCTATCTTTTTATTTGCTTTGTCCATACTATCAACAAACCTTACATTTTTAGGTAAGTAATTTTTAATAGATTTAAACTCTCCTTTCGAGTCAACAACAACAATTTTAGTCGCTTTCAATCGCTCTCTTATTACATGCTCTTTTGCTTTACAAGATAGTTCATTTCTCAACTGCAACGGCGGTATACCTACAAACATTTCTTGTTCCACATCCTACTCTCCCTTCCTATCGCATCCATGAACAACCACGAATAGAATATCCTCATTCCAATATTTACTGATCACTAATAAATACAGATTGTTTTTTTCTTCTGCTTTCCAACAATGTTTTACTCATCATTTTATAAGCAACTCTAAATTGATTGTTGCTAAGTTTAGCAGTATTCAGGCAAATAAAATCACTATCTTTATTTTCCTTTAGAAATTGTCTAATGTACTTTCTAATTCTGAACTTATTCATTTTTCTCTCCCTTTCTAAATAAAAATCTTCCGCTTACTAATCTCTCTAGCAAACGGAAGAATCTGTTTATTATTTGTTTTTAAATATCCTCGTTCTAGCACAAACGCCATGTAAGACCCTACTTTCTTTACCATAGCATTTTCATTGAAACCTTCAAAATAGCACTTAATTATTTTTGTTTCTCCTTTACTTTTATTGTAGGAATACTTAATAAAGTCATACGTAGTTCGATTGTTTCTTGTTGTAGGTTCAATAACCAAATAATAATAGCGTGTCTCCAGCATATAGATTTCTACTCCATTATTTTCTAAAGCCAAGAAGCCCATTTTCACCATTATTTGTGATAATTTCTGTTCATTCATAGCAATTCACCTACTTAATAAGCGACTAGCCTTTGACAACTAACCGCCTGATTTTTATTTAATTATTTCTTATTGTCTCCTCCACCTGCTGGTTGCGATGGTTTAGTAGCACCTTTCTTTTTGATATCGATTGCTTCAATTGTTACAACCATATTCGGCATTGAGCCATTATTCATATTCCGTTCAAACACTTTAGGTTCAACTAATTCAATTTCATCGTCCATCTCAAATTTTGACAAATCGATCATTGGATTGTCATCTAAATCAATTTTAACACGGAACTCTGCTCCTTGATTTTCTGACAACACCTCAAAACGAACCGCTGTTACTTCACCACGTTCACCGTCTTCACCACGGCTTTCTTGATCTGCAATTTGTTCTAAGAATCTAAGATTTCCGAATGTTTTTTCAAAATCGATTAATGGTGTAATATCGTTTCCTTCTACTTTAATTGATGACATATTATTTTTCCCCCTTAATTTTCAGTCCATCGCCAACAACACTACGTTCAACGAATCCTACATAATTTGTTTCTTGTCTACCGCTTGCATTTGTTGATTGTGACGAATTTACACGCCCCACAGAATGAAGACGTGGATTTTCTAACGTTACTTCCTGATTAGGCTTTACAGCCACACCAGCACGAGCAGGCACAATATATTCAAAAGCCCCGAACTCTTTATTTCGTAGTGAATAGATTTTTACCGCCATCTGTTTACCGTCAATCGTCATCTGTCTTTGTTCTACTCGCCCATTAGCCTTTGTACCCGCTAACTTTTCAGATTTCATAATAATATTTTTTAATGTTGCCATTCTTACACTCTCCTATTTATATAATTTATTTTTTTCTATTGATTCTTTCAATGTTTTACAAGGGAAATTGTTATAGCCATTTTCATCAACCTCGTTAGTAATGTATGTTGGCATTAGATAAACCCCATCATATCCCTTTTCAACTGCAAAATATTCTGTTTGATCTCTATTCTCACAACAATATACTTCACCATAAATAGGCATTTCATAACAAGACCATTCTTCATGATTTAGATTTTCTGCTATAAGCATTTTTTCGATCAAAACTACATCCCCACTAATCATGCTACATAGTTTTTTTCTTGTTTTTTCATCCAGTTTTTCTAGATACATTCGATCAGATTTACTTAGTAATAGTTTCATTCTGCCCTCCATCATGAAGTATATAATTATTCCCGAATTAACCTACATACTCGATAATTTCTCCGCTAACTCCTTCAAAATAGTTGCCTTCGAATTCCATATCTCTACCTAATTTAAAATAATCAATGTAGAATTCTACTCTATCGCCCAAAGCCGATTCAATACCACCACAGCTCTCAACATACTCTATTGCAACATCTTCCATTTCAGTTTCTCCAGTGAATACAAAATTATCACCTTCACTATCAAGTATTTCCTCAATATCTTCATACTCAGTCAAACGAATTAGGTTTTTACGAACCACCTCTGGCAAATCCTCTATTCTTTCAGCTAAATCATTTAAAAAATCCAAATCTGTATCAAATAGTTTAAAAGGCGCTTCATAATCAACTACCACAAACTCTTCAATAGTTTCATCACCCACAATTTTACGAACAGTTGCTTCAATACCACTTACAGAAGTTGGTAAAGTAAACCAAGAACCTACATTAGGTTTCGAATAAGGCGCTACAAAAACTTTTATTTCATCCATTTACTATTCCTCCTTTATTTTACTTGATTATTCTTTTCAATCTTTTTTGCCAAATCAATTAAAGCGTCTGATACAGCATAAATTTCCTCAGCATTATCTTTATTACTATCAATCGATTCTAAAAAAAGAGTGGACAAATTCCTTAATTTAATAGGGTTACCCAAATCTCCATTTTCCTTCTCTTTCATATCAATCATTGCGTTTATTCTTCCATCCACTATATACATCAGCTTTTCGTAACACTTTAAAAATTCACTTTTAATTAAACTTTTAGGCATGCCTTCTTTCGAAAAGTCAGATTCGAACCTCATGCAAAGTTGATGACAACACGAAGATAATTCCTCCCCGACTTCTGATTTCATATCGTGAATATCTGATTCAAATCTAATACCGTTTACACTTTTCATTTTTAACATACGATCAACATCTGCAAAAAACATTTTTTCCAATTCAATCCACAACATTTCTACACCTTCAACTGTTTGCAGATTACCACTCATACACTCACATCCTTCTTTTTACAATTAGAAATAAAATAGTGAATTTCCTCTTCACAATGAGAAAACGTTCGATCAAACCATTTTCTTAAATCTTCTTTACAAAAGCTTTCAGGTGAATTAGCTAAATAATCTTTCAACCCATTACTTAAAAAGAAATTACAACTATTTTTTAGGTCAATATATTCACCTTCTGTGAATTGAGATTCATATTGCTTTGTTTTGGAAAGAGCTAACTCCAACTCTTCGTTTCTCCATAACGCCCAATAGTAAGTAATAGTACGATATGTTCGAACCATCATAATAGCACCCCATTTCTATTAAATTTTGTTGTCAATAAAAGTCTGCATCACACTAAATTCATACAAAAAAAAGAAGAAATTTTAATCACTTCTTCTTAGTTATTTTTTTCTGATTTTTCTTCTGATAAATCAGCTTTCTTTTTACGTTTTAGATACATACCACTTTATTCTTTTTTCGTGATTATAAATTCTAGATTACTTTCAAATTTTTCATGAGATTTTCTATCGTCCACCTACAATCAATAGGACGTATTCCTTTATCAATTCTTTCTTGAATCCTCAACGACGATGATATGATATTTCGTAAATCCTGCAAATCACCATTAACCGCACCATCGCATGAAATAATACTATTATCCTTTAAATCAACAACATAAAATGGAATCTCATTTATTTTTTTATTTCCTCTCAAAATATACGCAATAGCTGCATGAGTATTATCACACCAGTAACGACCAGATAAATCTTTTACAATTCTAACAGGTCTTTTAAAATTACGATTATTTTGCATTGCGATAATTCTTCTATATTCATCCAAAATAGTAGCTTGGCGATGTGAACCTAATATAGTATTTTCATATCCCCCCTCCGTCGATAGTTTATAAATTTTATATGCACTCTCACTATCAATTAAAGCTACATGCTTACTTTCTAAATCACTAATAAATATTTCAAGTATCTCGCTCGGCATAGTTTCAACACAACGTTCTTCAAATATGCATTTCAGTCCATAAACCCCTTCTCTCACGACCAGCCTCCTTTATTTTTTAATTACATTTACACTCCAAAAAAATAAGAAGAAGTTTTTATCACTTCTTCTTATTTATTCTCTTCTGTTTTTTCTTCTGATAAATCAGTTTTCTTTTTACGTTTTAGATACATAGCACCGCCTACACCTAAAATCAATAGCAAGCCTACTACAGTAGCCCCACGCATCATTTCTTCACCAGTGTATGGTAAGGATTGCGTTTCCTTTGGTGTCTCTTTTGGTGTTTCCTCTTTAGGAATATCTTTTTTCGGCGTCTCTTTTACCACAGGTTTAATATCTTGTTCTGGGTCTTTTCCATCTGGATTGTGTTCAGTGTCTTTCTTTGGCTTCTCTTCATCATAATTATATCCATCTTCGCTAAAATACCAACGTGTATTTTCATCTGCTTTTTTGTCTTTCCGATAGTCATAGTCAGCAATCACACGTTCAGTCATTTCTTTGTCTGTTACTTCATAATCGACTAAACCTGAACTCCAAACAACTTCTGTTGTCTTTTTGCCCTCTTTATCAGTATAAACAGCATGTAATTTCACTTCTTTAGCACGTTTCGTACCAATTTCAATATTTTTGTGAGTTAAAATACTATCATCATAAAACTTAGCTTCTTCCCCCCATACAAAAGTGTTCGTTTCACCATCTCCTGTATGTGCTTTTGTAGAAATACCAACAGTAGGTTCCTCATTTACAGTCGCTTTGTCTTTAAGAGTATAAGTGCCTAGATCAACGTTTTCACCTTTTGAAAGTTCTTCTTGTGTTAATGTTTCTTCATTTAATACATTACCGCTTTTTTGATCGGTAACTGTAAAAGTAAATGATTTTGTTTCTTTATCATAAGAATGTTTAATTTCAATTGGGTCAACTGGATCATAGCCCTCAACACCTTTTGTTTCTTCAATAACATAATCATCTAACGGCAAATCTTTAAATTGTAAATAACCTTTCTTACCGTCGACTGTAGCTGTAGTTTCAACAAATTCTTCACCTGTACGGCTATTTGTCGCTGTAAATTCTACGCCATTTTTAAACATTTCATTGGTTGCATTTTGAATCAATTTTTGCCAATCAATATTCATACGAATAACATCGTCATTACTTTTACTATCTTTTACAACTACTGGTGTATCTTGATCTTTATACGTTAATTCAACAACATGTTTTTCTGGATCAAGAGTATAACCAACTGGAGCGACTGTTTCTTTCCAGTAGTAATTTCCTAATGGTTGTTTGTCGATCGTTGCTGTTTGTTTTTCATCTAGATCAAATTCTTTCACTAACGTACCATCTTCTTTAAACCAGCCATATTTTGCACCAGTCATTGGATAATTAGGATTTAACGGTTTATCAGTTTCAGTCGTTTTATCCACTTTTGTTAGTGTTGATTTACCTGTTGCACGTTCATTTCTAAATTCAACTGGTGTTACTTGACCAGCTTTTACCGTTACTTTCTTAGTATTGTTTTTCGCTTTCACATATGGAGCAGGCACGAATGTTTCTGTAATTTCAACTTCTGTTCCGTCATAAACATCTTTCAATAGCCCTTCACCTTTAGCATCAGTTTTCACTTTTTGAGTTTTACCGTCCGAAAGGTTTTTCATGTCAAACTCGGTATTTGGTACTGGTTCACCTGTTCCTTCATCAAGCTTCGTTACTTTGATATCTCCAGTTTTAATAACTTTTATACTAATTTCAAAGTAGTTCGGATCATCAATTGCACCAGCCATTACTTGTTGCGATCCTGCTAAAGAATAAGCAACTGGCGTTCCTTCATCGACTGATTTATACAATCTTAGAATACCGTCTTCTTTCGAATCTTTTGTTGGAGTAATTGTTAATTTATTTCCATCAATAGACCAACCCACATTTGCATCACTTTTCGGACTCATAGTATCGAATCTACTTAAACCAACATTATCAGTATCTGTTAAAGTAATTGATTCACCTACTTTTACAGTTACTTTTTCTTTATCAAAACTAGGTTTTTTCTCGTAATCTGCAATAATTTGATTGATTTTTGATTTTACAGCACCAACATCTATTAAGGAACCGTCTGGTCGTCGTAAGTAATCAATTGTTTTGCCCTGCTGATGTTCCCAGAGCATAATTTGCGCTACCTGTTGCGTGTCTTCATCATTACCTGCATACTTCCATAAAACTGTTAAAAATTTTGATCGTTGGTCATTCGCAAACGCAGGCAAAGGATTGGACGTGTAACCAGGAGTTACTGCATTGACGATCGGCACTGCTGGTTCAATACAAAAAATCGGTTGTCTTTTACCTTCATATACTGCATACAAAGGCGGAATACGTTCGTCAAAAAATGTACCATCTTTATTGGTTCCTTTTGCTACATACATTTTATTATTGTCATACTCAACCGTTACTTCTTTTGGGAAAAGTACTCCAGCATTTGCAACCACTGGTAAAACAGATGATGATACCACCTGCCCCAGCACAACTAAACTAGCAAATAAATATTTTGCTTTCTTCTTAAAATTGATTTTCTTCATAATTTCCTCCTGTTTTTTTATTTGAAATAGTTCTTCATTGTCGGCGGTTCTCTACTCCGAATACTTATAAATATCACCTCTTTCTAATTTTTTTGATACAAAAAAAGCAACCTCTATTTAAGAAGTTGCTTTTACATCTATTTATTAATAAGGACGAATATATCCATCCGAACTATCATATCCACCATAGCCATTATCAGCAATCCAATCCATTAATTCTCCACTTCCAATAGGAAATGGCGGATTTATCCAACCTGCTGGCGGTCCTGCTGGTTGTATCGGTTCTGGTGTAGGCTCTGGAGCTGGAGGAGCAGGTGTTTGTGTTCCTCCTGCATTCCCATTATTTGCAGGTGCTGTTGGCGCTACGTTTTGATTTGATCCAGTGCCATTATCTGTTACTGGAGTTTGTGGTTCGTAGTAGCCTGTTTCTTGCCCTGCGCCTGCTTGTGGTGTTTGTTGTTGCGCTTGATCTGTTTGTTGCCCTGTTACATCTGCTACTTGTTGTTCTGCACCATCCGTTGTTTGAGCTACATTATCAGTAGTCGCTTTTGCTTCTGGTGTTTGTTGTGAAACTTTTCCAGATTCTTTTTTCTTATCTTCCTTCTCTTTATTTTTTTTTTCAATTTCAGATTTTACTTTTGCTAATTTATCAGATAACTCTTTTTTAGCTTTAGCATTTTTAATCTTGTCTACTTCTTTTTTTGCTACATCATATTTTTTCTGATCTGTATTCAAGACTTTTTCTTTGTAAACCTGTTCTACCGCTTTTTTAGCAATATCAATTTGTTGCAACTGATTTTCAGCATTATCAATCATATTATTTATATTGATTTGCCATGCATCTTTAGTTTTCGTGACGAAATATTTTTCTTTTACATTCTTTACTGTTTCACTTTGCAAATCATTTTTGATCGCAATTTTTTTAGCATCATCATTATCAATAATTGCTTTCTCAAATAAATCATTTACTGCTGTTTCAGTATCATTTTTTAACTTCTCTTTCTCAATCCTTGCAATTCGTGCCTGTTCTTGTGCCTTTTGATCATCTGCATAAACTTTATACCCAAAAGAACCTACTAATAAAATTGCGATACTAACAGTGAATACACCCATTTTTTGTTTCTTTGTCATTTTTTTCAACTGTTCATTTAATTTCATTTTTTTATCCTCCTGTAAATAATATTATTCACCTAAAAAGATTGAAAGTCAATCCTAATTACTAATCATTTTTTGATTACAGTCACCACAAATAATATTCACTTCTTTCGTTGCCCTAACTGTTTGAGAACAAGACACACATACATATTTTCTGGTACTTGATCTTGTTGATTTTTTCTCTTTCAGTGTCGTCTTACGATACATTGATATCTTCTCATAAATGTTATTACTTCGCACATAATCAATCAACTCTTTAGTTGGTTCTGTTACACTCCATCCAATTCTAGGTTCATAAGAAATTAACAAACCCCTTTTCTCCGATTCTTCTTTAAAACGCTTATTATGATAAGTATTCCCTCTTGAAGTATCTTTAATACTATTTTCTGCACAATATTGATGTACCATCTCATGAACTAATGTGGCAATAATATTTTCAATCTTTCTGTTCAATGTCTCTGCCCCTAGATTTATTTCATAAGCTTTTTTTCTTACTACAGTCCATACTTGCTTTGTTGTAAAATGTCCGTATGAAGAAGGTGTACTTTGGATCGTTATTACACTTTTTGAAAGTGCACTTTCAAAATATTTAGTATTAAGATCATCAAATGCAATCTCCAACATTTCTAGCTTCTCAGAAAGTAATTTTTCCATTTTAATCAACCATACGTGCTTTTCTAGTTTTACCAGATACTCTATGAATTAAAAGCATATCGTTTCTTGATAACTGTCTTACTAACCATTTATCTGGGTTAAGAAATTGATTGCCAATTTTCTGTTGCCCGATTAATTCTTTCTGTTTCCTCGTTGGTCTTTTTCCTTGTTTCATTAATATCTTCCTTTCATAATTGAGTTGACCGTTTCTTCTACCATTCGTTTTCCAAACTCACTTAAAAAGAACCAATATGTTCCCACCATTAATAAAATAGCAAGCGCACAAAACAAAAAATATCCTACCAATTCCATAAATTCCTCGCCTTCTTGTCTTTTCCTTTCTTTATCTCTTTTGCTTTCTGCTTTTTTGATTTTAGTTTCTTCCAAAAATTTCAACCCACCGACATCAACAAACCTTTGAAATTCTTTTTCTCTTTCCTCTTTCTTTCTCATTATCATCACCTTTATTTTTCTACTAAAAATCCAGTAAGTGTTAAAATTTTTAAAGCAAAATGATTTAATTCTTCTTTAGTCAACATTGGTTGAATCCCCATTGTCAATAACATATATTCTGCGTCTTTAGGCTCATGTTCATTCGGAATGAACTCTCTAATTTCAGTACAAGTACAACCTTCCGCATCTGAAAGAAAAATCGAATCTCCCCACCTGTCCAATGAGAACTCTAAACCTGTATAAGTTAGTCTTTTCTCCATTTATTCACAACCTCTTTTCTCGCTGGCATTTTCTTCATTTCCTTTTTATTCTAATATTTTGTATTGAATTTCTAAGTCCTACTAAAAGAAAACTAGTTTAAATTTCCCTTTAGTAGAACATGGAAAAAAGGACATCCTTAAAGAACGTCCTTCAATATATGTTCATATCAAAATCTCTTAGTCGCTGAAAAAATAATTTTTCTTCCTATTTTGACTAATGATTCTGTCTTAATTAATTTAAGATTCTTTTATTCATGGTAGTAGAATGTGCAATGCTCTGTACATTGCTATAGATACCCTGCAAGTTCGCCCTAGAGCTATGAAATCAGGTCTTCTATCATTCGTTTCATAGAATCATTGTTCAACGGCTAATAAACGTTAATACGTCTATATCACAGCACGTTAGATAGACCTACCACATACAGTGTACAACTCTCCTCCTCTGACTTTACATAGAAATACTTCTTTTATAGAAGTACAACTACCTTTGCAATCAGCAATATCATCACGACATAGCTATTGATCCAAAGTGATTTTATTCAACCAAACACTGATCTACCCTAAGCGAATCTTATTCAACGTTTCCAATGCCCTTCTCCTTATTAGAAGTCAAACCAGAAACCTAGCCCTTAGCAATAGACAAGAAATTTTGATCTCTAAAAATCAATAAAGTTCTCGGCTGCATTTACGCATGCTTGTTGCCACTTTGTAGTTCATTCATAGGCTGAACATACAATACCTCAAAAAGACTTATAACCTTAAACGAAAATTTCATCCTTGTATTATTTCGTTGAATCACTTAAAATAAATGTGTCTAGTATTTATTAAGAGTGTTTACGAAATAGAAATTCATTTTCTTCTCGTGAATGCTTTTTTGTTTATAAACGTTAAACGTTATGTTTAACTTAGCTATATATTACACCTTTCCCAAATGAATGTCAACACTTTTTGTTTAACTTTTACATTTTTATACTCAAAACGTTTATAATGTCAAAGGAAGGTGGTTTTGTACATGGATATATTAGCTGAACGATTAACTAAACTTAGAGAAGAAAAAAATTGGACAAAGACTTATGTTGCAAAACAATTAGGACTTAAGAATCTAGGTACATACGCAAATTGGGAATACGGAACTCGCGAACCTGATTCGGAAATGATAACCAAAATATCAAAACTATATTCCGTATCTACTGATTATATTTTAGGACAAACAGACAATCCTAACGTCCAATACCTTAACTTAACGCCTGATCAAGAACACTATCTAAATAATCTAAAGTTAAAAAATGAAACTCCTTTTACAATAAACGAAGATATAGTTGAATTTAACAATTCAAATAAAATAAAAACAAAACTTTCTGATCCAGAATATCTAACCAAACAAAAGGAACGCTACGAAGATATTAGAAAACTTCTAGCATCCTTTAACGTTCCTGACACTCCCGAATCACGAGAAGCGTTATTATTTTTTATGTTTGAACTAAAAGAAAAATTTTAGTCCTCTACTGAAACAACTAAACAGAAGGCTTCTTCCAAAGTTATGTTCAGTTCTCTACTAAATTTTTCTAATAATGCCAACAATTCTGCATCTTCTATCTTCAAATCCAACACTCCATTTTTTTGGATTTGAGACTACTCAATTGAATTATGTATACAGAGCCTACAACACAACAAATTGTCAAATAATAATGAAATCTTTTAAAATCTTTGGTATACTCAATAGTTGTAGCAGTCTGCTACAGAATAAGAGTAGCGTACTATAGCCCTATACTATAGTACCTGTCTTTAGCGCTTGACATAGGCGACCAACCTATGAATGCTAAAGGCAGCTCTTTTTTTGCGCTTTTTTTGATAAATAAATTATGATCGTTTTATTTCTTACTAACCACCAACTGTAATTACATAAACACCAACTAAACTTGATACAGCAACTAATAAACCTACCATCATGGCACCTCCTTAACATTAAATTACAGACAAGCATGCATATCTGTATGCAAAGATTACCAAACAATTAATTAGATTTAAACCCTTTTTATTAAATTTTGATTATATGACATAAAGTAGTCACTTATTTATATTAATTTTAAAAAAGCAGGTGATTATAATCATTTAATTTGTTATAATGACAAACAAATGGAGGTAACATTATGAATATAGGCGATTCTTTACGTTTTATACGAACCAAAAAAAATATTAAGCAAAAGGAAATGATTCCAGATCACCAAGATTCTTCTACATATTCTAGGATTGAAAACAATCAAAGAGTAATTAAAATAGATGATCTAGAAGCAATACTTCTCAAACTAGATATAGAAGCAGATGAATTTTTTTCATACGCCAGTCTGGACAAGGAATACGAAAAATTTCTACATTATTATTACTATTGTGCAAATCATCCAACCAATCAGACTACTAAAAAGCACCTGTTAGATATATATTTTAATATTGAAAAAAAACGAATCAAAACCATTAAAGACTTATCAAACTATTACGCCATTAAATCCTATTTTCACAAATTTTGGGATGAAGTAGAGGAAATCTCAAATGAAGAGATTGACATAATATACAATCAATTGTCACAAGCTAAGTATTTTTTCGGATTTGAATACAAACTACTATGCAACACAATAAGCTTCTTTTCTAAGGAACAAGCAAAAATACTTATTCAAAAAGCATATCCTATAGAAAATGAAAGTATTCGTGACTATACAACAAAAAAATTTGCTTACAACACTCTCATCAACCTAATTTCTATTACTTTACATCAAAAAGATTACGACTTAACAAAAAAATACATAAGTATAGCAAAAAAATCCGATAAAACCAACACTAACTACAGCTTTCGGATGAACCTAAAATATCTCGAAAATTTAACCAACTGGATTGAAACAGGCGAACCAAAATATATGCAACAAATTACTAACTTCATATCGATTTTAGAAGATATTGGAGATTTTGAACATGCAAATAATGTCAAAGTAGAAGTAAAAGAATTGACTCACCACAAAGATAAGGATACTAAGGCACCATATGCCGTTGGGTTAATTAAAGAAAGCTAGATTTATAATTCAAACAAACTAAAAAAAGACCTACTGGGAACATTCGTGAGAACAGTAGGTCATTTTTTAATACATTTGTACAAAACAAGATTGATAGAAACGCTTATATTACAGTGTTTTTGCTCTAATTACTATTAATTATGAACTCATATGAAAGCATCTCCACTGTGAATCCTCCTTCCGAACCAGACGAATTTGTCGATCTGCATATGATTTTATATCCTCATGATCATGTGTGATCATCAAAATCGCTTTACCGTGATCATGCGCATTGTGTCTTAATAGTCGATAAAATTCATTTCTAGACGTTTCATCCATTCCTGTTGTTGGTTCATCTAAAATAAATAAATCAGGGTCTGTCGCAAAAATACGAGCCAAACTGATGCGTTGTTTTTGTCCACCGGAAAGTTCTCCGATTCGCTTATGGCGCATCTCCCACATACCGACTGCTTTTAATGCTTTTTCTACGTGCTGATGATCTCTTTTGGTCAATGGTTTGAACCAACGATTGCGTGGAAAACGACCAGAGCGTACCAATTCGATCACTGTACTTGGAAAGCCCGCATTAAATGAGGCTACTTGCTGAGGGATATAGCCAATACTAAGCTTTTCTCCCTCACTGTTTTCTTTAGAAATAGTTATCGTGCCTTTGGTCGGCTTCAGTAAGCCTAAGCTACTCTTGATCAGCGTTGATTTCGCTGCACCATTTTCCCCCGTCAAAATCACAAATTCACCGGGATCTACATGATAAGAAACACCTTCTAAGACAGGCTCATCATCATAATAAAATGTGAGATCTTTGACTTCTAGATAATGCATGACTCTGCTCCTTTTTAGATTGGTATGTCAATGTACCTAATCTACTTAATACTTTTTTTCAAGGCTTCAAGATTAGCTCTCATGACAGAAATATAGTCTTCGCCTTGCTCTTGTTCTTGTTTTGTAATACTTTCAAGCGGGTTAAGCACAGATAACTCTACACCCGTTTCTTTAGCTAATGTTTGTGCAACCTTTGATGATGCGGATGTTTCAAAATAAATCACAGATACATCATGAGCTTCGATGTATTTCTTTAGTTCAGCTAAACGGCTTGGTGAAGGTTCTTGATCAGGAGAAATGCCCGCAATCGATTCCTGGGTCAAACCATATTGTTTCGCTAAATAACCAAATGCTGCATGTTGAGTGACGAATGTCTTGTTTTTAGCATCGCTCAACGCTTCTTTATACTCGGTATCAAGAGCGGCTAATTTTTCAAGATAGGCTGCTGTATTTTTTTCGAACACTGCTTTTTGTTCTGGATATTTTTTGACTAATGCATCACGGATCGCTTCGACTTCCTTTTGTGCTAAAACTGGATCTAACCATACATGGGGATCTAATTCATGATCGTGATCATGTTCTTCGTGATCGGCCTCATCATCTTCATGGTCGTGAGCTGCACCTTCCATTAAATCAATAGAAGCAGCCGCTTCTACAACTGCGACTTTTTTCTGATCGACATTTTCCAATACATCTTCCACCCAGGTTTCTAATTCATGGCTATTATACACAAAGGCATCTGCATCCGTTATTTTAGCGATATCTTTTGCACTAGGCTCATAATCATGCGGCTCTGTACCTGCTGGGATCAACAGTTGAACATCGCCGGCATCTCCAACGACATTTTTAGCAAAATCATACATCGGATAAAAAGTAGTCACAACTTTTATTTTATCACCTTTTGTCGTTTTGTCTGCTTCTTTTGTCTGCCCGCAAGCCGCTAGTGTGAACAACGTGGTAAATACAAGAATTCCTGTAAAGTATAGCCATTTATTTTTTCTCATCTCGTTTCCCCATTTCGATTTGTCTTATTTAAATCGTAATATTTACGATTTGGTAGCAAGAACTAATTTAACAGAAGGAAAGTGGTACGTCAAGAGAAATATATGAAATAAGTAAAAGTGTGGAGGAATCATTATTGATTCCTCCACACTTTTACTTATTTCAATGTCCTTACAAGATAAACTTCATCACAAAAGCCTTTTAGCCCATTATAAATTCGTTGTGCACGAGTTTTCTTTTCACATAATGCAAAAACAGTCGGACCGCTACCACTCATCAAGGCAGCATCTGCGCCGTAAGTGAGCATCCGATCTTTGATTTGTTGGATCACTGGATGACGCTTTATAGTCACGCCTTCTAAAGCATTACCGATTTTTTCCGTCATCAAATAATAGTCATCTGTCTCAACAGCCTGACGAATTCCAGCGATATCAGGATGCTGAATACTATTAAATGATAAACTACCAAAAATCGAACTTGTTGAAACACTCATCTTAGGTTTAACTAAAACGACCCAGCATTGTGGCATCGAAGGTAAAAATTCAATTTTTTCACCTCGACCTGTAACAAACGCCGTACCGCCATGAATACAATAAGGAACATCTGAACCTATGCGGCTGCCCAGATCTGCTAACTGCTCCAGCGTTAAATTTAAATTCCACAGGCGATTGAGCCCCCGAAACGTTGCTGCACAGTCACTACTGCCGCCTGCCAAACCTGCTGCAACAGGAATTCGTTTTTCTATTATAATTTTGACACCTTGTGTTAGATGAAACGTCTGCTTTAATAACTCTGCTGCTTGATAGACATGGTTTCTTCTATCCACTGGTAAGAAAGAGCTGTCTGTCTCGATCACAATCTCATCTTGCGGCAGCTCTTCAAATATTAGCCGATCTGCCAAGTCTACACTAGCCATGATCATCTCTAACTCATGATAACCATCTTTTCGTTTATAAAGAGCATCCAACCCCAAATTGATTTTTGCGGGTGCCTTTTCTATGATTTCCATTATTTTCACCTATCTAATCTGATACTCCGACCAACTTCACAATCTTTTAAATTCTAACATATGTTGTTTGAGATGTATAGATTTGTTAAGAAAATGATGAATACAATGGAAATTTTCCCTTCCTTTTTCTTATCATTAAACAGAAAAGGCTACATTAAAACGTTTCCGTTTTAATGTAGCCTTTTCTCTCAATCTTAGACTGCTTCACTGACAAACTCAATCTCTACTGTGCGTGTCAACACATCAGAATAACTATAAGAAACTCGTTCAAATGAGTTTTCATCCGGATCTAAATCTACAACGAAGACAGATGGATACGTTTCTGTCAAAATACCTTTACGTTCAGTTTGACGCTTTCTGCCGGTCTGAGCAACTAATGTGATTTTGCTGCCGATACGACATTCTAAATCTTTTTTAATTGACGCTAAAGTTGTTGGCATTGCATTCACCTCAACCTTCATTGTAACACATACAGATAAAAATATCAAGTTTACCATAGCAGAAAATGAAATGCAACTAATTATGATTCATTTGCAGATAATTATTTCATGTGAAAAAAAATAAAAATTCTCATTTAATCATAAATAATAGATTTCAGCTTTTTTTTAGCTCGATCATACGCACTTCTGACAGTGATTTCGCGGCTTGCGGTAGCCTTCGCAATCTCTTTCAGCTCTTTACCATTCATAAATTCTTGAAAAGTCGTTCGTTCAAACGGCGATAATACATAGGGCAGCTCTTCTAATTTCTCTCTGATAATCATTTGTTCCAAGACATCTGCCTCTTCGATTCCGATGTAGTCAAAAAAAGCTTCTCCCTTAATCTCCATTTTTTGATCCAATGAAACGGATTGTACATCGATCGTCCGTTTAAACGCACATTGTTTTCGAATAAGACTGCGCACATGATTTTCAAAATTTGACTTGAAAAACTTCCCAATAGAAACGCTATATGTCTCCTCATATTTTTCAAGTGAACGATAGAAAATGATCCTCCCTTCCTGCAACCAATCTTCCTTGTCAAAATCTTTCAAATAGTACTTCTTCCGAAAATTGTACACGATGGGATGATAGTTTCGATACAGTCGATCAAAAGCTGCCCCATCTCCTTTTAAAATGTCTCCATACTTCCCCATACCATTTTCTCCTTTCAAACATTTTTCTATATAAAAATGTTTGAAAGAAGCGTATCATTATCATTTGTACAAACAGAAGCGAACAAGTGTTTAATCCTTCTTTTTAGACAATTCGTCTAGCTTATCAGACAATTTTGACAATTGTTCTAAATTCCATGGAGAATTTCTTCGAAAATCTTGAAAGTGAATATCTGTTGCGTGGATCGCTATTGTGCGTTCTGATTTTTTTACACTTTTATATAGTTCATTTGCAGACGTCCGCAATGCGCCTTTAGAGAAAACCAGCCATTGTTCAGCCAAATCACTCGTTGCGACCGTGACCTGGGTCAAACGGTCATTTTTCTCTCCGGCAATTCGCTCAATATAGCTATCAGCCGTTTCATCTTCTTTCGTAAAAACAACTGTCAGTAGATACTTTTTATAGGTTTGCTGAATACCTGGAACAAGCTGAGCATCAAAAACAACAATCACCTCTAAATCCTCATATTTCGCATAATTAGACAGACGTTGCAGTAAGGCTTCTCTGGCATCTTCCAGTTTATTTTGATTCTTCAATTTAACAAGTTCCGGCCAGGCCCCAATCATATTGTAACCGTCAACGATTAGTAATTGTTTTTTCATTTTTGTATTCTCACCTTCTCCATACAAAGTAATAATTATTTTAATTTTTATCCTGTACCTCTATTTAACTCTACAAAGGATTACGTCCTCGATATACTTCATACATCAACAATCCTGCAGCAACACCTGCATTCAAACTTTGAACATGACCCGTCATTGGAATCGTCAATAATTCATCCACTTCTTTATGAAGACCTTGACTCATACCTCGGCCTTCATTACCGATAATCAATGCAATCGCTCCTTGTGTATTCCATTGACGGTAATCTGTTCCTTTCATATCCGTTCCGAAAATCCAAAAATTATTTTCTTTCAATGCAGCAATACTTTGCGACAAATTAGTCACACGAGCAACTGGAATATATTCGACAGCTCCTGTTGAAGCCTTTGTTACAACTGGAGTGATTCCAACAGCACGATGTTTGGGAATAATGATTCCATCCACGCCTGTGGCATCCGCTGTTCTTAGAATAGAGCCAAAATTATGAGGATCTTCCAAGCTATCTAAAATTAAAAAGAACGGTGTTTCTGTCTTTTCTTTTGTACGTAAAAGTAATTCGTCCAGTGTTAGATACTCGTATGCTGTAATCGCCAATACGATGCCTTGATGAACTCCGTGATCGGTCATAGTATCTAGTTTTTGCTTAGGAACCCATTTTACAGGAACAGCATTTTCTTTTGCCAAGATTTTTAATTGCTCGACTTTTTCTCCTTTGCTGTCTTCTTGCAGGAATAATTTATTCCCTCTTCCTTGCTGGATCGCTTCAACCGTTGCATGATTACCGAAAACAAAATTATCTTCAACTGTTTCCTCAGTTGTTTTGCGCTCTTTTTTCAGTGGTTCTTTTTTAAATGATTGTTTCTTTTTAGGTTTTCCTTCTTTAAATGGACGCTTTTTATCATTTCTCATTTTTTTCACCTACTTTTTTGATACACCAATCGATCAGTTCTTCTAGACGTTCTGTCTGTTTTGTTAAATGGAGATAGCCCATTAATGATTCAAAGCCTGTAGCTACACGATAGGTGGTAATATCCGCATTTTTTGCAGAAGTATGACTTTTGGCATTACGTCCACGCTTATACATCGTTTCTTCTGCTTCCGTCAACAGTTGTTCTTCCAACATCAACTGAATCAAAGAGGCCTGTGCTTTGGCCGAAACATAATGTGTTGCCATTCGATGTAGTGTATTTGGTTTTGTTTGTCCTTGCTCTACTAAGTAGTCACGAATGTAGATTTCATAAATCGCATCTCCTACATAAGCTAATGCCAAACCGTTTAATTGTGTATAATCTCTCATTCACTTCTTCTCCATCTAGTCCCTTGAGCTGTATCTTCCAAGGTTATTCCTTTGTCTTTCAATAAATCACGGATCTCATCACTACGAGCAAAATCTCGGTTTTTGCGTGCCTGATTTCGTTCTTCGATCAGTTGGTCAATCTCATCATCTACTAACTCGTCAGATAAGAAAACAATCCCAAAAATACTTAACCATTGCTCAAATTGTTCCAATGCTTTATCCGTCACAACCTGCGATACCGTTTCTTGCTCACTATATTGATTGATCCATTTTGCCAATTCATACACGACGGTAATCCCATTTGCTGCATTGAAATCGTCATCCATCTCTGTTGTAAAGCGAACTTCTAAATCAGCTAATTCATGCAATTTTCTTTCGTCTTCATCGAGTTGTGCGGCAGCACCTGTTTTTCTGAAGGATAAATTCTCAAACGCATTTCTCAGCTTTTGTAAATTGACACCCGCTTCTTTAATTGTCGCTTCGCTATAGCGGATTGGACGGCGATATTGTGTCGTCGCCATAAAGAATCGCAGAATTTGCGGATCGATCTGCTTTGCCAGTTCGTGAACTGTTACAAAGTTTCCTAGTGATTTACTCATTTTTTCATCATCTTCACCGATGGTTACATAGCCATTATGCATCCAGTAATTGGCAAAGGTTTGGCCTGTTTTAGCTTCGCTTTGGGCAATTTCATTTTCATGGTGAGGAAACTCTAGGTCTTGACCGCCTCCATGGATATCAATTGTATCACCTAAATGTTTTGTAGCCATAACAGAACACTCGATATGCCAGCCAGGACGCCCCGCTCCCCAAGGTGACTCCCAAGAAATTTCTCCAGCTTTGGCACCTTTCCACAACGCAAAATCCAATGGATCTTCCTTTAGTTCTTGCTCAACGCCCGTTCGTTGGCTGGCGCCAACTTCTAATTCATCGATAGACTGATGACTCAATTTACCGTAGCCATCAAAATTACGCGTTCGGTAGTATACATCACCTTTTGCTTCATAGGCATACCCTTTATCGATCAACGCTTCAATAAAAATCAAAATATCCGGCATATGATCCATAACACGAGGATGACTAGTTGCAGGCTGAACATTCAGTGACTGAGTATCTTCTTCAAACGCTTGAATAAAACGATCGGCAACTTCCGGTGCAGTAATCCCCAACTCATTGGCGGCACGAATAATTTTGTCATCGACATCAGTGAAATTAGATACATAATTGACTTCATAGCCGCGATATTCTAAATATCGTCTGATTGTATCAAACGCAATTGTGCTGCGGGCATTCCCAATATGGATATAGTTGTAAACGGTTGGTCCGCAGACATACATCCGGACTTTACCAGCTTCGATCGGTTGAAATATTTCTTTTTCTCTTGTTAATGTATTATAGATTTGAATCATCTTTTTCCTCCATTTTCTTCCCTTTGATTCGGACGACTTTTGCAGGTATCCCGACAGCAGTCGCATCATCCGGAATATCTGTCAAAACAACAGCCGAAGCGCCGATTTTTGCTCGTTCACCTATTGTAACAGGACCCAAAATTTGTGCATGTGCATGGATCATTGCTCCTTTTTTAACGGTTGGATGACGCTTTCCTGTGTCTTTTCCAGTACCACCTAACGTAACACCATGGAACAATACAACATCTTCCTCGATTTCCGCCGTTTGACCAATCACGACCCCCATGCCATGATCGATAAACACACCAGCAGCAATTTGCGCGCCTGGATGAATTTCGATTCCTGTTAGAAAGCGCCAAAATTGTGCATGAATTTTTGCCAACAAGTATAACCGATGCCTATAGAGAAAATGTGAAAAACGATGCCAAAATAACGCATGCAACCCAGGATAAGTAAGTAACGCTTCTAACGTTGAACGTGCTGCTGGATCATTTTTTTTAACTGCCCTAACTGCTTTTTTTAACCAACCCATCTTTTCTGCTCCTTTCATTCAATAAGAGTCTTATCTACATTATTTATTAAGAATTTGCGTGATCAATTGCTTGCCTGCCCCAGTTCCGCTAAACTTAAAGCATCATTATAAATGAGGTGTTGTGTTATGAACGATAAAGCGTCTTTTAAGTATTTAGCAGCCGGAATCACCTTGGCTCTTCTAAGTTTGACTTTATTTCTATCTCCTATCATTTTCAGACTAACCATCTATTTCTTCCCAACTAATTTTTTCTTTATCAGTTGGATTTGCATTAGTCTCGCGCTCAATTCGCTACTTGTCCTTATGCTGATATACATGATTTGGAAACTTTACAGAAAACAAAATAGCAACATCGAACACCTATCAAAAGACAGTCATATCATCCGATACTTGTCTATGTTAGCAACAGGAACCTTAGCACAGTTACTACCCGCTATATATTTTATCGCGGATAAAGATGACGCACCTGGTCTAATCCTTATTTTTTTCATACCATTGTGTTTAGCGGCTTTGCTTGCATTTACAAGCAATAAAGCCTTATCTCAGATAAAAACAACTAGAAATCACTTTTAACAAAAAAAGCGTCTTTTAAACGAACAACATTCGTTTAAAAGACGCTTGCGCGTGGTTCCACTTTTTTTCACAGGTCACCCTGCCTCAAAAACAGATAACGGTTGTTGGCCGTTTTCAGCTACGTATCACTGAAACTATTCAAAGATGCATTTCAAAAAGGGCCGACAACTGTTTTCACCACCCACAGTCTCTCTAAAGACACGCTCTTTTTTACTTCTTCTTCTCGATATATTTTTGATTATAAGACTTTGTTTAAATGGTCTAGCGCTTTTTCTTTTCCTAAAAGTTCGATCGTATCTCCTAATTCAGGACCATGCATTTGTCCTGAAACAGCGACACGGATCGGCATAAATAAGTTTTTGCCTTTTACGCCAGTTTCTTTTTGAACTGCTTTGATTCCTGCTTTGATATGTTCAACATCAACAACATCCATTGCTTCTAATTGTGCTTTAAATGCAGCTAATACAGTAGGTACTGTTTCGCCTGCTAAGACTTCTTTCGCAGCGTCATCTAAAACTGGATGCTCTTTGAAGAAAAGATCTGATACATCAACAATTTCAGCAGCGTAGCTCATTTGCGGTTGATATAAGCTGACAACTTTTTTCAACCATTCAAGTTTTTCTGCACTTGGGTTTGCTTCAATACGTCCATCCGCCACTAAATAAGGAATACACATATCTGTCAACACATCTAAATCTAATTGTTTCATGTATTGATTATTGACCCATTCAAGTTTTTTACCATCAAAAGCAGCTGGAGATTTGCTTAAGCGCTCTGGATCAAAAATTTTGATCAATTCATCCTGTGAAAAGATTTCATCTTCTCCAACTGGCGACCAACCCAATAGTGCAGTAAAGTTGAACATCGCTTCTGGTAAGTACCCAAGCTCACGGTATTGCTCGATAAATTGTAAAATCGATTCATCACGTTTGCTTAATTTTTTCCCTGTTTCCGAATTGATGATCAGTGTCATATGTCCAAATTCAGGAGCTTTCCAGCCAAATGCTTCATAAACCATCAATTGTTTTGGTGTATTGGCAATATGATCGTCTCCACGTAAAACATGTGTGATTTTCATCATATGGTCATCAACAGCCACAGCAAAGTTGTAGGTTGGCATACCATCACGTTTTTGGATAACGAAGTCTCCACCGATATTGTCTGATTCAAAAACGATTTCACCTTTGACCATATCATTAAATGTATAAGACGTATTTCTTGGTACGCGGAAACGAATAACTGGTTTAAGGCCTTGCGCTTCTTTTTCTGCTTGTTCAGATGGTGTCAATTCTGCACACTTACCAGAATAATGAGGCATTTCGCCGCGGGCACGTTGTGCTTCTCTTTCTGTTTCTAGTTCTTCTTCCGTACAATAACACTTATACGCACGATTGCTGACTAATAATTGATCGATCAGCGGTTGGTAGATTTCGCCACGTTCTGATTGACGGTAAGGACCGTATTCACCAGGCTTTTCAGGTGATTCATCCCAGTCCATACCTAGCCATGCTAAGTTTTCTAATTGACTTTTTTCACCATCTTCGATGTTTCTCTTTTGATCTGTATCTTCGATACGGATAATAAATTCACCATCGTTATGACGGGCAAATAAATAATTGAATAACGCTGTTCTTGCATTTCCGATGTGTAGGTGTCCAGTTGGACTTGGTGCATAACGTACACGTACTTTTGTCATTGTGCATTCCTCTTTCTATTTTTCAAGTAAAGCGACCGCAATCGCTCCCATGCCTTCTTCTTGGCCAATAAAACCCATTTTTTCCATCGTTGTTGCTTTTAAATTGATTTGATTTGTTTCAATTTGACAGGCAGCAGCAATGTTTTCTTTCATTTTCTCCAAATGCGGCTTCATTTTCGGCTGCTCAGCTAAAATTGTACAATCAATATTGCCAATAGTAAAGCCGGTAGCTAAAACTTTTTGATTTGCTTCTTGCAAAAGCTTGATTGAGTTGGCATCTTTAAAGACTGGATCCGTATCGGGAAATAAATGCCCAATGTCGCCAAGACCTGCCGCACCTAAAATAGCATCTGTAATTGCATGTAGCAATACGTCTGCATCTGAATGACCCAATAATCCCTTTTCAAAAGGCAGCTCTACACCGCCAATAATCAATTTACGTCCTTCAACTAATTGATGAACATCAAACCCTTGTCCAATGCGTATCATGTTTTTCACCTAACTTCTTTTTCTTTTTACGATGGCTTCACCAGTCAGCATATCCTCTGGTGTCGTCAGCTTGATATTTTCATAACTACCTAATACCATAGAAACAGCTAAGTTGCTGTACTTCTCAATCAATGAAGCATCATCCGTACCTAGATATTCCTCTTGTTTTGCCTGCTCGTGAACGGCTAATAGATCCGTACCATAAAAAGCTTGGGGCGTTTGAATCTGCCATAATGTTTCACGTGGAACCGTCTCTTGAACAATTCCATCAACCACTCGTTTGATCGTATCTTTGACTGGAACGCCTAAAATTGCAGCTCTTGTCTTGACTACTTTCCGATGCAACGACTTTAGTTGCGCTAAGGTTACAAAAGGGCGCGCACCATCGTGGACCATTACAATATTCTCTGGATTGAGCAAGCGTTTCAATCCATTATAAACACTGTATTGGCGCTCGCATCCACCCGATACGATTGTGACAGGACATTGATTTCTTTTCGTTTCTTTTTTCACCATTGTTGCCAATAACTGTTGTTCATCTTCCTGTGTGACAAGAATGATGTGTTTACAGGCTGGATCGTTTAAAAAGGTCTGCAGTGAATATGAAATGACAGGTTTACCTATTAAATGAAGTAATATTTTATTGCGGCTGGCGCCCATTCGTTTTCCTTGTCCCGCTGCTAATAAAATGACTTCATAATCAAGCGTTTTGTCTCTATTGTCAGCTTTTCTCATGGTTTTTATTTTCTTCTTTACTATCATCGATTCCTCGACCAGAATGTGCAGGTTTTGCAAAAATCATTCGACCCGCAGCAGTCTGAAGCGCACTTGTTACCACAACTTGAATATGCTCATTCATATAATGCTGACCGTCTTCCACAACCACCATTGTTCCATCATCCAAATAAGCGACACCTTGCTGGCGCTCTGTCCCGGCTTTTACGACCATCACATTCATCGTCTCACCTGGAATCACTACCGGTTTGACTGCATTTGCCAACGCATTGATATTAAGAACTGGAACATTTTGAAATTCAGAAACCTTGTTTAAATTGTAGTCATTCGTCACAACAACACCATCTAAGAGCTTAGCTAATTTGATCAATTTACTGTCCACTTCAGAGATGTCCTCAAAATCGCCGTCATACATCTCAACAGAGATTCCATCTTCTTTTTGCAATGCATTTAAAATGTCCAATCCACGACGTCCGCGTACACGTTTAAGACTATCACCAGAGTCAGCAATATATTGTAATTCATATAAAACAAAATTAGGAATTAAAATAACGCCTTCTAAAAAACCAGTTTTAGCAATATCGTAAATTCTGCCATCGATGATCACGCTTGTATCCAAAATCTTATATTTATGGAAATGATCTTCTACTTTACGCTCTAAAACCTGTCCATCATTTTCAGCTTGTAATTTCTTTTGTTTCGGGGTGAAAATTTTACGCCACTCATCAATTCGGGTTGTTCCCATTCGAAAACCTAGATAACCGAAAATGATCATGACTAAAATCGGCAATACACTATTTACGAAAGGAATGTTCAAGTTATACATCGGGATCGAAATAATTGCCCCAATAATCAAACCGATGATCACTCCCACACTACCGAATAAAAGATAGGTCAAGCTTAATTCATTTAATGCAGTTTCTATTTTTTTTACGCCTGATACAATATACTTCGCTAACCCTAACGATAAAATAAAGAAAATAAGTGCACCAATCAAACTGTTAGTAAAGTTATTGTTCAGCCATGTATTATCCGCTTGCTGCGCCATTTCCCAAGCCATCGGTAATAATGAAATACCCAGACTTGCACCAACGACGATCATCAGCAACGTGATGACACGTTTTTGCATAGATTCATCCTCCAATATATTATATTGATACTTCATTTAAAGAAGATTAAGCAGCATTCGCTCCATATCTAAGCTGAACGCTACTTAAAATCCTATTGAAATACTTTTCTTAATGTTTCTCCAATCGTAGCCACACCAACGATTTCAATACCTTCTGGCGGTGTCCAGCCACCTAAATTATTCTTGGGTAAATAAATTTTAGTGAAGCCTAGCTTCTGGGCTTCACGCACCCGCTGTTCAATACTATTGACACGGCGAATTTCACCCGTCAAGCCGATTTCACCAATAAAACATTCTGTCGGCTTCGTTCCATTTTCTTTATAGCTTGATGCAATGCTGACTGCTACAGCCAAATCAATAGCTGGTTCGTTGATTTTAACGCCGCCAGCTGCTTTTAAGTACGCATCTTGATTTTGCAGTAATAATCCTGCACGCTTTTCTAAAACAGCCATAATCAATGACACTCGATTGAAATCTAATCCAGTTGTCGTTCGCTTTGCATTTCCAAACATAGTAGGTGTCACTAACGCTTGTACTTCTACTAAGATCGGCCTTGTTCCTTCCATTGCCACAACAATCGCAGAACCCGTTGCATCTGCTAAACGTTCTTCTAAAAAGACTTGTGACGGATTGGCAACCTCTTCAAGACCATGTTCACGCATTTCGAAAATCCCGATTTCATTAGTAGAACCAAAACGATTTTTGACTGCTCGTAATATTCTGAATGTATGATGCTTATCTCCCTCAAAATATAAAACAGTATCTACCATATGTTCCAACATTCTAGGTCCTGCAATCGATCCTTCTTTGGTCACATGACCGACAATAAAAATGGCAATTCCATTGGTCTTAGCAAGCTTCAAAAGCTCTGCCGTCGTTTCTCTTACTTGACTGACACTACCCGCAACACTAGTCACATCCGGCTGTGTCATAGTCTGAATAGAATCGATGATGACGTAATCCGGCTCAAGTTTTTCTATGGCTCTTGAAATTTCATTCATATCTGTTTCAGCGTATAAATAAAACTCTGTGTCAATCGAGCTTAAACGCTCAGCCCGCATTTTGATCTGCTCGGCACTTTCTTCACCAGAAACATAAAGAACTTTTCCGCCTATTTCAGCAAGCTGCTGCGATACTTGGAGAAGCAGCGTAGATTTACCGATCCCTGGATCTCCGCCAATCAATACTAAAGACCCGGGAACGACACCGCCACCTAAAACACGATTCAGTTCCACCAGCTTTGTTTTGACTCTCGGCTCTTTCTTAGGAACTACTTCAGCTAAGCGTTGCGGCTGTGTTTTCTTCCCCGTCAAACTAACTCTAGCTCTACGGTCTGTTGTATCTTGAATAATTTCTTCAGTCATCGTGTTCCACTGTCCGCAGTTCGGACAACGGCCCAAATATTTAGGGGAGATATACCCGCAAGTTTGACATTCAAATTGAACTTTTGCTTTTTTTGCCATATGCTGTCCCCTCATTTTGATGTATTCTTTATTTTACCATAATATCGGTCTCTTCGACCAAGACTTGCCACTATTAAAATACGCAGTTTTTCAGTAACTTTATCTTAGTTTTTACCAGAAGATCCAAAACCGCCTGTGCGTTCGTTTTCTGCGTCATCACCATCGGCTAAAAGAAATGGCTTGAAAATGCCTTGACCGATTCGTTCTCCTTTTTCGATCACCATGTCTTCATAGCCAAAATTAATGAACTGAAACATGATATGACCTTCATTGCCTTCGTTATTATAATAGTCACGATCGATTACGCCTACACCGTTTGCCAGCATCAAAAAGCGTTTTAACGGATTAGATGATCGACTCACCAGCTCCAAATACTCTGCTTCTGCCATATATGCTTTAATTCCTGTTTTTACCAAAATAGGTTTTGGAGCAATTCCTTGCGCCTGTTGCTGCCAGATACTTGGCACAACAACTCGTTCAGCTGCTTCAAAATCATAGCCCGCAGCACCTTTTGTCGCACGCTTGGGAAGTGAGATCCCTTGATCTTTATAACTAGAAATAATTTCAAATCCTCGTTGTTTCATTAAAAAGCTCCTCTACTTGTAAACTATTTTTATTTTACCATATTCCTTGCGGTCCCAGTTTAGTTTTATCATATCTTTAATATTCTCTTGTGCTTTTTTACTGTTTTCACATCATTTGGATACAATTGGCTTTTTTTCCTCACTCGAATCTTTTTTGATCACGATAAACACAATAAATGAAAAGAATAACATCAACCCTACTATACTCACCATATGCACCATCTCTACTAGGTGAACAGCGGTTGGATTCTTTGTCCGGTGACCTGTGATCTGCAGCACTGTTTTAACTGGCAACTCCTCTTGTTTAGCTAAAACCCACAGCAGACTCATCATCAATAGCTGATGTGTTATACTTCCCTTAGTTTGTGTACTATATTTAGTAATGATTCGCTGATCTTGCGGCAAAACTTCCTCTTGATAATAATTTCGATTCAAGAAAGCGCCTGTCGCATTGATCGTACAGCTCAATAAAAGAATCCCTACCGGAAAAAGTGAAGAAGACAAAAGAAAGAGTAGCGATACGATGTAACTGCCCAAATGAACGAGCTTAGGATCGACTGTTGAAAACAGACGATAAAGCAATTTAATAAAAAACGCAGCACAGATAATGCCAAAAATATAAGGCAAATATAAATTAAAAATCAAACGATTGGCCCCAAAACGTATCGCCACATAAAAAGTCCCAAACAACATCAAAAAGTTCATACACATACCATTAGCAAATGTCAGCAGATTCATCCACAACGGTAATTTCCACATCTTTCTTTGACGATTCAGATACCATGCAGCAATGACAAACAAAATTGAAAAGCCCATAAGTCCGATATCCAATAATTGAGAATCAAACAATAAACGTGCAGAACGAATGAACAGTAGTAAAATAAAAAAGCTTAAAAACAAGAAGAATTCTTTAACAGAAATCACCTGCTGATCCACTTCATTAAAGTCGATTTCATAATCGGGATAATGAGTCACAGTATGATAAGCAGCAACGTACAGCAGCACATATTCACCTAAAACGACTGTGGTTCGCCACTCTTTCGTTAACATCATGGAAGCCATTACGCCGCCTAAAATCAATAAAATAAATAAATATTTCCGACCAATAGAAGTAGAATTTCCTTGATGTTTTTCATGATAATTCACTGTAGTGTTGGCAGCCGGCAACCAAGAAGTGCTAAGACCAATCAACACAGCTGAAAGCAAATATGCAGGAAAATAAAAATGACCTAACACACCAATAAAGCATCCTGCGCCACCAATCAGAATAGAAATAATCAAAATGTTGAAACTCGTCAACGCCAGTTTAAAACTCTTTAACAAGAAAATCCCTGTCATTCGAAACGTATAAAATAAAACAAAGGGCAGCACCTTTTCTAAGGTCAGTCCGTCATTCAAATTTAAAAATAAAAAATAAGGAATAATAGTAAGTGTATTTGATAAAATAAACGGCGCAACTTGTAGTGCACTGCGCACGAATCCTTTTAGTTTTGACATGGTTCAATCTCCTTTAAAACGGTTTGTATGTAGGTAGTCTACCACGTTCAGAAAAAAAGTAAAATCAATCCTAAATGATCTGCAGTCAATTACGCAAAAATATGCCTATACTTCCAATTTATGAAGGAATTTTTAGCCTATATTATTCATTTTGAAAAAATTTGTGAAAAAAATAGCGAAACTTACTTTTTAATCTTTTTTTAATTTAAGCTTTCTGTTATAATGGTTTTCACATTTACTATACAAAAATAGTGAATAAAAAGCATATCAAAGGAGAGATAGATGTATGAAAACTGTTTACAATTTTTCAGCTGGTCCCGCCGTTTTACCTAAAAGTGTTTTGGAAAAAGCACAATCCGAATTGGTGGATTACGAAAACAGCGGCATGTCCGTAATGGAGTTGAGTCATCGTTCCTCCCTTTTTGAAACAATCATTGAAAATGCAGAAACCCTACTTAGAGAATTGATGGCTATTCCTGATAATTATAAAGTGCTATTTTTACAAGGCGGTGCCAGTATGCAATTTACTATGGTTCCCTTAAATTTAGCACAGCACAAAACAGCGCTGTATGTCAACACAGGTTCATGGTCAAAAAAAGCCATCAGCGAAGCTAAAAAAATTGAAAACGTCACTGTTGAAGTCATTGCTTCAAGTGAAGATAAAAATTTTACCTATATTCCTGAAATTCGTAAAGAAGACATTCCGCAAGATGCCGCATATGTACACATCACTACAAATAATACGATCGAAGGCACAACGATCTATGATTTGCCGGATACAGGAGATGTACCTATTGTTGCTGACATGTCCTCAAATATATTGTCTGTAAACTATAACGTAGCAGACTTTGGACTAATCTATGCCGGTGCACAAAAAAACATTGGTCCTGCTGGTCTGACAGTCGTGATCGTGCGTGAAGACTTGATTGGACAAGTCGATGTTTTAAGTGCAATGCTGGACTATGATGTCCATGCCAAAAACGGGTCAATGTACAATACACCGCCAACCTATAGCATTTACATGGCTAAACTTGTCTTTGAATGGATCAAAGAACAAGGCGGCGTGAGCCAAATGGAACAACAAAACAAGGAAAAAGCAGCTCTTTTATATGATGAAATCGACTCATCAAAGCTTTTTTCTTCACCCGTCAATAAAAAAGACCGCTCAATCAACAATGTTCCTTTTATCACTGGAGATGACCAGTTAGACAAACAATTCAATCAAGAAGCTCTGGCAGCTGGTTTTGAAAATCTTAAAGGTCACCGCTCTGTTGGCGGTATGCGGGCAAGCCTATACAACGCATTTCCAAAAACGGGTGTAGAAGCACTAATCACATTCATGAAATCATTTGAAGCAGAAAATGGAGGAACAAAATAAATGTACGATATTAAAACATTCAATGCTATCGCGTCCGTTGGTCTAGCACGTTTCGATGAGCAAAACTTTACGATCAATCAAACAGAAACACCTGCTGGTATTATCTTGCGCAGCCAAAAACTCCATGACTATGACTTTCCAGATTCTGTCTTAGCAGTTGCTCGTGCAGGTGCTGGAACAAATAACGTGCCTGTTAAACAATGTACAGAAGACGGGATCGTGGTCTTCAACACACCGGGTGCTAATGCAAACGCCGTAAAAGAATTAGTGATTGCATGCCTGCTGCTATCTGTTCGGCCAATCTTAAAAGGGGCAAACTGGGTCCAAACCTTAACAGGTCCAGATGCAGAAGAACAAGCAGAAGCACAGAAAAAGCAATTTGCCGGAACTGAACTTGAAGGAAAAAAATTAGGTGTGATCGGTTTAGGAGCAATCGGTGCGATGGTTGCTAATGATGCTTACCGTTTAGGCATGGAAGTGACAGGTTTCGATCCTTTTGTTTCTGTCGATACAGCATGGAGCATCTCTCGCCGTGTCAAACGAGCACAAAGTATGGAAGAAGTGCTAAAAACATGTGATTTTATCACCGTTCACGTTCCTTTGTCTGAAAATACTCACCATCTAATTGGAAAAGAACAATTAGCAAAAATGAAAAAGACCGCTGTCTTATTGAATTTTGCACGTGGTGAATTAGTCGAAACGGAAGCGGTGATTGCTGCTATCGAAGCTGGCGAAATCAGCAATTTTGTCACTGATTTTGCAGATGAGCGATTACTAAATAATGAAAAAATATTGGTTTTACCACACTTGGGTGCTTCCACTGAGGAAGCCGAAGTAAACTGTGCGAAAATGGCTGCTCGAACATTGAAAAAATTCTTGGAAACCGGCAATATCAAGCGTTCAGTCAATTTTCCAACAGTGGAGATGTCATTCAATTCGCCATTTCGCTTTACGATCATCCATAGAAACGTACCGAATATGCTAGGTCAAATCTCAACAGGTATTGCTAATTTAGATATCAATATCGACAACATGATCAACCGCAGCCGAGAAGACTTCGCCTACACGATCCTTGATATCGCCGAAACTGACGAAGCAAAAATCGCTGCCGCTGCTGAAAAAATTCAAGCCGCAGAAAATATCGTTCGTGTTCGGACAATTAAAAATACAGAGGCGGTGAGCTATTAATGGTCTTGATCCATCCTTTTAAAAGCATGCGCCCTAAAAAAGAATTCAGCGAACAAATTGCAACCTTGCCTTACGATGTCCTTAGTTCACAAGAAGCGAGAGATCTTGGAGAGAACAATCCCTATTCTTATCTACACATCGACAAAGCGGAAATCGATCTACCTGAAAGTTTGTCTCCTTATGACGATCAGGTCTATGCAAAAGCCGCAAGTAATTTACAGGCCTTTTTACAAAAGCAATGGCTGATCCAAGATGAGCAGCCACTTTTATATCTTTATGAATTAACTATGAATGGACGCGCACAAACTGGTCTAGTAACCTGTACATCCATTAACGATTATACTGACGGCAAAATTAAAAAACATGAATTTACACGTCCGGAAAAAGAAGTTGACCGTATCCGTCATATCGAAGCTTGTGACGCAAATACCAGCCCAATTTTTCTAACGTATCGCCGAAATGAGTTGATTCAGCAGTTGATGGATGATTGGAAAAAATCGCAAACACCTGTTTATGATTTTACTGGCTTCCATGAAGTCAGCCACCGTGTCTGGCTCATCGATGATAACAAAGTGATCGAACAGCTAGTTACTGCTTTTGCTCAAAACGTACCCGTCTTGTATATCGCAGATGGGCATCACCGAACAGAATCTGCCGTAAAAGTCGGTCAAAAGAAAAAAGAAAGCTTGTCCGACGCTTCAGATACAGCAGAAATTAATTATTTCTTATCTGTAATTTTTCCAAAAGAAGAATTAGAAATTTTAGATTATAATCGCATACTAAACGTACCGATCAAAGCAGACTTTTTTGAACGTTTAGAGAAAAAGTTTACTATCGTTAAGGCAGCAAAAGGTAAACCTGATCAGCCAAAAACTTTTGGTATGTATTTAGCTGGACAATGGTATCAGCTAACTGCAAGAGAAACAATTTTATCTGACGATCCTGTTGATGGATTAGACGTTTCTCTGCTTCAGAACCATGTGTTTGCTGATATCTTTGATATTCAAGATGTGCGCACTGACAAAAGAATCGATTTTGTTGGCGGTATTCGTGGAATGGACGAGCTGGAACAAGCTGTAGATAGCGGCAAATGGTCAGTTGCTTTTGCAGTCTATCCAACCACAATGGATGATTTGTTGAACGTAGCAGACGCTGGAAAAATCATGCCGCCAAAATCAACCTGGTTTGAACCAAAATTACTAAGTGGATTATTTATTCACGATTTAGAGACAAATTAAACAAAAAGCTGTAGAATAGAATTAATTTAAGTATTGTAGGATGGGATAGAAGTGTTTAACCCCAAGAAATAAGAAGGAATTCACAGAAATTGCTCTTCAAATTTTTGTGAATTTCAGCTTATTTCCGAAGGGGTTGCTTCTGCTTCCACCGTTTATTCGGATTCTAGGTGATTGGATATAACTCTATGAGTTACAATCCAGTCTCTTAAAATACAAATAATTGATAGAGACACAAGCAGCTCCTTCTTATTTGTTGTAAAAAACGACGACAGCCAAGTTGATACTGCACTTTAGAGACACTCTTCTGTCCTATCTTTTTCATTACTATCTATGTGAGGTTAACCATGCGAAAACAATTAAAAGAAGCAAAACGGATCGTCATCAAGGTAGGCACAAGTACCTTGATTTATCCTAACGGCAATATCAATTTAAGTGCAATCGATCAGCTGGCATTCACCTTGACTGATTTACGTAATCAAGGAAAGGAAATCATCTTAGTCTCTTCGGGTGCAATTGGTGTTGGCTTAAATAAATTAAATATGGACAAGCGTCCCCCAACCATACCTGAACAGCAAGCTGTGGCTGCCGTCGGACAAGCGGAATTGATGAACATTTATAATCAACGCTTTTTGACCTACAGCCAGCAAATCGCTCAACTGCTACTAACAAGAGATGTCATCGAATTTCCTGAAAGCCGCAAAAATGTAACCAATACGATGGATCAATTACTTAAAATGGGCATCATTCCAGTAATCAATGAAAATGACACTGTAGCGATCGATGAATTAGACCATCTAACAAAATTCGGGGATAATGATCAGCTATCTGCTATCGTTGCTCAGCTGATCCAGGCGGATGCGTTGATCATGTTGTCTGATATCGACGGCTTCTTTTCTGACAATCCAAACACCAATAAAGATGCTACACTGTTCTCTGAAATCAACGAAATCAATGATGCACTTTTACAGTTGGCAGGCGGAAAGGGCAGTCGTTTTGGAACTGGCGGCATGTACAGTAAATTGAAAGCAGCCGAGCGAGTGTTAGAGCATAACGGCGCAATGATTTTAGCCAATGGAAAACAGCCAAAAATTATCTTTGATATTTTAGAAGGTAAAATAATCGGTACATTATTCATCTAGCTTGAAAGGAGAAAGCCTTATGACTGATTTAATTCAATTAGGAAAACAAGCGAAAGAAACAGCGTATCAGCTTGGACTATTAGACACTAAAACAAAAAACGATCTCTTACATTCTATGGCAGATGCGCTTGAAGAAAATACAGAAGCCATTTTAGTTGAAAATCAAAAAGATCTTGCTCAAGCAAAAGACAACGGCATTACAGATACAATGCTGGATCGTTTACGCTTGACCGACGAGCGGATCAAAGATATGGCAGACGGTATCCGCCAAGTAGCAACATTACCTGACCCAATCGGTGAAGTCGATAAAATGTGGAAAAACGAAGATGGCTTAATGATCGGAAAACAGCGTGTTCCACTGGGCGTTATTGGCATTATTTATGAGTCAAGACCAAACGTCACAACAGATGCAGCAAGCTTATGCTTTAAAACAGGTAATGCAGTGATTTTACGTGGCGGAAAAGAAGCATTTCACTCAAATCAAATCCTCGTTACTGTTTTACAAAAAGCACTTGAACAAAACGGAGCATCTCCTTTCGCAATTCAGTTTGTCGATGATACTTCTCGTGAGACCGCTCAACAATTAATGAAATTAAATGACTATTTAGATGTTCTGATTCCTCGCGGCGGTGCAAGCTTGATCAAAACAGTATTAGCAACAGCAACCGTTCCTGTGATCGAAACAGGTACAGGAAACTGTCACGTGTATATCGATAAAGAGGCACAGCTAGACATGGCGACAAACATCATCGTCAATGCAAAGTGCCAACGTCCTTCGGTCTGTAATGCAGCAGAAACTTTACTGATTCATAAAGACGTTGCCGCAACCTTTCTACCTGTGATCGAAAAAGCTTTGAATGAGTTCAACGTAGAACTGCGTGCAGATGAACGTGCCGGCTCTATTTTTGAACAGTCCATTCCAGCAACAGAAGAAGATTGGGCAACAGAATTCAACGATTATATTTTAGCAGTAAAAGTAGTTGATTCTCTAGACGAAGCAATCCAGCATATCAACCGATACAACACCAAACATTCAGAAAGTATTATCAGCGATAATTATTTTGCTACACAACAGTTTTTGAAACAGGTTGATGCTGCCGCTGTCTATGCAAATGCCTCTACTCGTTTTACCGATGGTTTTGTTTTTGGCTTTGGTGCAGAAATCGGGATTAGTACGCAAAAATTACACGCCAGAGGTCCTATGGGCTTAGCTGAATTGACGTCTACTAAATATATTGTTTATGGTGAAGGGCAATATCGTAAATAACTTTATAACAAAATACCTTAAAGACGATGCGTCTTTAAGGTATTTTTACGTATTCTTGGTTCATGATATCTCGGTACATTCCCGGAATGGACTCCCAAGAAACAAATGACATACGTCGAACATAGCTGCCTTTATGCTGAACCAATGCATAGTTTTTTCCTTCTGGTGCCTGTCCTCCAGAAAACGTCAGCTTATGTGACTCACCAAATGGATCATCTAACACCCAAATATCTTTGTAGGGATCTGGATATTGAGGCGCTTCACTACTCTCATCGTACTCTTTTCCGCCGTTATACGTTACTGCCGTAGGCAACGTAGCATAACCGATTTTCATTTCTATAAATGGGTTGAACCGATCGACCCATTGGTTTTTATATTGGTATACGTTCAAAAAAATACCTCCGCTAACCAAAAGAACTAAAAGAATAATCAATCCATATTTGTAGACTTTTTTTAATTTTAAATCGACATCCATTTTTTTAATCATCTTTGCATCTCCCTTCATGAATTCATCCAAGGTAAGATCGAACAATTCACTTAGCTGAATCAGCATCGCAATATCTGGATATGTTCGTCCAGTTTCCCAACTTGAGATCGTTTTATCTGAGACGTTTACTTTTTCTGCTAAGTCTTTTTGCGTCCATTCATTCCTTGTTCGATATTTTTTTAATTGAGTTTTTAATTCCACTTTATGTGCTCCTTTCACTTACTAACTTATGATAAACAGCCCGATTAGACTACCTTTTATTCGTAGAATCAGCTAAGTCAGTGACTCTATGTTTTGTAGATTACTGATAAATCAACGTTTGTTTGTGGCTTAAGTATACCAAAAAGAACCCAGTATTTTTACTGTCGATATACAATTGGAACACCTTTTGATACACTATTCATAAGCTGGAACAACAACTCAAAGGAGGTTCTTTTATGAAACGTGACGGTCATACCCATACAGAATATTGTCCTCATGGAAATGTCGAAGATACTGAGCTGCTCATTCAAAAGGCAATCAGTCTGGGCTTTAAAGAGTACAGCATTACAGAACATGCACCTTTGCCAAAGGGCATAGAAAAAAAGGCAGCTGGCGATCCTGATGTGTGGACAACTGCCTCGATGGCGCTAAATGATGTGGATAACTATTTTAAACGAATGAATAGTTTGCGTAAAAAGTATGCATCTGACATTCTTATCCACATTGGGTTTGAATTAGATTATTTTTCTGATTTTAAAGACTGGACAAAGGACTTTTTAGCAGAATATGGCCCACAAACAGATGATGGGATTTTATCTGTTCATTTCCTTGAAGGAGACGGTGGATTGCGTGGAATCGATTATTCTTTTGATGAATATAAAATTGGGATCGTTGAGCATTTAGGTAGCTTTGAAAAGGCACAGACACTGTACTATCAAACGGTCTTAGCATCATTAGAAGCGGATCTCGGTCCTTGGAAACCAACGCGCTTAGGACATATCTCTTTGTGCCAGAAGTTTCAGAACTTCTTTGATGAACCCGTTGATTATTCACCCAAAAATCAAGCACTTGTCCACACCCTTTTAACACGTGTGAAGCAAGAAAATTATAGCCTTGATTTAAACACTGCCGGATTTTATAAACAAGGTTATCAACAGAGTTATCCACAGGTGTGGATAACCGAAAAAGCGATTGATTTGGGCATTCCCTTGGTTTATGGATCAGATACGCATGCCTTGATGGATGTTGGTCGCAGTTATTCAAAAGTAGAACACTATTTGCAATAGATACCTTGATTTTACCTAAACTGTTTATGAGCGTTGGAGGTGACTGGGATGTAGCTTCAGAGCTATACCTCAGTCACCTAAAACGCAGCTTTTCATTGTCTCCTGCATCGAGATGTATTGAAGCATTTGCTCAACCTACTCTCCTCTATTTTCGTCGCTTCATTACATTTGTTTCCAAACAAATAAGAATTTCTCAGAAGAGTTAAATTTTTCTAGATTTTCACTTTCTAGCAATCAATTTTTCGAGGGATATGCTAAACTATAGATAGTCTATTTATTACGTTGCGAGGTCGATTATGAAGAAAAAAATACATGCATTTTTTAAAGAAAACTGGCCTTATATGACCGCCAGCTTTTTCATTCCTTTTTTTGTAATGGTCATTATATATTTAAGTCTTGGTATTTATCCTGGAAGCAGCCGCAGTGTGATGGCGAGTGATTCCTTTTCACAGTTTTCCAATTTTCATGCAAGTTTCAACAATGTGCTTCATGGAAAGCAGAGTATTTTTTATACATGGAATGCTTCTCTTGGTTTAAACTATCTATCGTTGATTTCCTATTATCTTGGCGGTCTTTTCACTCCGCTCGTTTTATTTTTTAAAAATCAAAATATTCCTGATGCGCTTTATTTGATCACATTATTGAAAATCGGTTCAGCTGGATTGGCATTTTGGGTCTTCGCAAAAAATACATACAAGATTCCTAAATGGGGCCATGTCATGCTCAGCGTGCCGTATGCCTTAATGTCTTTTGCCACCGCACATTCGGAGATCATCATGTGGCTGGACGCCTTTACGTACTTGCCATTGGTTGTGCTGGGGATACATCGTTTGATGGATAAACAAAAGCCAACACTTCTATTTGTCAGCTACTTGCTTTTATTTATTTCCAATTTTTACATGGGCTTTATGATCGGAATTTTTTCATTCTTGTATTTCATCGCCCGAACGTTGACAAATTGGAAGCTACACAAAAAACGAATTGTCTCCTATGGACTTACCTCCCTATTAGCAGGTGGCGCTTCAATGATTTTAGTTTTACCTGCAGTTCTTGACTTGCGGGCAAATGGAGAAACACTCTCCCAAATCACTAATTTTAAAACAGAAGCAACAGCTTTTTGGGATATTGTCATGAAAAATATGATCGGTGTTTATGATACGACAAAATATGGCTCGATTCCTTTCATTTATGTCGGCTTACTTCCTTTGATTTTCTGTATTTTTTATTTTGTCACAAAAGAGATTCCTTGGAAAAATAAAGTATTATTCGGTAGTCTATTTGTTATTTTGATTGCCAGTTTCTATATCACGCCACTAAATCTATTTTGGCATGGGATGCATGCGCCGAATATGTTCTTATTCCGCTATAGCTTCTTGTTCTCTTTCTTAGTCGTACTTTTAGCAGGTTATGGCTTTGAGAAATTTAAGACGGATGATTTAGGCCTTTTAGCAGGAACGACCATTATCTTGATTGCCGTATTCGCTCTAGCAGAGGGCACAAAAAGTGTAACTAGCTACGAATATATTCCGATTTCTGCTTTTATTTTGACTGTGGTATTTCTACTCTTATATCTCGCTGGAATCGCCTTTTACCAGTTGAAAAAAATACCTATGCATTATCTGATCATCTTATTATTGATGCTTGTGTCAACAGAAGCGTTTATCAACACAAATTCTATGTTAAAAGGGATTCTGGATGATTGGCATTATGCGTCACGCAGTTTATATAGTGAGCCCTATCCAACGATCAAAACATTAGTAGACAAAACAAAAAAAGACAATGATTCTTTTTATCGTCTAGAAAATCTGGACTCTGTTTCTTCTAATGACAGTATCAATTATGGTTACAGTGGCGTCAGTCTGTTTTCTTCGATTCGGAATCGTCATTCTTCCTCTTATTTGAATGACTTGGGCTTCCGCGCAAGAGGAACAGCACTGAATATTCGTTACCAAAACAATACGTTGCTGATGGATTCTTTGGTAGGGATCAAATACAATATTTCAGAGAGTGATCCGTTGAAATTTGGTTTTCTCGCAACCGATAAAACTGGTAAGTTTTCACTATACGAAAATAGTAATGCCTTACCCTTAGGCTTTTTGGCAGATAAAGATATTTATTCTGTGAAACAGCCCGCCAACGATAATCTAACGAGTCAAACAGAACTCTTCAATGCTTTAGCTAATCAAAAACAAGATTATTTTACCTTTTATCAACCAACAATCATCAACAAAAACAACGTGAAAATTGAGCAAAACGGCTCAACTGTCACTTATAAAGAAGTTCAAAACAACATAGCGAAAGATATTACTTGGACAGTGGATGTACCCGCAAACACCCAAGCCTACCTTAGCTTGTTTCCAACTGATTTTGCTCAATTAGAAAGCTCAACAGCAACTATGTCCGTAAATGGGACAAGCCAGAAATCTCAGATCAATATTACTGGACAATATTACAATCTCGGTTATTACGATACACCGACAACAGTAACATTTACTGTGAGCTTTTATGGAACAACTGCTGTCAGCTTTATGGAGCCAAAAGTAGTCGGTATGGATACAAAAGCCTTTGAACAATCTGTTCAAGCTATTCAAGAAAAAGGCGCAGATCTAACTGCCAAAGGACGAAAAGTAACTGGAACTGTCACAGCAGACAACGATCAAGTGCTGCTAACAACGATTCCCTATGATAAAGGCTGGAAAGCATATGTAGATGGGAAAAAAGTCCCTGTCTCTGCTTTCAAAAAAGCCTTTGTCAGCTTCCCTGTCACTAGCGGAGAACATACGATCAAGCTTGTCTATTTACCAGAAGGATTCCTACTCGGAGCAATTCTATTTGTGGTTTGTATTGGCAGTTTTGTGGTGTATGTACGGGTAATCAATAAACCTAAATTGGCATTGGTACAACCAAAGAAACGAAGACGGAAAAGAAAGTAAATTCGTTTAGGGCTCTGGGACAAAATCGAGTAACTCCGAGAGCCAAGTTCTGCTATTCTTACTATCTTTGACACTTAGAGATCAATCAGATCGAATCACAACAACTTCAGTTTATTTCCGAAGGGATTGCTTCTGCTCCCACCGTTTATTCGGATTCCAATTGATTAGGATACAACTCTTCGAGTTGTATCCTAATCTCTTTTTAGTTAACTAAAAAAAAGCCCTCTACTTACAAAGTACGTACATAGCTTTACACTTTTACCTCTTGACATTCTAGTTCACTTCAATGTTATCATGCTTATACTAACAATGAAGTGAGGGAATTGGTATGAAAATAAATGAATTATCCAAACTTACTGGTCTTAAAAAAGAAACAATCAGATACTATGAATCCATCGGACTATTAACACCTGTCCGAAGTATGAATGGTTATAGATGTTATACGGATCAAGATATAAAGGATATCCGTTTTATTTTAAAACTAAAGCTTTTGTCCATGCCATTGAACGATATAAAAATTATGATGGATATAAAAAGGCAAGAGACTAGTTTAGCCTGTAAGGAAGAAACTCTGCGTTTTTTGGATCATTATATCGATGCAAGCAAAGACCAGTTAGCATTTTTGACGAAATCGCTCCATATATTAGCAGCTATCAAAGATATTGTCATTCGTAACGAGCCAAATGAAGAAGAGGAAATCATGACACATTTAGCATTGTTTGAGGAGGAATTCTAATGAAACTAACTTTAAAATTGGAAGCGATCAGTCAACTCAGCCTTAGTATATTTTTATACTTTTTTATTTTTAAATTTAGCTGGGTATATTTTTTAATCTTTCTATTTATCCCTGACTTATCAATAATCGGTTATGCTCTTGGGAATAAATCTGGAGCTTATGTATACAACACTGTCCATAATTTAGTATTGCCCACCGTTACATTTACGTTAGGTCTGCTTACTCAAAACACTTTCTTCCTGATGCCAGCACTTATCCTTTTTACACATATTTTTATGGATCGTACTTTAGGCTATGGATTGAAATACCCAGACAGCTTTCAGCATACCCACTTACAATAACTAAAAAAAGGACTTGAGAAATGAACTGAGCTTTACAGCCCTCAGCTTATTTCTCAAGTCTTTGACGTTAAAATTGCTTGTTTTATTGCCCTTGTACTATTTTTATCCTAATCACATTTCCCAATTGCATCAAAAAACCATTGCTTGAACTGCACACTATCCAGATCTACACAAACACGACAATTGGCTTTCCTACCTAAATATCCATTCAAATCAACCAATGTTGCCCCAGCAGTTAGTGCCCCTTGGGTTTCGATCGCAACGTACGTCTCCCTTACGTCAAACATTTCCGGTGCCAGCAGATAGGCGATTGCACAGCCATCATACATGTGTAAACCAACCTCCATATTGCCACTGCCGTAGCTATTAAATAGCTGATTGATCATATCACCAGTTTTATTCATCTTCTTAAGTTTCTGGCAATCTTCTGCTAAAATCAAGGCCTTCTCACCCACATCCAAGCCAACCATTGTTAAGGTTAAATTGCTTTCAAAAACAATTTTGGCAGCCTCTGGATCTGCAGCAATGTTAAACTCGGAAAGTACACCAGTATTTCCTCTGGCTAAAGAACCGCCCATCAGCACAAGCTCTTCGATTCTTTCCACACATTCTGGATACATTCTCAATAATAACGCAATATTTGTTAATGGACCGATCGCTACGATTGTCGTTTTTTCTTTCGAATCCATCAATACTTTATACATCTCGATCACTGCATGATTTTTCGTCAACAGCTCATATTTAGACGTTGCAAAATCATATCCATCCATTCCTGTACTGCCGTGGATTTCACTTGCATCGATTGCTTCACGAAGCAACGGACGACCTGAACCGATCGCTACAGGAACATCTTTGTTCCAAAAAGCCAACAACTTAAGCAAGTTTTTCGTCACCTTATCTACACTGACGTTTCCTCCAACCGTTGTAAATAATTTGATGTCCAGACTTTCATCAAATAATGCTGCAGCAATCGCTACCGCATCATCAATTCCCGGGTCTGTATCGATAATGATTTTTCTTGTTTTTTTCACTTTACCTTATCCTTCCTTTAGACTTTGATTTAGTAAAACCTTCTCCCAAATGATTTCATCTTCGTCAAAGTGCTCCTTTTTAGTATAAAAAACAGAAAGCATCTCTGCTCCCGTCTTCTTTCACGTTCAATAATCTAACTGCTTCAAATGCAATAAAAATGACGCTGCACTTAACTGCTTGATCACATACAAGCGCTCAATATGTCTGCGTACTATTTTATCTTCTTTGGGCGACGGATCAAACAGCTCTAAAATCTTACTGATACCGTATTCAAATATAACGCCACTGCCGCCAGTAACCCCCATTGTTTCTGTGTAATTCAGCTGCCCTTTTTTTATTTCTGCAAGGTTTTGAGTGAGATCACCTTCGACAAGAATTTCATCTGTTTTCTTTTTCAATTCAGCCAATAGTTCTGATTTTGTATGTACTTTTATTCGTTTCATACGTCTCTCAATCTCTCCCCTTTTTAAATTATTATACGCTATTCTTATGTTTTTGCTAGTAGTACTTAAGGTTAGGCAACAAGAGGCTGGGATAGAAACGTTTAATCCCGAGAACTACGTCCTTCAATTCTTAGTGACTTTAACACTTAGAGAGTGATGAGATCGAAACACAGTGTAGTAGGTACTGTTCTACATCCGCTCGTGTCTCACTGTGTTTCACAGCACTTTCAGCTTGTTTCCGAAGAGGTTGTTTCTGCTTCCGCCGTTTATTCGGATTCTAAATGACTAGATTGTCACTCATAGAATTATGTCCCAGTCTCTTGTTTTTTTAGGAAATAATCATCGCTTCTTCCACGATAGACATCCCTTCACCCTTGCCACGTTCCACCAATAAAGCTAACTGGATAAATGAAAACAACACATTACTTTGTTTAGAATAGGCATAATACCGCGCTTGCCAATGACTTACATAACGCTCTTTTTCTTTTCTTGTATCTTTGAAACCATAGACTTGATCCCCATACTTATAAAAAATATTGACTAGACGTTCTTCTAAAAATGAATATTTTGTTTCTCCTACATTTGAAAGAGGAGCTGTACCTAAGTCAACAAGCGGATATCCCTGCTTTTGATACTCCTCTATAAAATGAGTCAACATGAAATCAGTTAAATATTCAGGAACATCACTCGAATAACGCAATAAATCATAAGACATCTGTTGTCTCAGCTGGATCGGTTTAGCTGTAATAAAACCAACTACTTCGTGCTTCTCATTTCTTACGATTCCTACATCACTCAACGATAAATAGCTTCGATCGAAACAGCCGCTGACAAAGTTACGCTCTCGCCGACTTCCTAACCACTCCTCCGATACTTTTGCTAACGCTTGAAACAACTCCTCCGAAATAGGCTCATGATACATTGTAAAGGTATATCCTAAATTGGTTAGATGCTGCAACTCCATGCGGTTTGTTGCTAAAGCGGTTGGAACTGTTTCTGTCTGAGACAAATCAACAAGCCCTTCTTCGCCAACTTTCATAAAATTGTACCCTAAATCATGTAGGATCATCGTATATTTTTCACCGATGCGGTAAAAGGCAGCTTGGTAGCCAAGTAAATCTGCCGCATCCATAAAAGCCAATGTCGCCTGCGCCCACTTTTCCTGATTACCAATAGGATCACCTAAAATAAAACATTTATTCGCTTTGATCTGATAAGCAAACAACACTTCATCTTGCTCATTTTCTTGATAGTAATAATAAACATAGTTTTTTAAATAAAGTAAATGACTGCCTTCTGTGCCGCCATATTTACTGATCAACGCATCCAAACGTTCTTTTTGATATGATTCTCCTAATCTGATGGGCGTATCTGCCAAGTATTGATACAGGGTGATCAAACCGATCATCGAAATCCCCAAGCCAATCAAACCCGAAAACCAGACATCATCCGATGGAAATAGTAAAAACATGTGCGGAAGCGGTCCAGTTTTATGCGGATGTGAACTATAGTAACCCGCAACAGCATAAATAATAAAGAGAAAACTAAACAAAACTCCGTCTAGTGCTAAAGCACCCCACGAATAAACAAATTTCTCCCGATAAAACTCTTTTCGTGCTAAAAATACGGCAGATAAAATGACTAAATATACTACAATCAACTGCCAAGATGCCGTCCTCGAAATCGTGTTGACGATCCCAAATATCAACAGTCCAATGGTCGGCCAATACGCCTTTTTCACTTTCATAGAAATCCCTCTCGCCAAGCCCAGCAATAAAAAGCCGATCAGCATATTGAAGGTTTGATCTAGAAAATCAAAAGAAAACGGCAAAAGAAATTTAAACAGCCTGCTGACATTCGATAAATTCGTAATTGTAGACAATAGTACCATCATAATCCCTGCAAAATACAGAGCTGCAACTAAAATAAAATGAGCTACTTTTTGAGAAAAAATTCGCGGCAAATTATCAAAGAAGCGATTGATCTTGATCCCTGTTTGATGCACGAACAATAAAATTCCTGTAATAAACGGCAAGACATAATAAAATAGACGGTAATAAATCAGCCAAACAACTGCGGTCGATTGACTCACACCTAACTGAGATAATCCTAAAATCATCAAAACATCAAATGTTCCCATCCCACCAGGCACCATCGTCAGCATCCCAATAAGTGTAGCGATCACAAACATCGGATAAACAGAAATCAACGATACCTTAACCTGCATCAACGCACCTACACTTAAAAAGACAAACAGTGCACCTAACCATTGACCTAACGATGCACCAAATAAAAGAAAAATACCTTTTGGGAAAAAGTCCTTAAACAACGTATATTTCTTTAGCTGAGTAAATAAAAACAGCGCTGGTGCAATCAAACTGCCTGCCAGCAGCCAAACCCAATATTCTCGAAATAAACTATCCGGTCGGATAAAAAAAACATCAATAAATGCAATAAACGATAAAATAGACAAACCGGAGATCATAAACAGCGCCACTTTAGAAACAGTTGCAACAACCTTTTTCCGCGAAGCATCCTTGCCGTAGAAATTCGCCCGCAATGTTGCGCCAACTACTCCGCCAAAGCCTGCTAGATTATTGATCGTATTCGTGACCCAGGCAGATACAAACCATTCCCAGCGATCCATCTTAGGCTTCCCTTGCTCCTCAAGAACATTGACAACTACTAAATCATATAAAAACATCGGCAATACACCGACCAAGCCAACTGCAATCATACCGATAAGACGAACACGACTTTGCTGTCCCATGGTCTGAAAAACATCCTGCCACGTCATTCCTTGTACAATATGAGTCACCTGATTCGCTACAAAAATCAAAACAGAACCAAGAAAAATCAATTTTAACAATAAACTGTGCTCTTTCATCCAATGAACAAGTTGATTCACACTCTTCTTCATCTGTTCACCACCTTTTCATACCTTTCACTTATACAAGCTTTTTTCTTACATCTTTTTATATGTTAGCGTATAACTGTTTATTTTTCCACTTTCGTTGTGAAATCTCCTTATTTTTTACAAAAAAAAGGCAGTCGATGAGCTTTATCCAACGACTCATTAACTACCTTTATCCGTCTATTTGCTAGCTTTATGCGCTGCACCAAGCCTATCTGCAACGACGATTGCTGCTTTCACTTGCTCGATCGTAATTGGAAAAGGCATCGCTTCTATAGGCTCCTCTTTAGCGCATGCTTTTGTTGCAGCTGCTGTTAATTCTGCCTCTGTGATTTCTTCAATCCCTATATCAGCTAAACAAACTGGCAACCCGACTGACAGCGAAAAATCCAGTACTTCACGTAGCTCCTCTGTTGGTGCATTTTCTAAAACTAACTGACAAATCGTACAAAACGAAACTTTTTCACCATGCGTCGCACTCCGAGCACTTGGTAGTACCGATAAGCCGTCGTGAATCGCATGAATTGCTGCTAAACCACCACTTTCAAAGCCTAAGCCTGAAAGTAAGCTATTGGCTTCAATGATATTTTCTAAAGCAGGCGTCACTACATTATTGTCTGAAGCCTCTTTTGCTTTAACACCGTCTTCCAGCAGCGTTTCATAACAATAGCTTGCTAGAGCAAAAGCTGCATTCGTTCCTTTAGCAGGTGGACATGAACCATCCTGTGCTCCACAGGCTAAGCCTGCATCTACATTTGCATACGCATTACGTACTGCTCGAGCTTCAAAATAAGTTGATAAGGCATCGCCCATGCCTGAAACCAAAAAACGGGTTGGTGCATTCGCAATAATAACTGTATCAATTAAAACAACACTTGGATTTTGGACAAAATAAACGTAGCGATCAAATAGTCCATCCTCCGTGTACAGAACCGCACAATGACTTGTGGGCGCATCTGTCGCCACAATCGTCGGCACAACGATCAAACGCTGTCCTTCTGCCACACATTTAGCTGCATCGATCGCTTTGCCGCCACCAAGACCAACCACACAATCACACTCATTTTCGGCTGCAACTTTCTTTAAACGAGCAACTTCCCGACCACTTACTTCACCTTGAAAATTACTTGGTATCAATGAAATGGAAAACTTTGCAGCTGTTTGGTCCAACTTCTCTTTTACACGACTTATATCATCTGGATGAGCGATCAATAACGCCTTTTTACCAAATGTACTGACAAAATAACCCAAATTCAGCAACTCATCTTCCCCTTGAACATACTTTGCCGGACTAATAAATGCTTTTCTCATATCTGGACAACTCCTATCTTCAATTTTTATTCATCGATCAACAGATCTTCTTACTGACTTCTAAAAAATAATAGCAAATAAAGCTAAGGAAAATTTTCCTCAGCTTTATTTCTGTTCGTCTATAAATTCTGTTTCTCCAACGTTCTTAAAGAAATATAACCAAACACAACGATTGAAACAACCGTTAAGAACAATTGGAAAATATAACTTCCAGTGACACTAAAATCAAATGAAAATGAGATCATGCTCAAGATTCCAGTCACAAATGTACTAAGAATATTGAAGCCGATGAAAAGTAAGAAGGAAAGATTTTTTCCTTTCATAATAATACAAGCAGTAGCAATAACCATCAGCATATTCAAGTAGCTTAATAAGCCAGAAAAAATCAATTTACCAAAGCTTAGTTCAGTATAATAAAACATTGAATTCAGCCCTTCAACAAAGCTATCCCAACCATCTAATTGCACTAATTTTACTAAAAATAGAATCATTGGAATCAAGGCAATCAACAGCATCAACGCAATCGTGCAAATGAAGATCGCACCAATTTTTGCAAAGAATAACTTTCTTCTGTTTACGCCTGAAGCGACCATCATTGCCATTACGTTATTCTTATAATCCATTGAAATCATGTGGAATGGATACACGTAGGCGAAAATAATATTTCCAAAGATAACAATAAAGCCTATCACACCCATTGTCCCTAAAAGTGCCGCAGTAGCGCTAGACTCATAATAAGAATCTGAGAACGCTGAAACAGCACTTAATGCAAATAATGACAAAATAATATTCAACACGCCGATAACTCCAGCCGTGATCAAAAAGCTTTTATCTCGTAAAAATTTAAATAGCTCCATTTTAAAAATCAGTTTTCCAGTCATGTTCGTCCCTCCTAGTTCAACTTCTCATCTAAAATTTTCACTTTAGATAATTCAGAAATTTCAATTGCTTCTTCTGTCAGACGCTGTTTGATCTCTGTCCAGCGTTCATCAGAGATATCCAGCTTCACGCCGCCCTCTTCATCCACTTGGTGATAATAGTTGGCTTCATCCAATAACTCTTTCAAGCGATCATTATTCGTCGTATCGACGCGACGAATTTGTTTTTCTTTTTCAGCATTGATGTCAATCGTTTCCGCAATACGACCACGGTCAATCACATAAACGATATCACATAATGCTTCTAGATCATTTTGGACGTGACTTGAAATAACTAGGGTCAACCCTTGATCTGTCAACTGTTTTAGATATTTTTTAAACCATTTTACTGTGTCAATATCCAACCCACGGAAAGGCTCATCCAAAATCAGCACTTCCGGTGTATGCATCAATGCAATCAATAAAATCAATTTTTTCTGCATTCCGTATGAATAGCTTTTGACTTTTTGATCCAACACAGCAAATAAATCCAGCTCTCTAGCCAACTCTTTCGCCTTTTCTTGATCAAAACTCCCGCGTAACCCAGAAAAATACTCAATATTGAACCAGCCTGTACGATTCGTATATACAGACATGCCGTCTAATACGATTCCTACATTCAACAATACTTCATTATGCTGTTTAACAGAGGTATCATCGATCAAAATATCGCCTTGATAATTTGAAATAATGTTTGTCATACATTTAAACAACGTTGTTTTCCCTGCGCCGTTATGACCAACTAAACCATAAGAAGTGCCTTTTTCAAAGTCTAATGAACGGATATTCAACACTTCTACACGACCATAGCGCATTACTAAATCTCTTACTTTAATTTCCATAGTAAACTCCTTTTATTTTTTGTTTTGCCTTTTTTTATATTTTCATCACCCTAAAATAAAGAAAAAAGATTAACAATAATAGTTTATCATGTTTTTTAATCTAGATGGAAACTATTTATGAGGAAAGCGTTTTTATAGTCGATTTTACTGCATTAATTCTACTTTTTCTTGCGTTTTCGTAAAATGTCGATTGCTAAAAATAAAATAGCAAATAAGGCAATACCGTATCCAATGATCCCTAAGATCGAAACAAAATTACTTGTAACGCGCTGATTAAATTCAACAAGCATAGACGAGCCAATGATCAAGGCAGCTAAAATCAGACCGATCACTAAACGATTGATCATTCCCTCCACTCGATCTAACAATTCATTTTGCTTTTTAAGCTCAAAATTGATTTTCGTTTTTCCTTTGGCAAAGTCATCTAATACATCCAATGTCCTTGATGGAATTTTAGGAGCAGCTTTTGCTGAATACAAAAGATCCAAGCCCGCTCGTTTTAATTCAAAGGACCAATCGATTTTTTCCGTAAAATATTTCTTGGCAAATGGAGTAGCGATTTCTACTAATGAAATAGATGGGTCCAATTCTCGAATCATTCCTTCGAATGTTGCGACGGCTTTGACCAGCATCGTGACTTCCTGCGGAACCTGAAGATTATTTTTATGACAGATAGCAATGATTTGGAAAAAAAGAGTTTGTAAATTGATTTCACCAATACTGACTCCATAATTGTCCTCCAACAACGGTGTCAACTGTTCAAAAAAGGCTTCCTCATCAACTGGTCCAGACTGCTTACACAAGCGCAAAATTGCTTGACCGATCGCTTTGACGTTGTTGCCATATAGACTGTCCATGATCGCTGTCAGCTTGTGAATCATATCAGCATCCAATCTTCCCATCATCCCAAAGTCTAAAAAAACTAACCGATAAGGTGGTAATTCCTGTTCTTTTGCGTAATCAAATACAATATCTGTTGCACCTACGCGTTTTTCTTGATGGTGTTTCTTCGTTTGAACCTTCTCTTTTAGTGATTCATCAGAAGGAGCAAGTAACTGAACCAAAATATTTCCTGGATGTGGATCTGCATGAAAAAAACCATCGTCAAATACTTGCTTCACAAAATTTTTCACAAGTGTATCACCAAAAAATTTCTTCATCTTTTGATGTTCTTCCAGCTCTTTGGACTCTTTATTCTTCTCACCTTTTACAAACTGCTTGATACTTTCCCCCGACATAAATTCCATGACTAAAACTTTGGATGTAGAGTATTCTTCATAAATGATCGGTGAACGTACGATTTGCCAACCATTATTTTTTTCATAGAATTCTTTGCCGTTGGCAGCTTCTTTAAGTGAATCAAGTTCATCGGCTAAAGAGGATTTTACTTCCCGAAAAATTTCTTTTGGATCTACCACACTGGCTTCTGGAATATACTTGATTAGCGGCAACACTTTCTCAAATAAAGAGAGGTCCAGCATGATCTCTTCTTTGATTCCGGGATGCTGAACTTTCACTGCGACCAGTCGTCCATCAGGCAAGGTTGCTTTATGTGTTTGTCCCATAGAAGCTGATGCAAACGGCTGCTCTTCAAATGTTGTAAAGATATCCGTCAATGCCAAGCCCGTCTCCGCTTCAATAACAGCTTTCACCGACGCAAAATCATCCGTTTTTACATTATCCTGTAATTTCTTTAGCTCCTCAATAAAAGCCGGAGTCAAAATATCGGTCCGTACTGAAAGCATTTGACCGATTTTAATAAATGTCGGCCCCAACATTTCCAACGCTTCTCTAACTTTTTCAGGGTGTTCCTGTTTGGATAAATTCCCTAGCACATTATATGATACAAATATTTGCAATATCTCTTTAAATCTAGCACTTTTACGTTTGTCCTTTTGGGCATTTTTCGTACCTGTCGAAGATTCCTTCATCGTCCTCTCCCCCTTTTCCTAATAGTACCCGTTACAGAAAATTAGAGCAAATCAGAACCCGCAACAAAAAAACCAAGATCAACTGTTCAAAATTGATCTTGGTTTACTCTTACGTTGATTCTTATTTACTCTCTTGGCGGGCAAGATAGGTTTCCAGATATTCACTTAAAAGCTTATATCCTTCCATTTTTTGTTCTACTTCTTTGGGACAATAGATCCATTTACCCATGACTTTTCGTTTTCTGGATAATACATCGACCTCTTCTAAAAAATCAGCTAAATCATCGATTAGCTGCTGACAGCTTAGTTCGTTGCCCAAGAGAATATCTTTCTTTTCTCGTTCATAGACAGAACCCCATAAATAAGGCAGTACTTCGATTTGACGAATATTAGCATAGAAATCATCTTTTGCCATCATTCCTTTGTGCCCTAGACCTCTGCCCTTTTGGAAGAAGGTATGAATATCCCATTCTAATTTTTTCAAACGACGTAAAGACGGGCCTTGCTGATCCTGATAATTTTCTCTATTTTTCTCATAGCCTTCCTCGACCGTCCAGGATCTTTTAGATTCTACAACTGGATGTTGTTCAGATACACGATCCAGCATTTCTTCAATGGCCAAAGTAACTGTAGGTCGCTCTTCATCTGCCTCTATTACTGGACGCATTGGTTTAGTTGCTTGCAGGAAAGACTCCTTAGATGGAAAACTACGATTCGCTGGTCCTTGAGAAGTTTTTGGTGGTGCAGGTGGACCTACCATAATATCGTTTGTTTTCGGTTCAACAGGTTGTGGTTTAGGCTCAGCTACCGGGGCTTTCACAGTTGCCTGCGATGCTTTTCGGACCTTTTGCTCTAATTCTGCAATTTTTTGATGCGCCTTGATCAATTGAACATCAACTTTTCCAACTGTTTGTGTTAATTTTTTGATCTCAGTTGCATTTGATTTTAGCTGTTCTTGATCTTTTTGATGCTGTTCTGCTAATTTTTTAGCAGATTCACTTTTTGTCAGTTTGGCTTGTGGAATTTTTCTCTTTTCTGTTTTGACATTCAGCAATTCCGTTTCCATCGTTTGAAGCTTTTCTGTCAACTGCTCGATCACCTGATTTAGCTTGACGGTTTCAGAAGTTGTTTCCTGCAGTTGTCCATGATCTTGTTCAATTCTTTCTAAAGCTTCTGAATCTGATTTTGCTTCCAAAACGTTCGTTTCTACTGTAGTCAATTTATCGTTTATCTGTTGAAGTTGATTAGCAATAGCTGTTACTTCATTGCTGGTTGATGCTAATTTTTCTGCTAGCTGATTCTGTTCTTGATTGACTTTTTTCGCCGTCGAAAACGTTAGTTTAGGCCGTTTTTTCTGTTGTTCCAACGTCTGATCAATTTTAGTTACTTTCTGGTCAGAGTTATTCAAGCGCTGATTTAATAAATCGATCTGTTTTAATGCTTCTTCTAAGCGCTCTTCAACTGTCGGTCCCGCCTCTTCACCAGTTGGCCCTAATGTAATTTTAAATTTAGGTGGTGTTTTGCGTTTTGGGAACGTCTCGATTTTTTTATCGACCTGTATCTTGAATGCTGAAAACTCTTCTTGCAGCTGCTCGATTTTTTGGTCCAGTTTTTTTAAGTGCTGAGCATTTATACCTTCTTGTGCTTCTTTAGCAGCAACTTTACTTTGAACGACTTTTACAACAGGTGGTGTTTTCTTTTGTTTGACTGTTTGAATTTCCTTGTAGATATCGTTTAGATTTTCACTAAATTGATTCATCATTTCAGTCAACAGCAACACTTCACTATTGGTTTCCTGCAATCCTTTGACCATCTCTAAAGGCACCGCTTCAGAAAAAGCCGTTGTATGTTCTAACGGTAATTCCGGCACTTCAAGACTACTGATCCATGTACGCAAATCACTTATTTGCAACTTACTTAACGGGTGCGCTAAAGCTAACAGTAAGGTGATATACACTGCTTTTTGCGTTACCCGTACGTATAGATTTTTAACGACACAATCTTCAAATTCATAGTTGAATTGTTCTGGTAAATCGGCCAAAAGTGCTTCAAATTGCTCTGGCTGTTCGTAATCTTCTGCTACCTCAAATTTTCTTAATAAGTACACAGAATATTGGCTCAACACATCATCTGAATAAAGTTCTTCCCCGAGCCTACTTTCCTCTATCTCTTTCCTAAAAAAAACTTTCTTATTTCCTGTTGTCTGCTTTGCAAAACTTCCTTTTTCCATATGTATTAATGGCTCCTTCTCAGCTAATTCCTTTGTTTATGATTCACATTTCCTCTTCACACGATCGAAGAGACTTGAATAGAATTTTAAAATTGAAACAATCAATCGATCACTCGTTTTCGTTCTTATCTTCATTTTTACACTGATAATTGTTGAAAACTTTGTACTCGTCATTGTCGTTCCTGTTTTGCTTATGCCCTTGTCGTATTTCTATGTTTAATGCACCCTATTTTACACAATCATTTCTAATTTTACCCTAAAAACAACGGCTTATGTTTTCATAAAATATGTAATAATCTAAAAAAAATGATAATATAACTTTTATATTTAAAAAAATATAACAAAACTAAATGAATAGCTTTGTTACATTTGATTTATATTGCTAATTTTTATTTTTTATACTCATTTTCAATTCGACGGTCTGGAATGATCCACATGATCAAAATACCAATATTCAGAATCAAAACAAAATATGGATGGATCAAAATGCCTAGACCTAAACCTAAAATATTTAGAAAAATCGTTAAATACGATTTATTGTAACGCTGAAACAAATCGCCAAGTGCTGATTCCTTGCCGTTTGCTCGAATCAATTCTTTGGTCAGTATCAAGTAAGCACAATTAGCTAAAAGAGTCATAATGCCATACGTCAGCTGTGGAATCAGACTATCAATAAAATCACCTACCCAAGCTGTCGCAAACGGAACAAGGGTCAATGCAAAAATAAAAAAATTATTTGCCCACAGCACCCGTCCATCGATTTCATGAACTAATTGAAACATATGATGATGGTTATTCCAATAAATCGCCAACATCACAAAACTAACGATGTAAATGAACAGTTTTCGCTCGATTCCTACTAAACCCGCTAATGTATCTGTTGTTGGCTGATGTAGCTCTAAAACTAAAATTGTCATCACGATCGCAATCACTGCATCCGTAAATGCTTCAAGCCTAGATTTTGACATATGTTTCATCTCCTCGTTTTTATTTTACGTGCTTTCTCTTCAAATGCAATGATTTCGCCCGCCTCCGGTCTGATACAAAATCAGCCTCAAGTTGGATTCATTCCTTTCATTATCCCTGCTATACTTTATTCATAGAGAACGAGAGAAAAAAATGGAGGTTTTACTAATGAGACAACGATCAATGTTAATGAATATTTTAATGGTAATTGGATTATTTTTTGTAGGAAGTTTTATTTTAAGTCTAGTAATGGGAATTGTCGGTAGTTTATTGTGGTTTGCGATCAAAATCATGATTCCTGTAGCAATCGCTGTCTGGTTGGTTCGAGTAATTTCGGGCCCTTCAAATAATCGCCGCAGATATTACTAACCAACGTGACTTAAAACCCACAAAGGCGATTGATTTACGACTTTGTTTCTTCATAAAAAACAAACGGTGAGACGGAAGTGCTTTACAATAATAAGCTTCTCCTCACTGTTTCTTCGAGTTTCAAGGGTCTGAGATATAACTTTGAGTTATGTCTTAGACCCTATTTAGTTACTTTTTGGTCATTCGATTACTAGTTTTGTGATAAAATACCTTTTTATTTCGCAACACTTATAAAATATATACATCCTCATTCACTTTAAACTGAACCGCTTCTAAAACTACGAATAAATCTCGTTCATTGACTGAAAAGTAGCGGTCAAAAAAATAAGATTTTCGTGCAGCAGCTACTCATCAATCAAACAAAAAAAGCAATGATCGCAGTAGCAACCATTGCTTCTATTTAAAGAGGCTCTCTTTATCTAAACGCGTAGACAATATGAGTGATCCCAAAAAGCATAAAATAAAATCCAACTAAAAAGCTTAATGTTAAAGCAGAGGTCAACGGGTTCATCAATAACATCAGACCTAAAATAATTCCTAACACATCAACGATCAAAGTGAACCAAAAATACCCTGTACTTACTGATTTAGCCAAATCTAACGCAAATAGACCAAAAACAGAATCTACAATAAACCAAATCGCAAAAATAAATGGTAAAGCTGCAACACCGATGTTTAAATTAAATAAGAAATAAACTCCGATTATAATATCGATTATACCTAATACGACAGGTGCATACGCTTTGTATCCCGTTAATTCCTTCATTCTGTTACGAACAAAAATTTCAAAGACTCCCTTTAAAATCGCAAATACGGCGAAAACCATCACGATTGCAATCAAGTTTCCAGTTGGATCTTGAAATGATACCAATGCAGTTAAAACAAATAAAATTCCTAATATCAAAGAACCCCAATCAATTCCTTTTTGCCTTGTTTCGTTCATTCTTTCCCACTTCTTCCTGTTTTATTTCTCTTTACAATTTTATGGTACTCCTAAAAAAAGTTTGAGTCAAAGCAAAAGATTCTAAAAATAACAACTGACCTCTATTTCTCATAAATGTCTAACTATTAGGCGCTCCATAACAAAAAAAATCGCTAGAATACCTTAAAAACCAGCAAAAAATTTTACTAGCCACATAAGTAATCAACCGATTTTTAATTCTATATTACGACTGCTCTCGCTCGATAACGTCTAGTCCCCACTCTTTAATGATCATCAAAGCAGGTAATAGTTTTTCCCCATCCTCTGTCAAAGAATACTCAACATGAGGCGGAATTTCCGAATATTGAATACGTCTAAGTAACTTATATTCTTCTAGTTCTTTCAATGAGCGTGTCAACATAATAGTTGTAATTCCAGTCATCTGTCTTTTTAGCTCGTTGTACCGAACTGGACCATTTGCCAATTTCCAAATAATCGGGATTCGCCATTTTCCGCCAATAATTTTTAAAGCAGCCATTACAGGGCATGGATCTTCTCTCACCGTAGGATATTCTTGCATTCTCTCACTCCAATTTTTCAAGGCACAAAAATGTGCGTACTTGTTCATTTGTTCTCTTAAAACTATACTTATTTTAGCACACTAGTGCTGTCAATAAAAAAAGGGGTTGGTTTAAAATGACAAACAAATTATTCAACAAAATCAATATGGACAATGCACAGGACTTTGTCTACAATACAGCATGTCTGAGTGTTACCACAGGAGATGATTACATGGATGTTTATCAACAGCTGTTACGTTTTGTCGCAGAAACAGCTAAAGAAGAAGGATCTGTCGAATTTTTCGTTGTACCAAGTAATCCAGACAAAGGAGAATTCATGCTGTGGGAAGTTTGGGAAAATGAATCCGCACTCGACACACATATGACTATGAACTACACACAAGAAATCTTAGGAAAAAATATTATCACTCTTAAATGGAACAACCTAGTCACAGACTTCTAGCATAATCAATACGATTGATTTATTAAAAAGGCCGCTATGTTATTTTACAACATAGTGGTCTTTTGGTATGTTATATGACAAGATGCTTATTCAAAAAAACAGTATACGGTTATAAAATGCGTTTTTTCTCTAAAACTTCAAAACGAAAATAGTACTCTTTAACTTCAATGGAGAAAGCCTCTTTACAGCCGTTTTACAGAAATTAATACTATTATGAAAAAGAAAAAGAGGGGTAACAAATGACAACAGATGAATTAATCAAAGAAAACAATAGACTACGAAAGCAACTAACCGCTGAAAATAAAAAATACTACGAAGAGTTGCTTTTGTCCATTCGTCTTAATGGACAAAAGCAAGAACACACAGTAGAAAAAACACTTTTGCGTATTCTACAGGATATAATCGATGCCCAAACAAACGGGCATTCCGCTCAAGAATTTTTCGGCAAAACACCAAATGAACTCAGTGATGATATTCTTGCGGGTTTACCAAGAAATTCAAAAATGAACAATATAAAATCGATTAGCTTTGTGTTTATTTTGCTGCTTCAATTCAATTTATTCAATATCCTTTTAGAACCTGTGGTTGCTCTGAGTCTGTTTAAAACTGCCTTGCCGCTCGGATTGATTTTAGCCGTGATTTTATTATTGCTTTTATCACTCAAACGTAGCAGCTTTTCCAAAAAAAACAGTTATCTATTCGCTTTCTTTGCGTTTATTTGCTGGCTAGCTACACTTCTGATTCCTGTTATTGATACTGCCGTTGGTGGTATTGGCAAAACATTTATTCTTTCACATCAGACTTTTGCTTTGATTCTGCTCGTTTTATCCGGCACTATTCTTTTAAATAGCTATTTAAAAAGACATAGTCTTGTTGAAACCTTGCCAACGATTATTTTAGCTGTTTTAGAAATCATGGTTTTATCAGGTTTAGTAAATCCTGCCTTTTTATCAGACGGCAGCAGACTGCTTTTTTCTACGATGGTCTTATTGATCGTTGTTGGGTTACCCGCACTTCAACTTTACAAAAGTGAATAAAATAGATTAGATCGACTTCCAATGTCACAATTAAAACCCCCGCACGATGCAAACTAGGACGCATCGTGTGGGGGGTAAAACAATAGAGTTTTTTGCTACAGCTACTTCTTTTATTCAGAGCTTATAGCAATCGCTATCTTTACATGTCATTCTTTACTTTTTTTACCAATTGACTTGAATGCACGTTTCATTACATCAAAAAAGCCTAACGACTGAACCATATGGTCAGGTGTGACATAAGCCTGCATCTCACGAAGTGCTTTTTTGGGCTGTTTAGATGAAAAGGTAAACGTACCGTTTTGTTTTGTTTGGATCGCATACCGGGGAATCCACTTCCCTTTAAACATTACAGAAGCGATCACATAGTCGACTTCATCCCAAGGAATTTGGATATATTTACGGGAATCACGCGAATTGTAAAATTCAAACCCCTTGTCACCGATCATAATTTTCCCATAGTCTGTCAAACCAGTAAAAGCAGTGGCATCTGTTATGAAATCTACTTTTGTATTCAGTGATTGAACCATCGTATCTACTCCATTTCTTCAGTTTCTTCTCTTTCTTATTATACGTTTTTTCAATTGATTACGCTATGTAAAAGATGCTTGGGATAAAACCAAAGACATGATTTATCCCAAGCACTAGATGAATACTCTTTACTTATTTTAGCTTATAATAAGCCAATATAGTGTCCAGCAACACCGACTACGAACAAACCAAGAATGATGACGATTGGAGAAACTTTTTTCTTCAATAACCACATACATAAGAATGTAAGTAACAATGCAGCTAAACCAGGAATCAATTGATCCAAGTTATCTTGAAGGGTCGTAACTTTTTCAGCTGAAAGTGCCATACCACTATTTACTTGTTCAAAAGCACTCTTGATACCTTCTCCGCCAGCAGGAAGTTTATCCCACTCGATATAAGCACCTTTGTCTAGTTTAACTGTAGAAACGATTGGCAGGAATTTAATCGATACCCACCGCTGTACTAAAGCTGCCAGAACGAACATTCCGAGAATCGATGCACCTTTTGTTACATCTTGCAACAAGCCGCCTGAAAGGTCTTCAGTGATTTTAGAACCAGCTTTATAGCCAAATTCTTGTGTATACCACATAAATGCCCAACGAATTAAGTTCCATGCAACGAAGAAAATAATTGGACCTAAGATGCTGCCACCCATTGCTAGTGAGGCACCTAAAGCACCTAACATCGGACGAACAGTAAACCAGAATACTGGATCACCAACACCGGCTAATGGTCCCATCATCCCAACTTTTACCCCTTGAATTGCTACATCATCAACAGGTGCACCATTGGCACGCTCTTCTTCAAGTGCTAATGTTACGCCAAGAATTGGTGAAGCAATGTATGGGTGTGTATTAAAGAACTCTAAGTGACGTTTCAACGCCGCTGAACGATCTTCTTTTGTTTTATATAATTTTTTGATCGCTGGGATCATTGAGAATGCCCATCCACCATTTTGCATACGCTCATAGTTCCAAGAACCTTGAATAAAGGTAGAGCGCCATGCAACGGCTAAACGATCTTTTTTAGTTAATTCAATTTTTTCTGCCATTTCTCTTCTCCTCCTTCAGGATTAATAGTCATTTAAAATATCGCCGAGTGGATCACCAGTATTGCTTCCGCCGCCGCCATTTGAAGAACCACCCATTTTAGAAAGGTTCAAATAGATCAAGGCTAAAGCGACACCTAAAGCTCCTAATGCAATCAATGTTAATTGAGAAATCGCAGCTACCACAAAACCGATAACAAAGAATGGCCATACTTCTTTTGTTGCCATCATGTTGATTACTAACGCATAACCTACGGCAACAACCATGCCACCACCGATAGCCATACCATCAGTTAACCATGCTGGCATAGATTCCAATGCACCTTGTACAGATTCAGCTGGAATGAATAAAAGTGCAGCTGCTGGGATTGCGATACGAATCCCTTGCATACATACAGCTAAAATATGCAACGCTTCAATTTGTCTGATATTTCCTTTTTCTGCGGCTGAGTCCATCATGTGAACAATCGGTACAGCTAATGTACGAACGATCATTGTTAAGAAAAGACCTGCTACTGCTAGAGGAACAGCGATTGCGATTGATGAAGATACTGCATCTTTGATAGAAATACTTTGTGCACCTAGTGCTTTAACTAAAATAATTGCTGATGCTACCGATGCCAATGCTGCATCCGGTGCTACGGCTGCTCCAATATTTGCCCATCCAAGTGCGATCATTTGTAATGTACCGCCCAAAATGATTCCTGCTTCCAAGTGACCTGTAACTAATCCAATCAACGTACATGCCACTAACGGTTGATGGAATTGAAATTCATCTAGAATCCCTTCCATACCTGCAAGAAAGGCAACAAAAATTACTAGAATAATTGATATAATAGACATGATAAGCCTCCTATTTTCATTTAAGATTTTGTATTATTTTGAGTGTGCTTCTGCCAACTCATGTTTTGCTTTTTTAAGAATCTCATCCATGTTTGCTTGAGAATCATTTGGTACTTTACGCACATCAAATTTAATGCCTTTTGCTTCTAATTTTTCAAATGCTTCCACATCTTCTTGTCCCATTGACAATACTTTGCTTACTACAACTTTTCCTACTGAGTGAGCCATAGAACCGACATTGACTTCTTTGATATCTACGCCGCCTTCTACTACTTTGACTACATCTTCTGGGTTTTCAAATAATAACAATGCTTTTGTATTGCCGAAGCGTGGGTCTTTTGAGATTTCAATCATTTTACTGATTGGGATAACATTTGCTTTAACCCCTGGAGGAGCTGCTTGTTCGATCAATTTTTTACGAAGATCGTCTTTTGATACAGCATCAGAAACCACGATGATTCGATTTGGTAAAACAGACTTCGTCCATGCAGTAGCTACTTGTCCGTGTAATAAACGAGAATCTACACGTGCTAGTACGAATTTGATTTTTCCATCTCCTACAACTGTTCCTTCTGGTAATGCTCCTTTTGGCTGAGCATCTTCAACTGCTGCTTTAGGTGCTTCTGCTGGTTCTAATTCTTCTGGTTTGATTCTCACACCTTCTTTAGCTGTTTCAAGAATGTGTGCAGCAATTTCCTGTGCAGAGTTCATTGAAAAACGAGAAGCATACGCTTCGATCAACATTGGCAAGTTCAATCCACTAACGATTGCCCACTTGTCTTTATGCTCTTCATAAAGACTGTTTGCTTGGTTGAACGGTGTTCCACCCCATAAATCAACTAAAAATAATACTTCGTCTTCCTCATCAAACGTTGCGATTGCTTGATTTAGCTTTGCCTTTAAATCATCTGGGCCTTCGCTGGGCATCAATACAACTGCTTGTACTTTTTCCTGTTCACCAAAAATCATGGAACCGGATTGTAAAATGCCTTGGGCAAATTCTCCATGGCTAGCAAGAATAATTCCTACCATAATTTGATACCTCCTGTATTTTTTTCAACTACATAATCACTAAATTTTTACAATAAAAACAGCCTTTAGAAAGATATAAAAGAAAAAATGCGTTACACGGCTCGTTTGACTTATCGTTTTGAATTGAGTGACAATGATCATAATCCCTTGATTACCACAACTTTTCTTTTACTTTTTTCCTATGTGACCACCTCTTTCAATACTCTTTTGACTCGTTTCCACAATTGGCTTCTAGTCTGCTTCTTTTATTTATAGAATCTGAAAAATCAAACAAGTTGTTCCTTTTTCAGCAATTCCATCAAATTCACTTGGTTGTCAGCAACCACTTTACGAATCTCTAGCTTGATCCCTTGATCATTTAAATACTTGAACGCTGCAATATCTCGTTCATCAACTGCAACAGCATTTGAAATCATTCGTTTACCACTAGTAAAGCTCATACCACCGATATTAACCGATTGAAACACAACTTTGCCTTCCACCACTCTTTGAACATCTTCCGGATTCGTAAACAGCAACATAACTTTAATCCCATTGAAACGTTCATCTGAAAAAATATCGATCATTTTTTCAACAGTAATGACATTTACCTTTACGCCAGGCGGTGCGGCCTGTACAAGCAATGCTTTTCTCAGCGTGTCATGTGCAACTGCATCACTGATGACTAAAATTCTTTCCACATTTGTACTCTTAGTCCAAACTGTAGCCACTTGTCCATGAATCAGACGATCATCGATGCGCACTAAACGAATATCCATCATCTATTGTTCTCCTTCATGCATTTGCGATTTCCTGCCGCGATATGTCCCTTTAAATAATCTTTAGTAATAAAATACTATGCTCTTTCATTTATTACCAAAAAAACGATTATAAAAACTAGAATAGTGTAGAAAAATAGTTATTAGACAGTCGTGTACAATCTATCATATTATTTAAAGCAAGAATCGTGCCAAAATTAGTGTATTGCTTAAAAAAAGCAAAAACTAAGGATTTATTTAAGAAAATACACAAAGAAGATACACTAAAATAGTGTATCTTCTTTGTGTATTGATTCTAGTGTATTTTCTCCGATTTCTGCTTGGTTCAATTGTGTATTCTTGATTAACTGAATAATATAGTAGATTTCTTCTGATGGTACATCTAACTGAAAGGTTTGCTTTAAATACAGAACAGCTTTAGTTACTACCTCATAGCTTGGCTCCGATATGATATGAGCCAGCTCTTCTTCTGTCAGTGATAACGTTTCATGCTGCAACATGCGTTCCAACATCCCTGCTAAATGCATGATTAGATTCACATAAAAAGTGTAATCTAGCTTTAAGGAAAGTTTCGTCCGAATGATATCAGCAAATTGCCACAGCGGTTCGATCACTTTTTTCGGATTGATAAAAGTGAAACTTTCTTCCATGTAATCAATACAAACTTGCTTTGCAGTTTGCTCATTCATTGTCTGCGATTCTACAGAAATCTCACTTTCCAGTAAAAGACGCTCAATGATCGTCTCTGCTTCTCCAGAGAAAAAATTCTCCATTGGAATAAATGGTGCTGCAATCTTAGGATCAGTGATTCCTGTCGCCGCAAGGATATGGTATTCTTCTTGAATCGTTAGCAGCTGTTCTTTCATATCAACGATCGATAACGGCAATACCTCTAATTCCAGCCCTAACTGCGGTGGAACCGCCGATTCGATCATTTCCTTCATCCGCCTTGCTGTTCCTTCACCAGAAGCACAAATAGCAATGATTGCCCTTTTTTTCCATGGTTCAACCGCTTCGCTCTTCTTTTCCTGCTGAATGTCCGCATAGCCTTGGAAATTTTTCAACGACTCATACAATGAATCTAATTGTGTATCGATCAAAGATGTTTTTCGTGCCGTTTCCAAAACGATCGGTGTCGTCACCATATCCACGGTGCGGACATCAATGCCTGTTTGACGAGTAATTTCATCTGAAAAAGTTGCTAAAGAACCCATGTCTACTAAAAGAATCACACCACTGTCTTCATTTACTTCCTTAACTACATTGACGATTTGACGTAATGCTTCTTTGGGCTGCATCTCTAAAGGCATATCAACTGCTCTTAAATTATCAACATTCAATAATTGAGAGACAACTTGTACCATGCTTGTAGCCGTACTTTTCCCATGAGCTGCTACTACAATCCCGATCCGTCCAGCATCTTTATTTTCCCTCAGTGAAATCAGTAGAACGGCTAAATAATAGGTTTCAAATTCTGGGATATTCATTTGATAGCTATTTGCGATGATTCGTTTAATTTCTTGAGCTGTCTCAAATTCTAATGGATAATCCAAAACCATATTTCGAATATTTTCGTTGAGCTGATGTTGTCGTTCTTCCCCATTTTGGATTCGTTTCAAAAAGGAACTAATATGCAAACTCATTGCATAAATAAAATTCGATTGAAAATTATAGTTCAACTTTTGTTTAGCAAAACTATAGATTTCTTTCGTCACATCTATAATGCGCTGATCAACGATTTCTGCTAATTTATTTTCTGTATCAAAGGTAAAGCCATGATCTTTATAGAAAGATTTCAAGTGAACATTGATATCCGTCGTAATAAAGTTATTGATGACTTCTTGCTCCAGTCCATCTGCTTTCAATAACGCCGCTTTGTCTCCGATGATTTCATAAAGGTTGTATGGTAACTCATAAGAATCTGACTGAATCGTTACTAGTGGTTCATTAGGTGTAACAACCATTTGCGGCTCTAAATATTTTGATAACTCCGCCAACAAATCGCGATTACTTGCTAGCTGCATCATTCCTTCTTTGATACTGTCAGTTAATTCATCAATCGTGATGACCAGCTCATCTTGATCGATATGATTTAAAAAACCTCTAGCCGTCACTAGCTGGACATTGGATTTCAACTGTCCTACATTTCCATATGAAACACTACCGATCAATGCTTTGACTACATCTTCTGACAAAGAGATCGTTCGATGAATCCGTGACGCTTCCATTGAAATCATGACTCTCAATAAATCGATTTTTTCTTTGGCTGGACGATCAATGAAATTCGGCAACTGAATAATGATCGGAATTCTTCGGACAAATGTATTTAATAATGAAGAAGTTGGATTTTCAGTTGTTGCACAAATGATCCTGACATCTGCATGTCGATTTTTGACTGTTTCTCCTAATCTTGAATACGTGCCGTGATCCATAAAATAAAAAACCATTTCCTGTCCTTCTGGCGGCAAGCGATGAACTTCATCAAGAAATAAAATGCCGCCGTCTGCTTCATGAATGATTCCCTCTTTAGCCTTCGTTGCACCTGTAAATGCTCCTTCAGCATAACCAAAAAGATGAGACATTAATAATTCAGGATTGTGGGCATAGTCTGCACAATTAAAAACCACAAGTTTTTTTGAAGAATCGATCACATGATTCAATAAAGCAAATTGAAACATCGCGTGAGCAAAATAGGTTTTTCCTGACCCTGTCGGTCCTGTTATTAAACAGTTTAGCCCTTTTGGCGGATATAAGATTGCTGCTTTTGCCTGCTCCACTGGCGTCCGCATACTTCCAGTCGAACCGATCATTGCTTTAAAGATATCTTCGCCCACAAACTTCTTAGCAGATGACTGCGGTTGTTGAATCTTTGCCGTCTGTTCTTCTACTAAACTATGCTCACGGTAGCTTTTTACCGGTTTAGACAGCGGTTGATATTTAAAAATAGCCTTATCTACATATTTAACGGGGCGTCCATCTGTTTTCTCCAATAAACCTTCTCTAACAAGCTTATTTAAGTCTTTACTGGCATTGGTTCTTTGAATGTCTAATGCAGCGGACACGTCACCTGTCGTCACGCCGCTTCCTAAAGAAACATCATTTGGCTGTAAATGTTCGGTCTGCTCTTTCACATACAGGTAGATTCGTTCGATCCGTTTCATTTTTCTCTCCCCTTTTAAGCTGCCAAGCCGTAGAAACGATACACTAATTTTATGTGTATCATACAGTGTATCATAAAAAAAGTACACTAATAACCCCTTTATGAGAATGTTCCACATGAAACACTGCTAATTGGAAAAATCTATCTTATTTGACTAAAAACCTCAAGGGATTTCTGAAAAACTCTGAAATTCCTTGAAAAATATAGGTTTCCTCGCTATAATGCAGAGAGGTTCAACAATTATATATGAAGCGAGGAAATCTATTGATTACTGTAAATGATGTAAGTTTGCTATTTTCAGACCGCAAACTTTTCGATGATGTAAATATTAAATTCACTCCAGGTAACTGTTATGGATTGATCGGTGCAAATGGTGCTGGTAAATCAACGTTTTTAAAAATTTTATCTGGTGAGATCCAGCCAACCACAGGAACTGTAACATTAGGTCCTGACGAACGTATGGCTACCTTGAAACAAAATCACTTCGACTATGAAGATAATACAGTTTTAGAAACAGTTATCATGGGTCACAAACGTTTATATGAAGTGATGAAAGAAAAAGATGCGATCTACATGAAAGAAGATTTTTCTGATGAAGATGGGATCAAAGCTGCAGAACTTGAAGGCGAATTTGCCGAACTTGATGGTTGGGAAGCTGAACCAGAAGCTGCTGTTTTACTTCAAGGATTAAATATTCCTGAACAATTTCACGACCAAAAAATGGGTGAGCTAACAGCTGGCCAAAAGGTCAAAGTCTTGCTTGCTCAATCTCTATTTGGTAAACCGGATGTTCTGCTTTTAGATGAGCCGACCAATGGATTAGATACTCGTTCGATCAGCTGGCTGGAAGAATTTTTGATCAACTTTGAAAATACCGTTATCGTCGTTTCCCATGACCGTCACTTCTTGAATAAAGTATGTACACACATGGCTGACCTTGATTTTGGGAAAATCAAACTATATGTTGGTAACTACGACTTCTGGTTAGAATCAAGCCAGTTAGCAGCAAAATTGCAATCCAATGCAAACGCTAAAAAAGAAGAACAAATTAAAGAATTACAAGACTTTATCGCTCGTTTTAGTGCGAATGCATCGAAATCAAAACAAGCAACATCTCGTAAAAAGATGTTGGATAAAATTACCTTAGACGATATCCAACCCTCTTCACGCCGTTATCCATTCGTAGGCTTTACACCTGAAAGAGAAATCGGTAATGATTTACTTCATGTAGAAAATGTTTCTGTCACGATCGATGGTAAAAAGATTTTAGACAATATTTCGTTCTCTTTGAGTAATGTTGATAAAGTGGCATTTATTGCCGACAACGATATCGTGACGACGACTCTATTCAAAGTTATCATGGGTGAAATTACACCAGACACAGGTACAGTTCGTTGGGGTGTAACCACATCTCAAGCTTACTTACCAAAAGATAACAGTAAAGACTTTGATACTGATTTAACGATTCTGGACTGGTTGCGTCAATTTGCCAGCAAAGAAGAAGACGATAATACGTTCTTACGTGGTTTCTTAGGAAGAATGCTATTCTCTGGTGAAGATGTACTAAAATCAGTAAATGTCCTTTCTGGTGGCGAAAAAGTTCGTGTTATGCTATCTAAAATGATGTTATCAAAAGCCAACGTTCTTGTGCTAGATGATCCAACCAATCACTTAGATTTAGAATCAATCACAGCATTAAATGATGGTTTAATGGCCTTTACCGGCGCAATTTTATTTGCTTCTCATGACCATCAATTTATTCAAACATTAGCTAACCGTATCATTGCCGTTTCAGACAAAGGTGTTGTGGATCGCGCAGATACAACTTACGATGAATTCTTAGAAAACAAAGATGTTCAAAAACAGCTGGATGAATTATTCGCTGGTGAATACTAATAAAAAAGAGGACCGAGACATAACTCAAATAGTTATATCTCAGTCCTCTCTTTTTTAAATACTCGCTCCGCCTCCGCCAGAACTTCCTCCACCTCCAGAGAAACCGCCGCCGGAACTAGAGCCACCGCCACCCCAGGAACCGCCAGAAGATGAGCCACCTCCCCAAGAACTACCACCACTACTGCCGCCGTCACCTTTACCAAAAATAGTCGACAAAATCGCAATAATAAAAAAGAGAAAGAAAATTAGAATAGACTCACCATCAACTGAATCCCAAATACTATAGGAAGTATAAATCACATTATCATCTTCATCCTCATAAAACCCATCTAATTCTGATTGACTCAACGCATGCTCGTCTAGAGGATATTCATATTTTTGATCGATCAATGTCGTTACTGCGTTAAACACATAACGCAAGCCTTCATTGATTTGTTCAGGATCGGAGGATTTCAGTTTCTCTTTTTGATCAACTAAAATATTCATCGCCGTACTGTCGGTAATAACCTCTTCCAATCCATAGCCAACTTCAATTCTGACATTACGATCCCCATCATTTAATGCATATAAAATCAAAATGCCATTATCCTGTTCTTGATTACCGATCTTCCACTTTTCAAAGAGATCTGCCGCATAACTATCGATGCTATCGCCATTCGTTGATTCGATCACCCCAACAACAACCTGAGGATTCTCTGCTTGTGTTTTGTAGTAATCCCCTTTATTATCGATCAACCGTTGTGTTTCCTCAGTTAAAATAGATAATTCATCTAGATAAAAATGCGTTGGTGCTTCCGGTAATTCGTCTCTACTCGCATAACTTTTTACGGGAACCGTTACAATAAATAATAGTAATAAAAAAAACAACCCTTTTATATTCACTTTTCTCAACACTGTCATCATAACTCACTCCTTTTGTTTCAGCCCTCACATCATGTTGCTAATACTCTTTTGTAAGTGACCAGCCAACTTTATGTAACACTATTGTAATATTAAAGAAATACGTTTGTAATCAGACTTTGGTCCTATATTTTAAGAGTCCTTCACAAAAAATATTTCCCGAACAAAACTAAAAAAAAATTTGTGCTGGATTCTAAATCCAAATAAACGGTAAAAAAAAGCAGCATCTTCGGAAATAGCAAGAAATCCACAAAAATTTAAAGAACAATTTTCGTGGATTTCCTGCTATTTCTTGGAGTGACACATTTTCGCCTTGATCTCACTCATAATTAAATAACAAACTATACTCTCTTCTTTCCTCTAGAAAAGACGGCAATACAGCCATTCCCTGTATGACTAGTAATTGTAGGTCCTAGAGGATGCAGACGAATTTCCCGTACCTGAACTTGTTCTTCAATCAGTGCTTTTACCTTCTCTGCACTTTCTAAATCTCCTGCATATGCAATAAACAGTGTTTGATTGGCAGGATCAATCATTCCCTGAACCGTTTCCTCAGCTAACTTTTTCAAGGCTTTACCACGCCCTCGGACTTTACCAATATTTTGCAGTTTTCCTTGTGAGTCTACCACGATGATCGGCTTAACGTTCATTAATCCGCCAATAGCTGCTGCAGCCTTGGAAATTCTACCGCCGCGTTCTAAATGTTTTAAATCATCCACCGTGACCCAAGAATGAACAGTCATTTTATTTTCTGACAGCCATTGTAATATGGCTTCCAATGAATGCCCCTCTTGCTTCAAGCCAATCACTTCACTGACTAATAGTCCTTCACCTAAGCTGGCTGCTTTTGTATCGATCACATAAATTTCTGCATCCGGATATTCTTCTTTCAATATCTCAACAGCCTGCATTGCACTTTGATACGAGCCGCTTAAACCAGATGAAAATGCTAGATATAAAATAGGTTCTTGCTTTTCGACAAACGGTCTAAAAAACTCAATATAACGACCAACATTGACCTGTGAAGTCGTTGGCATCCCGCCTGTTTTTATTTCTTTTAAAAACCAGTCGTAATCAAATGTTTTTCCTAAGTCATCTACCAACTCTTTGTCATTTAACTGGATCGTCATACTAATAAAGTCAACGTCATTTGCTTCTAAATATGTATATGGTAAATCACAACATGAATCTGTCATTAATTTAAATGTCATTTTTTTATCCTCCTAACTGCTTTTCTATTTTAACACATAATGGAAGGATACTCATGCTTTATTAAAGGAAGAAGCTCATCAAAATGAAACAAAAAGAGGCTGAGACAAAAGCGTTTAGCTCCAAGAAATAAGAAGGACTTCACGAAAATTGCTCTTCAAATTTTTGTGAAGTTCGGCTTATTTCCGAAGGAGCTGCTTTTTTCTCGCCGTTTATTCGGGTTTAGAGAGCGAAACAAAACGGATTTTCAGTTTTGTCCCGCTCTCCATTCTATTAGTTAAATTTGTGCCCAAACGCTTTCCAAAACATTTGTTTGATTACGGTCTGGACCAACAGAAAATGTCGAAATGCGAACTCCAACTAATTCAGAAATACGGTGAACATAGTTCCGTGCATTTGCTGGTAGATCCGCTAATGTTTTACAGCCAGTGATATCTTCTGACCAGCCTGGTAATTCTTCATAGACTGGTTTACAACGGCTCAATTCTTTCAAACTAGCTGGGTAGTGATAAATCAATTCTCCATCCAACTCATAAGCTGTACAGATTTTTACTGTATCTAGACCACTTAAAACATCGATTGAGTTCAAAGATAGGTTCGTAATACCAGATACACGTTTAGAATGACGCATCACAACGGTATCAAACCAACCAACACGTCGTGGACGACCAGTAGTAGTCCCATATTCTTTTCCTACTTTACGAATCGTTTCACCTGTTTCATCAAATAGTTCTGTAGGGAATGGACCATCACCTACACGCGATGTATAAGCTTTACATACCCCAACGACTTTATTGATCTTAGAAGGACCAACACCACTACCGATCGTAACCCCTCCAGCAACTGGATTTGATGACGTTACAAATGGATAAGTTCCTTGGTCGATGTCCAGCATAACGCCTTGGGCACCTTCAAATAAGACACGTTTACCTGCATCCAGCGCATCGTTTAAAATAACAGATGTATCTGTTACGTACTGCTTTATTTGTTGACCATACTCATAATATTCTTCAAAAATATCTTCAAAAGCGATTGGCTCACTATCAAACATTTTAACGAATTGACGATTTTTTTCTTCTAAATTGATTTTCAAACGTTCTTCAAAAATTTCTTTATCTAATAAGTCTGCAACACGAATCCCTACACGTGCCGCTTTATCCATATATGCAGGACCGATCCCTTTGATTGTCGTTCCGATTTTATTTTCACCTTTGGCATCTTCTTGTAACTGATCCAATTTAATATGGTATGGTAAAATCACGTGAGCACGGTCAGAGATTCGTAAATTATCTGTCGTTACATTATTTTCTTTTAAATAAGCAAGCTCTTTTACTAATGATTTAGGATTGACGACAACACCGTTTCCGATCACACTGATTTTTTCTTTGTAAAAGATACCTGAAGGAATCAAGTGTAGTTTATAAGTAATACCATCAAATTTAATGGTATGACCTGCATTATCTCCGCCTTGATAACGTGCGATGACTTCAGCATTCTCACTTAAAAAGTCCGTGATCTTTCCTTTTCCTTCATCGCCCCACTGCGTTCCAACTACTACAACTGATGACATTCGAACACCTCGTTCTAAATTATTTTGTCCTGATTCATTGTACCAGTAAAACACAATGCTTTCAACAAAAAATCGAATATTGTGATTTCAAAAAAATAAAAACAAGGCAAAACACGAACATTATTTAAAATTAAAATAAACATACGTTAAAAAAACGAAAATTCCAGCTATTCGTTCTTCCTTCATCGATAGATTTTTTCTGGCGTAAAATAAAAATTATACCCTGTCACTTTCTTCCCTTGCGTTCTGGCGTACTCTTTTCGAATCGTTAAATTTTTGAAATAGGGGGACAGTTCTTGTTTCAGTCGTTGAATAATTTTTTGGTCGATCTGACCGATTTGATAGCTTTTTGGAATACTCAGCATGTAGCGAAATTCCACAATAGAAAATCGCCTGTAACCAGTAGAGCGAAATTGTTTAAGTAATCGAAACATATTTTTAGCATACTTGCTTTTTAAGCTAATAAATTCGGATAAAGAAAATTGTGTAAAGCCACTGAATACATTATTGAATAAACAAGAAAAATGCGGGTTTACAGCAATATCTACATATCCATCTTTTAGTGTCGTTCCTGTATGTGCGGTGATTTTTTCCCCTGAACTATCATAAGTTGCTTCATTTTCTTCACAAAACTCAAAGTTTTTAAATAAATTGAACGATTCGATTATCACCTGGTCTTTTTTCGTATACGTATGGGGATAGGTCAATTTTAATAATTTAGCATATGTATGTGTCAAATCTTCAATCAAGCGATTGGCCGCTGTCGGCTTATACTGGGCTAACTCTCTGATCTCTTTCAATGAGAAGCGAATGACACAGTCTTCTTTATTTCTTATACGTGAAACAATTGCAAAAAAGAGATTCATCTCACTTGGTGTAAACTGTTCTAACGCTACACGATTCAATTCATTTTTATATTTTACCATTTCAACCATCACAGAAATTCCTCTCATTGGACTATGGCTTCATTATAAAGAGTTTACAGGAAAGAAGGCAAGCGAACATTAAAGAAAAACAATTTAGTACTGATAACTGAAAGCAAAACTTCTTATTTTCAAGATGAAACGCTCCCTCTTTATAGACAATAACGTACTGATTGAATGACACTCCCTTAGAGACAAACAGGTTTTAGCTCGACTAAAAAGAAAATTTTATTTTAAAAATGTGAGTGACTGTCTAAAAAGATTTTCGTGACAATTCCTTGCATTGCACCTATTCTAACAGTGCTATAGCAAAACCATTATTGAAAGGACAGATGTCATTTTGAAAAAATCAATTATTATCGTCGGTGCTGGACCTGGTGTCGGTATGGAAACTGCCCGCAAGTTCGGTAAGCAAAATTATAAAGTCGGGCTAATCCGCAGAGGAAAAGAAAACTTAGCAATTATGGAAGAAGAATTGGCTCAGGAAGGAATTGAAACCTTCTCTGCAACAGCAGATGCGAGTGATCCTAAAGAAATTTCAGAAGCAGTTCAAGCATTAGGAGAAAAAATGGCTGGCATTGATGTTCTATTCTACAATGTACCTGGTCCTCTAGGAAAAGCTTATGTACCTGTCACAGAAGTCTCTACTGAACTATTAACAGAATTTCTGACAATGAGAGTATTAAGTGCATTAAGCAGTGCTCAAGCTGCAATTCCTTACTTAAAAGCAAGTAAAGGATCACTCTTGTTTACAAGTGGTCAATCGGATCGTTCACCTTTTCCATATACAGCAGCAATCGGTGCGCCTCAAGCAGCATTAAGGTTGTTGGCAGAGCATTTAAGAGATGAACTTAAACCTGATGATATTTTTGTGGGCTACTTACCTTTAGATAACCCACCACTGTATTCCGATCCAGCTAAGGAAAAAGAACGGACTGATCTACCCGAAGGATTTGCATTAAAGGAACGTGTCATCGCTGAAAATGTTGCTGAAATTATTTTCAATTTGAATCGTGACCGTGACGTATTTGAAAAACCAGTAAAAGCTACCACCAATCTATAATTAAGGGAGACGATAGTATGAAAAAAGTTGCATTAATCGCTGGAGCTACAACAGGAATCGGTAAAGCTTCTGCACTTCAATTAGCAAAAGATGGTTTTGCGCTAGTTCTAGCTGCTAGAGGTGAAAAAAATGGTCTTGCTCTGGTTAAAGAAATCCACGCACTCGGCGGCGAAGCCGATTTTGTAAAAACAGATATGAGTGTTGAGCAAGAGGTGAAGCACTTAGTTGATTTTGTCGTGAAAAAGTACAATAAAATCGATTATTATTTAGGTAATCAAGGTGTTATCTATGAACCAAAAATGTTTGATGAAACACCTGAATCAGATGTTGATAAAGTATTGAACGTAAATGTTAAGGGTACTTTTTTCGGTATGAAGCACGTAATTAAACAGCTTCTAAAACAAGACAGCGGGAACATCACGATCATCGCTTCCTCTTCAGGTATTCGTTCAGAAACAGGATTTGGGGTTTATTCTGCCTCAAAACGTGCCGTTCTTGGTTTAGTACAAGACGCAGCTATTGAATATGGCGCAAACAATATTCGGATCAATGCGATTTGTCCTGGCGGGATCGTGACACCATTGACCGATTCAACCATTGCATCAATGACTGAAAGTAAATTCCAACAACCTCGTCCTTCTATTGCTCTATTAAATAATGGCGCACTTGGTGAACCAGAAGATATTTCTTCACTTGTTTCTTACATGGCTTCAGATCATTCAAAATACATGACTGGTGCTGTAATCAGTGTAGATGGCGGAATTACATTGTAACCTTAAAACACTCTCTAATTCCTAATAAGGCAAGAGAAAAGCAATCGCTTCGAACACAGCAACATCTAAGTGCCTGCGTACTAAGAATTCACTCCTTAGAAAATAACATGTACCGAATAGATGTACATAGCCCACCTGATTCTTGGAGCTTTCTGCTTTTATCTTTGCCGCTCTTTGATTGATTTGCTCATACATTATACAAATAAAACGCGCTAACCAAAATTGTTTAATCATTTTGGTTAGCGCGTTTATTTACTAAAATTCTTCTCTTGGTGAGAGGGAAGAGAATTTATTGTATTCTTTGATAAACAAAAGTTCGACAGTCCCTCTGGCCCCACTTCTGTTTTTTTCGATGATTACTTCAATCACATTATCGATTTCAGGTGGTTCATGATCTCCATCTTCGCCGCCTTCACCTCGTTCGTAATAATCATCACGATAAAGAAAGGCAACAATATCCGCATCTTGCTCGATTGATCCAGACTCACGAATATCACTCAACACAGGACGTTTATCTTGTCTCTGTTCTACTCCACGAGATAACTGAGACAACGCAATAACCGGTACTTTCAATTCCTTCGCCAATTTCTTCAGTTGACGGGAAATTTCAGAAACTTCTTGCTGGCGGCTTTCACGGCCTGTTCCTTCAATTAGCTGTAAGTAATCGATCAAAATCAAGCCTAGGTTTCCTCTTTCCTGAGCTAACTTTCGGCATTTTGCTCGAATTTCAGTGATTTTGATCCCTGGCGTATCATCAATGAAAATTTGTGCCCTAGATAAACTACCCATTGCAATAATCAAGTTTTGCCATTCTTCTTCTGATAATTGACCTGTACGCAAATGCCCCGCTTCGATCGAGCCTTCCGCACAAAGCATCCGATTGACAAGCGATTCCGCCCCCATTTCCAAACTAAAAATAGCAACAGAACGATCCGTTTTTGTTCCGATATTTTGAGCAATATTTAAGGCAAAGGCCGTTTTACCAACGGCTGGCCGCGCTGCTAAAATGATCAATTCTTCTGCTTGAAGTCCGGCAGTCATTTTATCAAGAGCAGGATAACCTGTCGGCAATCCAGTGATCTCTTCATCGTTTTGATACAGCTGATCAATGTTTGCAATCGAGGTATTCAGCACATCAGCGATCGATAAGAAACCACTACGATTTCTTTTTTCTGATACTTCTAAAATGCTTCGTTCAGCATCGTCTAATATCGTTTCAACATCTTCACCTTGTTCAAAACCCTTTGTCACAATCTCTGTAGCAGTTGAAATCAAATTACGCAGTAATGATTTTTGCTCCACGATTTTGGCATAGTAAACAATATTCGCTGCAGTGGGGACAGCCAATGCTAAATCTGATAAATAACTTAGTCCGCCAACATCTTCCAGTAAATTTTCCTGTTCCAGACGATCTTTGATTGTGATCACATCAATCGCTTCATTCCGATCATTCAACGTGAGCATAGTCTGAAAAATCAATTGATGATTACGGCGATAAAAATCTTTTGGTTCTATGTATTCTAATGCATCGATAATAACCTCAGCATCTAAAAAAACCGACCCTAAAACGGCCTGTTCTGCTTCCATGCTATGTGGCGGTACTCTATCTTGCCATACTTCACTCATTTTTTTCTCTCCTATTTTTTTCTAAATACAAACGAACCATTTCACTATGATTTATTTGTATCTTTCTCATCGTATATTCAATCTGTCCAGTCTTTCTATTTTAACAAGAAATAACCCAAATGTACATAAGAACGGTGGAGCTTCTCCTCTTCCAGAGCAAACAAAAAAGCAGAGGAATGCCTCTACTTTTTTGTTTTTATTGATTATTCTTCCACAACATGAACTTTGATTTTAGCTGTGACCTCATGATGAAGTTTGACAGGAACATTCGTATAGCCTAGTGAACGAATTGGTTGAGACAGCTCAATCTTACGCTTGTCTAATTTCACCTTATATTGCTTGTTTAAGGCTTCTGCAATCTGTTTTGATGGAATAGATCCAAATAGACGTCCATCTTCACCAGCCTTTGCTTTAAGCTCTACAACAGTCTCTTCTTTTTCTAGAAACTCTTGCATTTTTTTCGCTTCTGCTAAGATTTCTGCTTCATGTTTGTCTTGTGCTTTTTTCTGTCCAGCGAGCGCGCTGATACTGCCTTTATTTGCTTCTTTGGCATAGCCGTTTTTAATTAGGAAGTTTTGAGCATAGCCTGTTGGTACTTCTTTGACATCGCCTTTTTTTCCTTTGCCTTTAACGTCTTGTAAAAAAATAACTTTCATCTCTATTACTCCTCCTCATTTTAAAAGCATACGAAGCTTGTTCAGCCTTACGAAAATAAACTATACGTGTATTGTTTTTCTCACAAACATCTTTTATTCGAAAGGATAGCTTACGTAGCTGAATCATACATCACATCAATATTTTGATGGATCACTCTTAATAGCTGTTCTTTCACCTCAGCTACAGTTACATTAGATAATTGTACCGCAGCATTAGTGAAATGACCACCTCCGCCAAGATTTTCCATAATAAGTTGGACATTTATCGACCCATTACTTCTAGCACTAATACCGATTTGTTTATCTGTCCGCTTTGTAATCACAAAAGCCGCATTGATCCCGACCATAGATAATAACGTATCGGCTGTTTTGGCTGCAGTTACACTATCATATTCTTTCGTTTCGTTACCTGTAACAATTACTGTATCAGGGGTAACATATTCACTCTTGGCTATCAAGCTGTTCATTTCTAAATAGCTAGTTAAATCCGAGCTTAATAAATATTGTACTAAAGATGAATCAGCACCACAAGTTCTTAAGTAGCTTGCCACATCAAAGGTACGAGCTGTTGTACGAACACTAAAACTTTTTGTATCAACGACAATCCCAGCTAATAATAAGGTTGCTTCAAATTTGTCTAACTGTCTTTGAACGTTGCTTTGATATTCAATCAACTCAGTCACTAATTCTGATGCCGAAGAAGCGGAGGATTCAATATAAGAAAGCAACGGTTTCGCTGGAAACTCATCGCCACGACGATGATGGTCAATAATCACTACTTTAGCAAATTGTTCATACAATTCTTGTGAAATCGATAGTGAAGGTTTATGATAATCAACCATAATAAGTAAACTGCTGTCTGTCTTTCGTTTCATCGCATCCTTCGGAGTAATAATTTGCTCGGCTAACTCTGGATATTTCTCAACCTCATTCATCACTCGTTCTACATCAGGAATACTCTCACTTTTTTCTAAAACAACCCAGGCGTGTTTATTATGAAATTTAGCTAACCGTGCCATCCCAAATGCGGAACCAATTGCATCCATATCAGGATATTTATGCCCCATAATATAAACATCAGATGACTCCGACAAAATCCCTTGAATTGCGGTGCTCATTGCCCGAGAGCGAACGCGTGTTCTTTTTGCAACAGAGGCTGTTCTACCCCCATAAAAAATAGGTTTCGCATCATCTTTTGCTTCTTTTACAACCACTTGGTCTCCGCCCCTAACTAAAGCCATATCCAAGTTGGTCTGAGCAGTATTTCCTGTTTGATTCAAGGTTTCTCCACCATAAGAAATTCCCATACTCAATGTAACAGCCGTCTCACGTGAAGTTGATTCTTTTCTGATTTTATCTAGAATTTGAAATTTCGTTTCCATCATTTTTTTTACATCTTCCAGTTGAGCAATGAAAAAGTAACGTTCAGCATTTAACCGTTTATAGAAGACCTGATATTCATCCATCCAATCAGAAATCATCGTTGTGATAAAGCTATTTAAATAAGAGATTTCTTTGTCATCTAAACTATCAGTAATGTCATCGTAATTATCGACAGATACTATACCAATCGCTGTTTGCATCTCATGTTTTTGCTGATATAGATTACTCTCTTCCGTAATGTCTTTGAACGTAATTGTATTTTGAGCAGCATCAACATTAAAACGGTAAACATGATCTCCAACCTTAAATATATCTTTATTCTTCTCAGCCAACGCTACATAATTCTGAATTAATTCAGGACTGATCAGTGACTGTCCGTCTTTTCTAAAAATACTTTCAGCAAATGGATTTAGCCATTTTGCTTCCTTTGTATCTGGATCATAGTTAATGATACCAACAGATACTTCATTGAATGCATAATCCAATGATTTTTCCGCAATTGTGCTTGCTGCTCTTATTTTCTCTGTATTCGATATCTCTAGCCTTCTAATTAAATAGATGATTCTATTGATTAAAACAAGGTTGAGTATCAACAATGCCAGTATAGAAATATATTTATTCGTTACAAAGAAAAGGATTAGTATTTCTAAAAAAAAGAGAACGAATACAGAACCAAAAATCCGTTTCATTCTAATTTTTCTCATTCAAAGGACTCCTCCATCATTCTAAATATACCGTTATTTTAGCATAAAAAAAGGATTTCTGCGAATCCAGAATGTTTCACGTGAAACATTTAAAAAGTATCAATTATCCAGACTTCTAACAATAATATATGGTCAGACAAATCCAATATCATTTTAGAGGAAAGAACAACTTTAAACTCTTTAATAAAAAAAGAACCAAAGAAAATGAATTCTTTGATTCTTGTTTCTCTATATTATTGCTCTTCACCAACGAATGGTAATAAGCCCATGATACGTGCACGTTTGATCGCAATGGTTAATTTACGTTGATTTTTAGCACCTGTACCAGTTACACGACGTGGTAAAATTTTTCCACGCTCAGAAATGAATTTTTTTAATAATTCGATATCTTTATAATCGATGTATTCGATATGGTTAGCTGCAATATAATCGACTTTACGACGTTTACGTCCGCCTCTTCTTTGTTGTGCCATTCTTATTCCCTCCTATCAAATTCGTTTAGAATGGTAAATCATCATCTGAAATGTCAATAGTCGATCCTGATCCACTAAACGGGTCAGAGTCTCTATCAAAATCAGGCATACCGTTATTGCTAGACTGAGAGGATGATTGATTAAAATTGTTTTGTCCTGAAAAATTATTGTTCTGTGGTTGTTGGAAACTTCCGCCACCAGCATTATAACTTGGTGTCGAATCTGATCCTTCTGTTGTTTGTCTTTGTTCTGATGCAGAACGAGACTCCAACAACTGGAAATTCTCACATACAACTTCAGTCACGTAAACACGTTGACCTTGTTGGTTTTCGTAATTTCTAGTTTGAATACGACCAGTCACGCCTAATAATGTACCTTTACGCGCATAGTTTGCCATTGTTTCAGCCGGTTTACGCCAAATCACACAGTTAATAAAATCTGCTTCACGATTTCCATTTGCATTCGTAAAGTTACGGTTTACCGCTAGAGTAAACGTCGCAACTGCTGAACCACTAGATGTATATCGTAAATCGGGATCTTTTGTTAGTCTTCCAACTAATACAACGTTGTTAATCATTTAAACATCTCCTTTCGTCAATCCAATGTTTCACGTGAAACATTTGGTTATGCTTCTTCCTTGATAATCATGTGACGGATAATATCGTCATTGATTTTAGCAAGACGATCAAATTCATTGATTGCGCCTGCTGTTGATGGAGAAGATACTTTAACGATATGATAGATGCCTTCACGGAATCCGTTCATTTCATATGCTAAGCGGCGTTTTTCCCAATCTTTTGATTCGATAACTTCTGCTCCGTTATCTTTTAAGATTGTGTCGAAACGTTCTACTAAAGCAGTTTTTGCTTCTTCATCAATGTTCGGACGAATAATGTACATAATTTCATAATTCGTAGCTTGACTCATTGATTTTCACCTCCCTATGGACTTTAGGCTCTTAGATTGCTAAGAGCAAGGAGAGTTATCTAAAATTTATAGACTACTCACAATATTTTATTATACACCTAAAATCCAATCAAATCAAGTATTCTTCATAATTTCTGACTGTTTTTTGTTAAGCTATTTTACATTTGGCTCTCACTAATAATATACGCTAAAACACATGCATCTCATTTTTTTGTTAATTATTTTGGTTATTTATTTTTCATGGTATACTGTCTTTGTTCGTTATTACACAAGCGAAAAATACTTATGTAGTTTGAAAGGATGCTGTAAATTGAACCAACTGTTAGAGTACCAACCACTTAATTTGTACACAAACTATCGGGATGCGGCGCGTAAAGCACCTGACACAGCAATTATTCATGATGAAGCATTACCTGCTTTTCCAGAACTAGGAACAAGCTATACGTATAAATTAAGTCATGAGGCTATTTTGACTCGCGCATATCAACTAGCGAGCTTAGGAGTAAAAGCTGAAGATAAGATCATTATTTTTAAAAGTTCAAAATTTGATACTTACTTACTAGCTGTTGCAGCTTCTTATTTAGGCGCTGTTCCAGCAATGATTTCCTATCATTTTCCAGCTGAAACAATAGAAGTTTTTGTTGATCGTTTAGAAAATCCATTTATTTTATTTGATGATGAAACGGCAGATAAAATTGCAAATGTAAAAAATAGTTCTCCAGAAAAACAAATTTCAGTAGCAAAACTTTTACAAGCACAAGCGGTGGAAGTTCCCCAAGTAGAGCTTCCAAAAGATATGATTGCATATATGACGCATACCTCTGGAACGACTGGTATTCCTAAATTAATCTGTCATTCAGCAAACTCCATGGGGTGGCGAACCAAATGGCAAAAAACAATTTTTACAAAAATTGCTGAAAAGAAACTAGTCGGATTTCATATCTCGCCTGTACACTCACGCTTCAATATTGGTATCTCTTCATTGATGGCGATGGGATTTCCTATGATGCCTTTATCAATTTCAACTAGTGATTCTGTTGCAGAAATGCTATCGACACATCAGCCAGTTGCTCTTGAGACTCATCCAAACAATTTTGTTCAATGGACAGCATTAGCCAAACGTAATCCTGAAGCTTTTTCCAGCGTTCGTTATTACCATTCAACTTTTGACGCTATCAATAATGCAACGATGGCGAGTTTCTTAAAGGCTTCCGAAAAAAATGAACCCATTTTCTTACAGGTTTATGGACAAAGTGAATGTGGACCAATGATCCTAAAAGCACACAAATTAGAATCTTTAAAAACATCTGACGCTCGTGATATGGGTGTTGGTTTAGAAGGATTGACTGAAGCTCGGATTGCTGACAAAGATGGCAATATTCTACCAGCAATGACGGATGGACATATTCAATTTTTATCAAAAGGGCGTGCTCTTACTTACTATAAAGAAGATGATAGATTTCAAGCAACGGTCTTTGGCCCGTGGTGGGATAGTGGCGACTATGGCTTTATGGATGAAAATGGTCATCTACATTTAAAAGACCGTCAAGTTGATTTAATTGAGAAAATCGATAGTAACTTAGCTATTGAAGACCATTTATTAGATGCTCTCGATTTTCTTCAAGAAGTAATTATCGTCCGTGCAAAAGATAATTCTCCACAGCCGATTTTAGCGGTCGATCCAAAACAAGGAATGGACTGGGATGCTTGGTGGGAAGAAGTTAATGACCTGCCTCGTCTAAACGAACCAATCATTATGGATTGGGATAAAATTCCTCGTACAGCAACAATGAAAGTTCAACGCTTACAGATTGAAAAAACGTTGAAGGAACAATAAATAGCATCAAAGAAAAGGCTGGGACAAACACTCATGAGAGCAATCGCTCTTGTAAGTGTTTGTCTCAGCCTCTTCTTTTTAATTTGAATATATCGTTTCATAATATCCATATTTCATTAGCTTCTCTTGCGATAACTTGACTCCAATTCCCAAGCCATCGGGTACCTTTATCTCACCCTCTTGAATCATAAAAGGTTCCGATACAATATCCTCAAAATAATAGCGATCAGAAGCTGAAATATCACCTGGAAAAGTAAACATATTTTGAGCAGCAAATTGCAGATTCAATGCTCTCCCTACACCTGACTCGAACATACCACCTAACCAGACAAGCAGACCATGTTTCTCACAAAATTCAACGATTTTCAATGCTTCTGTAATTCCTCCGACTCTAGGAATCTTTAAATTGATACTTTGACAACTCCCTAAAGCGAACGCTAATTCACAATCTTTAAGCGATCGAATATTTTCATCTAGACAAATCTTCGTCTTAATTACTTTTTGAAGTTGTGCGTGGTCTAAAAAATCGTCAGCTGAAAAAGGCTGCTCAATCATTGCTAAATCGTAAATATCCAGTTTTTTTAAACGATCGATATCTTCAATGGTATAGGCTGAGTTAGCATCGACCATTAATGGCAGCTTTGGAAATTTTTTCCGAATCGCACGAATCGGTTCCAAATCATATCCTGGGCGTATCTTGAGTTTCACTCGCTGATATCCTTGATCTACATAATTCGTGATTTGTTTTAATAATTCCGATAGATTGGGCTGGATTCCTACACTGACACCAACTGGAATTTGTGCTCGTGTTGTAGCAAAATAGGTTTTTAAGCTTCGATTATTACGTTTCGCATACAAATCCCAAATGGCCGTTTCTAGGCTAGCTTTAGCCATTTGATTCCCCTTTACTTCTTTAAACAAAGAAGAGATTTCGTTAGGATCATAAATCTCTTTATCTTTGAGTAACGGAATCAAATGCTTTTCTATAATGATTCGGGCTGTTTGGATCGTTTCCTCAATATAATCCGGCTGTTCAAAAGGAACTAGCTCCCCAATCCCTTTGTTTCCCAACTCATCTGTGACTAGCAGAATATCAAACGCTTTTTCCGTTAGACGACCATAACTCGTTTCAAAAGGAGTACGTAACGGTAAACGAACTTGGTAGCGATCAATACGCTTAATTATCACTGTTACTGCCTCCCTTTAAAAAATCATACACAATTTTTTCAAATTGCTGTGGCTTCTCCAAATGAACGCAATGTCCTGCATCGCTCACCGTTTTAATAGAAAAAGTAACTTGTCGTTGCTTCATTTGATCAGCAATCTGTTGAAATTTGGTATCTAATTCACCAACAATCAACAGGACTGGAATAGTTATATGCGTTAATTCCGGCCAAAAATTTTTTTGAGCGCCTGTCCCCATAAACCAAAGACTACAAGCAAGCCCAAAAGGTTGCTGAGATAATCGTTCTTCACGAACTACCATTTGAACATTTTTTGGCAGGCTATTTTGTGTGTTGAAAAGAGGGAGTGCCTCCCATTTCGTCACAAACGCTTCGATAGAGGAAGTCAAAGTCTTTGCTGCTAATCGCTCATCCGACAATTGACGCTTTGCTCGTTCTAAAGGACTTTTTAAGCCCGGAGAACCGCTCTCTAAGATCAGTTTTTGAACTTTATTAGGAAATAGACAACAAAAACCTAAAGCCGCTCTAGCACCCATTGAATAGCCTAGCAATGAAAACCTACTAATGCCCAATGTCTCTGTTAATAATGCAATATCTCGGCAAAGTGATTCTAATTGATAACGATAAGGATGAACATAGCAATCGGTTTGACCGTGACCTATTAAATCGATAAGCAAAATATTATGATCATTTTTATGTTGAAAAACTGGTACAAATGTTTGACTGCTGCCAGTAAAACCATGAAAACAAACTAATGTTGCTCGATCCTTTTGATAGGACAGCCACTCATAGTAGTAATTTACTCCATTGATCTCTGCATTCATTTATTCTACCTCAATTTTTCTTTCAAGCCTTCTATCACCTGTTCATACAAATCCACATTTTCCTCACGCTCACCAACAATCTCAATTATTTGAAATTTTGGCTGCGTTTTTGTTTTCTCTAATAATTCGTCCAATTCATCCAACGTTTCAGCTTTTGTATACTCTGCGCCGTACAAATCTGCAACCAAAGAGAAATCCAAATGAATCGGCGTTCCAAAAATTGGTTCAAAATCTTCTTTTTCAAGTTGTCTTTGAGAAAGGAAAGAAAAGATACCACCACCGTTATTGTTCAACAAAACAATTGTTAACGGTAAATCATAACTTTTAGCCAGTAATAGCCCATTCATATCATGATACATCGCTAAATCCCCGATCAATAGCATGTTTTGACGCTCAGGTTTAATCGCACACACTCCCAGTGCCGTCGAAACAATTCCATCGATGCCATTGATTCCGCGATTACCAAACAAATGATACTGGCTATTTCCAGTAGTCGAAAATCTATCCAAAAAGCGAATCGCATTGCTATTTGAAACAAACAACTGACCGCCAGTAGTCATTTTTTTATGCACTAAAATACTTGCAGAGGTTTCTGTTAACTGATTCAGTTCTGTTACTTCCTGTAGCTGCTGTTCTGCGATTTTTTGCCACTCAATCCACTGATCCCGCCATGAATTCGGCGTTTTTATAGTGGTATTTTCTTTGATAGATTGAATAAATGCTTGTTCTTCTGCTTGGATGGATAGTTGTGCTTGTTTCAATTGATCTTGCCATTCACCAGTCTCATCTACAAAATAAATAGTTGTTTCAGATTCTTTAAGAGACTGAAGCCAAAACATCGTATTTTTTGAAATTGGCAGCATCCCAAAACGAACAATTACTTCCGGATGTTGCTCCATTTTGACTTCTTGAATAAATAAATCGGCACAGCTCATAATCAATGGACTATCTTTGCCGCAGGATTGAATATTTGCCAATGGATCACTGATGATCGGCCAATTTAATGCTGAAGCTAGCTCAATAAACGATACAGCTTCCTCCGGTGTATGACTTCCACCAACGACTAAAACACCTTTTTTACCTTGCCAAGCATTTACACAGTGCAACATTTGATCTTTAGACAGAAGTTGTTTTCCTGCAATAATTTCTGTACGTTGCTCTGTTGCTAATGATTGAGATAGATCTGGCAATAATGGTTCTCTCAAGGGGAAATTTAGATGAACAGGCCCCTTAGGCAACTGACAAGCTGCATCTGTTGAACGCATCCCTTGCCAGTAAGCGTAATCCAGCATCTCTTTAGTTCCTTCGGGAATCGCCATCTCCACAAACAATTTGACATGGCTTTGAAATAAATGAAACTGATCCATTGCTTGCGGTGCGCCCACTTGTCGCAATTCATGCGGACGGTCTGTTGTCAGCACCAGTAAAGGAATATGACTTGCCCTGGCTTCACAAATCGCCGGATAATAATTTGCTCCAGCTGTTCCAGAGGTACATAATAAAACAACCGGTTTATCACTAGCCTTACTTAGTCCCAATGCAAAAAAGGCGGCTGAACGTTCATCAACTTCAACGTAGGTTTTGATTTTTTCCTGTCGATGCAAAAGCAGTGCTAGCGGGGTCGATCTTGAACCAGGACTGATCACTGCTTGAGTGACACCACTACTAATGATTCCTTCTATAAAAGCTTGTAGATATTTCGTCATTTCATTTTGATTCGCCATGGATTTTCCCACCTATTCCTCTTAACATCGGTTGAAATTTGATTTTTGTTTCTTCACGTTCTTCTGCTGCCTTAGAATCTTTCACAATGCCGCAACCAGCATATAAATAGCCAGTATCTCCTGAAAATACAGCAGATCGAATCCCCACTGCGAATTCACCAATATCTTCTTTGACAGCAACCCAGCCGATCGGTGCGCCATATAGACCTCTATCCAGCTGCTCATGCTGCACTAGCCAAGCCAACGCTAATTCTTTTGGTTCTCCGCCTAATGCCGGTGTTGGATGAAGCTGTTGAACCCCTTTTAAGAAACGGTATTCTTTTTGCCGTTTTCCTTGGATCGGTAAGTGTAAATGCTGAATATCTCGATTTTTGAGGAGTTGCGGTTGTTGCGGCTGGATTGAAACACCTGTCATCTTTTCTACTTCTTTAACAATCCGATCAACAACGATCTTATGTTCTTGACGGTTCTTTAGATCGTTCAATAAATATTTTCCTAGCGCTTCATCTTCAGCTGCAGTTGTTCCACGTGAAACAGAGCCAGCAATACTCGCTGTTGAAAATAAGGTTGCCGTTGCTTTTAATAAGCGTTCTGGTGTTGCTCCAATAAAAAGATGCTCAGCTGATTCCAACACAAAAAAGTACGTATTCATTTGTTGTTCTTGGAGATTTTTCAAAATTGACTCTGCTTGAAATGACTCCGTGCTTTTTACTTTCATTCGTCTAGCTAGCACGACTTTCTCTAATGGATCGGGCTGCTTTAAGCGTTCAACGGTTTGCTCAACAAGTGTTAACCATTCTGAAACAGCGACTTCCTCTGCTTCAAGCTCATCATGTTCTGCCCTTGTTTTTACTTGAGCATGCAGCAGTTCGTTAAATTCTTGATTTAATTCAAGCCATCGCTGCTGTAATACATCCAAAGTTTCAGCACTGAAACTAATAGTAAGATACTGTTGTTCTTCTTTTTGGGTGATCAAAAACGTAGGTAGATAAAATAGTCCCTGCTCCATCTCTCCCCAATCATTTTGTGCGGATGATTTATAGTCAAATGCAAATCCGCCGAATAAAACTGCTCCCGTTCCAGCGATAGTGTCATTTTGATAAATCAACTGTTGTTCTTTTAAAAGAAAAGCATCCACATTTTCAAAAGAGGCCTCAGCAGCAGACAGCTCTTTTTCTTTTCCAAGTCCTACAAGTGTCAACTCTTGTTCTGGTGTTTGCCAATAAAATCTTGCTCCTTTGAATCGATTTTGCCCCTTCTCAAAATAAGTACGCAATGTTTCTGTATTTTCATTTATTTTTTTGACCCAGCTAAATTGACGATAGCCTTCTTCATAAGCCTGAATTAATTCTATAGGAATGCTCATTTGCTTAAAAAAGCCTCCCTTTCTTTTGTTGTTAAGCGATGTTTTGCAAGTTTTCCACTAGCCGTTCTAGGCAATGTGTGACAGAAATAAATCCGTTTTGGAAGTTTGAATTTTGCTAAGTATTTTTGAGCAAAATTATAGATTTCTTCAGCAGTTACTGTTGATTCACCAACGATATAGGCCACAGGAACGGCACCCCATTTTTCATCTGGTTCACCTACAACTGCAACTTCTTTAACTTTTGGAACTTCCTGTAATACATGTTCAATTTCCGTGGGGTAAATATTTTCTCCACCAGAAATAATCAACTCACTTAAGCGACTAACTAAATAAAGGTACCCATCATCATCTAGATACCCCATATCTCCTGTTTTAAACCAACCATCGCTTGTCCATTTTATTGCTTGCCATTGGTCTCCATTCAGATAATTCTGGACAATATTTTTTCCTTTTAACAAAATTTCTCCGACCTTATTTGCTGGAACAAACTGCTCACTGTCGTCAACGATTTTTATTTCTATTCCTTTTAAAGGTTTACCGGAAGAGCCAATTTTAGCTACTGCATCTTCAAAACCTAACGCAACGACTTGAGAACATGTTTCAGTCATACCATATGACTGGATGACGGGAATTCCAAACTGTTCACATTTTTCTAATGCTGTGGGTGTAATTGGTCCGCCGCCTAAAAGCATGGCTTTGAATGTTTCGCTGTAACCAGATTCTGGGTATTTTTCTAATAGTTCCTGCAACATCACTGCAACAACTGAAATAACCGTGCCACGCCCCTCAACCAAATCCGTTGTGATACGTTCTGCATCAAATTTACTATATAAACGAACGCTACAGCCTAAAACTAATTGACGAATCACGATCGATAATCCGCTAATATGAAATAAGGGGACCGGACAAAGCCAACAATCAGTTGCAGTGATCTTCATATTTTCTTGTGTACCTAAAGCACTAGCTAAATGATTGCTAAAACGCTGAACCACCCCTTTAGGATTACCTGTCGTTCCAGAAGTATACATAATCGAAGCGGGTGTTTCTAATTGATACGATGATTCATCCGCAGTTTTTTGTCTCTCTGTAACGACTGAACAACTCATTTCTATGCATCTCACTTGATGCAATTCAGTAATAGCTGTTAAATATTCCGTAGCAGTAATAACAGTCATTACCTCAGCATCTGATAACTGATAACGAAGCTCTTGAGCACTTAAATGTGTATTCAAAAAAACGATCTCTTTGCCTAATTCCCACAATGCAAGGATCGAAAAATACATTTCTTTTGAATTTCGGCTGAAAAGAGCCACTCGTTTTTCTGTTTGCGGTATTTTTGAAGAAAATGCCGTTAGCCATTTTTGTACTTCCTGACCTACTTCCAAAAATGACCACTCTTCATCCTGCCAATAAAAAGCAGGATGATCAGGTCGTTCATTCATTTGTTTTTGCAGCCAACTATTCATAGTTTTCACCCTTATGGAAACTTAGGAAATTGATCAAAATCAGGATCACGTTTTTCTTTGAACGAGTCTCGTCCTTCCTTTGCTTCATCCATTGTGTAATAAAGTAATGTTGCATCTCCAGCTAATTGTTGAATACCGGCAAGTCCATCCGTATCAGCATTTAGAGAAGCTTTGATCATACGTAATGCAAGCGGACTTTTCTTCAGCATTTCTTCCGCCCATTCCATCGTTACATCTTCTACTTCTGCTAATGGCGCAATAGTATTGATCCAACCCATATCTAACGCTTCTTCTGCAGAATATTGTTTGCATAAGAACCAGACTTCTTTGGCTTTTTTATGGCCGATTACACGTGCTAAATAACCAGAGCCATAGCCGCCGTCAAAACTACCAACATTTGGTCCCGTTTGACCAAATTTGGCATTATCTGCTGCAATCGTCAAATCACAAACAAGTTGAAGAACATTTCCGCCGCCGATCGAATAACCTTTAACCATCGCAATAACAGGTTTTGGAATCACACGAATCAAGCGCTGTAAATCTAATACATTTAAACGAGGAACACTATCTTCTCCGACATATCCACCGTGGCCACGGACTTTTTGATCACCACCAGAACAAAATGCCTTGTCTCCTGCACCTGTCAAAATAATTACACCAACATCTTGTTTATCGCGACTGATATTAAAGGCATCGATCATTTCCATCACTGTTTTCGGTGTAAAAGCATTATGCACCTGAGGTCGATTAATAGTGATTTTCGCAACTTTACCTTCTTGTTCAAATAAAATTTCATCGTATTCTTTAATCGTTGTCCAGTTTCTCATGTAGAAACCTCCTTATAAATTTAAAAGCGAAACAGGCTCGTTTAGCTCTGGCTGAAAAATAGGAAAACATGACTGAGGTGCTTTTTGCCTCATTCAGGTTTTATCTTTTTTCTGAAGAGCTAGCCTGTGCAGCTAGATAACAATAAAAGCGGAACAAGCCGGTTAGCCTTGACAAGGAAATAGGAAAAATAAAATGTGGTGTTTTTTACCACAATTTATTTTTATCTTTCCCTCGAAAGGCTGGCCTGTGCAACTCAATAAGTTTTCAATGCTTCTATTATACACAAATATAGACATTTTAGAATGATAGACGGTTTAAAGAACAAGAAAATCACCTTTAGAAAAAGAATATGACTCGGACATAACACTATGAGTTACAATGTACTTAATTATATAATTCAACTCACATAAACAGTTGCTTTTTAAGCTTAACACGCCATTGATTCATCACATTCTCCCTCGTTGATTCTTTTGTACTCTATCAATTAATTACAACTTCAGTAAAAATGCAAAAAGGAACAAAAGCTGATAGTCAACCTTCGTTCCTTTTTCTATTCGATTAAAAATTATTTTACAGTAACCACCTGAGCGCCAAATGGCATCAGTGCCAATTTAGCTAATTTGAATGATTGCATACCAAACGGAATTCCAATAATCGTCACACACAGAATAATTCCACTAACACAATGTCCGACAGCTAGCCAGAAGCCACTAAAAATCAGCCATAGAATATTGACTATAAATGATACACTGCTTGTGCTATAGACAACATCCTTCCCAAACGGCCAAAAACTCAAACCAGCTAATTTAAAACATTGCAGTCCAATTGGTATTCCCACGATCGTGATGCACCAAAGAATACCAGCCAAAAGCCATGTTACTCCACCAATAAAACCACCAAAAATAAACCATATGATATTTCCTAAACAACTCATTCCCAATCCCTCTTCTTTCTTAACTCTAAAATAACTAAAACCAACGCTGACAGCTGTCGTTTTTTGTATAATGCGATTTAGATTCTCGCCCGACAACGTAACCAGGATAAAAAAATATAAACAAAATCACAATAATCACCAGCCACATTGGCCATTTCCAAACTTCTTATCAGAAAGCGATTAAGGTCTCTGCTTTAACCAACTTCATACCCTTTCAGAATATGTAGAAGACTTCACAATAGAAAACGTTTAACACATTTCGTTGGCAATCTCCTCTACATTTCGATTTTTGATTGCCAAGAATTAATTCACAATTTCCCACCTGTTATACTATATCTTATTCCTTAAAAAAAATAAATAGAATATTTCTTCTACTAAAATTATAAAACTTTAGTTGATCTTTGAGGATGCCTCATTTGGCATAAAGGATAGTCTTTTTGTTGAAATATGAAACTACTAATATTTACTTAGTGTTATGTTTATAATATATTTAGTGATGTATTGATATTTTTTAAGGAGGAAAAAAATGAAGAAATTTTTATTTGGGTTATTATTTAGCGGTATATTTTTTATTGGTGGAAATGTTTATGCTAATGATGAACATATACTATCAGTAAAAACTGAAGTTGTAGAGCAAGAAGTTGTAGATTATGCTACAGATAATCTATCATTCTATTTAAAAGGGATGATAAAAGCTGAAAAAGGTGAAGGAAGTCTTTTAAACTATAAGCTTTCAGCACCTTTCTCATTACTTGAAAAAGATAATAAAAATAATTTAATCCTTTTTCCTGTAACAAAAGATGGAAAGATTGAATATATTTTTTATGTAAAAAAAGAAAATGACGGATTCTCTTCTAAACTATCAAAAATGATGGTTGATGAGTTAAATAATTTAGAGGAACAAGGGGAAAACCGTCCAATAACATTAATAGCTTCTGAAGATGGAAGTATTTATTATGAAGATAACAACACAGTCTTTTTACTTTGGGAAAATCCTGATCTAAAAACTGAAAGCTCACAAAAAGATTCAGCAGAAGTAGTATTAGATGAGCACAAATCAGAAGATCTAAACCAAATTTCTTTGAATGATACAATAGACTATGATAGTAATGGCAGCACAGAAATAGTAAACGAATCAAGCTCTGAACTAGTTTCAAGATCAATTACTTTAAATAAATTTGGAACCCGCATTAATTGGAAAATTTCAGAAATTCAAAAAGGGAATGACTGGTGCATGGCTTATGCAACTACAATGATTCTAATTAATAAAAACGATGCACGAACAACAAAAGTTTCTGATATTGTAAAGTGGGGTAAAAAGGGTAAAAATAATGGGTTCACTCCTGAAGAAATAATTAAATATGCTAAAACTAGAGGCGTTTATCCGAAACTGCTCGAACGACCGACTACATGGTCAGAAAGTCTAACTCAATTTAGAAAAAGTAATGCCTTACTTGGTTTATGGAAATCTCAGGTTAACACATTTCATGCCATCGATTTATTAGGAACTTATTCAGAAAACTATATGGGTAAACAAATGAATGGTTATATCATTTGGAATCCATGGAATAACTATACAGAAATAATTGACGCTTCACCAAAACAGATCAAATATATAGCAAATTCCAAGCGAACATATACTTGGATAGGTACAATAACTAATTGGTAACATAAAAAAGCTAAGTAGAAATCCTACTTAGTTTTTTTTAAGGTTATTGGCGGAGATTCACCAACAATATTCTCATCAGAATTAGCAGCAAAATAAAAATCTAATTGATTTTTTTCAATTATATAAAATGAGTAAATTAGACCTTTGTTTTTTGATTTTAAAATAAGCTCTTTCCTAGTCTGCTCAGAAACAATAAGATCACTACTTTCAAGAAAATCCAAGTTTTCAAAGGACAGATCAAATGAATGCTTGTCATTTTCTGTTATAGTAATCCTTTGCTCAGGATTATCTATAACTTCCCATGTACCATCAAAAAGAGAATACTCATTTGAATGAGTCTCATTTTTTGATGGTTTGCAACTTACTAAAATGGTTAACATCACTAGGCCAAAAAGAAGATAAGGTATACCTTTCAAATTAATTCTCCTGTTCTTTTATTTATACATTTAGGCATGTATGAGATACATAAATCATAACAGAAAACTTTTTAGTTGCAAAGTTAAATTTACATATTAATTTTGTTACGTATAGGAGAAAAATAGATCCACCAAAGGATAAAAACAAAAACATTGATTTAATAACATTTCTGTTTCAATTTAGAAGTAGACCAATTAATTTTGGTGTTTTTGAGTACTGAAAGAGTTGGTACTTGGTATAAATAGTTAATTATGTTGACTAAGCAATTAAATAATGATCACTTAACACTTTTAATCTGAAATCACTTGCTCTATTCGATGCTAAATCGATAATAAATTATACTATAAAAGAGGATCCAGCGCTTTTCTTTTTTATAAAAAATTTACGTCGTTCCTGTACGAAACTTCTTGTGAACACTTTAAATTTTGGTTATGATTTGTGATAAGATGTTTAATAAAAGATAGAAAGGGCGTTTTTTTTTGTATACAGCTGTTATCGTTTATCAAAGTACTCCTATGCTGGGAAGAAATCTACTTCAAACCGGCAATATTTTAGGAATGTTTAATCAGAACAAGCTAGTTACACAGTTAAACATAGAATTAAATAAAAAAAAGGCGCCATGGACTGCTGTTCTAGATGATTCAATTGCGGATATCGAGCAAATTTCGCAAAAAGCGGATGCAATCATCTGTCTGCCTGGGCTGCAAAAGCAATTTGATAGTGGAAATTATCCAAAGGAACGCATCTTTTTTTATGACTCACTAGCTTATCATCATTTGTTGACAGATTCTGCGATCGATTTTCTCGATTCGATCTATTCATGATTTTGTAGCAAAATAGGCGTTAAGAAGGGAATTGATTTTATGCATTTGCTTGACTATTTACAAATAAAAACGCAAGAAGTAAGGAAAGATCGAGTAATCCTAACAATGAACGTTGAAGCTTTTCATAAACAACCTTATGGGATTGTTCATGGTGGCATTAACGGTGTACTGATTGAAACAGCCTGTAGTCTAGGTGCCAATGCTCAATTTTCTGAAGAAAATGTTTACGCAGTAGGCGTTGATTTACAGATCAATCACCTAAAAAGTGTCGCAGATGGCACATTGACTATCATTGCTAAACCTGATCAGATCGGTGGTTCTCTGCAAGTTTGGGAGGGAAAGATTTTCAATGATGATGAAGAGCTGATAAGTGTAGGGCGATGTACATTACTCAAACGAAACAGGAAATAAAACGGTATGGGGTAGTAAACAATAAAACAGAAGTGCTAGAATATTTCTAAGCGCTTCTGTTTTATTGTTATTTATTCTATTTAAATAATTTCTCCAGTTATAATCTTTAATTTCATGAATAAAGAAGAAATAACATCCAGCTCACTTTGATCGACATCTGAGTATTTTTGTTTGATGATGTGGTCTCGTTCTCTCTTTACTAGAGAACGCATCACACTTAACTCTTCTATTGTCAATTCTGATAAATAAGAATGATTCGGTTCAGAGTACACTTTTGCTTCTATCTCAAAAGTCTTTGGATTCCTTCTTAAACTAGTTCTCACTTGAAACCCATTAGTAAATGTAATCAACTCTACATAAAAGTATTCAGAAAAAGTAATCGGTCTACGCTCTAGCACCGTTGTTTTATCTCCAAATATTTCAAGTATATTTTCGATGAAGTTTGACAATGCGGTTCCTATATTTAATTGTTTGGAAAAAGTTTTGGATAATAGTAATTTTTCTTGAATCATCTCTTCACCCCATACTTATTCTTATTTTTTATTATAAACATACTTTTAGGCAAAACAAAAGAAATATAATTGAGTTTTTTTAAAAATAATAATCAATAAAAAATACAGCCGCTTCCTCTAAAAGGAAGCAACTGTATTTTTATTGTTAACTTTTATTCAAATAAATTATTCTTCAGTCGTTGTATCTGTTTCAGGTGTTTCAGTTTCTACAACTGTTGTTTCTACACCTTCAACTTCTTCAACGATTTCATCTGGCTCTGGCTCAACCACTGCCATCGTCACCACTTTTGCATCTTCTTCCATTCTCATCAAACGAACACCTAATGTAGCACGTCCTGTTTGAGAAACTGAATCTACGTTGAAGCGAATAATAACGCCTTTATTAGTGATAACTAAGATATCTTCATCACCGCGAACAGTTGTAAGTCCTGCTAATGGACCATTTTTCGCTGTAATGTTGGCTGTCTTGATTCCTTTACCGCCACGGCCCTTCACAGGGTACTCAGAGGCTTTTGTCCGCTTACCGTAACCATTTTCCGTCAACACTAGAACTTCCGTGTCAGCGTCCAATAAAGAGGCTCCTACGACGTAATCATCTTCTCTTAGACGAATACCACGAACACCAGATGCTGTACGGCCCATGTCACGAACAGCTGTTTCTGCAAATGTTACAGAATAACCATTGTGCGTTCCGATAATCATATTTTGTTCGCCGTTCGTCAAGACAACGTTGACTAACTCATCGTCTTCTTTCAGACCGATCGCAATCAGACCATTACTTCTGATATTAGAAAAGGCTGTTACAGCTGTACGTTTAACAGTTCCTTTACGAGTTGTAAAGAACAGATAATGACCATCCTCTGCTTGACCTTCAACGGCAATGATTGCTTGGATCTTCTCACTTGAGTCGATACCTAACATATTGATCACAGGAATTCCCTTCGCTGTTCTACCGTATTCAGGAATCTCATATCCTTTCGCGCGATAAACTTTACCGTTATTCGTAAAGAACAACAATGTATCGTGAGTTGAACATGATACTAAGTTTTTCACGAAGTCATCGTCATGAACGCCCATTCCTTGCACACCACGACCACCACGGCGCTGCGCACGGAATTCGCTGTTGGCTACACGTTTGATATAGCCATTGTTTGTCAAGGTAATAACGACTTCTTCTTCTTCGATCAAGTCTTCATCTTCTAAACTCAAAACTTCTCCGACTAATAACTCGGTACGGCGAGCATCGCCATATTTATCACGGATATCGCCTAATTCAGTTTTGATGATTTCAATGACACGTTCTGGACGCCCCAAGATATCATTCATATCAGCAATGAATTTCAATAGTTCTTGATATTCATTTTCAACCTTATCACGCTGCAAGCCTGTTAAACTACGTAAACGCATGTCTAAGATTGCTTGCGCTTGACGGTCAGAAAATTCAAAGCGTTCGATCAAAGAAGCTTTCGCTTCGTCGTCTGCTCTGGAATTTCGAATGATTGAAATGATTTCATCGATATGATCCAATGCAATACGCAAACCTTCTAAGATATGTGCACGCGCTTCGGCTTTTTTCTTATCGAATTCAGTACGGCGAATAATGACTACTTTTTGATGTTCAATATAATTCTCAAGAATTTGTTTCAAACTCAAGATTTTCGGCACACCTTTTTCGATTGCCAGCATATTGAAGCCAAATGATGTTTGTAAAGCGGTCATTTTATAAAGATTGTTCAAAATAACAGAAGCACTAACATCACGACGAACATCAATAACGATCCGCATTCCTTCACGGGAAGATTCATCACGTAAATCCGTGATTCCTTCAATCCGTTTTTCACGATGCAGCTCTGAAATCCGCTCGATCAACTTCGCTTTGTTGACCATATATGGCAATTCAGATACCAAAATCCGCTCTTTGCCATTAGGCATTTCTGTGATATCTACTTTGGCACGAACAGTGATAGAACCTTTACCTGTTTCATACGCCCGGCGAATACCGGATTTTCCCATAACTAGACCACCAGTTGGAAAATCTGGTCCAGGTAGGACTTCCATCAATTCATTGGTTGTGACCTCTGGATTATCCATCAGCAAATTTGTTGCTTCAATCACTTCTGTTAAATTGTGCGGTGGAATATTTGTTGCCATCCCTACCGCGATCCCTGTCGTCCCATTGACTAACAGGTTAGGAAAACGTGCCGGTAATACATCCGGCTCTTGTTCCGAATCATCATAGTTTCCATGAAAATCTACAGTGTCTTTATTAATATCACGCAGCATTTCCAAGGCAATTTTTGTCATTCTAGCTTCGGTATAACGCATCGCAGCAGCACCGTCTCCATCAACAGAACCAAAGTTTCCGTGACCATCGACTAGCATACTACGGTAACTGAATGGCTGAGCCATCCGCACCATTGATTCATAAATCGCACTATCACCGTGAGGATGGTACTTACCCATAACATCCCCAACGATACGGGCAGATTTTTTATGTGGTTTATCAGGTGTCACACCTAACTCATTCATACCATATAAAATACGGCGGTGAACAGGTTTTAACCCATCACGTACATCCGGCAATGCCCGAGCTACGATAACGCTCATCGCATAATCAATGAAGGATTCTTTCATTTCACTGGTCAGATTGACGTCTTGAATGTTTTCTTTCACTTCTTCACTCATGAATTTATCTCCTTCTTAAACTAAATATCTAGATTTTTCACGTAATGGGCATTTTCTTCGATAAACGCACGGCGCGGCTCAACTCGATCGCCCATCAGCATTTCAAAGATTTGGTCGGCTTCGATCGCATCATCCACACTAACACGTGACATCAAACGTCTTTCCGGATCCATCGTTGTTTCCCATAATTGATGATCATCCATCTCGCCCAGACCTTTATAACGCTGTACACTTGGTTTTGGACTTGCGGGTAATGATTCTAAAATTTTTGCAAGCTCTTCTTCGGCATGTTTACCAGGTTGAACATACGTGATGTTCTTTCCTTGTTTGACCCCATATAATGGCGGCTGAGCGATATAAACATAGCCAGCTTCAACAACAGGGCGCATGAAACGGTAGAACAATGTCAATAACAGCGTACGAATATGGGCACCATCGACATCGGCATCGGTCATGATCACTAATTTGTGGTAACGAGCCTTTGAAACATCAAAGTCTGCTCCAAACCCAGTTCCCATTGCTGTAAATAATGAACGGATTTCTTCATTAGCCAAAATTTTATCCATGCTGGCTTTTTCAACATTCAAGATCTTTCCTCGAATCGGTAAAATCGCTTGGAATTCACGGCTTCGTCCTTGTTTTGCTGAACCGCCGGCTGAATCTCCTTCGACGATGAAAATTTCGCATTTTTCAGGATCCTTACTTGAACAGTCTGCCAATTTCCCTGGCAAGTTGCTGATTTCAAGTGCACCTTTGCGACGCGTTACTTCACGGGCTCTTTTCGCAGCTAAACGAGCTTTTGAAGCTAACAGCCCTTTTTCAACGATTTGTTTCCCTACTGTTGGATTTTCCATCAAGAATTTATTGAAATACTCAGAGAATAAGCGGTCTGTAACAGTCCGAACTTCTGAATTTCCTAGTTTTGTTTTTGTTTGACCTTCAAATTGAGGTTCCGGATGCTTAATCGAAATAACCGCAGTCAATCCTTCACGTACATCTTCACCCGTTAGGTTTTCATCATTTTCTTTCATGATTTTTTGCTTACGAGCATAATCATTGATAACACGAGTCAAAGAGGTTTTAAACCCAGATTCGTGTGTTCCGCCTTCGTACGTATGAATATTGTTGGCGAAACTCAATAAATTTGAATGGTAGCCATCTGTATACTGCATTGAAACTTCGACTGTAATGTCTTGTTGTTCCCCTTCGATAAAAATTGGTTCTGGGAATAAAACATCTTTATTCGCATTTAAATGTTCAACGTAACTCTTGATCCCACCTTCATAGTGGTATTCTTTTAGAACTGGTTTTTCTTCACGTTTATCTTCAATAGAAATCTTCAGTCCGCGATTTAAGAAAGCAAGCTCTCTTACACGAGTTGCCAATTTATCAAAATTAAATGTAGTTGTTTCTGTAAAAATTTCTGGATCTGGAACAAAGTGAACGGTTGTTCCGTGGCGGTCTGTTTCTTCAATGACTTTCAAATCATTAATAACAGCGCCTCGTTGAAATTCTTGATAGTAAACTTTACCTTCTTTATAAACTTTTACATCTAAGGTAGTAGATAGCGCGTTAACTACAGAGGAACCAACGCCGTGCAGCCCGCCGGATACTTTATATCCGCCGCCGCCAAATTTACCACCGGCATGAAGAACAGTAAATACAGTTTCAACAGCAGGACGTCCTGTTTTTGCTTGGATATCGACTGGAATTCCACGGCCATCATCGATAACGGTAATACTATCATCTGGTTCAATAATCACTTGGATACTTGTTGCAAAACCAGCTAAGGCCTCATCAATGGAATTATCTACGATCTCCCAAACTAAGTGATGCAGTCCTTCCGAACTAGTTGATCCAATATACATCCCTGGACGTTTACGAACCGCTTCAAGACCTTCTAATACCTGAATCTGACTGGCATCATATTCCTGGGCACGTTCTTTCATGTTTTTTTCTTCTTCTGTCATATAGATGCTTCCCTCTCTATCTCTCCCTGATGAACATAGAATATATCTGGTTCAACAGTTAATTTATTGTTTAAATGATCCAAACTGGTTGTGGTTAAAAATGTCTGGACCTTTCCTTCAATCGTTTCTAGTAGGTGCAATTGTCGTTCATTGTCTAATTCACTCATGACATCATCCAATAACAGAACAGGATATTCTCCTGTTTCTGAATACATTAAATCAATTTCTGCAAGCTTCACACTTAACGCCGTCGTTCTTTGCTGACCTTGTGACCCGTAAGTTTGAACATTTTGACCATTTACATTAAAAATCAGATCGTCACGATGAGGACCTAAAAAGGTATTGGCCTTGAATAACTCTCGTTTGCGGCTATCCATAACGCTTTGCAGTAATTGTTTTTGAAGTTCTTCTAGTGAAAAATTTTCTTTATCTAATGGAATACTTGAAAAATACTCGATTGATAGCTCTTCTTTTTCATGGCTGATTTTTTTGTGCAGGAGGTTTGCCCAATGTTCCAATTTTTTGATGAACTCTAAACGAGCAAATAAAACCTTGCCGCCAAATTCTGCCAGCTGCTCAGTCAAAATGTCTAAATAGACAAGATCTGACTGCTTTTTTTCAGCTAATTGCTTTAAATACTGGTTCCGCTGTTTTAAAACAGATTGATATTGAACCAGATCATATAAATAAATCGGATTGACCTGACCTAATTCCATATCAATAAATTTACGGCGTAACTGGGGAGAGCCTTTGACCAGAGATAAATCCTCTGGCGCGAACAAGATGACATTCAGCTGACCTATGTATGAACTCAATCGTTTTTGTTCAATATGATTTACCTTTGTCTTACGTCCTTTAGTAGAAATAATGATTTCTAGCGGGACCGTTCCTGTCTTTTTTTCGATGACTCCGCTGATTTTTGCAGAATCAGAATCCCAATGAATCAGCTCTTTTTCATTACTAGTCCGATGACTGCGGGTCATTGCCAACACATAGATACTTTCTAGAAGATTGGTTTTACCTTGTGCGTTTTCTCCTAAAAAAATATTCAATGTTTTGGGAAAATCCAAAGTCAGCCCATCATAATTACGATAATGCTGCACTTCGATTTCATTCAGTCTCATCCGCTGCCTCGCCTTTTTTCACCATAAAAAAAGTACCTTCTTCAGGTATCTCGATCATCATACCGGCATACAATTTTCTACCGCGGCGATTCTCTAATTCCCCATCTACGAACACACTATTTTCAGCTAGATACCATTTAGCCTGGCCTCCACTGCCAATTACATTGACTTCTTTTAAGACCTGACCAAGTGTCATGAAATCAGTTTCTAAAACAAGTGTCTTTTTCAAAATGCATCCCTCTTTTTTATTTTCACTTTCACTCTAATATTATACTCTTTTTTCGAGGATAAAACAAATTTATCCGTCTAATTTTCATTCTAAGCAATTTTAAATATAATCGATAAAAAATATTCTAACGATTAAAAAAGGCTTAAAATGCATTTTAAGAAGAAATTTAAAGTTGGAAGGAGATGACTTTCTTTTCACTCCATTTTCATTCCAAGAAAATGAAGGCTAACGAAAAAAGGTTAAAATGAGACGATGATCCGTCACATTCTAACCTTTTTTCAATGAATTAGTTTATTTTTAATTTGTCCGTACGGGAGTGATCAGTTGGATAAAGTCAAGATCTGTTTCTGTTGGTTCTAATGTAAATGGACGGATCGCTGAAATAAATTTCACCGTAATACTCATATCACCAAATGCACGTAACGCGTCTTTCATATAATCCGGGTTGAAAGAAATCTCTAATGGGTCGCCAGTGACCTTCTCATAGCTCAACGGCTCTTCTACCTTACCAATTTCTGGAGAATTACCATAAAGAACAACAGAGTCAGAAGCAATCGCTAAACGAACGATATTGTTGCGGCCTTCATGTGATAATAAAGATGCACGATCGATTGCTGACAATAATTCTGGTACATAAAAATCGATTTCAGTATTGAAGCTCGTTGGAATCAAACGATTAGTATCAGGATAATTGCCTTCTAGTAATCGAGAGTAGAAATACATGTTTTGTGTTTTAAACAAAACTTGATTTTCCATGATGCTGATTTCAACCATTTCCTCTTCATTCGTAAATGAACGAGAAAGCTCAGTCAAACTTTTACCTGGAATGACGATATTGAAATCTTCTGCTGCTTGTTCGATTGGGATCACACGTTGACTCAAACGATGAGAGTCCGTCGCAACAGCTAATAATTTTTGATTTTCTAAAATAAAATGAACCCCTGTCAAAATAGGACGGCTTTCGTGAAGTGAAACAGCAAATCCAGTTTCATTAATAATTTTTGTCAACAGATGAACAGGTAATTGGATTTGATTTTTAGCATCGATAACTGGAAGGTGTGGATAATTTTCAGCATCTAAACCATTTACTGTAAAATCAGCTTTTCCTGAAGTGATCGCTACTTGATTATTTTCTAAAACTTCTAATGTAAAGAGATCTTCAGGTAATTTACGAATAATTTCACCAAAGAAACGGGCTTGTAAAACAATACTCCCTGTAGATTCGATGGTCATTTGTGCTTTTTCATCGTCTTGACTTAAAAAACTTTCAATAGAAATATCTGCATTACTCCCTGTTAAAGATAATCCTTCATCAGTTAATACAATTTTTACCCCAGTTAAAATAGGGATAGTTGTTTTAGAAGAAATGGCTCTTTGAACGGTTTGTAGTTCTTGTAAAAATGTATTTCTTTTTACGGTTACTTTCATAATGATTAAACTCCTTTTTCTATGATTTTTAAATAGAGAATCTCTATTGAGGAATCTTTGTATTTATATATAAATAAATAATAAAAGTAGTAGGTCCTGTTAATTCTGTGGAAAACTTAAAAAACGAAATGAAAGTAGAGTTTTCCACCTGTGTATAACTTGTGGAAAACTTTTTAGTTTCTCTTTCTTTTATCCACAATCTATGAATTGAGCAGATTTTTGATTTCAGCTACTTCTTTTTGGATTGCTGGATCTTTTTCCAATAATTGTTGGATTTTTTCATGGGCATGGATGACGGTTGTATGATCCTTGCCGCCAAATTCAGCACCAATTTTAGGTAAGGAGTTATCTGTCATCTCTCTAGAAAGATACATTGAAATTTGTCTAGGAACGACGATTGATTTCACTCTTTTTTTCCCTTTAAGATCTTTCAGCTGAATATGGTAATATTTTGCGACTTCCTCTTGGATCTGTAAGATAGAGAGATGATTTTGACTACCAACAGATTTCAATGATTTCAGTGCATCAGCTGCTAGACTTGTTGAAATATCTTCACCATTGATCGTAGCATAGGCTTGAACTCGTACCAATGCACCTTCAAGTTCGCGAATATTGGAATCAATTTGTCCTGCAATATAGCTAAGCGTATCGTCGGGAATTTCCAAACGCTCTGCATCAGCTTTTTTTCGTAAAATAGCGATCCGTGTTTCCAAATCTGGAGGAGTAATATCAACAGATAAGCCCCAAGCGAAACGAGAAACTAAACGTTCCGGTAATTTTGGAATATCATTGGGCGGCCGATCGCTGGTTAAAACAATTTGTTTATTTTCATTATACAAATCATTGAAGGTATGGAAAAATTCTTCCAAGGTCGCTTCTTTTTCAGCCAAAAACTGAATATCATCGACAAGAAGCAAATCCACATTGCGGTACTCTTTTCTAAACTGTTCAGAATTCTTTGTTTGGATCGAATTGATGAACTCGTTTGTAAAGGTCTCACTGCTGACATATTTTACTTTGGCATCAGGGCGATTTTGCAGCATTTGATGACCGATCGCATGCATCAAGTGAGTTTTCCCTAAACCAACACCACCGTAAAAGAAGAGTGGATTATAGATCGAGCCGGGATCTTCTGCGACAACTAAAGCAGCTGCATGAGCCATTTGATTGCCTTTTCCGATAACGAATGTGTCAAAAGAGTATTTCGGGTTCAACAAAGCCTTTTTACTGTGCTCTGAGATTTTTTCCGGAGTGACAGCTTCTTTTTTTTCTTCTTGAACGATCATCGCTTCTTTTTCATCGGTTACAACAAAATGAGGCATCACTTCAGCGCCAGTCAATTTAAAGCCGGTTTCAACGATTTTTGCAGCTAAGTTTTTTTCCCAATAGTCTCTATGGACAGCAGAAGGAACTTCCAACCATAATTGATTATTTTCCAACTTTAGCGGTTGGGCTGTTTTGATCCAAGCATCGAAACTTGGAGCAGATAAAACAGCTTGGTAAGTATTCTCAAGATCTTTCCAGAAACTTTCCATATCGGGCATATAGCGACCTCCTTATTTTAAAAGTAGACTTGTTCAGATAAAACTGAAAATAGACTGTCGTGTAAATCAGAAACAATCTATTGTATCTTTTTTCCGAAAGATGGCTGGGTAAAGTTAAAAATAGAAAAGGAAATGACGTTCATGTGACCGAAATCCTATTTTTCTATATAAAAGGGCAGCACAAATATAAATAGATAAGCAAATAGAATTTTAGCATTTTTTTGGAACTTTTTCCACAGGCAAACGTGAATTGTGGAAAAAAAATACACAGATGTCTAAAAGTTTATCCACAGATCGTGATTAGACAGTGGATTACACTACTTTATTTTATTTATCCACAGCATCTTCTGTAAAACAAAATCAGTGAATACAAGCTTTTTTGAAAGTTATTCACAACAAGAAAATAAAATGTGCATAACTTTTTCACACCATGTTTTTTTGTGTAAAAACTGGCTGAAAACCGAAAATAGCCGAAGTGAAGACAAAAAACTATCCACAGCTTATACAGATAATTTTAACTTTTGTGGATAACTTTAGTGAATAAAGAGACAAAAATATTCCTGAAAATTTATTGACAAACCTACCCAATACTAGGTATACTATCAAAGTATGTCTATGTATTGATGGATAGTTACAATTTCAGGAGGTGGAACAAGATGAAAAGAACATATCAACCAAACAAACGTAAACGTCAAAAAGTTCACGGATTCCGTAAACGTATGAGCACAAAAAATGGTCGTAACGTATTAGCGAGCAGACGTCGTAAAGGTAGAAAAGTTATTTCAGCATAATTTATGTTGACTTTGAATAACGAATCAAATGAACTATAAGAACCCTTTATTATCTTCACAATACATATGTGAAAATAATAAAGGGTTCTTTTGTTGTGAATCACTGCGATTGGCTTCGCCAGAGCAGATGATGAACAATACTTGGCGACCAAAGGGAGCGAAGTGTCCATACTAGTGAATCACCAAACGCTTAACACTCAAATAAACAAAAGGCATCAATTAAGAAAAAAGTATCACAATTAAACTCCCACCACATAGTTTCGATCGTATCAATTTCTAAGAGCTAAAACTCTAAGAATTGAAGGACTGCGACTGGTTTTACCAGAGCAGATGATGAACAATACTTGGCGACTAAAGGGAGCGAAGTGTCCATACTAGTGAATCACCAAATGCTCAACATTCAATTAAACAAAAGGCATCAGCTAAGCAAAAAAATAACACAATAAAAACCCCACTACGTAGTTTCGATCACATCAATTTCTAAGCGCTAAAGATCAAAGTATTGAAACCCTATAACAGGCTTTGCTAGAGTTGGAGATAAACAATACTTAACAACCTAAGGAAGCAAACGGTCCTAAATAGCTTTCTATCGTTTTTACCCTTTCAATTTAACTTCTTACTCTTTGAAGAGTCATCATTAACCAAAGAAAAAAGTGAAATTTACAAACGATGGTGTCGATCATAATCGCCAAACAATGATAGAACGACGTGACCAACAAATCAAAATAAATGAGCATCAAAAAAACAAGACAAACATAAATCAACAAAATACCGTTCATTTTCCCTCGATATTTACAAGAAATAAAGTGAAAAAAAAGTCAATAAATGATAATATATTGAATTAGAGTCAAGACATTCAAAATCTCAGGATATTTTCCTTGAAATTTGGAAAAAAATGACTGAACTATGCTATTATTGTAAGTGAGTAAAAAAGAAAGAAACAAAGGGATGCAGATGAAAAAATCCTATAGAGTAAAAAAAGAAAAAGAATTTCAGACCGTCTTTCAGCATAAGCAATCCTGCGCAAATAGAAGATTTGTGGTCTACGTTTTGGAAAAGCCAGAACAAAAGCATTTTCGAGTAGGCATTTCGGTTGGTAAAAAAATCGGTAATGCTGTTGTCAGAAATGCTGTGAAGCGTAAAATCCGCACATCGATCTATCAGCTAAGAGAATCGCTCGAGCCAACATGTGATTTTATCATCATTGCCCGGCCAGGAGTGGAAGCGTTGACCTCAGAAGAAATTCACCGCAACATCACGCATGTCTTAAAACTTGCAAAAATTTTGAAATAAGAGAGGAACAGTTTTGTGAAGAAGTATAAACGTTTATTATTGATGGCAGGTTTAATTTCCTTGATTTTTGTATTATCTGCCTGTGGAACAGCACCGATTAATGAAAATAGTACAGGAATCTGGGATCGTTATATTGTCTATTATTTCGCTGAAGCGATCAAGTTTTTATCCATTTCAGCAAATACTGGGATCGGGATCATCCTGTTTACTTTAGTGATTCGGATCATTTTATTACCATTGATGCATTTCCAAACGAAGAGCATGCGTAAAACACAAGAACTACAACCTAAATTAAAAGCACTGCAAAAACAATATTCGTCAAAAGATCCGGAAACACAACGTTTATTCCGTGAAGAACAACAGAAATTGTATGCAGAAAACAATGTTAATCCATATGCTGGATGTTTACCCTTATTGATCCAAATGCCGATCATGATGGCGTTGTACCAATCGATCTCTCGTGTTCCAGAATTGAAACAAGGAAGTTTCATGTGGTTGAACTTAGGTAAACCAGATCCATATTTGATCTTACCGATCCTTGCGGCGGTCTTTACTTTTGCCAGTACTTATTTAACAAGTATGAGTCAGCTGGAATCAAATGCCTCATTGAAGATCATGAATTTTGCAATGCCAGTGATGATTTTCGTGATGGGGATGAGTTTGGCTAGTGGACTATCACTATATTGGGTGGTTTCTAATGCGTTCCAAGTAGGACAAACGTTATTAATCAATAACCCATTCAAGATTCGGAAAGAACGCGCTGAAGCAGAACGACAAGTAAAAGAACGTGAAAAAGCGTTGAAGAAAGCAATGAATCCAAAGAAAAAAAATAAGAAAAAATAAAAGGAGGTTTTCCGGGTGCCGGTTTATGAGGGAAACACAATCGAAGAAGCAACAACTAAGGGCTTACACGCACTGAATTTGACAAAAGAAGAAGTAGAGATCAACGTGATCTCAGATGCCAAAAAAGGGTTTTTAGGCTTTGGTAAAAAGCTTGCACAAGTTTCGATCGAACCTACGGTCAGTGAACAGATATCAGAAGCTGTAGAAGAAGTCGTTGAAGATATTATTGTGACAGACGAGGAGAGTAAAGCAGAAGCTGCGGTTGAAGAATTGCTGTCTGCCCAAACGGCTAACACCTCTGAACCGAAACTTTTGGAAAATCTTGAAGATGAAGAAGCAATTACTGAATTAGCCTTATATTTAACGGCAATTTCAAAAGAATTGAACGCACCCGCATTGGTTCGTTTAGAACGCAGTGAAGGGTTGCTGATCTTCCATTTAGATACAGATAAGCAAGGAATTTTGATTGGAAAACATGGTCGTGTACTAAATGCTCTGCAATACTTAGCACAAGTATTTGTACACCGTGTAGCTGCTAATAAGTTATCAGTTGTTGTCAATGTTGGTGATTACCGTGAAAAACGCCAAGCGATTTTACAACGATTAGCAGAAAGAACAGCTGAAAAAGTCAAACAAACAGGTCGTCCGGTTTTTCTTGAACCTATGCCTGCTTTTGAGAGAAAACAAATTCACTTTACCCTAAGTAAAGACGATCAGATCCAAACTCATTCAGAAGGTGATGAACCGTATCGCTATTTAGTGGTTGAACCTGCAAAAAAACATTTTTAATAGAAAAAATGAGTGGGACATAACTCTTCGAGTCATGTCCCACTCACTTGTAATCCGAATAAACGGTGGGAGCAGAAGCAATCACTTCGGAAATAAGCTGAAATTGCTGTGAAACACAGTGAGGCACGAGCTGATGTAGAACAGTACCTACCTGGTTCTCGGGATTAAACACTTCTGTCCCATCCTCATTAATTAGCTAATTGAGTGTCGTTATCTAAAAAATACATTGACAAACACAGTCAAACAAAGTATATTTTAAGACGAAATCATTCTTATCAACGTACAAAATACGATGATAAAGTAGTTGAAGCATTCGTGCTTCTTCCGGCCTGGTTCTTTTGGATCAGGTTTTTTTTATTTAGCCAATCGTAGTCTGTGTAAATTGAACAACAGTACCGTAGGCAAAAATTTCCACGACCCATTTTCCTTGATACTCTACATATTTTTCTTCAAAATGACAATTGATGACCGCGTCTGCTTCATATTCAAAAGCAATTTCTTTTAGTTGGCGATAGACACCGCTGAATACTTCATTAGCGTTGACATCTGGTGAAAATAAATCTGTTTCGATTCGATCTGTCGCAAAAACGATATCTCGAACGATATATTTTTTATTGACGTTCCCAGTTGATAAAGTAATGCTGCTTAAACGATTTTCTAACTCCTCTGCAGATAATCCATCTTTTTTTCCTTTTCTCATGATAAAGACCTCCTGTCTTAGATATATTCATTTTAATGATAATAGGTGAGAAATGCAAAGCTAACCACTACAAGTCGAAAAGAAATAATCTTGCGAAAAAAATGAAATTATGCTATTCTATGTCCAGAATTAAATAGGAATTGATGCAGTGAAAGTGCTAGATCCAACCTGAAAAAATAGGGGTGGAGTGGGCGCTTTTTTTGTAGTCAAAAATGAGTATATACATAAAATAGGCTATTTTTTAAGAAAGGAAGTCACTCATGCAACAAGTTACCTTAGAATTTGATACGATCGCAGCTATCTCCACGCCGCCTGGCGAAGGGGCGATCAGTATTGTCCGTTTAAGTGGAGATGACGCGATTACGATCGCAGATAAAGTGTACCGCTCAGGCACCAAGCAGCTGCTGGATGTACCAACTCATACGATTCACTATGGACATATCGTCGATCCAAAAGACGATCACTTATTAGATGAAGTCATGGTTTCTGTTATGCGGGCACCAAAAACATTTACCCGGGAAGATGTCGTTGAAATCAACTGTCATGGCGGGATCGTTGTCGTCAATCAATTACTGCAGCTGTTATTGAGAGAAGGAGCGCGTTTAGCTGAACCAGGAGAATTTACCAAACGGGCATTTTTGAATGGACGAATGGACTTATCACAGGCAGAAGCAGTGATGGATTTGATCCGAGCCAAAACAGATAGAGCGATGCAAGTCGCTTTGGATCAGCTAGATGGGAATTTATCAACGTTGATTCGTTCATTGCGCCAGGAAATTTTAGAAACATTGGCACAAGTGGAAGTCAATATCGATTATCCAGAATACGATGATGTCGAAGAGCTAACAACCAAATTACTGCTGGAAAAAGCTGGCTTTGTAAAAGGACAGATCGAAGCATTATTGACGACAGCTAAACAAGGAAAAATTTTACGTGAAGGATTGAGTACAGCAATCATTGGACGGCCGAATGTTGGAAAATCCAGCTTGCTGAACCATTTGTTACGCGAAGAAAAAGCGATCGTAACTGATATTGCAGGAACCACTCGAGATGTGATTGAGGAATATGTCAATGTACGCGGCGTTCCGTTAAAACTGATTGATACAGCGGGGATTCGTGAAACAGAAGACATCGTGGAGCGGATTGGTGTAGAACGCAGCCGCAAAGCTTTAGCAGAATCAGACTTGATTTTACTAGTTTTAAACCAGAACGAAGCATTATCAGAAGAAGATAAACACTTACTAACAGCTACTGATGGGTTAAAACGGATCATCTTATTAAATAAAATGGATTTACCGTCTGTATTGGACAAAGAAGAATTAAAACAGTTGGTGAAAGAAGAAGAAATCTTACCTGTATCTGTTTTATCAAATACTGGAATGGATGCTTTAGAACTAAAAATCGCTGATCTATTCTTCGGTGGACAAACAGCCGAAAAAGATGCTACCTATGTTTCCAATACTCGTCATATCGCACTATTGGATCAAGCAGCGATTGCTTTAGACGAAGTGATTCGTGGAATAGAAGCTGGCATGCCAGTCGATTTAGTACAGATGGACATGACGCGTTGCTGGGATTTCTTAGGTGAAATCGTCGGTGACAGTGTCCAAGATGAACTGATCACTCAATTATTCAGTCAATTTTGTTTAGGAAAATAGAGAGGAAGAGTCGATGAATCAATTTAAAGCAGAATCGTATGATGTAATCGTTGTTGGAGCAGGACATGCTGGCTCAGAAGCCGCCCTAGCTTCCGCACGTATGGGCAGCAAAACCCTCCTTTTAACGATCAATTTAGATATGGTGGCATTTATGCCTTGTAACCCTTCTGTCGGCGGACCAGCCAAAGGTGTAGTAGTCAGAGAAATCGATGCCTTAGGTGGAGAAATGGGTCGTAATATAGACAAAACATACATCCAAATGCGGATGCTGAACACAGGAAAAGGTCCTGCGGTTCGCGCCTTGCGCGCCCAAGCAGACAAACACGCCTATGCTTCAGAAATGAAGCACACGATCGAAAAAACAGAGAACCTAACACTACGTCAAGGAGTAGTTGAAAAACTGATTGTAGAAGACGGCCTCTGTCAAGGTGTAGTTACAACCACTGGCGCTGAATACCATAGCAGTGCGGTGATCATTACTGCTGGAACTGCTTTGCGCGGGGAAATCATTATTGGTGAATTGAAATATTCTTCTGGGCCAAATAATTCATTACCTTCGATCGGTTTAGCAGATCATTTAAAAGAATTAGGACTAGAAATGGATCGTTTTAAAACAGGAACTCCTCCGCGTGTAAAATCAAGCACCATCGATTATTCGGTAACAGAAGAACAACCTGGCGATGAAAAACCAAATCATTTTAGCTTTAGCACGCCAGATGATGCTTATAATTTGGAACAGCGTTCTTGCTGGTTGACTTATACAAACGAAGGAACTCACGAGATCATTCAGAAAAATCTCCATCGTGCACCAATGTTTACAGGAATCGTGGAAGGTGTAGGCGCCCGCTATTGTCCATCGATCGAGGATAAAATCGTTCGTTTTTCTGACAAGCCGCGTCATCAGTTATTTTTAGAACCTGAAGGATTGAATACGGAAGAGGTTTACGTGCAAGGATTGTCAACATCATTACCAGAAGATGTGCAAACAGAAGTACTTCACTCAATTGCAGGCTTGGAAAAAGCTGAAATGATGCGAACAGGTTATGCTATCGAGTATGATGTAGTCGTACCCCATCAACTACGTCCAACATTGGAAACAAAAATTATTGAAAATCTCTTTACTGCTGGTCAAACCAACGGAACAAGCGGCTATGAAGAAGCTGCTGGTCAAGGCTTGATCGCTGGGATCAATGCTGCTTTGAAAGTCCAAGGAAAAGAACCATTCGTCATGAAACGTAGTGATGGTTATATCGGTGTGATGATCGATGATTTGGTAACAAAAGGAACAAATGAACCTTATCGTTTACTAACATCAAGAGCAGAATATCGTTTGATTTTACGTCATGATAATGCCGATTTGCGTTTAACAGAACAAGGTCATGAGATCGGTTTAGTGAAAGAAGAGCAGTATACAGCATATCTTGCAAAGAAAAAAGCAGTGGAAGCAGAAATCGCTCGTCTAAGTTCAGTCAGAGTGAAGCCTACAGCGGACGTACAAGCCTTTTTAGAGGCGAAAGGATCTGTACCGCTAAAAGATGGCGTTCTAGCAAGTGACTTCTTAAAACGCCCAGAAATGACCTATTACGAAGTGACTCAATTCATCCCTACAGCTGATGAAAAACTAGATGAAAAAGTCATCGAACAAGTAGAAATCCAAATCAAATATGAAGGCTATATCAAAAAAGCATTAGAGAAAGTCGATAAATTAAAACGCATGGAAGCCAAACGCATTCCAGAAAACATCGATTACGACGCGATTAATGGACTAGCAACAGAGGCAAAACAAAAACTACAAAAAATCCAACCAGAAACTATTGCCCAAGCAAGCCGAATCAGCGGAGTAAATCCGGCTGATATCTCGATATTGATGGTGTATATTGAACAAGGCAAGATAGCGAAGGTTAAGCCTTAGAATACTTATATACCAATGTTTACAGGGAGTTCAATATACACCAAAACTTTATTGAATAAACTTTTTTAAAACGCCATATATTGAGGAAATTTTTCGGCAGTTTCATCTTGCTTTGTTTGCGTTACCTTGATATAAATATCTGTTGTGATTTTTGTTGATTTGTTTACATGAGTAGAGTAAGACTTGTAAAGATATTAACGATCACGATATAAAACAGAATTACTAAAAATCACGTTGTTCTCAACATGCTTATCTCTTAGACCTAGAGAAAGTTTTTGTTGGATGATGTGGTTTTTCCATTTATAAGCCATTGCTTAGTCCAACAAAAGCAAGAGCGTCCAATCAGATTTGCTAATGAATATGATAATACTGTAAGGGTGTTGCGACAGTGTGTTAATTGAAGAGTGACAAATTTAAAGTTATACTCCATACGAAAATTATGTTAAACATTACTTTTAATTAATAATAAATTATTTTATAATATTAATAATTTACATATAGTTTTTCATTTGTTATTATTTGCTTATCGAAAAATAAGGGGGAGATATTATGAGTAACTTATTAAAAAAAGTAACGTTATTTAGTGTTGTTGGGTGTATGGGATTAATTTTGAGTGCACATACTTCTGAAGCAGCTTCATATGAAAGTATGAAAAAGAATGTTGAAGAGGGAACTGGCTTGATTTATAATCCAGAGATAGACGGAATAATGACTCAAGAAGGTTCACTTGAAGTAATAGAAGCACTTGAAGGAGAAATACAAGATTTAAATATTGAAGAACCTACGCAGGAGATTTATGATGAAGTATTTAGCTCAATAAAAAATGTAGAGGTAATAGAGACTACTGAAAAAACCTTACCTCCATTCATGCCATTTGCTGCTGGGGCACCTAGAGATAACCAAACCGCATGGATTCCATATAATTCAAAAGAATTTTCTGGATCAGGTTGGAGATACAGTGGAGCTCAATTTAAATTTAGGGATTACAATGCAAACCCTAAATTTGGTATAAGAGCTACAAAAGATTCTTTCTATTTTTACACTGTGATTCCAGGGAATAATAGTTTCTTACGTAGACATGAGGTCGGCGCAAATCTAGACTGGGTATATTTTCCTTCAAAAAGTGGGTCAGCAAAATTACAAGGATATTTTGCAACATACAATCCTGTCAAAGGAAGCCGATACTATATATATTAGCCATGTTTATTGTTACTACATGAAAAGTAATCTAAATTATTAGGTAGAAAAGACCAGAGTAGTTCATAATACTTATTCTGGTCTTTTTGCTGGTAAACAAAGTACATATAAAATAAAAAAATATTTTCGATGAAACTTTTAAGGGAGATTTATAGTCTTATATTATGAAGGGAGGAATAGTAGTGCCAAAAAATGTAAATGTCCATTTAGTTAGAAAAGCTAAGAAAGGAAATTCTCAAGCTTTTATTGAGCTATGTACTGCCTATCAAGACATTTTATATAATTCAGCCTATAAAATACTTTTGAATGATGAAGATGTGGCTGATTGTATGCAAGAAACAGAGATACGTGCATGGACAAAAATAACTAAATTAAAAAATGAAGAAGCGTTCAATTCTTGGATTTTTCAAATAATGACTAATATTGCAAAAGATATTTTGAAGAAAAAAACAGCACATTCAGAATCTGAAGAGAGGTATCTATCTGATAAGGCAGACATGATTAATACATTTGATATAGAGCAAGAATTGAATGGCTTGGAAGAAATCTACAGAATTCCACTTATACTATATTATTATGCGGGATTTAGTATCAAAGAAATATCTGAACAATTAAAAATATCTGTAAATACTGTAAAGACAAGACTAGCAAGAGGAAAAATGAAATTGAGAATTTTATTGGAGGAATCAAATGATGGATAAAAAGATAATCGATAAAATTAAAAACGAACGAAAAATTCCAGATGAGGTACTAACTAAGCTAGAATCCAACAGAGAAAATATTCTAAACAATAAATTTAAGCAAGAGAAAAATTTTAAAATTCTTTCTAAAAAAAGTGTCATTGCAGTGTTAGTTGCTGCAGCAGCACTTTTGCTAATAATAACCAAAACACCAGTAGGGGTAGCAATAGAGAATGCATTGGGGATTGGAAGAGATTCTGGAGTGAAAACAGTAGAGAACAATGCAATACCGACTGAACTCAATTTGACAAGTATTCAAAATGATCGAGAGATAAAGTTAACTAAATTTGTTTCTACAAAGAAAAAATTTGCTTTTGATTATCAGTTTAAGGTGGATGATGAAAAATTAAAAGAGTTACTAAAAAAGGATATAGCAGCTAGATCAGATCATCAAGATATTCAAATTGGTCTTTTTGTCAATGGGAATAATAAAGACTTATTTCAAGGTGTACATTCCTATTCAACGTTTAGATTAGATGGAGATGTTTTTTATGGATCAGTGATATCGACTTTCGATACGGAAAGTATTCCTGAAAATGCAGAACTAAGTCTTCACATTTATAGATTAGCTTGGATGGATCGTGACGAGTATGAAGTAGCAGAATCTAAGGCATTTGCTGATCCCGATAATCCTCAACCATTTAGTGTTCCTACATCTTTAGAATATACGGGAGATTGGAGCTTTGATATTGCTTATCGACCACTCAATCAAACAGCTGTTACAAAGGTTCTTGATTCAAATAATGTTACAAATATTGTATCTAAAAGCGACGCACTACAAACAACAATCACATTTAATGCTCCAATAGAGTATCCGAATTCTCCTGAGATTACAGTATATAAGAATGGCGTAGAGATCTCTAATTCAAATATTAATTTCAAGCAATTAGATCAGGAAAAGTTAGAAATCGAGCTGGATTTAAGTGCTTTAGATAAAGTATCAACTTATAAAGTTAAGATTGAAGAGTCAGATATATATGGTACGATTGTCAAAGAAGTAGGCTCTTTTGAGGTTCAAAACAAATAAATAATGAAAAAAATTTTCTTGTGGCGTATAATGATGATTTTTGATCTCTTTTACTTGTTAAAAAGCCCATATGATGCGTAATAGCTGATAATGATTGTGAAAACACTGAATACAACGAGCAAGGAAAAATCGCGAAAATAGCACCAAAGAAGGCTTAATAGTAAGATATCCATCCGACTTAAAAAGACTTATTTTCATTGGTTAAAGTAGAATTATAAAAGAGCGCATTTTTGAAAAAGATTACAACAAGTCTATCCAAGGTGGCTGAGAAGTGATTAGATCCGAGAAATAATTTCTGCTTCTATCATTTTTAGGAGACTGGAGTGTAACTCGCAGAGTTATTTTCCAGTCTCCTTGCATATTATATACTTGTTAACAGTTGTTTAATTCCAATCACTTCTCCAAGGTTTCACATTTTCTGTCCGATATACTTTAGCTTGGCCAATTGAGTTGAACAGTTCCATTTTTTGTTTCACGACTTTTTTTGCTTCAATGATGCATTCTGGGTAGATAGCATTTGGATCCCACAGTTCAGTAGTTGCTAGGATTTCACGGCATTTTTTATAAAAAGCATATTTATAATCTGACGAAATATTGACTTTTTGGATGCCGATTTCAACAGCTTTCGCAATTTCACCATCTGGATTTGCTGAGCCGCCGTGTAATACTAGAGGAATGTCGACTTCTTTCTTGATTGCTTCCAACACATCCATTTTTAACTCAGGTTTAACATCCTTCGGATAGATTCCATGAGCTGTGCCAATAGCTACCGCTAGGGTATCGATTCCTGTTTTTTCAACAAATTCTTTGGCATCTTCCGGTTTCGTATAAATAACTTTTGAAACGCCGCCTTCAACTGAGGTGCCAGTATTTCCAATAGTACCTAACTCTCCTTCAACTGAAACACCAATTTTATGACAAACATCAACTACTTCTTTAGTAATCGCAATGTTTTCCTCAAAGGATAATAATGAACCGTCGATCATAACGGAACTAAAACCGCAATGAATAGCACGCATGATGCTTGCTAGGCTATCGCCATGATCCATATGGATGACAAAAGGAACGTGACTATTTTTTGCGCGTTCAACAGCATATTGGAAAAATTCATCCTTGGTAAAATCTAATTCAGTAGGGTGAACAGCAATGATTGCAGGTGCATCATTTTCTTCAGCAGCTTCAATGACGACTCGTAAAAAGTTGCTATCTGCAACATTGAAAGCTCCGACAGCAAATTTATTCTTTTTAGCTATTTCTAACATTTGATTCATATTAATTAACATAATTAGATTCCTCTTTTTCTTTATTTTATAGTATACTTTAGATAGATTTATTTTCTGAACCTGCAATTTTGATGTACCGCTTAACGACTTCCTTACCGGCTGCAACCGTGTGATGGATCAAGTCAGGGTACTCGATTTGTGGGTTCTTTTTGAGCTGTTCGATAATGTCGTCTACCTGTCCACGCATGAAATCTGAGCCGACATTGATTTTATTGATACCGAGTGCAACAGATTTTTTGATATTATCCTCTCCAGCCCCAGAACCTCCATGTAAAACTAAGGGTAAGTTTGTAGCAGCTTTGATTTTTTCAACGATATCGAACCTAAAATCAGGGACATAGCCCTCAGGATAATCACCATGAGAAGAACCGTAAGAAAGGGCTAGGCAGTCCACTCCAGTTTCTTGAATGAAGTAAATCGCATCGTCAGGATTTGTGAACATGTCATCACGAGTCCAGTGATCTCCAGAAACGGCGCCCATATCGCCAACCTCAGCCTCTACGCTAGCATCATAGGCTTGGGCAAAAGTTACCATCTCTTTTGTGATTCGGATATTTTCTTTCAAAGGATACATGGAAGCATCCATCATGACACTAGAAAATCCTTCATTTAAACACTGTTTAACAAAGGCGATATCATTGCCGTGATCTAAATTGATAGCGACCTCGACACTGGCATTATTGGCCATTCGAATAATTGGTTTTGTCAAATAATGGTGATTTAAATGCTCTTTTAAGTGATCTTGCAACAAGTCGATAATGATGGGAGAACGCATTTCAACGGCAGCTTCAATCACTGCTTTGGCTGTTTCTAAGTTGAAACAATTGATTGCCATAACTGCATATCTTCCCTCATTTGCCCGCTGAAGCATTCCTTTCATAGAAACGTACATAGTTAATTGCTCCTTATGTGAATTTGATGTCGGAAAAGTCCATTTCTTCTTCTTCAATATTTTCATCTAATAAAACGTCGTTTGCTGGCTGTTTCTTCAAGACAAATAATAGAACACCTGTGATTGCAGAGCCGATCAATAAAGCTAGAGTGAATTTCAAAGGATCAGTCATAGCAGGAATAATAAACACGCCGCCAGATGGAACCGGTGAACCTACGCCCCAAGACATGCTCAATCCACCGCCGATTGCAGCACCGACTGTACAAGATAAGATCACTCGAAGGGGATCAACGGCAGCTAGAGGGATAACGCCTTCTGTAATCATGCATAAGCCCATTGGGAATGCGATCTTAATATTGTCTTCTTCCTCTGTTGTAAATTTACGTTTATTGAATATTTTTGATAATACCCATGAAATGGTGACGCCAAATGGAGGGACCATAGAAGCTAAAACCTTAACCGCTTCTGGCTCTTGTACACCTTCCAATAAGAGTCCGTCAGCAAATAAGGAAGCGACTTTATTCACTGGACCACCAAAGTCGAAGGCTGCCATACCGCCCATGATCGTGCCAAATAAGAATTTTCCAGAACCTTGAAGCCCTGTTAAGAAATCTGTCATTGCTTCTGTTAGCCAAACAATTGGTACACCGATCACAAAGAACATCAACAACCCAATAATAAGAGTTGAAAGAACGGGTACGATCATCATTGGCATCAACCCTTGTGCCCATTTTGGCACTTTCAAATTTGCTACCAACCATTTGATAAAGAATCCAATCAAATAACCGCCCAGCATTCCGCCAAGAAAACCAGCACCAATACTATTTGCAATCAACCCCATAAATAAACCAGGACCAATTCCAGGGCGATCGGCGATCGAATAAGCAATCGCAGAAGAAATGACGGGTGCTAATAATCCCATCCCCAACACACCTAAAGATACCAACGCATCGGGGATCGAGTAAGCAGCTTTATAATCTGCGATGACCTGTCCGCCAGTTAGATTTCCAATCGCAATAAGCAAACCTGCTGTTACAACAACTGGGAGCATGTACGAGATAGCTGTGAGTGCATGTTTTTTTAGTTGTAACTTTTTCCACATAAGTTTTTCCTCCTTTATTTTTCTAATTCATCAGCAATTTTATTTATTAGTCCTTTGGGAGCTTTTATAACCATATTTGTAGGGACTTCAACAATTTTTTTCCCATTGAAACGGTCACGTCCGCTAATTTTGATATCTGCTGCGATGATAACGACATCCGCTTCTTTGATTTCTTCAGCAGTTAATTCATCTTCTGTACCAATGGTTCCTTGTGTTTCAATATGGGCGGTGTGTCCTAAAGCTTGGGCGGCTTTCATTAGTTTTTCCTTAGCAATATACGTATGTGCGATGCCAGACGTACAAGCTGCGATGCCTACGATTTTCATTTTCTTTCCTCCTTTCTATTATGCTGTTGGATCTTTTGCCAGCAGGGTCAACATGTCCTCTTTACTATTAACTGTATGCAGTTGTTCAATAAAGGCTTCATCTGCTAACAACATAGCAACTTTCTGTAATAGTTTAATATGCATTGTATTCGCATCTGTGTTTTTTACAGCGAATAAAATGATGATTGTTACCGGCTTTTCATCAAGAGATTCCCATTCGATTGGTTCTTGGGTTCGTCCAACGACGAGAGATGTTTTGATTACGCTGTCTGATTTTCCATGAGGAATAGCTACGCCTTGACCTAGTCCAGTCATTCCTTCGTTTTCACGATAAAATACATCGTTTGAGAAATCTTTCGCATTAGTTACAATGCCTTTTTTGTAAAGCATTTGCGTTAATTCCAAGATTGCTTCTTGTTTGTTGCTTGCATTTAATTCTAAATTGATTAGATCTTTGTTGATGACGTCTGCAATACTAAAATTTTCACTGATTGTCATGCTATAAGCCTCCTAAAAATTCTTTTACTCGTTCTTCATCTTGCTTTGTAAAAATAGAGTTGACTAAAATTGTCGGTATGTTTGGATTCTCCTTTAGATGGATAGTTGTTAGGATCAAGTCAATGTTTTTGTAGTCATCAATATTATTTTGATATTTTCGCGAAGAAAGAACATCGACGATATTGATATCAGGAAAAGCTCGACTGACTTTTACTTTGAGCAATTCTGATGTACCCACCCCTGAACTACACATAATCAGGATCCTTTTTTGATGATTGATCATTTCTCGGTATTTAACGAAATATAGTGTGAGAAATCCAACTTCATCATCTGATATGGAAATCAAGTCATATCTTTTTTCGATGATACGAGCAGTTTCCTTAACCGTTTCGAACATATCGGGATATTCCAATGAAATGTCGTTCAATAATCCATTTTTAACAATAATTTCGTTTTTTAAACGATAGAGTAAGGGAGCGATATGATTTTTGAGATCTTGAATATTTGCAGTAATTGCTAACTCGATCCCTAACGTCACAGAAATGATTTCCAAGAAATCTTTGGCTACAGTTTTGGCTAAATCAGGTTCTTCAATCATATGGGAACTGTGATTTTCAATACGAGAGGAGATGAGGTATTGAAATAAGAAAAAACGTTCATTCGTTGGTAACGGGGTAGCTAGATAGCCTTCAATTCTATCAATCACGATGCAAGCCAAGCTATAGAGTTCTTGATTTTTTTTGATGAGCTCTTCTTCTTCGCTATCCAGTAGAAAACGTTCTTCGCTAAAAAGAATTTTCCCTTCTCGCGTTCGTTGCACCAAAATATACAGGTGAGAAAAAATGTTTACATTGTAGGGATAGGTAATGGATGTTTTGAGCATTTTATCGATAAAATCTAACAATGACGTAAGAAAATCGATATCGTATGCGTTCATCAATTGACCATCAATTGTAAATACATCATCAATCAAATTATCTTTTGCAATGATAGAAAGTACTGCCTTGCGGATATTCCGTTCAGCACCTTCAATGGACAGTTTCTTTTGGGACCGTTTTACTTGAAGATGATACGTTTTTAAATATTCTGTTATCCGCTGAATGTCACCACTAACAGCAGCATCACTTACATAGAACGGTTCAAATAGATAATGAATGTCTACCTTATTAGGTGCTTTAAAAAGGAGCCTCAACATAACGCTATTTCTTCGTTCTAAAGGATCAGTTGTTTGAATACCTCGACCAACTTTGGCGTTTTCTTTTAAAAATCGGTCATAATCTAAAACGAACCCTTTACTAGGCTCGGAAATAATTAAATCACCGGAATCAGACTGATCATTTATTTTTTTTACTGTTCGATAAATGGTTTTGGTAGAAACGTTGGTAAAATAAGCTAATTGATTTGCCGTCAGTGAAAGATCATGCTTCAAAAATAAATCAATAATGACAAGTTCTCTTTTACTTAGCTGCATCTTATCAACCTCCTTATCTATACTATAAATTCTTTTTTCGAGTATAAACTTATTGTTGTGTCCATATATGTGGACATTGTTTTGAATACGCTTACAAAAATAGGATTTCTTGTAAGTCTTGAATAATATGCTGAAAATTCAGATAATTATTTCATTTCTTTTGTTCGTTATCCGCCACAATAAATTTAAAAAATAGATTGATAACATCAAATAGACTATTCTATATGGTATTAAGTAATTCGATATAAATTATTTGTATTAGAGATAAATTTTTTTTAATTTTATCATAGTTTAGTGTTTCTTTTTTGTAGTAATCATTTTTTTGTATTTAAAAAGACGGATACTTAACGAAAAAAGTTAAGTATCCGTCTATTCTTTTATAAAATAGTTCTATTCTTTCTCTAATTCATTTCACTTTATTTTTCATGTTTCCCTTTTCTTCTCTTCCAAAATAGAAGTGATCCGGCAGCGCCAGCCATTAAGACACCCATACTCTGTGCTGTAGCAGATGTTTCTGCACCCGTATTTGGTAGTGTTCTTTGAGAACGGGTAGTTGGTAAAGTTGAACTGCTAGGATCTGTCTTGGTACGAATAGCAGATCTAGTCGTTGTTACTGTGGTACCTGCTGGATCTTGAGCTTTTTCTGTAGGTTTTGCCAAAGTTAATGGAGCTGTCGGCACTGTATTTACTTTGGCTGCTTCTGTCTTTTTCGGATCAGTCGGAGCAGTTAAATCAATTACTTTTTCTACTGGTTGCTCTGCTTCTTCAACAACTTCAGGAGCCGTTACCTCTGGTGTAGCAGGCGCGACAACTTCAGGAGCTTCTTCTATTTCTGTTGGTTTCTCTAAAGGATCGACCTCTGTGACATTTTCTAAATCTCCTAATTCCGTAGGTGCTTCGGGTTGGACGCTCCCTGTCGCTTCTTCACTATCAAAATCTATATCTGTTACAGGTTCAGTATTATCAATGTCTTCAACAGGTTGAGTTGGTGTTGAAGGTTGCGCTGTTGTCAGCATAGGAAGGTCAACATTTGCAACGTCCGTAAGCACTTTTGTAGAAAGAGCTGTTGGCTCAATGGAAGGATTCACCGGCTCTTGTACCGGTGTGACTATTTGTGGTGCCGCTAAATCTACTTCTACTTGCTTAGGTGCTTCTGGCATATCAGGTACTGGCGGAATATCTGGAGCTGTGATTTTGTAGATTTCTAATGAATCTAGTTTTGTTGTGATAGTTTCCATAGTAAATTCAGGAAATTGAATAACAATATCTGGATTTTGTCCCACTATTACGCCACTGTACTCACTACTTTGTCTAAAATTATCCTTTAGCCAGCTATAAATTGAAATTGGATAACCAGGTATTTGTGGGAGAGGAGTATTCTTTAAGTTTTTAATATTTTCTTTGGCAATATTGGTAGTTTGAGTTACCATACTTTCAACGGAATTAGGAATAGGATCTCCCCAAAAATAAATTTGAACGGTACTAGATGTTAAGCTATTAAAAGTTGCAATAGCTTCTTTTAATTCTAATTGGGCTGTATTCCATGCTGTTGAAACTCCTTTTAAATAATCTGCATAATTAGAAAAATTAGTTACTTGTTCATTGACAGTTTTTTCAAAAGTTGCAACAAATGAGTTCCATTCGTCTGCCGTTGTCATTTGTTGCAGATTCTCAGTAGTATATTCTGGCGAAATAGATGTAAAATCTAGGGTATTTAATGAATTAATAATTGGTTGCCAAATATTTGTATAATCATCATTTGGGTCACCCGAATTTCCAATACTCCAACCTGTTTTATATGCATCAAATGCTGTTTGGTAATTAGAATATGCCAAATAATAATCTTCGTAAATCTTGACAGTAGCAATATTTTTTTTCATTACTTCTTCTGCTTCTGCAATAAAGTTAGTTAACTTAGTCTCAAATGAATCAGGACTATAAACAACACTTAATTTAATATCAGGCGCAATGGAACTAACGTTATATGCATCGTTTTTCGCTTGATATTCTTCAATAATCGGCCAAGAGTCGGCTAAAGCTGCTTCAAGTGCCAATTCGGCAGCATCGTATGTTTCTTGCCATGCAGCTATAGCATTAGGTATCCCTGCAAGCTTTTCTTGCGTGATTTGATCTGTTGGGAAGTTTTCAAGTACTGTATTCATTTCAGTAATTGATTCATTGATTTTTGCTTGGGCAGTTACAGCATTGTTGTAAGCTGCAAATGCATCCTCATAAGGTTTTGCTGCTGTAGTGAAATCTTCTTTAGCAAGTTCGTATTTGTCCTTTAACTGATTGTATGCAGTCATAGTTTCGTTATATTGGTCTTCAAGGATTTCGAATTTCTCGCTTGCAGCTTCATATGTCGTATTGGCGGAGTCCCATGCAGTATAGGCCGCTTCATATTTAGTATTTATGGTTGTGTATTCTGTTTTAAGTTGTGTAAAAGTATCTTTTATAGCATTGAATTCCTCTAAAACAGTTTGATACTCATTAGTATGATTCGTTTGCTTTGTTTTAAGACTTCCCAACAATTCTGAGGCTTTATCATAATTTGCTGAGGTAAGTTGATATTTCTTTTCAAGATCAACATAATAAGCTGCTAGTTTTTCATATTCTATTTTACGTAGTTCATAGGAATCAGATGCAGCAGTAACAGCGTTTGCTGCAATAGAATAGGCAGTTTTTGCATTCGTATAATCTGTTTGTAATGTGTCAAATTGTCCTTTTAGGTCGAGATAAATTGCTCTAGTATCATCAAATTGTGTTTGTAATGAATCAAATTGACCTTGTGTGTCTGCTAACGCTTCTTCTAAATTAGCAAAAGTTGTTTTAGTTTGTGAAAGTTCTTCTTTTAATTGTGTCAATTCGTCTTTTAATAGTTGTTGCTCCAATAATAAACGATCATATTCAGTACGAGCGGTTTCAAATTTTTGATTCGCATTTTCGTAAGAAGAATACGTTGTATTGTACTTTGTTTCGATGGCAGTATAAGCATCAAGTCCGTTAGTAAATTTAGTTTGTACGGCATCATAGGCTGCTTTTGCTTGATCATAAAGATCATTGACTACTTGTGCTTCTGCCAGTGCTGCTTGATAATCTGCTTCCGTTTCATCATAAACTTGCATGACTTGTGTGTAGTTTATATGAACTTCGTTGTACGTTGTTTCCAGTTTTTGATAATCTGTTTTTGCTTGATCACGTTTTAAAACAAGCGCATCATATTGCTGCTTGATCGACTGATAAGAAGCAGTAACATTTTGGTAGTCAGTTGTTACTTTATCGTATGCTGTTTTAGTTTCATTAAATTTAGCAGTTAGTAGGTCTGATTGTTCTTTGACTGCTTGGTATTCTTTGTTTATTTCATTAAAACGTGTGTTACTTTCGTTGTAAGCGGAAAGTGCCGCTGAGTATTCCACTGATCCTTCTTCATATTGGGTCATCAAAGCTTTTGCAGCTGCTCGTTTTTCTTCGTAAGTAACTAAATCAGTTGTATAGTTAGCCAGCTGAACATCGTAATCCGCTTTCTGCTGATCATAAACTGTTTTTTCAGTTTCATAGGCCGTTGTTTTTTGATCATAGATTAGTTTTTCAGCTTCATATGTTTTTCGTTCTGTTTCATATTGTGTTGTTAGCTCCGTCAACTGTGCTGATAATGTGTTGTAATCAGACAAAGCAGTTTCATAAGCTTGTTTGGCCGTATTATAGTTATCTTTGATCGTATTGTATGCAGTAAGCTTGTCTTCGTAGTTCGCAATCGATGCATTTAGTTCAGCAGAACGCGTTTCATACGTTGTTTTTTCAGTTAGATAACTTTCTTTGGCTGTGTTGTATTCATTTAATAATGTATTGTACTCGCTAAGTGCTTGATCGTATACGGTTTTGACTTCAGCATAAGCGGTTTTTGCTGTTTCAAGTTCAGCTCTTAAGGTATTGTAGGTTACAACTGCTTGATTGAATAGGACAGCATTTGCATTATAATTATCTTTTTTCGTAGTGTAAGTGTTTAACATTTTTTCATAAGAACTTTTTTGTTCATTATAGCTTAGCAACTGTGAGGCATACGCTGTTTTTGCTTCATTATAAGCGGATTGTATTTCTTCATAATCAAGTGCAGCGGCTTCATAAGCTGTTCGTTTTTCTTCGTAAGCATTACGCAACGTCTCGTATGCAGCTCTTTTTTCTTCAGCCTCAGTGTTTAGCATTTCGTAGTCATTTTGTGCTGTTAGGTACTCTTCTTGCATTGAAATAAATGTTTGTTGTGTTTCTTCATAATTAGCTTTTTCGGCTTCATAGTTAATTCGAACTTCTTCATAATTATCTACTTTTTCTTCATAATCTGCTTTATTTGCCTCATAAAGGGCTCTGCTATTTTCATAAGACTTTTTAGTTTCTTCAAATGCCAACAATTTCTCTTGGTAAGGTCCTTTTAGATTGTCGAGTTCTGCCTTTAACGGTGCAGCAATAGCATAAGCATCATCCGCCGCTGTTTTGGCTGTGTTGTACTCGCTAAGAGCATCCTCGTAGTTGTCCTTGACAGTTTGATAATCAGCTTTTGCAGCTTCGTATTCTTGCAAAGTAGTCATGTAGTCTCTTTGCAATTTTGTCTGTGTAGACTGATTTACCTGATTAACGGTCGTAGCCAGTGCTTGCACAGATGTTGCTGTTCCCATAAGCATTGTACTTGAATACAATAAAAACTTAAAGGTACCCTTTCTCCATGAATAATTCATAAATATTACCTTCCTTTTACTATTTTTCCCTTTTTTTCACTTACTATTTGTGGTAAAACAATGCCTTCGTTAAGCCATTTATATTTGCACAAATGTAATTATACAATAATTACAAGTTAGTGATTTATCATGTTTTTCTTTGATCATCTAATTTTTTGAGAAGTAAATATCAAAAAAATCAGATAATAACATTAAATAGAAAGTACATATATTTTTTTTAGATAATCCTATTTTATAATAAATGAGAATATTGCTTAAAATAGCCCCTTTTTTGAAGTAAATGAGGTTAAGAAAGGATATTGATTCTAATGTAAAAATAACGGTATAATAATAATCCTTTATTTATACAATAATAAAAATAATTATATGTATTTTATTGTATATATTAATAAAAGCTTGATAAGTGTTCAAAATAAAGAGTGATAAGCAGTCTAAATCAAATTTTGTTTCATGTGAAACATTCTAGATAATTGTCAGAGGTTCTTTTTATAGAAAATGAGTATAACTGGATTTGGGAGAGGTTTAACAGAATATCAATAGGAAGTGCATGAGGATAATCATTTAAAATGAAGGAAAGCAAATTTGTTTCTATTATTATTGAAAGGAGAGACAACATGACAACAATTGAAAAAATGATTCAGTGGATGGTTGAACGCCAGGGGAAGGTCAGCTATTCAATGATCGAAAGAACAGGTCCTAACAGTTATGATTGTTCCAGTGCGGTTTATTTTTCTTTAATCGCGGGAGAATTTTTACCTGTCGGAACAATGGGGAATACAGATACACTTTTCTCTCATTTAGAAAAAGCAGGCTGGGAGTTGGTGAAACCAGATAGTACAGGGAATTACCCTGCTAAAAAAGGAGATATTTTTATCTGGGGTGATCGAGGTTTTTCAGGCGGAGCAAATGGACATACTGGAATTTTTGTGGATGATAAGGATTCGATTATTCATTGTAACTATGGATACAACGGGATTACCGTTAATAATCATGATCAAATCTGGTCTGTCAACGGCTGTCCTAGTATCACAATTTACCGCTATTCTCATAGCAATAGCACGCAGCCGATCCCATCAAGTCCTAAACCAGATCCAACACCGGAAAAGAAAGAGGTAAAGCTACTTTCAAAGTCAGGTACATTTTATCCAGACAGAAAATTAGCCGTCAGTCAGGATACCAATCCAGATGACGCAGTAAGTCCCGCACTTGCGTATTATTTCCCAGGAATGGCAATCTATTATGATAAGTACACGCATAGTAATGGTTATGTTTGGATCAGTTATCTTGATTACGGCGGAAAGCGGCGTTACATTGCAGTGGGACCCGATGATGGGCGTATTGATACTACGTGGGGGAAGGGCTTTTTTAATTAAAATGAAAAGGGGTCAGTCAACAAAATTCAAATAACTCTTGCTATAATGTAGAAAATATAGGGAGAGATGGAGTGACGCTAAATGAGCATAAATTTTGTGGAAAGTGAGTTTGCACCGCTAAAAAGAGTCGTTCTGGCACAATCACAATTTTATATACCAGAAGGAGAAGAAGCAGTAGATACAAGTTTTTTGTCGGAAAAAAATCTTACACTGTTTAAAAATAAAGTGGGAGATGTTGCCGATCTTTATCCAGATATGCAGAAACAGTGGGAAAATGAAAAAGAGCAGATGCGTCAATTATTGACATCTTATGGTGTAGAAGTTGTGAGACCTAGAATGTTAACAAACTATGAAAAGGAATCAGGAAAAGCGAGCGGGCAAGGCTATGCAAATTTCTTTTCAAGAGATCCTTTTTTTACAATTGGTCATTTTATCATCGAAGGTAATTTAAGATTTCCTCATCGTCGTTTAGAAGTCTTACCGCTTCGAGATCGTTTAATCGAGGAATCCAAGCATTCTGAAGCTATTTATTTCGCTGCACCTCAACCAGATATTTCTCAAGGTCTGGAGAGTGAAACAGGTCCTTTTATAGAAGGGGGCGATGTTTTAGTCTATGGTAAAACAATCTTTGTCGGATATTCTGGCTTGGCAAGTAATTTAAATGGAATAAACTGGCTAAAATCGCTGTTGACTCATTGGGGTTATACGATTGTTCCAGTACGTTTGCACCCGGATATATTGCATTTGGATTGTGCCTTAAGTATGGTGAAAGAAGGGTTGATGATTTACTGTGAGGAAGCATTTTTAGATGGTTTACCTGAAGAGCTAAACAAGTGGGATAAGATAAATATCTCTTTAAACGAAGCAGCGTTATTGATGGCAAATGGTCTGACGATCAATGAATCGGTTTATGTGACGGATCGGTCATTTACAGAATTGATCGCAGCGTTGAGCGGTTACGGAATACATGTCGAAACGTTAGATTACGAGATTTCAAGAATATTCGGCGGTTCTTTTAGATGCACGACGCAAGCATTAGTAAGAATAAACGAATAAGCGACAAAGCGAGTCAAAGATTATAGAAATCTAAAAGAAATTCAGAGTTTCACCAAACAATCGTAATAAAGAAACCAATTTTTCAACACAAAATAGTCACAATTTCGGGTTATTATATATTCATACCAAACAAACAACCCTAACAAAACACTTTTTCATTTTTTAACTCCTTTTCCCGCTCTTTCCCCGAAGAGCGGGTCTTTTATTGTTAAAAACTTATTCTATAATAGTAGAAAATTCATTAACGTGATAGCGAATGGAGTCATAACCATTGTCTAAAGCTTTACCGATTGGCAATAACATGATTGGAATCCAGTGACTAGGAACATCTAGAAGTTCTGAAATCTTAGAAAAAGTAGCCCCTCTTATTGGAACAGTACCGTAACCATGTGCTCGAATAATATGCATTAAATGCATTGCAAATAAACCAGAGTCTAAAGCGGCTCCAAATTCTTGATTATCATTTGGATGCAAAGTGAAAAAAGCTTCAACGGTTTTGATTTGTTTCGTTGCCATATCCTCATCAATAATATGTTGATCGACCATTCGTTTGGTAATTTCTTCGATATGGTCATATTGAGTCGTATCAGCATATAAGATAAATACTGCTGATGCTTCTTTGATCGCTGACTGATCAAAGGCTAATGTTGATAGTTTTTTCTGAAGGCTTTTATCTTTTACTGTAATGACTTTCCAAGGTTGTAAATTGTTACTAGATGGAGCAGATGAAGCTTCTGTAAGTATTGTATTGATTTCTTCATTTGTGATTGTAAATTGTTTATCAAAATTTCTGATTGATTTTCGACTGATTAAAAATTGTTTTATTCCCGACATAGGGATGCCCAACTTTCTCTTTATTTTCCACTTGATCAAGTGTTATGATTATTTTATTATTTAAAATTGACAGAAACAAGTACGCACATTTTTGTGTTTGTAAAAAGGAGATGAGTTAATGCGAGAACAAACATCCGCATGCGGTGTAACAAAATCATTGTCGATCATTGGAAAAAAATGGAGAATCGAGATTCTATGGCAGTTGTCCTATCATTCAGTTCTTAGATATAATGCACTAAAACGAGAGCTTGATGGCATAACGAATACAACCTTAAATCGAGCCTTAGAAGATCTACAAAAATACAAATTGATTAGTCGAAAGGAATTTGAAGTGATTCCGCCTCATGTAGAATATTCTTTGACCAAAGAAGGAAAAAAACTAATTCCAGCCTTAGAAATTATTAATAATTGGGGACATGAGATGATGGAAAAAGGAATTGGTACTGAATAAATAAATTTTACTGATAAAGCATTTCTCTAGTTTAAAGGGCGATGCTTTTTTATTATCACTCACTAAAATAAAAAAATTGATGTTCATTTTTCGAAAGAACCTTCTACGGATCAGCAGTACAATAGAGAGACTAAAAGAAGGGATTGATAAAAGATGATCAAAAATAAAACAGCACAATTTAGAAATGCACACAAAAAAGATAAACCCCTTATTTTATTAAACATTTGGAATGCGGCTAGTGCCAATGAACTGACAAAGAAAAAGATACTCTTGGTTCCAACAAGTAGTTATGCGGTGTCCGATTACTATGGCTATCAAGATGGTGAAAATATGCCCTTCGGTGAAATAATCGAATCTATCAAACAAATGAAGCCGGAAACGAACTATATTACTGCAGACATTGAATCAGGATATGCTGAAAACGAAACAGATCTAGCAAATACGATTGAAACACTCATAAACAACGGTGTCATCGGAATCAATATTGAAGATAAAAAAGCAAACACAGAAACTCTTTATTCCATAGATGAACAAAGTGAGCGCCTGCATTGCATCAAACAAACAAGCAATGATATGAAAAAAGATCTATTTGTCAATGTGAGAACAGATACTTATTTTATCGGAGATATTGTTGAAAATAATCAAAATGAGGCTATACTAAACCAAACGATTACTCGAATCAAAGCCTATGAAAAAACAGGAATCGATGGTATTTTTATACCAGGATTAAAAAATAAAGAACACATCAAGAAAATAGCAGCGGAAACGACACTACCGATCAATATTATGCTGGATATCAAAGAAGATTCAATTGCAGAATATTTACATACAGGAGTTTCAAGAATCAGCTTTGGACCTTCGATCTATCTGTTTTACAATGAACGTGAAAATAAAGACTTAAATGAATTTTATACGTCGTTATTGGTAGATTTAGCTCACTATGAGGAACAAGGTCTTGTTGAATGTTTCAGAATAAATTAGAAAGGAGAAGTTCCCAATGATCAGTGAAAAGGAAACCAGACACTATTACCAAGCACTACTTGCAAAAGATTCTACCTATGATGGTATTTTCTTTGTGGGCATTAAATCAACAGGTGTTTTCTGTCATGCAACATGTCCAGCTAGAAAACCTAAATATGAGAACTGTACTTTTTATGAAACAGCAGAAGAAGCACTTTTATCTGGTTACAGACCTTGTAAACGATGCAAACCGTTATCTTTCCCAAGAGAAATCCCGCCACTTGTTCAGAAAATGGTAGAGTTAGTGGAAGAAAATCCAGAAAAGCGCTGGAAAGATCAAGATTTCGCTGAATTAGGGATTCATTCAATGACTGCCAGAAGACAATTCAAAAAAGTTTATGGCATGACCTTTGTCCAATATGCACGTTCAAGAAGGATGGGCATGGCTTTGAAATCAATTAAAAATGGTGAAAAACGAATCGATACGCAGTTAGATGCAGGCTATGATTCTTCCAGTGGATTTTACGATGCCTTCTCAAAAATCATGGGAAGAAATCCAAAACAATCAGAAAAAATCAAAAGCTTATCGGCAGATTGGATCGACACTATTTTAGGTCCGATGATGAGCATTGCTGACGATGACTATTTATATCTGTTGGAATTTGTTGATCGACGCGGACTGGAGAGGGAAGTTGAGCGACTACGTAATCGATTGAATGCATCGATCGTTCCGGGAAAAACGAAGATCAATGAACAAATCAAAGAGGAGCTAGCACTATATTTTGATGGCAAGCTGGAAACATTTCATACGCCGTATCGATGCTTAGGCTCTGATTTTCAAAAAAATGTTTGGCAGGCACTAACTCAAATCGCGCCTGGAAAAACGTTGTCATACAAAGAACTAGCAGCGGTTGTTGGCAGTCCAAAAGGAATGCGAGCTGTGGGAAATGCTAACGGCGCGAACCAATTAGCGATCATTATCCCATGTCATCGAGTGATTCAGACAGATGGCAGCCTTGGTGGGTATGGCGGCGGAGTTGAACGGAAGAAGTGGTTGTTGAAGCATGAGAGGGAAAATATGAAGTAAAATGGCTCTTTACCAACATTAGTTGACAAGGAGCCACAAAGGGTCGTTTTTTATCAGCGCTTTAAGCGGTTTATATCTTCATAATTGATCTTTAGTAATAACTGAATGTAATAATTAACGGAATAGATTAGAGCGTATTTACAAAATTTGAATACTTTATTTTTAATTCATCTTTAAATTTTCTACTAATAGGGATCGAAAGTTTTGTGTCTTGCTGAAGGCCCTCTTTAAAATGTTTTACGAAGGCTTCATTTTTAACGATTTCAACAATGTAATTTAAATTAAGGACATAGCTTCCATGAGTTCTAACAAATGCGTTAGTGTTTAGTTTTTTAAGAATTTCTGACATTGTTAGATACGTCTTGTAGATCGTGTTTGTTGTATGAATATAAGCAACCCGTCCGCTTTTTGATATATACACGATTTCATTCATTGCTAGAAAAATCGTCTTTCGGCCAAATGAAAAGTCAAAATAGGTATTTCGTTCATTTAAATAGTCATTTGCTCGTTTCATTGTTAGCATCAATTGTTCTTCAGAAATCGGTTTAAGTAAATAATCAAAGGTTTGAACCTTGAAAGCTTCTGGCATATGGGTATTATCATCTGAAATAAAAATAATAAGGGCTTCTAAATCAACTTTACGTATTTGTTGGGCAAGCTGGATGCCCTTGTTTTTTAGCATTTCAATCGAAATGAAGTAAATGCTGTAGCTTGTTTCTGTTTTTTGAATCTGTTTTAACAATTTATTTTCGCTGCTAAAAAAATCAAACTCATAATGTTGTTCTCTTAAGGGATTTAGATAAGTTTCGATTTTTCCGATTTCGATTTGATCGTCATCACACAAAGCAATGTTCAATGATATATCACCTCTTTAGTTTAACATTCTTTTAAAACGTTTTTCTTTTATTTACCATTTAATTATCTTTTGTTACATTTGAAAATAAGTTTCCACCCTGTGGTATCACTTATATTTATCATATCATAAAATTTAACGTAGAATAATCATATTTTGGTATATTTTCGGAAATTTTTGCACGTAAATGAATTATGTAGAAAAAAATCCTTTCTATAAATGTAGCTCTTTTTTTAGTAAACTAAGATATGGGAGGGAATTCAGATGAATGAGCGAATACGTAAGAATGAATATGATCAGCCGATTGGGAAAGAAGTGATAGGCTGGACTACTAGAGAACTGCCAGAGAAGTTTAAGCTGGAAGGACAGTATTGCAGCTTGGAGAGGGTTTCATTAGAAAAGCACCTGGATGACCTGTATGAGGTTTATGGGCCAAACAGTCGTCCTGAAAATTGGACATATATTCCATTAAATCGATTTGAGGACAAATCAGTTTTTGCTGACTATCTGCAAACGATCAGTCAGTCTTTAGATCCAGTGCATTATGCGATTATTGACAAGAGTAATGGAAAAGCATTAGGCACGTTAGCACTGATGCGGATAGATCAAGAGCAGGGATCGGCCGAAGTTGGTTTTGTTATCTATGCTGACGAGTTGAAAAGAACGCGTATTGCAACGGAAGCACAGTACTTGGCTGCTTGTTATATATTTGACGAGTTAGGGTACAGACGTTACGAGTGGAAATGCGATGCCTTGAATGAACCATCTCGAAAGGCAGCATTACGTTTAGGTTTTGTTTTTGAAGGTGTTTTCCGGCAAGCGGTAGTGTATAAAGAGAGAAATCGTGATACGGCATGGTTTTCTATTATCGATAGCGAATGGCCAAAGGTCAAGCAGCGAATAGAAACTTGGCTTGCTCCTGAGAATTTTACAGAAGAGGGTAAACAAAAAAGTAGTTTAAATCTATTGTAAAATAAGTAGGAAGAAATAGAGTAAAGTTAGAGAGGAGGCAGGGTGTTTATCCCAGCCTCCTCTTTTTTCCAATTTTTAGGTTTATCATTATATGCGGACATCACGCAAAATGATTCTCTTTTTAAGCTGTTCGACATTATCCGTAGATACAAAACCTACAGCCTGTTCTAACGCATTGCTCATCCCGCAAGCCATGCCGTAACGCAAGGTTTCTTCAATAGAGAATCCTTGATCTAAAGCAAAAGCAATCCCACCGACTGTAGCGTCGCCAGAGCCAGTCGGATTGATGGCATCGATCGCCGGTATGGAAACGTCAAAAATTCGGTCTTTATATTTTGCTATTGCCCCTTCGCTGCCGCAGGAAACAAGCACAAATGGAATATCCTTGATCAGAGGCTGAGTAAGGTGAGCAATGACGTCATTTTTATTTTTGATTGTCGTATGCAGCAATTCTGCAAATTCATGAATATTGGGTTTGATAAAATAAGGTTTTACAGGACTATTGAGTATGTTTTTCAGTTGTTTTCCTGAAATATCTGTCAGAACCTTAGATATGCCACCTAGTTGTTCTAAATAGTGTTGGTAGAGGTGGTCATTTTCTGTGTTTGCTGATCCGCATAGTGCAAGGATCGGTTCTTTTTTTTGCTTTTTTGAAAGATCGATCACAAGATTTAATACTTTTTCAGCTGTATCCGCAGTGATCTCAGGTCCTAATTCGACGATTTCTGTTTGATTTTTTTCTTGGTCCATTACGGTGACCGCATTTCGAGATTCTCCTGAGATTGATAAAAAATGAGTAGCAAAAAATGGTTCTTTATTAAGTGCAGAACGAATAAAGTCTCCGTTGATGCCGGCTAAAACTCCTATTGCTGTTACTTTAGCACCTAGAATGGCTGCTGTTCTACCAGCATTGATTCCTTTTCCGCCAACTGCCTTGACTGGATTGCCGCAGCGATTCATCTCTCCCAAGACAAATGTCTCTGTGAAATAGATAGAATCTAATGAAGGGTTCAGTGTCACTGTTAAAATCATGGTTGTTCTCCTCTCAATTTTCCCGGTTAGCTGGGTTATTGAAAGAACAACAACACCCAGTTACCTTTTTTTATTCAACAACGTGCCATAAGATTGATAAAAATTAAAGGTTTGTTCGTCAATTTTGTCATCGGTGACCACATAGTCCAGATCGGAAAGTTTATAAAAGGTATAAACATCACTGACGTTAAATTTTGTACTGTCAGCAACCACCACCTTTTGCTTCGCATTTTTAAAGGCTGCCCGTTGGACACCGCCCTCTAAATAATTGGAAGTCGTTACGTTATTGTTATAAATACCATTTGTTGCGGCAAAAGCAATGTCGATATTGATCGTGTCGAAGGTTTGCTCCGCATGCTCTCCAATAAATTCCTCTGTGATCGGTGTGAAATCTCCTCCTGTTAACAGTATTCGATAGTCCGTATGGGCGATAACATAATTAAAGGCCAAAAGACTATTGGTAACGATCATCAAATTTTGTTTCTTAATAAAAGGTAACGCATATAAAATTGTTGTGCCTGCACCAAGAAAAACGACTTGATGATCCTGAATCAACGAATTCATGATTTTTCCGATATATTCCTTTTGTTCGATATGCAGATTGATCTTTTCGTGAGTAGCCAACTCTTTATCTTTGCGGTCGATCTTTTGTGCTCCACCGTATAGACGAACGAGTTGATTGGAATCACTCAGCTCATTGATATCTCTACGAATCGTCATTTCAGAAACCTGTAGTTTTCCTGCGATGTCAGATACTGTCATAAAGGTATGTTCATCCAATAATTCTAAAATATGCGCATGACGCTCTCTTTTTAACATAATATGTGCTCCTTTTTGTTCGGAAATGTTTATCTACTACATTTTAAACGTAAAGTGAACAAAAAACAATCAAAAGAAAGCGTTGACAAACCTTTATACAAGTTGTATTCTTTTTGTATAAACAAAGTTTAACATATATTTACAAAGTTGAACATAAAAAGTTTAGCGAAATAAATATATTTTAGCTTGATCAATAATGATGAGGAGAGAATCAATGAATACAAAAGAGATGTTCCAGCCGAAGTTGATTGATTTACAGGTGTCGGTTCAAAATGAAGAAGAATTATTTGAACTGATTGCTGCGCGCTTACAAAAAGAAGGATATGTAAATGATGGTTATTTAGCGGGCATTAAGGCGAGAGAAAAAGAGTTCCCAACAGGATTGATTACAGAGTATCTCAATATTGCGCTACCTCACTCAGATACAGAATATATTGAAAGGCCTTTCATATATATTGTTAGAACAACAGATGCGATCAAAGTCAAACAGATGGGCGACAATCAAGAAATGGAGGTGAAGGATCTATTTTTTTTAGGAATTAAAGAACCGACGAAACAAGTTGGTTTGCTGCAGGAATTAATGCTCTTATTTCAAAATCAAGGATTTGTATCTGAATTAAAACAGGCGACAGAAAAAGAAGATGTGTTTAATTTATTCATGAAGCAATGGGAGGAAGTAAAAAATGGCTAGAAAATTGATTGTAGCGTGTGGAAGCGGTGTGGCGACAAGTACAACAGTGGCAGAGAAAATCAAAAGTAAATTAGAGGCGGATAATATTGATTATCCAGTAGAAGCAGTGGATTACAAATCAATCTTACAAGAACTGCCAAGTGCCAGTATTTATGTATATATTGCTAAACCAGATGACGAAGTGTTGCAGGCTGCAGAGAAGCTCGGTATATCCGTTTATGCAGGTGTTCCTTTCTTAACAGGCATGGGCGTAGATGAGATATACGCAGGGATCGTAAACGATACGAAGAAATAATAAAGAAACGTCCAGGTTGTGATGAACCTGAACGTAGACAGATGATAAGCTCAGCTAAATGGATGATCTTATTATCTGAAACAAAAATTATAAGTTAATCATACCAAAAAATTAAAAAGATAGGTAGGTAGAGGAGATGGAAATGTTTCAATCTGTGATTGATTATATATTGAATCTTGGCTCGGCGATCTTTGTTCCGCTGATTATTCTGATTATCGGCTTGATTGCCCGAATGCCGCTGAAAAAAGCTTTCATGTCAGCAATTACGTTAGGTGTGGCGTTCACAGGGATGAGTATGGTGATCGGCTTTATGTCGGATGCTGTAAGTCCAGCGTCAGAAGCGATGGCAAAAAATACGGGTATCAGTTTGCCGGCACTGGATTTAGGTTGGACAGGGGCTGCCAGTATTACATGGTCTTGGTCGTATGCGTTTGTCTTTTTCGTAGTTGTCTTAGGCGTAAATTTCGTGATGCTGCTGTTGAATTGGACGAAAACGCTAAATGTTGATATGTGGAATGTATGGGGCAAAGCACTAACGGCTTATCTTGTCTATTTTATCAGTGGTTCCTTGATTGCAGGCTTCGCTGCTGCGGTGATTCAAGTGGTTTTAGAGTTGAAAATGGGTGATATGTTCCAACGGCATATTCAAGATTTAACAGGAATTCCATTAGTGACGGTAACACATTTGATGAATATTTCAGCAGTCTTGATGCTGCCGGTCAATATTGTGATGGATAAAATCCCCTTCTTTAATAAAAAGGCAGATACAACAGCTTTAAAAGCAAAAATTGGGATTTTCTCGGAAAATAGTGTAATGGGCTTCATCATTGGAATTTTACTAGGCTTTGGTGCGGCGTATGGTGTATCAGGCTCACTGAATTTAGGAATTCAGATTGCGACTGCGATGGCGCTATTTCCTATGATCAGTAAGATGTTTATGCAGTCGCTCTCCCCATTAGCGGATGCGATGTCTGAAATGATGAAAAAACGCTTTAAGGATCGCGAGGTATATATCGGATTGGATTGGCCTGTGTTAGCTGGGCGTTCAGAAATCTGGGTGACAGCGATTATCTTAGTGCCGGTATTTATCGGTTATGCCATGATTTTACCAGGCAATCAAGTGCTTCCTTTAGCAGGGATCATCAATTATTCGATCGCGGTAGGCGGCCTGTTATTAACGGGAGGAAATCTCTACCGGATGATTACATTGGGCTTGATTTATACACCGCTGTACCTCTATGGAGCAACTTATTTGGCACCAGTCTTGACAGGACTAGCGAAAAAAACGGGGGCAGTCGATTTAAAAGGCGGCAGTATTACTTGGTCATCGATTGAAGGACCAGAATTTCGAATTTTATTTGCAGAAGCAGCAAATCTTAATATAGTAGCGATTGTTGGTTTTATTATTTTTATCGCAATGTTTGTCTGGTTGTATAAGTATATGTCTAAAGAACCCGTTCCAAGTGTTCGGTATGAAGAAACCAAATGATGATCATGAAAGGAGTGGTAATGATGAGCCAAAAAGGGAAATGGACGTTGCTGTTGTTTGTGGATATCCTCCTTTTTTTACTAGCAATAACTACAACTTTAACGCCAATCTATTTTTTAGTGATTCTTCTTTCCTTTTTTATTTACAAAGATGGAAATGCAGTCCTTTTTAAAGAATATGATGAACGAAAAAAGCAGAAATATGAAGAATATAAGCGAGTTCAAGAAGCGGCACAAGCAACGATTCGTACAGGGAAACTACTAAAAAGAAAAGGGAGCTGTAATAAATAATGGCAGATGGAAGAATTTTATTTGAACGTGAAAGAGAAGATATGGCAAAAATCGTTCAGTTGATCTTTGAACGTAAAAATACCAATGTGGCCGGAGGGAATTTTTCGTTTAAGACGACCGACAAAGCCGGAAAAGAATACATCATCATGACACCAACGATGATGTCACAAGCATATTTAGGTCATCTTTCAGCATCGCAGATTTTAGTCGTCGAACCCCATACGAGAAAGGTGCTCGCAGGGGAAGGCGGCTTGACTCGGGAAATCAATATGCACGAAGCGGTATATGATGCAAATCCTGAAATCAAGGCTGTACTTCATGCACATGCACCAGAAAGTATGTTTTGGGCAACGAGTGGCTTGGACATGCCCAATCTGACTGAAGCAACGCAAAAAGTTGAATACATTGAAGTGCTAGAGTTTGAGCCAAACTGTTCAGAGGAGCTAGCAGAAATTGTCAGCAACCACATTAAAACAATGCCGAGAAAGCAGTTGCCGCATGAATTTTTGCTGGATAGTCATGGCGTGCTGATTACAACGGGTGGTGAGACAGGGATTGAAGCGATCCATTCAGCATTGGCAATTTTGGATACAGTCGAGTGGAATGCTGAAATTGCATATAAACAAACCATTTTCCAAAAACTAGGTATTTTAGATGGTTATTATTCTAAGGGCGTTAAAATCGGTACGATCGACGACTTAATGCAACATGAGCCAATCTACAATACAATTATCAAGGCAACGGTAGGTGGAGACTAATACGTAATGTAGCGTAGTAGTTACTCCTGCTTCTATTGTTTATTCGTTTTCAAAAGGACCAGATTCGTGACTCGTAGAGTTATGTCTCGGTCCTTTTTTCATTTGATCGAGTAGCTAAAAATTTCTTGCATATAATAGAAAGAATGATTTCATTATAACTCCTATAAATCTTGCTAAAAACATTGCAAGAAATCTCTATTTGCGTTAAAGTAAGAAAAGACAATTGTGAAACATTTTCTGTTTCACGCAAGGAAGGAAAGTTATGACACCTGAAGAATTTAAACAACTATTGAGTAAAAAAGAAATCCAGCTGTCAGAGCATCAAATGGCGCAGTTTGCTCGTTATTTTGAATTACTTGTCGAGTGGAACGAAAAGATGAATCTGACTGCGATCACTGAAGAGCAAGAAGTATATTTAAAGCATTTCTACGATTCGATTTCATTAGCATTTTTCGAAGATTTTTCAAGTAACAAAGCAATCTGTGATGTGGGTGCAGGAGCCGGTTTTCCTAGTATACCGTTGAAGATCGTTTTCCCTTCATTAAAAGTAACGATTGTGGATTCATTGAATAAACGGATCACCTTTTTAACAGAGTTAGTCAATGAACTTGGCTTGGAGGATGTTTCTTTATATCATGATCGCGCAGAAACCTTTGGACAAAAAGCAGCATTTCGAGGTGCGTTTGATTATGTTACTGCCCGAGCAGTCGCTCGTTTAAATGTGTTAAGTGAACTGTGTCTGCCGCTAGTGAAAAAAGAGGGTTTTTTCTTAGCTTTGAAAGCCGCTAAAAGTGAAGAGGAAATTACTGAAGCAAAACCTGCGATTGCCCTTTTAGGTGGCCAATTTCAAAAAGAAGTTTCGTTTGAACTGCCTGTTACAAAGGATGAGCGACATATTGTGGTGATTCAAAAGAAAAAAGAAACACCTAAAAAATACCCAAGAAAACCAGGACTACCAAATAAACAACCGATCAAATAAGATGGAGGGACACAAATGGCACGAATAATTTCTGTAGCGAATCAAAAGGGCGGTGTTGGTAAGACAACGACCACTGTGAACCTAGGTGCTTGTTTAGCCTATTATGGTAAGAAAGTCTTGCTGATCGATATTGATGCTCAAGGAAATGCAACAAGCGGTATTGGTGTACGTAAACCGGACGTTGCAACAGATGTTTATGATGTATTAGTAAATGAAGAACCGATCAAAGAAGTGATTCAAGAAACCTCAAGAGAAAATTTGGATATTGTTCCAGCAACGATTCAGTTAGCTGGAGCTGAGATTGAGTTGACCTCAATGATGGCACGTGAAACAAGATTAAAGGCCGCAATCGAAGAGGTGAGTGATATTTATGATTTCATTTTGATCGATTGTCCGCCGTCGTTAGGGCACTTAACCATCAACGCGTTTACTGCCAGTGACTCGATTTTGATTCCTGTACAGTGTGAGTACTACGCTCTAGAAGGATTGAGTCAGTTGTTGAATACGATTCGATTAGTTCAAAAGCACTTTAATCCTGATCTGCGTATAGAAGGGGTGCTATTGACAATGTATGATGCTAGAACAAATCTAGGTGCTGAAGTTGTAGAAGAAGTCCGTAAATATTTCCGTGAAAAAGTTTATGATACGATTATTCCGCGGAATGTTCGTCTGTCTGAAGCGCCAAGTCATGGTTTGTCGATTATTGATTATGATCCTCGTTCACGTGGTGCCGAAGTGTACCAAGCACTAGCAAAGGAAGTGTTGGATAATGAGTAAAGGAAAAGGTTTAGGAAGAGGTATTGATGCACTATTTCAGGATTTTGCTAGTCTAGAAGATGTGGATGTTCAAAAAGAGGAAGTTATTGAGATCCCTTTAAATGAGCTTCGGCCAAATCCATACCAGCCAAGAAAGACCTTTGATGAAGCATCACTACAAGAGTTGGCGAATTCAATCCAGCAATCGGGTGTTTTCCAGCCGATCATCGTAAGAAAATCAGCAGTCAAAGGCTATGAGATCATTGCAGGTGAAAGACGTTTTCGTGCCTCAAAATTAGCAGAAAAAGAAACAATTCCAGCGATTGTCCGTGAGTTTGATGAAGAGGCAATGATGCAGGTTGCTGTTTTAGAGAATCTACAGCGGGAAGATTTAAATCCGTTAGAAGAAGCAGAAGCATATGATATGCTGATGAAAAATTTGAAATTGACGCAAGTTGAAGTTGCTGAACGCTTAGGGAAAAGCCGTCCCTATATTGCGAATTACTTACGATTATTGACCTTACCTGCTCCTGTCAAAGAAATGGTGCAAGGTGAAACATTATCAATGGGACAAGCAAGAACGTTATTAGGTCTGAAAGACAAAGAATTGATTTTGACTTTAGCGAAAAGAGTTGTTGAAGAAAACTTGACTGTCCGTCAATTGGAACAAATCGTCAATGATTTAAATGAAAATCAAGGGAAGAAAATCGCTAAAAAAGATAAAAAGTCTATAAAAGAAAAGCCGTATTATATTCGTGAAAGCGAAGATCGATTAATGGATAAATTCGGAACGACTGTCGCAATTCAAGAAAAAGAAGGCAAAGGTAAAATCGAAATCGAATATCTCTCACAATCAGACTTAGCAAGAATTTTAGATATTTTAGAAATCCATTTTGACGAAAAATAGCATAATAAATTCAAAAAAGAGTAACAAAGACGATTTCGTCTTTGTTACTCTTTTTTTTTCGACTTAGTTGATGTAGAAGAACAATTTATCAAATTTTGAATATAATTCATATAAAAATCATTTTATGTATAAATAACAGATTTTTTCTTATTCTTATGTAAAATAAGAAAAATTTACAATTGTTAAAATTAAACTATATGGTAATTGTTATAAATAGACGCTTTGTTAAGTACTTATGTTTCAAGTATACAATAACTAATTTAGGCGTGTCAATGAGGAATAAAAAAATAACAATATATTTAATTAAATTATATACATTGATAGATCATATGATTAAATCATAATGATGATAGTGGTGCAACAGGTAGGAGTAACGCTAGAATACCCGGAAGACACAAGCTTTTAGTCAGTTATCGTTCTTTATAAATAAACAGTAATTAATGAAAAAATCACTTGTTTTTATTCGCCGTCAAATAAGCCGTCAAAAAAACAGGTAGGATATCAAGACATCTGTTGGTTTGCGAAAAAATGAAGTGTCCCTTTTTTAAATTTTTTTACTCTTATAATTGAATCATTTATTTCATTAAAATTATTTTTTTTCATATTAAATATATTCATACAGTTTAATTGACCGTCATTTAGCCGTCATAAGGGGATTGTAAAGATGTACAAGGTCAGTTGTATTTATTATTTTTTCTTATTTTACATAAGAATAAGAAATTCCTATTATTCAATTTTTGCAGCATATAGTGGTGCATAGGCTAATAGCAAGGTTGTATTTGTTCTATCTAGGGAATTTTAGTAAACATGAATGGTTGGTATTTTACTATATACAAAATTAAGAGGAGGACTTTCTTATGAGGAAAAAAATAATTATATTAACTGACACACTTAGCGCAAATGGCTTATTACAAAATAGTTTGTTGAACATGGATTATGAAATTATGGTTTCAAAAGATATACTAACTCGGCCCAAAGACAAAGAATTTTATTTTTTGCAAAACTTTGATCTGATTATTTATCAACAATCCATGTATAGCGGGTTAAAAGAATCCTTTTTGGACAATTTGGCGCTACTCAATAAACCTATCGTTGTTTTGACTTTTGAATCAGAGCACGTTAATGAAGCTAAATATGCAGGAAATTCAGACGTAACATTTGTACGTTATCCGATATCTGTTACTGATTTAGCTAGTAAGCTGGCTGCAATTTTTGAAGAATCTGCAAATCGTAAAGGTCAATCCAGCTCAGAACGAACAATCGGCATCTATGCAGAAAATGAACGGGAGGCACAGCATGCATCATTTTCACATGGAGCGAAATTAAAAAAACACCACACATTTCAGCTTAAAGATCGGACATTGATTATTGATAACTGGTTGATTCCGCTAACCAAAAAAGAACATCAAGTTTTGGATCACTTTATTAAATCTGATCAGAGAGTATTTTCTAGTCAGGCGCTATGCGAAGCAATTTGGACGAATGCTAAACAAAAAAATAAACAAGCACTGCTAAGTAATTTGATCAACCGCATCAAACAAAAAATAATGGAAAAAACATCGATTTTTGAGCCGTTTATCTTAAATAAAAAAGGTATAGGCTACTACTTAAATCAAGATTTTGTGATGCTGGATGATCAACAAGGTGAAAAAATAAAAGAATTACTAACAGGAACAATTTAAGCGAGAAAGGGAGAGGCAAGTTGGCGATTTTTAAGAAAAAAAAGCAGAAGTATGATGATGATTACGAAGAATATTATGATGATTATGAAGAATACGACGATTACGATGAATATGACGAGGATGAGTTTGAGGAAGAAGAATATGAACCACCTAAAAAGAGCCGTCCAGAAACATCAAGTAAGAGAGAACGTTTGGAAAATACTATGAGAAAGCAAGAACAAGAAATGAAAGAAGAACAGGCAGCTGTAATCGAGCATTTAAAAAATGAAAATCAACAATTTCAAAAAGAAGTACAACGTCAAAAAACGATGACTGAACGGTTAAAAGCAGAAGTGGAAAATAAGCAGCAGGAAATCGATCAGTTAACGTTGCGGTTGACGAGTTCATCTCAATCGAAAGATAAAATACACACGCTGGAAGAGCATATCAGACAAGAAGAAGACTTAAGAACACAGGTAGAAGAGCAGCTGCTGGAAGAACGAGCGGCTAATGGTGAGCTTGAACGTCAACTGCGCCAGCAAGATTCAATGAAAAATCAAATTGCAGAAGTTTTGATGGAAGCAAAAGAAAAAGCACAACAGATCATCGAACGAGCAACGATTGAAGCAGATCGAACAGTAGAAGCGGCAAGGCATGAGACTAAGAAGGCTGTTTCAGAAGCGTCAATCGAGTTGAAAAAAATCAACCAAGAAGCGGCAAATTACCATACTCGTATTCTTCGTCTTCAAAGTGAGACAAGTGTGTTGATGGAAGATCTATTGAGTAAATCAGAACGATTAGCTGATCAGTCAATAGAATAAGGGGAGGAGAATAAGAAGTGGTTTATCAAAATATTATTGTTGATATTTATCAAGCTGCTTCTCCGGCAGTAGGTGAGCGTCTTTTTGATGACGATATGTTGCGGGATATTTATTATATCTGTGAAGAAATTTTTCAAAAAAGAAATGCAGGAGATCCCTACCCAAAAGAAGAGGTAGAAGAATATTTTGAAGAATTTCATACGATTATTTCTTTTTTTAAACATGTAGAAATTACCTTGGACTTCGTAGACCTTGATTGGTCTGCGTTGTTGGATGAGTTGATTCACACATTTCCTCAAATTGCCTGGATTGGAGGCTCGAAGGAAAAAGAAGACAATCGAGTCGTTTACTATATTGATTTTGTTCCTATTGCTTATCGTGAGACGAATTTTCCATTCATGGTCAATTTACTTCAATCTTTAGAACAGCAGCTGATAGGTGAAAGTGATGATGTATTAGCGTTATTCGTCAACGAAATTGAGCGATTGGTGTCTAAATTCGTCAAACCACTTACCACGAGTAATCCAAAAGTAAAAGCAAAACCCAAACCGAAGGTAGAAGCAGCAGAACATAACGTAAAAGAAGCAAATATAAATTATGTTTTAAAAATGGAAGAAGCTGTCAGCAGGGAACGTTATGCAAAAGAACGAATGCGTCTTGCCAATAAAAAATTAGAAGTTGTTATCGATCAAATGGAGCGGCAAAACCTATCCAGAGCAATCAATGAGCTAAGTAAGCCCAACAACAATGAAAATGAAGATTGGGACCAACTATTGAAAATCGATTTGCGAGAGTATTCACAGTTATTGCAGAAGGCAAAATTCTTAGAGCAGTCATGGATGATGAATAAGGAATTAGTTACGAAATCAGAAAAAATGACGATTTCTGACAACCGCTTGACGTATGAGAGAGAACAAGTGAGAAGTTTTAAAGAGTCTGTTTCCACTAATGAAATCTATTTGATTTTGGAAGAGTGTAAGCTGATTGAATCACGAGTGAAAATCAAAAAAAAATCGTGGTTTAGGCAACCACATGTCCGAATCATGAAAATGGATTATGACAGTATTTTAAATAAGGCAGCTTATTTTGACCTTATTCAGGGAGAAAACTTTTTATTAGAACAAATAGTACTGAATGAAGAGCCAGATGACCTAGAGTAAAAAAACAGGTTTCATAAGAATAAAAATGGAGTGGGAATAGTCGGTTTTTCCCATCCGTATTACATAGTTTATTGGGAAAATACTTTATACGTATAGACCGATGCAAATAGACATCATGGCGAGAAAACTAAAATTATACGGTTAAAGAAATGAAGGAAGTATGACCTTCTATTTCCTCATTGCTTAAATAATCCACTATATGGGGAGTTTAAATAAATGACGAATAAACAGAAGAACGTTCGTTTGCTTATCTTGGGATATAGTCTTTTCCTTCCTTTTTTCCTGTTTATAATGACAACTGAGAGTGGTTTAGCTGTTTCAGTCAAGCCGATTCTGCCAGAAAATCAACATGACCCAGAAGCAACTTATTACGATCTTAGAATGAAACCAAGTCAAGAACAGGAACTGAAATTAGAAGTATCTAACACTTCTGATGAGGAACGAAAACTGACGATCCAACTTAATGATGCAACCACCAATTTTTTAGGAGATATCGACTATACGGATCGCTCTGAGCAGATACAAAGAGATAAAAGCTTAACGGTTTCATTCAAAGATATTGCTGCTGTGGAGTCTCAAGTTGTGATTTCCGCCCATGAAAAAAAGATAATCCTCGTTCATTTAAAAATGCCTAAAGAACCATTTGACGGTATGATTTTGGGTGGAATCAAGTTGGTTTCAACAAATCCTAAACCTACAATAGACAATCAAAATAGAAAAAACGTCTATATTGTAGCTGTTAAGCTAACAGAAACAGATACACCAGTACAAGCAAACCTAAATTTACTGCAGCTGCTTCCTACAAAAAAAGCTGGGCAGTATGTTATACACGCAACAATTCAAAATGATCAAGCAGTAAATCTAGAAGCAATCGAATACACAGCTGAGATCACCGAACAAGGATCTGAACAAGTCATATATCAAATCAAGCAAAATGATTATCGCATGGCACCCAACTCAAGTACTACCTTGAGTGTGCTTGATGAAGCAAAGGTTCTTCAGCCTGCTGGAAAATATCTTTTTCATTTAACCGTTAGATCCAAAGATACTGATCAAGTATGGAAATGGGAAGAAGCGTTTGAACTACCGAAGGAAGCATCAGAAGGTAAGCATGATCAGTTGATTCTTTATATAGTAATCTGTACAGTCGTTCTTCTTTTTCTACTGATTGCTTTACTATCATTGCTGCTTTTGAGAAGAAGAAAACAGAAACAATATGAGGCAGAGCTGTACCAGAAAAAGAAAAAGCGAAATCGGCGGAAAAAGGTGCAGCAGCACCCACAAAAAAGTAACGAACAGAAAAAAATGAAACGAAAAAAGAAACATATACCCAATAACAACGAATGAAACATATTAAAAAAACAGAAAATCAGCTTGTTTCATATGAATGTCCATAATGACGAGACGTCAGGTCGAGAGCATAACAATTTAGGAGTTTGAGGATATGAACGATACCGAACAAAAATTTCAAAGACATGGAAAAAAAATCATTAAAAAATATATTCTTCACCAAAAAGTTAATCCAAGACTTTTGGGGGTAGAAATATACAATAAGCACATAAAAACGCCGCATGAAGCTTATTTATCCTGCAAACTGATCTTTCAAAGAGATATCCAGTCATTGATGGAACTTGAACAAATGGCAAAGAAAATTCGAGAGAGCTGGCTGGAAGAAGACCATGAACTGTCCATAAAAAAAATCAATATTTATACTTCACCAGCTTACATCGTTTTAACCTTTACCCTTGGTTTTTTTGAACCAGAACAAGTGAAGCAACTACCGGTATTTAGAAACTATGCGCAGGAGCTGATCGAATCTTATGCAGCGATACTCAAGCAAGAACAAGAGGCAGAATATAAACGAAAAGAAGAAAAAATGTATAATGCCTTAGAAAAATTTAGTCAGCTAACGGAAAAAATGGATGTTTTAGAAAATAGACTAAAAAAGAATGAAGCGATTGTTCTTGATTCTGGAGAATTACTAAAAAATGAATTAACGAAGGTAAGTCAAACGTTAAAAGAGCAAATAAAAATGGAAGAATACCAACTTGTGGATGCTTCTAACGAACAAGAGAAGATGGAAATTCAGAATGATTCGCAGCAAGTCGAGGAAATAAGACATGAGCATTCAAAAGAAAAACCTAAACATAAGCGTAACTTCATTTTGATGCGTACTAGTCAATACGTAAAGACAACTGCTAGGATTCAACCAAAGCAAAAAGAAGCTATTACGGAGAAACCAGAACCTATTAATTCACGAAGAAAACCTATTCCCAAAATTGAGCTGGAGATCATTAGATGTTTTTCAGCAAGTAAAAATCTAAATAAAAAAAAGATGATATCAAAAAGGCAGTTTTTAGAATTAAAAGCTAAGGTGGAATTTATAGACTATTTATGGATGTTACTCGAGTTAGAAGGAAAAGAAGAAATAATTATTGCTAATGAGTTGAGTTGTCGAAAATTGATTGAAGATTTAGGGCAGTTTATGGAGCGGGTAGAGAAAATTACAGCAAATGCGTCTATTTTTAATTATTGGGTCTATTGTTCACAAGAAATGCTGATCAAATTGGAAGGATATGCAGCGCTAAAAGAATTGCTGAGCAACTCTTTGCGTCAGATTGAGGATATAACAATAATGAATAGTGATAAGAAGTGAGTGATAGACTGTTTAAGAAAGGAGGTGTGTACAAGAGACTAAAAGTCTCTGTAGTATAGCCCTCTTTATTTTGTTCTTAATTTGTATTTCTATAACAAATAATAGTCGGATTCTACTTTCAAAAATTAATGATTTTATTGAAATTTTTGGAACTAAAAAAATTTCAAATGAATGCATAATTAGTTGATAAAGCCAAGTTTTATGTGGTTTGTAAGAAGTTTTGGTTAGATTGGGAATGAATATAAATTATCGCTTAAAATTATAAATTTTATTTAAATAAAATAACATAATTTTTATATATTTTCAGTGAATTTATTTTCTTGAATTGACGAAATTAACTTTGGAAAGGATATTGATTATGGCAAGAAGAGGAGAGAATATCTACAAAAGAAAAGATGGCCGTTGGGAAGGCCGATACATAAAAGGTAGACAAGAGAGTGGAAAAATTTACTATGGATACATTTACGGTTATAAGTATTCTGAAGTCAAGCAGCAATTGATATTAATGAAATATGAAAAGCAAACAAGCAGCAATAAGCATCTAATGCAGTATGATGGCAAATTACTTGATTGGACAAAGTATTGGCTGGAAACATTTGTCCAACCGAAGGTAAAAGATAGTACATATGCCAGTTATAAAAATAAAATGGACGTTCATGTACTATCCAAATTAGGAAACATTAAATTACAAAAATTGAAACAATCTGATATTGAAACATTACTTAATGAAATGAACGAAACGCTGAAAGCCAGTTCGGTTAGATCTATTCTTTCTGTCTTGAAAAACTGTATGAGTAAAGCTGTCGCATTGAATCTACTGACTGAAAATCCATGCACAGGCATCGAGTTGCCAAAAGCAGAAAGAAAAACGGTTCAGGCACTATCCGTCAAAGATCAGAATCGATTGATCAAAGAAATCAATACAAATCAAAAGTTTTTCTCTATTGTTTTAGCATTGCAGACTGGACTGAGAATCGGAGAAATTTGTGGGTTGAAATGGGAGGATATTGACTTTGAAAACAATACATTAGGTGTAAACCGAACAGTATTAAGAATTCCGGTAAAAGATAATGGCGTTAGAAAGACCAAAATTGTTGAAATTACTCCTAAAAGTAGGAACTCATCTCGAAGAATTCCAATATCTGGTACTCTAAAGGAAAAACTTTTGGAGCTTCAAAAGCTCTCTAAAAGTGATTATGTCATCTCTAATAAACATAGAGCACTTGAACCGCGTACTGTTGCCTATCGTTTTCAAGTTATTCGTAAAAAAATCGGATTAGAAAAATTTTCTTTCCATTCCTTGCGGCATACCTTCGCTACACGCTGTCTAGAGGCCGGCGGGAATATTGCTACAATCAGTTCTCTTTTAGGTCACTCATCAACGAAGATGACGTTGGATTGCTACACAAATTCATTTTTGTCAGAGGAACGACAGCTAGTTGAAAAGCTTGAATTTGTTCATTGATAAAAGCAATAGTAAAAGAAATAAAGGCAGAAAATAACCTGCAAGATAACGGTTATTCTCATACCGTTAATAACGTGAAGAATAAATTTTGTGCAGCAAGTTATCAAGGTCGATCGTATCCATTTTTTCATTATAATTCGTGATAAAGAAGAAATGTTTTCCCTGTTTTCTAAGGTAAGAGCAATCAACATTGCTGATGACTAAATCGTAAGGATGGCTGATGACCAGTGGTTCAGCTTGAGCAAATGAGGTTAGTTCAGCATGCTTGATCCACCATTTAGTTGCCTGTTTTTTAAATAATGAGCTGTCTTCAATAAATATACCGACAGTTACCTTTGCCTTGATACACTCTTCATAAAAATCTAAAATATAGGCATATTTTTTAATCAGGAGATGAGTGTACTTGCTGTCCTCAAAAAGTGTTGGGTATTTTCCCTTCAAGTGATCAATAAATGCAATGATAATGTTAAATCGATTGTTCTCTTGGTGGTCAATAGGGTATGGCTCCCAGTAATAGTTGACGTTTCCTTTGAAAATCAAATAACGATAAGCAATCGAGTTTAGATAGTAATTTAACATAGTAAGATGCCGCTTACTGAGTTGAGCATGTGGATAAATCTGCTTCATAAAGACTATAAATTCCTCATTCAGTGTTAGAACGAAAAGATTACTACTTTTTTCAATAGAATCCAGCTCTTTTAAAAAATAGGAATGAATAGGAATGATTTCTTCTCCTAGTAGGAAAAGGAGTAGTAAGGTAGTTTCGTTTGGAAGCATTTTAAAGGAATAGTAGACTAAAAAAGAAGTAAGAACCTTATTGATTTTTTTAAAGAGAGTCGTGGTTTTTAAGGAGCGTATAAATTTTTTTTGATTCGTGATTCCGGTTTTATTATTAAAAAATGGTGCTTGATCACTATAGTCAGAGATATTCTTTTGAGCATTCCTTCTTTTTAATAGGCTTAGATAAATGATCAGCTTTCTTCTAGAAAGAAAGGATAAAGGAGAGCCTAAAATTGCTTGTATTTCATTTACGGAGTCATAAATCCTAGGATCTATATTAGGAAGTTTCAACGGTTCTTTTGAATCCGTAATAAGATGAAGAGAAACATAGAAAAAACGAATCTGCAGCTCGGATCCTAAAAGATAGCCATTTTGAATAGACAAGTCAAATTCTTTCAGTAAGTAATTTAATTCATTGATTTTTCTAAAATAGGTTGAATGGCTGATTCCGATTTTTTCACATAAGCGAATGGGGTCAATCGTTCCGCAAAGCTGTAATTCTTCTAAAATCCTATATTTTGGTGCGTGAACAATTAATTTATTAAATAAAGTGTGGATCGAATAGTCTGGTTTAGTTTGAAAACGAATGGAGTGTTTTGTTACTTCAAGCGTAAATCCGTTACTGGAATCGTTTGCATAAGTGATCAAACTTTCAGTTACTTTTGTTAGAATATAATCGCCGATCTTTAGATGTGCCAACAGTTCTTTTTTGGTCGCAGAGCCTCCAGCATTAATTATATATATAAGTAAGTCAAGTTGATACATTTCCATTTTTTCTAATAGATCAAATTTTTCCAAAACAAATCTCCCTTATATCAATTGAGAACGATATTTCTAAAAATAAAAAGTAGAAATTCTCGATTTTAAAGATATTTTTATCATTATCTATTAAAAACAAGGAGAATACAATCCTGTTTAAGGAAAAATGTATATTTTTTGGTAAAATCCGTTGAACTATTTTCCATTATCATAAAATCATACAAAATCGAAAGCTTGGTAAAAATAGCTTTTGCTTGATTGCTAAAAAAATGGTATTGTATCTTTGTATGTTTATGTTGGATTTCATAAATATTGCGTACTATTTAATATTAGAAAGGATATGTCTGTAATGTATGATCTTGGTGATATCGTCGAAATGAAAAAACCACATGCTTGTCAGGCAAATCGTTGGGAAATTATCCGAATGGGTGCCGATATTAAAATAAAATGTACCAACTGCGGTCATATCGTTATGATGACACGTCGTGATTTTGAAAAGAAAATGAAGAAAATTTTGGAAAAAAATAATAAAGGATAGTGAATGATCAATGGCATTAACAGCTGGAATCGTAGGTTTGCCCAACGTAGGGAAATCAACTCTTTTTAACGCAATTACAAAAGCAGGAGCAGAAGCAGCAAACTACCCGTTTGCGACGATCGACCCGAATGTGGGAATGGTTGAAGTACCAGATGATCGTTTGCAGCGTTTAACAGAATTAGTAAAACCTAAAAAAACAGTACCAACAACATTTGAATTTACAGATATTGCAGGTATCGTAAAAGGTGCAAGTAAAGGTGAAGGTCTAGGAAACCAATTTTTGAGTCATATCCGTCAAGTTGATGCGATTTGTCACGTGGTACGTTGTTTTGATGATGATAATATCACTCACGTTGAAGGACGCGTGGATCCATTAGCGGATATCGATACGATCAATTTAGAATTGGTTTTAGCTGATTTGGATTCTATCAATAAGCGCTATACTCGTGTTGCTAAAATTGCTAAAACAAAAGACAAAGATGCTGTCGCTGAATTGGCCGTGTTGGATAAACTTAAGCCAGTCTTGGAAGAAGGATTATCTGCTCGAACAATCGAATTTACGGAAGAAGAACAAAAGATTGTTAGAAGTCTGTTCTTATTAACTGCAAAACCTATCTTATATGTAGCGAATGTATCAGAAGATGAAGTTTCTGATTCAAACAATAATCCTTATGTCCAACAAGTTCGTACGTTTGCTGCGAATGAGAACGCAGAAGTTATTGTAGTGTGCGCGCGAGCAGAAGAAGAAATCGCTGAATTAGACGATGAGGACAAGGCTGAATTTTTAGAGGCCTTAGGCATTGAAGAGTCTGGTTTGGATCAATTGATTCGTGCAGCATATGATCTGTTAGGCTTGGCAACGTATTTTACAGCAGGTGAACAAGAAGTTCGTGCATGGACTTTCCGCAAAGGAATCAAAGCACCTCAAGCAGCAGGAATTATTCATACAGATTTCGAGCGCGGTTTCATTCGTGCCGAAACAGTGTCCTTCGATGATTTAAGTACCTATGGCAATATGCAGGCTGCTAAAGAGGCTGGAAAAGTCCGTTTAGAAGGAAAAGAATATGTTGTACAAGATGGCGATGTTATGCTTTTCCGTTTCAATGTATAGGAAAAATTTGCTAAAAACTGTTTTTCTCCCTAAAAAATGTGTTAGAATACTTTTTAGGTAAAGACTGCCCCGTTTTTCATGGGCGAGGAGGACGCAAAAAATGGAATCAGAAGCACTTCGAGATATTGTTTCAGAGAATCGTGAGCTTGAACAAAAATTGACAAAGAGAAATGAACAGTATATTTTTGATTTAAAAAAATCATTAGTAGCAGCCAACCTTTCTGAAGAAGCGCAGACATTGGCTTTGCATGAGATTTTACCCCAATTGGTAGAAGGTCAAAAGAGTGGGAAAACTGCACGTCAGTTGTTTGGTACAGTATCTGAACGTACGGAGTCTATTTTAAATAAACCAGAAGAACTACCAGAATCAACACCGACACTGATGTGGCTGGATAATACGTTATTGTTATTTGGGGTAATGACGTTGATGTTCTCGATCATGATGATGTGGTCTAAAGGTAAAACACAGCCTTTAGGATTACTGACACTTGTCTTAGCATCGATGGCTGGCGGATATGTATTCTATCTGATGTATAAATATGTTTACCAGTACGATCGTCCTGGCATGGATAAATCAAAACGTCCAGGCTGGTTTAAAACTGGCTTGATTTTAGTCGGGTCAATGCTATTATGGTTAGCCGTATTTGCAGGGTCAGCGATGTTGCCAGCAGTGATTAATCCGATTTTTGATCCAGTAATCGTGATTATTCTTGGCGGAGTAGCATTGGTAGTCCGTCATTTCTTAAAGAAAAAATACAATATGCGCAGTAGTTTAGCACGTTAATATGTAGAATAAGAACAAAAACACTCAAAACAAAATCTGTTTTGAGTGTTTTTATTTAAAAAAGGTTAGTATTTGAAATATGCACTTTTTCAAGGTACTTTAATTATAGTAGAACTATAATCTTGAAAGGGTGACATGATGACCGAATGGATCAACAAACGAAGTCGACTATTGATTTTCATTAGCTTTCTTCTGTTAAGTTTTTTATCTTTGTATATTGTCTACTTTCAAAATGGTCATATTTTAATCGGTGATGACTATCATTTTCATCAAAATCGTATTGAAGGACTGGCACAATCGTTAAAACATGGACTATGGTTTCCTAAAGTTAGTTATTTTTTTATTGGCGGATATGGGTATGCTTCGAGTTTGTTTTACCCAGATTTTTATCTATATTTTCCAGCTCTTTTAAGAGTTGCTGGATGTTCTTTAGCTACGAGTTTTCTTTTTTTTGCGATGGCAATCAATCTGGGTACCTTTGGATTGACCTATTTATCCGGGCGTTATATGGGGTTACCTAAGCTTAATAGTTATCTGTTTTCTTTGTTGTATACACTATCGATCTACCGGTTACAAGATTTTTTCAATCGTCAAGCGATCGGAGAATTACTGGCAATGAGTTTTTTCCCTTTAGTCTTAGCTAGCTTATCATTGCTAAAAGCAGGGAAAGTACAAAAATGGTGGCTCTTAACAGTTGCAATGACAGGGATCGGGTTAGCTCATTTTATTTCCTTAGAAATCATTAGTCTGTTCATTGGTTTGTATATCATCTTGAATGCCTCTTATTTTCTTAAAAAGCCAATCATTGTTGCGTTTTTTAAGGCTGCAGTCATGACGGTGTTATTATTAGCCTTTTATTTATTTCCAGTTTTTGAACAGATGAGTCGTATCACGTTTCAAGTAACGGCTAAGCCACTGACATTGATTTCTACTAAAAGCTATTCTATAGGTGAATTACTGAAAAATAGCTTTGAGAACCGCGTTTTTCATGCTTCTTCAGCGAATATAGGAATTATTCTTTTAATGGGGCTGTTCGTCTATGGGGCAATGCTTTTTAAACGAGAAACAGAAAATAAGGAGTTGATTTTTCTTTCTTTCCTGTTTATGTTGATGACCACGAATCTTTTTCCCTGGCAGCTCTTTGACCATACGCCATTAAATACGATTCAGTTTCCGTGGCGTTTTCTTTCTGTCGTTACATTGTTGTTAGCCTATTTGATTGCAAATGATTCTATCGGCATATTGAAAAGAGTACCTTATGGGTCTGTTATTGTGCTGCTCTTTATTTTACTGGGTGTTGTACTGTATGAATGGGAAAGTATTCGTACTGAAAATAGTCGGGTATTATCGCATCAGAGCTATGATCAGACAAATAGCTATTATATCGGTGCTGGTCACGAATATTTACCAAAAGAAGTAAATTATGATCAGTTACTGAAAAATAAAAAAAGAAAAATGGCTTATGATCCAAATGAGCTTGAACTGACGAATGTCAAATTACCATTTGGCGGTGCAACATTTGACTATTCTGTAAAAAGCTCACGAGAAGCTACGGTCACACTCCCTTTTATTTATTACTATGGTTATCAAGCAGAAGTTGTTGAGGACAGCAAAACCCAAGTGGTCTTAGGGGCATTGAATAAAGAAAATGGACTCGTCGATATTCCGTTATCTGGAAAAGGTAAGGTCTCTGTTTCTTATAAAGCAACTTGGATACAAAAAGTTGCTTTAGGGATATCTCTAGGAACACTGTTTATATTTCTCCTAGTAAAATTGTCTATCTTTCACTCCCAAGGGTCTAAAGAAGAGAAATAACCGTCGTTATCCTTTGGCTTGAGTGGCAAAAACATGAGAAAAATCTCATGTTTTGCAAAACGAACAGAAAATTTATTTAAAGGAAGAAATGCTGTTGACTTCCCTTATATTATCTGTTATTTTCTTATATAAAATTAAATAGAGGAGTGGTCTAGAAAATGTCTAACTGGGAAACAAAATTCGCGAAAAAGGGTCTAACATTTGATGATGTTTTATTGATTCCGGCGGAAAGTCATGTACTGCCAAATGAAGTAGATATGAGCGTGCAGCTAGCGAAAAATATCAAATTGAATATTCCTCTGATCAGTGCAAGTATGGATACGGTCACAGATAGTAAAATGGCGATTTCAATGGCTCGTCAAGGTGGACTAGGAGTGATCCATAAGAATATGAGTATTGCGCAACAAGCAGATGAGGTTCGTAAAGTAAAACGTTCTGAAAGCGGAGTAATCATTGATCCATTTTTCCTAACACCAACTAATTTGGTAGCAGATGCTGAAAATCTGATGAGCAAATATCGTATCAGTGGTGTGCCAATCGTTGAAACAATGGAAAATCGTACATTAGTAGGTATTATCACTAACCGTGATATGCGTTTTGTAACAGATTATCAAATGAAGATCGAAGAAGTCATGACGAAAGACAATTTAGTAACAGCCCCAGTTGGTACTTCTCTAAAAGATGCTGAAAAGATTTTACAAAAACATAAAATCGAAAAACTACCGATTGTTGATGAAAACAATCGTCTAAGTGGATTGATCACGATCAAAGATATTGAAAAAGTAATCGAATTTCCGAATGCTGCGAAAGATGAGCATGGACGTTTGTTAGTGGCAGCTGCAGTAGGTGTGACAAGTGATACCTTTGAACGTGCCGAAGCGTTATTGGAAGCAGGCGCAGATGCGATTATTATTGATACAGCTCATGGTCACAGTGCAGGTGTGATTCGTAAAATCAAAGAAATTCGTGATACTTTCCCAGAAGCTACGTTGATTGCTGGAAATATTGCAACAGCAGAAGGCGCAAAAGCGCTGTACGATGTGGGCGTTGATGTGGTTAAAGTTGGGATCGGACCAGGTTCTATTTGTACCACTCGTGTAGTAGCAGGTGTTGGTGTACCTCAGTTAACCGCGATTTACGATGCAGCTTCTGTTGCTCGCAAATATGGCAAAGCAATCATTGCAGATGGCGGAATCAAATATTCTGGTGATATCGTCAAGGCATTAGCTGCTGGTGGACATGCGGTAATGTTAGGAAGTATGTTAGCTGGAACAGATGAATCACCAGGTGAATTTGAAATTTATCAAGGTCGTCGCTTTAAAACATACCGCGGTATGGGTTCATTGGGTGCAATGGAAAAAGGATCAAGCGATCGTTACTTCCAGGGTGGAGTCAATGAAGCGAATAAGTTGGTTCCAGAAGGTATTGAGGGTCGTGTAGCATACAAAGGCAGCGTATCTGATATTGTTTTCCAATTGATTGGCGGACTAAAATCAGGTATGGGTTATGTAGGTGCAGCGGACTTAAAACAATTACGTGAAGACGCACAGTTCATTCAAATGAGCGGTAACGGATTGAAAGAATCCCATCCTCATGATGTACAAATCACCAAAGAAGCACCAAATTATTCTGTAGAACAATAAGAATACGAAGAGGCTGGCACTGAAGTGTAGTGAGTACTTCTGTTTCCGCCGTTTAGTTGAATTTTAAGGGCTGAGCTATAACTCGAAGAGTTGTAGCTCAGCCCTTTTATTGTATAGGACGTTCGTCGGTAGAACCGTAATACATGTGCATCGGTTTAGTCTTATTCCCTAATAGCTGTTTAGATGGAATGATTTCATAGCCTTCTTCACGTAAGCGATCGATCACGATCGGAACAGCTTCCACAGTTTCTGGATGAATATCATGCATCAAGATAATGGCATCGTTGTATTCAGTATCATGAACTCGTTGAATAATTTTGTCTACATTATGACTTTGCCAATCTTGTGAGTCGACCGACCATTGAATGATTGGTTTATTGATGATTGCTGCGACTTCAGGAGTCACAGCGCCATATGGCGGTCTAAAATCAGTAGGCAGCTTCCCAATAGCACGATAGATAGCTTTATCTGTATTTTGAACTTCTTCATTTATACGCTCTGGGCTGAGTTCAGTTAACTGGGGATGAGAATAAGAGTGACTAGCAACTTCGTGCCCCTCTTCCGCTGTACGTTTAACAATCGCTTCGTTTTTTACTACGTTTTGTCCTAACATGAAAAATGTAGCATTGACCCCTTTATCTTTTAAGATATCTAAAAGTTTGGGTGTTGTTTTAGGATTGGGGCCGTCGTCAAATGTTAGCGAGATATATTTTTTATTTGGATCCAAGGCAACAGGGGGAGTCTCTTGGAGCGATCTTGGATCAACAAATTCTGAATTGATATAGCCGGTAATTTCATTATAAGGCAAGGTCACTTCTTTTTTTCCAGTTGGATTATCAGGTAAATTCAAGCTGATTTTATCTGGATAATAGGTAAATGCTGTGTCTTGTATAGAAAACTTCGGCATAGTGAGCACTCCGTCGATAACAGCATTTCCATCAAGGCTGTCATCTAGTAGTTTTTGCTGAACGATTTGCTGAACGGCTAATAAATTTGCTTCGCTAGTAAAAAGATCCGTAAGGGTTAAACGTTGATTGTTTTTTTGATTGACAACAACCGATGTTTTTCCCGTATTTGTTTGTTTAGACCAGTCTTGCTTATTCTTTTCCCAAGTGTACGTTGTAATAAAGGGCTGATACCTATTTAATTGCTCGGTTATTTTAGTCATTTTCAGTTGTCCCACGATTTTTCGAGGGGCGTGGTTCGCTCGATCTTTTTTTATCGTATCGATCATTGCAGTCAATTCACTTTTTAGTGTTGAGAATTGAGGGATCGACTTCGTCTGAGCGGGATTATAAAGAAGAGTTTGTATATCATTTGTTGTTTCTAAAAATTCTGTACTTTCTATGGGCTCTTCTTTTTGCGCTTGTCGAATCTTCTCTACAAGTGCAGCCGCTTTTTGCTGGTAGTCATTGTTTTCGTCCTCTTCTGCGGTTTCTTTTGTATCATGCTGGATTGCATGAGTGACATAAAGACCACCGCCAATCAAAAGAAACATACTAGTAAAAAGAGAGAGAATAGCTAGCTTTTTACCAGTATGTTGATTTCTGTTTATACGTCGACTGTTTCGAGTGCTATGTGCATGCCTATTTTTATCCATGATCTTTGATTCCTCTATGTTTTGACTTATCTTTTTACAATAAATCAAATGTAACATGCACAAATTCTGTTTTCAACAGCCTAATCATTAAATTAAGGATTTCTTTGACTCCTTATTTGATCAATTTGAGGTCTCCCATATAAGGGACTAATACTTCTGGGATGGTAACTGAACCATCTTCGTTTTGATAATTTTCTAAAATAGCGGCTACTGTTCGGCCGACTGCCAATCCTGATCCATTTAAGGTATGCGCATATTGAACTTTATCATTTTCGTCACGGTAGCGGATCATTGCACGGCGAGCTTGAAAATCTTCACAGTTTGAGCAAGAGCTGATTTCACGGTATGCATTTTGCGCAGGGATCCAAACTTCTAGGTCGTAAGTTTTAGCAGCAGAGAAGCCCATATCGCCTGTAGCAAGCGCCATAACTCGATAAGGTAAATTCAATTTTTGTAAAATGTCTTCCGCGTTTGCTGTCATTTTTTCCAATTCTTCATAAGAATGCTCTGCATCACTAAATTTGACCATTTCGACTTTGTTGAACTGATGTAAACGAATCAAACCACGTGTGTCTCGACCAGCACTTCCTGCTTCTGAACGGAAAGAAGGACTTAGAGCTGTAAAATAAATCGGCAAATCTTTACCATCTAAAATCTCATTATTATAGTAGTTTGTCAGCGGCACTTCTGCTGTTGGAATCAATGTCATATCCGTGCCTTCTAGTTGGAAAACATCTTCTTTGAATTTAGGGAATTGACCAGTTCCAAACATAGAATTGCTGTTGACGATATAAGGGGTCATCATTTCAGTATACCCATGATCATAAACATGCATATCCAGCATAAAATTATATAAAGCACGTTCTAAACGAGCGCCTAATCCCTTGTAATAGACAAAACGGCTGCCGGCAACTTTGGCTCCGCGTTCAAAATCAAGAATGTCTAACTGTTCAGCGACATCCCAATGAGCTTTAGGCTCAAACGCAAAGTTTCTAGGTTCACTCCATCGACGAACTTCAACGTTGTCATCTTCATCTGCGCCGATAGGCACACTGCTATGTGGTAAGTTTGGTAATGTTGTAGAGATTTCTTGCAGTTTAGATAGCGATAGGTAACCTTTTGAAGTTTGCTTTCTTAGCTACTAAAAGCAAATAACTTCTCTAGGTTTTCCCCCGCTCCACACCGTACATGCACCTT
>NZ_MIJY01000013.1 GCF_001730305.1 Enterococcus termitis
GGATACACCTGTTCCCATGCCGAACACAGAAGTTAAGCTTCTTAGCGCCGATTGTAGTGAAGGGTTTCCCTTTGTGAGAGTAGGACGTCGCCGCGCTCGTTGTTATTCCGGCATAGCTCAGTTGGTAGTAGCGCATGACTGTTAATCATGATGTCGTAGGTTCGAGTCCTACTGCCGGAGTTCCTTAATATAGGAAATAATAGAGTATATTGCTTCTTTTAGCTCTGGAGAGTTGTCCGAGAGGCCGAAGGAGCATGATTGGAAATCATGTAGGCGGTGAACACTGTCTCAAGGGTTCGAATCCCTTACTCTCCGTTTCATATATTATTGGCCCGTTGGTCAAGCGGTTAAGACACCGCCCTTTCACGGCGGTAACACGGGTTCGATTCCCGTACGGGTCATTTTCATTTATTTATTGGAGGTTTAGCTCAGCTGGGAGAGCACCTGCCTTACAAGCAGGGGGTCAGCGGTTCGATCCCGTTAACCTCCATTAAATTACGGTTTGGTAGTTCAGCTGGTTAGAATGCCTGCCTGTCACGCAGGAGGTCGCGGGTTCGAGTCCCGTCCAGACCGTTTTATATTTTTGGCGCAGTAGCTCAGTTGGTAGAGCAACGGATTGAAGCTCCGTGTGTCGGCAGTTCGATTCTGTCTTGCGCCATTTTGGAGGAATAGCGAAGTGGCTAAACGCGACGGACTGTAAATCCGTTCCTTAGGGTTCAGTGGTTCGAATCCACTTTCCTCCATTTAAAAGTAGGGATATAGTTAAACGGTATAACTACGGTCTCCAAAACCGTCATTGTGGGTTCGATTCCTACTATCCCTGTTAAAATTTATGGCGATTGTGGTGAAGTGGTTAACACAGCGGATTGTGGTTCCGCCATTCGTGGGTTCGATTCCCATCAGTCGCCCTTAGTTTTAAATTTTTGCCAAGTGTTTTATGGCGATTGTGGTGAAGTGGTTAACACAGCGGATTGTGGTTCCGCCACTCGTGGGTTCGATTCCCATCAGTCGCCCTTACTTATAAATTTTGGGGTATCGCCAAGCGGTAAGGCAACAGACTTTGACTCTGTCATGCGTTGGTTCGAATCCAGCTACCCCAGTTTTTCTCTAGTTGAGAAAATTTACATTATAATATGGCGGTATAGCCAAGTGGTAAGGCAGAGGTCTGCAAAACCTTCATCACCGGTTCAAATCCGGTTACCGCCTTGCAAAATTATTTTATGCCGGCGTGGCGGAATTGGCAGACGCGCTGGACTCAAAATCCAGTGCCCGCGAGGGCGTGCCGGTTCGACCCCGGCCGCCGGTATACTAGTAACACCAACGATTATAATTGATCGTTGGTGTTTTTTTATTTCGCAATATTATTTTGTGACTACCCTTTGACTACCCATTTTTCATGAAGTTGGCAAATTTATTAAGCATTTGTTTATTTTTATTTTCAGTAACGTGAGTATAAACGTTTGCTGTGATATTGATATCTGAATGCCCCAATCTTTCTTGAACATCTTTAAGAGATACTTCAGCTTCAAATAATAGAGAAGCATGTGTATGTCGAAATCCATGAGCCGAAATTTGTTTCATTTTTGGGTAACGTCTATAAACGGATTTAAGCCATGTTTTTGTCATCGTTGGGTTAATATGATTACCTTCGCTATCAGAAAATACTAAAGAATTCTTTTTGTTCAATGAGACAACTTTTCCGGAAGTGGTTTTATACATTTTTAAAACACTAGAAAGGTCATCATCAATCAAAATAGTTCTGCTTCCTGATTTTGTTTTTGGGCGGTTAACAATCAATCGGTTATTTTCGCCACGAGTCAATGTTTTATTAATAGTTAATTCACCTTGTTGGAAGTTTATATCTGACCATTCTAATGCTAAAGCTTCGCCTTTACGAAGGCCAGTATAGGCCAGTAAGAAAAAGAAAGTATATATTTTTGAATCTCCATCTTTCGCTGCTTCAAGAAATTCATTTAGCTCTTTCTTATTGTAGAAAGGAATATCTTTCTTTTGTATATCCAAAACTTCTCCTCGAGGCATTGTTATGAGTTTCATCGGGTTTGAATTTATCACACCAATGGAAACAGCGTAATCAAATACATTTGAAGTATAATTTTTGTATTTCTTAAAATTCTTAGGACTATTCTCCGCCCATGTATTAACTTCCTTTTGACAAAACATGACATCCATTTTATCAATATAATTGTCTCCAAAAATAGGGAGGATATGAACACTAAAAAGTAGATCGGTAGAAGCCCAAGTACTTTCTTTTACAGTCATTTTGTAGTTAACAAACCACAAATCAAAAAGTTCTTTGAATTTCTTTTGCTCTATTTTTGGTTGCAATCCACTTTTTTTAATGTCAGCTTCTTTTCGTTTTATTTTCCGGTCAAGATCCTCGGCGCTTTTAGAACTCCGTAGTGTCGTTCTACGTTTCTTTCCATTTAGAGGATCAACGCCTAGATATAATTGTGCTTCGTAACGAGTCTTTCCGTTTACCTCTTTTTCCTTAATTCTAGAATCTAATTTTTTTTCTGCCATTGTTTCCTCCAATACAAATTTTATACTAAAAAAGCCACCACATAAAATGTGATGGCGGACTGCCTAATAAGATCAGCCCTAATTAGTTTGAATCGGGCAACGTGGTAACGTCTGCCATACAATCCGTATTATTACATATCCTAATTTTGTTGTCAAACTCTATTAGATTAATGAAAGATCATTTTTGTATCATTGTATCAAAAGCATGTTGGAATCGTTTATCTATTGATGCTTTAATATAATCTTGAGAAGAGTTGCCGACCAAATGGGTGAAATCAGAAGATGACCCCAAATAGGATTCAAATTCCGCGAATGCTGAATTTATTATTTCATCAGACCACTCAACCTCGCCTGAATCTTTCCATGATTGAATTTGCTCTCTTTTTTTGTTTATGATCAATGCTCTTTGTTGATCAAAGTAAGAAACAATTTCAGCAATATTTTCGCTATTGTCCACTGGAGCAACTCTTCCAGCAACATTATTTTCAGATGCTGCTGAAGGAGATGAAGAAGGTTCTTGAGGATTTTGAACAGCACTATCTTCTTTATTTTGTAAGAATTGTTCCATAGTGACGTTTCCTAAATATTGATAATTTTGTCCCTTCGCAGTTAAAGTTCCGTCAAGCTCTTTGACAAAATCACCTATTGAAGTAGACATCAAAAAAGTTTTATTATCATTTACAGAAAAAGCAATATCACCAAGACTGGCGTTAGTCGCTGTTGCTGAAGAATAAGTTCCGTCTGAATTAATAAAAAATAGATTGCCACTTTGTGGTACTCCCCAGCCACCTACAAAATCTGATAAACCAATTTGTTGTTCTTCGCTCTGTTTTAAAGTGGAAGATGAAGTTGACTGTTTAGTAACTTCTTTTTTCTTTTGCTTATTCTTAGTAACTTTTTTTGTAACAGTCGACTCTTTTGTACCTTCTTTTTGTGTAGTTTTTGATGAATTACTAGAACAACCAACTAACATTAACAATGACATAAATAGTACTATGCTCTTTTTCAAAGTGTACCTCCTGTAATAATATTTTACAATTTGATTATATCATCATTAGATTGTTTAACTCAACTAAAAAAAGAAGCGAATAAAAAATCGCTTCTTTAATCTTCTTTGATTATAGTGATGGGATGAACATCATTCCACAATGAAATACCGTTGCCTTTTTGATGCGTTAGCGATCTGACTTCTTTGTTAATATCATTTACTGTAGTATGATCTCCAATATCTTCTAAGGTGTGGATGTAATGCATGATTTTTTCGTGATATTTAGCATTTCCGGTTTCTAAGTAATCTAGCAAGTTTTGCAAATATTGTATATGCATCCGATAATTATAATTTGCTAGCTCAACGTCCTGCATTTTAGCTAACTCAATATATTTTCTTGCTGACTGAAACTCTCCTTCATACAACATAGCAGTAATTAGATTTCTTGCAATGTTGTACGCAAATACTTTAGTTTTTCTTGATCGTTTGTTTTCTTTCTTTATTGGGAGAGCTTTATGTATTATTGCATTCGACTGTTCTGCAGATAACAAAGAGCTGATATTCAATAAAATGTTATAGTCATAGTATGTTAAAAAAAGCCTATTTGAAATATAATTTACAATGTCCTGGACTTCATTTTTTTTAAGTTGCTCAACTTCGTCCCAATGAACACCGAAAAATCGTTTAATTGCAATTAGGTTTGAGTAACTAGTAAGTGACAAATTATTATCAGATATATAAAGGTTGTAATATGATAATAATTGCTTTTTTTTTGTTTGATTCTCTAGATGACTACCGCAATAATTAAATAGTTCGATGAATTTCCGTTGTTTATAGTCAGCATCCGAAAAAGCTATAAATTCCTCCGGAGTAATACATAACCCTTCGAGAGTTTGTTGGAGATCTTCAAAGTTCATTGATTGCTTATCTGATTCTATTCTTGAATAAACTGAAAGGCTCATTTCAAGTGGTCGAACTTCTTTTTGTTTCTGCTTATTGTTTTTTCTAAAAAAACGTAAAATTTCGCCTGTTTTCAAGGTTTCACCTCCTTAATTTTCATTATAGCAAAAATATATAAAGAAACATACATTTTTTTATTAATGAGTTGGAAAACTGCTAATAATTTCCTATAGTGAAAATTTGCAGATTTTGTCTTTTCTTTTGATCTCTAATTTGTTACATTATGGGTGTAATTAGAACTCCTAGGTAATGTTTGGTGTTTTAATTGTTAGTAGGAATATCCAAGAGGGAGGTGTGGTCAAATGATGTCATTGCTATTTGGGTTAATCGGTTATGGATTTGTAGGAGGGGTATAAAAAAATACTCTGATATCTTCGGGCGGCTAAACCAAATAAGATATCAGAGAATTTCCTATCTTAGCGATAAGCGCTAAACAACACTAGTATAACAAACTAAATACTAATTATCACTAGAAATATTCTGTAAGATTTAAAATACAATCTTTTTGTAATTTACGAATAATAAAGTTTTTCGATCAATCAAAAGGAGCAGCACTTATGGAAAATAAAGCGACTAAAGTCAAAGTTGAGACGTATAAAAAAGCGATTCTAGAAATAGTTATTGAAATAGAAGAACCGGAAGAACTAGAAAAAATTTATAATTATATTTTTAGAAATATGAAAAGAGCTGGCAAATAATGTCAGCTCTTTTCTTTGTCATTTTTTACAATTTCATCGTACGTGTCCATGATTTTTTCCAACGCGAGTAACTCTTCTTCGCCTAACTTCAAAAATGTTTTAAATAGGTTTTTGTGAAATTCATTTTCTCCGTACATAATCTTTTCAACAGCAACCTCTATTTCATCGTCTGACTGATGAAACATTTCTCCTTCGCCCGTTGTTAACCAAATATAGTCCACATTGAATTGTCTGCATATCAGTTTTATTGACGAATCAGGAACCTTTCTTCGTCCGCTTTCCCAATTACTAATTGCAGATTTTGTTACACCTATTAAAGTTCCAAATTTTTCTTGATTATATCCCAGTTTTTTTCTTAATTGATAAATACGTTCGTTCATTTTAGATCACCTCCTAAAAACAATTAAAACATAAATAGTTTTCATTGGCAACTTTTTTATTGACAATATCGCCAACGTGTATTATATTGTTATCAACGAAAACGTTTTGGAGGTGAGATTATGAATAAGACAAAGGAAGAAGTGCAAGATCGTGTAATGAAGAAATTCGTTATTTCAGATGATCCTAAAAAATCTTTCATTACAGGATACATGATTGGTGTCGCTGAACAAGCAGCAAGGTTAGAGCTGGAAAAAGAAAAACACAAAAAGTCAGCATAATAAAGAACTGTGCTGATCTAAAGGAGGGAAGGCCTAATGGACCTATTTAGCAAAACATTTCTAGAATCATTGAGAGTTGCGATTGTGCAAATTGTAAGAGATGCGGTAGATTCAATCAGCCGATCGAACGTTGCGCATGTTCGATACCTCAAAAAGAACGAAGCAATGAAATACGTCGGTGGAGTGAATACTAAAGGTTTTGAGAATCTTATAGCCCATGGATTGAAAGAAATCAGGATAGATGGATTTTTAAGATATGACAAGCACGACATCGACGATTTGATGGAAAAATACAAAATTTAAAGGAGAGAAGAATATTGAACTTAAGAAGAAAAAGAGAGATCAAAAAGATTACCGAAGAGCTAAAAACTTCTTTAGAACGATTGGAAGAAATTAGAGATGAGGAAGAAGAATACAGAGAAAATATGCCTGAAAATTTGCATGGATCTGAACGTTATGAAAATTCGGAAGAAGCTAGTTTAAATATAGAAGATGCGTTTTTAGAATTAGAATCGGCGTTAGAGTCATTAGAACATATCACGGAGGATATCTAAATGAAACTACTAACAAAAAAAGCCAACTTAAGTGGAGGTATTGCCTGTATTTTTGGGGTAGGTATGTTAATAGGATTACGAGTGCCACCAGCAATGGTTTTGATTTACGGATTGCTTCTTGCAACTTATGGCATATCACTAGCTTTTATGACTTACGCTCAAGATTTGAACCGAAGAAAACAGCGATCAAAAATCACGACTGTATGCATGATCCCGCAATATAGACAGAATAGAAAAATGTCTGTAGAGGAGTTAGCGGAACGAGTGAATGTATCACCAGCTACAATCAAATCGATTGAAGAAAATAAATACTCACCATCCTTTGAACTGGTACAGAAAATAGCGGATGAATTTAATGTTACACCAGGTAGTCTGTTTAAAAAGGCAGAAGAAAATAATAGAAATGGAGGTTATGCAGATGGACGTAAAATCATATAACGAAAAATATTTAGGTGAGAAGAAACCGACTTTGTGTCCACGTTGCGGTATTTCTACTTTGGATAAAACACCATCAAGAAATGCGATGTCAAGACATGAACAAGGTATCTATATTTGTTCTGCTTGTGGAACAGATGAAGCAATGAGAGATTATTCAGGCACAACTTTAAATATCGATCAGTGGGTCGTTACACATTGGTAATAAAAAAACAACCTAACAGAAGGGAAGTTTCCGTCAGGTTGCTAATATAAATATTCTACAAACAAATTTTATCACAGAAAAGGAGAAAAAGAAATATGAAAGAAGACACAGGGATCAAGCTGCTTGTATCAGGAGCGGTAGTTATAGGGCTAGGAGTAGTCGGAGCATTTAAGTTTTTCGAAAAGATCGATAATGGCTATGTGGGTGTTCGATACTCCATGAATGGTGGTATTAAAGACAATACATTATCACAAGGAGTTAAATTTGTCGGATTAGATAAAGTGATCCAATATCCGATTCGTTTGCAAACGATCCAGGCAAAAGATGTCTCCGTTTCAACCTCTGATGGCAAAAAAACTACCGTAAATATCAAATATGATTACAAGGTAGATCCTACGAATGCATCAAAAATGTACAAGGAATTCGGAAATATCACATCCGAAGATATTGAAAAAGGGTGGCTAAAATCTAAGCTGCAGAAAGAAGCACGAGAAGTTTATTCAAAATACAGTTTGTTAAATGTTTTATCCGGCGATTCTTCAAAAGTAGAGGCTTCTTTACTTGGAAATTTCTCAAAAGCAGTAGAAGCGAAAGGTTTTATTGTTGAAGATGTAACAGTCGGAGTACCGGAAGTTGACAGTGAAACACAAAAATCAATCGATGGCATCATCCGAGCAGGTCAAGACAATGAGAAAGCGAAGCTAGATGCACAGACAGCCAAAACGAAAGCAGATAGCCAAGCTTATCAAAAAGTGAAGTCTGCAGAGGCGGAAGCTGATGCAAATAAAAAACTTTCGGAATCGATCACACCGGAATTGATCAACCTTAAAGAAGCAGAAGCCCGCTTAAAACATGGCTGGGTTGAAGTGCAGACTGGCGAAGCAATTGTTGATGCTAAGAAATAGGTGATCATATGGGATTTTTCATAGGGAAAATACTTTTGATAATAGGGGCAGCGTGTATTCTTTACGGGATATACGCTTTCCTTAGAGCTAAAAATGGCAACGATACTAACGGTGATCAGGATGACTGGTCGAGATTTTAAACGAAAGGAGAAAACAAATGTCTAGAACGAAATTTTATGATTTTGAGGAAGAACAACTGATTCAGGCTAAGAACAAAAAAGAAGCTATCGAAATTGGAGGGTACTCAAACGATGATGAAATTCCATTCATAGAAGTAATTTCAGAGCAACAAGCGTTAGAAAGAGTATCAAAATCAGTAGTTGAAGGGGAAAATACACCGATAGGATTTTCCGAAGCGAAACGCATCATTGATGAAAATAAAAGCCGAGTATTATTGATTGATTCTTCTATGCTTTAAAAAGAAGGTGATCGAATGCGTGATCTATTGAGAATACCCTACCAATGCCCGAAAGAAGTGAGGCCATTATGGGTTGAGATATACAAACAAGCAGCTGCATATTTTAAAGAAAATAATCTAAAAATAGTCAGAGAAGAACTAAGGGAAAACGGTATTCATTTTCATATCAAGCATCCAGTTAATGGAAATGTTATGTCATACAGGGCAAAACTGGATCGTTTAACCAAGCTTGAATATATCGGCACGAAAAAAGATACGTGGCGAGATGCAGAAGTGATGAAATTCAAAGTAAAAAAAGAAAGCCGCCTCGGTGAACTCGAAGCAGCAATCGATAAAAAATGACCTTCTTTGTGAGAGAAGGTCAAAGCTTTTGCTTTCAAGAATGAAAACAACTGATAGGTAAACTATACCATTCTTGAATAGATTTATCAAGTTGCGAACGTTGTATTATCAACGTTTTGTCAACCTTGTAATTGATATTAACGTTACGGGGAAAGAATAAACAAGAATGGATGGATTTACATGTCAAGGTCATTTGTGAGAGCAAAGAGAATAGAAACGGGACCATATGTCGAAGTAGATATTTATAACTATACAGAAGAAGCAGCAACCATCGTAAAAAATAAAAGGCCAAACAAAAGAGGCGTATCTCGTCCCAAGCAAAGAAATCTAAATGACAAGAACAGTAGACGTCATTTGAGATGGTTATGTCAGGGGAATTTCGGTGAAGGAGATTATTGGGCAACTTACACCTATAAACCGAAATATCATCCATTGACAATTGAAGATGCCTATGATGATTTCGACAAATTTATTGCACGTATCAATTACTATCGAAAAAAAATCGGATTAGAAAAAATGAAGTATATTTATATTCTTGAATTTACAGAAGATCAAGAAACGGGCGAATTGAAGCATATTCATTTTCATGCTCTTTTTGAAAAAGGTGTAACAATGGACAAACTAGATGATCTCTGGGCAACTGGCAGAGGAAAAAAACGAGAGAGTTTAGGACGTACTTATCATTCAGTTGTTAGAGCGACATCGGATGGTATCGTCGGTTTAGCAAAATATATTTCAAAAGCTCGTAGCTGGAAATCAAAGAAAAAAAGCTGGCGAGCAAGCAAAAACTTAAAACGCCCATATCGAACTAAAAACGATAATTTGTACACCATGAGAAAAATAGAAAAGTATGCAACATCAAACGATTACGGCTATGAATATTTTGAAAAAATATATCCAAAGTACCACATTACGTTTATTGAACCAACGTACTACGAAGAGACTGGATGGCATTTTCATTTGATCATGTGGAAAAAAGAACCACCGAATAGAAAGAGCAAACGAAGGGAGTAGAAGTCGATGCCTAGAAATCAACCTAAAAATCAGATGACCCACCTATCGTTGTTTGATGACCCATCTACAAAAAACAATCCGAACTAACTAGGATTCGTTTTTCGCTAGATGAAGAAACAACAAAGAAGTTAGATTGGCTAACAACAAGGGATAGGCAAAAGAATAAGCGATACACGAAACGTTGGTATCCAAAAGACACGATAAAGCTGTTGATCGATAACGCTTATCAAATCAGAAAAATAATGGAAGGGGAGAAATAGTGTCATGGATCAAAGAGAAGAAAAAGCAGCACGAAGAAAATTGTTGCTGTACCACTTGTACATGGAAGATGAAGGATTCCCTGGTGCTGCCGAAATGGTTCGTAAAATCGGGAAACAGATAAAAGACCCGAAGGGCACAAAGATCGAAGTAATTTATCCAGACGGCAATATTATCACTTACTATGGATTACCCACGGTACAGAAACGTTGCAGAATAGGGAGTAATACATTGCCGAAGCTTTTGCATAGTGGGGAGCCAGATCGTAAAGGGAGGCGTTACAGATATGCCTAATATAACGGATAAACAATACGAAGTGATGAAAAAAACGATTGGATTGGATAGAAGAAAGCAAATAGTTAGGAATCAGTATATCGGACCAAATAAAGAGCTAGATGAATTAGTCGATATCGGGTGGGCTTCTAAGCATGCCGAAGATTACTTGATTAAGAAACCAACCTATTTTTTGTCAGAGCAAGCGAAACGATATACGTATAATCGATTTTTAGAGGAGGACACAGCACATGGAAAAGATGATTGAATATATCATTAAGAAAAACAAAATGAAGATCGAGGGAAACGAGCGCGCTTTAGAAAACGGTATGAGCTGTTTGATGACAAGCGCCATTAATGTCGTTAGAAATAACACCTTGACAGGCAACGAACGATACATCAAAAAATATAACCGTAGAACACGCGACAAGAAATTCGCATTCGGTAAATAAAACAAAGAAAGGAGTGGAGGTTTGCTGGCCAGCACTTAAAAAGCTTTTTACTCCTTTTTAAAAATTATGACATTAAAAGTTTTTGAAGCTTTCGCAGGGGTTGGTTCCCAAGCGATGGCATTAAGAGATTTAGGAATAGATCATGAAGTAGTGGCTATTAGTGAAATAGACAAATTTTCAATTCAATCTTACGAAGCAATCCATGGTGCCGTTAATAATTTAGGGGATATATCAAAAATTAGCGTTGATGAAATACCTGATCATGATTTGTTTACGTACAGTTTTCCTTGCCAAGATATTTCTGTAGCGGGAAAGCAAAAAGGATTAGACGAGGATAGCGAAACACGAAGTAGCCTGTTGTGGCAGTGTAGAAAAGTGATTGAGGGTAAAAAGCCCAAATATCTATTATTGGAAAACGTCAAAAATCTAGTGGGTAAAAAACACAAACCTAATTTTGATAAGTGGTTGGATTGGTTAGCAAGTCAAGGGTACGCAAATTATTGGCAAGTGTTAAATGCTAAACACTATGGAGTTCCACAAAATCGAGAACGTGTATTTGTCGTTAGTATTTTAGGAGATCATGAACAGTTCGATTTTCCCAAACCATTTGAACTGACTAAAAGGCTTAAAGATGTATTGGAAGATGAAGTTGACGAGAAGTATTACTTGTCAGATGAAAAAGTCCGACAGCTTTTGAAAAACACTGACGGAAAGATTGATTTGAGCAAACAAGTAATTGGTACCTGTCACCAAAGAAACGATTTAAGTTTTGCGACTAGGGATAGAGTTTACAGCCAAGAAATGTTAGCACCTACTTTATCTGCAACAATGTATAAAGACGCACCAAAAATTGTACAGGTTGGTAGCTTTGACTCTAATCGGGAACAACTAGGAAGAGTATACAGTGCCGAAGGTATTTCACCAACTTTAGACACTATGCAAGGTGGAAACCGACAACCTAAAATTATTGAAAAGGTGGGTAATGTCAACCCAAGTGGTAAAGGTCAAGGGGGCGATGTATTTGACGAAAACGGAATTGCACCAACAATTACTACTGGAAAAGGTGAAGAACCTAAAATATTACAAAAAGGAAGAGGTTTCAACGAAGGTGGATCACATGAACTCAGTCCATCGATCACAACATCAAGTTGGCAAGAGAATAACTTTGTTGCCTTACCAGTCATAGCCGCAAGTAGGGGGCGGAATCCTAAGAATCCTAGTGACAGGGCACCTGGTAATCTTGTTGAACAAAGGTTGGAGGTTAACAAAAAAGGAACGTCAAATACAATCACTACTGTTCAGAAAGATAACTATGTCGTTGAAGAGTCAGGAATATACACAAATGATTCACCAGAGTTTCATAGAGGTCCGTTAGAAGGAATAAGTCGCACCTTAAAAGCAAACAAACATGATGCAGGAGTAACGGACGGATATAGAATCCGTAAATTAACGCCACTCGAATGTTGGCGATTGATGGATTTTGAAGATGAGGATTTTTATAAAGCACAAGCTGTCTGTAGCAATAGTCAGTTATATAAGCAGGCTGGCAATTCTATTGTAAGAGCAGTGCTAATGGCAATTTTTAGACAGATGTTTTCAAGAAAGGAGATTATCAAATGAAAGAATGGAGCCGATTCGAGCAAACAATTATTGTAACTAATTTATGGTATCAGCGGCAAAAGTTAGGAGTTGTAGCTAAAATACCTACTGGCACAAGAGCAGTTAGAAATTATGGTAGTACTGTGTTTGTACCATCTGAAAAAACAGGCTGTGACTTTATCGGACATCTAAAAGGTGTACCTGTTGCTTTTGATTGTAAGAGTACAGCAACCAAAACTAGGTTTAACCTATTCAGCCACAACAAACCGACTGTATCACCTCACCAAAAGAAATTTCTATTGGATTTTAAGGAAACAGGTGGTGCAGCGTTTCTGCTGATTCAGTTCAATCCGCTGCATAAGGTATTCCTGTTAGATATCGAGAAGTATATGACGATAGAAAGCCATATTCTTTCCGGTGGTGGTAAGAATATTCCGTTGTCGTATTTTGTACCTTTTGAGGTGGCTGAACATTTATACTACTACGATTACCTCGAAAAAATGGAATCATTGGAACTGATCAGTAATGATAAACAGAATATCGGTAGATGAAGCATCAGCGGTCATACAAGGTTTATTTATGAAAAAGAACATCGCTAAAGGAAATCTAATACCGATAAACGAGAATAACGAACAAGCTGTACTAGTCTTCGGATCAAACAGCACAGGAGAATTGATTTTCAAGGTAGATGCATTTAAGCGTATCTATTATAGAAATAGTAATGGTTGGCAGATCATCAATAATTAGGAGGAAAAGAAATGGTAAAAGTAGTAGTTGACGGAAAAGAAGTAGTCTATGGTCCTTTGGTTACAAGAAGCAGATTCAAGGATGAGGAATGGTTCGCTATTTGTTTGCAAATGATGAAGGATGAGCGCCCTGATTTGTATGAAAAACGTAAAGATGATAAAGAGTTTGTTCTTTGTCTTGGGATGGCCATTGACCTTGAACAGAGATACGAAGCGTTATTGGGATTGTTGCCACAATCTGCATACTCTAAAGCAGGTGCTCATCCTAAGTGGGTAGTGGATGTAGTTGAAAGGAATACTTTAAATAAAAGAATTACTCAAGATGATATCAAAGAAATTTTGGATCAAGAACATTATGAGAGAGAAGATATGATTTCGGAGATCAAAGAATATTTGGAAATCAAAGAACCTTAAATTGATTCTTGAAAAACGGAGGTAAGAGGCGTGGTAGATTGGATAGTATGTATCATTCCTATATGGATATTTGCAGGACTGAGTATTTATTTAATGTCTAGAGAGTGAAAGGAGAACATTATGAAAAAATCAACACTTGACTATTTAGAAAATGAAAAGAAGTTCAGGGGTCGTCTGCTAAGCTATACCGTAATCGCGAGTTATCACGAATGTTTAGAGAAGCAGCATTTAAAAGAGATCGCCGATCAGTTAACGAAAGAAGGATTTAAACCGGAAGAGTTTCGATTGGTAGAAATACCTATTGATGGAGTTTATACAGTTGAACGTGCTTATGAAAAAGCGGGCACTGATTTTTTTACTGCTGATTTTGTTAATGGGGATATTGGATTTTCTTATACAACAGAGAAATGTGACAAAAACGGATACAATTGTTTTCCATGTGACACAATTAAAGAGTCAATGAAATTAACAGAATGTTGATGTCTGCTATAGAGAGGACAGAGGATTATGGAAGAGCAAATTCAAATTGTCGAACTAAGTGACAATACAATTAAGAAAATTTCTAAAGAGTTGCATAAATTGAATTTACTAGAGAAAAAGAAACTAAGAGACAATGCTTATCATAACACGAAACTTTTATTGAGCAATTACCATCTCTTGAAATCACATTGCGAAATAATTAGTGAGCAAGTAACCGATGAGCTGACAAGCGGTGTGTGGGGAGAAGATCGATTCCATCTTACTGCGCTATTAGAAAATAAAGCTAAAACATCTAAGCTTATGGACCATGTAGACAGATCAATGAATGAATTCAAGAAAAAAAATCCTACTGGGTATGCAATGTTGAAAATGAAATATCTAAACGATGTTAAACTAAGTGATGCAGATATTGCTGCTGAGTATAGAGTAGATAGAAGTGTAATTACTAAAAGAATTACCGAATACTTAAATAAACTTTCCATAATACTTTTTGGAGTCGAAGTTGTTATGAGCAACTTTTAAATGCACATTCCTTGCACACATCGTGCACACTTTCTGTGTTACTATGATAGCGTCGAAAAAGTAAGGAGAGATAAAAACACAATTACACAATTAGTCAGTAATCTTTTAAAAACTTTTTCGATACTTAGTCGATGGAGAGAATAAGAATAGACTACTCACATAGTGTCATTCTAAATCATCCAATTGTTAGATAGAGGAAAGAGACATCGCATTAATCGCGGTGTCTCTTTTGATTACAAAAAAATGAGGAGAGCGCAATGATGTTCCCTAAAAAGACACGATATCTTATCTATATCAAGATTGCCGAAGCGCGAGCAAAGGAAGAATGTAATCGAAATGAAACAAGTAAATCCTTTTTACAAAAGCAAAAGATGGATAAAGAAAAAGAATCACATCTTGAAGAAATATGAATACACTTGCCAGCAAACACTAAGATACGGAACCACGGTTGATGCTGAAACAGTTCATCATATTTATCCATTAGAGCTTTATCCTGAACTCTCTTTAGTTGATTGGAATTTACTTCCTGTAACTAACGAGGCGCACAATACATTCCATAGTAGGAAGGATCACTCTATCACTGCTAAAGGGAAGTACTGGCAGAAAAAAAGAAGGAAGGAGTTTGAAAAATGGGAAAGAAAAAAATCAAATCCCCCCTAATTTAAAAACAAAAAATATAGTTTTGGGAACCGAGGATGGGAACTTCTTCCAAATGCGCCGACCCCCATAAATTTTTTTTGAGAAAATGAGGTGAAAAAATCATGGTAAAAAATGTGCCAAAAGAAGAGACGATCAAACGCGATACGATCAAACAAATGAAATCGTTAGGTGTTTACAAAATTGAATACAACAGGCTTATCAGCATTTATGCCGGATTGGTTCATCAATATTATTTTCAATTGCGGGAGTTCGAAAAAGATGGGAGCAGAACTTTTGTTATTTCAGGTACAAACAGTGTAAAAAAGAGCCCGATTCTTGCATCTCTCGAAAGTCTAAGAAAAGACATCGTTTTATACAGCGACAGGCTCTGTCTTAACGCAAAAGCGGCAGAAAATAGAAAGACTTCCGGAGAAGATGACGGAGATAATCCGTTAGCCAATTTCCTTGAAAAAATGGGCGGATAAAATAACATGGCTCGTAATAGTCTAAAGAAAATTGATTCTCCGCATTTCAAAGTCGCTGTTGAATATGCAACGTCGATTGTCGAAGGGAAGAAAGTTGCGTGTGAAGAGAAGATTCTTGAATGCCAGAGATTTCTAAATGATCTTGAATCAGACAAATGGGATGTCCGACAAGATCAAGTTGATTTTGTTATCGGACTGATTCAAGGAACGATCAAACATGTTCAAGGACAAGATATTGAAGGAAATGATTTGCCAGGATCACCATTGATATTACAGCCGTGGCAAATTTATGTAGTAGTAAATTTGTTAGGATTTTTTATTCCAGGAACAAATATGCGGCGGTTCGTTGAATCATTAATATTCATTCCTAGGAAGCAAGGGAAAACTGCATTTATGGCTGCCTTTAGTTGGGCGATGATTCTATTAGAAAGAAAAGCAGGATCTAAACTTTATCTTTTAGCGAATTCATTGAAACAGACAATGGAGGCTTTTGACTTCCTTAGAAAGAATATTGAACCTTCTGCTCGAAAAAACAAAATTAGAATCCGAGATAATAATGCTGAACATTCCATCTCATTTGATTGGAAGACAAACGGGTCAGGATATTTACAAGCACTTGCTGCAGACGAAAATAGACTAGATTCTTTGAACTGTAACTTGTTGATCCTGGACGAGCTTCATTCTTGGAAACGTGCTGGAGCTAAGAAGTATTCTTTGATGAAAAACGCACAGAAAGCATACCGAAACAAACTGTTATTAGGCATTTCAACAGCGGGAGATATCCCGAACGGTTTTCTTGCACAACGTCTTGAGTATTGTAAAAAAGTGCTGAACGGAACAGTTACAGATGATTCATATTTCATATTTATTTGTAAGGCGGATCAAGATGAAAAAGGGGAGATACTTGATTATACAGATCCTAAAATTCTTGAAATGGCTAATCCTTCCGTTGGTGTGACCGTAACACTTGATGAATTAATCAAAGATGCAGAGCAGGCGATGAATGACCCACAATTACGAGGAGAATTTTTCAATAAAACGTTGAATGTATTTACAAATTCGATGAAAGCATACTTTGATGTAAATGAATTCATTTACAGTGATAATCAGTACAATTGGACCATGGAAGAGCTAGCTAAATTACCTATTAGTTGGTATGGTGGTGCAGATTTATCCAAATTGCATGATTTAACGGCTGGTGCCATCTATGGGACTTATAAGTTCAAAGGGGAAGAAATTGATATCGTGATCACACAAGCGTTCTTTCCTGTGGTTAATGCGACAAAAAAAGCAGAAGAAGATGATATTCCTGTGTTCGGTTGGAAAGCTGACGGATGGTTAACGATGTCGAATACCCCGACAACCAGTTACGATGATATAGTCAACTGGTTCATTTTGATGAAAAATAAAGGATTCAAAATAAAAAAAGTTGGCTTTGATAAAAAATTCGGTCGTGAGTTCTTTAGAAAAATGAAGCAAGCAAAATTTAAAATAGTGGATCAGCCGCAGTACTTTTGGCGTAAATCGGAAGGATTTAGACGAATAGAAATGAAAGTTAAAAATTCGGAGTTCTACTATTTAGGGAATGAATCATTTGAGTATTGTGTTCAAAATGTCAGAGCGATTGAAAAAACAGATGACATGATCCAATATGAAAAAGTTGATGGAGATGGTGGCACACAAAGGATTGATATTTTTGATGCAGGTGTGTTTGCTTGTTGCCAAATGTTAGAAGATACAGGTATTTCAAAAGTCGCAACTGGATGGTTAAACGGCGGTTAGGAAGGAAGTATGACAGATGAGCAAAAGAAAACGAAAAGCAGGAAAAGCAAAAATTAGATCAGAGCCAACAAATGAATCGAATGTTGGATTCTTTATCTCGGATAGCGCCAAGGAATTATTTGTTTCGGGCTATACTCGGTTGAGTGAGAATCCGGAAGTGAAAATCGCAGTGGATAAGATTGCTGATTTAGTTTCAAATATGACTATTCATTTGATGGAGAACACTCCGGAAGGTGATGTTCGAGTGAAAAATGAATTATCCCGTAAATTGGATATCAATCCATACTCTGTTATGACTAGAAAAAATTGGGTATATGCGATTGTTTATTCCATGTTGCTACCAGGCGACGGAAATAGTATTGTTTGGCCAGTAATTAAAAATGGATTGATAGATGAATTGATCCCGCTGGCACCTTCTAAAGTTAACTTTATTGAAGATGGGTTATCTTATAAAGTTGGTTATCAAGGGACTGTATTTGATCCGGACGAGATTATCCATTTTGCAATCAATCCAGATCCGGAGAAGCCGTGGCAAGGAACGGGATATCGCCTTTCATTAAAAGATATCACTCAGAATCTTAAACAAGCGACCGCAACGAAACGAGCCTTTATGGGTTCTAAGTATATGCCAAACATTATAGTTAAGGTAGACGGGGAAACGGAAGAGTTGACCAACGAAGAAGGTAGAAAGAAAATTGAAGAAATGTATCTAACGCGATCAGAAACAGGAAAGCCGTGGATCGTTCCAGGGGAAATGATCGAAGTACAACAAGTAAAACCATTGACGCTGAATGATATTGCCATTAATGATGCAGTTGAGATCGATAAAAAGACGGTCGCTGGACTTTTAGGAGTTCCGGCTTTTTTCTTAGGAGTCGGGAACTATAACAAAGATGAGTACAACAATTTTATTACAACGAAAATCATGTCGATTGCTCAAATTTTCCAACAAACATTAACTAAAAACTTGCTCGTAAATCCAAAATGGTATTTCAGGTGCAACGCTAGAAGCCTATACGCCTACGATTTAGAAGTGCTAGGCAATTTAGGTATGAACCTCTATAAAATGGGGTTGGCAACTGGAAACGAAGCAAGAGGACTTGTTGACTTTGATTTCATGGAAGGGCTGGACGAACTAGTCATTCTTGAAAATTATATTCCAAAAGGGATGATAGGAGATCAAAAGAAATTAGATAAAGGCGGTGAAGAGGACGAATGACCACGAGAAGTAAAGAAAGGCAAATCCGTAGTGTAGTAAGTAGTTTACAAACAAGAGATAATGAAGAAGCTGGCGAAAAGAAGATTGCCGGCTATTTTGTTGTTTTTAATTCGGAAACCGAATTATGGCCAGGCGCATTTGAAGAAATACTACCAGAAGCATGCCAAACGATTCCTGACGATGTTCGGGCGTTGTTTGATCATGATAGTTCGAAAGTTTTAGGACGAACGAAAGCTGGAACTCTTACATTGAAGGCTGATTCTAAAGGATTGTTTGGGGAAATCTTAATCAACGAAAATGATTCAGACGCAGTCAATTTGTATGAACGAGTGAAGCGCGGTGACATTGATCAATGTAGTTTTGGTTTTCGTGTATTGGAGGAAGATACAGAATGGCGTGATGATGGAACGGTTAAATGGACAATCAAAGAAATTGAACTGTTTGAAGTGTCCGTTGTAACTTTTCCTGCCTATGAAGATACGGAAGTCGAAGCAAGACGCAAAGAAGTAAATGGAATGAATGAAAAACGAAGAAATGAACGTAAACAAAACATTAAGGAGCGGATGAAATCATGGCACTTAGACAACTATTAGTAAATAAAAAAATTAAGGAACGTAAATCATTATTGGACCAATTACGTTCTGCTTTCTCTGATTTGAAAAAACGGGAATCGGACTTAGAAGCAGCGATCGGGGAAGCTGCAACAGATGAGGAAATCAAAGCTGTTGAAGAAGAAGTAGAGGAACTTCAAAAAGAAATTGACGAAAAAAAAGAAGAAGAAAAAGAACTTGTCGCAGAGATTGAGGATTTAGAAACAGAATTGAAAGAGCTAGAAGAAAAAGAACCGGAAGATGATAAAGGAAATGGAGATGTTCGATCAATGGCAAAAACAGTACAAACAAGAACTCAAGAATTAGGAGATAACTATTTAACACGAGAAGTTCTTGATTTTTATACAGAACTTCGCTCTAAATTAAAATCACGTGCAGCAGGAAATGTTTTACCAGCAGGGGGAGATAACGAAATCATTGTTCCTGATCTTGTGATGTCAAGAATTAGAGAACGTATTGGCGATTTTACAACTCTATATCCATTAGTTGATTTAGTTGTAGCTAAAGGTAGAGTGAAATTAATTCTTGATGTTGACACAAAAGAAGCAACATGGATGGAAATGCGCGGAGTTACATTGCCGGAAGATGACGATTCAGAATTATCAGCGGTTGAATTTGACGGATTCTTAATCGGTCGTATCGTTTACATTGATAATTCTTTATTAGATGATGCGCAACCAATTCTTAATTTGGATGATTATCTTACAAAACGAATTGCTCGTTCAATCGCTAAAGGGATTGATAAGGCAATTGCAGTCGGTGAAGGGAAAGAGAAAAAACAACCAGCTGGAATCATTCCAGCAATTCCGACAGAAAATCAAGTAACAGCTAAACCAGCTTACGCTGAAATTATCCCGCATATCGGTAAAATCGATACTGGTGAAGATGCAACAGGAGATATTACAGTAGCGATGCACCGTCAAACGTACTATGAAAGAATTGCTGCATTAACCTTACATGTCGATAGTGGCGGTAAAGATGTTGTACAGTTACCAAACCTTAGTACACCTAACTTTTTAGGATTGCCGGTCGTGTTTAACAACTATATTCCTAAAGACAAATTGATTTTTGGGGTATTTGAAAAATACACACTTGTAGAACGAGAAGAAACAAAAATCGATTCTTCACAACATTATAAATTCCGTGATTATCAAACAGCTATTCGTGGTATTGGTCGTTATGATGGGAAACCAGTTGAGCCTGCAGCATTTGTTCAAGTTACTTTAGAAATTGAAAGTGAAGTACCAGGTGCATAAAAGGAGGGAATAGTATGTATACAGTGATTGAAAAATTTAGAGATTTACAGGATAACAATAAAATCTATGAAATCGGTGATGAATACATCGGGAAAAAATCAAAGAAACGCTTAGCAGAGCTGACGACTGATAAAAACAAAATTGGCAAGCCACTAATTATTTTAGAAGAAGATGATGATCAAGAAGAAAAGGAAACGGAAGAGCTAGAAGCCGAAGAATCGGAGGAGTAAGGCATGGAAGAATTAGCTTTACCTCTACTGAAAGCGAACTTAGGTATCTCGAAAGATAATCGAGATGCCTATTTACTTGCTATTTTGAAAAGCATTGTCAGCGAACTAACAAATGAAAAAAGTTTGTCGATCGATGGAACAGACAATAATCATTTGATGTTTGTTGTCGATTATGCAGCATGGCGGTATCGATCACGAGGAGAAGGAGTTATGCCAAGAAATATTCAATATCGATTACACAACTTGATTTTGAAGAATGGCGGTGTAAAAAAAGATGAATGAATTGACTTGGGATGATGAAGTTACCTTATTAACAGATGTTTATACAGAAGATAAACTAGGGCAACCCATTAAGGGAACACCAAAGAAGGAAATTGTTTGCTGCTGTAAAAGACCTATTGGTCGGTCTGATCATTGGGCTGCAGGACAAAACGGAATCAAATTGCAACAAATTTTAATTGTTCATCCTTACGAGTATGACGGACAAGCCACATTGATTTATGAAGGGGAGAAACTTCGTGTCGTTGATACTTACCCAATTAATCAGGAAGAACTTGAACTGAAATGTACTCAAAAAATCGGTGATCAAAATGGCTAAAAAATCTTATTCGCAGATTAAACCGAATGATCTATCAAAAGCAATTCACGAGAGCTTGATCGAGTACACGGAAGAGGTCCAGCAAGAAATTGATGAACAAGCGGAAAAAATCTCTGCTGCAGCTGCTAAAAAAATAAGTGAATCCAGCCCGAAACGAAAAGGAAAATATGCAAAAGGTTGGCGTGTGAAAAAGATCTCAGATGGCTCGCGTTGGCACTCGTTAAGCTATGTTGTGCATAATGCTACAGACTACCAACTAACCCATTTGTTGGAAAATGATCACGCGTTAAGAAACGGCGGCAGATCGAAACCGATTAAACATATTGCTCCGGTAGAAGAAACAGCTGTGCAAGAATTTATGACAGCTGTAGAGAAGGCGGTGAGACGATGACGTTAGAAGAATTGAAAGTGATTCTAGATAAAACAGAATTAAAAGTTGGTTATCGTCAATGGCCGACAGGCAAAGCCCCTGATCTTCCGTATATTTTGTATTATCAAGAAAACACCGATAATTTAAAGGCTGATAATCAATCTTATTTTAAGCAGATAAATGTAACGATCGAGCTATACAGCAATTTAAAAAATATTCCAGCTGAAACTAAATTGGAAACTATTTTAAATCATCATAAAATCGAATGGGATGCATTCGAACGTTTTATTGAAGATGAACAAATGCATGAAGTAATGTATCAAATCATTTTATAGGAGGAAAAACAAGATGGAAGAAAAAAAGAATATTGTAACATTTGGTCTAGAGAACTGTTATTATGCGAAAGCAGTGATTGCTGCAGATGGATCAATGACCTATGAAACGCCAAAACGATATCCAGGTGCAACAGAATTAAATCTTGAAGTGAATGGAGATTTAATCGAATTTGAAGCAGATAACATCATTTATTATTCTTCTCCTGATAATAAAGGTTACACTGGAACATTTAGTGCGGCCCTGGTACCAAATGATTTTTTAGTGGAAATACTAGGAGAAGAAGTTGACGAAGAGGACGGGGTGCAAACTGAACAATCAGATGCTTCTTCTAGTCCGTTTGCTTTGATGTTTCAATTTGAGGGAGATAAAAAAGCAGTGCGCCATGTGCTTTATAACTGTTCAGCTAATCGACCAGGTCTAGGTAGTGCAACTGGTAAAAATGTAAATACTACCGAGTTGAGTTTTAATGCTACTCCTCGACCTGGTGACAAGAAAGTAAAAACTAAAACAACAGAAAATACAAAACCAACCGTCTATGATAATTGGTTCAGTTCAGTTTATGAAAAGACGATGGGGGCATAACCAATGGAGAAAACAATATCAATTGATGGTAAGCAAGTTCGTTTAAGAACATCGGCTGCTACACCATTACGCTATAAAATGCAATTCGGTACTGACTATTTCGCCGACTTGTTGAAACTTTCTAAAGTTTTAAGTAACGGCGGTGACGAAGATGAAAACAGAAAATCGGAACTAAAAGAGCTTAACAACGATGAGTTAAAATCAATCTTGAAATCAAAAAATGTTGAAGGTTATTCAAAAATGAATAAAGGGCAGCTTATTAAAGCAATTCTAGAAACTGAAAAAAACAGCGAAGCTACTTTCGACATGGAAAAAATTTCGTTCGAAGATTTACATTACCTCGATACAATGGTGATTTACAATTTCATTTGGGTTATGGCGAAGTCGGGAGATGAAAACATTCCGGATCCTTTTACTTGGTTGGATGATTTCGAAACGATGCCGCTTGAAGAAATATTGCCAGAGATTGCAGAGCTCCTAGAAGCTAGCGTACGAACTAAAAAAAAGTAAATGATGAAATGGCTTCGAGTGATGAATTACTCACAATGGAATCATTTCTTTTTATTTGTAAAGAAATCGGATTGTCAATTCAGGAAATGGAACTAATGGACATCGGACAATGTCTTGATTATATCCAAGAATGGATCGATGAAAAGACAAGTGATAATGATGGTGGTAAAAGATCAGCGAAGAAAAGAAAAGCGACTCAAGCTGACTTTGATGCATTCTAAAGGTAGGTGAAAAAATGGCGAACAAGCGTATTAATGGAATTACGATTGCATTAGATGCTGATACAAAAGGAGTCACGAGCGGTCTAAAAGATATCACAACTCGATCGACTAAAGTTTCGGGTGAGTTGAAACAAGTTGAACGATTGTTGAAAATGAATCCTGGAAATACTGAACTATTGGCACAAAAGCAGCAGCTATTATCAGAACAAGTTCAGAACACTAGCGATAAATTAAAAGCGTTAAAAGGTGCCCAAGCGGATGTTGAAGCGTCTTATAAAAATGGAGATATCGGCGCGGAACAGTATCGAGCGTTTCAGCGCGAACTCGCTACTACCGAAGGAGCGCTAAAAGGCTATAAGGGTCAAATAGAGAATATGCAAACGGAGCAAGAAAGGCTAGGTCAAAATACTAGCCGTCTTGATTCGTTGTTCAAAGCTACAGGAACATCTATTGAAGATTATCAAGATATTTTAGGTAATAAGCTTGTAAATTCTATCAAAAATGGAAAAGCCAGTTCTGATGACTTGGAAGTAGCAATCAATAAAATTGGAAAATCAGCTTTGGGTAGTGAAGTTGATCTAAAAGAAATGAAGGACTCGCTTGATAAAATTGATGATGGCGATTCGATCGAGAATGTAAAAAATGAGCTTAAGGAACTTTCTTCTACTGCAGATACGACTGGCGATAGTATGGAAGGAATTGGCTCAAAGTTGAACTCCGGAAATATGATGGCAGCAGCTGAACAGTTGAGTGCTGCTGGTGATAAAATCAAAGAATTTGCCGGAAAGGCTCAAGATGCGTTTCGCGAAGTAGATGATGGTGCTGATATCATTGTCACTAAAACTGGTGCTTCTGCGGAAGCGATTGACAGTATGACAGAGACATATAAGAATCTAACCAATTCTTTGCCGGTCGATTCTTTTTCCGATGTCGGTTCTGCTGTCGGAGAAATGAACACTCAATTCGGTTTCATGGACGATAAACTCGAAGAATCGAGTGACTATCTTTTAAAGTTTGCAAATATAAATGAAGCTGATGTCAGTTCTTCTGCAATTAATGCTAGAAAAGCCATCGAAGCATACAGTCTCACGAATGAAGATTTTAACATGGTGTTGGATGCTACGACAAAAACGGCGCAAAATACGGGTCAATCAGTCGATAATTTGTTCGATAAAGCGATCAAGGGTGCTCCTCAAATCAAACAATTAGGATTAGGTTTTGGAGAAAGCGTCGCCTTAATGGGTAAGTTCGAGCAATCCGGTATTGATTCTAGTAAAATGCTTTCATATTTGTCGAAAGCCAGTGTTGTATATGCTAAAGACAATAAGTCTTTATCTCAAGGCTTAGAAGAAACAAGCAAAAAGATTAATGGAGCTGCTAACCAAACCGAAGCAATGACAATTGCTGCAGAAGTGTTCGGAACAAAGGGCGCAGGAGTTATGGAAGATGCTATAAAACGTGGTTCTTTAAATTTTGAAGGATTAGCAGAAACGGTGAAAAATGTAAATGGAACTGTTGAAGACACATTCGAGGCGACTCTTGATCCTATCGATCGTCAACAAGTAGCGATGAATAACGTTACAAACGTGATGGCCGAATTTGGTGCTATTATTGCAGAAGCGCTTGCTCCAATACTAGATGCATTGATTCCTGTTATCCAAACATTAGCTTCGTGGTTTGGAGCTATGCCAGGACCCGTGAAGCAATTTATCGTCATCTTAGGAGGGCTTATTGTTCTGTTAACCAGTATTGCTCCATTGATTACCGCGATTATGGCCGTTGTAAGTGCGTTAGGTGCTACGGCGCTAGGGCCATTGATTTTAATTATCCTTGCAGTTGTTGCAGCAATTGTTGCAGTAATAAATATCGTTAAAAATTGGGGTGCGATATCTGATTGGTTGAAAGAAAAATGGGATAGCTTTGGGAAATGGATGGGTGATTTTTGGAAAGGGATTAGTAAAGGAGCAGGAGATGCCATTGGGGGAGTAGCGAAATTCTTTACTGATAAAATGAATGGAATCGTTAAAACAGTCAACGACAAAATAAACATTGTTAGAGGATTCTTTGATAAATTGAAGCTGAAATTTCCGGAGATAACATTGCCTAAGCTGCCACATTTTACCTTAAAGATGGGGGAAAAGACAGTTTTCGGAAAGAAAATATCTTATCCGAATGGCCTAGATGTGAAATGGTTTGCTGATGGTGGTATTTTAACGAAACCGACAATTTTCGGTCGAAATGGTAATCAGTTGTTAGGTGGCGGCGAGGCAGGAAAAGAAGCAATTGCCCCTCTCGATCAATTAATGGGGTATATTCGGACTGCGGTAGCTGAACAAATGCAAGGTAGTTCTGGCGATGAAATCCACCTACACATAAATGCATATGGGAATCTACCTAAAAAGACTATGGATGAGATGGCCGAGTATTTCATGTATCGATTTACCGATCTTAAAACTCAAAAAAATCCGTTTGGAAGAGGTGGATTATAATGACGATCATGCAAGATGGTACTTTTTGGCTTAATGGTCGACATAGCAAAGAAATTCATTCCTATATCCGTACAAGACCGAAAAAAACGAAGGCGAAACGAGTCGTGGAACTTAAAGAAGCCGCTGGGGTAAACAAGCTGATACCAGTAGACAAAGAGTATTATACGAATGCAACGCTATCGTTGTCTTGTTTCTATTTAGCGAAAAACAATTTTGATATCGCTGTTTTAGAAGATATAGTAACCGAGTTTATTGATACAAAAGGCGAGTACGTAGATTTTATACCGTATTATGATCCGGATTTTGTATACAACGTAATCAATTCTAATGAACCAAATTTTGAAGGACACCGAGGTACTGGACTTGGCGTGCCTTTTTCTTTTGATTTAAGTGTTGCTCCATTCAAAATGATGATTAGAGGAAATGAATCTCAAGTATTTAATGCACCATTTACACTAGAAAATCCATTGAGGTATTCTTCGGAACCCTATTTTAAAATTTGGGGGCAAGGAGATATAACGATAAAGATTAATGACTACGAATTAATTTTAAAAGGCATAGAAGAATTTATTGAAATTGATTGTGATCAAGAAATACAAGAGGTCTATAAAGAAACAACGGCTGGAATGATCAATGAAAATAGCAAGATGTACTCAAAAGAGTTTCCTAAGTTTCTGCCAGGAAAAAATGAAATATCTTGGACAGGAGACGTTAAGAGTTTAGAAGTGAAAGGCAGGTGGCGAACAAAAATATGACACCAACATTATTTAAACCCAAAGAAACAAATTATGAAAATGCTGGCATTGGTTTTTTGAGTGATTGCATAAGCTGTATTGTCACCGAAGAGGAAAACGGGCAGTATGAAGCAGAGCTTGAATTTCCTACAAATGCGAAATATGCCGATTATTTACAAGAGTACGGTTATCAGATAAAAACGAAACCAAGCGATGAAGACGACTATATGATTTTTGATATTTATGATCATTTCATGGATGTATTTACTAAAACTTTAACAGTAAAAGCGAAGTCAAGAACAAACCGTTTAGGTAGGCGCGCTGTTGGCAACGTGGTTATATCCAATAAAACAGGTATGGAAGCTATGCGGATGCTTGAAAATGGTATGGATGCGGATTCTGATATCGAACTTTATTCAGATATACAGACTCGTTCGAGTACCACTTTTGAAGTAACTAACCCGTTAAGTTGTATTGGAGGGTCACAGGGTTCTATGCTTCAATTATGGGGTGGGGAAATAAAGCATGAGCCGTTTAAACTTTCTTTATTGAAAAGGAGAGGACGGGATAATGTAACAACTGTACGCTATGGAAAAGACCTGGAAGGTTTAACTGTTGATTTGAATTATGATGGATTATTGACAAGGATTTTGCCTTATGCCGATCTCCAAAATGATCAGGGAGTAACCGAACGTATTTATGGATCTCCGGTTGATAGCAAATATATTGGAAATTACGAAGAAGAAATTTTTTCTAGATATGTTCAATTTACAGAAGATCAAGGAGTAACAGATAAAGCAAGCTTAAACAAGGTAGCAAAGAATTATTTTACTTCTATGAATCCAGGTGTAGATAAACCGTCTTGTCAATTGAAGGTAAACATACGAAAGCTTGAAGAAAATTCTAAAACGAAGAAATTTGCTGATTTTAGGAAACTTTGTTTATGTGACACGTTCACCGTTGTTCACCAAAAGACAAAAGTAGATATTACAGCTAAAGTCCGATCAATCAAATATGATAGCTTACTTGAGAAAGTTGTTGAAATTTCGGCAGGTGACGAACGCTTCACCTTTTTCGAAGATCAAGTAAAAAAATTAGAAGAAACTATGAAAGCAATGCCGACAAAACAATATGCTAGCTCGTTTGTGGATTACATTACCGATTTAATAAATGGTGTGGATGGTGGTGCGGTATATCAATATCCAAAAAACAGACCATACGCCACTTATTATCTAGATACAGATTCGATCGATACTGCAAAAGATGTTGTTGTGCTAAATAGTAAAGGGATTGGTTTTTCTAGAAAAGGATGGAAGGGTCCGTTTGACTATGGTTGGACAATTGATGGCATTTTAAACGCCAATTTCATCAAAACAGGAATACTAGAAGGGATTGAAGTCCATTCCAAAAACGATAACTATGACATTGGGCTAAACAATGGAGCAATCACGTTTAGAGATAAAAAAGATGAGATAATCGGAGTAATGGAAGCAGCTCAATTTGGAGATGCTAAGAAAGATAAAGGAATTACGATTACTCAAAGAGCACCGTATAGTTATTATCTTAAATGCAAATACCCAGACGGTTCAGAAAAAACACCGTTTCATATTGTTAGCGAAAAAATTGATGGAGGTCAATGGAATGATTTTGTTACGACTAATATGGAAGGTTTAGTACAAGTGAATGGAGCTTTATACGTTACTGGAAAAATTTTCCTTAATGGTAAAGAAATAACCGGAAATGGATCAGGAAGCGGTGGAGGTGGAGGTGGCGGAGTGCCGCCCGAACTAACAACAGATCAAGAAAAAAATGCCTGGGCGGTTTGGCAGTTTTTTAAAGAGAAAGGTTGGTCGATTGAATCGATCGCTGGAATGCTTGGGAACATGCAATCGGAATCGGGAATAATGCCGGATATTGATGAAATCAGCGGGGGTGGCGGTTATGGTCTTGTTCAATGGACGCCAAAATCTAAATTAGTTGATTGGTGTAACGAACGAGGGCTTGATCATCGGACGTTAGATGCACAATGTCAAAGAATCCAATGGGAAATGGAGAATAACGTACAATGGTTCCCTAACTACGAAAGACCGGATTTAGCGAATATTTCTTTCAGGGAATTTACACAATTGAAAGATGTCAAACTTGCTGCCGAATACTTTATTGCATTCTACGAGCATCCTAAAGATGTCCACCAGCCAATTCGTGGTACTCAAGCGCAATATTGGTATGACAAGTTGAAGGATTTGAAACCGCCAACCGCTGGATGGCTGTCTCCAGTTAGAGCTAATTATGTAGTCACGCAAGAATGGGATGAACCAGATTACAACAGCGGAGGCGCTGCAGGAATTCACGGCGGCATTGATTTGGCTTCTGTCCCAGCTGGTAGCACGCCGGATATATACGCAGCTAACTCAGGAACGATTATGACTGTAGGTAGCAACCCTGCTTTAGAGGGGAATTACATCATGATCGATCATGGCAACAGTTATTACACTTACTACGGACATTTGAGCAGTATAAATGTTAAGCAAGGGGAAAAAGTAACCAATGCTACTGTTATTGGTGTAATGGGGACTACGGGAGCTTCCACAGGTGTTCATTTGCACTTCGAAGTCCGAAGAGGTGGATCTACTGCGACATCAAGAATCAATCCACGTGATGTCATTACATTTTAAAAGAAAGGAAGATGCGCATGTCTAAATGGGCTGGTACATTAAGCACTACGGAACCCTATAATCATTTGGGGGTCTTGTCTGTAAGGCAAGGCAACGTGAATAGTGAAATATTTGACTTTAAAATAGTGCAAAATGGAGTGCCCTACGATCTAACAGGATTGCGGGTGCTTTTTTGTACGAATTTTAAACAATACATTTTAGTCGAAAAAGAAGCGACTGTCCTTAAGCCAGAAGAAGGACTTTTTCAATTTACGATGGATGATGATTGTATGCAGAAGGTAGGAGATCAAGAAGGTTATTTTGAAATCTATCAAGAAGGTATGCTTTTAGATACAACGCAAAACTTTACTTATACAGTCCAATCATCCATTTTAAAAATGCTGATGGATGGAGAATCTTATATTCAACGTTTAGAAGACTTATTGAATCAATTAAACAATTCTATTGCTAATAGCAACGGTGAAATGGATAAATTACTGGAAGAGTGGATGAAATTTGTCGAAGACAACAAGGAGCTTTTGGAAGCGATCGACCCAGGAGGCGCATTGCTTAATCGTCTAAACGAGTTGCAGAAGCAACAAGAAGAACTAAACGGCACACTACAAACAAATGCAGCGTTGCAGATTGGCGGAGAGACACCACGCTCGATTTTTGTGTCCGCTTTAAGCTTACTAAGGAATAAGATTGATAAAAACAAGTTTAACGTGCTGCATATGACTGATATCCACACGGATTATGGTTATGGCGCTACATCGTGGACATATGCCGAGTATTTTTGGTCGCATATTACAAATATGCAGTCATTGCAAGATGTTGCTGACGTAGCGATTTACAACGGTGATAATGCTGATTGTTACATTAAGGATAAGGAGCAGTCGCAGATCCAGCAACGTAAATTTGGTATCAAGGCATTAAGAGCGGCTAAAATACCAACGTTTGTTAATTTGGGCAATCACGACAACGGATCACCACCATTTAAGCGTGACATCGGCAAAGTGATGCCAGGTGACATTATCACCAATGAAGAGTTTAAGGATTTTTATGAAACTAAATCAAAACTCTTTGATGAAGTAAGAAATGGCGATAGCTTGTATTTTTACAAAGATTTCCCAGATAAAAAAATCCGTGTCGTTGGTTTGAATACAAACGACAATAACCAAAGCGTGCTAAATGCCGATGGTACTTACAAGTACGGATCGCACGATCATTTTGCAATGCAACAAGAGCAGCTTAAATGGCTGGCAAATGAAGCGCTAAAAGTACCTACCGATTATCATGTTATCGTATTTGGGCATTGCCCAATACATGACGAAAAATTTGATAACCGTGAATGCTTGATTAAGATATTAGAGGCGTACAAGCTGGGAACTACTGTACAAATCAAAAGTGTTTATCCAGATCACGAGGTCAACTTTACGGCAGATTTTATCAAGCAAGGTCCAGGAATCCTTGTTGGCTATATCTGTGGTCACTGGCACGATGAGGGATTTAATCAACTAGGCGATAGCGTCAAGTTTACACAAATGCGCTGCTTAAACGGTGGCTTTAGTGATCCAGCATTAATTGATACACCACAGGAGGATTGCTGGTCTGTTTTGTCTGTCGATACTGTAGCTAAAAAAGTAAATGTATTTGGATTCGGTCGGGCGATTGATCGATCATTTACGTATTAAGGGGGATGGATTATGAAATTTGATTTAAAAAATTTAAAGCTATTTCCGTCCGTTAAACAATTAATCTCGTTGGTAGAAAATCATATTGGATCTAATGAGAAAGAAGCCCACAAAGCAGCAAGCGAATTTACTCATGGATTTGCTACGCCGGAAGTATTCAAAGGTGCATGGAACATTAGACTCCGAGGAGCGTTGAAACAGTATAAATCAGTTTTCGACATTCCAGCAGGTCTTTATGAAACATACGCTGATTTTGGTGATTTACCTGATGAATTAAGTAATTCTAGTAATATTATTCAATTGCGTATCGAACGAGGTCTTGGGGATAGAAAACAAATATGGCTGACAGAAGGATATAACGGTACGCTATGGTATTACACAATGCACACTACAGCGGCATCGTACAATCCAGAAGGGTGGACGAGAATTCCTCGTATTGAGGTTGTATGGACAGGAACAGCTAAAGATGCAGGGAACATTATTACATTCAATCAACAAATGACTCACTTTAAAACAATAAGAGTTTGGGTTGAATTAGATGATGGTGTTTCGTGGATATGCCAAGAGTTTGAATCTAATAAATCTTTTAATGTTAGATATTTTGATATTTTCAATGGCACCTCTATTGGTGGAAATTTCTTCGAAATTGGTGTGACTAGAAATTCTGCATCTCAAATGACGATTGCAAGAAATAGAGGTCTCGGAATTGATGGAAAAGATACAGCAAGTAATATGAGGATTAGAAAAATAGAAGGGGTGGCTTAAATGACAACCAATTATTTTAAACAAGAGACAGTCACGCCACCAGCGCAGATCACTCTCGGCGCTCACAAGCAGCAAAAGCTTGCGAGTGTCGTTTATTCTTATGATAAAAATGTTTCTAAATTGGTTATTCCTGTAGCTTTACCTAAAGGTGTGGAACTGAATTTTGAAGAGGTTGAAGCGATAAAGGTCCTTTTAACAGTCACACAAGATGGCGAAACAAAGAAAATTGAAGACACAGCAACCATCGAGGCAAGTCATCGGCGACGTATCTCTTATATCCTCACAGATCGTTTAAAAGGGTATCAAGGCAAAGTCATTATGAATGTTTATCTCGACCTTAAAAATGGTCAACAAATAGATTTAGCCGAGTATGGTTTTACGATGGTTCGTTCTGCGATCGATCAAGACATTCCGGAGATTGAGGATTTTTATTTTAAGTCGCTTGATGATGTGATAACAGAGTTGAGACAAAAGGCTGATGCGATAATTAAAGATATTACAGTGGATCTATCAGAGTTGACCGGAAGTGTAGATACAGTCAACGAAAAAGTCAATCAGCTAGACAGCAAAGCAAATGAGATCAGCGATCAGATAGCCAATAATGATTTTCGTAACTTTATCATGGGTAAAGAAATCATCATTGATGAAAAAGCGACTATGGTTGGTAAAGTTTCGGGTAGCTTAGTAGAAAATCCGCATAAAATGTATTCAAACATGGGTAAAGCTATTTTAAACCCTAGCCAATTTAACTATGAGATAGGAACTGCTTCTTATAATGATTCTGCAGAGTTAGATAATAAAATCTACACAACTCAAACAAGTGCGGCAGAGCAGATGCGACAAGTTGGCATTCCTTTTGATGTTGTTGCTGATATTGACCGCAAACATCCGGGACTATTTGATGCATTAGGAGCAACGACACAATCGCAAAAAGTAGCCATTACTAGAAAAATTGTAGATGGCACTATTAGTCCGGTAGCTTACGCTAAAGGTAGCGGAGCAAGCACAACAGCTCCTGGTACATCAAGATCACAAGTAAACATGCAGTTGTGGACAGGATCCATGTGGCAAGGGGGATTGCTTAATCCAAATGATCAAATTACTTTGCTGAGGTACAAAAATCAAACTGGACAGCGTGTGCAAGATGACGGCTGTGTTTACATCGTTTTATATGCACCTCCAAGCGATGGCGTTGTACCTAGCGTGATTAATATCGATCAAGTGTATTTAGAGTATCAGATCAATTTTAAGATGTCAGATGTTTTTGTCGCTAAAAATGATCAATTTACGCCAGCACTCATTGTAGCTGCAACCGCTGGATCAGACGATTTAAACAATTACACAAAAGCAGGGTATTACCTATGCCGTACAAGCGTATACGCAACTAATGTTTTAAATACACCAGTTAACATAGCTTTTAGGCTCGAAGTGCAAGAACTAGTGTCATCAGGTGATTTACCTGGTGTAAATCAGTTATTGACTACTTATCATACAAGTAATACTTCTTTTAAAAGATTTTCTCGAAATCTATATAACGGTACTTGGTCCGAGTGGCGAGAGATACCTTTTGCTGATCAAGTGCAAGCGAAAAACGAACAAGAGTCTGCGCTCTCGGGATTGTTAGATGCAATAAAATTCAAAGAGTACAGTACAAATGTTGACGACAAAATAACAGTAAGGCGCAGCGGAAACGTCGTACAAATATGCGGTACTCTTACGCCTGTAACTACAATACCGGCTGGTGAGACGTCAATTTTTAAATCAGGATCGTTGTTGCCAAGTTGGGCACGACCAAGAGATCAACTTGTATGTAATGTGCATCACGGTACTAACGTTGCAAAATTTTTATCTCGTGTATCTAAAGAGGGTGGTTTATCGATTGGCAGATATAGCGAGCCAACTACTAATAATCAGATAGCAATGCCAGCTGGCATTTGGTTGCCTATCAATATCATTTATATTGTTTAAAGTGGCAAATTTTTAAAGGTCTAAGGAATGGCTACTTATTCGTCATTCCTTTTTGGTTGTAATTTTTATGCGTTTAAAATAAAGAAAAGGTGGTATTTATGATAGTGTTTAATTATTTAGATCAGTTCGTGGCTGATGCAGATCACAAGGCGATTTATGTATTAGCGTTAATTTGTGGGGCAATGATTATTGATTTTTTAAGCGGCACATTAGCTGCTAAAATCAACCCAGCTATTGAGTTCAAAAGCAAAGTTGGAATCAATGGTATTTTGAGGAAAGTGGCTAGTATGGTGCTGCTCATGTTCTTCATTCCATTAGCGCCGCTAATCCCTGGAGGAGCTGGCGTTGGTTTGATTTATGTGTTGTATGTAGGATATCTGTTGATGGAATTGAAATCGATATTAGAAAACTATAAAAAAATGGGTATTGGCACAGAATTATTTGAGGATTTTTTGAAAAATATCAAAAATGAAAAAGGTGATAATGATGAGTGATATCAACAAGGCGCTCAGTTGGCTGCAGCAACGACAAGGCAAAGTTAGCTACAGCATGAACTATCGTTTAGGACCAAGTAGTTATGATTGTTCTAGTGCTGTTTATAACGCTTTGATTGCCGGAGGATTTTTACCAGCTAATACAAATATAGGTAACACCGAGACTTTGTTTAACGACTTAGAGCGTAACGGCTGGCAACAAGTCCAACCTGTAAATGGTAACTATCCAACTAAACGAGGCGATGTTTTTATTTGGGGTGATCGTGGATTTACTTTAGGCGCTGCAGGACATACAGGCATGTTTATTGATGACGCTGACAATATTATCCACTGCAACTATGGTTATAATGGCATCACCGTAAACGATCATGATCAAATCTGGAACGCTAATGGGCAGCCTACAATTACCATTTATAGACAACCTAGAAACGGAACGACAGCTAATATAAGCAATAGCGATGAAGAACCAACAAAAACAATGGAAAAGGATGATGATATTATGTTTAAATTTATCAAAGTGCAAAAAAATGGATCGAAAGAAATTTGGTTTGTATTTGGGAATAAGCGGATGTATTTGCCAACTCCTAAACACGTGGAAAATGCTGATTTGCTATTGAAACGGACAGGACATGCTACTAAAGAAGAGGCATATAGTCACGACAACTATGCCTTGAAGATGATTGAAAAAGCAACTGACATCGTAAAATTATAAAAAAGCCCGCTGGGGAAGTTAGCGGGCTAGTGAAGGAAGAGGGGAGAAGTTTTCTCCTCCTTCTTTTTTAATATACGCAATTATTTTTCAGTTTCATTTTTTAAGCAATCGTTTTAAGTGGTTTTAAGACAAACTCACGTATAAAGCTATCAGGGTTGCGGACAATAAACTTATCAACGATAAATTGTGAGCGATCGTTATAATGCCCATGAGTTGCAACCTCAAATTTACCATCATCTAAAAATAGTATAAGGTTAGCCAGTTCTTTTTTGCAGACTAAACAATTAATATCCTCAGAGGAGGTATGCAACGTAAAACGTACCAACATATTGGGAAATGCTCTGATTACTCTAATCTTATCAACTACACCTACATAACTATTCTTTGTCATAGTATTCGCCCTCCTTAGCGTTAAGATAAAAAATAAATTTGTCGATTCCGACCTCATTGATCAATCTTTGACCACAGCCCCATATATATTTTTCAAACTCTTCAAAGTTGATTAACCCAGCTTCATATTCTTCAATTATGTTCATGTCTTTTTTCCTTTTTTTTAAGTACCCAATCATCAAATGGGTAATCGATTTTTCTAGGTTGCATTTTAAAATCCTTTAGCCTATAGATCTTATCAGTACGCAATTGCAAATATTGCCTAGCTTCAAGATATTCAAAGACTATGAAGTGATCTATTCTTTCTAAGGGAAACGCTGCTAAATAATCTCTTTTTCGTACAGGTGGGAACGACCAAAAATTATAAACAGTTTCTTCAATGTTGATCCGTCTCGATGAAACTTTCCGGAACGGAACTAAATGCAGCGAATAGAAATACTGAGCAGGGCGCACTTGATGTTTTAAATGTACGGTTTTTACATATCTCATTATTATCACCTTGTAGATATTATACGAACGTCAGTTCGTCTTGTCCAGTGTTAGATACTTTACTATATATAGCTTAAAATCTTGACTACCCTTTTGACTACCCCGTGAAGTGAATGAAGGTAGTCGGAAGTATAGTATATAATAGAAGAAACATTGAAAGTAAACGAAAGTTATCGTAAGTAATACTGTTTTTCTATTCTCAAAATCCAGTGCCCGCGAGGGCGTGCCGGTTCGACCCCGGCCGCCGGTATACTTAGAACACCAACGTAAGATGCGTTGGTGTTCTTTTTTTGTCTAACATATTTTTAATGTTAGACAACACTCTGAATAAATAAAATGAACGCCTTATTTCACCATGGAATGAGGCGTTTATTTTACAGTAAATAGTATTTATTGATTTTATTCTATAAATTGATTCATCAACGCTTACTGCTTTTTATTTTAATATTCTTAAAGAAACGATTCATTCATAAAGAAAGCGGTGATGTAAAGTATCTCGTCTTGCGGAATCATGATCCCATAATAGGTTTCTAAAAATTGGCAGTTTCGCTGTACTTGGCCGATTTCTTGTGAATATTTTTCTTTGAAATCTTGGCTGTGTGGGAAGGTACTGACTTCTTGTCCTTGAAGTAAACGATCGATCATACAGATAACATGGCAGGATAATCCAACTTTTATTTCATAAGACAAATAAGGAGTTATTTCTTCAGCCAATGTTTCAATCCACTCTCTAACCGTTAAGATAAGTTTTTCACCATGTTCATAGTGTAGCATATCTGTAATATTGATTCGCATGCCATCGAAAGCTATTTCATAATCAATGAGTGATTGTATTTTTACAGTATTGTCTTCATTTAGTGCATCATTGATGGAAAAATGATGCACATTCAATTCTGTTTGAAAGGTTCCGACCGTACAAATAATTTTTCCTTTATCATTTAGATTGTTGATAGTTTCAGCTAATAAATGAGAATCAGTTATTTGTAAGGAAATGATTTCACAAGAACCGCCTCTCAAATTTAATCGAGAATAGAGCATTTTTTTGATAAGCTGGGCAGAACCTTCTCCTGTCGTACATAAGGTTAACAGATAGAAAGTTGTATTTTTTGCTTCTTGCAATGGTTGTTTTTGATAGGTAGAAAGACCTCGAATGTTTAGAGTCGATTCATATACTTCACTTAAGCTATAGCCGAGTGATGCCTTTCTGCTGGCTTCTAAGACGTGCAGCGTGCTAACCAATTCAATACAGCGTATGTCAATTGCAGCATATTTCTTCAGTTCATCGCTAAAATTGATCAATGATCCCATATCTACAAGTAAAAGAACATCCTTTGTTTGATTGCTAGTTTGTAAATAGTCTTGAATATTCGATAGTGTTACTAGAGGTTTTTCCTCAAGTGGCATATCAAAACCAACTGCGATTGTCTCACCAAGCAGTTTATTGACGACGTTGGCCATGCTGGTTGCAGTTGATTGACCATGTGCTACTACAATTACTTCAACCTGGATCTGTTTCCTTTGTTTAGGTTCGTCTGAAGAGAAAAAGAGTGCTAAAAAGCCTGCTTCATCTTCGGGCAGTTTGACACTGAAATCTGTTTCGATCACAGAAAGACAATGCTGGGCAGTTTCAAAAAGTTGTGGATAGTTTTTTTTGATTTCAGAGATCTTAGGATTATTGATTTTTTGTCCTCTTTTTATTCGCTGAATAGTGTTGTATAAATGAAGTGCTAGTCCATAGCGAACATTGTCAGAAAAATAGCAATTTAGTAAACGTGAAGCTTTTTCACAGACTTTATTAGATGTTGCAATGATTTCTGAACCAACGATCTGTTCTAAGCTTTGTAAATCAACAGGTGAATCGGTTGTATACGAGCGATAATAATTTGTGATGGTGGTATCGATTATTTCAGCAGTTTGAGCTGTATCCAAACCAATCCGTTCCATATCATTTATTTTTTGCTCGATAATTTGATAAATATCGTTTCCTTTATTGTCGTTTGGTAAAAAAAGTGTAGTGGCTTCATTATCAAAAAGGAAAAAGCGACTATTCATATTAGGTAGAAGTAGCCAGATTTTTTTACGATCTTCATTATTATAAAGTCCTTCACGAATATAGTGAGGTAATTCATAGCTGCTGATCTTAATGCTCTCTTCTTGTCGAGCAATAAATTGTGAATAGGCTTTCGCACATAGAAGCTGGATATCTGCTTTTAGTTGTCCTACATTATTTTGGCAATGATAACCGAGCAAGGCCCGAATCGTATTGGTTGATACTTCTATTGGTGTTTCCAGTTTTTTAGTTTCCTCTTGAAAGAACAGAGAAATTAGTGTTAAGCGTTCTTCTAAGCCACGCTCTAGCAGATTAGGAATTTCTATTCTCATCGGAATTCTGCGAATGAAGGTTTGAAGTAACGTTGAAGAAATGTCCTCCGTTGTAGCACAGATCAATAATACTTTCGCTTTACGTTCACTTGTTGTTTCTCCTAAACGTCGATAGACTTCACGATCAATAAAAGTAAAGAGCATTTCTTGTCCTTCTGGCGGCAGGCGATGGACCTCATCTAAAAAGAGAATACCATCGTTTGCTTTTTCAATTAATCCTATTCGATCACTATCAGCTCCAGTATACGCTCCTTTTGCAATACCAAAAATCGAGCCTACCAGTAATTGTGGGTTATTGGCATAATCTGCACAATTAAAAGTGATCAAGTTAGAATCCGCTTTCACTTTGTGTTGTGCTTGTGCGTAGGAAAAAATCAATTCAGCAAACATACTTTTACCAACGCCAGTTTCCCCAGTTAGTAAGATATGCATCCCTTTGGGCGGATATAAAATGGCCGCCTTTGCTTGTTCAGCACAATGAAACAGGCTAGGACTTTTCTTTACACATTCATCTAAAATATTTTCTGTCTTCACTGATTTGGGAGTAGTAGAGAAAAAATAAACTGGTTTTGTGCCAGTTTTTTTTGCGTTCCCTTGTTTGACGAGCTGATTTAAATCACTGCTGACATTTGCTCGACCAATAGAAAGTTTTTCGGCTATTTCTTTTGCTGTTGCTGGTTGATCCTTTGAATAAGTTGTAAGTAGTTCTGCGATTTTATCGATTCTTTTCATAGTTTATGCCACTCTTTCATAAATAAACACTCGTTCTAAGTATAAGGTGAAAACGCTTATTAGTCAAAGTCATGTGTATTGTTTTCATATCATGTGTTTTGTTATGTGTTTTACTTTCAAATATAAATGAAACACATGTGTCTGAATAGGCTTCTTATCTACCTTTTGAGTGTTTGGCATAAAAGTTGCTTATAGATAAGTGACTAGGAATTTATTTGAAAGGAGAAGATCGGATGATTTCGGAAACAGATGTGATGCAAATCATTGTATACGCAGGAAATGCTAAATCATTAGCTATGAATGCGATTAAAGAAGCAAAAAAAGGGGAAATCATTAATGCAAAGAAAATGTTGGAGGAAAGTAAAGCAAACTTAAAAATCGCACACCAGCAACATACAACTATTTTACAAAATTTTGCGAACAACCCAGAAGAGTCAGCTACGATGTTTTTGACTCATGCACAAGATCATATGATGGCAGCAATCACTGCTACCGATTTTACAAAAGAATTTATTGATTTACATGAAGAAATGCAAGAATTGCGTAACTTAATTAAAAAGAGTGCGTAAAAATACAACAGAAAAGGTGATCAAATTGAAAATTACGTTAGCGTGTGCAGGTGGAATGTCTACAGGAATGCTGGTTAAAAAGATGGAAGAATATGCTGCGTCACAAGGAATAGCTGCTGATATATCGGCGTGTGGGTTGAGTGAGCTTGAAGAAAGAGTGACAGGATCAGATATTATTTTGCTTGGTCCACAAGTTGGCTATCAGCAAGAAGACGTCAAAAATGAATATCCTGACATTCCGGTTTTAGTAATTGAAATGATGGATTACGGAATGATGAATGGTGAGAAAGTATTTAAAATGGCACAAGAGATTATTAGTGCTAAATCTGAATAGATAAAGGAGAATGAGAAAATGACAGAGGGTAAAAAAAGTTCATTTATTAATGGGTTGAATGTGTTTGTCAATAAATTTTCAAATAACGTTTTTGTTAAAAGTATTGCAAATGGGATGATGATGACTTTGCCGATTACGATCGTAGGAAGTCTGACAACGATCATCGGGATGATTCCAGGCTTACCTGAAATTGTCATCAAGGCCTGCTCATTAGGGACCTCGATTTCAAGTAACTTGATTACTATTTATATCATTATCGGGATTTCTTGTGCGATGGCGCGTGAGAAAAAAGGGGATACGATTGCTTCGATTATTTTATCACTTGCGTCTTTCTTTGTTTTAACACCAATCACAGCTTTTGATACTGGTGGAGAAAAGCCAGCAATGGCGTATGAACTGACTTATCTTGGTTCAAAAGGAATTTTCGTGGGAATGATCGTTGCTTTAGTCGTGACATGGCTGTTTGCAAAAATGGTCGATAAAAGAATCACGTTCCGTATGCCGGAAAGTGTTCCAACTGCGATTGCCAAAACGTTTGAAGCCATTGTCCCTGCCGCAATTATTTTTATCGTTGTCATTATTATCAGCACGCTTTTTGCGGAAACACAGTTTGGTAATGTCCACGATTTCATTTATACGAATCTTCAAACACCTCTTGAATCTTTAGGAGGATCAATCTGGTCTGCACTCTTTATCATGTTTTTATCAGAACTACTTTGGTTCTTTGGTATTCATGGTAGCATGGTTGTAGGGTCTGTAATTGCTGTTTTGTTCACTTCACAAGCCTATGCTAATATGGAAGCTGTTGCTGCTGGAGAGGTTGCAACCAACATCATCAATTCATTTTTCTTGGATGCATTCAAAGGACCTAGAGCTCTAGCTTTGGCAGTGATTTTAGTCTGGATGAGTCGGAGTGAGAAATTTAAATCGATTGGGAAAATTTCATTTATTCCAAGTATTTTTGGTATCACCGAACCGATGAAATTCGGGATTCCAATGATTATGAATGCAGTTATTTTTATTCCTTTGACTCTCTCAGCTGCAGTTTGTGTCGGAATTGCTTACATTGCAACGATCATCGGCTTTTTACCAGTGATCAGTGTAAACGTACCGAAAAATCTTCCGACCTTCTTATCGGGATTTATGGCGGCTGGTTGGCAAGGATTGGTTGTTCAGTTGATCCAGTTTGTTGTGGTACTATTGTTGTATCTACCGTTCATTAAAAAATTGGATAAACAAGGCGTAGCAGAAGAGGCTGCAACACTTGAAAAACAATAGGAGTGTGACATTATGCAAAAGCTGCAAATAGAAAGAGATGCTGAATACCTAAAAATAAAAATTCCGGAAACTATGCGCTTTCCTGTAAGAGTCTATTATGGAAGTAATCATTCTGAAAATATAATAGGTAGTCACTATCTAGAGTTTAGTGAAAAAGGCTGGCAAACATTTAAAGATCCTGAGCCAGGTGCACGTTTATATTTCAAAGCGTTTTCGGATTCAGATACTTTTATCGGGGCAGAACGCCGTCTGCCTTTAGAGCATTTATATAATTGTCGGGATCTAGGTGGATACTCTACCGCGGATGGGCATTTGACAAAGTGGGGTTTAGTTTTTCGATCAGATGCGTTACATCAATTAGATAGTGAAGAACAGAAATATATCGAAAGACTGGAGATCAAACGAATCATTGATTTTCGTTCACCACAAGAGATTGCCAAAGACCCTAATCAGCCAATTTCAATGAGTGAAACGGTCAATTTTAATCCTCACGCCGATGTTGCTCAACAAGCAAGTACGCAATCTGTTTCAAAAAAAGATGAAGAGAAAATCGCTCAGCTGGAAGAAATGGTCCGCACTGAAGCTGGAAAAGAGCAGTTAAGGAAAAATCGGAATGTGATGATTGAACAAATGAAGCAGTTAGTTTTAGGTGAAAATGCTGTTAAAGCATATCAACAGTTTTTTTCAACCTTGGTTGAGGATGATGCAGCACCATTGATTTTTCATTGTCAAGGTGGGAAAGATCGTACTGGTTGGGCTGCTGCGATTTACTTAGGTGCCTTAGGTGTCAGTAAGGAACAAATTTATCAAGATTATCTTCTGACAGACAAGATGAACGCGCCTAGAAATGCAAAGCGGATGGCTATTTATAAAAAATATACTGATAATGAAGATGTACTTGCTTTCTTAGCCTCACTACAACTAACTAAAAAAGACTACTTAGATGGTGCCTATCAAGCAGTCGAAAAAAATTATGGCACGATGAAAGAATATTTGACACTTGGGTTAGGTGTAAAAGAGAGTCAGTTAGAGCGATTGCATAAATTGTATTTATACTAAAAGTAAGAGCTTTTCCTGTGTTGACAACGCTTTACTTTCATGTTTTAATAACAAGAGAAATGAAGATTGTTACTGATTATTCAGGCTATACTTTATTTTTAATCAACATTTTATTAGCTAGCTGATCGAATCTCACTGAGGAGATACTATGGAAGTAAAAAAAGTAATCAATAATAATATTGTCAAATCTCTCAACACTGATGGTCATGAAGTTTTGGTGATGGGCAAAGGGATTGGATTCAAAAAAAATGTTGGAGATGCAATTGACGATGGTTTGATTGAAAAGATTTATACAAGTAATGCTGACTTAACCACTAATAAATTGACACAGTTATTGTCAAATGTTCGATTGGAGCATTTACAAGTGGCAAATGAAATTATTGGTTTTGCAAAAGTTTCTTTAGGAAAAAAGCTGAACGAGAATATTTATCTTACTCTAACAGATCATATCGACTATGCCATTGAACGGCATAATAATGGTTTGCCAGTGCAAAATGCACTTTTATGGGAGATCAAACGATTTTATAATCATGAATATTTGATTGGAAAAGAAGCTTTAACTATTATTTCCAATCGGTTATCTATCTCATTACCAGAAGACGAAGCAGGCTTTATCGCCTTGCATATCGTTAATGCTGAACTTGATTTATCACAAGTCAGTCAAGTTTCTGAAATGACACAAGTGATTCAAAAAATCATTAATATCGTCAAATATCACTATAAAACAGATTTAGACGAATATACATTAAATTACGAGCGGTTTATTACTCATTTAAAGTTTTTCGTCCAACGTCTATTTAGTGGAATAGAATTAGACAAGGATAAAGACGAAGGATTTTTATTTATGCTAAAGGAGAAGTATCAAGAAGAATATCTCTGTGCATTGAAAATTCGTGAGTATATTGGAAAAGAATTCGATCGAGAGTTAAAGGAAGATGAAATGATTTATCTCACGATCCATATTAGAAGAATTACAAACAATTAAAGGATTGTTACTGTGTACATCACAGGCTATACCTAAGAAAAAGTTCTTTGGATAAAGAGCTTTCTTAGGTATTTTTTTATTTTTTTAGGAGGAATGATACATGAATTATCAAGAATTAGCAGATAAAATTATTGAACAGATCGGCGGAGAAGAAAATATCAGTGGTTTAACGCATTGTGCGACGCGCTTACGGTTTAATTTGAAAGACGAGCAAAAAGCACAGACAGATGAGATAAAAGATACTGCTGGTGTAATGGGGGTTGTTTCAAAGGGGGGCCAATACCAAGTAATCATTGGTAGTGATGTTGGGAGTGTTTATAAAGAGATTGTCAAAAAAGCGCCTGCTTTGGATGGTCAGTCAACTGACTCGGGTGAAAAAGATGACCGGAGCGCCGCATCAAAAGTTATTGATACGATTACTGGGATTTTTACCCCTATTTTGCCAGCGATCACTGCAGCTGGGATGCTAAAAGCAGTTCTTTCTTTATTAGTTGTTTTCAATGCGATAGATAAAACGGGTCAAACCTATATCATCATTGATTTTATGGCAGATGCAGCCTTTTATTTTCTGCCGATTTTATTAGCTGCATCTTCTGCTCAAAAATTTAAAACCAATATGTATCTAGCAATGATGGTTGGTGGAATTTTACTCCATCCAAATTTTGTTGGCATGGTTAATGCAATCAAAGAAGCTGGTGAAGGGAGTATTCACTTATTTGGATTACCAATTTCAGCCGTGACCTATGGTTCTTCTGTGATTCCAATTATTTTATCGGTATGGTTTATGTCTTATGTTGAACCGATTGCAGATAAATTGTCGCCAAAGGTCATCAAATTTTTCAGTAAACCGTTGATCACGATTGCAGTTGTTGGAACAATTTCGCTTGTTGTAATTGGTCCGATCGGTTATTTCATTAGTGACGGTATTTCAACTGGTATTAAAGCGTTAGAAGAATTTAGTCCTTGGTTAGTGCCGACAATCATTGGTGCATTTACACCATTGTTTGTTGCAACTGGTACTCATTATGGACTTGTTCCAATTGGAATCAATAACCGTATGACAACCGGCTATGATACGGTAATCTATCCTGGAATGTTGGCCTCAAATCTTGGACAGGGAGCGGCTTCATTAGCTGTAGGACTTAAAAGTAAAGATTCTTCAATCAAACAATTGGCTTCTTCTGCTGGTTTGACAGGATTGTTTGGGATTACCGAACCAGCTTTGTACGGAGTGAATTTGCGCTATAAAACACCTTTATATGCTGCTATGATCGGTGGTGGAATAGGTGGTTTGTTTATGGGAATTGCACGAGTAAAAAACTTTACTGGTGGTTCACCTGGCTTGTTGACATTACCAAGCTATATTGGAGATGATACATTGACGCATTTTTATATGGCATGTATCGGTGCAGTAATCAGTATCGTGATTTCTTTTGTTATATCCTATCTTTTATATAAAGAGCCCCAAGTGGAACAAAAAAACGAACAAACAAATGCTGAACCAATTGTTAATGAAGCAGTTTCTGAATCGATCATCAATATTGTAAATCCTGTTAAAGGAGAGATCGTCCAGCTAGCCGATGTGGCAGATGGTATGTTTTCAGAAGAAATTTTAGGTAAAGGTCTTGCTGTGAGACCAGTTGAAGATATCGTTTATGCACCATTTGATGGAATTGTTACAGCTGTTTTTGATTCTAAACATGCGATTGGATTGACGAGTGATACAGGTGTTGAACTATTGATTCATATCGGCATTGATACTGTGCAGTTAAATGGCGAAGGCTATGATTATTTTGTGGAAAAAGGGCAAAAAGTGAAAACAGGTGATAAATTAATCAAATTTGACTTAGAGAAAATTGCTGAAAAGGGCTATAATATAATTACACCTGTTGTGGTAACTAATTCGATAGATTTTGGCGATATTATTACGTTGACAAGTGTGTTGTCTGATCCGGGTGAACAGGTGATGAAAGTCATCCGTTGATGAGATGGCACCTACTATAATAAAATGGAGGAATTTTGACATGTCATTTAGAAAAGATTTTTTATGGGGCGGCGCAACAGCAGCCAATCAATGTGAAGGTGGATATAACGAAGGCGGCAGAGGCTTAGCCAATGTAGATCTAGCACCAGTTGGGCCAGATCGTTTTCCAGTAATTACTGGAGAGAGAAAAATGTTCGATTTTGATGATGAGCATTTCTATCCAGCACAACATGCGATCGATATGTATCATCACTACAAAG
>NZ_MIJY01000014.1 GCF_001730305.1 Enterococcus termitis
TCGATCTTCCTTTCACCCTTTACTATAGTCCTAAAAAAGGAAAATAGAAGGTAAAGTCATCCGTCGATGACTTTACCCTCTAATCTTAGTATGTTTTTACTTAACTCTTTTTTATTCTACTAACATAAATGCTTGATTTTTCAATTCATAGATCTCGTCACATGCTTTAGCCACCTCTTGTTCATGAGTAACAATGATGATGCATTTTTGTTGTTCATGAGCCACTTTTTGAAATAGCTGAACAATATCTTGAGAAGTTTTTTCATCCAAATTACCTGTTGGTTCATCGGCTACGATCAATTCGTGATCACAACAAAGTGCTCTTACGATCGCTACTCGTTGTTGTTGACCACCAGATAATTGAGCAACATTCTTTTTAGCAAGTGTTTCATCAATTCCTACACTTGCTAAATTTTCCAACGCATAGGCCTTTTTATCTTCTTGTTTTGAGCTTGATATCGCCATTGCGGTTAAGACATTGTCAAGAGCGGACATATAAGGCAATAGATTGTACGCCTGGAAAATGATGGATACATCATTTTTACGGTAATTTCTAAGACCGATCTTTGCCAACGATTCTCCGTTATAGAGAATCGTTCCTGTTTTAGGCTGATCTAGTCCAGCTATCAATGAAAGAAAGGTTGTTTTTCCCGATCCACTGGCTCCTAAGATAGCGTACATTTTTCCTCTTTGAAACTCTAAGTTTACATTTTTATAAAGAAATTCTTCTTCGTTTTTATACCAATAACCTACTTCTTGTGTTTGCAGCATCACATTTCCTCTTTTCTATGTGGTTAAGATTTTTTTCGGCTGAAGTCTTAATATGCCAACGGACGATAATACGATTGAAAAGAAACTGATCAGAACACCTAACCCAGCCAAAATCGCTATTTCTTTGGGCTTGACTGAGATGTTCAGCTTTTCAATCTCTTGAGCAGCTTCTGCTGAACTAGCACCCAGTCTTCCCATGCCGCCGCCCATACCGCCACCATCTGGTCTGCCGCCACGTTGTTGCCCGCCGCCTTCACCAGGTCCTGCTTGATTGCTTGCAGATTGCTGTGCCGTCTGTGTTTGTTGATCTATCAGCTGCTCACCAACAACATTTCCTACGATGTTGCCACTGAAGGTGGCAATTACTAAGGCAACAACCATGCACACAATAATTTCGCTGAAAAATTGTAGAATCACTTTCAATCGGGATTCCCCTAATGATAAAAGAACACCGATCTCATATCGTCTTTCTCTAATCGTCATCATCACAATCAACGTCAAAATAATGACCCCTGCAACGGCAACTAGAATGACAATGTTTTTAGCAAAGCTAGCGACATTATTTAATGGCTGCAGCATTTGCTGGTATGCCTGATCATTGGTTTGTAAACTAAAGCTTTCTGTATCGATCAGTTTTTCCGCTGCTTCAACAAAGCTATCCATTTCCTTTGGATCTTCCAACGTATAGGAAGCCGAATCGATCGTACCAGCTGAGTCTTCTCCTTTTAGCGTGTTGGCGAATGTATATGACGTATATAATGTATTCGCTGGATTTAAGAAATTGAACATCATTCCCATACTATCGCCATTTTCCGCTGTTTTATAAATTCCTTTTATCGTTAATTCATACGTTTTTTCCTCATCTTCAGGATCTGTTATTTTAAACGTATCTCCTACACTCAAATCATTTGCTTCAGCCAGAGTCTCTTCAATTACAACGTTGTTTGTATCTTCATCAGCGTCACTAATTGCTTCACCACTTGTGATTTCTGCTGTTCCTTCTGAAAAAGCGCTGACCATCGCTAAATCCATTACACCACTTACTTGAAAATCACTTTGTTTCATACTGGACATTGGTCCTCCACCCATTTGTCCACCTTCTTGCATTTGATCATTTGGCTTTCCTTCACTCGCTTGTTCACTATTACTAGACTCAGAAGTTGCCGTTTCATCACTCTCACTAGAAATTGGTGTTATACCATCTCCGGCTCCTGCCGATGATGAAGATAAAAATGAGTACGATTTAACATTTGCCAGCTCTGCAATTTTTTGTGCATCTGTTAAAGAGACCGGAGTTAAACTAAAACTACCAGGATCAGGTCTTTCGCCAGAACTACTTTCTTGATTTTTTTTCATTGCAGCTTCTCTATTCGCTGAAATAGTCACTGTTGCGCCAACACTCTTCTTCGCATTTTCAGTAGCTGTTAGGGCGGCGCTTTGAATTGTTAGACCTGCAAGAACAAAAATCAAAATGGCTGAAAAGACCGCACATAATAAAAATGTTCTTCCTTTTTTTGCTTTCATGCTTAATAATGCTCGTTTAATAAAATTCATATGATTCCTCCTACCATTCCTTGTGAACAGACACTACTTTAATCTTGTTACCTTAAAGATAACTTAAACACCTATATTTTTTTATTCTCTGTTGACTGAACCTTGCAAAACAGCAGGAAAAATGATTAAATGGTTGTGTCGCATTTTTTGTTTAAGACAAGTGAATGTATAGAAAGGAACGAAAAGTATTTGGAAAAAAAGAAAATGACTCTTTACGGGATGATTTTTTCTATTTGTTTCTTCTTGATCGTATCCTTCTTTTTTTCTCCTCATACAGTAGATTATGCAACTGAAGCACAAACAAATGAGGAAAAAGAGCTTCCACTAAAAAAACTTTCCGTATCTGCCGCAAAAAGTGATGCAGCGAAGACATTTGAACCTGCTGAATTTACCGCTTTTTATGATAAAATCAATCAAGCAATGATTTCAGCAAGTAAATCTTTTAATGGCGATGTTGGGATGACTTACGTGGATCTTACAACGGGAAAGCAACTGTCAGTGAATGGAACGCAGGAATTTTATAGCGCCAGTACTATCAAAGTCCCCTTAGCCATGATGATCGCTGATAAGGTTCAAGCAGGAGAATTAAACTGGGAAGATCAACTGACTTACAATGAAAAAGAAGATTATGAAGATGGAACTGGGATCATCATCAACAATATCCAGCCTAGCTATACAGTCAGAACCTTACAAGAATACAATATTACCTATTCTGACAATATTGCCAAAAATATGCTCTACCGCACTTTCGGAGATGATGTGAAAGCTAAGAAAGCCCTATACGCTCATTTTCTTCAAAAGGAAACAGAGTGGGATGATGCTAAATTCACCTCAGAAGATGCTGCAAAGATCCTTAACATTTTATATGATGAAAAAAGCACGAATCCAGAGTATCAAACGATCTATGACTATATGAAAAAAACGGTGTTTCACGAACGGATGGATACACCAACGACTTCTGGAAAAGTCGCACATAAAATTGGCTCTTACGCAGGTTTTCTGCATGATATAGGAATTCTAGAAACAGAACATCCCTTTATTTTAACAGTCTTTACTAATGGACAAACAAACGATGGCATTTCCTTTATATCAACTATTACTGATCAATTATGGACGATTCAACAGAACGAGTATCCAAAAAAATAGAGTAAAGAATTCAAAAACCGAATTCTTTACTCTATTTTTAATTCCCGCCCATGTTCTTGATTTTGATCAAGCGAGTGATTTCACTACGCTCATTTTCTTCAAGTTTCATTTGAATATAATAAATCGTTTCTTCTAGCTGAGGAATCGTCATATATTCTAATGCATTGACACGACGGCGGGTTTTTTCGATTTCTTCTGACATCAACTGACAAGTCTTCTCAACTTCTGCCAATTCTAAAAGTTTTGGAAGTATAGATGAAAGCTTTCCGAAAACACCATCTAACTCTGCATTTGAATTTAAATATCCATAGTTTAAAGGTGCTTCCGTTACCGTTTCATCATAATGGAAATTCATGGTTGGTACCGTTACACTCATAATATTTTTTTCTATTACATCAAGAGTCACTTCATTTGCCGGCACAGCGACCAATTCTTCGATAAACGCTTCGTTTAAGGTTGCATTTGCTAATACAAAACTAGATAAAGCCGCCGTTAATTCTTTTTCCACAGCTATTCTCAAGGCATTGTTCTTTTTGACCAGCAAAATAAAACGACGCATTAGTTCATCTTGTTTGTCCTTTAGTAGTTTATGTCCGCGGCTGGCAGTTCCTAGTTGTTTCTTGAGACGAGAGAGTTCCATTCGGGTAGGATTTACATTTAATCGTGCCACTGTCGATCACTCTCCTTCAGTCAAGTATTCGTCCAGCATCTCGTCTTTGATTCGTTTTAACTCTGTTCTAGGCAGCATGGATAATAATTCCCAGCCTAAGTCCAAAGTTTCTGTAATCGAACGATTGGTATAAAAGCCTTGATTGACATATTCTGCTTCAAAACGCTCCGCAAACTTCGCGTAAATCTTATCAACATCAGATAACGCAGACTCTCCGAGTACAACAGCTAATTCTTTCGCTTGTTTACCTTGCGCATAGGCTGCAAACAGCTGATTCATCGTTGCTGCATGATCTACTCTTGTCTTCCCTTCACCTGTTCCTTTATCCTTCAAACGTGATAAAGACGGCAACACATCAATGGGCGGCTGAATACCGCTTTTGTATAAGTCTCTGGATAAAATGATTTGTCCTTCAGTGATGTAACCAGTTAAATCCGGGATTGGATGAGTTTTATCTTCTTCCGGCATGGTTAAAATCGGTATTTGCGTTACAGAACCCTTTAAGCCATTGATACGACCAGCACGTTCATAAAGGGTTGCTAAATTTGTATAAAGATAGCCTGGGTAGCCACGACGTCCCGGCACTTCCCGACGAGCAGCAGAGATTTCCCTTAAAGCTTCACAATAATTTGTCATATCTGTCATGATCACTAAAACGTGCATGCCTTTTTCATAGGCCAAATATTCAGCTGCAGTTAATGCCATTCTAGGTGTTGCGATCCGCTCAATTGCAGGATCATTCGCTAAATTCATAAACATTACAGACCGATCAATGGCACCTGTTTGACGAAAATCTTCCATGAAAAATTCCGCTTCTTCAAATGTGATTCCGATCGCAGCAAATACAACCGCAAATTCTTCATCGCTGTTTAGTACATTTGCCTGACGGGCAATTTGAGCAGCTAATTCTTTGTGAGGTAATCCAGAGGCAGAAAACACCGGCAGCTTTTGTCCTCGTACAAGCGTATTTAAATGGTCGATCGCTGAAATACCCGTTTGAATAAATTCATCTGGGTAATCTCTAGCCACAGGATTGATTACTTCTCCGTTGATATCAAGCATTTTTTCTGGCAAGATCTCTGGCCCATTATCTTTAGGACGACCTAGACCATCAAAAATCCGCCCTACCATGTCTTCTGAAACACCTAACTCCAATGGGTGCCCTAAAAAGCGGACTTTGGAATCACGAAGATTGATCCCGCTAGTTCCTTCAAAAATCTGAACCATTGCTTTGTCACCGTTGATCTCTAAAACTTGTCCGCGACGGATCTCACCGTTTTGCATCCGAACTTCGATCAACTCTTCGTATTTAACGCCTTCAACTTTTTCAACGATCATCAAGGGACCGACAACTTCATTGATCGTACGATATTCTTTAATCATTTGTCATCCCTCCATCTGCGACGATTTGTTTCAAGGTTTGTTTGATGTCATCGATCAACGGATCTAATTGACCGATTTGTGCCTCAGGAACATACTTACTTCTAGCGATCTGATCTCTGATTTCAGCCGTACCAGCCAAAATTTCCGTTAAATATGCACCTAATTCTAACGCTGACTGCCCTTCTTTATAGAAAGTTAAAATCAAGTTCAGCATTTTATATTGCTTCTCTCTTGATGTGAATGTATCAACATCGTCAAATGCATTTTGCTGCAAATAATCTTCACGAATCGATTTCGCGACTTCCAACGTTAATCGATCCTTATCAGATAAAGAGTCAATTCCGACTAAACGAACGATTTCTTCCAGTTGAGATTCTTCTTGTAAAATCCGCATGCCTTCCATGACCATTTCGGACCAATTTATTTGCAGCTGCTGATCTAAATGTTTCCCAACTTCTGAAGCATACAAAGAATAGCTTTGCAGCCAGTTGATTGATGGGAAATGACGCTTTTGTGCCAAAGTAGCATCTAAGCCCCAAAATACTTTTACAACGCGTAGTGTATTTTGTGTGACAGGCTCAGAAATATCTCCTCCCGATGGAGACACGGCACTGATTGCTGTGATACTGCCTTCACGATGATCTTTTCCTAACGCCACAACTTGTCCTGCTCGTTCGTAGTATTCTGCCAGACGGCTACCTAAATAAGCGGGATAGCCTTCATCTCCAGGCATTTCTTCCAGTCGACCACTCATTTCACGCAGCGCTTCTGCCCAACGAGAAGTCGAGTCTGCCATTATTGCGACTGAATAGCCCATATCACGGAAGTATTCAGCTATGGTGATTCCCGTATAGATAGATGCTTCTCGAGCCGCTACCGGCATATTAGAGGTATTAGCGATCAAAACAGTTCGTTCCATCACTGATTCCCCAGTTGTCGGATCGATCAATTCAGGAAATTCATTTAGTACATCTGTCATTTCATTGCCGCGTTCTCCACATCCTACATAAACAACTAAATCAACATCTGCCCATTTAGCAATTTGGTGCTGAACAACTGTTTTTCCTGCTCCGAATGGTCCCGGCACAGCTGCTGCTCCACCTTTTGTAACTGGGAAAAACGTATCAATGACTCGTTGTCCTGTAAGTAAGGGAACATCTGGATTTAATTTCTCTAAAATCGGACGGCTACGACGAACAGGCCATTTCTGCATCATTGTAAACTCTTTATCACCAGTTGCCGTTTCCACAACATAGATTGTTTCTTCGATCGTAAATTCACCTTGTTGGATCGACTTTATCGTTCCTTCGATCCCGACAGGAACCATGATTTTATGAGCAATCACTTTCGTCTCTTGCACAAGTCCAATGATATCACCCGCCGACACGTTTTCGCCGACAGACACGCTAGGTTCGAACACCCATTTTTTTGTTCTATCTAATGCAGGGATTTGAACCCCTCTGCTTAGAAAATTACTTTTTGTTACTTTTGCAAAAGTATCCAACGGTCGCTGAATTCCATCAAACATTTCCGAAATCAAGCCAGGCGCCAGCTCTACAGATAAAGCTTCACCTGTTGTTGTTACTGGTTCACCAGGACCGATTCCGGTTGTTTCTTCATATACTTGGATCGATGCAACGTCTCCACGCATCTCTATAATTTCTCCGATAACACCTAATTCTCCGACTTGACAAATATCCTGAATACTTGCATCAGACATATTTTCTGCCATCACCAAAGGACCAGATACTTTAATAATCTTACCCGTTTGCAAAAATCATTCCTCCTATTCTAAAAGCAAAGTAAACCAACCAACTCTTGATCAAATCAACAAAGCTTATCCAATGACACGATTTGTCAGTAAATATCTTTATCTCTTTGCCGAATGAGCCGGCCTACTTAGCTAGATTACTCAAAAACTAGACAGGCTCATGTTGCCTTTACCTTAACTAGAAAACTGAACGGAAGCCTCCCATTGTCTTTAGCACGATTTGGCTAAAAATCAGTCAGGCCCAACCACGTTTTCTTTAATTTTTTACGTTACAGTATGTTCTGCCCTACCGCTCGCTCCACATTATCTTGAATCTCTTTTAACCCGATTCCTTTTGTTCCGTTATGACTTGGAATCAAAATGATCGCAGGCGTGACTTCACTTTTATAACGTTCAATTGTTTCTACGACCCATTCAGACGCATCTTCTGTAATAAAAATTACTCCAAACTGTTCTTTAGCCATGGTCTCGATCGTCTCTCTGACTTGCTTAGCCGAATGCGCATAAACAACTTCGAAACCAAAAAGTTTAAACGGCATTACAGAATCTCTATCACCGATCACACCGATTTTATATGCCATTTGAAACACGCATCCTTTCTCTAACCAGCTCTACAGGAAAATTGCTGCGCTTACTCACTAAAATCAAACGCAGGTTCTTCCATTCAACTTCTTTTGCATTTAAAAATGCTAGTAAAGGCAACGGTCCGAATGCCATGATTTTGGCCTTATCATACAGGCTAGTTAAATAATCGTCTTTCATTTTCTCAAAGGCAATCAAATCAAGCTCTTTTGTCTCAGCTGAAACAATCGTCGAGACGATTCCGCCGTAGGTTGTATTTAGGACAAACTCTGTAAAAGCTGCTAAAGACTGTTCCGTATACTCTAAAAATGCTGACTTTGGAATACTGCCAGAGCTAGATAACACAGTTAATAGAAAGTTTTCATGCTGACCTTGAAGAATCCCACGAGCCATCGTGGAAATATTTGTCAGGTCAATAAATGCGGTCACTTCCTCAATAATATCCTTGTAGCCTAATTTTTCAGCTAATTGTTTTTGATATGTTAAGAAACTTCGATCATAGATGATATCGATTGCCTGAATGGTAGAAGACTCTTGAAAATAATCTAAAACCTCAAGAATCGCCTGCATCAGTTCAGCTGGTAATTCTGTTGACACCCGTGTACGAATTGCACTTTTGATCGTTTCTATGGTATAACGACCATCATCGATAAATAAATAATCTAGATTTTTTCCCGTTAATTCTGCTTTCGTCAATACCTTCAAATTATGAAACGTTGCACGAGAAGTATAGATAGTGATTACTTCTGGCTCAGGTGCCATTTCATACAACCACTCAAACAAAAGACCTTTTTCTTTTGAATAAATATATTCAAAATCATCTGCAAAATCAGCTGTCATATAAGTACCATAAATGGTATTTTTCAGAATTTCACGAAGTGCATCCGTATCTTTAGCATTCAGCAACTGTTCATATTGTCCAGCATTCAACAACTCTGTTTCCTTCAAACGAATCAGCGGATTGATTTGATTATATACCGTCTCTTTCATCTTGACCCTCCTATCATAAAAAGCGAAGTAAATCGTTTTTTCTTTTAAAACTTAGGGATTGACTAGTGAAATGCTTTTCGTTTCACTTGGCGATCATCTAGTTTTTGGAAGAAGTGATTTACGCAGCTAGACTGCTTAAAAAGCGAAGTAAATCGTTTTTTCTTTTAAAACTTAGGGATTGACTAGTGAAACGCTTTTCGTTTCACTTGGTGATCATCTAGTTTTTAGAAGAAGTGATTTACGTAGCTGAAGTAATTAAAAACGTTTCTATCTAAACAGCCTCTCCGCTATGTCAAAACTTTCTGCTCGCTTAATCTCCTGAACAAGACTTGGAAATAAGAAATTATACTCAATGCCATTTTGCGCAATAATGAAACCACCCACATCTGCTATAAGGTTTGGCTGTAATTGTAAGTCCAAATCCTTTGGCGTATGCTCTATCAACCATTGATTCGTTAGTTTTCCTTGCGAATAAGCACCAAGTTGTAATTCAGCTTTACCAATTAGTGTTAGCTGCTCAATGATTTGTTGAGCAAATGCTTGAAATTCCACTTCATTCCAGTTATTCATTCGTTTTACTGCTTCTAAAAACAACTGTTCTAAATATCCTTGCTTTTGATTCAAGGTGCTCTGCTTTATTTCTAATTGTTGGCGATTTTGCTTTTGTTTGAAATTTTTAAGGCTTTGTTCATTATTTTTTTCGATCAATTTTTTTTCTTGTAAAAGCAATGCTTCTTCCTGTTCCGCATATGCTTCATCGATTTGTTTCAGTTCAGCATTTTTAAGTTCGGTGATTTCTGCCGTTCCTTTTTCAAGAATCTGATCGATAATTCGTTCGATTGCCTCCATGTTTTTCCTCCTGTTACTTCACATTTAGTACAAGTAAGAATGAGATAACGAACCCAAGAATAGCATACGTTTCTACCATCGCAGCATAAATGATCCCTTTTGTTGAATGTTCCGGTTTTTTCGCTAGAATTTGAATACCAGCCGCTGCAACACGTCCTTGCGCAATCCCAGAAAACAAACCTGCGAATGCAATCGGTAATGACGCAACAAAGTAATCCATTCCTTGAACCATTGACATACTGTTATCTAAATTAATGAAGATCAAAAATGCAATAACGAAACCGTATAACCCTTGTGTCCCTGGCAAAAGTTGTAGAATCAACGCTTGTCCGAATTTTTCCGGCTGCTCTGTTGTTAAGGCTGCTGCTGCTTCACCTGTAAAACCAACGCCCTTTGCAGAACCGATCCCAGCTAAAATCGTTGCGACTGCCATTCCTAAAACTGCAAAAAGAATTCCACCATTATTGTTGATCAAGTAATCTATCATGTTTTTATTCCTCCACTATTCATTTACTTTTATTTTTTTCAATATTCATATATTTTTCTTCTGTTTTCAGCGGTTTAAAAGCTCGTCCGCCTCCTTTATAAAATTTTCCAAAAAACTCTACATACTGTAATCTCGCACCGTGGACATAAGCACCCAATAGACTTAAAAAGAGATTCAACGCATGCAGCGCAATGATCAAGACGATTCCGACACTAAACCGAGCGACCGGCGGCATAAATGCAACTAACATATTAAAAGCAGCTGCGATACTTCCGCCCGAAATCCCTAAGGCCATCAGTCGCGTATAACTGACTAAATCACCAATATAACTTGTCAAACCATATAATCCGTATAACCCTTTAGCAAGTCCTTTAGCTTTTGATTTAGTCTGAATAACGGGAACAGCAATGATCGATAAGGCTGAGATTACTGCAACGACAACACCTGTCACAAGTAAGCCATTATTTTTAAACAATAGCATTCCTAAAACAGCAATTAAAAGTCCGATCAATAACCCTTGCCAAGCAAAGCTTTCGCCTATACTTTCCAAATAACGTTTACGTTTCGTTAATTCAATCCCATTGACCATCAGTCCTGTCATCAATTGAATGAATCCGAAAACAACAGATAGAATCAAAATAGTGTTAACATCTTCTGTCGTAGACAATAGCGGAAACGGCAGATGAATGCCAAAAAGTTCCTTAGGCAATGCTGCTCCGAAAAATGATCCGTAAATGAATCCCCATAAAATAGTTGGGAAAGACAAAATCAAAAAGAATTTAGCAAAACGATTCATTCCTCTCGGCAATACAAACAGTCGTTGTGCGAGAAATGCGCCAATCAGCATCAATAAACCATAGCCGATATCTGCTACCATCATCCCGAAAAAAACCATGTAAAAAGGGGTCATGATCGGTGTTGGATCAATTTCATCATACTTTGGTAAACTGTACATCTCCGTCAGCATCTCAAAAGGTGCAACAACAGAATTATTCTTTAATTTTACTGGGATATCTTCTTGGATTTCCTCATTTGTCGGCTGATCAAATGCGCTGTAAACTTCATTTTTCGGTACAGCTTTTTGGAAAGCATTGATCAATTCCTGTTTTTCCTCTACTGGAATCCATCCCTGTAGGATAAAAAAGTACGTGGTATTAACCAAATGTTTCTTAGCTTCTTCACGATGAATGTACGCATAGGTCATCTCTTCGGCTAAATAGAGTTCTTCCAAGTGCGTTCGGTAATCAGCTAGTCCAGACTTCACTTCTTTCTCTTCCTCTACAAGCAAACCTAATTCATCTTTACATCGCTGGTACGCTTCTGTCGGCAGCACATCATACGGATAAACAAATTCATCAAAACTGTATGTTTCTGTAAGTTCCTTCATGTTTGGCAATAACTCATTTAAATAGATCAAACTATAATAAATATGGTTTTGACTATGATAGATTTCTTCTGCATGTACAGATGGAATCTGTGACAGGTCGTTCAAAAAATCTGTCTGATTTGCCGAATTGATTGAGCCTAACAGCAAAGTGGTACTCGCAAAAGCATTTTGTTGTGGAACGACATCTAAATATTGCCAACGAGCTAGCCATTTTTCTTTAGCAAGTAATTCTTTTCTTGAAGTCTCTATAGTGGTCAATCGTTGTTTCAAGGCAAAGATATCACGCAGATAATTTTTGATCATCGCCTCATCAAATGTTTGTTCTAAAGATTCTAACGTTCGAACTTGTCTTTTAAATCCTTTCTTGTTCGAGGAACTTTCAGCAAAACGTTCGATAAAGATCAATGCTTCCTGAATATCTGTCAACATTGTCTGATAGTACTTCTTCTGACGGTCATCATCTTCTACTAACGTTGTAGAAAAGTGCTTTTTGATGTACTCACTATCTACATTCGAATGAAAAAAATCTTTGATCTCGGTCATCTGCAAGCCCTGAATCGCTTGGAGAAGTTTTTCTTCGTGTTCTGCCGCAGCAATAATCGTCATTTTTTCCATCTTATTGACTGCCATAGACTTGTTTCACCCTTTCTATTATGTGATCGACGATGGCGTCTTTGTTCTGTTCATATTTATTTTTAAAATCTTGATTCTGTTTTTTCGCATCATTGAGTAAGAGCATTTTCTCTTTCTCGAGCTGCTCTGCATGCTGTGCTTCCAATTCTTGAAGCAATGTTGCTACATTTTCTTGACTAGCCGCTTGTATTTGCTTAAACTGCTGTGACTTTTGCTGATCGTACGCTGTGATTTCCTTTTTTACAGCTTGTCGCATAGCCTCGACTTTTTCTTCTGCATCGCGAATACTATCAAGTGCTTCTAAAACCATATTTTCACCCCTATCCTGCGATTTATTTCTTGTTTTTATTATTATGAAGCGTATTCTTTTTTATTACAATCAAAAAGGAAGCTATCATGATTCTATAGGATAAAAACACGATCTATCCCTTTCGATATAATAAAAAAAGGGCACAAATTCAAGTATCGTTCTTCTCACCCCTTGAAGAACCTGATCCTTGAAGCTTGCGCCCAACCATTTTTATTCACATGAGTGTATCTTAGCAAAAACATGTTAAAATTACAACATTTTTTGGATAGTTATTCATAAACATTAAAAAAAATCTCACCTTCATAAGAAGATGAGAAAGGAGTTTTACTCATGAGAGTAAATGAAAAAAAAGTTTGTTGTTAGGATGATTTTATCTTACAGCCATCATTTACTTTTTTCAAATGATACGCTCTAAAAATTACTAAAAGAAAAAGACATCTATATCACTACGTGAGCGCATTACGTTTTCGATGATCGTTTCTTTCCAAGCATCGGTAAACCAGTCATATTGCATTTGCTTCAAAATAATACATTTTATCTCGTCCGCCAATTCCTGATCTGTGATTTCTCCGTCATAAAAGTCACGTACAAAACGTAATGACTTTTCATTATGGTTTTGCTCAAACCGATAAATTTGCCCCTGTTCTATGTAATAAAAGCTGAAATTAATGATTGCAGCAAAACGTTTCTCTTTTTCATTCAATAGACGAATGAACTGTTCTGAGGTAACCCGCTCCATTTTATCTGCTTCCTTTCCTAAAACTAGTCGTGCACTAATCCATCCACTATAAATAGGTATTCTCTGTTGTCGCTCTTTCCGATCACAACTACAAGTGAAATAGCCTACTATTTTCGATAAATTTAAATCTTTACTATCATATCAAATAATTGCTTTACAGACAATTTAGCTTTCTAAGTGCCTAAATTTAATAAAAAAAGTTCAACAACATCATGCGAAAACATATGATTGTCACAATCTTTTTGTTTATTTTTCGGAACTTTTAGATATAATAAGCATAAAGGTAATTCAAATTTAGCGATTGGAGAAAAATAGATGTCAAAAAATTTAATTAAGATCGTAACAAGTTTTCAAAATACTTGGCTGATCGATGTCAAAAAAGAGCTGTTTTATGAAGAAAATCAAATTCTTTTCGGAGACACCTTGCGCCTTTCTATATCGAAAAATGACTCTTACTATTTTGCAGAAAATATTGGTCTAACACATGAAAAAGATATTCTTTCAAAAGAAACTCCTACGGAAGAAGAAATCACCTTTTTCAATAATATGCGTTCAGAAAGAGAAAAAATATTTTCTCTTACACTAGCGAAAGAGCACAACATAGACCACTACATCATCCCCAACGACTGATGTAGCTGAAATAAAAAAATAACAGCCTCTGATTTACCTCATTCAACAAAAGTAAATCGGAAGCTATTATTCTGCGCTTTTTATTTGTACATTTAGTTTTTTTTAGTTAAATTTTTTGTTTACAACGTTGTTTAATAATACTTTCAAACACAAGGCAGCCAATCAAATTTTTATGCTCCGCCTGTAATGACAAATACGGAAACAACTCCAGAAACTAAAGCAATTAATGAAATCATTAGCACACCTCCCATTCAATTTTAAAAATCAACGTTCGCAAACAAATAATTTTCCTTAGGTAAAGAATAACAAACAGATTTAAAAAAAGAAAGTAGGAAAGGTAAAAAGTGCGAAATTGGCATAAAAATCTAAATTAAAAATAATTATTTTATTAAAAATTAGAAAAACGGCCCATTTTCATGCTATAATCGCATAAGAAGGGAGAGAAACACTTGAATATCATAGAAACTTTACGTTTTTTCAGGCTCAAATTAAAGCTGACTCAAAGAGAGATGATGTCAGATTATACAGACCCCTCCACCTATTCAAAAATAGAAAGTGGCAAACGCTCTTTAAAAGTAACCGAACTTGAAGAAATACTAGGTCAGGTATCTATTAATACAGAAGAATTTTTTAGCTTCACTACATTCAATAAAGAGCAACAAGATTTTAGAGAATATTTTTATTATTGCGGGGCTCATTTAGAAAATCAAACAACGAAACAAAAATTACTCACCTATTTCTTTTCTTTAAAAAATAAAGAAAAGAAAACTTTGAGAGAATTATCAAATTATATTGCGATCAAAAACTTTTTTTATGCACACTGGGAAGAAGTTGATCAAATCACTCAGACTGAAGTAAATGATATTTTTGAAAGTCTTTTAAAAAAATCATTTTATCTTCAATACGACTACGTCATTACAGCCAATCTGATTCGATTCTTTACAGCCAAACAAGCTGACTTATTAATCGCCCGACTTTTCCCTATAAAATATGAAGAACAGCGTGATTTTACGACGAAGAAGTTTGCCTATAATATATTGATCAATCTAATTTCATTGAAACTATATGCGCAAGATTATGAAGGGGCAGAGAAATATATCAAATTAGCCAAAAAACAAGATAAGCAAAGTGAAAATTACAGTTTCAAATTGAACCTCCAGTATTTATCCAACCTCTTAAATTATATTATCGAAGGAGAACCTACCTATATGGAGCGTATCTATGACTTTATCCATCTTTTGGAAAACACTGGTGATACCTTACAAGCTGAACAAGTCAAAAAAGAAGTAAAAATTTTAACTCATGAAAAAGATGGTGAAAAATTACTTAATAGCTACTCCGTTGGTTTATTAAAAGAAACCTAACTAAACAAATATCCCACCTTTAAAAGGTGGGATAAGGAGTATTACTCGGATTGAGTAAAATGAAAATACTGTTAGGGTACATTTATAATACTATATAATGTCTCGCATTTCAACCCTTTGGTAAATAAATATTTTTTATTTGTCAATATATACCGAAATTTGTACAATAGACATCACTTGAAGTCTGTTTTCCCTTTTATATTCACTCCCCCTCTCCGTTTAACTAAAACGACGTTATCTGTTAAACTAAAGAAAACTTATAAAGTAGGCGAAGTACTTGACTATACATCAAATTAAACGACATGGAACAGCTCTCCTTATTTTAATTGGCATAAGTGTACTTACGATTTTTCCTTATTTTTTTAAGGATTCTGTTTTTATACAGGATGATTTCTTGTTTCATCGAACAAGACTGGAAAGTTATTTTCAAGCAGTGAAACAGCTGGATTTTTTTCCAAGAATCTTTCCTAACATGGGGTTGTATTTTGGCTATGCAGCAGATCTATTCTACCCTTCTATCTTGTTATTGCCTTTTGCATTATTTAGACTATTGGGTGTTTCATTTGTTTCTTCTTACTATCTTTATCAATTATTGATCAGTTTTGCTACGGCAGTTTCTGCCTATTACTTTCTTTATTCAATAAAACGAACACAGAAAACTGCTTTGCTCTTTTCTTGTTTTTACACGCTTTCTACTTATCGTTTGATTGATCAGTCTGTAAGAGCAGCACTAGGTGAAACATTGGCCTTTATATTTTTACCCTTGCTTGTTTTAGCTGTTTATTCGATTTTTTACACTGAAAAACAACGTTGGCAGTTGTTAGCAATCAGTATGAGTTTGTTGATCGCTAGCCATTTAATCACAGCTTTTTATACAGTTGTATTTTTGGTGCTCTTCATTTTACTCCACTGGAAAAAATGCAAGCTAGCTCAATTGAAAAGTATGATCAAGGCTGGATTTTTAACGATTGGATTATCTGCATGGTTTTTATTTCCATACTTAGAACAGACCGCCCATTTAACGTTTAATTTTGATAAAACCGACTTATGGGCAAGTGGATTAAATTTTTCTTTAGCGGATCTTCTTACAAATAGTCTCGCTAATGTAAGTGCGCCATTTTCTAATTTAAAACCAAATATTGGTTTAGTTTTACTTGTAGCAACTCTCATTGCCGGCTTTTACTATCCTAAGCTAACTAAAACCAATAAACACTTATGGCTCGTTACACTCTTCTTTCTTATTCTAACAACTAATATTTTCCCATGGGCTATTTTAAAAAACTCTATTTTTGCAATAATTCAATTTCCATGGCGCTTACTGCTATTTGCTAGCTTCTTTGCCAGTTTACTTGCAGCAGTTCTAATTGAACAGTTTTCTCTACTGACAAATAAAACGATGGCATTAGCAATCAGTTTTTGTGCGTTAGTAACGGTTGGCTTCAACGTGAATAATTCGTGGCAGAGTACTGCTGAAAAAAGTATGACGATCACGAATAAGAACGTGAATGATTTCTATGAATCAGAAATTGGTCATGGAAAAGAATATTTAGTGAAGGATACAGATTTTAAAACATTTTTTGCAGCTCCCACAATGATTATCGACGATGTCTCTTATCCTGACTCAGCGAACCAAACAATCAATAAGTACCAGTATAGTCAATACAGCGTTCGAATCAACGGCGTTCAAGAAGTTCAGCTACCAAAATTTTACTATAAAGGATATGAAGTACTGGACAACCAACGAAAAATCAACAACTACAATAAAAATGGTTTAGTTACTGTTCGCCTCAGTCAAGGCAGTCATGTCCTTAGAATTAGTTATAAAAAGACTATTATTCAAAAATCAGCGACTCTTTTTTCATTATTGTTGGTTGGCTTCCTTTGCTTCAAGGCGGTCTTTAAAAAGCATAACTAGCTAACTCTTTTATCCTTTTTTTAAGAGAATGTCAGAAGGCTCGCTTTTTTAGTAACACTTTCTATATTTTTTGGCTATTCTGATCTATTTATCGTTTTGATTTGCTATACTAGTAACTAACTAGATGAAGGAGGAACAGCTATGAATCCTAGATTTGAAATCAACAAGGAACAAACAACAAGAAAAACAGTCTCCGCAGATGTTATTACTGATACAAAAACTGGTGTACAGTATTTAGCCTATCGTGATAACGTTTATGGTTCTAGCGGTATCACCGTCTTAGTGGACTCAGATGGCAAACCCTTGATTGACAAAAGAAGTTAGAGGTAAGCATTCATGAAAAAAATTTTTCGGATAGGAATCGTTTTTTTCTTCGTCCTCTTTGCCTATATACTTAAAACTATCATTACTGATAGTTTCGAAAATCATTCAACCACAAAAGATTCTCAAACGACGTTATCCTCTTCTGCAGTTGTTTTAGAGTCAACTCAGAGTACTACTAGCAATACTGCTGAAACCTCAGAAGAGTTAGCAAAAGTCGAGCAGTTGGATCAACAACCTGCTGAGACAACTGATGGTGTAGATTTAAATATGGAAAACTATCAACCCCTGGATAATACGAGCAAAGAAGAGATGGAAAAAGAATTGAGTCGTATAAAACAAGAATTCGCAGACTCAATGAAAGAACTTACTACAGGTGAGGAATTTGATGAGCTGAAGGACTCCTATCGAGAGCTGGTTGCACCACTATCACCGTACACATGGATTGATAAGTTGAATGCACTTAAAGAGGAACTTAAAGTGAAACAAGCACAATTAGAAGCTGAACAACTTAATCAACAGCCTTGATTAGACTGCGCGACATTTTTATATGAAAAAGAGATAATAGAAGCATCCGTGAACAATGCTTCTATTGTCTTTTTCATATTCCTGCATTTTTTGATTTAGCTTTTTTTGTGGACTATTTTTATTCATATATTGAATTAGAATGAATATATCGTTTATAATTTTATAGAAAGGAGTTTGTTATGCCAATTAAAAACACTATTGCACTAATATTTTTAGTCATCTTAGCTCTTAATTTTTTTATACGAGGAATTCGCTATTTTTATAAGTCAAGTAAAATCGCATTTTCAAAAGATACATATCATACTTTTTTATGCGAAAATTGTACTGCAACGTATAAACTGGACGGACTAACTACTAAAGGAAAAATTAAATTTGCACCTACTAAAAAAATAGACTCTATTGGAAAAACAAAAACAATGTATAAATTCACCTGTCCAGAATGTGGAAAATATGTTTATCAACAAAAGATCTTCGATACAACTATTAATAAAGGAATGGGTCTGATACGTATTCAAGCAGATCAAGCACAATCAGAAAATTTCAAAGAACTTTTTATTAAGTGTATACTTCCTACAATCATTGGAGCCATGTTCTTTAGAATGTTTCTTTTTTAAGCTATTCCACTCGAGAAAACCGTTCTTTTTATACTATTTTGAATAAGTCACTTGAAAACTTGTCTAGTTAGATATCGTAAATATTTTATATGTTGAAGACTTTTTTATTGTTTTTGGTCTTTGGGAATGTGAAATTAATGATTTGGTCTATTGAGTTGCCGCTTATATTTGACTTAGTGTAAATGAAAAATCTTTCAATTAGTTAAATAACTGTATAGAGAAAGCTATTTTCAGTTTCCTTGTTTACTCGGCGGGAGTACGAAATAACTAATACCACAGCGTGCTAACTAGGAAAAATGACTACTCAATAACTTTGTTAGTAATTTTATTTTCACATAATAGTTCTATGAAATCCCTCAACGGATTCAGGACTGCATCAAATCTTGGGCAAGAAATTAACCTTCCCTTCCCTCTTTATGAGGATAGGATTTTCTACATAATTTTACAGATTGCTATTTTTGAGACCAAAAATAAGATTGCGACATTATACCAGAATAAGTTATACTATCATTGTTATAATATTAATTAATGATTCTTACTTATTCTTCAATACAATATTTGTGTAATAATCCTTAATAATAATGGGGGGGAATTCAACTATGCTTTACTTTACAATACCACTACGTTCAAAACACGCTTCAAATAATTGGCAAGATGTGGAAAAACTATTTAATAATACACTAAGTTCGATTTTAAATCAGACTGATGATAATTATCGAATAATAGTTTGTTGTCACGACGTTCCAAATTTATTTTACGGTAATGAATTTTTTGCAGATAAAATCGATTTTATAACGGTAGAATACCCTCCACCAGAAAACCATCATGAACAAATGGTTGATAAATTCTATAAAAAGCTTTATTTAATGACAAAAGTGAGAAATTTGGGTGGTGGGCATGTGATGTTTGTTGATGCAGATGACTTAGTGAATTGTAATCTAGCTTCTTTCGTTAATGATAATCCATTGATTAACGGGTGGGTTCTAAAAGACGGATATATATATGATGCTAAAAACAAGAAAGCAAAAAAAAGCACAAACTTCGATAAAGTTTGTGGCACGTCTGCTATTCTTAAATTTGAAATTAGCGATCTTCCTGAATTCATTTCATTTGATAGTTATGCACCAACTAAATACAAAAATTATGTTTTTTGCCAACCACATACTAAAGCCGTTGAAGTATACGAAAGAAAAAAAAATTTGACGATTGATGAATTACCATTTATCGGTGCCATGTATATAATTAATAATGGGGAAAATCACTCTGCTGCTAAGAGAGATATAAAAACATCAATAATTATTAATATAAAGAAGTTTTTAGGAGCAATCACTTGGAAAAAAATACCTTGTGAAGTAAAAAAAGATTTTAATGTTAGATAATATTGTATGAGACGTGAGCTTGGGACGTAAGCCTCAAGCTCATTTTATTACCCATAAACTGACTGCTGCTTGCTATTCTTAACTGACCAAACGCTCCCTATAGGTGATGAAAAGTTAAACTTATGATATGATCATTTACGGATTCCCTAGCACTCAACACCCTGCTATCATTAAATTCAATGTGTATACCAAATTTAATCTTTTCTTGGTCCGCTAGCATCTTTCCTGTTACTGGATTGATCATATCAACATCGGTCGTCAGTCCAATCAAAGCCCTCAGGAGATAACTATTTACAGCGGATTTGCCACATACTTATAAATATCTCTAGTCATCCGTTTGCATTCCAGATTACATCATGATCATTTACAGTAATACCGTTATACCCATAGTTACAGTGGATAATACTGTCGTTGTTATTCGCAAAGATACTAGCATGTCCTGCAACACCACCGGAGCACTACGATTCCCAAAATAAAGACATCGCCTCGTTTTTATGCATAGTTACCGTTTACAGTTTGCCCATGCTGCCCGCGTTTAAAATCCGCTGGTAATTATAGCGCTATAAACCGCAGAACTGTAGTCGTAGCTATTAAGACCTAGACGAGCTGCCATGCTGTAAATAACTTTTCCTTGTCTTTGTTGCATCCAGTCAATCATCGCATTAATGTTGGTCACCACCTCTCCTTTTTGATAACACATTGGCTGCTAAACCATAACCCCCCCCTGCTGCTAATCCTGCAACTATGCCACCCAAAATAAAACAATCATCTTGTCCGAAGCAAATGATAAACTCCAAGCAATACCTAAAAATAATCCTGTTAGCAAATTTAAAAGCTGTAGCCATTTACTATCCACTTTCTTACTTTTTTTGATTAATTGTGAAAAGACTAGTACAAACGCAATGATTGCGATTGCTGATACTAAAATATTATCCGTCATACTTCCTTTCAAATCATTATTTTCAAATTTAAGCTTTCTATTTTCAGTTTTAAATCTGTTGTTCTCTTTTCTTAGTTCAACGATAAGCTCATCTTTTGTATTTAACTTTTTCTCCAAATCAGCTACTTTTTTAGTTAATTAATTTTTTATCAAATCCTTGAATCATTTTTTCTACTCTAGGCAAGTAGAGTTGATCAATCTCTGATCAACTAGTTCTTTTAGCACCTATATAAGTAAAAATAGCAGTTATCATAGTTGCTACTACTGTGGGTGTGATCCAACTTTCCATTAATCAATTACCTCATATCTTGCTGTTAAATAGATTTCTAGATTGTATCATAAAAATCAAGCTCAGCTCATATTTGGTACACCATTATACTCGTTGAGCAATAAAATAATTGTGTCTGCTGACCAAATCACTTTCATAGCAACTAAAGATCAACGTTGTACTTTATTACTTTTCTTAATAATGGAATATATTAAAAATATTCCAGTTACGATTACTAGTAAACTAAAGAAAGTACTATTCAAAAGTTCTATGTGTTGAAACCCTCTAATTTCTCGTGTATAGTTTACTTTTCAATTATGGATAAGCAACCATAACCCATTTATAGTTGACTGTATGGCAACCAATAGACTCAGTTTTTTTATCTCTCATAAATTCACCATCTTCCATAAAATTAACCTAACAGTAACCCAAAAAGGAATGACTAGTAAACAGCCATTCCTAAATTCTTTATTAACCTTGAATTGGATACCATTTCCCCTCAAAAAAGGTTTTAATCGTTGAATCCTCAGTGTTCCTATATACAAAACCATTGGGTGGCGTTGCAGGTCTCTGGATACCTGTACCTACAACCCTGTATAAAGTACTTTGACTATGCCAGTTACCATAAAAAAGTCCAAACTCTGGCATCTCAATACTTCTTTTATCAATCGCATTATCAAGTATTACCCCTTGTAAACAAATACTCGTATTAGCAATACTATTAGCGATATTTTTCTTTAAGAATTCATACGTTCCTATTATTTCTCCTTCTATAGTTTTATCATTCTTTTTTGGTACAGATAAAAAACAAGCTATTAATATAGATTGACTCGATGTTCTATACAACATATTCGAGGCACTGTCAGAATGTATACTCGCATTAAAAAATGTATCACTAATACTTGCTACAGTTCTAGACCCACCAGAAGAACTATAGAATTTTAAGATATCACAGTGATCTATATTACAATTAGCAGGGTGTGCCCCTATAGCAATTGAAAGATTTTTACAATTAGATACTGAAATATCAAAAAATAAAGAAGAAGGATTACTCAAGAAAGCTTCTGTATATCCAGTATAACCAGGTAAATTTGATTTTTCCCCTGTTATGCTACATTCTAAAATTCCAGCTTTCGCACCTTTGTACCTTCCAAAATCATAAAGGTCGACATCCTCTAATGTAATCCTGATATTTCCAACTATTTTAAGTTGTCCATTTACTTCTTTAAACAATCCATTTACTTTACTTTTCATTTCTAAAAAGTTCGTTGTTGAAAATAAAACAATTCCTTCTAGTTCTACCTTATTCACTACTTTTACATTTTTTAAATAGATTTCGTTTGCTAAATGATAACCTCCATTGACATACTTTTCAGTAGAAGTCTCTTTACTAAAATCATTAATTTTAAGCATCCGATGCAAAGCATATACACTGTCACTATGATAAATATAGTAATTTTCTACATGTATTTTAGCGAATAAATGGCATTCATATCCAAAATCATGAGTTGGAACAGGGCTAGCTTGTATTAAACCGTACATATTTTTTGGGTAATGTCTAACGTTATTTATATATAAAAAACCATTCCAACTGCTACCATAATCTTTCCTTAAAGAAATTATATCGTTACAATAAAATTCAGAATCAGTAATTGATAATTTACCTCCTCCAGATAAAGTCATTCCAGCACCAAATATTTTGGATCCTCTGACTGTAATATTGTGACTATATGTGTGACTATCAACTCGGTTCATTTCGGAGTTTTCTATCACAGTATCTTTCATGTTAAATCCTGACATCACTCCCCAATATTCGGATTTAGCATTCTTATCACTAGTATAATCAGTGCCTATAAATCCACTAATTAATAAATTTACAGTATTCTCAGCCTTTAGACCATATGATCCAACAGTGTCAGCTTTTCGAGGACTAATGCTACAGTTTTCAATAATAACATCTGCACAATTACTTATAGATAGAAAGCCAGCACAAGGCGCTGTTTCTTTGGTATTTTTTATCATACTTTGAGAAATATTAGTGATTTTCACTTTTGATCGCTCGATCGCTATTCCTCGTGCATAATAATTCGGACGTTGGAGATCACCGGTTGAGATAAATTTGCCACTTTTTAGAGTTAAATAGTGACTAGGCATTTCTTCGATAAGTACACTATCTAGCCTACTATACTCATGTGCCAACTGATTTTTCATATCACCTGTATCATCAAATTTTACAAAGTCCATTCGAGGTTTTCCATCATCAGCATTGGTGCCATATCTCTTGGATATTTTGTTTACCTCATCAGTAAATCTTACCAATATTTCGCCGTGTCCTGACAATTCTGGAATATTCATCATTAAATCAGGTTTTAAAGGCAAATATTTTTCAAACAGTGCCGGATCAATACTTATTTTTTTACCGGAAACCATTTTGAATACTGGCTTCTCAGGGTATTTTTTATCATCAATTATCAGTGTAGATAAATTCCAATCGACATCAGTTTTAATCTCAATATCATACACATCACTCAATAAATACTCTTTATTAGGGTAAAACACAGGCGCCCCAATGCTATTTGCAAACGCATGAGTAGCCTTAATTGCTGCCCCATCGTCTGTAATGCCATCACCAACAGCTCCGAACCATAATGGACTAACCGCCCTCTCTGAGAATTCATTTTTCATTTTATCTATAATTGATTCTTCAAATCTAAATTCTGCCAAATTTCCTAATTCAGTATTTAGCCGATCTCCGATAGTAGGAAAAGCAGGTTTTTCAGTTGGCTTTCTGGCTTCAATAAGTTCCGCTGTTAATTTCCCTCCTGGATCAACACCTTCCAATATCTCTTTGTTCAAATCAACAAAATGTTCCCAGTTTTCTTTTTGTGTATCAGAGTTTTCTTTAAAATCTTTTTTTTGATCATTTAATTCCGTTTGATATTGTTTTATCATCCATGTGCCCATCCTTTCAAAAAACGAACAAAAGTTCGATTGTATATTAATATTATCATAACTTTTACGCTAACTCAATAGCAAAAATGCTAACACCATTATAGTTTAACCGTTTTCTATGATAAAAAAATAAGAGCTATATATTGCGTCAATTTTTTTGTTCGATAAATCCAATCTTCGATGCTTTAGGAAGGCTATTTCCATATTTATCTAAGTCCCATCAGCCACACCAAGTAAATCCGTTGCTTTTACTTCATTTGATTCTTTTTCATCTCTCAAATCTTTTAAAAATATTTTCATAATTCCCCTCCCAACTTTATAACTCAATATCATTACAGTTATTCCGTAAATTCAAGATTAGATATATTTTATTATGTTATTTACATATTTTTTATTAATGGTGCTGGGACAGTATCTACTCCGATGATTGGTGAATGCTTAATCACAAACACATTAGAGAGCATGAGTTTTACAACCATACTAGATGATAGGGTAAGCTTCAATTAACTGTCAACGGCGAACCAAAAGAAGTAATAAAGGAGTTGGATGGATCTTTGACCGCTAACGGACAAAACTATAATCCATATGATAAATCTATAGAGAATTTTCAACAACCAGAAAGCGAATCTGTCTCATTTGATGAATTACAAAATGGAGAAAATCTAAATGGTTTTGCAGCAAGGAACAATATTACATTAAAAAGACTTTTTGAATTGAATAGTAATATTACCGACATTCCTCTTATGTTATTTAGAATAAAATAAATAATAATCCTCTATAATCTCGCAACGCCTAACAAGATGAAGAGAGGAAGAGGAAATGGATACTCACGGTTTCCGATATACTCATTGTAGTTTGCTTTTTGAAGCTGGAGCAACCATTAAAGAAGTACAAGATAGACTTGGTCATTCGGATGTTCAGACTACTATGAATATTTACACTCATGTTTCTAAAGAGAAGAAAGATTATACTGCTCGTTTATTTGCTAACTATGTTGGTCAATAAATTAAAACTACTTCAATTACTACTTCAATGCAAAAAAATAAACAGTAGAAACACTGTACAATCCTTTGTACATCAGCGTTTCTACTGTTTCTCTTCACAAAACTCATGGAGACGGCGGGAGTCGAACCCGCGTCCAAACACATTGTCACTTAAACCTCTACGTTCATAGTACACTCATTTAAAGGTTCGCTTTACAGCTTGCCGAGTGACAGGCATTCTGTATCGCTAGTCTGATGATCTCTTCTAAATTTTACAGACGGAAAAATTTAGCGTATCCCACTTCATTTGAGACCCTTACCCGAGCACATGGGCGATGCCGGGAGGATCTTCACCCGCTGTTTTTACGCAGCTAGAGCGAAAGTATTGTTTTCGTTTTTAGCAGTTATATTTAACTGTAACGTTTTTACGTAGACGTAACCTACGAAACGCAATTCAAGCTCAACTATGCCTGTCGAATCCGTAACGTCCCCGTACAGATTAAAAAGCATACATTTATGCTTTAAATAGTATAACATATTTTCTTCCATGTTAAAAGACTCAGCGCTCATTCATTCCTCTTTCTATTACAAAGGAATAACATCATACTCGCTGGTCTAATGTCCGGTCCCGAAGACATTCACTAAAATCGTTCCGATAAGAATAAAGCCTAATCCGATCATCGTTGGCAGATTTAATTGTTCTTTCCAGTAAACAACTGAAAATAAAGTGATCATAACGATTCCTATAGCTCCCCACAGCGCATATGCTACATTTAGCGGCATATAATTGATAGCTTTTGATAACGTATAAAAACAAATCCCATACGCAACCAAACAGGTAACTGATGGTACCAACTTTGTAAAGCCAACAGTCGCTTTTAATAAATTAGTAGCAATAACCTCACTGATGATCGCTACAAATAGATACACGTATCCAATCATTTTATCTCTCCTTCAAACATCTACCTAAACAGTATAACAAAAACTTCATGAAAAAAGAGCGACTAGTAGCATAATATCTACTGATGCCCTTTAATAATACACAGCTCTTTAAGACTCAGAATAACAATTCAACATCCAATTGATGCCAAATTTATCTACGAGCATGCCGTATTTTTTCGCCCAAAATGTTTCACCAAGCGGCATAGTCACAGTACCACCTTCGGATAAACGAGAAAAAATCCGGTCAATTTTTTCTTCATCTTCTGTTGTCACTACTAAAGATACATTATTTCCTTCAACAAAGGTCAAGCCCATCCCGTCAGGTACATCTGAAAACATGACTGGAACACCTTCGATCGTCATTGAGGCATTGATAATCAAGTCTTTCCATGCTTCTGGTGTTGGATGTTCTGGATCTTCTGGTGCATCTGCAAACCTCATGATCCCATCATTTTTTACATCGAAAACTGTTTCATAAAAAGCGATTGCATCTGCTGCTTCATTTTTGAAATTCAAGTACACTTGTAACATAAGTATCATCCTTTCGCTCTATTTTTAGCAATTATCTCATGCAAAAAAAGTTTTAGCGAAAGGAACGCTCACTACTTAGGAAAAATTCGTCTCTTTTAAAAGCACTTCGACAAATTGTTCCAAGTACTCCTGATCGATTGCATCATACCCTTCAGGAACTGAACTATCTAAATCTAAGACACCTAAAAGCTCACCGTTTTTGACCATGGGAACAACGATTTCTGATCGAGCTGCCGAATCACAGGAAATATAATTTTCATGTTTTTTTACATCATCAACAAGAACCGTTTTTTGTGTTTTAGCTGATTCTCCGCAAACCCCTTTTCCCACTTCGATTCGGGTACAAGAAACTTTCCCTTGAAACGGACCTAAAACCAACTCTTTGCCATCAAATAAATAATAACCTGCAAAAACAGTGTTAGGTAAAGCATCTGCCAATAATGCGGATGAATTTGCTAAATTGGCAATTTTATCATGTTCAATTTCAATGATTGCTGCTTGTTGCTGTACCAATAATTGATAGGCTGCAATTTTTTCTTCTACATTTTTCCACATGACTATTTCCACCTTCTCTAGATAAAATAATTGTTTGTTTATTATAACATATCCACTCATTCTTTTATTAGTTTAGATGTTCATACTCTTCATGACAACTTCAAACAATTTCACACTTTGTTCAAACATTTTTATGTTTGATTTAATCTATTAAGGTTATAGTTTAATCATAGTAAACAAACAATAAGTTTTGTGGATGAACGTGGTGTTAAAACTCTTTGAGGACTAACGGATGTTTATTCTCGACCGATGAGGTGTAGGTTCGAATCCTACCGTCCACGTACGTGCTGTCAATCAGCACTTGATCATAAACGATAGAATATGAAAGGAATGGTGTTTTATGAAAAAAATCTTAGTTACAGGGGCGACCTTATCCGCACTCTCATTTGCCGCCTATTCATTTTTGAGACATACACCAAAGCATCAATATGATTATGGCAAACGATAAAAGAAAAAGTTGTCCTGAGCAATTTTTGTTCAAGGCAACTTTTTTTATTTTCTCTTGTTAACTAAAGCACAAATCACTTTTTATTTAAAGACTAAATGATACTCTCCTTCTTCTGCGTTATCCAAATATTGGTATAATATCAATTCTAAAATCGCCAGCATAGAAATATGTGAAGTGATTTCCATTTTATTTAAAAACAATTCATCCGTAAACACATAGAAATTAACATCGCTCATATTTTGCACCACATTATTGTCCGCTCCAGTAATCGAAACAAGTAGAGGATGGCCAACATTTTTTAAGTACTGCATCAGCTCGATCCACTCTCCATCTTTCCCCTGATATGTTAAAATAAACACGATATCCGTTGATTTGATCTGCTTTTGCACGACTGCCCGCATCGACCGATCTTCCGGGAAAACAACTAAAAATCCAGCAGCTATGAATAGATATTTTACATATTGCATCAGCTGCTTATTCATTCCTTTTGCAAATAGATAGATAATTGGTTTTTTCTTTAGGTATTTGCCGACAATATCCAAACTATTTTTATCGATCACTCGAACTGATTCATTTATATTTTTTAAATACTCTTCCCGATAATCCTTTTGCGATACTACAAATGGACTGATCTTTTCTTCTTTCGTTTGATTTAAAAGCGTATATTTGATAACTGTGGTAAATTCACTATAGCCGGAAAAACCAACCTTTCGAACAAAACGTAAAAAGGTTGTCGTTGAAACAAAACAATCATCTGCCACTTCACGAATGCTTTTGTTTTTGATCTCGTTTAAATTTTTCACAACATAATCGAAGAGCAGGTGTTCATTTTTCGTTAGTTCTGAAACATGAGGGTTCACTACTTCAAAAAAGTCCATCTTTTTCCCTCCTAACAGGTTTTAGGCATACTTTGTGCAATACAGTGGATGTTGCCTCCGCCAAGTAAAATTTCACGAGCAAAGACACCGATGACTTTACGGTCTGGATAGAGCTTCTCTAGTAGATTTTGGGCAACCAGATCATTTTTATCGTTGAATAATGGATAAATGATACCGCCATTCGCTGTGTAGTAACTAACATAACTTGCTGTTAAACGATCACCTGGAAAGCGCGGCAGCATACCATTAACCGGATCGACACCTTCACTTTCTTCTGTTGTAATATAGATGGGTTCCGGCATTGGCATTTTATGGATGATCAGATTTCGTCCTTTGGCATCCGTCTCATTTTTTAGTTGTTCATAAGCTGCTTTAGAGATTTCATATTGTGGATCATCCGGATCATCGGTCCATGTCAAAACGATTTCTCCAGGTCGAACGACATTTAGCATATTGTCGATATCACCGTTTGTCTCATCTAAAAAGTACCCTTGCTTCAACCAAATGATTTTTTCAACGTTGAAATAGGCGATTAAAACTGCTTCGATTTCTGCTTTAGAAAGGTCACCGTTTCTTCCCTCTGAAAGCAGTACTTCTTCTGTGGTATACAAGGTTCCTTCTCCATCTAAGTGGACTGAACAGCCTTCTAACACAAAGTCCTCTAATCGATAATAATCGATTCGGTTGAACTCACATAATTTTTCTGCAATCAGATCATCTTGGTCCCAAGGAAAATATAGTCCGTCCAATAATCCACCCCAGGCATTGAAACGCCAGTCGATACCTCGAATAGCGCCCTGCTTATTGATTACATACATCGGACCATAATCTTTGATCCAAGCATCATTATTGTTCATTTCCATGACGCGAATATCCTTTGGAAGCATTTGACGAGCATTTTGGTATTGCTTTGATGAAACAAGCATAGTGACCGGTTCAAATGGAGCAATCGCTTTTGCTACCTCCGCATACGCTGCTTGCGCTGGTTTTCCGCCATTGCGCCAATTATCCGCTCGTTCCGGCCAGATCATATAGGTTTCTTTATGAGGACCAAACTCTGCTGGTGCCCAAAAACCATCTTCTTTAGGATTGCTAGTTGTTAATTTCATAATGGCTGCACTCCTTTTTTCATTAGAAATAATTGTTTATGTAAGCGATCTATTTTTAATATATCAGAAAAAAAGAGTAGACACTAGCATTGTTCTACTCTTTTTTTGGATTACGCTGTAATAATTGTGCCTGTTTCTTCTTCAAGTAAATTTTTGATGTTTTCTAAAGAAGTGATCACTGCTTTACCCGTTGTATTTTCTTTGATAAAAGCAATCGCTGCTTGAACTTTTGGCAGCATACTGCCAGGCGCAAACTGATTTTGTTGGATATAATGTTCCATTTCAGCGACGGTTACTTTATTCAACTCTGCTTGATTTGGCTGATTAAAATTGATGCTTACATGATCGACTCCAGTCAAAATGACCAGCATATCGGCATGAACTAATGCAGCAATTTTTTCAGAGGCAAAATCTTTATCTATGACTGCTTCAACACCATGATACACACCATCTTTTATAATGACTGGAATTCCGCCGCCACCTCCAGCGATTGTGATGATGCCATTTTCGACTAATTGCTGGATCACAGGATATTCAACAATATCAATAGGATTAGGAGAAGGAACAACTTTACGAAAACCACGACCAGCATCTTCAACATAAGTTGCCGTTGTTTGTTTTTTCTCTTCAAGCATTTCCTCTTCACTTAAGAATGGACCAATGGGTTTGCTTGGTGCTTGAAATGCTGGATCTGACGCGCTTACAACAACCTGTGTCAGAATCGTCGCTGCATTTTTCGTGATGTCTCTTTTCTTTAGTTCATCGACTAAAGCATTTTCCAACCAATAACCAATGCTGCCTTGTGTCATTGCTACTGCTGTATCTAAAGGCATTGCTGGATTTTTTTCTGTTGCACCTAATTGTTGCTGCAATAATAAATTACCGACTTGCGGACCATTTCCATGAGAAATAATCAGTTCATGGCCAGCTTCAATAAAATCAGCTAAATAATGCGCGGTGTGAACCAAAGCTTCTTGCTGTGCTTTTGCACTTGCATCCGTGGTTAAAATAGCGTTGCCGCCCAACGCAACTACGATTCGTTTTTTCATTTGACTTCCCTCATTTCGGTACTTGTTGGGTAATACAATGGATGTTTCCACCACCTAGAAGAATCTCTCTTGCAGGCACTCCAACCACTTTTCTGTCAGGATATAATTTTTGCAATAAATCCAGTGCTTTTTCATCATTCGGATCACCAAATACAGGAACGATTACTCCGCCATTCGCTGTATAATAGTTGGCATAACTGGCTGCTAAGCGATCCCCTTCTTCTCTTGGCAATGTACCAGCAACCGCATCAACACCTAAACTTTCTTCTTCAGTGATCAAAATAGGTTTTGGTACATACAATTTGTGTACGACAAGCTTACGACCTTTAGCATCGGTTTCATTTTCTAAAATGTCTAAACATTCTTTCGAAATTTCATATTGTGGATCATTTTCATCATCTGTCCATGCTAAAACAACTTCACCTGGTTTTACGATATTAATAATATTGTCTACATGTCCATTGGTTTCATCTAAGTAGATGCCGCGTTTGAGCCAAATAATTTTTTCTAATGATAAATATTCTTTCAGCACTTGTTCGATCTGTTCTTTTGATAATTGTGCATTTCTGCCTTCTGATAGCAAACATTCTTCCGTTGTGATCAGTGTGCCTTCTCCATCAACATGAATAGAACCACCTTCTAACACAAAATCATTTAGACGATAGCGATCTTTCCATTCCACTTCACATATTTTTTGTGCTACTTGATCGTCTTTGTCCCATGGAAAATATAGACCGTCAACTAGTCCGCCCCAAGAGTTAAATGTCCAGTCAACTCCGCGAACTTCTCCTTCATCGTTTTTCACAAATGTCGGACCACAGTCACGAACCCACGCATCATCATTAGCGATTTCAACAACTCGCACTTCTTCTGGAAGCATGTGGCGGGCGTTATCATATTGTTCAGCAGATACACCAACTGTCACTGGTTCAAATTGACTGATGGCTACAGCAACATCGACAAACACTTTTTGCGCTGGTTTACCGCCATTGCGCCAGTTGTCCGGACGTTCCGGCCATAAAATATATACACCTTGATGCGGCTCAAATTCTCCCGGCATACGGAAGCCATCTCTTTTGGGTGAACTATCAATTGTTTTCATGCTGTAAACTCTCCTTTTGTTGGTTTTCTTTTGCTGTTTCCTTTTTACGGTACTCTTTATCACCTAATCGAATACAAAATTCACCGATGATCGCAGCTGCAATCGTGCCAATCAAAATGGGAATTTTTTCGCTAAACTCACTGCTGGATAAAGGAACGATTGAGAAAAATAACGTGATTATTAATAGGAATAAAGGAACATACGCCATTATTTTTAGTACCACTGGACCCCCTGGCACTTTAAACGGACGCTCAGTATCAGGATCAATTTTACGTAATTTTAAAAATGCTGGGAACATCATAATATATGACAACAACAATGCGACTACATTTAAGGCAAAGAAGGCCCAAAAAATATTTTCATTTGGAATAAATGGTGCTGCTACGACTAATATAGACGCAACAATTCCGTTTACAACAGATGCGCCAGTCGGCATTTCATTTTTAGGATTTTCTTTCGCAAACACTTTTGGCATATCATGATTCTTCGCTGCATAAAAAGCCACATAGTTGACTCCTAAAGCCCAGGAAATCAGATTAGCTGCTAATGTGTACATAAATAACAGACCGATAATAATCACAAATGGATTAATGCCTCCAACTAGTAAAATAAAACTATCGATCAGTCCTCCAGAAGTAGACAGTTGATCTGCTGGAACTGCCGCTCCCATACCGAACGCTGCAAATAGATAAAAGAATGCGATCAAGATTCCTCCGTAAATAATCGCTTGGGGAATTTGTTTTTTGGGATTTTCCATATCACTTGCCAAGGTCGTGACAACTTCAAACCCTAAAAAATTAAATAGAATCACGGAGATAAAACTTAAGCTCGTCAAATCAAAACTTGGTAAAAGTGCTTTTCCAGAAAAATCATTGGCCATTCCTTTTGTAACAGCATGATAAATTCCCAGAACACCTAAACACACCATAATCGCAACTTTAGCGAACGCAGCCAGATTCAAGATCCATTTGCTGTCACTTACTGGATAACAACTAATCAGTGTTACAAGCCAAATGAAAATCAATTGACAGATAATCAATACTGGTGTGCCTAGTTCCAGCCCAAAAATTTGGGTCATCACTTCAGTGAACAGAACGGCTAAACTTGCCATCCAAATTGGAAAATTGATCCAATAAAACCAGGCTACACGTGCGCCCCATCGACGACCAAAGGCCATTTTTACCCAATCATAAATACCACCATCGCCTGTATAAGTTGTACCAAGCTCAGCTGAAATCAATCCGTAAGGTAAGAAAAACAAAATCAATAGAATGCCCCACCAGAAAAACTGTGATGATCCAATTGCTGCAGCTGGCGCCGCGGATTCAACAACTAAAATAACTACAACAGCCATTAGAACTGCGTCAAACAACCGAAATTTCTTTTTTTCTTTCATGTTTTGTACGCACCTTTCATTAAAGTAGCTGGGAAAAAAGCACAAAATGATTTTAGCCGTTCTCTTCACTTCGTGCTCTTATCTCACCATCATTTCCTATCACTTAGCGACGATAGCATTTCTCAACATCAATTCAAATTCAGCATCATAGTGTGCCGCAACTGCTTCTCCAGCATAATCCAAATAAGGATTCATGAAGTACACCAATAATGCACGCATCGCTGTTAAACGATTTTCCGCTTCATCTAGAACAACGGAATACGGAGCGTCTAATACTTCATCTGTTACTTCTTCTCCTCTGGTTGCAGGTAGACAATGTAGGAATTTCACATGAGGAGCGGCCATATCGATCAACTCTTTGTTTACTTGATATTTAGGGTAGAATGTTGCCATTCGTTCTTCTTCTGATAACTCAGCTTCATACAATCCATACCAAACATCGGTATAAATGAAATCTGCATCTTTCATCGCTTCTTTTGCATCTTCAGTAATCAACACACTGCCGCCTGACTTCTCAGCATTTTTACGTCCGATCGCTAATGTTTCTTCTTTGATTTGGAAGCCTTTTGGACCAAACTGAACAAAATCCATCCCCATTTTCGTTGCCATAAACATCGTTGATACACAGACCTGAGTCGCATCTCCTACAAAAACGATTTTACAGTCACTTAACTTTTTACCCGCTGGTAAATGCTCTGTCATTGTGATAATATCTCCTAATTCTTGCGTCGGATGATTATAGTCACTCATTCCATTGATAACTGGAATACTTGCATCTTTAGCTAAATCTACAATGGTTTGGTGTCGTTCTACTCTTGCCATCAAGATATCGACTAAACGAGATAATACTCTAGCTGTGTCACCTAATGATTCATGACCACCTAACTGAATTTGACCAGGTGCCAAATATTGTGCATGTCCCCCAAGTTGAGTCATCGCTGTTTCAAAGGAGACTCTTGTACGTGTAGATGATTGTTCAAAAATCATGCCTAATGTTTTATCTTTTAATAATGGCGGATAATAGCCATTTTTGATTGCTTCTTTTAATTTTAATGCCAACTGGATCAGGTAATCGATTTCTGCTTTCGTAAAATCATTCGTGTCTACAAAATCTCTTTTTTTCATTATGTTTTCCACCAATCTGTTTGTTTATTTTATTGTCGGCTACTCGAGTATTCCTTTTGACGAATTAAGCATAACGCGAAATAAATAATTTTTAAAGCGCTTTCTAAGTTCTTGATAAAGTCAAAAGCAGCCTGTATCTTGTTCCATTTTGCGTAACACGTTACACACAAATCACGAAGAAAGGAAATTTTTCATTTCAGTCATGCTATAATTTAGTTAAACTAAATCTATCTGAGGAGGAAACACAATGACTGATACAGCACAACAATTGTTACGCGATCCTGAGGTCAAACCATCAAATCAACAAATTTCTGATGGACTTGGGGCGTCTTTTAAATGGTATGTTGCGTTTATTGAGGAATTGAAGAACTATGGTATTTCACTGATGGATTGGCGCTATTATAACGATGGAAAAGCTTGGTTATCTAAAGGGGAATATAAATGGGTTACCTCACGAGGTAATCATAAAGTGAAGCCGATTTTCTGGTTATCTATATGGGATGGTTTTTTTAAGGTATCATTTTTCTTTTCTGAAAAAATCAGAGCTCAACTATTAGATTTGCCACTTAGTGATGACACGAAAGAGCGGATTAAAAATACCGCTCCTCATGGAAAATCAATGCAGTATCTATCCCTTATTTTTGATGTTAAAAATGACCAATTACTGGACGATATTTATATATTGGCGCAATTTAGAAAAGAAAAAATATAGCAACTACTATCAATAAATGTGTCACAATTAAATATGGAGGTTTTCAAAGTGTGTCAACAACCTAAGATACACATGAACTATTCTTATACAAAAAGTATATGAGACATAACTCTATGAGTGACAATCTAATCACTTGACATCCGAATAAACGGCGGAAGCAGAAACAAACCCTTCGGAAATAAGCTGAAATTCACAAAAATTTGAAGAACAATTTTCGTGAATTCCAGCTTATTTCTCGGGGTTAAACGTTTCTGTCCCAGCCTATTTTATAACTATGTTTATTTGTTTGTTAAATCTTCCCCATTTGTTGCGATTACTTTTTTATACCAGTCAAATGATTTTTTCTTCGAACGTTTCAATGTGCCGTTGCCTTCATTGTCACGATCCACATAGATAAAGCCATAACGTTTTTTCATTTCTCCTGTTCCAGCTGAAACAAGGTCGATACAGCCCCATGTTGTGTAACCTAATAGATCTACGCCATCTAATTCTACGGCATCTTTCATCGCTTGGATATGTGCTGCTAAATACTCAATCCGATAATCATCTACCACATAGCCATTTTCATCTGGTGTATCAACGGCGCCTAAGCCATTTTCAACGATGAATAATGGTTTTTGGTAACGGTCGTATAAGTCATTCATCGTCACACGTAAGCCAAGCGGATCGATCTGCCAGCCCCATTCACTTGCTTCCAAGTATGGGTTTTTCACAGAGGCAAAGATGTTTCCTGCCGTTTGTTCGTTAACAGCTGGATCTGTTGATTGGACGCGTGATGAATAGTAAGAGAAGGAAATAAAATCAACCGTATGTTCTTTCAACAACTCTAAATCGCCGTCTTTGATTGGTAACTCGATGCCTTCGCGTTCTAATTCTTTCAGTGCATACGCTGGGTATTCTCCACGAGATTGAACATCGATGAAGAAGAAGTTTTCACGGTCTGCTTTACGTGCAGCCCAAACATCTTCTGGTTTACATGTATACGCATAGTTCGTTCCAGCCGCCAACATACAGCCGACTTGGTTTTCAGGATCGACTTCATGAGCGATCTTTGTGGCAACCGCGC
>NZ_MIJY01000015.1 GCF_001730305.1 Enterococcus termitis
AAATTTGGCTAACTACGGTTTTAGTAGGAGGTAGCCTTTTTTTGTTTTTTTACCGTTTTAGTTTTCGTATAAAGCGTTTAGCTCCAAGAAATAAGCCGAAATTCACGAAAATTGCCAAGCATCACAGTGAGTTTACGAGCTGATGATAATTGGTACCTACCTGGTGCTCTTCAAATTTTTGTGACCAAGTAGGTACTGTGCAACATCAACTCGGTACTCGTTGTGTTTTACAGCAATTTCAGCTTATTTCCGAAGGGATTGCTTCTGCTTCCACCGTTTATTCGGATTATAAGTGAGTGGGATATGACTTGAAGAGTTATGTCTCACTCACATCTCTTTATTTAATCGATCATCATGCTCATCAAATGAACATCTAAGAACTCGTCATCATCGGTTTTAGCCCCTCTAGGCATTATTGCTTCTGTTTTAAACCCGATTTTTTCATATACATGAACTGCACGTTGATTGCGCTGCTGAACAGTTAATTCTAGGCGACGGATCACCTGACTTTCTTTCGCCCATTCGATCAGTTCTTCCATCATCAAGCTTCCTAAACCAAAGCCCCAATAATCTTTTAAAATACTAATGCCGATTTCACCGATATGTTCCATCCGTTGTTTTGATGAAGCTTTGACAGAAGCCGTACCAATGACTTTTCCATCTGCCAGTGCAACCATCAGGACATTATTTGGTGAATCATATAGATTTGCTAAATTTTCACTCATCTCATCAGGTGTCATTTCCAGTCCTTTTTCATCCATCACTAAGTAAGGTGTTTGACTGCCAATGATTTTTAATGCCACTAAGATAGCTGCCGCATCATCTGGAATTGCTTCTCGAATAGTAAATTCAACCTCTGTCATCTTTTTTCCTCCATTTTTTGCTGGATTCTTGCTAAAAATTGTTCTGACCGTCGTCCGAACGCTTGAATCAATAGTTTTCTTTTTTCTGGGTCCTCTGAATCTTTTTCAATGGTAATATCTAAGTAGTCCAAAGGCATAAAATCACCCAATAGTTTTCCCCATTCAACGACAGACAAGCCGTCGCCCTCAAAATATTCATCTAATCCCAAGTCATCTGCGCCATCTTCTATGCGATATACATCCATATGGTATAATGGCAACCGTCCTTCACGATACTCACGAATGATTGTGTAAGTTGGGCTTTTGATCATTTGCTCAATCCCAAGACCTAATGCAATCCCTTTGGTCATCGTTGTTTTACCCGCCCCAAGATCTCCGGAAAGAATAATAGTATCTCCTCTTTCACCACTTGCACCAATGAGTTTGGCTATGTCTTCTGTTTCTTTTGTGTTCTTAATTAAAATCTCCACTTCATCACCTGCTTTTCTGCCTGATCATTCTGTATTTCCATGTAGTGTAGTATACCGAATTATGTAAAAAAAAACTAGGGAATCAAACAAAAACGCTACACGTTTTGTTTCAATTCCCCAGTAAAAAATTAATTCATCAATGATTGTGCTGCTGTGATGATTGAAAGTTTATAAATGTCTTCTTCATTGGCACCACGTGATAAATCTGAAACTGGTTTGTTCAAGCCTTGTAAAATCGGACCAATCGCTTCAAAGTTACCTAAGCGTTGAGCAATTTTATAGCCAATGTTTCCTGATTGTAATTCTGGGAAAACAAAGACTGTTGCTTGTCCGGCAACGGATGAGTTTGGCGCTTTTAATTGTGCTACAGAAGCAACATAAGAGGCATCAAACTGTAATTCTCCATCGATATCTAATTCTGGCGCTAAGTTTTTCGCAATTTTCGTTGCTTCAACGACTTTATCTACTTCAGGTGCTTTAGCAGAACCTTTTGTAGAAAAACTCATCATAGCAACTTTTGGATCGATGTCGAACAACTCAGCAGTTTTTGCACTATCAACAGCGATTTCAGCTAATTCTTGAGCCGTTGGGTTCACATTGATTGCACAGTCCGCAAAGATATATTTCTCTTGGTCACGTCCACGAACCATGATCATTGCTCCACTTGTACGGCTGACACCTGGTTTTGTTTTGATGATTTGTAGGGCAGGACGAACAGTGTCTCCTGTTGAGTGGATCGCGCCACTAACCATACCATCAGCTATCCCCATGTAAGTCAACATTGTTCCGAAGTAATTTACATCTTTTAGGATTTTACGTGCATCTTCTTCTGTTACTTTTCCGTTACGGCGTTCTACAAATGCTGCAACCATTTCTTCCCAGCCTTCATAATTATCAGGATCAATAATAGTGAAGTTAGAGGTTTTGATTCCACGAGCATGTGCAGCTTCAACAATTGCTTCTTGTTTTCCGATCAAGATCGGTTCCATTAGTTCTTCTGCTTTCAAACGTGCAGCTGCCCCTAAAATACGAGGATCCGTTGCCTCTGGGAAAACAATTTTGATATTACGGCGAATGACTTTAAATTTTAAGCTATCGAATAATTCCACGATATACCCTCCAATGATTATTTATACAAACTAATCATACACTATTCTCCAAGAAAATAACAGTTATTTATAGCTGTATTAGTGTAAAAAATCTTGATTCTGATATATTTTTCACAAACTCACTCATCTGCACTATAACAGTTTGCACCTGTTTTATCACACTGTATCAGGCAACTGCCAGTTGATGGGAGTTTCTCCTAATTGCTCCAGCGCTTGATTCGTCTTTGAAAATGGCTTTGATCCAAAAAAGCCGCGATGAGCTGCTAAAGGACTCGGATGAGGAGATTTGATAATAATATGCTTGTTTGTATCGATCATTTTGATTTTTTCTTGGGCAGGCTTTCCCCATAAGATAAAGACGATCGGTTTTTCTCGTTCATTCAATTTTTCAATAATTGCATCGGTCAGATTCTCCCAGCCTTGGCCGCGATGTGAGTATGCTTGTCCGTTTCTGACTGTTAAAACAGTGTTGAGCAACAATACACCTTGTTTTGCCCAGCTTTCCAAAAAACCGTGGGAAACGGGCGGATATCCTAAATCATCTTGAAGCTCTTTATAGATATTCATCAATGACGGTGGCGTTCTTACTCCAGGCTGGACAGAAAAACTTAAGCCGTGGGCCTGATTAGGTCCATGATAAGGATCTTGTCCCAAGATAACAACTTTCACCTCTTCGTATGGAGTGAGTTCTAATGCAGAATAAATATGGTACATATCTGGATAAATAGTCTGCTGACTATATTCCTGCTTTAGAAATTCTCTTAATTTCAAATAATACTCCTTGTCAAACTCTCCTTTTAAAACTTCTTGCCAACTATTGTGAATGATTTCTTTCATTTATGCTTCTCCTTCTCTTTAGTCAAGTCTTTATTAAGTAAAACGTCTATTCTGCTAACTTTCTTTAACATGTTTAGCATAGCGGATTTTGGTGCATGTGACAAGAAATTTTTTCTGCACTGAAATCATCAAAACATGGTAAACTATAGATAAGTTAAATAAACGAGGTGTAGAAAAATTTATGATTAAATTGATTGCTTCAGACATGGACGGAACACTACTGGATTCAAAAATGGGAATTTCAAAAGACAATGCTTCAGCAATTCGGGAAGCTGAACGGCTTGGGATCGAATTTATGGTTGCTACAGGACGTGCGTATACCGAAGCTAAACCAGCATTAGACGAAGCCGGCATCGAATGTGCCATGATTACCTTAAACGGCGCAAAAGTTTTTGATAAAGCTGGAAACTCACTCTTTACAGCAGGCATCGAAAAGAAAACAACTGCTGAGATCATGGATATTTTAGATGCAAATCAAGTTTATTTTGAAGTATCGACTAATAAAGGCATCTTTTCAGAACATCAAGAAAAGAGAATTGAGAATTTTGCCGCACATATCGCGACAACTATGCCTCACTTGACCTATAAAGTAGCGATTGCTATGGCGGCCGCTCATTTATCTTTACTAGACATTAACTATATCGATGATATCCGTGCCTTACTTCAGCAGGATGATATCGAGATTTTAAAAATTATTGGTTTTAGTATGGAAGGTCCTAACGTTTTAGCGCCTACAAGCGCGCAAATTAGACAAATACCGGACTTGGTAGTGACTTCCTCTGCCCAAAACAATATCGAAGTGAATCACAAAAATGCACAAAAGGGTATCGCAGTGGCTCATGTGGCTAAAGATCGTGGAATTTCTGAAAAAGAAGTGATGACGATTGGTGATAACTTCAATGATGTCAGCATGCTTCAATGGGCTGGTGTCAGTTTCGCAATGGGAAATGCTGAACTAGAAGTCAAAGATCATGCCAAATACGTGACCTCAACGAACCTGGAAAACGGTGTTGGTGAGGCAATTTTAAGAGCAATCAGAGAAGATTTATAGTCTGCTACTAGCGTAAAAAATGAAAAGAGGTGAGAGATGATGTCTGAATTTTTTATCCAGGAACAGCAATTAAGTAATGTTACACGAACGCTCGTCAAAGATGAAGACGGTAAGTCTCTTTTCCTCCTTGTCGGCCGTTGGGGAACACGCGGAGACGCCCTTTCTTTATATGCAATGAATGGTGAACTGGTGGCAAGTATCAAGCAGACCTCTTTTATTTTTGGCTCTCGCTTCGAATTATATAAAGGATTTGAAAAAGTAGGGGTGCTACGTAAAATCCTAAACTTAAATGCAGATTTCTATTATATTCAACACTTACACTGGACTGTTTTAGGGGATATTAGAAACCATCATTATTCCATCTATCAAGTTAACCATAAAATCATGGAAATGAGTAAAGCAACACTTTTTACTGGAGACTATTTTAGCTTGAATGTCGCTGATGATGAAGACGCTCCACTTTGTATCTGTGTGGCTGCTGTATTGGATTATTGGTTATACAATAAGAAAAAAAATAAAGATAATAAACCGATTATTGGTTTTGGTACTTGTTGACTCCAAAAGACTCTCTCTTATAGTAGCAAAAAATCAGCGAATGCTATTCGCTGATTTTTTTTTGCATATGATCGTAAACATGTCCGCTGATCATCACTTCCGAGACATCTTTAAACCCTTTACGGCTATATAATTTTTTGGCGTTAGGATTTGCTTTATCCACGCTTAAGCCAATGATTTCCTTACCTTCTCTTTTGGCCATTTGTGGTAAAGCATCTAATAACTTAGAACCAATACCTAGCCCACGATACTTCTCATCTACTGAAATCGAATCCAGGTACCACTCATTAGGTAATGTTTCAGGATCCACAAAAATTCTGATTTCTTCGTCTAAATGATACTTGCGTAACACTTTCTTTAAAGGTGCATCGATGATCGGCTCGTCTTCACTTGGGTAACCAAAAGCAATCCCTGCTACCTGACCTTCATGCTCATAAACCAAACCTCTCTGGTAACCATAGCGATAAACTGGATCTGCTAATGCTTCAGCTAAAACAGCCAAAATGGTTTCTTCAGGAACCATTTCCAATAATGGAAGTTCCATATCTTTTAAAATAACTAAAATCAACGGAGCAATAGCTTTTCCGTCTTCTTTTGTTGCAAAACGAATCATTGGTATTCCTCTCTTTCTATAGTGCAGTGTACCATTTATACGCAACAAATGCATTACATTCTCTCGCTTTTTAATTTGTTTTAAATAATTACGCTTCTTGATTGCTTTATTTGTGCAAAAAAAAAGACACTTCGAAAAGTGTCTTTTGTCTTTTATTGAATAACAACTTTTACATTGTTTCTACGTCCCCAACTGATACATTGGTCAACCGTTGGGAAATGAACATCAATGATGTTTCCATTGATTGCGCCGCCAGTATCACCAGCAACAGCAAATCCGTAACCTTCTACCTCAACAAAAGATCCTAATGGAATCACACTTGGGTCAACAGCAATTACATTACTATTTGAGCGTAAATCAATTCCTGTAGCAGTGATATATCCAGATCCAGCTTCTCTCCAAGAGTAAGCAGTTGATTGCACATAAAGCACTTGACCGTTTCCAGTTCCAGTATCTCCACCTGCATTTGGTGTTTCCTCTGGCTCAGATGGTGGCGTAACAACTGGTTGTTCTTCACTGCTTGAGCTAGAGTCTGAACTTGAACTACTACTTGAATTCGTACTTGATGATTCACTGCTTGAGCTTGATGAAGCAGATTCACTCGCTTTTCTTTGCGCTTCTTGTGCTTCAGCTTGTTTACGAGCAGCTGCTGCTTTCTTCTCATCAGAGATACGTTTTTCTTCTGTTTGTTTTTGACTAGCAATCAATTCTAACGCTGTTTGATTATCCGCTAATTGCTCTTTTAATGAGGCAACTTGAGCATTCATCAATGACGCTTCTTCCTGTAATTTTGCTTCGTTGGTTTGTAGTTCTTCTTGTTTGCTTTTTACAGTTTCTTGAAGCTCAGTCAATTTTTCTTTATCTTTAGATAAACTGTCTATTTTATTTTGTTCCGCATTTTGTAAAGTAGTCATCGCAAATGCCTTATTAAAGAAATCAGAAATGCTCTCTGCATCTAGCAATACTTGCCATGTCCGATGCTCTCCGCTTAATTGGATATCTTTCATACGGTCCCCAACGACTTCTTTACGGCGCTCAATACTTTGCTCAGTTATTGTGATCTCTGCTTCAGAATTTTTGATTGTTTCTTCAGCTTTTGAAATATCTACTTTAAGTTTTTCAATTTCAGCGTATTTTTCATTAACATCATTTAAAGCTGTATTGATATCTTCACTAATCGATTCTCCTGCCTGTTCAGTTTGTGCTTCTTTGTCCTTCAGCTCGTCTAATGACTCTGCTAAAGTACTGACTGGAAGACCAACATTTACTAGCATGATAGCAGCTAAAAATGGTATCAATTTTTTTACTTTCACTGAATCCAACACCTTTCCTAACTAAATCCAACTCTATCCATTATACTAATCTATCACCCATTTATTATTTCAGTACTGTTACAATTTGTTACATTTTAACGAAAATCTCGTTTTCACTGTAATAAAACCAGGGTAGATCCGTATCATTCATTCGACTATATAAGACTCAAAGACTTATTATATCAAGCGTTTAGCGCTACATGAAACACAACTAGCCACTGTTATATAAAACACGACTTTATTTCGTATTTTTTTTGTATTTATCGATGATTTCCTTCACTTCAAATGAATTTTTAATATTTTTCAATGACAAATTAGGGTAATTTTTAATCCAGCGCTTTTGATTAAAGCCAATTCGTGTAACCAACTCCTTGATTGCAGGTGTGTTTTTCAACTCCTCTAATAAAGAGTTGCGTTCGGCAGACTGGGACCGTTTTCGTTCGCTCATCTCTTCTGAAACTGACTCTTTTAGTTCTGTTAAATTTGTAGAAAGCACATTTCTTTTTTCATTTAAAATAGTAGCCAATTCTCCCTTGCGTTCCTCCACAGCTGTACTGATTTGGGTTGTGATTTTTTTGAAGGACTGCATATTGACTAGTGTATAAATCAAATCACAGCTAATGACTACTAGTAACATAATCGGCAAGACCAGCCCAAATTTTTCAGCGAGATAATGCTCAAACAGCAGGACCTTTGGATGAATCACTCGGACAATCAATACACAACCGATCCCCCAAAAAAGTGATACTGGTAAGGCTACGCGACCATTTAAATTCAATGGTACATCTTTATAATCCCACCACGAAGCATGAAAAAGCTTTTCCAAGCCATAACTAGTTATATACTCTAACAAGGTAACTAAAACCGTAGATAAAACATACAAACTAATGATATTTTGTTTAAATGGCTCTAAGAAATATAAGACGCCCAAAATACCAAAACCATAAATTGGGCAATAAGGACCGATCAAAAACCCTCGATAAACAAATTTTTGGGCTTTTAATGAACAATAGACCGTTTCCCATAACCAGCCAATAAATGCGTAAATAAAGAATAATAATACCACGTTGATAAATTCATTCATGAACATTCTCCCTTAGTAGTGAATACTTTCCTTGTTATTGTAACAAATAATTGTAGTGTAATGCGAGCAACTTTATTTGCATGTTAAATTAATATAGAATAGAAGAGAAAAACTTCTCTATTTTTTACCATTATTATTCGTTATCTAGCTGCATGAGCCCAACCTCTTGAGAAAAACTGAATGAGGCAAAAAGCGCTTCAGTCATGTCTTCTATTTTCTAGTCGAGATTAAATAGGCTCATTCCGCTTTTAATTTAAGGAGGAATTCTATGTTTGGTTTGCTTAGGTTTGCTAAGAAATATCGTAAACAGGTGATTCTTGGTCCATTTTTTAAATTTTTAGAAGCCTGTTTTGAATTAGTTTTGCCCTTATTTATGGCTCGTTTAGTTGATCAGGGCATTCGTATGCAGGATCGAGCTTATGTTTTACAAATGGCAGGCTGGATGTTATTGATGTCAGTGATTGGTTTAGTATGTGTCATGATTTGTCAGTATTATTCTTCTATTGCCTCTCAAGGCTTTGGAACTGAATTGCGAAATCAATTAATGAAAAAAATCAATCAGCTTTCGCATGCTGAATTGAACAGCTTTGGTACTGATACACTGATCACTCGTATGACCAATGATATCAATCAACTGCAGCTTGCTTTAGCCATGTTGATTCGTTTGGTGATTCGTGCTCCTTTTTTAAGCATCGGCTCTGTGATCATGGCTTTCTATATCAATGTACAGATGGGCTTGATTTTTCTGTTGATGCTGCCAGTGTTTTGCATTATTCTATATTTTATTATTAAAACGACTGTTCCTCTATATAAGAAGGTTCAAGAAAAATTAGATCTATTAAATCGTCAAATCAGTCAAAATTTAAGTGGTGTTCGTGTCATCCGAGCCTTTTCTAGAAAACAAACAGAAGAAAAACATGTCAATGAAATCACAGATGATCTTTCTTCTATTTATATTCGGGTATCGAATATTTCTGCCTTATTAACTCCTGCAACCACACTTGTGATGAATCTCGGTATTTTAGCGCTGCTCTATCTTGGTGGAATAAAGGTCGAGTTTGGTGGTCTACAACAAGGCGAGGTCTTAGCATTGATCAATTACATGAATCAAATGCTGCTAGCGTTGATCGTCGTGTCGAACCTGGTCATTATTTTCACTCGTGCATCTGCTTCTGCATCAAGAGTAAATGAAGTCTTGGCGGTGGTTCCAAGTATTCATTCTGAAGATAAAGAGGAACTTTCCAGCAACTCCTCACAAGAAATCATCTTCGATCATGTATCATTTCGCTACCAACCTGATGCGGGATTAGCATTAAACAATATTAATCTGACGATTCCTAAAAATTCTGTTCTAGGAATCACTGGACCAACTGGCGGTGGAAAAAGTACTCTAACACAGCTGATTCCTCGATTTTATGATGTAAGTGAGGGAAATGTATTCGTCAACGGAATAAATGTACGTGACTGGTCTATAGAAAAACTACGCAAAAAAATTGCCATTACACCTCAAACTGCTGTTTTATTTACTGGAACGATTAGAGAGAACCTGCAATGGGGCAAAGAAGATGCAACTGATGAGGAATGCTGGCAAGCGTTAGCAACTGCTCAATGTAAGGATTTTGTTGAACAGTTAAGCGAAGGCTTAGATACGTATGTTTATGAAGGTGGCAAAAATTTTTCTGGCGGCCAAAAGCAACGACTGACTATCGCTAGAGCTTTGATTCATAAACCAGACGTTTTGATTTTAGATGACTCATTGAGTGCTTTAGACTATCAAACCGATTTAAATTTAAGAACCGCACTAAAAAATGATTTAAAAGAAACTACATTGATCTTGATTTCACAGCGAATCAGTTCTATCCAGCAAGCTGATCAAATACTGGTCTTATCGAGTGGCAAACAAGTGGGACTGGGAACGCATGAAGAGCTTCTACGTTCTTCTACAGACTATCAAGAAATTGTTGCTTCACAGGAGGAGGGAAACGCTCATGATGACTAAAAAAAATGCAAGTCGCTCTTTTAATCGTTTTCTCCCCTACCTGCTTCGCTATCCGAAAGAAATGACCGCTGCTGTCATTCTTGGTATCATAAGTGGGTGGACAACCGTCTTGATGACTTATTATATGGGAAAATCGATCGACACAATGATTGGTAAAGGAGAGGTTGATTTTCGAGAGCTGCTTCAACTGTTGAGTTTGCTTGCGGGAATTTTAGTGGTCACAGTGCTCAGTCAATGGTTGATTCAACGTTTGGGTAATCGTGTTTCCTACCTTTCTGTAGCCGAGCTTAGAAAAGATGCCTTTGCTCATTTGAATCGATTACCGTTAAATTATTATGATCAAAACGCTCATGGCAATATCGTCAGTCGTTTTACAAACGATATGGATAATATTTCCGTTGCCTGTTCTGCTGTTTTTAACCAATTATTTTCAGGTCTCTCTGTTGTGATCATCGCCTTCTTTTTTATGTTAAGGCTAAGTCTATTATTGACAGCGGTAGTCTTGATTTCAACACCGATTATTTTTCTGGTCAACTGGTTGGTCGCGACCTCTTCTCAAAAAAATTTCGCTGCTCAACAACAGATCGTTGGAGATATCTCCGGATTTGTTTCTGAAATGGTCGGCAATCAGAAAATTGTCAAAGCTTTCCAACAGGAAACTGTTTCTCAACAACGGTTTGAAGACCTAAATCAGCAGTTGTATGTCCGCGGACAAAAAGCACAGTTTTCGTCTTCTCTAACCAATCCGCTCTCTCGATTCGTTGATCACTTAACTTATTTATCGATTGGGCTTGTCGGTGGATTGTTGCTTTTAAGCGGTAATCAAGCAGTTACCGTAGGTGTCATTTCAAGTTTTACGATTTACTCGAGCCAGTTTTCTAAACCATTTATTGAATTATCCGGAATCACAACCCAAATTCAAACTGCTTTGGCTGGTCTGGATCGAACCTTTGATATTATCAATCAGCCTGAAGAAAAGCCAGATGGAGAACATGCGCTTGTTTTGACAGACGTTTCTGGTGAAGTCGTTTTTGATCATGTCGATTTTGCTTACACACCTTCAAATCCGCTAATTCAAAATTTTAATCTCATTGCTAAACCTGGAGAAACAATTGCAATTGTAGGTAAAACAGGTGCCGGGAAATCAACATTAGTCAATTTATTGATGCGCTTTTATGATGTTGACAAAGGCTCGATAGTTATCGATGGACACCCAATCACACAAATCACCAGGGACAGTTTGCGAAAAAGTTTCGGTATGGTTTTACAAGATACCTGGTTATTTGATAGCACGATTCGAGATAATCTAACCTATGGTAATTCAGATGCTACCGACGAAGAGATCGAAGCTGCAATGAAAAAGGCCTATATATTTGATTTTGTTACACGTTTGCCTCAAGGTTTAGATACATTGATCGGTGCCAGCGGTATTAAAATTTCAGAAGGGCAACGTCAGCTAATGACGATTGCCAGAACAATGATCAGTAATCCGCCAATGCTGATTTTAGATGAAGCAACCAGTTCAGTTGATACTTTGACCGAGAAAAATATTCAAGATGCTTTCTTACAAATGATGAATGGACGCACTAGTTTTGTCATCGCCCATCGTCTTTCAACCATTAAAAATGCGGATAAAATTTTAGTGATGGAACAAGGTTCTGTCGTTGAAATCGGCAGTCATGATGAACTCATCGGCAAACAAGACGGCTATTATCACGCACTATATGAAGCCCAGTTTAAAAATCAACTGTAAAAATCAAAAAAGCGCCGCACTCTTTTCTGGGATGTAGAAAAGAATGCGGCGGCTTTTTCTATTTATAATTTGCTAATGATTTATTCAAAAATTGTTTGTATGGAACTTTGTTTCCTAAATAATAGGTAGCTACGACTTGGATCGGGAAGAAAATGATATTTTTCAAAATTCTAGGAATCCACCACGCAATATTGGAAAGATTAACGCCATACATCAATCCTAACCAAAGCGGTGTCAAGAATAAATGAATGATTACAGTTACGAGTAAAGTAGCTGTAAACACACGCTTCCAAGTTAATTCCTTTTTGTAATAGAAGAAACCATAAATAGCTCCCGAAATAAACGCATTCAGCGTAAACCCAGGAAAATATGGTCCTTTTGGAAACAGCAACATGCCCACTGTATCAGCAACAGCACTGCCGATCCCTGTCCAGAACGGACCAAAAAGAATCCCCATCAATGATTCTGGAACAAAGGTCAAACTAATTCGTAAAAACTGGGTTTCAAACGAAATAAATCGCGTAAAAACCACCATTAACGCGATCAATAAACTCATCAACGTAATGGTTCGTGCATCAATTCTTTTCTTCTTCAATACTAGCATCTCCTCTAAGAGCTGCTACACAAAATATGCAGCGAATGCGAAAACAAAACCGCGTATGATTAGAAAAGCAGAACGAAGCGTTTAGCCTTTTAAAAAATTAGGAATCTGCTTATGAAACGGTCCTCGTTTCATGAGTAGATTATCTATTTTCCTCAAAGGATGCTTCGTGTAGCTAGATCACAGAAAAGTGAAACGAACTCGCTCAGCTCTGACTGAAAAATAGGAAATCATTAGGGTGACGGGTTTTTGTCACTGCAATGATTTATCTTTTTTCCGAAGAGCTAGTTCGTGCAACTAGATCACAGAAAAGCGAAACGAACTCGCCCAGCTCTGACTGAAAAATAGGAAATCATTAAGGTGACGGGTTTCGTCACTGCAATGATTTATCTTTTTTCCGAAGAGCTAGTTCGTGCAGCCAGATCATGAAAAGCGAAATACCTAATCTTTTCAAAAAATTGCTCTATACTTTTGTAATATCATACTTCGTCCAAAAGGCAACATCCCATCCTTTCGGCACTTAACGCTTTATTTCCTACTCTGTTTTTTATTAGGCCTAAGCCTATTTGAAATATAGCATATTCCTTACTTTACTGCAATCAATTCCGACTAAAAAGAAAGCGGTTTATTATCGGTTTCATGAATAACATTTCTAAAATCCACAAAACCGGCTTGCAGTCCTCTTAATAAGATTTCAGCCGTACCAATATTTGTAGCTAAAGGAATTTCATAAACATCACTTAATCGTATTAGTGCAGTGACATCTGGTTCATGAGGCTGAGCCGCTAAAGGATCTCGAAGAAAAATGACCATATCCAGTTTGTCTTCGGAAATCATTGCACCAATTTGCTGGTCTCCTCCCAATGGACCAGATTTAAAACGATGAACAGGGAGTCCTGTTGCTTCAGAAATTTTCAATCCTGTAGTTCCTGTTGCAAACAATTCGTGCTCCTTCAATATCGGTTGATACGCTAATGTTAATTTGACCATCAACTCTTTTTTGCGATCATGAGCTATCAAAGCAATTTTCATCTTTATTCCTCATTTCAGTTCTTTTTCTCATTATAGCAAAATCTTTCAATAAAAAGTTAAAGAAGCGGCTCACTCATTTTTGTCACATTGACGAAAAAAAGATTTTTTCTTGTGCAACCTTCCGTTGAGCATGTATAGCGCTTTCATTTATACTACATTTATACTAAAAAAGAAAAGAGTGACAGCAATGGTGGAAATGGCGTTAAAAAATGTCTATAAAAAATATGATAATGCAGAAAATTATTCTGTAACAGATTTTAATTTAGAAATCGCAGACCGTGAATTCATCGTTTTCGTTGGTCCTTCTGGTTGTGGGAAATCAACAACATTGCGGATGATCGCAGGGTTAGAAGATATTACAGAAGGCGAACTTTCAATCGGTGATAAAGTCATGAACGATGTAGCACCTAAAGATCGTGACATCGCAATGGTTTTCCAAAACTATGCTTTATACCCTCATATGACTGTTTTCGATAACATGGCTTTTGGTTTAAAACTTCGTAAATATGACAAAGCAGAAATCAAATCACGTGTGGAAAATGCAGCAGAAATTCTAGGACTGACAGAATATTTAAAACGGAAACCAGCCGCATTATCTGGTGGACAACGTCAACGGGTTGCTTTGGGACGTGCGATCGTACGTGATGCAAAAGTGTTCTTAATGGATGAACCTTTATCCAATTTAGATGCAAAACTGCGTGTCGCAATGCGTGCAGAAATCGCCAAATTGCACCGCCGTTTAGAAACAACCACTATTTATGTAACCCATGACCAAACAGAGGCAATGACGATGGCTGATCGAATCGTTATCATGAAAGATGGCTTTATTCAGCAGATTGGTTCTCCAAAAGAGGTTTATAATACACCTAACAATGTCTTTGTTGCAGGTTTTATTGGATCACCAGCGATGAACTTTTTCAAAGTCACCTTAAATAACGGTGTGATTCGTGACGGTCATGGACTTGAATTAATGATTCCGGAAGGAAAAAACAAACTGTTAGTTGAAAAAGGCTACGAAGGCAAAGAAGTTATTTTTGGGATTCGCCCAGAAGATATTCACAGTGAACAAGTAGCTTTGGATACGATGAATGATGCAGTTGTTCGTTCTGAAGTTGTGGTATCTGAACTTTTAGGTGCAGAAACTATGCTGTATACAAAACTTGGTGATACAGAGTTTATTTCAAAAGTAGATGCCCGCGACTTCCACAAACCAGAAGAAATGGTTGATCTTGCCTTTAATATCAGCAAAGCACATTTCTTTGACTTAGAAACTGAACAAGTAATTAAGCTCCCATAGAACAAAGATATCCAGAACATGAATTTCCAAATCATGTTCTGGATATCTTTGTTCTTGTCAATGTACCTGTGCTTCCATTTCTTGGGGAAGAAGTTGTGCTTTTTCTTTTTCTATTTTTCTAGCTCGACTAAAAACTGGAATATCAAACTGTTTACTCAATGCATTCGCTACAAAATAAGCAATATTATAATCAATCAAACTATGAACTAAACCGCCAATTCCCATTAATAAAAAGATTGAATACATGTACCCTTGCGTGTAATAGGTTTCCGGCATATTGCCCATTGTATAAAAAACACTGACTACTGCTAACTCTGCAGCAGAATGTATGAAACCAATCACTAAATTGAATAATTGAAAACGTCCGTTAAAAAAAACGATTTTATGTTTAGATAAAACAATTGCTGGATGCTTTTGCAGATACAAGGCACCAATCGCTGCAAACAATAAATGTGACAATGCACGCAACGCGATAATCGGTGTCGCTGAAAGGAAAAAGCCAAAACCAGTTCCCAAGCTCACCGCAATCGCTACTCCAGGTGAGAAAAACATCGCCAAGAAAACTGGTACATGACTAGCTAAGGTAAAGGACGCTGGTCCAATCGTAATTCTTGGCATAACCATCGGAATAATGATCCCCATCGCTACCAATAGTGCGGCTATCGTTAAATGTCTAACTGATTTCTTCTTCATTATTTTTAATCTCCTTCAAGGTGTCTTGACATATAAGTTGTTCCTATTTTACGAGAAAAAAACAGATGTGTCAAGACACCTATCCGACAAAAAACAGCCTTTATGAATGGTTAAACAAGATCATAAAAGCTGTTCAAGTATTTAATTTCTTTTATGCGATATTTCTCGCTTAGAAAAGTCCGGAGATTTTCCCACTAGAATCAACATCTATTTTTTCATATGCTGCCTTTTTTGGTAATCCTGGCATAGTCATGATCGTTCCTGTATACGCTACAATAAATCCAGCACCTGCAGAAATCTTGATGTTGCTAATCGTGATCGAAAAGTCTGTTGGTCTTCCCAGTTTCGTTTGATCATCAGACAATGAATATTGTGTTTTAGCCATACAGATCGGTAAATGACCAAAACCTAGTTTTTCTAGCTTAGCGATTTCTCTTTCTGCCATCGGCTCAAACTGAACGTTATTTCCGCCATATACTTTCTCTACGATTGCACTGATTTTTTCCTTGATCGAATATTCATCGGGATAAGCAAAGGAGAAATGATTTTCTTGGTCCGCCAAACGGACAACCTCTTGTGCCAGTTCTTCACCACCTGCACCACCGTTTTCCCAAACATCAGACAAGACAACATTTACCTTGCGTTTCTCGCATTCAGTTTTGACTAATGCTAGTTCAGCTTCGGTATCTGTTGGGAATTTATTGATCGCAACAACGGTTGGCAATCCAAAAACAGTCGTCATATTTTCAATGTGTTTCAGTAAATTAGGCAGTCCTTTTGTTAACGCCTCGATATTTTCGGTGCCCAACTGATCTTTCGGCACTCCGCCATGCATTTTTAATGCTCTGACTGTTGCAACGACTACTACAGCGGACGGACGGATTCCTGATTTTCGGCATTTGATATCAATGAATTTTTCAGCACCTAAATCTGCCCCAAAACCGCCTTCTGTTACCACATAGTCAGCTAATTTTTTAGCCGTATTTGTCGCAATCACACTGTTACAGCCATGAGCAATATTTGCAAATGGACCACCGTGAATCAACGCAGGATTATTTTCCAGAGTTTGGACAAGATTTGGCTTGATTGCCTCTTTTAACAGAGCTGTCATCGCTCCTTGTGCATTCAATTCTCTGACTGTGACAGGCTGATTCTCGTAAGTGTAGCCAATGATCATATTAGCCAAATTTTCTTTTAGATCTTCAATGTCATTTGATAAACATAAGATCGCCATAATTTCTGAAGCAACAGTGATTTCAAAACCGTCTTCTCTAGGAACACCATTCACACAAGCACCTAAGCCATCGACAATATGTCTTAACTGCCGATCATTCATGTCAACCGCTCTTTTCCAAGTAATTCTGCGGTTATCGATCATCAATTCATTTCCTTGAAAAATATGGTTGTCGATGATTGCAGCTAGTAAATTATTCGCAGCTCCGATCGCATGAAAGTCGCCAGTAAAATGTAGATTGATGTCTTCCATAGGAACAACCTGCGCATAGCCGCCGCCCGCTGCTCCTCCTTTAATCCCAAAGACCGGACCTAAAGAGGGTTCTCTTAAAGCAATAATTGCGTCCTTACCGATTCGATTCAACGCATCACCTAATCCAACCACCGTCGTGGTTTTACCTTCGCCTGCTGGTGTAGGAGTAATCGCTGTAACCAAAATGACTTTTCCTTCTTTGTCACCTGAAATTTTTTTGACGTCGATCTTCGCTTTGTATTTTCCATACAACTCAAATTGATCTTCCTTCAAACCTATTTTTTCTGCGATCTTTGTAATTGGCGTAATCGTTGCCTCTTGTGCAATCTCTATATCTGTTTTGACCATTTTTTCCCTCCACTCTTTGAATCACTCTTTATTTTAACTATTTTTCAACCAAGAAATAGCTGTATCTGAATAAACCTTTGCGCCTTCTTTCAAGACCGATTCATCGAACACGATAGCTGGATTGTGTAGATTGATATTTTCTTCTGAAGCGACTAACAAAACGGTTGCCGTCGGGATCAGCTGACTGATTTCGCCAAAGTCTTCACTGCCCATTAATGGTGCTGAAATCGGCAGATCAACAATACGTTCTGCACCAAAGGTATCGATTAAAGATTGCTTCGTAAATCCTGCTAATTCAGGATCGTTTACATTCGTTGTACAGCCATTTGTGAAAACTACTTCTGCTTCTGCTCGGAAGGCTTTAGCAATATTTTCAGCGATTGCGGTCATTCGTTCCTTGACCTGCACGCGTACCTCTTCTTTTAAGGTTCTTAGCGTTCCTTTCATCACCGTTGTTTCGGGAATGATATTTGATGCTCCCGGTGTTCCTCCTGTGAACTCACCAATCGTCAAGACAAAGCGTTCTTCTGAACCGATTTCTCTAGCTGATAATTCTTGCAGCGCTGTGTAAATATGGACTGCGACATTGATTGGATCGATTGATGTTTCTGGTTGAGAACCGTGACCACCGCGCCCTTTGATCTTGATTTCAAACCAATCTGCACTTGCCATAAATGTTCCTTCTGGTGTTGGGATAATTTGTCCTACTCTTAAGCTAGGAAACGGGAAAACATGCAGCATCATTCCAGCATCGACTTTTGGATTTTCCAATACACCATTTTCAATACAAACTTTTGATCCGGAAAGAATTTCTTCTCCTGGCTGGAATAATAATTTGACTTGTCCATCAAGCTCGTCTTCAAATTCTTTTAGTAGTTTAGCCGCACCTAACAACATCGTCGTATGCATATCGTGACCGCAGGCGTGCATATATTCATTGGTAGATTTAAACGGCAAATCGGTCAACTCATGAATAGGAAGAGCATCCATATCTCCACGTAGTAAAAATGTTTTACCTGCCTTTTTGCCTGCTACTACTGTGATACCTGATTCTCCGCATGGCTGTGGGGAATAGCCATATTCTATCAACTTAGCCTTCACAAAAGCGACTGTTTGAGGTAACTCCATGCCAATCTCCGGATTTTGATGCAAGTGTCTTCTGATTTCAACTAACTCTTCTTGTAACCCTTCTGCGAATACTATTTGTTTTTCTGTCAGCATTTATTTTTTCTCCTTTTCATTTTAAATCGATACGACTTTTAACTGATAACCGTCAAACAAAGTTTTTTACCCATCTATAGTAGGAGGTGCAAAACAACAGATAAATCGTCTATTCTATCATACCAAACCAGTGTACTCTTTTTCTAGACTATTTTTTAGGCATCGTATGAATACCATGTCCTGCTAAAAGTTCATATGCTTCTCCAACACCTTCGTTATAGGTGGGGTGCGGGTGAATGATAGTGCCAACGTCACTGATCGTCAATCCATTGGCAATCGCTGTCGTAAACTCACTGATCATATCTGTCGCACGCGCACACAGCATCTGCGCTCCAATGATTTTTTCACTTTGTGCATCTGCGATTACTTTGACAAAACCTAAAGAAGAGCCTGCAATGATTGTCTTTCCATTGCCAGCCATATTGTATTTGCCAATCTTGATCGAAAGATCTTGTTCTTTTGCTTGTGCTTCTGTAATGCCAACCGAAGCAATTTCCGGAGTTGTGTAAACACAAGAAGGAACCAAGTCTAAATCATAGACCCCCTGTTGCTGATTCATCGCTAAAACTGCGTTGACACCTTGAGCGGAAGCTACATGAGCTAATTGCATACCACGATTGGCAACATCTCCGATTGCATAAATTCCTTTTATCGAAGTTTCAAAGAATTCATTGACTTTTATCATCCCTCTATCTAGTTCAACCGCCACATCTTCAGCAAATAGGCCTTCAAAATAAGCTTTACGTCCAGTAGCAATCAGAATCGCATCCCCTTTTGCGGTCAATTCTTTTCCTTTAGATGAAAAAGTACACACGAGTTGCGTCTCTTTTGAAATCGATGCAACACTCGATTTCGTTGCTATCTTTATTCCTTGTTTCTTCAACAGCAACGCTAACTTTTTAGAAATTTCACTGTCAAAATTAGGCAGCAATGTGTCCGCTGCTTCAATGATCGTTACTTCGCAGCCAAGTTCATTAAAAATAGACGCAAATTCTACACCGATCACACCTCCGCCAATAATCACTAGCTGGTTATACTGATTTGACTGAGCTAAAAGCTCATTGCTTGTTATCACTCCTGGAAGATCACTCCCAGGAATTTGCGGTACAGCTGGCTTTGATCCTGTAGCGATCAGAATTTTTTCTGTTTCATATATCTTATCGGAAACGTTGACTTGTCCTGGTGCGATGATTGTTCCAACGCCTTTGATCCAGTCGATTTTATTCGCTTTGATCAGTGCTTCGACCCCTTGTACTAATTGATCAACCACTTGATCTTTTTGCTGATACATTTTGTTTCGATCGATTTGAAGCGTTCCAACCTGAATACCATTTTTCTCTGCTTGTCTAATCTCTCTAATTGTCTCAGCTGCATGCAGCAGAGATTTCGTTGGGATACATCCTTGATTTAAACAGGTACCGCCAATTCTCTGAGATTCAACAAGAGCGACCTTCATACCTAATTGGGCAGCTTTGATTGCCGCAACATAACCGCCTGGACCTGCCCCAATAATGATTAAATCATACCTCACCCTTTTCACGCCTTTCTTGACTCTTTAGAAAAATCATAGCGGACAATTGGATGCCTTGCTGCTCGAACTTCATCTACACGGTGGATTTGTGCATGTAAGGGATAATTATGAAAAGCTTCCGGATGTTCATGCGCCTCTTCATACAGCTTGCGGTACACAGAAATAGCATCGTCCAACCGTTGTTTGGATTCTGTTTCTGGCGGTTCGACCATCAATGCTTCCGGTACCGTTAATGGGAAATACATCGTTGGTGGATACATTTGATGATCCAAAATACCTTTGGCCACATCTAGTGCTGTAACCCCTGTTTCTTTTTTCAAACGATCCAAGCTGATAACAAATTCATGCATACAAGCATCGCCATAAGGAACTTCAAAAATATCTTTCAATTCATGCAACATATAATTGGCATTTAAGACCGCTCCTTTTGATGCTGAAGAAATGCCTTCTGATCCTAAAAATAGAATGTAAGTCAATGCACGTAAAAACACTGAGAACTGTCCATAAAAACCTTTGACCTGACCGATGGAATCTGCCGGTTCTGTAAAAGTGATTTCAGAGCCATTTTGAACAGGATAATAGTTTGGTAAAAATGGTTTCAGCACGTCTTTACAGCCAACCGCGCCAGAACCTGGTCCGCCGCCGCCATGGGGAGTGGAAAAGGTTTTATGCAGATTTAAATGAATAATATCAAAGCCCATATCACCTGGACGAGCGACACCCATGATTGCATTTAAATTTGCACCATCATAATAATTTAGTCCGCCAGCATCATGTACGATTTTTGTGATTTCTAAAATGTTTTTATCAAAAATACCGGCCGTATTTGGATTCGTCAGCATCAATCCAGCTGTATCAGACCCCACTGCTTCTTTCAAAGCGGCAATATCTACACACCCATACTCATCCGATGGAATATTGACTGTAATCATACCAGTCATTGCCACACTGGCTGGGTTTGTTCCATGAGCGGAATCCGGAACGATGATTTTGTTTCTTTGTGGCTGTCCATTTTTTTCATGGTAAGCTTTGATCATTAATAAACTGGTAAATTCTCCGTGTGCTCCAGCTGCCGGCTGAAACGTAATGGCATTCATACCCGTGATTTCTTTCAACAATGTTTCTGTCATAGTAAAAACTTCTAAAGCGCCTTGTACTGTTCGTTCCGGCTGCAACGGATGAATATTGGCAAAGCTAGGAAAAGCAGCCATTTCATCATTAATTTTTGGATTGTATTTCATCGTACAAGAACCTAATGGATAAAAGCCGTTATTGATCCCGAATGTTGCATTTGCTAATTCCGTATAATGACGACTGATTTCAGGCTGAGGTAATGAGGGTAAATGTAAATCTTTTTCTCTTTTCAACGTGTCTGAAAGCTCAACGATCGGCACATCACAAGGAGCAATCATTTCGTTATAATAACCTTCTACGCTACGTTCAAAAATCAATTTCATGACTGACACGCCTCCTTCACTAATGCTGCCACTTTATCCATCTGCTCTTTTGTATTCAGTTCAGTTACACACCACAGCAAGCCTTTTTCGGTAGGATATCCGCCCAGAATATCCTGTTCTTCTAATTTCTCTAGGACAAGGGTTTCTGAAACAGGAAGAGTTGTTACAAATTCATGAAAAAATGGCGAATCATTGGTCAGTTCCACTCCTTCGATTTGGCTTAATTGATCCGCTAAATAATGAGCCTTGCTGTAGCATTGTGTAGCTACTTCCTGAATACCCTTGGCGCCCATCGTACTCATATAAACTGCGTTGGTTAAAGCACACAATGCTTGGTTGGAACAGATATTGGAAGCAGCTTTTTCTCGGCGAATGTGCTGTTCACGTGCTTGTAAGGTTAAAACAAACGCTCGATCCCCCGCTTCATCTACTGTTTCCCCTGCGATGCGACCAGGAAGCTTTCGGATCATTTTTTCTTTTGTCGCAATAAATCCAATGTAAGGTCCGCCGAAGGCTAAAGGGAGCCCAAATGGTTGAGAATCACCAACAGCAATATCTGCGTTCACTTCTCCAGCAGATTTCAATAGTGTACTGGCTACAGGATTCACGTTCATAATAAATTTTGCTTTTGCTTCATGGACAAGTTCTTCGATTTCTTCTACTGCTTCGATTCCACCGTAATAATTTGGCTGTTGAACAATAAAGCAGGCAGTTGTTTCGTCCAGCGCTGCTTTTAATGCTGCAAGATCTGTCAACCCATCTTTTTCTGGAATCATCACAAACTCGATATCCTGGGAACTAAAATACGTGAGCGCCGTTCGAACTGTCATCGGGTTGGTCGTTTCAGAAATCAACACTTTTAAACGTTTCTTTTCTAGACACATATTGATTCCTTCTGCCGTTGCGGTCGCTCCATCGTAAACAGAAGCATTGGTGGCGTCCATTCCAGTAATTTCACAGATCATGGTTTGATATTCAAATATAGACTGTAACAGCCCTTGACTGATTTCAGGTTGATAGGGTGTATATGAGGTCACAAATTCTTCCTTTGCCGCAATCTGCTTTACGATCGCTGGAATATAGTGATTGTAAGCACCTGCTCCACGAAAGATCGTTGAAAAGACTTTGTTTTTCCGTCCCATAGCTTCTATGATACTGCGTACTTCCAGCTCTGATTTTCCAGCTGGGATATCAAGTTTTTCCACTAGCATTTCTTTTGGAATATCTTGATAGAGCTCATTCATGGTTGTCAGACCGATTTTTTTCAGCATGTTCGCTTGCTGTTGTTCTGTTGATCCAAGATAATTCCCCATTATTTATGCCTCCTCAGATTCTTCGCAGAATTTTTTATACTCCTCAGCTGTTAATAATTCTTCTATTTCTTCCACACCTTCCACTTCGATCAGCCAAGACTCTAAAGGCGCTGAATTGATCATTTCCGGACTGTCTAAAAGCTCTTCATTTACAGCTGAAACTGTTCCGGTTACTGGAGAATAAGCTTCTGATACTGCTTTGACCGATTCAATATCTGCAAAAGATTCTTCTTTTGTGATCTCGTCTCCCTCATCTGGAAGATCTACAAAAACAATATCTCCTAGCTGATCTTGTGCATAATCAGACAGGCCGATTCTTACTTTTTCCCCATCAAAAAGTACCCACTCATGTGATTTTGAAAATTTCATTTCTTCTGATTTTGCCATTGTCATTATCCCCTTTTTCCGATTATTTTTTTACAAATGGTAGTGTTGTAATCTCTGCCGCAAGTTTCTTGCCTCTAACCTCGACCTCAATGATCGAGCCAATTTCCACAATGTCTTTTTTCACAAGAGCCATTGCACATGCTTTATTCACATACGGACACATCGTTCCAGATGTTGTCTGACCGATTTTTCGATCGTTAAAATAAACCGCTGCTCCTTCACGAACAATTCCTCGTTCAGTCAATTCCAACCCAATTCGGGTTATTTTGGGTTCTCCTTTTTCCAATAAAGCTTTTTTACCGATAAAATCATCTTTGTTCATTTTGACAGCAAAGCTTAGATCTGTTTCAAAAGGAGTGATTTCCTCATTCATTTCATGTCCGTATAAGGGCATTCCCGCTTCTAATCGTAAAGTGTCACGTGCTCCTAGCCCACAGGGAACAATGCCATAATCCTCACCTGTTTTTAGCAGTAAATCCCACAATTTTAAGCCATCGTTCGCGTGACAGTACAGCTCATAACCAAATTCTCCCGTATACCCAGTTCGAGATAACAGGCAATTTACGCCACCGACAACAGCATTTTCTGTAAAGCTGTAATATTTTTTGGGAATCTCCTGTTCATCGGTTAAACGTGCAATAATTTCTTTCGCGTTAGGACCTTGTAAAGCAAGTTGAACAAACGAATCTGATTGATCTGAACATTCAACTTCTCCGAATAAGTGCTGTTTCATCCAAGCAACGTCTTTTTCTCGATTTGCCGCATTCACGACGAGTAAATATTTTTCTTCGCTGCATTTATATACCAAAAGGTCATCGATCACACCGCCATTTTCATTACACATCAAGGTATATCTTACACGTCCTATTTCTAGGTTGCTAAAATCATTCGTTAATACATACTGTATATTTGCTAACGCATCTTTTCCTTCATACACAACTTCTCCCATATGAGAAACATCGAATAAACCGACTTGATTACGCACAGCCAAATGTTCTTTTATTACTCCAGTTTTTGAATACTGTACAGGAAGCATGTACCCTGCAAAAGAAACCATTTTCCCGCCTGCTTTTACATGTGCCTCATATAAGGGTGTTTTTAGATCCATCTCTATTCTCCTTTACCTTTTCTTTTGTGTAGCTGTTTTTAGTAATGTTTCGATCGACACCTCCAAGTAAAATAAGTATATAAAAAACAGAGGAACAGGCATCTTAAAAAAATGCCCATTCCTCTGTAAAAAACCTGAGAGATTCGTCTTCTTGCTGAAGAGTTGCTCCTTCGGTGCCTATGCTTTCCAGAGTGATGTCCAATTACGGTCCGTTTACCTGAGATCTTCATAATAAAAGTTTGGCCAATTATTATTTATTCCTTCGGTGCTGTTAATCAGTCTCTCCCGTAATGTTCTTCCATCCGATCTATTTTTAGTCCTACAGTTTTTAACAACGAGATAAAATAAAAGAAAGCTTATACGTAAAATTTAACATAAAACAGTTATTTATCCCAATCATTCTCCTTTTGACAGAACAAACAACGCTGTTCCCTTTTTTACTGTCGATTTAGAGTACTTATTGATTCCGTTGAACCATCAAAGTTATGATCCCTGAAACGGCAAATGAAACAGCAATAAAGATGAAGGAGCTAAAGAAGTTCCCATTAGAAACCTGAATCAATGCACCAATAATCGTAGGAGCGACAAATCCACCAGAAACTCCGATTGCATTGATTGTTGCATACTTTGCTGATACTTCCTCTGAAGGGAAAATTTTCAACGGAATACTCATCAATGTCGCAAACGCCAAACTTGCTGCTGCCACGGCCAATGCCAGAAACAGCATACTTAGTAAAAATGTATCGACAACAGAAACTAGAATTGAAAAAATACCACCCCCGAATGTTGCCGCCAAAATCACATATTTCTCTCTTCCTACAAAGAACTTATTGACCATCACGCCACCCGCCATAGCCGCAACCATCGTGAATAAACCAATCACCGCCGTTACATATGCTGTTTGAGTCAAAACAAGTCCGTGTGCTTCTACAAGATAGGTTGCCATCCAGCCGTTTAAGCCATACACTGCAGCATTGATAAAAAATGCGGCAAAAATCATGATCCAAACATTTCGATCCTGTAATACTTCTTTGAACGAAATCGACTGTTTCCCCTGCAGCTGCTCTTTCACTCCACCAAATTCTTTAGGAATCACAACATACATCATCACAGCAATCAACATCACTATTACACCTAGTAAATAATAGGCATTATGCCAGCCAATCATCACTAACAGCGGCGCTATCAACAACGGTCCTACAATCGACGCAAATCCTGACGAAGCAATCATCGTCGATTGCGCAGGTCCACGTTTTTCTAATGGTAATTCTTGTGAGATAAAGGTACTCACAGAAGCTGGATAGCCAGAATGAGCGACAGCTCCCGTCATAAAACGAATAAAGATCAAATATAATAGCGAAAAACCAAAGCCAAACAAACAAAGAAAAATCCCTACTAAAAACACAGAGGTAATCATCATTTTCCTTGTTCCGATTTTATTGGATAAATACCCAAAAGGAATTTGAAAAATCGTATACCCTAGAAAAAAAGCACTCAATATCAACCCTTTTTGCTGTGGATCAAAACCTAGATCACTCGCAATTGTAACCAGTGACATGCCGATCGTCATCTTATCGACATAAATACAGCTATACCCTAAAAAAATTGCTGCAAGCATCCAAAATATATTTCTTTTATACGAAAACTAAAACGGTAAAAAAACAAAAAAAGGCTACCTCCTACTAAAACCGTAGTTAGCCAAATTTGGTCTAGAACACTTTAACAGCTAT
>NZ_MIJY01000016.1 GCF_001730305.1 Enterococcus termitis
GTGATGAGCAAGTGAGCTTAGTTGTACCAGGGAACCAAAACTGGCAAAATACGGGAACACAATCAGAGTATCAAGCGGAGTTAACCTATACGTTCTCAGCGATACCATAAAGAGAGATAGATAAGTAAGGTTGATCAATTAAGTTCTTTGAAAGTGAGCTAGGTTGGTCAGCCTTACTTTTGAAAAAAAGAGTAAATAGACTTTGGACAGATCTAGATGATAACTGATTTAACTTGTTTACGAGAGCAGCCACTGAATGATAACATGATTGGGGTCAGCATAACTTTAAATAGGGGAGGTTGAAAATGAGACGTGTTAGAATACGAAAAAGAATAATATATTGTATTTTTCTCTTGGATCTAATTATTTTTATTCTAATTTTGGGGGTTAATCGTGATGTGTTTGCAGAAATGCAAAAGACTGTAACAGCTGTTGGTGAAAAAATTGTTTATGAGTATTGGACAAATCAGTATAACGATATTCCACAAAAAGTCCTGGATAATAAAGAAAAATATCATTTTAAAGAAAAGATTATATCCACGAAGAAAATAGAAACCACAGCTAAAGAAATAGCGGAAAAACAAAGTTCTTATGTAATAGAGCGAAATGAACCATATGGTAAAAGTATGACATCCATACCAGAAGGTAAGGCAGGGATAGATTATATTGAACTGGAAGATAAGGTACTTTTAGACTGGGATGACATGTTCATTACTACGATACCAGAAAGAGGTGTTCATTATGTGGAAAAAGGCAGTCAAGAAGATAATGAGGGAGCACTTGCTAGGAAATGGAAAGAGTCTGCTGGGGCGAGAACAGATGTATCAGAAGAACAATTGCAAACGGATTTAGAGGCGGGCTATCTTGTTGAGGATTCGACTGGTAAAATAATTACTTCAATTAATGAATTAACACCGTCTATTTCAGAAAAGGTCATTAGACCTTATGATTTTGATGAAGGTGGACCTAATGGTAGTGATAGCGATTTTCCTCAGGATTATACACGGCTGTCATTAGATGATGTAGCTGTTGGTCGACATGTAAAAGCTGCATTTGAATATTTGCCTTTAGAAGTTAAACACGATCCCAGATTGTACACAAAAGAAGCAATTTATATCCAAGATTTGTATGACGTATTTGGTGGATTAAATACGCCTAAATTAATCGGTCAAGAAAAAGTAGATTGGAATTATGATTATATTTTAGACACAAACGGTGCGAAATTATTGGTAACAAGTGCTAATTTACACGAACTAGGAAATCCATTGTCTGTTGCAGAAGCAAATGGTGGGATCGTTGACGATCGAAAAGTTTATGAATACTGGGAAAAGCGAGGTAACGTGTATGTAAAAACAAATTGGAGTTATGTGATTACATCACCAAATTATGTAGAATTTCATGAACATGAATTGAATACGTCTCAAGATGGCTATAATTTTGGCGCAGGAACAATCTCTACATGGTATGTCTTGAATCAACCAGGAAATCTGACCGGATTCCAACAACAAGTAGCGCAAAAGGCTGCTAGTGGTAGTGGAAACAGTGGTATTGCGAATGGCTGGGCAAATGGTTTTGGGTTTAAAGAGGTTTTAGATACGTCTAATCCGTTGACAAGTATTTTAGGTAGTAGTGTTATAGGCCCAGGGTTATATCGAACCACTTCTCAACAATATGGAATGTTATACACACCTTCAGCAGAAATCATAGATGATATGATTTTTATGGAAGTGTATCCTTATAATGATATAAATGGAAATAAAATGTATGACGCAGCGGGGCAACCTGTATATCAATGGAGAAAGTACTATTATACAGATAAACAAGAGTATTATGCATTAGAAAGAATCACTGCTTATGACTATGGTTATCAAGTGAGTTTAAAAAATAGTTATACCTATGATATATCTCAAGTGTACTACCAAACAAGGAAGAGAGTTTCTCAATATCAAAAACAACGCCCAGTATATTCGTATGAAGTAACTCAAAAAGAATATAGCTGGTCAGAAGAAATTGATAAAACAACTTCTACTTCAGATAGTTTTGATGAACCTAAAAATAATAGTAGTTATGCCAATACGCCTAAAGTAAATAAAGAAAGTCAAAAAGGAAACAAGTATTTGCGAAAAGGACTTCCAGATTTAGGAAATAAAACAGATAATAAGATTCTTTGTTTTGGATTAGTTCTTGTTAATGTGCTTTTGGGTAAAGCCCTAAGGAAATATAGGTCATTTAACTAATAGTAAATTTAAAAGAAATCAGTATTTAGAAGATAAGTTTCTTTTTAAGAAAACAGTGGCATAAAAATAGTAAGTAAAACTCCTCTGAGTTTTCTTTAATCTAGGGTATGTCTAATTGAGAAAGGAATGAATACGTCAGTTACTTATTAAAGACAGGGCAGAAATCGTTATAGGCCAAAATAGAGGTTTCTAAATTTAGTAAAAAATGTTTAATTTTTATATCGCTATAAATGGATACATTTTTATAACAAAATCAGTTTTATTTATAGTCAAAAAAATACATTCCTTATAAAGGTAACCAGATTTTTCATTTCTAGTATCTACTTTATAGGGAGTGTATCATTTAGCCGGAGTTTATAACTAATTCAATTCTTCTACTGATTTAAAGGATTCTACATAATATAAGAGAGGTATTTTAGCGTATATCTTTCTTTTTTATTGAGGCACTATCTAATGAAATTAGCTAATAAAGTTAGCAGAATTTTATATTCTCAAGTCCAGAGTGCTGTTTCGCAGAGGTGGTTAAGGTAGTTCGATAAAATAGGCTGTAAAGAGTTTTAAATTATCAAAAGAACCTTAAAGAAAATTCAACCAATGATTGCTAAAAAGAAAAATTTTATTATTTACATAGAACATTATTTAAATTGTTGTATAAATAATCATATAGAGAAGCTGTGTGGAATTATTTATTGGTCTGCTTATTGGCTTGTTTTGTAAGATAATCCGATTCTAGAGTGAAAAGAAAATCATTCATACCTACTTTTCTCCTATGTCTAGGAATAAAACAACGTGCTCGTTCTTCATTGAACCCAGTGATAAATTGTTTATGATCGAATAGAATAGGGCTGCGAAGAAGAGCAGGGTGTAGTGTGATAAAACGAACAAGCTCGCTTAACTTTAGGGAATTTAATAGGTCTATATTTTCTTTGTAGAGCGTTGAGCGTGTAGAAATAATGTCTTCTACGCCATTATAAGAAAGTTTTAGAAGGAATAGAATATCTTGCTCAGTCATAGGATTGAAACGAAAGTCTTTTTCTCGAAAAGGAATCCCTTCATTGAGTAACCATTTTTTTGCATGACGATTTGAACTACAACTTTTGCCATAGTATATTGTTAACATGGTGTATACTCCAATCTAAAGTGATTTTTTACGTTATTACAATAATATAGCCTATTTTTATAATAAAAACATATAAGCAACTATTAAAAGAAGCTTTACGGTATATATCACGTTCTTTTAGAAAAATTTCCACTGAAAAAAGATACTTCTTGGTAGTTTACGTTGCTCGTGCTATATGATTTCCATGTACAGATAAAAAGATTTATTCAAGTAAAGTATACAGACACTTTAAATCTAAAGATTTCTATCGTTTTCTACTATTTTTGATAAAGTGTGGTCATTTTTTAATTGTCTAAATCCCTGCATTACTTTTACCTTCCGTCAAATTAGGCGAGTTTTTTTATTTTTTACAACTACTCTACATTTTTTTTATTTTAGCAATAATTGTGTGATTTTTGCAACCGAATAAAAAAGAACTTCTACAATAATATAGAAGTCCTACTAATAATCTAGTTATTAAAAATTATAAATAGTTCGATACCAAGTATAGCCTCCCCCTGGGACAGGGATTGTCATTGGTAGCGTATTACCTTGAACTGTCATTGGATAGTTCCACCAAGGGTTCCATACATAGTAAACTCTATAAGGTTTACCTCCGCTTGGATTTTCATTATCTACCCAACCATACAAGGCAAATGCATGTCTAGATTTACTTGTCTGGCTTCCATAACCGATACCGCCGATATACAAAGCATTTCCCTTGCGTAAATTACTCTCTATCACACTATGATTAACAGTACTTTCCACTAATTTTGGATATGTTTTTCTATAGTTTGCGTAAGCAAGTATTTGATTCGGAGAAACGCCATTCTGTTCCCTTTGTTTAGGAGTTAATTTAGGAAATGAATAGCTCACTATGTCAACAGCTCTTGTTGCACGAGCATCTACTTTATTACTCAATATGGCTGCAGTAACAAAGGCTGCACACCAAGGTACATCACCTTGTGTTTCGTTAATTCGCCAATTTATCATTGCGTAATTTTTTGCAGTGCTAACGCTTGATCGCGTTAATTTTGAACCTTTTGTTATATTAGTTTGTTTAACAAAATCCGTTTGATTATATATGTTTTTTTCTTCAATGGTACTCTCAGTTGACTGTAACGCATTATTTGCATCTTCTACAGTAAGTTCGATAGTGTCGCTTTGTTTACTTGAAAATTCATCTCTAGGAGCTTCAAAAATTTTCTCAATCGTATCATTTATTTTATAAAAAATATCATCCTCTTTTACAAAAAAAGAAATAGATTCACCGTTAGCTGAATCAATCGCAATATTGATTTCATTTACTAGGAAACGAGAAACTGATGACACGTATTCTCCAAGTTCATTTTTACGCACAGAATAAAGAAATTCTAATTTTTTATTTAGATACACCGTGAAACGAAATAAAAAAATAAAATATACGCTCAATCCTTTTAGTGGTAAGGGATTGAGCGTTTTTAATTTCATGCAAGAAAGTAATGACCTTGAATAACTAGAAATTTACATAGTTCACAATTTTTTCTACCGTCTTTTTCTTAGTTTCATTCGTTACATGAGTGTAAACATTCATGGTCATTTCAATAGAGCTGTGCCCTAGCCTTTCTTGTGCTTCCTTCATACTTGCTCCAGCTTCAAAAAGCATAGATGCATGAGAATGTCTATAACCATGAGAACCGATAGTATGAAGCCCTACAGCTTCAGACAAACGCTTTGAACGTTGATAAACATCTTGCCTTATCATTGTACTACCATCAAAGCCGACAAATACCATGCCGTTAGATTTTACTTTATTTGCAAAGTGATATTCTTTTTGCCTAAGCTGCCATTTTTTAATAATAAGCATAGTTGCTTCATCAAGCATAATTGTACGCCTGGATGATTCGGTTTTTGGTGTAGAAATGACATGGCCATCTTTGGAATCAGACATAGTTTTTGTGATCTCTAATGTATTAGAACTAAAATCAAAGTCACTAAATGACAAAGCCAAAGCTTCACCAACCCTTATACCGGAAAAAGCAAGCAGCCGGAACATCGCGAGATCAAATTCATTATAATACTGTTTTAGTCGGCTAGAGGTTGGTTTGTTATCAACTTTATTTTTTAAATGTTCCATAACTTGTTTTAGCTCGTTGGTGTTATAAAATTTTAGTTTTTTCTCAGAAGATTTTTTCTTTCTTGGTTTTATCACAGAACGAAAGGGATTGCTGGTTATCATTTCGAGATGAATAGCACTGATCTGCTGATAACAACAAAAGAAACAAAATCAATGATAGATGTAAAAGCCAAGCCGAAGCAGAAAGCCACCACAACAGAGAAAACCAAAACATAAAATAGTTTGAATGAAATAGCAACGATCAGGGTTGAAATTTACCAGGGCAGCAACCTATGATCGATCGAAGAAAAAGCATGATCATTGAACGGAAACAAAAACAAAAAGGGAGCGGATCGCTTTCTTTTTTCTTTTCTCTGAACAAAAAAAGAAAAATGTTTCCGGATCAAAAATCAAACAACCCCCCCTATCGTTTTTGATTAAAATTTTTCGCCGGGAGATAGGGTAGAGGGAGTTTTGCACATCGTTAGGTCATTTTTTTTTTTAAATAAACGTTTTTCTGATTTTGGCACTTGAAAAATGGATCAGTCGAACAGGGTATAAATTCAGTGGTAGCAATAGATACCGCGTTTTTTGAACGAGAAAAAATAAAGAAATTGATTTCGTGATTTTTGATGAAGAATAGAACGCGGAAACATTGTTGTATCAACGTTTATAAATGAATTGTATACAAAAATAAAAAAACTTCATTAAGTGGCTCAAAACCCGTGTTTTTTTGACGTTATTTTTGTTCAAAAATGACAAAAACAGACAAAAAAGTCATTCTTGGATAAAAAACAGAGTGTGAGAGATGCAGTTTGAAAACGAAAATATTTTTGTGGAATGTTGCACATGTATAAATGAGTAATCAGGAATGATATAATAAGAAAAAAGAAATGAGGGGAATTCTATTATGGGGTATACCGACATCAAAGAAATGTTTCAAGATGCTAAAAATCTAGCTACTGGAGCAAATGATCTGCAATTAAAAAATGTATTGTTAGAAATTCAAACAGCAGTGTATGAACTGCAAGAAGAAAACAGAGAACTAAGGGACACGATACATGATTTAGAAAACGAAAAAATTTTGGATTCGGAGCTAGAGTTTCATCAAGGCGTATACACAAGGGGAAACGAAGTGTTTTGTAATGTTTGCCGAGATAGGAACAAACAACTTTCTAGAGTTCGTTTTGCAAAGAAACACGAGAACGGAACAAATGTTTATATTTGCGATGTTTGTAAGACATGGAGATTTTCAGATATTGAAGATTAAGGAGCAACAAAAAAGAAAAGAATGCATTTAACAGAACCTCACGCACCTCTCTACGACGTGTCACAGGTGGGGGCTTTTTACATATAGAGGAGCAAGTTAAAAAGCAATCATTAAAAGAATGGTGTTATTTAATCGGGCATCGCTAGCAGCTTTTTCTTAAACAAAAGAGACATTATTACGTGAAAAGAAAACTTTTTTACTGTTTTTACGAACAAAATTACGTATTTTTTGAACTTTTTTCAGCAAATGTATTGACTAATAGATAATATCGGTGTTATATTTGTTATGCAGAAGGGCAGTTTAGCCTAGGGATACATAGCCTCATTCCACTATTGTGGGTGGGGCTATTTCTCTACATAAAATCAAATGGAGTTCAATATGGAAAGTGAAAAAATATTTTTAACGTGGCATCAGCAAGTAGAGAAACTAGCTTCAAGGAATCTCTATTTCAGCGATAAAAACGAAAAAGAGCAAGCAAAGCAAATTTTACAGAATAATTCTTATTATGCGCTTGTCAATGGATATAAAAATATACTCAATGTTGTTTGTGTCGATGGTGAAGATGATTTTCAAGGAGAATCGTTTCATGATCTTAATCAGTCTTATAATTTTGATAAAGAACTATCTGCAATTATTTTCAAGTATTTACTTAGAATTGAAGATTCGATAAAAGCGATTTTCTCTTATTATTTAGGGGAACAATTCGGGCATAAAAATATCGATTACTTATTGGAAGCTAATTACAAATCAGGGAACTATGTCAACAATGCCGGGAAATACGAAAGAGACATATTACTAGATAAACTAAATAAGATTATTTCAGAGAGTAATGCCGTTCAGATAAAGCACTACCGAGAAGGACACGGCTATGCTCCGCCTTGGGTATTGGCTAGTTCTGTATCTTTGGATACTCTGATGTACTGGTTTAAACTTTCAAGACCGAATATCAAGAAGCAAGTCGTTAAAACTTTGTTATACGATTATGAACAGTACCCATTTTCACATATTACGAGTATTGAGGAAAACATAGAGCTATTTAGTAATATGATGACTATAGTTAAAGAGTATAGAAACAGAGCGGCACACGGCAACAGAATAATGAACCATCTTTCTAAACATAATTTGAGAATTCATTTGATTCAATTATATTCAGATAATAGAATTGAATTGTATGAAGAATATAAAAACGGATCGCTTAACAGAGACTTCTTTTCTCTTTGTGTAACTATGGTTATTATGCTTTCCAAAAGAGAAGACATGAAAAATAAATTTATTTTTGAACTGCAGCAACTGTTTAAAAACTTGGAAAAAGAAAACTATGCATTATACAAACTATTGATGTCTAACATCAAATTACCAAGCGATTTTGATGAGTTGTTAAAAGGGATCATAAACAAAAAATAAAAACATCTGTCAATCAATTTTCAGACAGATGTTTTTATTCTCTCACAATGCTATTTTTTTGACCCTGTTTTTGAACTTGAAGCCGTTCGACTTCGTCAACGTGCATCCGACCCAAAAAATAAGGAATACTAATTTAATAAGTAAAAAAGTCTGCATCAGCGTATATCCGACCGTAAAATCTTAACATCGGATAATAAACAGTTCCGTTTTCTGTTTTTTCTCCATCAAACATTGAAAAAGCTGCCCCTAATGAATAACTAGACGCGTTCGTGTTATTACCTTCCAAAAACAACATAGAAGTCAGAGCAAGACCGAAGTCATTCTTTGCAAATTGATCTACTTCTCCTGATATAGATTCAGTTTGAATAATAACATCGGCACCTTCAGTGGCGTTTACAGTTACATCGTGAAATGAAACTGCTCCGAATAAAAGTAACATCGACAAAATTATTTTTTTCATAAAAAACTCCTCACTATAAGTATTAACATTAGATATAATGTTGAATTAATCTTACTTAAAAGGGATTTGTTTGTCAAATCGGATTGGCTTATTTGTTCCTTCTATACCTTCTGCTCCATCAATACTCTTTGTATAAATCATTTCATTATCCAATATCTTGAAGGTTAAAACCATTTTTTCGTATTTTAGAATTAAACTATCACTCGTAACCTTATCCAGAACACATGTATACTCGTACTTCTCCTCACTGTCCTCAAATAGTTCTATCTTAATATGTTCATTATCTAATTCGACAATATTTAATTCGTATCTCGAATCATCCTCTTTGCCATTCCAAATATTCAAAAATTGATTCAAAACCTTATCTGATTTCTCTCCGTTTTTTTCTGTTTTACAACTTCCAAGACTAATTATGCATATTAGAACTATTAAAATTGCTAACAATCTTTTCACTGATTTTCCTCACTTCCAAATCAACATAATACATAATGTATTTTAAAACAATTTGTAAGATATACAAATATAAAAGCAGAAAAAAGCTCCCGCGTCATAAGAGATAAGGAGCTAAAGGAGTTTTGCTTGAAGGTGAAATGAAAAAGTGATTCGTTAGTGTTGGTTGTGTCTATACTACCGTCAACTAATACATGTAAAAAAACTTGATGAATTACCCATAAACTGACTGTTGTTTGCTATCTCTGACCAACTGTTTATGCTAGTTTAAAAGTGGCGTTAAACACCAACCACACAACACCTGTAGGTGATGCGAAGTTAAAATTACGATAGTTATCCATGAACCTTGCCGACACTTGAAACTCTACTTTCGTTAAATGTAAAGTCTTGATTGACTGCGATTCGCTTGTATGTTACAGAATGCTTATCCGAAATATACGTCTTACATTGTTATTTTTCGTGGGTGCGGAAGGACTGAATACAGTTGGCCTAGTCTTTGCGACCGACGTTCCCGTAGAACTAGTCTTCTAATTTGTGAAGTATAGTTTTTTATGCATAGAATACTATATAGAATTATGGATATATATATATCCATATATCCATAATTCGGGTCTGAATGTAGTATTGTGGTGTAGAGGAAACATATAGTTATTTAGTGGAAAACTGCAGTGAGTTATGAAAGCAAGCTAGGAGGTAATGATGTGGTACATTTTTCGTAGTATAAAGTATTTTTTTAGAGTAAGTCTTCTGCTAATTTTTTTAGTGTGTGGTTTTCCAGAGATAGTTGTAGTGAGTTTTTTTTTAGGAATATTTAGTTTTTCATTAGAAGTTCCAATGGAACTGAATGGAAGTGTATTATTTGTTGCGGAATTTATACAATCTAATATATATCCATGGAATATCTTGGTAAAATTTTTTTTAATAATCTTACTTCTAGTTACTTATTTGTTGTTAGCTTATTTTATGTATTTTAGAAAGCTATACCTAGTGCATCTTTTTGTACCTGTAATAATTACTGTATATATTTTTTTTGCAACAAAATCTGTAGGGAGTTTGTTCTTGAGTGAGAATGTTAATTTTTTATGGAGTATTATGTGGTCAGTATTGGTGGCTACTGCAGTTATTGGATCAAGGTTGAATATTTATTGGTATATTCAAGAAATCTATGATAAAGAGTAAATGAAGTATCTTTTTAAAGAAAAAATGAAATTAAAAAAGAGTGGGAAAGTGTAGAAGTAGATAGTATTAGGAGGGAAGAGTAGTTCAACTAATTTGTTTTATCTTAAAAAATCTAAATATACTGCAAACTCTTGTTTCATTTTCTGTAATTGCCTGTAACGTGATAAAGTTCAGTTAATAGTCATTAACTAATAATATAATTACTTTTTAGATCCTCGTTTTTTCAGCTGTGAATATTAATATAGAATAATGTGGAAGAAATACTAGGGGGATAAGTATTTTTTTGTACTGTGTTGTACTTTAAGCATAAAATGTGAAAGGAATGATTATGTAAGTGGTGTATCGTTTTTTCTTTAAAAATAAGAGGTATATGTATACCTGCGGATCTTGTGGCTATGTTTGTATTGTAAAGCTAAAATATGAGAATAAATTGTTGTGTCCAAAATGTAACAAGAAAGTTTTTGGACGTATTAGTTTTAATTGAGGGCATATAGTGTAGGTATTTGTGTGGTTTATAAATTATTTGATTTGTATGATAGCTGAAATTGAGGTGAAAGGATGAAAAAAAACAAGAACGATAAAATAATAGCACGAAAACTCTTGTTAGGATTATTGAACAGTAAAGAAAATTGGATTCAAGATACAGAAACTGTAGAAAAAATACAATCATTAGCAAAATTTTTATCTGAAGAAAAAGGTAACAACAACTACAGCCGGGTATCTGTTGAGGAATATGTGAGATGTTTTAAAAAAGGAATGTCTCAAGAGAAAATTGCCAATAAATTTGGGATGACTGTGTCTGATCTAAAGAAATGGAGAGAAAGTAATGACTGATAGAAAAAACAATCAAGGTTTATAAATGGCTGCTTAAATCAGGAAGATAGAAGAATAAAATTTTTGGATTTTTTGCTAGATCAAAGAGGTAGTAGAAATGAAGAGAATAGATTATATATAAGTGAGGAATTAATTTAATGGAAACGATTACTCTAAAGCAGAAAGAAATACTAAAATTCATAGTGTGTTTCATTAAAAAGGAGCAGTGGGCTCCCACGTATAAAGAGATAGGAATAGGTGTAGGTATAAAAGCAAAATCAGCAATTTATGTACATATGAATCAAATAGAGAGTAAGGGATTTATAGAAAGAGAACATAGAAGCTCTAGAGCTATCCGTATTACTGAAAAGGGAAGAATCTATTTGGAAGAAAAATGGTGATCCAAACCTGAATATTGCATGTTTACTTGACTATATGCGGGGATGTTTGGACCATAAAAATAATTGGCTGAAAAGAGGAGAAAATAATGAAAAAAGTTAATTTTGTAATAGTAGTTTTATTATTAATTGTTTTTGTATTATTCGTTACTTTTTTAAATCAAATGTATTCCTTTCTAGATAGTATTGCATATATCATTATTCCTAGTGAGGAAGAAGAATATATATCTGCCGATTCAATTAACAGAGATCTGATTCGAACAATTCCAATGATGTTCATTACAGGAGTTACTGCGATTTTGGCATATAAAAAAGGACTACAATTGAATGATGGAAATAACCAAAATAATAATTGAATGTAGGAATAGACTGTAGGAATAGACTGTCTACAACATTGATAAAATTTTTAAAGTACATTGTGAAATCAGTGTGCTTTTTTATTGAAGTATCGTTCTAAATTGAATGTAATGATTTTTCGTAAAAAAAATTACAATACAATGAAGATACGATGTGTATATTGATTAAAAAAGACAGATCTAAACTTCGAAAAAAGATGCTTTTTTAATGTTACATAAAAATAAATAGAGAGAAGAAGGAGGAGTAAGGTTATGGAAGAAGGTAATCAACGTCCGTTTAATCTATCATTAATGAAAGTAAATTATGTACCGCCTATGATGAGCAAGGACTTAACTCTGTTGTTTATGCTTGATGGAAATATGACGGTAACCATTGGAGAAAAAGAATACCAATTAGAATCAGATGATCTATTGGTGGTCAATCCATTACATCAATATCAGATGAAAAGTTCTGACAAAAATTTATTGTTATATTTACGTATTTCTAGAAAACCAATAACCACCCATTTTAAAGAAAATTGGTTACCTTATATCGATTGTTCGAGTTCTGGTTTGAAAGATACAGAGAAATTTCAACAATTGCGCGTACTATTGGCTCATTTAAGTTCTGTTTATTTTAAACAAAGAGGAGAAAGTGAACTTGAAATTTATCAACAATTATTTAGTTTACTGAATTATTTAGTGAAAGAATTTAAAAAGGATTTAAATCTGATTCCTCAATTTAAACAAGAAACAACGGATAAACGAATCAATCAACTATTAACACAAATTCAAAAAGAGTACGAGTCCCCCCTGTCCTTAGAGCTGTTTTCTAAAACTAGCGGAATGTCCTATTATCATTTATCTCGTTTATTTAAAAAGCAAGTTGGGACGACATTTACTGATTATATCAATCAAGTTCGTTTGATGCGTGCAACAGAAGCGCTACTTTTAACCACTGATTCTGTCATCCAGATTGCTATGAATGCTGGCTTTTCAAGTCCAGAAATCTTTCATCGAGTATTTAAAAAGCAGCATGGATTAACCCCGTCTAATTACCGTAAAAAGTACTCCTTAACTAAAATTCAGGATAATCAAACCCTAAAATCCAGAAAGTATCAAGAAATATCAGGTGCTTCAGCATTACAGGAGTTGGCAAAATATCTGGTCGGAAAAGATATCGAAGATGAAAATACAGCAATCGAACAACGAATGAAATTCACTATTACTAAAGCAAGCAATCCAATGTATCAGTCTAGTAAAAAAATTATCAAGATTGGTCCAGCCAGTGAAGGCTTAGCTGGAGGAGTTCAAAGAGAGCTACACATTTTACGAGAAGAACTAGCCTTTGATTTTGTTCAATTTGAGGGTTTTTGTGAGGAAACCAATTTTGAAAATAATGTCATGCTAGTATCTGAATATATTTTGAATAATCAATGGTTTGATTTTTTGATTAAGATTCAATTGAAACCAATAATTCAACTGTTTTTACCAGAAGACTGCATAGATAAAAAGAATGTTCAATTTTGGTGTGACAAACAAATAAAAATTATTCGGCATTTTCTTAATCGCTATGGGTATGAAGAGGTTGGTCAATGGTATGTACAGTGGTCATTGCCAAAAAATAATAATCGTTGGAGCGAAGAGAGTCGTTGGGGTTATCATTATTTTTATCGTAAATTGAAGCGGTTGATACCCTCTTTCAAGATCGGTTTAATGTCTTTACGCTCATTATCAGAGACAGAATATAAACAGTATGAGGAATTTATTGAAGAACAAAGTAAGTACCATTGCTTACCTGATTTTATCAGTTTTCATGCGGATCCATATGTAACATCGACAGTCAAAGATAAATATGCGTTAGACTTTAAAGACTACCAGAAAAAATTAATAACACGTGTAAAATCAGTTGTTTCAAAATACGCAAAAAGCAAAATACAAGATTTTTCTAATTGGGAGCCAGAGATCTTTTTAACAGAATGGAATACATTAGTTGGAGAGGGGAATACTTTTTCAGGGACTTTTTTTCGTTCAGCTTTGATTTTGGAATCAATTGTTGAGCTATCGAAAGAAGTAACAGGTATTGCCTTTTGGCTGAACATTAAAGTCAAAGAGCGGCAAAGTCATAAGAGAGAGGATAGTAGTTTATCGGTTTTCTTTTATGGAATATTACGTCGACCACTCTTTTTCTCGCTTCGTTTTTTAAATCATTTAAAAGGGGAAATCGTTACAAGTGGTTCAGGCTATATACTGACACAAAATCAGGGGCAATATCAATTGCTGCTGTACAATTCCAGTTACTTAGATCCACTTTATTCAGTAGATACTTTTCAAGTAAGGTATCAGATGAAAAAGATAAAAGTTCATTTAGAAGGGCTACGGGTAGGAGAGTATCTGATTAGAGAATATGTATTAGATAAAGATCACGGAGGTATTTATAATGACTGGATTCGAATCGGTGGACAGGCGGAATTAGATGGAGAGTTGCAAAGTTATTTAGAACAGAAAATTATACCGAAATTTGAGCTAAGGAAAGAACTGATTACAGCTGACGGTTATGAGTTTGATACAACACTAAGCTTGAATGCCTGTCAATTATATTTATTTCAGCCGTTGTATTGAAAAAAACAGAGCAAAAAAAGATAGTGCATTTTTGCTCTGTTTTTTTTTTTTTTTATGAATCAATAATATTGACTTCGAATTAAGCAATTAAAGGGATTCTAGTATGTCGTGTATATATATATACTAAAAGAAGGAAAATGTTTTATATATTTGAATAATGGAGGAAAAAAATGGAAACACAAGTTGAAAAAACAACAAATAAACGTGGTATTGGACTAATTTTGGCATTGATGGCGGGTTATTCAATGATTTATATGGATAAAAGCATGATTTCTACCGCTGTTTTACCAATTACAAAGCAATTTAATTTAGATCCAGGGCAGACAGGAATGATTATGTCATTCTTCTTCTTGGGCTATTCAATGATGCAAATTCCTGGTGGTTGGTTAGCTGATAAAATCGGATCTAAAAAAGTATTAATGTTGTCACTAGCAGTTGTATCGATATTTTCATATGCATTTGGTGCAGTTAGTAGCTTGATGTTATTTATGACTATACGCTTTTTTGCAGGAGTTGGTCATGGTGGTTATCCACCAAGTTGTTCTAAATCAATTGCTGACAATTTTCCGCAAGAACGTAGAACATTTGTACAATCGTTAATTCTTTCTACTTCTGGGATTGGTGGAATTCTGGCCTTTACATTAGGAACGAATTTGATCAATGCGAACTGGCGTTATGGCTATGTAGCTTTAGGAACGTTGTTTGCTGTAGCATTAGTTTTAGTAGGGATTTTTGTTCCAAATCAAGAAGTCAAGGTTAAAACTGGAGCGGATAGTAAACCAGTAATCAAATTTAGTCAAGTGATTACAAATAGAAATGTACTTGTTTTATTTGTTGCTATGCTTTTGCTAAACTTCCTTCTTTATGGAAACATGTCTTGGTTGCCAAGCTATTTAGCGCAAAAATTCGCAATTGATATTAAAACGATTGGATACTTACTTGCAGTGAATGCAATATTCCAAACAGGTGCAACCATGTTTGCAGGTGCACTTTTATCAAAACTTTTTTTGGGCAAGGAACGTACATTTATCATTAGTGCAACTGTTCTAGCTGCAATTTTGGTAGCTGCTTTTGTGGCATCAAATAATCTTGTATTATCAATGATTTGTTTAGTTGCAGTCAGCATGGTTTCAGTTAGTGCATTTGTAGCAATTTTTACATGGCCGCATAAAATTATGGATAAATCTACTATTGGCTCGTCAATTGGGATTATCAATACTGGCGGAACGTTAGGTGGATTTTTAGCACCATTAATTTTAGGTCAATTAATTAAAATGGCCGGAGGCTCATTTACATTAGCTTTTGGATTTATGGCGGTAGCTAGTTTACTTTGTGGACTTTGCGTATTAGGAGTGAAAAAAGAAGCGTAATGATAGAAAGAAAATTTAAATATAAAAGCGCTTTTGATATCATTGGCCCGATCATGGTCGGGCCTTCTAGTTCGCATACGGCCGGAGCGGTCAAAATCGGTAATATGGCCAGAGAATTATATAAAAATACACCTAAAGAATTGATTGTTACGTTTTTCGGTTCCTTTGCTGAAACATATAAAGGTCATGGAACAGCTGTAGCAATCGTAGCTGGTATTCTCGGGTTTGAAACGCATGATGAACGTATTCCAGAGGCAATCAAAATTGCTGAACAACAAGGGGTGACAATCGAATTTCTAACCAGTTCAAAAGGAGCTAAGCACGCCAATACCGTAAATCTAAACTTGATTGATGGAGAAAGAAGGTTGGATTTAACTGCAATTTCTATTGGCGGTGGCAGCATTCAAGTGACTGAAATCAATCAACACTCCACGATATTGAATCAAGAGCAAGGGTATGGACTTGTATTGACGACAGATCAGCCGAAAACAGCTATTCCATGCGTTGGAAATACTTTAGAGAGTCCTGAATTTATAATAATACAGAAATTGAATCAAGAAACTGTCTTTTTTGTGGAAACGCTTAGTGATATCAGCCAAAAATTAATAGAAAAAATCAAAGAAATACCCGGGATTACAGCAGTGTTGCCAACGACCGGCTAAAATTGAGGACGTGAAACTTTTGTTTAGATCAATTGAGGAATTAGTACAATTAGCAAAAAAAAATCAATGTAAAATAGCCGAAATAATGATTACTCAGGAGAGTAGGATTTCTGAACGTAGTCGGAAGGAAATTATGAATCAAATGACCTTGAATCTGGAAACAATGGAAGTTGCTGCTTCTAAAGGTATTAAAGGAGTACGCTCTTATTCTGGTTTGACTGGCTACGATGCAAAAAGATTACAGGCCTATTTAGATAGGAAAGTGGTACTCACAGATATAACTTTTGTTAAGGCTTTATGTTACGCGGTTGCTACTAATGAAGTTAACGCAGCAATGGGTATGATTTGTGCTACACCAACGGCAGGATCTGCCGGGGTTGTTCCAGGTGTATTGTTAGCATTCAGAGAAAAACTACAGTCAAGCCATGAAGAACAATTGGAATTTTTATTCACTGCAGCAGCATTTGGATTTGTTGTAGCGAATAATGCAATGATTTCAGGTGCAGAAGGTGGTTGTCAGGCAGAAATCGGATCTGCTTCAGGAATGGCGGCCGCAGCTTTAGTTGAATTAGCAGGTGGGACTCCAGAGCAAGCGAGCCATGCATTTGCAATTGCATTGAATAATTTGATTGGGTTAGCCTGTGATCCAGTTGCTGGTTTGGTGGAAATTCCTTGCATTAAAAGAAATGCGGGTGGTACTTCCAACGCAATTAGTGCAGCGGAAATGGCATTGGCAGGCATAGAGAGTGAAATTCCGGCAGATGAGGTTGTAGAAACGATGTGTCGCGTTGGACGTAGTATGCCTGCAGATATTCGTGAAACAGGGATTGGTGGGTTAGCCGGGACGAAAACTGGGAAGCAAATTGCTAAAGAATTATTTGGAATTGAACGTTAAATGAATATTTTGATAGGGAAAAAGAGATGTCTAGTTGAAAAGAGAAAGGAAGAATAACATGAACGCAAAACAAAAAATCGCAGAAATGATTGATGCCAAACAAGTGCAATTTACGGCAACAGCAGATCAAATTTGGGGAACACCAGAAACAAGATTTGCGACAGCAGAATCAGTAAAGCCATTTTTAGAAATTTTGGATAAAGAGGGATTTACCGTTGAAACTGGGCTTGCAAATATGGAACATTCTTTCGTCGCAACCTATGGCAGTGGAAGCCCTGTAATTGGAATTTTAGCGGAATATGATGCCTTAGGGAATTTAAGTCAAGTTGCTGATCTTGGGGAACGAAAAGCAGAGAACGAAGGTGGAAATGGTCATGGTTGCGGGCATAATTTATTGGGAACTGGTGCTTTAGCAGGAGCGATAGGGATAAAAGACCTAATGGAGCAAGAAAAATTAACGGGAACAATCAAATTATTTGGCTGTCCAGCAGAAGAAAGCGGATATGGAAAAGCTTTTATGGTTCGAGACGGTGTTTTTGATTGTTTAGATGTTGCGTTAACCTGGCATCCATTGGATACAAGTATGGCATGGGGATTAAGCAGCTTAGCTGTGTATCAGGTTTATTATAACTTTAAAGGAATCTCTGCTCATGCAGCATCATCACCAGAACAAGGTCGCAGTGCATTAGATGCTGCAGAATTAATGAATATCGGAGTTCAATTTTTACGTGAGCATATCATCGACGAAGGGCGTGTTCACTATGCTTTCATGGATGCTGGTGGAGAGTCCGCTAATGTGGTCCAGCCAACAGCTAGCCTGTACTATTTTATCCGTGCACCCAAGTTAGATCAGGCTGAGTCAATCTATAAACGTGTCAATAAAATCGCGGAAGGGGCAGCTTGGATGACAGAAACAGAGTTAGAAATCGTTTTTGATTCAGCATGTGCCAACTACTTACCAAATCAGGCAATGACAACTGTAATGTATGAAAATCTAAAAGAATTCGGTAAACTGAATTTAACAAAAGAAGACCAGGAATACAGTCAAAGATATTATGACAGCTTGGATGATGCTACTAAGGTGAGCTTAATCACACGAGCAAGACAAATGAATCCAACGGTAAGTGAAGAAGAAATCCAACGTCTTGGTACATTGCCAGTCTTGGATAATGTTGGACCATTGGTTTTTTCCAGTGCAACATTAGGCTCAACAGATGTAGGTGATGTCAGTTGGGTTTGCCCCACAGCACAAGTCTTTGTTGGCTGTGAACCACAGGGAACACCGCCGCATTCATGGCAATGGGTTGCAAATGGAAAATCTTCTGTCGCGCATAAAGGATTGTTAGCTGCTGGGAAAACAATTGCTACAACAGCATATGATTTATTGACCAACCCTGAGTTGATGGCAAAAGTGAAGGCTGAACACCAAGCAACTATTGGCGATAAGAAATATCAATCAGCGATTCCCGCAGATGTAATGCCAAAATAAGAGAATAAGACAGCAATTAGCGAGAGCGAATTTCACTAATTGCTTTTTTGCTCTTTGTCAGCTAATAAAAGTTTTTTGGTAAAGAAAAAAATGATACTTACTACTACAAATGCCTTTGCAAAAGCAAGGTCGCTCATCTATTTTTTCTTCACATATTTTGTTGAATTCGGACTATATCCAATGACACTATTTGGTAATCTGAATTCAAGCTAACGATTTTTAGCTTTTTATTATACGGGCTGAATCACCTTTTTCTTTTCTGTGCAACCGAACTATCACATTTTTTTGTATCCTAGAGAACTGCCTGATTTTACTATAAGTTATATATATATATACCGATGTGATGTTTAATCGAAAGATAGGAGTATATATAAGGAGAACCATTTGGATATCTACGCATATATCGTTTTTATGAAAAAAAGATATATAATTAAAAAGATAAGGTATGATAAATAGAAGAAGGAGAAAGCTATGAAAGGACGTATTATATTAGGTTTATTATTGGTTTGTTTATTAATTTTTGGATTTACTCGTACAAAGAATACTAGGGAAGTATTTGCGAACGAAAATGGTACATTAACGAGTTCACAGACGGAGTTCACAACGACAAAAGACGCTCCAAACGCCATTAAACCCAGGTTAACGTATGAATGGCCCGGATGGGCCACAATTGGATATACACCGACCACATTTCAGGCCTATGCAGAAACTACCTCTGGGTATTGGTATAATAGCAGACAGGCACGCGGCGTCACAGTCACCAACAGCACGGGGGAAATGGCGAATGGGAAATACGTATTCCGAGCAACGGTCGATATGACGATAGATCCACAAAACGGCTACGAGCTGTTTTATACTGCCGGAACACCAGTCGGATTTGGCATCATGTTCGCCGGGATACCTTATACACTAACATTTAACGGGAATGGAAACACAGGTGGGACAGTACCAGGAAGGCAAAGCATAACAGAATCTGAGCCCATCTCAAATATCCCTTCCAATGGGCCGACAAGAACCGGACACACATTTGCTGGGTGGTATAACGGAACAAGCGGGGGATATAGATACCTCCAAGGATCGTCGTATATGCCTCCAGCAAACCTAACGCTGTACGCAAGATGGACGAGAAACAACTATACGCAATCATTCAACGGCAATGGACACACAGGAGGAACGGTACCAGGAAGCAGAAGTGTAGCCTATGAAGCCACAAGTACGGTCCCGGCAGCCCCAACCAAAACCGGACACACATTTGCTGGGTGGTTCAGTACGAGTGCAGCGACAGGAGGCACGCAACTCACAACAAGCTACAAGCAGGCAGCTGGAAGTGTGACGTGGTACGCAAGATGGACGAGAAACAACTACACGCAATCGTTCAACGGCAATGGACACACAGGAGGAACGATACCAGGAACCAGAACAGTAGCATACGATGCCACAAGTACGGTCCCGGCGGGACCAACCCGAACGGGATACACATTTGTTGGCTGGTTCGGTGGAGCGAATGGCGCAT
>NZ_MIJY01000017.1 GCF_001730305.1 Enterococcus termitis
TAAAAGAAAAATTGACTGGTATGAGTCCGGTTCAATACCGAATTCATACCAGCCAATTAGCTGGGTAATCTACGTACAACTTTTAGGGCGCACCTCATTCTGTCCCAGCCTCTGCGTAACTTAAATACCCATAATTTCCTTTACAACTATTATAACTGTGATAATTTTTCGCCTAACTTACCACCAGGATGAAACAAATGAAATTGTTCCTCCCCAAAACCTTTTAACTCAGCAAGTGTAAGTGCTAATGCATCCCCATAGGAAAGCACAACCGTTGAACTATTAGAAGGCGCTAAATTCAGTGAGTCCGCTTCTAATTCTACGTACAATTCAATTGCAACATCTGCAAATCTTGCTAAGGTAGAATTTTCACTCCCTGTAATTGCAATTGTCGCACAGCCAATGACCTCAATTGACGGCAAAAGCGCACAGACCTCATTTGTTTCCCCGCTATTTGATAAAAAGATCATTGTATCTTCTTTTGAAATCATTCCTAGATCTCCATGAACGCCTTCAGTAGCGTGAACAAAAAATGCAGGCGTTCCTGTACTCGAAAACGTTGCAGCTAATTTTCTTCCGATATGACCAGATTTGCCCACTCCAGTAAAAACTACTTTGCCTTTGCTTTTAAGTAATAACTCAATCGCAGAAACAGAAGAATCACTGATTGTCTGCCTTACCTTAGCAATAGAACGTTCTTCAGCCTTCATAATTCGATTAATTGAGCACGTGATCTTATCCATGATTCTCCCCTCGCTTTTTTTGCGCTTTTATATATTCTACTGTAATTTTTAATCGGTTTAAGCCATCAATCAACTTGATATCTGAACAGGCTATGTTTAATCGTAGAAAATTTTCTCCAGTTTGACCATATGTTCTACCAGACATGATTCCTACTTTACCAATAGTGATTAACAAAGTTTGAAGCTTCTCACTGCTTATTTTTAACTCTGAACAATCAAGCCAGGCAAAATAGCAGCCTTCCGGTTTAATTAGTTTGATTTCTGGAATGTTTGCTTTAAGAAAATGAGTAACAATCTCTAAATTCCGTTTGATATGATCTAATAGTTCTGATAGCCATTCATTGCCAATTTGATAGGCTTTTATCGTCGCAAGTACATTTAATACTGCAGGTGAATTGACAAAATCGCGGTATCGCGTGATTACTTGAAAACTTTTGCGCAGCTGCTCATTTGGTATAATCACATAGGAACCTGTTAATGCAGGCACGTTAAAACTCTTAGAAATCGAGCTTAAAAGTATGATATTGTGCTGATAATTTTTTGCTTTTAGGAGAGGATAAAATGTTCCTTCCAGGATAATATCCATATGAATGTCATCGGATATGATATAGCAGTTATTTTTTTTCCCGATTTCTATTATTTTGATAAGTTCCCACTCTTGCCAAACTCTTCCTACAGGATTATGCGGATTACAAAGTAAAATGATCTTAGCTTGCCGGCATTTCTCTTCAAAATCAGACCAGTCGATCGTATATTGTTGATTTTCCAATATCAAATTCGAACATAGTACTTTTCGTCTATTCATCGTTATACAGTCAAAAAATGCGTTGTAAGCGGGTGTGAATAGTAGAATTTCATCTTGCTCCTGACTTAATAGCTCAATACATTTACTTAAGCTATACATGACACTTGGACTATAGGATAGCCATTCTGGTTCAATCTCCACTTCAAAACGTTGTCTGTACCAGTGTGTGATCGCTTCTAGATATTCTGGATGGTTCCAACGGCTATAGCCTAAAATCGGATGCTCCAGCCGTTTTTTCATGATAGTCACCAATTCATTAGGAATGGCTAAATCCATATCTGAAATGCTGAAAGGTAGAATATTAGATGCCCCAAAACGATCTGCCATAAAATCCCATTGCGTAGAGTATGTTCCCATACGATCAATCGGCTCGTTAAAATTAATCATTCTGTTCACCACCAAGGATAACATCCATTTCCTTACGTAAATCATACACTTTCGTTCCAATGATGACCTGCATCGTGTGCTCATCTAATTTGACTACCGCTATCCCGCCAGCACGTTTGATTGCTTGTTCATCTGTTTGGTCCATATTGGCAACAATCAATCTTAGACGAGTCACACAGTTGTCTAGTGATACAATATTTTCTTTACCGCCTAGTGCTGCAATCATTTCTTTTCCTTGAGAATAAGCGGTATTTGTTTCACCTTCAGTTGATAGCATCGTTTCTTGTGCTTCAATTGTTACTGGTTCTTCTCTGCCTGGTGTCATAATATTGAATTTTTGAATTGCCCACTTAAATACAAAATAATAAATGAAGAAATAAGCAATCATGACTAAAACAGCAATCGGCCAGCCGGTTCTTGTTCCTCTCAGTACGCCAAAACTTAGAAATTGAATTAAATCACCTGTAAAGCCCATGCGAACACCTAGATAAGGTAAAACCATATTCGCTAAACCATTCATCACCGCATGGAAGCCAAACAATGCTGGACTTACAAATAAAAAGAGGAATTCGATTGGTTCGCTGACACCGCCAATGATAACAGTTAACACTCCAGCTATGAGCAACCCTTGAATAGACTTTCTATTTTCTTTCTTAGCACATTGATACATCGCTAAGCTTGCACCAGCTAAGCCATATTGGATCATCAATTTTCCCTGCTCCATCTTTCCTGCCAAAGCCAATGGAATCACTTGGTTTTCCTTTACATAAGCCATAAACATATTCAATGTGCCAAAATATTCCTCTCCTCCGATCATTGCGGAACCTCCAATAGGCGTAAATCTAAAGGTTGATGTGACTAAATGATTAAGTCCAAAAGGAATCGTCACTCTTTCAGCAACAGCATACAAGAAATAGCCAACTGGCCCAGAACTTGAAATCCATCTTCCCAAAGTCATAAACATATTGAAGAACGGCGGCCAAATGAAGGGCATCAGTAAACCGACGCCAACCATTACTATCAGTGATAGGATCGGAACTAGACGCGGTCCACTATAAAAGCCTAATGACTCAGGAATACGAATCGCTACTATTTTTGGATAAAGTAGATAGATGATCGTTCCAGCAATGATCCCGCCTAAAACACTAGTGTTATAGCTTTGAATACCAAGTACCATCGCCTGTCCACTTGTTGCCATCTCTTCTGCTGGAACCAACAAATTATTTGTACTCAAATAGAAATTTGTACCTAAATGCATTCCCATAAAACCTACCAGCCCAGCAAACGCGCCATAGCTTTTAGCTTCCTTATCTTTTAACATACCCATTGGAATACTCATCGCAAACAATACCGGTAGATTTACAAAAGCAAACGCGCCAATTTCCACAAGTAAGCTAACAATCAGATTCAACGCAGCCGTCTCTTTGACAAGAGTCAATTCACTTAAACCAGAACCTAAACCTAGCAACATACCGCAAACACTTAGCAACGCAATCGGATACATAAATGAGCGACCCATACTTTGAATAAAGCCCCATACTTTTTTCTTTCCCATAGTAATCGCCTCCGTTATTTTTTTATTTTAACGGTTTCGCCTGATTTAACAGTTACAATCCGAATTTTTTAATACAACATGTTCCTAATTATTTCTATTCTTCTATTTCTTTCTCAAAAATGATTCGAGCCTTTTTCGATTACTTTATTCACATGGATCGATAAATAGAACTTTTCTTCAGTCGTCAATTTATACTTGTAATTGGTTACTAAAAAGTGACAGATTTCATTAATCGTTTCTTCTAAACTTGGGTTTTCTTTTAGGAAAAATTCATACGTACTATTAGATGTTTTTTCAATAAATTGCTCTTGTTTGTTTAATCGTTGAACTAAAAATTTAAGGTGTGTCACTAATCGATTATATTGAGTAGAGGGCTTTTCAAGGCGATAATGATGATTTTTTTCAATGATTTCAATAATTTCTGCAACTACTTCACTTGTTTGTACAGCCTCAGCTGAATTAATATTTTCGCCGGAATTCAATATATGAAGTGCAATATAACCAATTTCATCTCTTGGTAACACCAAATTCAATCGCTCTTTTATCAAACCTATTGCCCATTCACCAATCAAAAATTCCTTTTCGTACAATGCTTGAATTTCTTCCAACAATAGGTTTGGTACGACCAAATGATTTTGTTGCCGTTGTAAGGCTGACATAATATGATCTGCTAAAACAACAACTAAAATATCACTAATTTTCTTATCAAACATATTTTCAGCGTATTCAACTATCTCTTGGGAAATTTCTAGTAATTCTGTTGGAATATTTAATAACGCATCACTTATTTGCTCCTTGTCACTTTTTACACGATATATTTTACTCTCTTTATTCAGTTTTAATTGACTGCCAATTTTACGATTGTATCCAACTCCAGGTCCTGACACGATCACTTCTTCTCCATCATCAGTTACACAAAAAGCAGCATTATTATTCAAAATTTTTATCACAAGCATTTTCATCCCCCCTCATTTATCAAAAAATAGGCAAGGCAAAATCGTTCAAAATCAAACAATTTCTGCCTTGCCTAATTTAATAGTTACAAGTTATCTTTTCTATATCATACCATGAAAGCGCTAATATTTCAAGTTTGTATAAAAGATCACAAATACAATTACTTAAAAACATAAAGAACATCCAAAAAAACTAAGCCGCGCTTTATAAGTTGCTATCCAGTTTCCCAAAATGTGAATAAACGGTAAAGACAGAAGTAACTACTACTGAACTTGGCTCTCATCAATCCCTACGAAGAATTGAAAGATCAGGTCTTCAGGAATAAATACTTCTGTTTGATCCTCCACCATAAAACTCAATTTTTTTCCTAAAATATTTATTAACCATTTCTCCGATCATTACCGGACATAGTAATTTCTTTCGCTAAATACCGAACTCGTTCCATGATTCTACGCGCTTTCAAAGGCTCTTGTTCCCCGCGTTGAGTGACCGTAAGATGTTTTTCCAAATCTTTTAAATCTAGATTTGATGAAAAAAATGTTACAAGCTGCTCCTGCATTCGATATTGCAAAATTACACTCAGCACATCATCGCGAATCCACGAGGTCATTGATTCAGCTCCAAGATCATCGATCATTAGCACTGGTGATTTCTTAACAGCGTCAAGCTTTTCACCAACTAAATCCTTTGCTATCGCTTGTTTCATTTCAACAGTAAATGTTGGGAAGTGTACGATTGTTGTGACAAATCCACGTTCAGCTAAGCTATTAGCAATAGCACCTAATAAAAATGATTTTCCTACACCAAACGTTCCTTGCAAATATAGTCCTTTATGAAACTCTTTTGGATTTGAGGTATATTCATTCAAAAATTTCATCGTTTCAGCCATTGCCGCAGCACGTCCTTGGGAAGCTGTGTCAAATCTACTCAAACTCGCTTCACGAACATCTTTCGGCATATCCATAGCCCGCACTCTTTTACGAATTTCCTCTTCTTTTTGCTTGGCAATCAAAGCTTCTGTTGGAATATAGGTGACATCGATATAATGGAAGTTCAAGGTCAGCCTCGGTTCATATCCAGGAGCAATCATTGTTGGGTCATTCAATTGATATTTTCGCTTTTCTTGAACAAATTCATACAACTTAGAGTAACTTTTTCGTATATCTTCGTCTGTTAAGCGTTCGCGATTCTCTTTAATAAATTCTTGTACATCAGAGTCTTTTAATACAACTTCGACTAATTCATTGTAACGTTCGTTCATGTCCCTCTTCTGAATGATTTTTGACATTTCTTTTCCCACATCCTCCATCATCTATCCCCTCCTTTGCTTAGGAAATCTTGAATTTCTTTATCTAGCTTCGCTTGTTCTTCTTTGGATAGCTTTTGCTCCTCCACTGGATTTTCAACCCAATCAGGTAGTGTCTCTTGACGTATCGGCCGTCCATTTTGTGAATACCGTGATTTATTTTGCGTCTGATTTTTACTCTTTTGAGCAATTTCGCGAACATGCTCTATCGCCTTCTCTGGAGAGGTGATTCCACTTTGAGCCCATTCGTTGGCAATACGATTAACATACTCTGCTTTTAACGTCGGCTGTTTTTGAATATTGTATACGTAATTAATCAAAATATTGATCACACTGTTCGGTAATCCAGATTTTGAGACGAGATATTTCACTAGAGATCGTTCTTGAGGTGTCGTATAGCCACCTTTTCCGCTTTTTAAAGCTTCCAAATAATTCAGAGGATAATTTTTTTCACTATCCATGATCATTTGAATATCCATTTCAGAAAAGCCATTCATCTTCAATGAATTATAACGATAGGTTTGTTGATCTGCATCCGATAGCTTAGCACGTTCGCTCCGAAGAACTTCGCTTTTTCTTTGTTGCTTATCTGGGTCGTATGTTCTATAAATCCCACGTTCAAAATCTTTGACATCGATTTCTCCAGAATAATAATCAAAAGACTTCGAGCAAAAATCAATCATGTCAATTTCAGTGATCCCAAATAAATTATGAAAAATGTACACTTCTTCTTTGAAGCCTTCGTGATCGTTTGGCAATTTAATTCCAAGACGCTCAATCCCTTGAACAAAATACGCCCAGTCAAAGCTTTCGTCTACGGCACTTAATTTTTTCCTCGGTCTAGCATCATTAAAAGCCGCTTCTATTTGTTGAAGCTGATCATTTTGTGCTACGATTTGCTCTTCTCTGAATAAATACACATCTTTAAAATTGGCTGATATTTCTTCATAGCCTGTTAATTGGATAAATTTAGGTTTCAAACGTTCGAAAAGTTTATCTAGTTTTCTTTGTCCCACACTGTTTAGTAAAGTCAATGTCAGTACTTCATCTTTGAAAAAACGTTCAATGGTTTCTGGATGATTGAGCCGGTATAAGAAAATCGTTCCTAACTCCGCATCACTTTTAACAAAAGTGTCCAAAAGTCCGATGCCTTCTAATTTCAGTCTGGCCTGCTGAATTTCTTTGATACTCTTATCCATCATTGTAATCAAATCAGCATGAAATAAAGACTCACTGACACCGGTATGCGCTACTTCTGATAACAAAGTCATATACAGACTAAAGGCATTTGCACCTATAATCGGCTGATACAATAGAGCTAAAATATCCTGCTCCTGATCAGACAAGGGAAAACTAACGGCTACTTGAAATATACTTTTCGGTTGGACTTCTTTCCAATTGTTCTTCAAGGAAAGACCTCCTTATTTATTGGTTGCATCATTACTAGATGACTTAGCTTTATCTACGATTCCTTGTAGTTCTTTTAGGAACACACTCATATCTTTGAATTGACGATAGACACTGGCAAATCGAATATAGGCAATCTCATCCAAATTCACTAAATCTTCCATCACATATTCGCCGATCAATGTTGTTGATACTTCATTTTCACCCAAGCTACGCACTCGATTTTCGACGTTATCAACAATTTGTTCCATCTGCTCCATCGCAACAGGGCGTTTTTCTGCTGAACGAATCAATCCTCGTAAAATTTTTTCTCGATTAAACTCTTCTCGATCGCCATTCTTTTTGATCACTAATAACGGTGCTGCTTCAATTCGTTCAAAAGTGGTAAAACGATAATTACAATTCTCACACTCTCGACGACGACGAATCGCACGACCGTCATCTGCCTGACGGCTGTCAATGACACGAGAGTTATTATGATGACATCTTGGACAACGCATAGTGTTCACCTCATTTTATATTTTACTATCTATTTTCTTAGTCTAATTTCAGTTTACTACTCGTATTATAACATGAAATGGCTGAGAAACCAGACATTAACTATTCTTCTTAACTAATTTTTTTCCTTCTTGTAAACGACATTTAATAACACTTTTCTTGCGACAGATAAAATAACAGACTGAAAAAGTCTTCTTTACTTTTTCAGTCTGCATAAAAAAACAGACATGCCTTATAATTCTATTTTGTCTCTTGTTCCCCAACCAGTATTTTTATGTGTGAGATAGCCCCATAATCGGACGGGTGATAAAATGAAAATTGCCCATAATACAGTGAAAGGAAACGCAAAGAACACGATCCATTTATCTCTTGCTGCTAGATCATTTCTAGGAATCGAAATATAGGAAAGGGAGTATACGGCGCTAAAAGCCAATGGTGCCAACAATAATATTGGGCTATCATCTAACACAAAAATCAGCCAATAAAATAGCTGCAATTTTATTACAATCATTGAAGCAAATGTTGCCCAGCCAAGTGCTTGTCGGAAAAAGACGAAACTATTTACCGGGAAAAAAGACAGCCGCCAAAAACCTCTAATAAAGCTTCCTCGACTCCAACGAAGATGCTGACGTACATGATGACTAACTTTATTAGGTAATTCTGTATACGAAACTGCTGTTGACTGAGCAACAGCACGACCTAATAGCAGTGCTGACATGGTCAAAAAACTATCATCTGAAAATTCCACTCTAGCTTGTCCAAATTGTTCATTTTGATAGCCTAGTTTTTTTGCTAAGGTCAATACTTCTGCTCTATAAAAGGCAATTGGTCCACTGTTGACTGCTACACTGCCAAACATAGAATTCATGGATCGTTCGATCAAAACCATATGTCCGATCACTAAAAGATCTGTAATGATCGTTAAAATATTATCAGTAATATTCCTTGTAACAATCACACCAGCAACTGAAAAAACTTGCTCATCTTCAAATGGAATGATTCCCTGCTCAATCGCATGCTCCTCAAATATAGTATCACTATCAATCGTTAAAATGATCTCATTATGAAAATCAGCAATCGTCAATGAGTCATAAGCTAATAGCTGTGCTGCTCTTTTTCCACTGTTTTTTTGAGTCAAAAATTTAAATTGAATGTCTTGCTCTTTAAAAATGGTCGTATATTTTTCGGCAAGTGTTGCATAATCAACCAACTGACTGCCATCATTAACTGCTACAAATGTATGTGGTTTGACAGTCTGCGCTAAAATGGACTGGAATGCCTTTTCAATGTTTTCTACTGGCTCATTGTAAATTGGCATCAAAATATGAACCCGTCGCTCCCTTGTCTCCTTGCTCTCATATGGTGTATAAAGAGTGCTTAATACAAGAGTAGCGATCGCCATTCCACCACTCATAGTAAAAAAAGGGGCAATTCCGCTTAAAGAATGACGTTGACCACTTCTCATTCTATATCCAAACCAAACAACCGCCAATAGTATGACTGCACTGATTGTAACGAACAGCATAGCACCACTTTTATTGAACAACGGTAGTTTTTCATGTTCTACTCGTTTTTTTGCCCAATACCCCAATTTGTATTTTCTACGTTTTGCTTTGATCCCTATTTCATGGAGTCGTTTTTTGTGTGATTGCTTGAATTTAAAGTGAATCAGTAGACTTAGAGCTAAGACAATCAAAAAGGCAAAAAGCGGTAGCTTTCCAGATAAAATAAAGCGTTCAAAAGAAGGGTCAAAAAAATGCGTAAGCTCATAAAAAATAATAAAACTGATTGAGGCAGCAGGAAATAAAAATAACATTACGGTTCCAAGTGATTCTAGTAAAAAATAAAACCTTCTTTTCATTGGAACCTCCTTTCTGACTATACAGGAAAACTATATCAGTACTGATAACTTCTCAATACCTTTAACTCTCTAAAATCAAGGGTTAATTCTCGAGGCAGATTCAACTCGACTCTGCCAAGATTTATGGATTTTCCTTCTCCACGAATAAGTAGTTCCCGTTTTATATTTTTTTTGAGAAGTGTGATATAAAGAACTGGCTGTTTTTTTCCACTCTTTAATGTATCATCAAAACGAAAAAGCTCTTTTTTGTTTACTTTTGTCAAGCCTTTTACTTCTAGTTTTGCTTGGGATTGTGGAAACTCAATATCTTTTTTTAAATAAATCTCTGTTACTTGTTTATTGGCTAAGGCTTCCATTAATTCCAGCCAAGTATAGACATCAACGTATTTCTTTTCTTTTACGATCAACTGAACCTTATCATTTTTGTTCACTTGACTCTTTGGATTTTTATTTGTGAAGCGTCCACTTAAAAAAAATGCAGACATTGATATTAGAATAATCAACGGTATAAAAACTGATTTCAAGAGCTTTTTTGATATTTTTGCTTCTAAGGATTGCCTTTTTTTACGCTTCTTTTTTCGAGAAATTTCATTCATAATATGTTCCTCTCCAACTTGAACCTTTCGACCCCTCTATTGCAAGGGAGAGCATGCGAATTATACTCTACGCCGTCGTTAGATCATAAAATAGCTGGCTGTTTTCAATGATCATCGGTTTCTTGTTCTCGTATGAATCATGATCAACTGCATAAATAACAAGATCAAATGTTTTCAACTGCTGATACTTTCCAGCTAAACTGCGGATTTCCTCCTGAGATTTATGATGATAATTGTGTAATACATCGTCAAAAGCAACGACATGGGCACCCATAGTTTTTAGTTTTTCAATCAACGTCATCACTGAGGACATTCTAATGTCAGCAACATTTTTCTTGTAGGTTACACCTAAAACTGCGATTGTCATGGACGTCATCGTCTGCTTGTTTCCCGTTACATAGTCGTTGATTTGCTGTAGATAGTAATCCAGCATTGAATCATTGATTTTTCCTGCAGTATCGATTAATGGGGTTTTTATTCCTCTCGTTTCCATCAGCCAAGTTAGATAATACGGATCAACAGGGATACAGTGACCACCTATTCCTAAATTTGGTGTAAACTTCATAAAACCAAACGGTTTTGTCGCTGCGGCTGCCAACACTTCACCTACATCAATTCTTAGATCATCAGAAATTTTTTGCAATTCATCTGCTAAAGCGATATTGACTAATCGAAAAGTATTTTCATATATTTTTGCTAATTCTGCTGTTTTTAAATCAGTCACAGCTGTCACATGACTACCAAAAAATGCTTGTGCCTGAATAAGACAGCCTTCTGAAAATCCTGCTACGATTCTTGGTATTTTAGCTTTTAAAGACTGAGTATTACCAGGATCAATACGCTCTGGCGAATAGGCAATGAATAAATCTGTACCGATTTTGTAGCCCAAAGAAGAAAATTTCTCTACAAGATATTCTTCAGTTGTCCCAGGATAGGTTGTACTTTCTAGTACAATGAGTGAGCCGATTTTCACTTTATCTATTATCAGTTTTACTGCTGCTTCAACATAACTCAAGTCAGGTATTTTGTTAGAATCGATCGGTGTTGGTACATCGATGATATAGACATCTTTATTCTTGATCATTTTTTCGTCAGCTGTAAAAATGACTCCTTTTTCCTTTAGAGTCATAATTGTTTTATCAGAAACAGTATCTATGTCACTTACTCCTTGATTTAGTAAATCAATTTTTCTTTGATCAATATCAAAACCTGTCACTTGATGCCCATTTTTTACATGATTCACCACACTTGGCAATCCGACATAACCTAAACCAATGACAACTACTTCTTTTTTCATTTTATCCTATTCTCCATCGTATTTATATTTTTTTCATTCACGTAAGATAACATAATTATATCTACTTGTCTATATATTTTTCAACCATATAGTTATTTTAATCAAACAACATAATTATCATTTTCTTTTATCAAAAGTGAATAAAATGTCTATATACGTACAAAAAAAGATGCGAAAAGTCTCTTCCGCATCTGATACTTGATAGTGAGTATTATTTTATTTAAAACTATATAAAAAAACACAAAATTATTTTCTTTATATACCTAAAAAATATTTTCAGAAATCCACTTATCTACACTCTTTTTTGTCTCTTCTACCGTTTTTTGATTATCAAAAACAATATTCGCCCGTTGTCTCTTTTGCTCGATCGGTAGTTGACTGTCAACTCGCTGTTTGGCTTCTGTACGAGTCAGATTGTCACGTTTCATCAATCTATCCAGCTGAAGTTCTTCCGGAATATAAACAACAGCAACTTGATCGACAAACGTTTCATAACCCCCTTCGTAAAGTAACGGGATATCTACGATAACTAATTTTGCCTGCTGTTGCTTCTCGTCAATTTCAGAAAGAATAGCAGCTCTTAAGAATGGCGATAATAACTGATTTAACTTGACTCTTTTCTCGTCATCTGAAAAAATAAGTGCACCCAACTTCTTCCTATTTAAAGAACCATCAGAAAGCAGCATTTCTGAACCAAATTCTGAAACGATTTCAGCTAGTCCAGGTGTACCGATTTCAACGACTTCACGTGCAATCACATCCGCATCCACTATTGGGAATCCGTGCTTTTTAAATAGATCGACGACTGTGCTTTTTCCTGTCGCAATACCACCTGTTAAGCCTAATACCATTCCCATCGTTCAGCTCATTCCTTTCAGCTTTTGACATTTTGGACAAAAATGCGTTCCTCTTTGAGCAACCTTTATTTTTTTTATCGGTGTGCCGCATCTTGGACAAGGTTGATTTGTTTGTCCATAAACATTCAATGATATTTGAAAAGTTCCCGCTTCACCTAAAGCATTTAGATAGCTTCTAATCGTTGTGCCTCCCGCTTCTACTGCACGTCCCAAAACATCGATAATGGCATGATAAAGACGTTCTGTCTCTTTTGATTTTAAGGAATCTGCTGGTTGCTCAGGATGGATTTTTGCTTCCCATAGTGCTTCATCTACATAGATATTCCCTAAGCCAGTGACAAGTCGTTGATCTAGCAGCAACGGTTTGATTGCTTTATGATGCTTTTTGAGTCCATCTCGAAAGGCACCTAACTTAAACTCTGTAGCAACCGGTTCTGGTCCTAAAGTCAAGATTCCTTTATAATTTTTGCCTTGATCCTTCTCTACAAGTACCATTCGACCAAATTTACGGACATCTAAGTAACGCAATTCTGTCCCATCGGTGAATTTGAATATCACATGTGTATGTTTGTCGCGCTTGTCATCTGTTGAATGCGTTTCATATTTTCCTTCCATTCGTAAATGCGAGATCATGTCGTAATCGGTAAATTTAAAGATCAAGTATTTTCCGCGCCGCTCCATTTTTTCAAGTCGTTGACCGACAAGTTTTAAAGCAAACAATTCTGCATCTGGTGCTTCGATGATCCTAGCCCATAAGATAGTCACATCTTTGATTGTTTTGCCCACAACTAATGTCTCCAACCCTTTTCTAACAGTTTCTACTTCTGGTAATTCAGGCATTTTTTCAACTCTCCTTAGCGGAAAAAGGCTGACGATAGTGTCGCTGAGATAGAAGATTCTTCCTAAAAAATCAAAAGCTTTACACTCTTTTCCTTTAGTTAAAACCATTCTGATCCAGCTGTTTACCCAGCCTCTTCCAAATTATATATTCTTTTTTCTATTTTGCTTCATACCATGTGTTGCCCCAACTGCTATCTGTGATTAGCGGAACGTGAAGCGCAACGGCATTTTCCATAACATCTTTGACTAACTCATTTAATCGTTCAAGCTCTGTTTCTGGTGCTTCAAAAACTAGTTCATCATGCACTTGAAGCAGCATAGTCGCCTGCATGTTTTCTGCTTTCAAACGCTGATCCATCTCGATCATCGCAATTTTTAAGATATCTGCAGCACTTCCCTGAATCGGTGTGTTGATCGCTGTTCGTTCAGCGAACGAACGTAAGTTGAAATTACGTGAATTGATATCTGGTAAATAGCGGCGACGATGATATAACGTTTCAACAAAGCCTTTATCTTTAGCATCACGGACAATATCTTCCATATATTTCTTCACACCTGGGTATTTATCGAAATACGTATCGATATATTCTTGTGCTTGTTTTCTAGTAATCCCTAGATTTTGCGACAATCCATAATCGCTGATGCCATAAACGATACCGAAGTTGACAGCTTTTGCTTGACGGCGCATATTCGGAGTCACGTCCTCAGCTTTTTCAATACCAAATACTCGCATTGCTGTACTTGAGTGAATATCCTGTCCTTCAATAAACGCTTCTTTTAAATGCTGATCATCAGAAATATGGGCTAAAACACGTAATTCAATTTGAGAATAATCTGATGAAAAAATCAACCAGTCTTTTTCTCTAGGAACAAATGCTTGACGGATCTTTCTGCCTTCTTCCAAACGAATTGGAATGTTTTGCAGATTAGGATCAACCGAGCTTAGACGTCCCGTTTGTGTCAACGTCTGAACATAACGCGTATGAATTTTATCATCCGGCTGAATCACTTTTAGTAACCCTTCGACATAGGTCGATTGGATTTTCGCAATTTGGCGATAAACTAAAATATCTTCGACGATCGGTGCCTGTTCTTTCAGCTGCTCCAACACATCTACTGCTGTAGAATAACCTGTCTTTGTCTTTTTAATAACTGGCAATCCCATTTTTTCAAATAAAATCACACCTAATTGTTTTGGTGAATTCAAATTGAATTCTTCACCAGCTTCAGTGTATATTTTTTGCTCGATTTCACGTAGCCGATCCGAAAATTCGATTCGCATTTCTTTCAATCGATTCGCATCTACTCTGATTCCTGTGATTTCCATATCCGCTAAAATCCTAGAAAGCGGCAATTCCATCTTATAAAATAGATCTGCTTGATTCTTTTCAGATAATTCATGATCTAGTTTTTCTGTTAAGAAGTGAATAGCATTTATTTTTCGTGCGAGATGGCTAAAGAACAGCTCATCATCTTCCGGCAGTCCTTTTTTAGCACCTTTACCATAGATCGCCTCATCAGATTGGATGTCACTGTAGCCATAATACTGTGCTACGCCTTCAATATCTGTACTGTTGTCATTCGTGTCCAATAGATATGCTGCAAGTAAAACATCAAATTTGATGCCTTGTGTTTTTCCCACATAACGATTGAGAGAAACATACGTACGTTTTGCATCATAAACGATTTTTTTATATTTATCCGAGGTCAGCCAGTCGATGAAAGGTTGACTTTCAAATAATTCTAAGCTATTCGTTGCATAAATCTTCTTCTTGGTTCCCCAAGCTACGCCAACGATCGGTGATGTATGATAATTATCTTCCATCATCTCCACATATAAAGCCATGTCTTCAGTAAACATATCCTCTGTAAAAGTATCTACTACATCAAAATGTACATCTTCCAAGTCAACTACTTCTTCTTCGATATCTAGTTTACTTAGAAATTGTTTAAAGTCCATTTCTTTATAAAAAGGAACCAATTTTTCTAGATCTTTTCCTTCATATTTCAACTCATCGATATTTACATCAACAGGAGAATCAACATTGATTGTTGCAAGACGTTTGGACAGAAACGCTTTTTCTTTATCATTAATCAGATTTTCTTTCATTTTACTCTTTTTCAAGCTATCTATATTCTCATACACACCTTCAACAGAGCCATATTCTTTTAGAAGTTTGATTGCTGTTTTTTCACCGATTTTCGTCACACCAGGAATGTTATCTGATGTATCTCCGGCTAAACCTTTCATATCAATGATCTGATTTGGTGTTAAGCCGTCATATTTTTCAGCCACGTGTTCTGGGGTATAAGACTCGATATCGCTCACACCTTTGATCGTGATATCTACTTTCACAGAATCTGACGCTAATTGAGTCAAATCACGATCTCCTGACAAGACAACTACATCAAACTCTTCTTTAGAAACCTTCGTTGCCAGTGTGCCAATGATATCATCAGCTTCATAATTATCAAGCTCATAATACTTTACGCCTAAACCAGTTAATAATTCACGGATATAGGGCATCTGCTCTTTAAATTCCCCTGGAGTTTTAGAACGACCAGCCTTATACTCTGGATAAAACTCTGTTCTAAATGTTGTTTTCCCAGCATCAAATGCCACTAAGACATGGGTTGGATTTTCTTTGGCCATCACGTTTTCAAACATATTATTAAACGCATAGATCGCATTTGTGTGCAACCCATTTTTATTTTTGAAACGCTCCAAAGAATTATGTAACGCAAAAAATGCTCGGAACGCTACACTATTTCCATCTACTAATAATAACTTGTTTTTTGTCATTCTTTTTTCTCCTCATCTTCAGCAAACTGGTCTTCTCCTCTATTCTAACAAAAATCCCAAAACTTTGCAGTAGGAAGAAACTAAAGTTGACTGGCAATTTTTCTGCACAAAAAAACCGCTCTGCACACTTTCAGAGCGGAACACTAGGATTTACACAAATGAAACAAATGATTAATTATGGTTACTTTGTTTCCATGTCTAAATAGTACAAGTAATTTATGAAAAATTTGTGAACGAACAGTTTCTAAAATGTAATTTTTTTTAGGCTAACTATCTTCATCATGATTTAGAAACCCTAGCTATTCTATAGTAAAAAAAGAAGCATGTTCTTTTCATTCTAACAGCAAGCTCAGAATGATTTAGATCATGCTTCTCTCGTAACTCAACTTATGGAAGCTAAAATCAGTCTCTTGACTTTAACTTTTTATTCTTTTACTCATCTAAACGCTTTTTCTTATATTCTAATCGAATGATAACCGAAAAAATCATCAAGAAAATAAGGAATAACCAAAGATTTTCAGTCGCAGTTTCCCCAGTACTTGGTAATGACGATTTTGGACTAGAGGGTAAAATACTTGAACTTACAGGTGCTTTGAAACGAATGGTTTGTTGCTCATTTGTTAAGTCAACATGTTCGGCAATCGTTTCATTTTCAGTGACTAACGTTTCTGTAAAGACAATACCGTCATTGACAAATGCCTGAGTATCCATTTGATACTCGAAAGAAAGAGTCATCTCTGATTTTTTCGCAATGAACGTATGTTGTTTTTTTAGCTCATCGATGATCATTCCATTGGATAGGCGATGACCATTGACGTTCACTGTATATGTGTGTCCGATCATCAATCCTGTAATTTTTGCAGATTCTTTAATGGTTGTTTTCTCTGCTGGTACTAAAATTTTCTCTCCATTTTCACCTTGAGCCAGTGTCGTGATTTTGGGATCGGCGAACTGAATCGTTTGCTCTTTATTCGTTAAATCATTATGTTCGGCGATCACTTCATCTTTAAAGAGTAATTTTTCTGTAAAGACGATCCCATCGCCTGCCAGTTCTTTCCCATTTAAAACAAAATCAAAAGAATAGTCCATTTTAGTATCTGTTGCTTTGAACGTTGCTTCCGCTTTTACTTTTTCATAAGGCTCACCGGTCGATAAGCGATATCCTTGAACAACAACTTTATACTCATCACCAATAATTAAATCGGTAAAAACTGCTGTCTCTTTGATTGGTACTTTCAATAGTGGATCAAATTTCTGTTGCTTCTGTTTTCCATGTGCTTTTGTTGTAATTTGAGGATCTGAAAAAAGAACGGTTTGGTCTTTATTCGTCAGATCTTCATGACTTGCCAGCTCTTCACTTTCATAAAACAGTTTCTCTGTAAAGACGATGCCATCTCCTTGGAGTTCTTTTCCATCTAAAATAAATTCAAAGGGCAACTCCATTGTCGGATCTGTTGCAATAAATGTTTTTGTTGCCATTGCGTTTTCATAAGGTGTGCTATCACTTAATTTATAAGCCTGGACCGTTGTTGTATATTTATGTCCTACAACAAGATCGGTTAATGTAGCCGTTTCTTGAACAGGAACTTTGGCTAAAGGATTAAAGTGTTGTCTTCCTTCTTCGTCTTGCGCTTTAGTCGTTATTTGAGGATCATTGATTTTGATCGTTTGCCCTTCATCGGTTATATCTTCATGTTTTGCTACTTCTTTTTTGCTAACGGTATCATAGATATATTCGTAAAAGACAAGTTTTTTTCCTCGATATTTTATTCCGTCTACATTTGCTTTGATTACTTGGAATCCTTCATACGCTGGGGGAATAAATGAACCTTCCACTATTTCTAGCACTTCACCTGTTTCTTGATCCACGATTTTAGCCGTATACTGGTAGATCCGGCCTGCAAAAAGCCATTTATAATGAATGGTGTCTTCCAATTCAACTTCCTTCGTTGGATCAACAAATTTTTCGCCATTTTTACCAGTAGCAGTCGTGTTGAGTAATGGCGGATTAGGCTCATTATCTACGATGATTTCTAATAATTGACCATCCTTTTCTGAAGTCACTTTAAAATCATACTCTGTAGTATTAGGCAAAAAGCCATGCAACGGTTCTATTTCAATAAAGCGATAACCATCTCTGTTATATTTGAGCTGTTCAATGTTTATTTCACCATTGCTATCTGTTTTATATTCTCCAATCAATGTTTTCGTTACACCAGTTAATTTATATAACGCAAAAGGAACATCTTTCAGAGGTCTGTTGGCATCTTTTTCGCGTTTAACTAGCTTGATTGGTTGTTGTGCCCACCGATTAGTGAATGAACGAGTAATCGTCTGTCCAGGTTCGATCGTAACCGTTTGAGGAGTATTCTCAATCACACGTCCTTCTGGCGCACGAATTTCAGTAATGGTTATCGTTGTTCCCATTAGAATATTATCAAGCTTAACCAGACCATCCGCACCAGTGGTACGCTCTTCCACAATGCCATTATAATCAAATTTAAAAACAGCCCCCGCAAGCGGATTGCCTTCCTCATCTAGTTTTTGTGCTGCAGCAGCCCCAGTTTTAACGACATTGATGGTGCGACACGTTTCACTATAAGTGTATAACACGAAAAGTGAGGACTTACTGAAGGTTAGTAGGTTACAACTAATGATTTGACAGTTGGAATGA
>NZ_MIJY01000018.1 GCF_001730305.1 Enterococcus termitis
GGATACACCTGTTCCCATGCCGAACACAGAAGTTAAGCTTCTTAGCGCCGATTGTAGTGAAGGGTTTCCCTTTGTGAGAGTAGGACGTCGCCGCGCTCGTTGTTATTCCGGCATAGCTCAGTTGGTAGTAGCGCATGACTGTTAATCATGATGTCGTAGGTTCGAGTCCTACTGCCGGAGTAAAAGAACGAAGACTTAAATGTCATTCGTTCTTTTTTTGTTTAAAAATGAAAAAAAAAATTTATTATTTGATAGAATAAGTAAAACATGAAATAATGGTATTAAGATACAAGTTAATTAATTTTATCTAACAGTTTTGTCATATCAGTGATCTATTTCGTGAAAAAATGGCTTTGTTAGTAGGTTTTTTGATATAATTGTTTGTAATCCATGCGAACTAGGTCTTAAGATTGAGTGGAGATTCTTCAATATATGGTATAATAGCTTGGAGAAGTTAGGGGGAGCGACGTGAAGGTTTTATTATATTTTGAAGGTGAAAAAATATTAGCTAAGTCTGGAATTGGGCGAGCATTAGACCATCAAAAGCGAGCACTTTCTTCAGTTGGGATTGACTACACATTAGATGCTGAATGCACGGATTATGACATATTACATATAAATACGTATGGGATCAATAGCAATAACATGGTAAAAAAAGCACGAAAATTGGGTAAGAAAGTTATTTATCATGCTCACTCAACAGAAGAGGATTTTAGAAATTCATTCATTGGTTCTAATCAACTATCTCCTTTAGTTAAAAAATATTTGATTAGTTTATATTCTAAAGCTGATTATTTAATTACTCCGACCCCATATTCTAAAGAATTAATAAAAGGATATGGAATAACGGTTCCAATTGCGTCAATTTCAAATGGGATTGATTTAAATCGATTTGAACGTTCAAATGAAAAAGAAAAAAAGTTTAGAGACTATTTCAATGTTAAAACTGGTCAAAAAGTAATTATTTGTGTCGGTCTTTATTTTGAAAGAAAAGGAATCATTGATTTTGTTGAATTAGCCAAACAATTTCCAGAATATCGTTTTATCTGGTTTGGGCATACTCCTATGTATTCGATTCCTCGAACGATTCGAACCATTGTTAAAGAGGATCATCCTAAAAATGTCGAATTTCCAGGGTATATAAAGGGCGATATTATTGAAGGTGCCTATTCTGCTGCTGATTTATTTTTCTTTCCATCATATGAAGAGACCGAAGGGATCGTTATTTTGGAAGCATTGGCAAGTAGACAACAGGTTTTAGTAAGAGATATCCCAGTCTACAAGGGCTGGTTACAAGATAAAGTAAACTGTTATATGGGAACAACAAACGAAGAATTTGCTGATTTGATCGAAGCATTGATTGAAGATAAGATTCCAAATACATGTGATTCAGGATATGAGGTTGCTACGCAAAAGAGTATAGAACGAATCGGTCATGATTTGAAAAAAATTTATGAGATTGTATTAAATGAAAAAAATATCGTACGAAAATGAAGTGGCACAAATCTTTAAAAAAAATCGAAAGTAATGGAGGGGAACATTGTGAAATTTGGTTTCTTTACAGATACATATTTTCCCCAGGTTAGTGGGGTTGCAACATCTATAAAAACACTCAAAGAAGAGTTAGAGCAAAAAGGACATCAGGTCTATATTTTTACTACTACAGATCCTAATGCAAAGGAATTTGAGGAAGATGTTATTCGAATGCCCAGTGTTCCTTTTGTATCATTTAAAGATAGAAGAATTGTTGTACGTGGAATGTGGTATGCATATTTGATTGCTAAAGAACTAGAATTGGATTTAATTCATACACATACTGAGTTTGGTGCTGGTTTGTTAGGTAAGATGGTTGGGAAAAAATTAAAAATACCAGTTATTCATACCTATCACACTATGTATGAGGATTACCTACATTATATTGCCAAAGGAAAAGTTGTTCGGCCGACTCATGTAAAATACTTTTCTCGTTTTTTTGCAAATCATACAACAGGAGTCGTGTGTCCAAGTGAACGTGTAATCGACAAGTTGAGAGAATACGGCGTAACTGCTCCAATGCGAATTATTCCAACAGGAATCGATATTAAAAAATTTGAAAGACCAGATATTACAGAGCAAATGAAAGAGGATATGCGTAAGGAATTAAATATAGCTAGTGATGATATGATGCTATTATCATTGAGTCGGATTTCTTATGAAAAAAATATTCAAGCAATTATTCAAGGATTACCGACTATTTTTGAACGATTTCCGCAGGCTCGTTTTGTGATTGTTGGTAATGGACCTTATGTGGAAAAATTATCCTGCTTAGCAGATGAATTGGGCATTAGTGAAAAAGTTCAATTTGTTGGGGAGGTACCAAATGACCAAGTAGCTATTTATTATAAAGCAGCTGATTATTTTGTTAGTGCTTCTACTTCTGAAACACAGGGATTAACGTATACCGAAGCAATGGCTTCTGGCGTACCATGTGTGGTCGAAGGAAATGCTTATTTGAATAATTTATTTGACGATGAAAGTTTGGGAAAAACATTCGAAACAGATGAAGACTTTGCATCGACATTTATTGAGTATGTTGATTCAGGAATCAAACCTAATACTGAAATTTTAAAAAATAAGCTTTATGAGATATCTGCTGCTCATTTTGGAAATCGTATGTTTGAATTTTATGAAGATATGATCAATTATTACGAGCAGCAATCAATTGAAAAGGAAGCCGCGGATTCTATTGAACGCATCAAAGTTAAATTTACGTCTTTAAGAAAATAAATGTTAAAACTTTTATTCTTGGTTTATACTGAGAATAGAAGTTTTTTTTATTAAGGAAAACAGGAGGAAATGAAATGACACAAATTGGATTTATCGGAACAGGTGTTATGGGCGCTGCAATCGTTAGAAATATGATGAAACATGGGTTGAAAGTAAATGTTTATAATCGAACCAAAAGTAAAACGGATGAGCTTGTAAGTGAAGGTGCTATCTGGAAGAATACACCAGCTGAAATTGTTGCAGCGAGTGATATTATTTTTACCATGGTAGGATTTCCTAAAGATGTTGAAACGATTTATTTTGGTGAGAATGGGATTTTCAGTGAAAAGATCACAAATAAAATTATTGTTGATTTGACAACAAGTACACCAACTTTGGCTCAAAAAATAGCTGATAAAGCTGCTGAATTGGGTGGAGTTGCTTTAGATGCTCCTGTATCAGGAGGCGATTTAGGGGCGAAAAATGGCACCTTAACGATCATGGTCGGAGGAGAAGAATCAGCATACAATCAATTACTGCCCATTTTTGATACGTTTGGAACAACATTTACGCTACATGGAAGTGCAGGTAAAGGGCAACATACAAAAATGGCCAATCAGATTATGATTGCTGGAACAATGACTGGTATGACAGAGATGTTAGTCTACGCAAATAAAGCCGGTTTGGACTTAAATAAAGTAATTGAAACATTATCTGGTGGAAGTGCTGCTAATTGGTCTTTAAGCAACTATAGCCCAAGAATTTTAAAAGAGAACTATTCCCCAGGTTTCTTCGTAAAACATTTTATTAAAGATTTAAAGATTGCTCTAGATGAGGCAGAAAAAATGAATGTAGAGTTACCTTCAACAAAATTGGCCACCGAATTGTATGAAAAGCTTGCAAATAAAGGCTTTGAGGACGATGGAACCCAAGCGTTGATCAAGCTTTGGTGGAGTGATGGCAAACAGCCAGAAGTTAAAAATTAAAGAACAGCAAAAAAATGAAAAAAAATGACGAAAAATCATGCAAGATACGCAATGTTTTGATACAATGGTACAGAACTAGTTTGCAGAGGGAGGCCCATTTATGAAACATTCACAACTTGTGGCGATTATTAAAAGACTTGAAGCGATGACTGAAGCAACAGACAACGAAATTCAAGTGCGCCGTTTTGAAAAAGAAGGCGTAGAAAAATGCATCGTGAATTATGATAAATCGACTGAAACGTTTGAATTGACAGAAAGTGATTCTCAACAAAGCTATCAATTTGATAATATCGATATCGTGGCAATGGAGATTTATGACTTAATTCAATAAAAGAGGATACTCAAAAACCTTGTGGCGTACATTGTGTACGCCACAAGGTTTTTTTATGCGGTCGTCAACTCAGCAAAAATGGCTTTTACGGTTGTCTTTTCCTTGATTCGATAAGCATTTGAGCCAGCAAAAATCAATGCATCATTTGGATCTTTTGTAACAGCATTCAATAGTGTTTCTGTAATACAATAAGGGATGGTTTCCCGATCACAGTGCTTGTAAGATAAGCAGCTGCGACATTTTTCAATTGGAACTTGTTCGTGTTTGATCCGCTCTGAGAAGCGGTTCTTTATCGCGCGTCCCGGCATTCCAACAGGACTTTTGATAATAGTGATATCTTCTTGCTCCGCATTGATATAAGCAGTTTTAAATGCTTCAGGTGCATCGCATTCTTCAGTGACGACAAAACGTGTGGCCATTTGCACACCTGAACAGCCTAAAGCAAGATAATGGTCAATATCAGAACGATCAAAAACCCCACCAGCAAAGATAATCGGAATATCTTTGCCAAAGTCTTCTTCAAAACTGCGTATCGTTTCAACGATTTTTACTATTTCATCATCCATTTGTTCAATATTTTTTGAAAGTGTTTCAGCTTTGAAACCAAGATGACCACCAGCTTCTGGTCCTTCAATAACAACGAAATCAGCTGTTTTGTTATAGCGTTTTTTCCATGTATTCAATAATACCTTTGCCCCTTTACTAGAAGAGACGATCGGAGCAATTTTTGTTTGGCTTCCTTCCACTAATTCCGGCAAGGTGATGGGTAAACCTGCGCCAGAGATAATAACATCAGCGCCAACTTCCACACATCTTTTAACATAGCGATCATAGTGAAAGGTCGCCGCCATAATGTTAAAGCCGATCAATCCATTATTGGCGATTTCTTTTGCTTTTTTAAACTGTTTTTCGATTGCCAGCATATTTGCCCGCAGAGGTGATTTTTCAAATAGTTCCTCTTGGTATCCGATTTGTGCAGTTGATAAAATTCCAATCCCACCTTCACGACTGACTGCACCAGCCAAATTAGCCAAGCTGATGCCGATGCCCATACCACCTTGAATGATAGGTACTTTTGCTACAAGATTATCTATTACTAATGGTTTTAAAGACATGATCCTGCTCCTTTGTTAGTAGAAACTACAAATACTTTGATATTCAAACTAAAATAAATGATAGTCAATTGAGCGGGAACTGTCAAATGTTTTTTTGCAAAAGTCAAGAAAATACTAGCTTAGTAATTTTTTTTATCTGATATAGGCTTGATATGAGTGGTTTTTTGCTTAAGAAAAATTAAAAATGAAATTTTTTACTTGCAATCTCTTTTTATATACGATATAGTTTGAACATCAAATGATTTGATTATCAAACTATATGGATGGTGCGCACATGGAACCCAATTTAGAAACAGTGAACGATTATCTTGTCAGTGTCTTCAATGATATCTTGACGATTGAAGAATCGGAGCTGAAAAAATCACAATTTAATGACTTATCCATTACCGAGATGCACACAATTGAAGCAATAGGAATGTATAAAAAGAAAACATCTTCAGAGGTTGCAAAAGAGTTGTCGATTACTGTCGGTACTTTGACAGTGGCGATCAATAATCTCGTTAAAAAGGGATATGTTGAACGAATTCGAAGTGAAGATGATCGCAGGGTAGTTAAATTAGGTTTAACAAAAAAGGGGAAATTACTTTTTCGAGTCCACCAGCACTTCCATCGAGAAATGGTGAAACGAATTTTAAGCGGAATGGATAAATCAGAAGAACAGGCTTTACTAAAAGCCCTAAAAAATCTTCATGATTTCTTGAAGGAATATAAGTAAAAAGTGAGGGCCAAAATGAACCAATATGCAAAAATAACTTGTACAGGCCGGTACGTTCCTGAAAATGCTGTTTCCAATCAACAGTTATCAACAATGATGGAGACTTCAGACGAATGGATTTCAAGTCGGACAGGCATTCGATCACGAAATATCGTTACGAACGAAAATACATCGGATCTATGCATTAAGGTTGCTAAAAAACTACTAGAAAAATCTGGGAAACAACCAGAAGAGCTAGATTTTATTCTTGTAGCCACAATGACACCTGATTATGGAACGCCTTCGGTTGCCTGTTTAGTTCAAGGCAGTATTTCTGCTGATCAAGCATTTGCTTTCGATATAAGTGCTGCGTGTTCTGGATTTGTCTACGCTTTGAGTATGGGTGAGAAGCTGATTCGTACTGGTAAAAAGCTTGGCATGATCATTGGTGGTGAAACACTTTCTAAGGTAATCGATTGGAATGACCGCAGTACGGCAGTGTTGTTTGGCGATGGGGCAGCGGGAGTCTTACTTGAAGCTGATACAGAAAATCACTTTATTCGTGAAAAACTGCAGGCAGATGGTAAAAGAGCAACATCTTTAACTTCTGGCTACTTAGCAAATAAGAGCCCTTTTTACAATGAATCAACAAATGAGTCGGGCTATCTTAAAATGACTGGTCGAGATATCTACGAGTTTTCATTAAAAGATGTCACAAACAATATTCGAGAAATCGTCGAAACAGATATCGATTATTTATTGCTACATCAAGCCAATAAACGGATTATCGAGAAAATATCTAAAAAGCTCGCTATTCCAAGAGATAAGTTTTTAACCAATATGGAACATAATGGCAATACTTCTGCTGCGAGCATCCCGCTATTGTTAGATGAATCAGTAGAAAAAGGAATACTGCAAATCGGTTCCGGACAAAAAATTGTGTTAACAGGTTATGGCGGCGGTTTAACGTGGGGTTCGATCCTCTTAACGCTGTAAAACTGTGACTATATAAATTAAAAAAGAAAATTACTGGAGGAATATACACATGGTATTCGAAAAAATTCAAGCAATTATTGTAGAAGAATTAGGAAAAGAACCAGAAGAAGTAAAATTAACAACAAACATTCAAGAAGAGTTAGATGCAGATAGCTTAGATTTATTCCAAATCATCAATGAAATCGAAGATGCTTTTGATGTGAAAATCGAATCAGAAGACGGAATTACAACCGTTCAAGATTTAGTGACATATGTAGAAAAACAAAAAGCAGAATAATTAACGTAATTTGCTAAAACATAAAAAGTTGGATGAACAACGCGCTTTGGAAATCCAAATGATTGCTGAAAATCTAGCTTTTTTACACTGGAGTCGGAATTAGAAAGGCTGGTACTAAACTTATTGAGTTTTGTTCCAGCTCTTTTTTCATTAACATTTTATGGGAGGTCGTTTATGCGTTCAGAAATTTGCGAACTGCTGGGAATTGAGTTTCCCATTTTTCAAGGCGGAATGGCATGGATTGCAGATGCGTCTTTGGCAGGAGCAGTTTCAAAAGCGGGTGGTCTAGGAATCATTGCAGGAGGGAATGCCCCTAAAGAAGTCGTCAAAGCTGAAATTCAAAAAATAAAAAAGATAACAGATAAGCCTTTTGGTGTTAATATTATGCTGCTTTCTCCTTTTGCTCAGGATATTGTAGATTTAGTTTGTGAAGAGCAGGTTCCTGTTGTAACAACAGGTGCCGGCAATCCAAGTAAACACATGGCTCGTTTTAAAGAACATAATATCAAAGTAATTCCAGTGGTTCCTTCTGTAGCGTTGGGTGCTCGTATGGAAAAAATCGGTGCTGACGCTGTGATTGTTGAAGGAATGGAAGCTGGGGGACATATTGGGAAACTGACAACAATGAGTATCGTACCTCAAGTGGTGGATGCATTGACAATTCCAGTTATTGCTGCTGGAGGGATCGGCGATGGCCGAGGCATGGCTGCAGTATTGATGCTAGGTGCAGAAGGTATCCAAGTCGGCACACGTTTTCTAGTAGCTAAGGAATGTACAGTTCATGAAAACTATAAAGCACGTATTCTCAAAGCGAGAGATATAGATACGACGGTTACTTGCCAACATTTTGGTCATCCTGTACGAGCAATCAAGAATAAATTAACCAACGAATACGATCGATTAGAAAAACTAGAATTAAAAAGTACGGAACCTGATCTTGAAAAATTTGATGAACTTGGACAAGGTGCTTTACGAAAAGCAGTTGTTGAAGGCGATGTAGATTACGGATCGATCATGGCTGGACAAATTGCGGGGCTAGTGACCAAAGAACAAACAGCTAAAGAAATTATTGATTCTTATATTATTGAAATGAAAGAAACGATTGCGTCTAAGCATAGTCAATGGAGCTAAACAATTATTGCATTGACTTTTATATAGAAAAGATGAAGCTGATTTATTTAGCTTTTCATAATGTATTTTTGAAAAAGTGGCGTGTGCATAATGGGTATACCATAAGCACTATACCGTTTTAAAGTAAGGAGAAAATAAATGAAAACTGCTTTTATATTTAGTGGACAAGGTGCTCAATATTTTGGGATGGGCAAAGAATTGTTCGACAAGGAGAAAATTGTTCGTGAAACCTTTCAAGAAGCTAGTGATGTCTTAGGTTACGATATGGCGGAGCTTTGTTTTACTGAAAACGATCGATTGAATGAAACAATGTATACTCAACCAGCGATCTTAACTGTAAGTGTTGCGTTTTATCGTCTGTTACAGGAAAAAGGATACCAAGCTGATGTTGTTGCAGGTCTAAGCTTGGGTGAATATAGCGCACTTGTTGCTAGTGGAGCGATTTCATTTAAAGAAGCGGTTCAACTAGTTGCTAAAAGAGGTAAATTCATGACCGAGGCAGCACCGTCAGGAACGGGGAAAATGGTTGCTGTAATGAATGCGGATCGTTTGCTTATTGAAGAGTGCTGTCAACAAGCAAGTGAATTTGGGATCGTGTCACCAGCTAATTATAATACACCTCAGCAAATTGTTATTGGTGGTGAAAGTCTAGCTGTAGAAAAGGCGATGGAACTTTTAACAGAAGCTGGAGTAAAGCGAATGATTCCCCTAAACGTCAGTGGACCTTTTCATACAGCGTTGTTAAAACCAGCATCAGAAAAATTAGCTACAGAACTCAAGCAAATAAACTTCGCAGAAATGACGATTCCTGTGATAAGCAATACGACTGCACAAGTCATGGAGCAAGCACAGATCAAACGGTTATTAGAACAACAGGTCATGTCAGCTGTTCGTTTTGCAGATAGCATCGAAACAATCAAAAAAATGAATGTTGATGTCATTATAGAAGTCGGTCCAGGGAAAACATTGACTGGATTTATCAAAAAAATCGATAAAGAAATTCAAACAGCTCGTGTAGAAGATGAAAAAACATTAGCTGATGCAGAAAAACAGTTGAACGGGAGGTAACGTATGAACATAAAAGGGAAAAACGTACTTATTACTGGAAGTACTCGTGGGATCGGCAAAGCTGTTGCTTTAGCCTTTGCCAAAGAAGGTGCCAATGTAGCTTTAAATGGTCGAGGCGAGATCAGTTCAGAACAGATTGCCGAATTAGAAGCCTTTGGTATCAAATGTATGGGTGTTTCGGGAGATATCGCTGATTTTGAAGCTTCTGGAAACATGATTGAGGAAGTTGTTAAGGGGTTAGGCTCGATCGATATTTTAGTGAATAATGCTGGAATCACTAATGACAAGCTGTTACTTAGAATGAATGAAGAAGATTTCACTCGTTGTATTCAAATCAATTTGACCGGAACATTCAATATGACTCACCATGCAACGAAACGAATGATGAAGCAGCGTAGCGGTAGAATCATTAATATGTCCAGTGTTGTCGGACTAATAGGGAATATCGGTCAGGTGAATTATGCCGCAAGTAAAGCGGGCGTGATCGGATTAACAAAATCTGTAGCGAGAGAAGTGGCTGCAAGAGGAATCACGTGTAACGCAATTGCGCCAGGATTTATTGAAACAGAAATGACAGAGGTTTTATCAGATAAAGTAAAAGATCAAATGAATCAGCAAATTCCGTTAAAAGTTTTTGGTCAGGTGGAAGATGTCGCAAATGCAGCACTCTTTTTAGCTAGAAGTCCCTATATTACAGGACAAGTCCTAAATATAGATGGCGGATTGGTCATGAACGGTTAAACAAATTCCTTGAAAGGAGCGATTGCATGAATCGCGTGGTAATCACAGGTTATGGTGTAGCATCTCCGATAGGAAATGATGCAGAAACATTTTTAGAAAGTTTACAATCAGGAAAAAATGGGATTGGCCCAATCACTAAATTTGATGCAAGTGAAACGGGCGTTACCTTAGCAGCAGAAGTAAAAGAATTTCCATTTGATAAATACTTTGTGAAAAAGCATGCCAAACGAATGGATCTATTTTCATTGTACGGTATTTATGCAGCATTAGAGGCTATGGAAATGAGTCAGCTTGATACAGACCAAATCAATGTTGATCGATTTGGTGTGATGGTAGGTTCAGGGATAGGTGGTCTGCAAACGATCCAAGATCAAGTGCTTCGTATGCATGATAAAGGACCTCAAAGAGTTGCGCCGTTGTTTATCCCGATGGCTATCGGTAATATGGCAGCGGGTAATATCGCTTTGCGGGTTGGAGCAAAAGGTATTTGCTCTGCTACGGTCACAGCGTGTGCAACAGCAAATAATTCAATTGGAGAAGCATTTAGAAACATTAAACATGGCTATTCTGATGTCATTTTAGCTGGTGGAGCAGAGGCTTCTATCACAGAAATCGGTATTTCTGGATTTGCATCATTAACTGCTATTACTACCTCCGAGGATCCGGATCGAGGGTCTATTCCGTTTGACAAAGATCGTAATGGCTTTGTTATGGGAGAAGGTGCAGGTATTCTAGTTTTAGAATCTTTAGAGCATGCCCAAAAACGCGGAGCAAAAATCCTCGGTGAAATCGTTGGCTATGGTTCTAATTGCGACGCTTATCATATGACATCACCAAGACCAGATGGCAGCGGAGCAGCAAAAGCAATGCAGTTGGCTATTGAAGAAGCTTCAGTGGATCCAGCTGGTATTGGCTATATCAATGCTCATGGAACCAGCACGCCATCAAATGATGTGGCAGAAACAAAAGCGATTCAAATAGCTTTAGGTGATGCAGCTAAAAAGGTTCGGGTGAGCAGTACGAAGAGTATGACAGGGCACTCATTAGGAGCAACTGGCGGGATTGAAGCAATTGCTACATTGAATGCACTTCAGCATCAATTTATTCCACCAACAATCAATATTGAGCAATTAGATGAAGCGATCGAAATCGATATTGTCATCAATGAAAGTCAAAAGCATGACTTTGACTATGCTTTGACTAACTCATTTGGTTTTGGTGGTCATAATGCAGTACTTTGTTTAAAACGGTGGGAGGACTAAAATGAATATCAATGAAGTAAAAGAACTATTAACACAATTTGATCAGTCGACATTGACTGAATTTGAACTTAAAGAAGGTTCATTTGGTCTTTACATGAATAAAAATAAGGGAGCACAGCGAACAGTGCTTACTGAAAATAGTCAGTCGAAAATGGACACAAGTATTGTAGCTCAGGAAGCACCAATCGAAAATTCAAAAGTAGCGAGTGAAACAACGAATGAATTACCTAAACAAGCAGTCGAAAACACAGAAGAAATTGTTTCACCGATCGTTGGGGTTATCTATTTGAAACCAGCGCCTGATAAAGAGGACTTCAAACAAGTTGGAGATACTGTGAAAAAAGGCGAAGTAATTTGTATCGTAGAAGCAATGAAGCTAATGAATGAAATCACTGCAACTGTTGATGGTGTTATCACTGAAATCTTGGTACAAAATGAAGATGTTGTTGAATTTAATCAGCCATTATTCCGCGTATCAAAAGGAGTGTAAATATGAATATTCAAGAAATTAAGGAAATCATTCCTCATCGATATCCATTTTTATTATTAGACACTGTGGAAGAAATCATCGTTGGAGAAAAGGTCATTGCGAAAAAAAATGTAACGATCAATGAACCGTTTTTTCAAGGACATTTCCCAGGAGAGCCTGTGATGCCTGGTGTTTTGATTCTTGAAGCATTGGCTCAAGCAGGTGCTGTGGCACTATTGTCTATGCCCGATTTTAAAGGGAAAACGGCTTATTTTGGCGGGATCGATAAAGCCAAATTTAGGAAAAAAGTTGTTCCTGGCGATACATTGATGTTAGAAGTAGAAATTGTGAAAGTAAAATCTGTAGCCGGAATTGGCAAAGGAACTGCAACTGTGAACGGTAAAAAAGTAGCAGAAGCAGAATTGACCTTTATGATTGGATAGGTGAGCTATGTTTTCAAAAGTTTTAATCGCAAATCGAGGCGAAATTGCTGTTCGAATCATTCGAGCTTGTCGCGAGTTAGGCGTACGAACTGTTGCAGTTTATTCTGAAGCAGATAAAGAAGCCCTGCATACGCAGCTAGCAGATGAAGCTATCTGTATTGGGCCAGCTAAAGCGGCGGATTCTTATTTAAATGTTCAACATGTATTGAGTGCTGCAATCGTTACAAATGCAGAGGCCATTCATCCAGGTTTTGGTTTTCTATCAGAAAACAGTCAATTTGCTGCGATGTGCGAAGAATGCAATATTACGTTTATTGGTCCAAAAGCGGAAACGATCGATGCGATGGGGAATAAGATCAACGCACGTAAGTTGATGCAAAAAGCGAATGTTCCTGTGATTCCTGGTAGTGCTGGTGTAATCAATTCTGTGGAAGAAGCACTAGAGATTGCTGGAAATATTGGATATCCTGTTATGCTGAAAGCGGCTGCGGGCGGTGGCGGTAAAGGCATTCGTAAGGTGTTGCACAAAGAAGAGCTGCCTCAACATTTTACATCTGCTCAACAAGAAGCAAAAGCTGCTTTCGGTAACGATGATATGTATTTAGAAAAAATTATCTATCCAGCACGACACATCGAAGTTCAAATTTTAGGTGATCAGTATGGTCATGTCATTCATTTGGGTGAACGTGACTGTTCTCTACAAAGAAACAATCAAAAAGTGCTTGAAGAATCACCATCGATTGCTATTACAGCTGAAAAACGTCAACTCTTAGGGGAAACGGCTGTACGCGCAGCTAAAGCTGTTAGCTATGAAAATGCTGGGACGATCGAATTTTTGATGGATACAGCGGGTGAGTTTTATTTTATGGAAATGAATACTCGTATTCAAGTAGAGCATCCAGTAACTGAAATGGTGACAGGAATCGATCTTGTAAAAGCCCAGTTAAAAATCGCTTCTGGCGAAAAACTACCCTATACACAAGAAGATATTAAGATTACTGGACATGCCATTGAATGTCGGATCAATGCTGAAAATCCAGCATTTAACTTTGCACCGTCACCTGGGAAAATCAATAATTTACTCCTTCCAAGTGGAGGAATGGGCTTACGCGTTGATAGTGCGATGTATTCAGGCTATTCAATTCCGCCTTATTATGATTCTATGATTGCTAAAGTTATTGTTCATGGTGCAGATCGAATGGATGCGTTGATGAAAATGCAGCGTGCCTTAAATGAAATTGTGACAGATGGCATTATTACAAATGCAGAATTCCAATTAGATCTGATTACCCACGAGAATGTATTAGCAGGAGAATATGATACTAGCTTTTTACAAGAAACATTTTTACCAAATTGGAAACCAGAAAGCGATAATTAAAAAGGAGCAGGTGTATGGCTTTATTTAAAAAGAAAAACTACATTCGAATCAATCCGAATCGCACGGGTGACCAATCTTCTGTAAAAAAACCAGCAGTTCCTGACAACATGTGGGCCAAGTGTCCTTGTTGTAAACGAACACTATATACAAAAGATATGGGGGCAGAAAAGGTCTGCCCTTATTGTGGTTATAGTTTTAGAATCGGTGCGTGGGAACGTCTTGCATTGACAGTAGATGAGAAGAGTTTTGAAGAATGGGATACAGAAATCACAACAAAAGATCCACTGAATTTTCCTGGTTACTTAGAAAAAATAACGAATATGCAAGAAAAAACAGAGCTGCATGAAGCCGTTCTGACTGGAAAAGCGCGAATGGATGGACAAGAAATTGCGATCGGTGTGATGGATGCTAATTTTATTATGGGAAGCATGGGCACTGTTGTAGGTGAAAAAATTACTCGTTTATTTGAACGGGCGACAGAGCAGGCACTGCCAGTGATTATTTTTACGGCTTCAGGTGGAGCAAGAATGCAAGAAGGAATTTTTTCTCTGATGCAGATGGCAAAAATTTCTGGTGCTCTTAAACGTCATAGTAAGGCAGGGCTTCTTTATGTAACGATTCTTACTGATCCAACAACAGGTGGTGTGACTGCAAGCTTTGCTATGGATGGTGACATCATTTTAGCAGAGCCGCAGAGCTTGATTGGTTTTGCGGGTCGTCGTGTCATCGAGCAAACGATTAGACAAGAACTACCAGATGATTTTCAAAAAGCTGAATTCTTATTGGAACATGGTTTTGTTGATAAGATCGTGCCTAGAAACCAGCTGCAAGAAGTACTTAGCCAGTTGATCAAGATGCACACGATGAAAGGGTGGAAATAAAATGGAAAAAACAGCAAATGATATCGTCACCCTTGCTAGAGCACAAGATCGTTATACGTCGTTAGAATACATTGATGCCGTTTTTGATGACTTTATAGAATTTCATGGAGATCGCTATTTTGGTGATGATTTAGCTGTTGTCGGCGGTATAGCCACACTAGAAGGAAAACCAATCACTGTTGTCGGGATTCAAAAAGGCCGTAATTTACCTGAAAACATTGATCGTAATTTCGGTGCACCTCACCCAGAAGGTTATCGTAAAGCGTTACGTTTAATGAAACAGGCAGAAAAATTTGGACGACCAGTAGTTACTTTTATCAACACGGCAGGTGCATATTGTGGAATTGAAGCTGAAGAGCGCGGTGAAGGAGAGGCTATTGCCAAAAATTTATTGGAAATGTCTGATCTGAAAGTTCCTATCATTGCAATTATCATTGGTGAAGGCGGCAGTGGTGGTGCTTTAGCTCTTGCTGTAGCAGATGAGGTTTGGATGCTTGAACATACGATTTATGCAGTTTTATCACCAGAAGGCTTTGCGTCGATCTTATGGAAAGATGGTAGTCGTGCCAAGGAAGCGGCTGAGCTGATGAAAATTACTGCAAATGAATTAAAAGAACTGACTATTATTGATCGAGTAATACCAGAAATAATGAATGGCGAAGCATTGGAGCAACCGAAAATCAATCGTATGCTTCAAAAAGCACTTATTAGTAAATTTTCTGAACTATCTCAATTAGATACAGATGCACTGTTGGAAGCTCGTTATCAGCGTTTTCGTAAATATTAATCAACTAAAAGAGGCTGAGACAAACACCCATGAGGGCTATCACCCTCACCAAACAGAATGAAAACGAAAGTGATCAACCTGCAGGCTTTTTCCTGTCATACTTAGAGATGACAGGAGTGGCTTGTAGGTCGATCTCTTATTGAGGTTCTTCTCCAAGTGACCTTGAGGGACAAACTAGATCATTCTACTTATTTGCACCAATCATTAGGTCTTAGAACCTGCGTATAAAAATAAATTGTTTCTATAAGTAGAATAGCCCCTTCTGTACTTTTTTTCAAGGAGGAATGTTGAAA
>NZ_MIJY01000019.1 GCF_001730305.1 Enterococcus termitis
GGATACACCTGTTCCCATGCCGAACACAGAAGTTAAGCTTCTTAGCGCCGATTGTAGTGAAGGGTTTCCCTTTGTGAGAGTAGGACGTCGCCGCGCTAAACGTGTTGTATTGGAGGTTTAGCTCAGCTGGGAGAGCACCTGCCTTACAAGCAGGGGGTCAGCGGTTCGATCCCGTTAACCTCCATTTTTTGAGCCGTTAGCTCAGTTGGTAGAGCATCTGACTTTTAATCAGAGGGTCGCAGGTTCGAGCCCTGCACGGCTCATAGGAATATTTTGCGGGTGTGGCGGAATTGGCAGACGCACTAGATTTAGGATCTAGCGCCTTACGGCGTGGGGGTTCAAGTCCCTTCACCCGCATTTTTTAAGTCTCGTTGAACAAACTTGGCGAAATACGCCGGCTTAGCTCAGTTGGTAGAGCATCTGATTTGTAATCAGAGGGTCGAGGGTTCAAGTCCTTTAGCCGGCATCAAACTGCGGAAATAGCTCAGTGGTAGAGCACCACCTTGCCAAGGTGGGGGTCGCGGGTTCGAACCCCGTTTTCCGCTTTGCTTGTTCTTTCGCCGGGGTGGCGGAACTGGCAGACGCACAGGACTTAAAATCCTGCGGTGAGTGATCACCGTACCGGTTCGATTCCGGTCCTCGGCATTCCTTAAACACGTTTGTGTTGATCGGATATTTTGCACCCATAGCTCAACTGGATAGAGTGTTTGACTACGAATCAAAAGGTTAGGGGTTCGACTCCCTTTGGGTGCATAGTTAAAGGTTTGACTGCGACTTAGAAGGCAAAGTTACTCAATTCCTTTTAATCGTTTAGTCTTTTTTTATTATTATAATTGCGGGAAGTAGCTCAGCTTGGTAGAGCACTTGGTTTGGGACCAAGGGGTCGCAGGTTCGAATCCTGTCTTCCCGATTTAGAACAGAGTAAATACTCTGTTCTTTTTTTATTGACTCTTTGTTAATTAATGTTGGTAAAGAAAATCCAAAGAATTAAATCGATTAGTATGATTCCTAGAGGAACTTTCCTCTAGGTTTTTTGTTTTCTTGAAAAAGAATCATGTCAAAACACAAAGAAATTCTCAAATTGAAATAGTATTTGAAATAGTAAAAGTTGCTAAATCTATCATCATTTCTCTCCAACACTTTGGTAGGAATGTTTGAATATTCTAGTACATTGTTAATTTTATTTTAATTTTTCGCAATAGTACTGTACTTATTCCAAAAATAATAACAGGGGAATTACTAATATGAAATGTGATTTTATATAAGAGTAGGAGAGATAATAATGGCAGGAGCAATTTCCGTCACACCCGAGCAACTGAAATCACAAGCAAAGGTTTATACACAATCACAACAACAAATCCAAGATGCGATTCGTAAAGTAAATTCAATGAATCAACAAATCGCACAAGAATGGAAAGGTCAAGCGTTCCAATCGTATTTAGAACAATACAATCAATTAGAAGGTAACGTTAAAAAAATGGAAGAATTGTTGATCAGCATCAATAACCAATTGAACAAATATGCTGATACAGTAGCACAACGTGATCAACAAGATGCAAGTTCGTTCGGTTTAAACTAAATTAATTTTGAAATAAAAAAGCGTCAGTGCAATTCATTGCGCGGATGCTTTTTATTTAGGAGAGAAGAGCAAATTGAAAAACAAATTTAAAAAGTACCTTCCTATTGTTTCGATTATTCTCGGTAGTATATTGTTCTTATCTATTCTTTCTTATATTGGGTTTAAAAGTGATAATGTCCAACAAACATCTAATGAAAAAGTAGCAAAAATGCAGTATGTATTGGTAAATGAAGATAAAGGAACTCTTTTTGAAGGGAAAAAATACTCTTTAGGAACGGACTTTGTCACATTGATTAATCAAGATACTGCTAATCGCTGGGAGACTACTACCAGAGATATTGCTAATCGTGGTGTTACAGATGGACAGTTTGATGCACAAATCATTATTCCGCAAGATTTCTCTGAACGATTACTTTCATTACAAAGTATAAATCCTGAAAAAGCTTTAATAGAGTATCAAGTAAGAGAAGGTCAAAATGAGATAACTAATCAGGCGATTCAGGTAAAAGTGAATGATATTTTAAAAGATTTCAATCAAAGAATTGTACAAATGTATTTTTCAAGTATTGTAGGAAATTTGTCAGAAGCCCAACAAAACGTCAATCAAATTGTTGGATTGGAAACAGATCACAAAAATAATTTGGAAAAAACAATTTACTTACCATTTAAAGAAGTACCAACTAATTTCTCAAGTGTCCTTGATACAGCAAGTATCTTAGATGAAGATAATAAAATGTTTACATCGGAACAAAAAGCATTTGTTGAGTCAGTGAAGCAGTTGATGGAAAGTAACAATACTGGTTTAGAAGCAAATAGCCAATCAACAGAAGACGTACAGAAATCTGTAGATGATTATGCAGATGAAGCAAATGAAAAATTGGAAACATCTATTAAACAGTTCAATGAGCAATTTGAGCTGCAAAAAGAACAATTAGAAAATCAATGGCAAAACGATCTGAAGGGATACAAAGCTCAATATGATGGTTTTGATGATAGTATAAAAAATCAATTGGGACTGTTTCTTACAAAAGGGACTGAAGAATCTAAAAATACAGGTGTTTATGCGAATTTTCTAACGAATGCTTATGCATTTAAAGAAACACAAAGTAAAAGAATTGAAGAGCTAACAAGCGAAATAAAAGACTTAGAAAAACAAGTAACAGAATTAACAATGTTAAAAGAGGATGTTGCAGAAAAGTACTACAATGACAGAACCGCTAATCCAGAAACTGCGGCAGAAGGCCAAATTAAACTAGCTATTTCAAAATTAATATCACCTGTTGATAAAGTATCAGAGATTACTGAGGACGGGGAATACTTAACTGCTGTAAGGAATGAACTTGTACAATTACAGGATATTGCTTTTCCATCAAGTACTGATTTTCCCATTCTGTTAGATACGCTTTTAAACAAAGGGTTATTAACACAAGTGGCAAGGGATAAGTTGAATTCTTCATATAATATCGTTACACATTACGAACCAACTCTAACGGGTAATGGAAATCAATTCAATATACTGTCGACAGCTCCGAAAGATGATCTTTCATCTGTATTTACGGTAACGAATACGGTGGAAGTGGATTTGAATCCTGGAACCAACCAATTTTTACAATTCTCACATACTTTTGGTTCTGGAAGCAGTGGTACAGTTGAGATCATTAATTTAGAAACGATTAGAGCAAATCTAGAAAGAGATATCAATGCAAATTTAGCTGGTTCAGACTATACAGCAACTGTTTCTATTAACGGAGCACAGCTAAATATAGCTATTATACTTAAGGCTACTAGTAGTACACCACCAAAAATTCCCACACAAACTCAGATGTCTTATACATTTGATTCTGAAATAAAATGGACCTATCCAAATGACTACAGTAACAATGAGTATGTTCAATGTAGTTACTCTTGGAGTCTAAATCAATCAAGAACATCTGGACAACTAGCTGCTTATATAGATAAAGATCAGCCTCTAAAACAAGATTTGCCAGAACTTTTTAGCCTATTCACAATCTTAACTTCAGTTGCTGATAAATTGACAACAATCTATGCTGATCCGACTCAACAAGATGTCGTTAGTTTTGCTGATTATGTTATAAGTAATCCAGACAAATTATTTAGTGAGTTGGCTACACCAGATTCTATTTATTGGTTGTATGATAATGTCACGGATTCAAAAAAAGTTTCACAAATTTCTAATTCACTCTACGAAAATTATAAGGCTAACGGAGATAGTTTGTATAACGATATTGTAGAGCAAATCGACAAATTAAACGCTACAATCGGAACAAATACTGATAAAAATGAAGGCGAAGCGGTGACATTATATGGCACGTTAAATCTAATGACTGTGCCAGATATGATGTTACAAGAAGCCTCTGTATTAGGAGACTGGTTCGAGAAAGCAAATCAAGAAATTGACGGGACGTATAATTCATGGAAAGAAACAGAACGAATAGCACCAGAATCTGTTATTACGGAGGCAAACGCACATCCTGACAAGAATGATACGGCCGCAATTAACGCTACTACTGAAAACTTGGTGAAAAGTATCCAGACATTAGCTAGTAGTTCAAGAGAAACGGCTAAAGCAACAGAAGAATCTGCAGCACAAGTCAAAGATATTGCACCAATTATTCAAACATTGAAAGAGTCGACAAACAAGGTACAAACAGAGGCAAATGATATTTTAACAAATCTAGATAAAACTGTTACTGAAGTAGATGAAAAAACAAAGGACAATGCGAAGTATGCTGAAACCTTTGATAAAGTTCTTTCCAATACCAGAAATGGCGGTTCGGATAACTCAACAGTCTTTAACTTCCTGTCGAATCCAATTCAAGAAAAAGGCGATTTTGGAAAAACTAGACAAAATTCTTTGATTCCATATTATGCAACAATCATCGCTGCATTTATCATTATTTTGGTCGCGACCGCGATGCAAAAATACATGAAGCGAAGAAAAGTGTCTAAAACAGACTTGCTGATGAATCCATCAAGAGCTTGGTATAATACCTCAAATGTGATCGTGATACTGCTAAGTAGCTTGGCTTTGTCGATTGCCTTTGCTCTTAATTTGAGTCTAGTTGTTGGAATGAACGCAAAATTAGCTTGGTTTAGTTATGCCTTTTTAGTTTTACTAGCGGGCTTACTGCTGACGCTTGGTTGTATGAGACAGTTTAGAGTACTGACACTTTATCTTAGCGGTGCAATATTAGGTTTATTCTTTATGTTGACACCACTATTAGGAGTAGCAACTAAAACAGGTACATTCACCAATATATTGTATCGAGTATCGCCATTACAAAATATTCAAAATGGTTTTACTGCTCTACTAAACGGAGGCAGCATCGGTTGGAGAAGTTATCTGATTCTTGTAATCCTAGCAGTTAGCGGTATTCTATTGAATTTTTGGGTAAAACCAGAAGATAAAAAAGTGAAAGCATGATCTTTTCTATTATTTGCAAGGGAGAAAAACGATGCAACATAGACTGAAAATTGATTTTAAGATGATTTTAAAAGGAGTGCTTCTTCTCACACTGTTTATTTTCATCCAAAGCGTTCCTGTTCATGCAGATACAGGCAATTTAAAAATAAATAATCATGTGATTTACGATAAAAATGAAGGTAGCCAGAGTAATTCTGCTACCTTTACAATCAATCAATTATTTATGAAGGATATGTCTGAGCAGGATAAACAATTAAATGAAGAAAAAATGAAGCTGATTACAAATGCACAAAAAGAAGTTTTTATAAAAGAAACACCAGTACAACATACAGTTAATCAACAAATAACCCCCCTTCTTTTCTCAAACGGATATGTTTTGAACGATAGTTTAGATTCTGGGGATTCAGGGTTAAAACAGGGAAATAACATCGGATTTATTCTACTTTGTGTTGTCGGTGGATCCCTTGTTATAGGTCTCGGAATTTTATTAGGTCGAGCATTTCCTACATGGGTGAAAAAAGGATAGGAAGGTAGAATTTTATGAGGAAAGATACATCTATTGGTATTGGGTTACATGTGGGCAAACAAATTATTGATTTACAGATTCCTATAAAAGTTTCTGGAAATCGTTTAAAAGAACTATTGAGAGAATCACTAGAATTATTGAACATCTCTTTACCAGAAACATTTGAGTTAGAAATTATAAATAAGTCAATTAAGTTAAATGGAGAAGTTCTTTTAGCGAACTATGCGCTAGGCGACGGGGATCAATTAGCTGTTAGAGAAACGATGAAAAAGTAAAGGGGCCTAAAACGTGAGTGAAGTCAAAGATATATCAGAAAAAATAGATATCCAAGTTCAAAAAGAGAAGGTGCTAGTTACGCTACAGGCGAACCAATATCGCTTATCGGAGCTGGATCAATTTCAAGCTGTTCTCCAAAAAAGAGACGTATTATTAGCTGGAGAAGTGTTGGAGGCAACAGAAGAGCAATTAGTCTTATCATATGAAAAAGATAACTACGCGATACCAATCGATGAAGCAATAAAAAAAATGCCCCCATTGAAGCGACTGCTTTTAGCGCAAAAAATTCGCTTTATTGAGCCGTTTATCCATTCTACGATTCAACCATTTATCCACCCAAGAAATATTTTTCTTTTTGGAGAAGAACTTTCGATTGCACATAGAGGTTTTATGAATCTAGTTGTCCCACACGTGACGAATGAAGAAGACTTCTTAAAACAATATCGTGCTCTGATTCTATTTATTCTTCATCCAAAATTAGATTTTGAACGGTTGATCGAAGGCGCTGGAACGTTACAAGATCCACTATCTAAAAATATTCAAGCGGCTCTGTCTCCAGAAGAAATCGATCAAATGATCAGTGAACAAGTCGTTATCCAAAAAATGAAACAAGAAAAACAAAATCAACTTGTAAACAAAAAAAGCTATATGGTGTTTAAATGGGGCAGTCTAGTATTGTTGGTTGCAACGCTTATTTTAGGTTTCTTTGTGGGGAATTATGCACTGAAAGAAGTACCTACCCAAGAAAGAATTATTACAGCAGAAGCAAATTATATTGCCAATGACTATTCAGGCGTGTTAAGCACACTGAAAGAAGATACACCAGAGAATCTGCCTAAGAGTGCACAATATGTGTACGCTGTAAGCTCCATCCAATTGGATAATTTATCCAATGAGCAAAAAGAAATGATTTTAAACAATATTTCTCAAAAATCGAATGAAAATACGCTGTTATACTGGATCTATATTGGAAAAGGCTCATTTGAAAAAGCCCTTGATATTGCTCAAAATGTAGGAGATAACCAATTCATTTTACATGCTTATACGAAATTGTATGATGCAACAAAACTAGATACAAAAATGAATGGTGAAAAGAAACAAGAGCTATTGACGAAATACGAAGAAGCGATTGCTAAATATATGAAATTATTAGGAGGGGCAACCGATGATTCTGAAAACGAATAAAACAGAAGATGAGTCAATTGTTCCTATTGATGATCAAATGCAGCCAGCTGCAAATGTTCTCGTTGATGTTTTCTATTTTGGCGATGTCTTTTCTCACCATCAACTAACGACAACCAAACAAGAACGAGTGATCGACGGACATTCAGTATCTTATGACGGGCAGAAAGTGTTGCTTGATAACAAGCCGTTCGAAAAAAATAATCCTAAATTTATTATTGTAAAACCAACGGACTATCAAACAATTGCGACAAACAAACCTAAAAAAGACTTTACGATTTCTAGTAGAGCTTCTTCGGCGATCAGCTTGCCAACGGCAGCATTTATTTCGATTTCTGTTGCGCCTAAGACAAATCGTTATAGTATGGATATTTACGCAAATAAAGAGACTCTCTATTTTAATGGAAAACAAGTTGTCAAGGGTACCTTTGATTTCGAAACTGGCGATCAGCTAATTATTGATAAACTAATCATTGAAGCACGGGAAAATCAATTAAAACTAACGAATCTAGGTGTGGAGTATAAATTAAATCCATTTGAAATCGTTGAACAAAGCTATGAACCTGAATACCCTTCAGAATTTCCATTATTCAGACGAAGCCCGCGTATCCATCTAAAAGAACCAAAGACGGAAGTAGAAGTAATGACACCTACACCGAAAGAAAAGGAAGGGAAAAATGAACTTTTAAGAACCCTTGTCCCGCCTTTAGGAATGGTGGTTTTAAGTGGTGCTACAAGCTTTTTAAGTGGCGGAAATCCGATTATGATGCTTAGTATGGGAGGCGCTAGTTTATTAACGGCAGGTTTTTCTGTTTCGAGTTATTTTACGAATAAAAAAGAAACCAAAGAGAAAAATGAACGTAGCGAAGGCTCTTATAGACAATACCTGATTCAGAAAAAAGGGGACATTTCCCTTTTACAACAAGAACAAGAGCACGCTCTTACGTATATGTATCCTTCGATGAATGATCTTGCTTTAATGGCTAAAAACTATCAGGCACGGATCTATGAGCGTATGACAACTAATGAAGATTTCTTAAAAGTCCATGTTGGAACTGGAGAAATCAAGTCAAGCTTTTCCGTGAGATATCAACCAAATGAAGAAAGCGAATTGAGTTCATTAGCTGAGAAACAGCTTGTTTGGCCGTATCAACAATTAGAAGGGGCACCAATCGTTATTCCTTTGATGGATCAAACAGTTGGTTTAGCCGGGAACTATCCGGTATTGCGAACAGCGATCCAAACGCTCTTATTCCAAATTTCAATGCTGCATTCGTATCGAGATGTCGAATTTGTGACATTGGTTCCTGAAAATGATTACGATACGCATTGGCATGCGTGGCGCTGGTTACCTCATTTGAAGATTCGTAGTTTGAATCTACGAGGTATTATCCACAATGCCCAAACAAGAGATATGGTGCTTAACTCGTTTTATCAAATCTTAACGAAAAGAAGACAAGAACTGAAAGAAAATAGTAATGAAAAGATTCGTTTCCAGCCGCATTATGTGTTCTCTATTTTAGAAGAGAGCTGGTTATCTGGACATGGGCTAAATGAATTTTTAGCTGAAGATATGAGTCCGTATGGTGTGACGGTGATTTGGGGGAAAGATGCACTGCCGATGTTGCCTGAGACAACGACGACTTTGATCGATTATCAAAGCAGCGAAGCAGCGATCTTGATCAACCAAAACAATGAGTATGTGAATCAAGCATTTGTACCGACTCATTTACCGACAGCCTATCCGATTGAAGAAGCATTGCAACGATTGGCGAATTTACATCATGTTGAAGTGGAGAAGAATGCCATCCCAGAAGCAATCGATTTTCTTGAATTATACGATGTAAAAGCAGTAGATGAACTAAACATCGGCACACGTTGGACAAAAGCAGATACGTCTAAATCATTAGCGGTTCCGTTAGGTGTACGCGGTAAAGACGATATTGTTTACCTTAACCTGCACGAACGAGCACACGGGCCTCACGGTTTAGTTGCTGGTACGACAGGATCGGGTAAATCAGAAATCGTTCAAAGTTATATCCTATCTTTAGCCGTGAATTTTGCGCCAGAAGATGTTGGCTTTTTACCTATTGACTTTAAAGGTGGAGGGATGGCGAATTTATTTGCTGATTTACCTCATTTACTTGGTTCTATTACTAATTTAGATGGCGCAAGTTCTGCCAGAGCCTTACAAAGTATTCGGGCGGAATTACAAAAAAGACAACGTAAATTTAGCCAATTTGGTGTGAATCATATTAATGGCTACACCAAATTATATAAACAAGGTAAAACAATTACAGATCCAGAAGAAAAGAAAAAATACCCGAGCGATCCACTACCACACTTATTCTTAATCAGTGATGAGTTTGCTGAACTAAAAGCCAATGAACCAGACTTTATGGCGGAACTTGTTTCAACAGCTCGAATCGGTCGTTCTTTAGGTGTCCATTTAATCTTAGCTACTCAAAAACCTAGTGGCGTTGTGGATGACCAAATTTGGTCAAACTCTCGTTTCAAGCTAGCGTTGAAGGTAGCCGATGCCAATGATTCAAATGAAATCATCAAAACACCAGATGCGGCAACGATTACACAACCAGGTCGTGCGTATTTACAAGTCGGAAACAATGAAATTTATGAACTATTCCAATCTGCATGGAGCGGAGCGAATTATGATCCGTTTATTTCACGAGAAGAAAAAGTAGATGAACGTATTTGGTTGATCAATCAATTGGGACAATACGAATTATTAACAGCCGATCTGTCACAAGAAGAAGACACCGTTGTGAAAAATGAAGAAGAAAAAACGCAGCTGGATGCTATTGTAGAAGCAATTCAAGCATATTCAGAAGAAACCAACGCGGTATTACCAGAAAAACCTTGGCTTCCACCACTAGAAACAGTGATCGATTCGCCAATCTTATCGAAGGAATGGAGCGATACAAGACAATTAAGTGTTCCGTTTGGCTTTATGGATATTCCTTCTAAACAAGAGCAAGTCGTGTTCAACTTTAATTTTAACGAACTGACACATACGGCGTTTTATGGCTCACCTGGTTTTGGTAAATCAACGGCGCTTCAAACATTAGTGATGAATCTTGCACGACTAAATACTCCAAGTCAAGTGCAGTTCAATTTATTTGATTTCGGTACAAATGGTTTGCTTCCGTTGAAAAAACTTCCTCATGTCGCAGATTTAGTGCGTTTAGAAGAAGAAGAGAAATTAGTGAAATTCTTGAAACGAATCCGAAAAGAGGTTCAAGAGCGAAAAGATGCTTTTACCGATTATGGTGTAGCTAGTCTATCTCAATATGAAGAAAAGTCAGGGAATAAACTTCCTGTAATCATTACGATCATTGACGGATTTGATGCCATCAAGGAAAGTCCGTTAGAAGAAGAAATTGAATCTGTTGTGAACCAGTTATTACGAGAAGGGGCTAGTGTAGGTCTGTATGCTGTTTTATCTGTTCTTAGAACATCTACCTTCAAGATGAGCATGGCAAGCAATATACCGTCTCATATCGGCCTATTCCTTGTAGAGGAAGGTGCAATCAGAGATGTCGTTGGTCGAGATGCATTGATTCCACAAGAAATCATTGGACGAGCACAAATCAAATTAGATGATCCACATGAACTTCAAGTCTTTCTTCCAACACATGGCGAAAATGATATTGACCGCTTAAATCATTTAGAGCAAGAGATAGAAGCAATGGATCAAGACTGGACCGGTGAACGTCCTATTAAGATTCCAATGCTGGCAAAAGTTGTTTCAATGGCTGATTTCTACGAGTCAAAACAAACACAAATGATGCTGGAACACTTACAATTGCCAATTGGTTTGGATAAAGAAACAACAAATGTTGTCGGATTTGACCCACAAGAACATGGCTACTTTGTGATTGGAGACGATTCACCACAACAAACAGAATACATTGAAAAAGTGATCGTGGAAAATCTAAAACATTTTGAAGGACGAGCACAACGAGTAGTCTTTAACGGCTCAGAACGATTCGGAGGGTTTACTGAAAGCTTTGACATGATGGTTGCTGAACCAGATTATAGTACCTTTGTAAATGATTTAGTCAGTGAAATCGAGGTTCGTCAGGACGCTGCTGATCCTGAACCAATGTTTGTCTATATTCCAGAAGCACATCTATTTGGAGATAAGACATTCATTACTAATGATGCAATTGATGTGTATTTAAGAAAAGCAGCGAAAGTGAAGATTTACTTTATTTTCCAAGGCAATCAAAAACAAATTGAAAATAGCTTCGATGACTTTAATAAACGATTACGTACGAATATCCCAGCAGGGATGATCGGCACACGTTTAGCGGATCAAGGATTTATCAATGTGAAATCAGGCTATAGTGAACCGACAGTTGAACTAGATGAGTCTCATTTCTTTGTTGGACGGAATGCTTGTCGAGTGAAGTTGGTTAGTGAATAGAATAAATAATTATTTGCTGTGACAGGAGGGAAAAGCGATGGCTAAAGACGATGCTGCAGAAAGAAAACGTCAGGAAAGCAATGCTCAAAATAGACGAGAATCAACAAGATGGCAACAAATTGGTAATGAACGAAAAGCAAACTATGATAAGAATCAAAAAAAATTAGAACGTCTGAAAGAAGCAAAAACCAAATTAAACAAATCAATGAAGTCCTTTTCTCAGTTTGAGGATCAGGTAAAGCAATACCCAACAAAGTTAAGTACAGGTCAATTTAAAGGGACTCTTCGTGATAAGTTTAATGAAAAAGCAAACAAAATGGGAACGGCATTGCATACTGAAGAAAATTCTTATCAAAGAAATATGGCAAAATTAGATGCAGAAATAGCAAAAAAAGAATTAGAACAAGGCGATTTGCTTGGTGCTGTAGAAAGTGCTTTTAACACGGCAAAAAGTTTCTTGGCTTCTATCTTTTAGCCTGATACAAGGAGAGATTACAGATGGGGAAAACAGGTGTAGATAAAGCAGCATGGGATGCAGTCGTGTCAAAGGCAGAAAGTGCTGTTTCAAGTATTTCAAAGCCAACAATTAATGAACTCGGTAAAACAACCCTGAAACGTTTTAAGAAAGTTATAGAGACACAAAAAACATTAGCAAATACAGTGGAATCTTTTAAATCTGTTTCTAGTACAGATACCCAAAAAATGAAACAAGTTGCGGAAAATATTGTCAATGAAGATAAACAAGCATCAAAATCTATTCAACAAAATACCGCTAAAGTGAGGTTCAAGTGATGGCTAGTTATGATGCAAAAAAGTTTTTTGAAGGTGTATTAATTAATGATGATTCACTTACATTTGAAATAACAGAAGAACTGGTTTTAACAGGTGTACTCCTAGGGACAAATTTTCAATTATTAAAGTCAGTCTATAAAACCTACCGGAATTTAGATCCGCAATTCGAACACAAACCTATGGTCGGTGCTAAATTGAGTGTGTTTTTCGATTATGAAGAACAATGTGTCACCTTTGATCGCCAAGCCAGTCAGGTTGTATTAACGATTCCGCAATTTTTACACTATATTGGTAAAATTGATATGGCTTTTGCACCAATCTATCCAGTAGGAACAACGGTTGAATTGGATGAAAGTATGTTGCCGGAAACTGTGGCAGATATGTTTACAGAAGGTGAATTAGGCGCGATTGTGACTCTTACAGGAAGAAAAGTTCCTTTAATGGAGGGCTTTGACAACTATATTGTTGATTATTTAGGACGACTATGGCCTTTTGGAGAGATTCCAGGGAATGATCCTATATTGATTTCAAATATGATGATCAAACGTGTCATTGCTGAGAGTTACACGAATGAGTATGAAGAAGCTTTTTCTTTTGATGTATTACGTGCGACACAAGCATTGAACCAACAAATCTCTACAGCGTACATGACGACAGAAGATGCGATTTCCTATTATGAAACACTTTCTG
>NZ_MIJY01000020.1 GCF_001730305.1 Enterococcus termitis
TCATTCCAACTGTCAAATCATTAGTTGTAACCTACTAACCTTCAGTAAGTCCTCACTTTTCGTGTTATACACTTATAGTGAAACGTGTCGCACCATCAATATCTTCAATTTCGGTATCTAAAGCTTTGATGTTGCCGCCCACTTCTTTCATTTCTGCAATTTTAGCTGTTGCATCTTCTTTATTGCGTTTTAGTTGAGCAATTTCAGCTGAAACATCATTTCGATATTTTTTTAATTCCTCTGATTTTACCAATAAATGCCGGCGACTTTCATCTAAGCGCAAGAATTCCACCAAGATTTCTTCTTTTACGCCACGGGTTTTTAATTTTGCCTGAACATCATCAAAGTTTTGACGAATCATTTTTACATCTAACATATTTATTCCTCCTTAATATAAAAGTCACAACATTTTTTTGCTATACCTTGTATCCAGTCTTACGTACAACGAGAAATCACTAGTCACAGATGACTATACCGTATTTTGTGATATGTTTAAGTATAACGGGGTGTTTAGTCCGCACTAGTCCGCGAATTAGGTGGTATTGCAGTAAAATAAAAAGCCACTTCATCCCCAGAAAAATATTCTTGGGACGAAATGACTTGAATTTCGCGGTACCACCCAAGTTCAGCTAGACTGCTGCCCTTGTAATGCAGATAACGGCTGCTGCCGATTCAACTTATTTCGTTGAATGCATCTATAAGAGACGGACTTCTTTATAGTAGAATATTTGCTCTCACCACCGCAAACTCTCTTAAATTCAAAACTATAAATACTTTTTCTCTTTGCTTGTCATTAGGATACAAAACTTTCATTTGAATGTCAACCATAGTTATGACTGTTGCTTAGCGAATAATACCTATTAGGGTAATATCAATTGTTTAAAATGTATGATAAAATGATGAGTAATTAACAAGATAATCAAGATAGATATAATCAGGAGGATGAGTGGTGAATAAGCCGAGAAGGAGAGTGTGGATTCAGCTGAGTCTGCTATTAACGGTTGTTTTTGTAATAATCAGCCTTTATTTTTTTATGCTGTTGTCTATGAATAAAAATTATCTAGGGATCAGTGCAAGAAAAGAAGGAGCTAGCTGGGTCATAAAAAAGATACAAGTGAATGGTGCAGCTAATTCTAGTGGCATCAAGATAGGAGATAAGCTAGAAAAAATTGATGGTCAGCCAGCGGGGGATAATCGTGTACTCAATAAATGGTTGATCGTGGAACAAGCAGATACCATCGCTATTTCACGAGAAGGTAAGATGCACTTCATTACGTTTACTAAGAATAAGTTGAATGTTGAATCCTATTGCACTTTTTTTGTTATAGGTTTTATATACCTTATTATTTTAATTGGCTTATCTAGAAAGCAGTTGAAAAATAAACGTTCAAGGCAATTTTACCGATTTAGTGTGCTGTCCATTTTTTCCTTATTAGCAGTTGTTCCGTCTAGTATGGGTAATTACCTTGGCAGACTGATTATTGTTTTTGCAATTTCAGCTTTTCCAGGCTATGTCTATATTTTTTTAAATAAATCGTCCTCAATTAATAGTTATAGAATAAGGCTGCTGCAAGTAATTGTGCTGATTGGTCTGGTCAATGTTTCTTTGATAAGCTTAGCGTATTTTATACAATTACCTAGTTTTTTTTCTGAGTATCTATCTACGGGTGTTTTCTATGTTCTAGGACTGATCTTGTTCAGTCTGTTTGCAAGCGAATTATTTAAGGGATTTTCTTCTTATAAAGAGAAAAAAGAAGGCACACGGATAGATCTATCATTGATTAGTTTATTAAGCTTTGTTCCATTGTTCCTATTTTATATTTTGCCAACAGGTTGGGTTGCGCCGTTTTATTTGGTTGTCTTATTTATTGTTTTACCAGCATTTGGTATCGCTCATTTACTGATTCTATCTCGTTTTTTACGCTACAATTACAAAATGAATCAATCTGTTTTATATTTCATCTTGGCTTTTATTTTGTCAGCTACGATAACAATCATTTCTTTGCTGGGGCGATATGTTCCGTTACTTGTGTTAATGCTGTATGTTTTCTTTTTAATCTATTCTTTTTTCCCATTGATTGGTGAGATGATATTGACTGTAAAAAGAAAAAAAGATTATAGTGATCCAGTTGCTTTGTTTGTGGCTGTTGAGGATGAGAGAGAAAATATCTCTACCTTTATTCACGATACAGTGATTCAAGATGTTATCTATTTGATGAAAACAGCAGAAGAAAAAGAAGAAAATATATCAAAAGAGACGATTATTCAAGAGCTGGATGAATTAATCTTTCATTTAAGAGAGCTATGTTCAGATATTTATCCATTGATGATCCAAGAGATGGGATTGACAAATACAATCGCATCAATGATCGATCAAACTGTGAAACAACATACAGTAAATATTTCGTACACGATAGATAAGAAAGTAGAGAATTTCCCAGTAAAAATAAATAATTTTATTTTACGATCGTTAAAGGAGTTCATTAATAACAGTATTTTACATGGAAAAGCCGATGAAATCACATTAACGATTTCTTATAAGGAAAATAATTGTTTTTTTGAAGTAGTAGACAATGGCAACTATACCCAGAAAAAAAATGATGGTCGAGTACATTTTGGTTTATCGTTGATAAAAGAGAAATTGACGCTTCTTGGTGGAGAATTACACGTAGATATAAGCGGACAAACGACGATTACGATGATGCTTCCTTATAATCAGGCAGGAGGAGAGAGAAGATGAACATTAGAATGGCATTAATCGACGATCATCAACTTGTATTGGAAGGGTTGCGAAATAAGTTAGCAACTATTCCAGAATTTGATATAGTTGGCGCATATACGACGGTAGAGGAATTCTTGATTTGTATTAAATATAAAGAGATAGATATTATTGTGATGGATCTTATGTTAGATGGTATTCATGGCTTTGATCTGGTAAAGAAAATTCAAGCGATTGCTAATAGTAAAGCGCGAATCATTTTGATTTCAGGTTTTTACGAAGAGATGCTTCATAAGCGTGCATTGGAGTTAGGGATAAAAGCCTTTTTAAGAAAAGAGACAAGTTATGAAGAACTCATTAGTACGATCATCAATGTCCATCAAGGGAATATGGTAGTGCCAGATTTCCTCATTTCGGTTGAGGACAATCCTATTTTGAGTGAAATAGAATTAAAGGTCATTAATTTAGTTGCCAATGAGTATACTAATGAAAAAATAGCGAAGGAACTGTATATCAGTAGACGGACGGTGGAAACACATGTGACGAATATATGTAGAAAGCTTAGCGTTAATAGTCGAATTGGTGCTGTCAGAGAGGCACTCAGATTGAACTTGGTCCAGTAAAATGAGGAATCCCGCAAGAAAACATTCGGAAAATACGGATGTTTTCTTGCGGTTTTTTTTTTATGATAAATAGATCAAAAGGAAATGAGGAAAAAAGATGGTTGTTGATGAGATATTAGGGGCTTTTGAAACACGGTATTTTGGTGCTGGACACAAAAATACAGAATATTCTTTAGTAGAGGGCGTAGAAACAAATGGTTCCGGCTCTGAATTAGTTGTTGTTGCACAAATAAACCAATCCTGCAGTTGGTCAGTGAAAGACGGAGAAAGTCAAAAGCCGCATTTAAGTACGGTCGATGGACTGATTTTAGCTGTTTTGGCTGCAGAAAGTTATCTATGTAAGTACCATCCAGAGATAAACTTAGAAGACTTGTACTTATCTTCTTTTGAAATCAAAGCAGGTGTTGTACCTGTTGAAGATTTGAGACGAATTCCTATGAATATTGAAAAAGTAATCATTCACGAAGAGAGCCAGAGATTTACTGTTTTTATTTTAGGGATGAGAATAAGTGTTGAACTAAGAGCAATCAAAGTGGCAGCAGCACACAAACATAATAAAGAGCAGGCAGTTAATTATATGGCTGACCACTTAAAACATGTACGCCATGATATTCAAAATATTGATATCTACAATGGAAAAGAAATGATGTGTGAAGTAACTAGAGCTACAAGTTGTAAGCTTGCTTATTCAGGTATAGGAAGTAAAGTATCAAAGGCAATGTCTTTAATTGAGTGGTTGATTATTTTTTCGCAAATGAGTCAAATCGTAGCATATAACTTTGATGATATTGAAAGAAAATATAGTGATACTTTTTGGATGCGTTTAGCGAAAGCCGAAATGGATGAACCCATGTCATATTCTGCAGAACAAATTTTAGTTTCTGGCGGAATCAATAAGACACAAATTATTTCAATGAATAATGAAAATTGGCGCACATTTAATATGGCTGGGGAAACAGCAGATAGCAATGTTCGATTTACTGGAAAACTAGCACATAAAGTTCCGAATAAGGAAACTGGCGGGAGTGAGGCACATGTATAAGGATGAGATTAGATTAGTGATTTCAGGAACGTATTCCACAGGGAAAACAACAACGACGACAGCTTTGTCTATAGCAACAGGGATTCCTTTGATCAACGCTTTATCGGCACGAGAAATATTGACAGATCTCTATCCAGGGCGTCGTTTTCAGGATATGAATGCAACAGAATTAATGGCATTGGGTCTTAAAAGAATGGAAGAAAGAATTCGAGAAGAAGTAGTATTATATCAAAAAACGGGTAGCTTTATTTCAGATGGTTCAGTATTGAATGAATGGATATATGGAACTGTACGGATGAAAGTAGGCATCAATCCAGGGGCAACGTTTACGCATAGATTGGCGAAAGCTGTCTTAGGACTACCAGCTCGTAGCTTCTTTAGAAAATACTTAGATGCATATGGACAAGTTGCCAATCAGCATGCAAAAGAGTGGTATACAGATGCAGTTCATTTGCCGATCGAATTTGATATGGATCCGGATGGGCATCGTCCTGTTTCAGAGAAGTATCGTGTATTGTCAGATCAAGAATTGAGAACAGCATTTATAGATATCGGTTTAGAGCCAAAAATTATCACCGGCAAACAAGTAGAGCGGGTTCAACAAATTGTTGAATCCTACAATCTTCCGATAGTTGTCCCGATAGAAGAAGCTGTTCAACTCGCAGAAAAAAAGATTCAGGGAAACCGAGAAATGGTTGCTCAGAGAATTATTGAACAATATTCTGAACCAGATTTTAAAGAAAAAGTGTCGATTTTGACAAAATATTAGGAGGATACCATGATAGAATTCAAAAATGTCAGTAAAGAATACGATGTAGGAACACAAAAAGTAAAAGCGTTGGATAATATTAATTTCACTATCGAAAAAGGACAATTTACAGTTATTTTAGGTCCTTCGGGGTCTGGGAAAAGTACTATGTTGAATTTATTAGGTGGAATGGATCGTGCTTCGCGGGGACAATTTTCATTTGCTGGGCGGGATATAACTAATTTAAATGACTTCGAGCTATCTGTTTACCGTAGGGATGTAGTGGGTTTTGTCTTTCAATTTTATAATTTGATCCCTAGTTTGACTGCATATGAAAATATTGCGATTGCAGGACAACTGACAGGAAACAAAAAGAATGCTGAAAAATATTTAAAACAGGTTGGCTTGAGTCATAGAAAAAACAATTTTCCTGGACAAATGTCTGGTGGAGAAATGCAGCGTGTATCTATTGCGAGAGCATTAGCGAAATCACCGGAATTATTGTTGTGTGATGAACCCACAGGTGCTCTTGATTCGGAAACAGGAATAAAAATCATGGAGATTCTGAGAGACGCAGCGAATGATTCCAATACTGCTGTAGTTATGGTAACGCATAATGCAGAGTTTGCTAGTATTGCACATAAAGTCATTCGGCTTCATGATGGCAAAGTTTTATCTATTGAAGAAAATATGCAGCCAATTGACGTTCAGGAGGTTCAGCTATAGTGACCTTTTTGAATTTGAAGTTGAGACGAGATATTTTTAAAAATTGGACCCAGTTTTTTTCAGTATTTTTAATGTCATTTTTGAGTGTTTTAGTTTTTGTTGGTTTACAAGGTGCGTGGGGTGGTCTTGAAAAAAGTTTAGATACTTTTACAAAAGGTGCAAACTTAGCAGACTCATGGGTGTATAGTACTGGCTTTACAAAAGAGGACACCGAAAAAATCCGTGCTGTTTCTGGTGTAAAAAAAGTTGTGGAAAAGACACGAATCCAAGTAACGGATGAACGAGATGATGAGCAAGAAAAATACTTATCTTTAGATACATATTCAAAGGCTAACTTATCCACTCCTTTTGTGACAGAAGGGAAAGCTCTACCTAGTGACGATGATGAAGGTGTCTGGATTAATAAGGAGTATGCATCAGAAAATGATATCGCAGTGGGAGATATCATTGAGTTAACATTCAGAAAACAAAAATCGTCGTTGGAAGTAAAAGGTCTTATCCAATCGCCAGAACGAATTTATTACACGGGAACACAAGAATTTATTGCTCCTAATTATTCAAATTATGGCTATGGGGTTATTACAACGAAAGCATTACAGGAAAAATTCCATTATAAGGAACTTCCTAATGTGGTTGAGATGACTAGCGCTGATAATGATTTGCGTAAGGATGTTGAAGATGTTTTAGGAAAGAGGTTTATTGCCTACTACAATCAAGAGACGTTAAATGAAGTTGCTAATGCGTTGGATCGTGTCGGACAAATTCGAAACTTATCCTATATGTTTTCATTTCTTTTTATTTTACTTGCAATTTTAGCAATGTATACAACAATTAGACGATTGATCGAATCGCAGACAAAGGAAATTGCTGTTTTAAAAGCACTGGGTTTTTCAAATAAAAGCATTGGATTTCATTATGCTAGTTTTGGATTGCTAATCGGTGGAGGAGGAGCACTTTTAGGGGCGTTGGTATCTCCGCTTTTGTCATGGTTCGTTTTGAGTACACAAAAAGATATGTTTTCAATTCCAGAATGGACGATTTCTTATAATTATACGTCTCTTGTTGTTGGCTTGCTTGTGATTTCTACATGTGTTCTATCTGCTTTCCTAGCTTCAAGAGAAGCAAGATTAGGTTTACCAGTGTTGTTTCTTCGCGGTGGCGGTACAAAAAAAATCCATGCTATTATGTTGGAGAAATTTCCGTTATTATGGGAAAGATTTAGTTTTGAAAATAGGTGGGCACTTCGAGATGGTTCCATCAACAAAGTGAGGATGTTGATGGGGATTATTGGTGTTGCTGGTGGAATGATGTTGCTTACGGCCGGTTTTGGTATGCCAGAATCAATCAATCATTTAGTAGATAAGGCATATAATGAAGACTTTACTTATGACAGAAGACTGGATGCAACAAATTTTGAAGCATTAAAAAAAGAAGTTGATGGACAAAGTGTTCAATTATTGCCGGCGAGATTTACACCAGATGATGGTTATAATCGATTATTAATTATCATTGATGAAGGTTCGTTTGTAAATATGAAGACGCAAGATGGTAAAGAGGTATCTGAGGATGGAATCTACCTGACCAATGGGTTTGCAGACAAAGCAAATCTAAAAATAGGAGATGACATCAGAGTCCGTCCCTCTTTGGATGATAAAGCATATGAGTTTGAAATCAAAGGAATCATTATCAGTGAAACGAATCAAGGTGCATACGTTATGCAGAGCACGTGGGAAAATGCTGGAGGTGTCTTTTCACCTCATACATTGCTTGTAGGAGCAGACCAAACTGTAGAAAATAGTGCTACTGTAGATTCTGTAATTAAAATTGCCGATCAAAAAGATAATGCATATGAATTTGTTGCAAGTTTGACAAGCATCTTTATGATGATTATTGCTTTCGCCATATTACTGGTTATAGTGGTCTTGTATAATTTAGGTACATTGAATTTCGTTGAAAGAACAAGGGATTATGCAACGCTAAGAGTTCTAGGGTTTCATAAAAAAGAGCTGAAAAAAATTACTATGATTGAGAATCTACTTACGACAACAGTTGGTTGGCTTCTGGGTATTCCTTTGGGGCTATGGTTTTTGGACCAGTATGTAAAAACATTCTCTACAATTCACTTAGAATATACTTCTTATATAAGTATTCCCAATTTATTTTTAGCGTCTCTTGTGGTTTGGCTGTGCTCTTTAACAACTACCTTCTTCATAGGACGAAGAATACAAAAACTTGATATGGTAGAGTCATTAAAAAGTGTGGATTAAAACTTAAAAAATTTAGAGGTATAGACAGCACCAATCTGGTGTATCTATACCTCTTTTCTAAATGAAGACTATGATTTTTTCAATAAATTTCTTTTGAGAGGCAAATGGATAATAAAGGATGTCCACTTATTATCAGAGGTTGCGTAAATATAACCGCCATGCAATGCAATAATACTTTGTGCAATTGCTAAACCTAAGCCTGTACCGCCAGTTTCTTGTGAGCGTGACTCTTCCACACGATAGAAGCGGTCGAACAATTGGTCCAATGATTTCTTTGGAATTGGTGGTCCATCGTTTCTTACGGCAATCACAACTTCTGTACCAACTTTTTCTACGTCGATCACAATTTTTTTGCCGCCTTTACCATATTTTAATGCATTTGATAGTAGATTGTTGAAAACCCGAACCAATTTTTCAGTATCTCCGTCCATTTTAATCGAAGCCGGATTAGCATTCACTTGAATCGACATTTTATTCTTATCTGCTTCAAGTTCAAAATCAGCAGCAAGTTGTTCGATCAGTTGAGTCATATCGAAATTGATGCTATTGATTGGAACGGAAGGCTGTCGTACTTTGGTGTACTCAAAAAGATCATCAACCAGTAATTTCATTTGTTTGGCTTTAACATAAGCAGTATGTGTATATTTCAATAGATCTTCTTCATTGTGAAACTGTCGATCTTCAATCAATCCTAAATAACCTATAATAGAAGTTAAAGGAGTTCTAATGTCATGGCTGACATTTGTAATCAGCTCATCTTTGGATTTTTCTATTTTACGCTCATCTTCAATTGCGGCTACCGTACTATCAACTAAACCATTGATGCTAGTAACAACTTTGGCTAAATCGCCACTTAGCTCAAAAGGAATCCGATGATCGTAATTTCCATCAGCGATAAAATGAAGCTCACTGATAATATGACGAAGCTGCATTTGGCGATATCGTCGAATCAAGCGCCAGTATAAGACACCAACATCTACTATAAAGAAGAGTGGAACGACAAATTTACTCAAACTCCAAAAAAGATCTGTATTCAGCTCTTTTGCAAAAGCCCCTTTAGTTGTCCAAATAATTCCCTGTAGTGATTGACTACCACTCAAAAGAACAGTAATCGATACATTTAATAGAAGTAATAGGATAATTGTTACTATTCCTTCAGCCAATAATTCGCTGATTTCTTTTGATGTTAAGGTGATTCGTTTTTGCTTTTCGATTTTCTTTTGTCTAACGAGCATCTATTTTATATCCAACTCCCCAAACTGTTTGAATGACTTTTTCTCCACCAGTTGCTTCTTCAATCTTGTCTCTCAAATGACTGACATGGACCATTACAGTTTTTGCCGATACAACACTTTCTTGCTGCCACACACGTTCAAAAATCTCATCTGCACTAAATACACGATTTGGGTAACTGGCTAGTAAATACAAAATACCAAATTCCAGAGCAGTTAATTGAATTTCTTTACCGTCAACTGTCTTAACCTCATGAGAATCTTTATTTATGATCAAAGAGCCTACTTCTAATATATCCGGCTCATCGGCTTTAAGTTGCATTTGGCTGCGTCGCAAAATTGATTTAACACGAGCCATAACTTCTAGTGGATTAAATGGTTTTGTTACATAATCATCTGCTCCGGCAACTAAACCTTTGATTTTATCCATATCTGTCGTCTTAGCTGTCAGCATGATAATCGGAATTTGAGATTCCTTTCGCAATTCTTTAACGACTTGCATACCATCCATAATAGGCATCATGATATCTAGAATCAATAAGTCGATATCGGAGATCGTCCTAATTTTAGATAAAGCTTCTTTCCCGTCATAGGCTTTTACCACTTCATATCCTTCATTATGAATATAAATACTTAATAGTTCTACGATCTCTTTATCATCATCCGCAACCAAAATTTTCATATTATTGTTTCCTCCATATATATAATAGAATTCCTCTTCTATTATTCTAACAAAAAAAGAACAAAATTGACAAAAACAAGGAGAAGTTACAGGAAATTTAGAATCCATTACGAAAACTTAAGAAATCAACTAAAAAAAGAGATATTTCCACCTAAAAACGAACGATAAAGAACAAAAGTAATAAAACAATCGGTAACGAAAAAAACTTCAAAAAAATTGCAATTTTTGATTGACCTACGCGATGAAACTTGGTATATTATTACTTGTCGCAAGGCACCAAACAAAATAGCCGAAACGACCAAAATAGAATAACATTT
>NZ_MIJY01000021.1 GCF_001730305.1 Enterococcus termitis
CTATAGATGTTATCGTAATTTTTTTCTTATCCATTCTATACCTCCTTACTCATAGCTAATTGAAAAGACCATTTGTCCCTCATAGTCACCTGCTTGTGCGTTCTCAGGTTTGGTCAGTCCAATGTCGGCGCTTTTAGATACGGAACTAGCTTCTGGTTCAATAGTTAACACATTCCAAATGTCAGATGATTGTTGTTCCCATTTCAGTATCGTATGGACGGTAATATCTGCGTTCTGTTTCTGTGTCAGGCGTAATCGAGTGAAGTCACTAATTTGGCTTTCTGCTCCCTTGAGATTCACTTTCAATGTACCCGAGCCATTGTTAATACCTGAAATCGTCAACTTATCTTCTGGATTTAAGTTTATTGTCGCAGGAATCGTAACGGTATAATTTTCTACCCACTTTGCAAAAATCGACAATGATTCTGCAGCAGGCTGAGAGAAATCAAATTTTTTCGTGTATGCTTCATCTAAGTACCAACCATCAAACTGATAATTCTCTTTTGTTGGAATTTGTTCTTCCCATAGTTCATCCATAACCTTAATTTGTATATTTTTTTCAGTTCCATCATCGAACTTTCCACCTTTTGCATTCATCGTCAATTCTACATACGCTACTTTTCGATAAGTATTGGTTTCATTCGAATCGTTATGGTAAGCAATCATATCACTTGTACTAAAGAATAGTTGCCTATTGTTTTCTTCCTGCCATGCATACTTACCTGATAAAGTTGGGAAATTTGTTGAAGCCCCAAACTTAAAATCTTTACTTATTGAGATTTCGGTTAGAACGATACAGTTATAAAACATCATGCTCATACTCGTCACTTTACTTGTGTCAAATCCACTTACATCTAATTCAGTTAGAGCAATACAGTCATTAAACATCATGGTCATACTCGTCACTTTACTTGTGTCAAATCCACTTACATCTAATTTAGTTAGAGCGCTACAGGTATTAAACATGCTACTCATATTCGTCACTTCACTTGTGTCAAATCCACTTACATCTAATTTAGTTAGAGCGCTACAGGCAGTAAACATGCTACTCATACTCGTCACTTCACTTGTGTCAAATCCACTTACATCTAATTCGGTTAGAGCAATACAGTTACTAAACATGCCACTCATATTCGTCACTTTACTTGTGTCAAATCCACTTACATCTAATTCGGTTAGACCTCTACAATTAAAAAACATGTTGTACATAAGCGTCACTTTGCTTGTGTCAAATCCACTTACATCTAATTCAGTTAGAACCCTACAGTAATAAAACATCAAGTACATATCCGTCACTTTACTTGTGTCAAATCCACTTACATCTAATTCAGTTAGAACCCTACACTCACGAAACATGTTGCTCATATCCGTCACTTTACTTGTGTCAAATCCACTTACATCTAATTCGGTTAGAGCGCTACAGATATAAAACATGCTTCTCATATCCGTCACTTTACTTGTGTCAAATCCACTTACATCTAATTCAGTTAGAGCGCTACAGGTATAAAACATGGATCTCATATCCGTCACTTTACTTGTGTCAAATCCACTTACATCTAATTCGGTTAGAACGCTACAGCTACTAAACATGGAGGCCATACTCGTCACTTTGCTTGTGCTAAATCCACTTACATCTAATTCGGTTAGAACGCTACAGCTACTAAACATGAAGGCCATACTCGTCACTTCGCTTGTGCTAAATCCACTTAGATCTAACTCCGTTAAGCTGCTGCAGTTAACAAACATACGTTCCATTGTCGTTACTTCGCTTGTATTAAGTCCGCTCAAGTCTAATTCAGTTAGAGCTCTACAGCCAAAAAACATTTGCTGCGTGTTTGTCAGCAAACTAGTTGAATGCCTTACATCTTTAAATAATACTTTTTTCAGGTTTTTCAATCCCTCGAAAGCAGACGTCATAGACGTGACACTAGTCAGAGTTGCTACTCCAAAATCAATTGTCTCAACATTTTCATATTTTATAAAAAATTTGCTAAAATCACCCCTCAAATCAGATTGCGAGAATACTATTGATTTGATACTTAATGCATATTGTGCCCAAGCTTGAGATGCTTCTTTTGTTACAACTCCCTCTAAGTACAATTGCCCATCAGAATAAAGAATCCAATCTCCAAACTCAAGTCGTCCTTGATCAATTATGGTTTTATCAACAACCGTTGACTCAATCTCGTTGTTTACAATCTTAGATTCGTCTTCTGATAGTTCTTCAGTTTTTTCGACAGCTTCATCCAAATTATCTTCTTTATCTGAAAAAGACTCATCGCCTTCTTCAATTTCTTCATCAACTAAAATCTCACCTTTATCAGGAATAGTGGGATTCTCTATCTCTAATTGATTGCCTATTTGTTCATCTGATACTTGTTCTGCTACAGACCTTAATGGAGTAACGGAACTAGCCATAAGTGAAATAGACACTAGTAACCCTAATTTACTTTTCTTCATTACATCAGCGCTCCTCTTTCGTTTAGATCGCAAAAAATAATTATTGTTAAACTTTTTTTCAAACTAACATGACTTATTCTAAACGAAAAAAAGGAGGTGGCTCGCCACGTTTTTTTTACTTTTTTAAAATTTTTGAGCACGATCTCTTTCTTAATCTTGTCTACCGCAAAATATAAAGCATACTTAGATATGACTACTGAATAGTTCAATAGTTATCCCTAAATATGCTTGAAAGAAATCAGATTTTATTGGTACCAGGTTCGATATCATAGAATTTAATAGAGCGTAATCCATGTCAAAAACTGACATACTATTATTCACTAGAATATTGAGTTTTTTTAAGCGACTCTAAAGAAATCGAAATAGAGAATCTACCGAGTCTTCAATAATGATCGCTTAGACACAGTGGCTCAAGGATGTTCATTTTAAAATGTCAGCTGACCTCTCTAAATTAATTTGTTCATTTAGGAGAATAAACAAAAACCTGATGAAATCCTGTTTTAAAATTTTTTTCGGAGTAAAAACATTCCTGCTGCAGTCCATCCCCGTACTAATTCATGAAAAAATGTTTTTGTTTGTTCCTTAGTAAAATAGATTTATTCGAGTTTCAATAACTTTTTCACCTATACATTTAGTTAATAAGAGAGCAATTTTATTTACTTTCTCGAATCTATTACTTGGCACAAAAAGTTTGGATATAACTTTCTAAATTTCGCTGTGTTTTAGAAATAGTACCCCTTAGGCAAAGGTTTCATTATTTCAAATTGTTCTTGAAAGTCCTTTTTATAGTTTTCTATAATAACTATTTATTGATGAAATTCTCAGCAGAAATACCTGCCAATATTGTATTCACTTTCGTATAGTCCGTTTCGGTCCATCTAGTATTTACGTAAACAATGGGCTGGTGAATGCTCAATCTTGATATAACACTAGGAGATAAGGGGAAGTCACTGATAAACAAATCAATATTTTTTTCCATTCTATCCGTTACACAAATATTGTAGTAATTAGAAAAATGACTCATAAAATCAAAAGTGGCTGTTTCATTTGAAATAACCGATAATATAGCAACTTTTATTGGTAAAGTATGCTTAGAAAAGTCTATCCGTTTTTCAAGGATAAGCAGATAATTATCGCCTAACTCTTTTTTAAACGGTTCTAAAATAGCTAACTCCTCTAACTCCATCATTTGCTGCACTAAACATTTCAAATGCTTCATTTTGTGAATTTTTTTGAGGTTTCTTTCAATTTCTGAAAATCCCATGATTACTGAAGATAGGTCCATACTCAACCCTTTGAATAGAAAAAAGCGATAGGTGACACTAAGAAGTGAATAAAGTAATTTTTCTTTTTCTCTTTCTGAAAAAGGAATGGATAGGTGCTGGTCCACCTGATTAGTTATAAAAAATACGGTTTCTAAAAATTTATTTTGATTAAATTGATTTTCCAAATAAAAAAAAGGAGGCACCTTATCTATCGAAGAATAATTTCCAAAAGCCAGAAAAACGCTTAATAAAATACGTGAAGTGAATAATTGGATTTTATTAGTTATATTAGGGACATATACGTTTAAATTATTCATAAATAGATTAAACGATTCAATTGATTCTTCCGGATACGGCGTGTATAGAGCAATAGCAAATTCACGAGATTCTGGAATTAAAAATCCCTGTCTAACTCTTAGTAGATGAACAGCTAGGTAATAATGAATTAACATACTTTTATCAATACTATGAGCAATATAAATTTCTTTTGGACAATTTTCCAGTATTCTAGTAATCTCAAAATACTGAATAAACGAAAATGGCCATGAATCACCACCATAAACATTTAAATAGAGGAACGTATAAAATAATCTTATCCCAATTTCATCGCCTTCGAGTCTTACTCCCTCTTTTGCGGAAATTTTGATGCCATTTTTTTTTAGAAATTGATTGAGTTCTTTAATATCTTTTCTAAGCGAATTATATGAAATGTATAGACTCTTTGACAATAACTGTAGATTGGGAAATGAAGATGTTAATAGCAATTCAAGAAGTTGAAATTTTGAAGATTCTCTAATATAAGCATGTACTAAGAGTTGAATACTGATACTCTTATTTATATTTATAGAGTAAGATTGAGGATGTGAGTGCCGAGAAATTGAAAAGTCACTATACCCAAATCTGACGACATCGTTATTTATCCCGTCAATTACTGAAAGTAAAGTGGGATAGGTCATGTCTAGCTGTTCCAACAACTCTGACTGTGTACAAATATGATTGCTACTATAAAAAATTTTTTCTATAACTGCAACTCTTTTTTTACTTTTTGAATCCAACAACTCCCTCATCTTCTTCTCACTCCTTATTTTTTAAAACTAGTTTTTAGAAAGAATATTTTCACTTAAATTATAGTCTTTTAATTAAGCGAAATAAAGAATAAAATTAATGCTTTAGATAGCATACTCGCTATAAACACTTATTTATAATCCTATTTACTATTCTTCTTCAAAGAGAAATCTATTTATTGTTCTAACCGTTAAATAAAATTCTTGTTTTCTATAAGAATCTGACTGATCCCTATCATGTCATAAGAACTGATAGAATATTTTTCCGTCCACTCCGACTTGTTCTGTTGAAATAGATATTTTTTCCACATCTCTTTATAACTCAAAGGTTAAAATACTAAAATTTATTCAAAAAAGAAGGAACTTACCTAAGTTCCTAATTACTAAGCTCCTTCCTCTTTCCAAACATTTCTTGTAAAACAAAGGAATTGAGAAAGAAATAAACTCTATTCCTAAGACTTTAGCACCTACCATAGTTTCAAAATTTTCTCCATAGATCCTTCAAATTCTAGCGGTCAGATTTACGATTTTCTTTACTGAATTCTTCCATTCTTCGATCAGTTTCACCAGCTAATTGAACCATGCACATTGTCGCCACACCAATGAATCCACCAACGAAAAATATTAGCAGCCCGATTAATATACTCATCTTTTCCTCCCTAGTATTAATGAGGTTCAGTTCTGTTGCGATTTCATATACCCCTGATAATTTTACTGGTTCTCAACTAGTGCGATCTCACTCATACCTAATTGAAAAGACCAATTGCCCCTCATAGTCACCCGCTTGTGCGTTCTCAGGCTTGATCAGCCCAATGTCGGCACTTTTAGATACGGAACTAGCCTCTGATTCGATTGTTAACACGTTCCAAATGTCAGAAGATAGTTGTTCCCATTTTAGTATCGTATGGACGGTAATATCTGCGTTCTGTTTGTGTGTCAGGCGTAATCGAGTGAAGTCACTAATTTGGCTTTCTGCTCCCTTGAGATTCACTTTCAATGTACCCGAGCCATTGTTAATACCTGAAATCGTCAACTTATCTTCTGAAATTAAGTCTATTGTCGCAGGAATAGTAACGGTATAATTTTCTAACCACTTTGCAAAAATCGTCAATGATTCTGTAGCCGGTTGAGAAAATTCAAATTCTCTTGTATATTCTTCATCCAGATACCAACCATCAAACTGATAATTCTCTTTTGTTGGAATCTGTTCTTCCCATAATTCATCCACAACTTTAATTTGTGTGATTTTTTCAGATCCGTCCTTGAATTCCCCACCTTTTGCATTCATCGTCAATTCTACGTAGGCTACTTTTCGATAAGTATTGGTTTCATTCGAATCGTTATGATAAGCGATCATATCATCTGCGCTAAAGAATAGTTGCCTATTGTTTTCTTCCTGCCATGCATACTTACCTGATAAAGTTGGGAAATATGTTGTAGTCCCAAACTTAAAATCTTTACTTATTGAGATTTCGGTTAGACCGCTACACCTACTAAACATGAGGGACGTAATCATCACTTTACTTGTGTCAAATCCACTTAGGTCTAACTCTGTTAGACCACTACAGTTAGCAAACATTACTTGCATATTCGTCACTTTACTTGTGTCAAATCCACTTACGTCTAACTCTGTTAAACCACTACAGTTAGAAAACAGGGAGGCCATATTTGTCACTTTGCTTGTGTCAAACCCACTTACATCTAATTCTGTTAAATCGCTACATCCTTGAAACACATAACCCATATCCGTCACTTTGCTTGTGTCAAACCCACTTACGTCTAATTCTATTAAATCGCTACATCCATAAAACATATAGCCCATATTCGTTACTTTACTTGTATCAATCATACTAAGGTCTACTCTTTTTAGATTAATACAATTAAAAAACATACGAGCTATATTAGTTACGCTCACACTTTTATATCTAGGCTCTGCTGCTCCAAACGAAACATATTTTAAATTTGTTAAATCGGCAAACATCCTATTCATATTTGTAATTTCGTTAAGGTATGTCTCTCCCATCGTAACAGATTCAAGATTTACAAAAACTGAGAAGAAGCTGGTAAAATCACCAATTAATGCAGCATGTCCGATCTCTATTGATAGAACATTAGAGAAATATTCCTTCCATTTATTGATGTCACTAGGATACACTACACCATCCATGTACAATAATCCGTTCGAATAGTACTTCCATACTCCTGACTCCATTATTCCTTGGTCAATGATGGTACTATCTACAGCTTCATTTTTTAAATCATCAACAACTTCTCCATTTACTTCAGGTATTGCAATAGGTTTCTCTAAATCATTCTCTTTATCTAAACCAGTGTCTTCAGTTTCTTCATCAACTGAAATCTCACCTTTATCAGGAATAGTGGGATTCTCTATCTCTAATTGATTGTCTATTTGTTCATCTGAGACTTGTTCCGCTACAGAGCTTAATGGAGTCAACGTACTAGCCATAAGTGTCATAGACACTAATAATCCTATTTTACTTTTCTTCATTTCATCAGCGCTCCTCTTTCGTTTAGATTGCAAAAATAATCATCGTTAAAGTTTTTCCAAAAAAACACAACAACTAATTCTAAACGAAAAAAAGCAGGTGACTCGCCACATTTTTTTCATTTTTCTATATTTTTCTAGTACGACTCTTAATTTTAATTCGTTCTTCGAAAAAAGCCTACCTAGAAATAACTACTGAATAATTCAATAGTTATACCTAGATAAGCTTTAATTAAGTGGATAGAATAAGAATTTCTCTATCTAACCTATCCATCTTTTAAATTCATTAATACTCATGTTTGCTTACGAATAAGAATATCAGCGAACAAGAACGCACGTTCCCTTTTTTGCTAATTTGTAGTATACTATTTAAAAAAGGGAGTGACACGTATGATAGTTGAAATGACTGCGGATGATATTAAAAAAATTGGTGTTGCTTTAAGCACAGAGATGATCAGAACAATTGATCATATTTGGAGTGGCGCGTTTGGAATCTCAAATACTTCAGATCCGATAGAAATTTTAAGAACTCTAATTCGAATTTCACACGACGATAACTCATCTGATGGTGCGATGGCTGATTCCTTTGCTGCTTTTCTTGAAGTTGAAAGTTATGGATTACTGTACAAAAAATTATTAACCGGAAATAATTACGAGGATTATCTTGAAAATGATACGTTGGAAGAATTTTGGGCTTAGTTGGAACTGTTAATCAAATAAAAGTAGCCCTCAGTATTGACTAAGGACTACTTTTCCATTTGGTATCAAAACAAAAGTTCTACTGTGAATTCATGTCAAAAATATTCAATGTATATCATCACTATGTGCCATCAAGGCTGTTTCATTCCTAATATTATATTTTATCTAAATCATTTCCATTTAGTGACTAGTCAGCTTCTCTTGATTTCATTTTTATTGCAAAAGAAAATAAGATTAGTAAGCCTCCCAATACCACATAGATACTATCTCTTTTGTCATTAGTTCTTGGTAATGATGATACACCTGTATTATCTCCTGAAGCATTATCAAGTCCACTTTTAGGAATCTCTCGAATGTATTCTTCACTAGAATTGATTTCATCTTCTGAAAAGAACACCTCCACCTTCGTTTGACTAGCGTGTGCTTGTTCAGATGATAAAGTGAACATTCCGATTGTATTGAGTAAGAGCATCATCAGAACAATTAATTTCTTCATAAAATGCACTACTCCTTTCATTTCTTCCTATTTATAAGCTGCTGCAAATGTCAACGTTGCTTGATAAGACCCCGCTTTTTTTTCACCTTGAGGAATACCAAATTCAATTTTACTTACTTCTGTTTCTTCTAATGCGTAACCTGTAAAGCTCCCTATTACTGGGTCAGTTACTGTAACAACATTGTTGTTACTTTTTAGACTACTTGTCACTTTATCTGATGTTGAGCCTGTTCGTTCTAATTCAATTTCGCCATCCGCTGATAAACCAGTGGTCAGTTTGATTTCTACTTCTTTTCCAGGTTCTAAATTCCGATTGATTGTACTAACAGACATCTCCGTAGAGTTTTTAGATGACAAGTTAACTTTTTCTGGGATCACTAATGTATAATCACCTTCAACTGAATATTCAACTACTGTGTCCTCTTGCTTATCTGCAGCATATGCATTACTTCCATTAAAAATGGTCATTCCTAGTGTTGCTAATGCCAATGTACCTACTACTAATTTTTTCATAAAAACTTCCTCCTACTTGTGTCTATACGACAACTAATTTTAAATTTATTTCAGACCCATTTAAGGGTGACTGATCCGTTAAAGAAAAACATTCATATTTCAATACCGCATCTTCATATTCGCCTGCGGATAGGGCTTCTTCTAATTCAATTGCATACATTCCTTTTCCAGGTTCAATTAAGTCGGATGTCCAAA
>NZ_MIJY01000022.1 GCF_001730305.1 Enterococcus termitis
CTGGTATGAGTCCGGTTCAATACCGAATTCATACCAGCCAATTAGCTGGGTAATCTACGTACAACTTTTAGGGCGCACCTCAGAAACGTTTAACCCCAAGAAATAAGCTGGAATTCACGAAAATTGTTCTTCAAATTTTTGTGAATTTCAGCTTATTTCCGAAGGGGTTGTTTCTGCTTCCACCGTTTATTCGGATTCTAAGTGACTAGATTGTAACTCATAGAGTTATGTCTCAGTCTCTTTTTAAAAAGTCATTTTTATAGCCCATACTTATTTTATGAAAAAGAGGATGGACAGAAGTGTTGAATCTCGAGAACCAAGTCCTTCAATTCTTAGTGTCTTTGACACTTAGAGAGTGATAAGATCGAAACACAGTGTAGTAAGTACTGTGCAACAATGTCTATCTGCGGCGAGTCTTTGACGAGAAAGCAGCAACTCGTTCCTTGTTGTGTTTTACAGCAATTTCAGCTTATTTCCGATAAGATTGCTTCTACTCCCGTCGTTTATTCGGATTCCAAGTGAGTGGAATATGACTCGAAGAGTTATTTCCCACTCACTTTTCTTAAAATCAAGCATTGGTTCTATTCTTTTATCTTTTTCCTTCTCGTAAATTGACTAAATTTGAATGTGTCTTCTCGATGTTTAGAGACTGTTACCTGCAATAAGCGGGTATCAGAAAGAAATACATTGTTGACAATGACCGCAACACTGTCTCCTTCGCTGATTCCAAGTAACTCACTGTCTTGGGCATTCGCTTTACCAATGGTAATCTCCTTATTTCCATAGCTAATATCCAACCCTAAAACATCTTCCAAATATAAATACAACGATTTTTCCACATCTTTCTCTTCAAAAACTGGAACAATATCTTTTACCAAATAATCTATATCTAAAATCGTCGGTACTTGATCGATAACACGAACTCGAGTCAGTTTAGTTGCTGCTTCTTCTGGATAATCCCCTTTTATAATAAGCTCTTCAGGAATTTTTTCGTCCTCAATAGAAATCACCTTTGTGATATACCCAGTCGCATTGGTTGCATCCAGTTCTGCAAAAGAAAGCAACCCCGAAGTCGCCGTTTCATCAAATTGTTTTGGTAAAGGTAACACACGAGATCCTTTGCCCATTATTTTTTGAATATAGCCGTCTTCTTCTAATAACCGTAATGATTTCCTAACTGTATCACGAGAGACTTGATACTTTTTGCAGAGCTGGTTTTCACTCGGTAAAAAGTCGCCTTCTTGATATTCACCATAAGAAATACTGTTAATAATATCCATTCGAATAAAATAGAATTTATTCATTTAAACTTATCTATCCCTTCTTTGTGAAATAAGGGACCGTATCTTTCAATACTTCTTGATAGCCGCAAAAGTCATTGTCCGCATCGACGTACATATGATTTTCCATCCGCTTGCAACCGCCACCACAAGCAGCTAAAAATGGACACTGGGCACATTTTTTCGGCAGCTCTTTTCGTAAACAGATAAATCGTTTTGGAATGGAAGACTCATTGAAAATTTCACGAAGAGTCCGTTCAAAAATATTGCCCATCTTAAACTCATCTGTTACATAAAAATCACATGGATATACACTACCGTCTGCTTCGATTACGTATTGAATTTGACATTTCCCTGTTAAACCACAGGCCCCAACAAAATTATAGTTGAATAGGTTAGATATGTCATCAAAAAGTTTGATACTTATATAATGTCCTGCTTCATATTCAGTTTTCCAAAGACGAAATATTTTTTTGTAAAATTTAGCAAAGGTTTGCGGCTGTACGCCATACAGTCCGCGTTTAATTGTATCAAAATCATCCATACAAGGAATAAATTGAACATAATCAATTTTTTGATCAAGTAAAAAGCGAAAGGATTCATATGGCTTTTTAGCAATTTGCTCAGTCAAAACACAAAGAACATTATAAGGGATTTCATATGTATCAAAATTTTTCTTCGTCTGCATAACACGTCTATACGTACCTCGTTGCTTGTAATCTACCCGATTTCTATCATGAAATTTTTCGTTGCTATCGATCGATAAACCGACTAAAAAATCGTTTTCCTTTAGAAATTTGCACCAACGATCATTAATCAAAGTTCCATTGGTTTGGATAATATATTCTACGGTTACTTTTTTTTCTTGCTTTTTGACATATGTAACAAAATTTTCAAAATAAGCCAGCCCTATCATTGTCGGCTCCCCACCTTGAAAAGCAAACTTAATTGTATCGCCCTCCTCTAAATCAGCGTAAATATTAGCGATCATCTTCTCCATGTTCTCTTTTTTCATCTTACCAAAGGAACGGACTTCTCTCATACTACTGACATCAGCATAAAAACAATAACTGCATCTTAAATTGCAAATAGATGATGCCGGTTTAATTAAAACTGAGATTGACTTCATTGTTTCTCGACCTCTTTCATTTAAACAGATAAGCAGGAATGAATGGGTTTCCTTTAACTTCCAAATCGAGTAGACGGCGAGAAAAAAGCAACGTTTCACCTTTTTCAAGGATCATTACCTTTTTCTCTGTCTCTGCTCTTATCTCTTTACATCTTTCAACAAAAATGGAACGAACGATTCTTACACTCTTAGAGGAATAACGTTCTTATCTTCTTATTCAAATTCACGTGGATGACGCCTCTTCAATTCTTCCACAGCAGCTCCTCCTCGACCAGTTTCTTCTAATCGTTGAATATATTTCGGCAAATGTCCTTTTGCATGATGAGGACCGCCCTCAAGCATCACTGTCCACAACGGATCAACATCATAATCCATAGACTTCATCATGTCATCATGCCAATTATTTAATCGATAAACAGCTTCACGAACAATTTCTGGATGTTCTTGTGCTAAATTGTTACACTCATGAGGATCATTTTCTAAATCAAATAGCATATCTTTTGGAAAAAGAAAATAACCGTCATGATACGTTCTTGTATATAACCAGTTATCAAATCGAACAGACCGTTGACAAACATGAGCCAACTGACCAATAATCAACTCTGAGCGACCAGGTGCTCCTTCATTTTTCAAACTTTCAATATAGCTTTCACCATCCCAGTAATCTGACTTAGGCAGGTCTAATAAATCTGCTAACGTTGGACATAAGTCCAAAGAATAATGTAGTCCAGTGTTTACTGTTTTCTTAGCTACCCCAGGCCACTTCATGATAAAAGGGATATTAGTTGTAGCATTATCTGCTGTTGCGTGCTCTGCATAAATCGCCAATTCGCCTAAATTTTCACCATGATCTGCTGTTACGATGATTGCAGTATCTTCATAGATTCCTTTTTCTTTTAAATAGTCAACGATTCGTCCAATATGAGCATCTACGTAATGAATACCGATGTCATACCCATCAATAAAGGTTCTTAGATCTTCGAAATTGGTTAATTTGCCCAAAGCACGAGGCATTCCCGGTTTTGGATTCGAATGATAAGAGTACAACTCCTGAGACGTATGCGGTCCAACTGCTTTTACATGTTTTTCAAATAATTCTTCTGTAAAAAATGGATCTAGGGGCTCATTTTCAAAAGGATTACCATATTCTTTAGGCGCACGATAGGGAGTATGAGGGTCCCAATAATTCACATACAAGAACCAATCATCTTCATCACTATTTCGATCCAACCAGTCAAAAACAGTTGGACTGATTTCTTCTGCTGATTCACGTCCGCGTTTTCCTGTGTTATAGATTTCACTAAACCCAGCGTAGAAGTTCCAAGTAGAATGCCTCTCAGCAAAAGGACTGATCAATACAGAACGCATTCCAGCTTTTCTAAAAATAGCCGGTAAACTTTCTGTAGATAATTTGTCCTGCATATCACGCTTGATCCCTTCCGGTCTAAAATCAGCGGCTAAACCACCATGATTGACCACGCCAGTATGGATACCAAAACGACCGGACATCAAAGCTGTTCTTGAAGGTAAACATGGGGCATCTGAGCAATAATAATTTTCAAATCGCATCCCATCATCAGCAATACGATCAATATTAGGCGATGTTTTTCGATGATAACCATAACATCCTAAATGGTCAGGTCGCATAGAATCTATGTCTATTAATAATACACGCATATAAACTCCTCCTACTTCTCTATCTTTTCTTTATAGTGAATCAATGACTTCTGTAACATCTTTTTCTAATTGCTCTTCTTCAATAAATTCTCCATTTTTTTCTTTTTTCTTATAAACAATCGCTGTTAAAACAAATGGAACAACCACCGCAATCACCATCGCTAATGTAAAAGGAACCCAATATTTAGGCTGAATACTTAAAATCGCCGGCAATCCGCCAACACCGATAGAATTAGCCAATACACCAAAAGCTGTAGCAAATGCTGTAGCAAATGCGCCTCCAATCATGGAACAATAAAATGGAAATTTAAAGCGAAGATTGACTCCATACATTGCTGGCTCTGTTACGCCTAAGTAACCAGAAATAGTCGCCGGAATAGAAACCTCACGTTCTTTCACTTTTTTATTAAATACAGCAATCGCCAGTGAAGAAGAAGCTTGAGCAATATTACTCAAAGCAACTAACGGAAACAACGGGGTTGCACCTAACGTAGCAATCAACTGTAAATTGACTGCTTGAAAAACGTAGTGGACACCCGTCATAACAATGGGAGCATAAAGCAAACCGAAAACAAAAGCAACAATAATTGCATATGGACCTGTAATTGCTCCACCAACAAAATTACCAATGCCATCCCCGATCATGCGCCCAAATGGACCAATGATCGTATTTGTCAGAAAAATAGCAGCAAGCAGTGATAAAACAGGTACAAAAATCATTGATACTACCGCTGGAATGATCTTCTTCAATCCTTTTTCTAAATACGCTAATGCTAAGGCTGAAAGAACGGCTGGAATGACTTGACTTTGATAACCAATTCGAGCAATTTGAGTGAACCCTAGATCCCAATATAATAGTTCTCCAACACCTATTTGTGCGGGTGGTAATAATTGTGGAGAAATCATTGTCAACCCTAAGACGATTCCTAAAATTTGACTGGTTCCTAATTTTTTTGTTACAGACCAAGTGATTCCAACTGGCAAAAAGTGAAAAATTGCTTGACCAGGAAGCCAAAGCATTTCGTAAATGCCATTCCAAAATATACTTTTAGAAGCAACCGTTCCACCACCAAAATCAACATCTCCAATGATATTGCGAATTCCTAAAATAAGACCGCCGGCAATAATTGCAGGTAATAATGGAATAAAGATATCCGATAAAGATCCTAACAAACGTTGAATGATATTTCCTTCTTTTTTCAAGTTAACAACTTTAACAGACTTCTGCCTATCAGTATCGATTTGATTAACTTGATTGAATTCTGTATATACTTTTTCAACATCTGGTCCAATAATTACTTGATACTGCCCGCCTTGCGATACTTGACCTTTTTGAAAAGAAAGAGCTTCGATTGCTTTTTTATCTACCTTGCTTTCATCAAGTAACCTAAAACGTAATCTAGTAACACAATGGGTAAGTGATTGGATATTTTCCTTGCCGCCTACCGCTGTCAGCAAATTTTTCAATTCATCTTGGTTGTAAGTCATTTTTTCCTTCACTCCTTAGTTATACTATATTTTTCTTGTACGTACAAGTGCCTGTACGTACAAGAAGAGCATAACCTTTATTGCAAACCCTTACAATTAAAATTCAATAATTTTTAGATTAATTTTTAATTAGAATAAAAAGATAGAACAAAAAGACAAGCCTCTTGTTCTATCTATCATAATTGTTACTATATAAATACTGATTGCGTATTACTTTTTTATTGTCGAATAACGCCATCGGTAACTGCTGCTTCAGCTACCTTTTGAATAATAATTTCCACCAAGTCCTGATTGAATGGCGAAGGAATAATATATTCACTCGTTAATTCTGATTCAGGAATGATCTCTGCGATTGCTTGTGCCGCTGCAAGTTTCATGTTTTCAGTTATTTTAGTGGCTCCTGCTACAAACGCCCCTTTAAAAAGACCAGGAAAAGCCAGCACGTTATTGATTTGGTTTGGATGATCTGAACGACCAGTTCCAACGACAGCCGCTCCGGCATCGATTGCATCCTGATAATCAATCTCGGATTCAGGATTCGCCATTGGAAATACGATCGCTCCTTTGTTCATAGATGCGACCATCTCTTTTGACACAAGTTTCGGCGCAGAGACCCCAATAAAGACGTCCGCTCCAACTAGCGCTTCAGCCATGGTGCCTTGAAAATCCTCTGCGTTTGTAATATCGGCGATTTCTTTTTCTAAAAAGTCTAAAGAACGTGCGGATTTCTTGCTTAATGCGCCATCGATATTAAAAGCAATCATATGTTTTACACCAAAATGATGAAGCATTTTTATAATCGCACTACCAGCGGCTCCTGTACCAGAAACTACTACTTTGATCTCGTCTACTTTTTTATGAACGATTTTTAAAGCATTGATCAATGCTGCGATCGTAACGATTGCCGTTCCATGCTGATCATCATGAAACACAGGGATATCCAACTCTTCAATCAATGCTCGTTCGATTTCAACACATCGTGGTGCAGAAATATCTTCTAGATTAATGCCGCCAAACGTTGGCGCCATTGCTTTGATGATTTGAATAATTTCTTTAGGATCTTTGGTATCTAGACAAATGGGGATAGCATCTATATCAGCAAATTCTTTAAACAACAATGCTTTCCCTTCCATGACAGGTAATGCTGCCTTAGGTCCAATGTCTCCCAAACCTAATACAGCTGTTCCATCTGTTACAACCGCTACTGTATTGCCTTTCCATGTATAGTCATAGATTTTATTCGGTGTTTCATGAATTTTTCTACAAGGCTCAGCAACACCTGGTGTATACGCTAAAGATAGGTCCTCTTTAGTATTCACCTCAACTTTTGAATGAATATCGATTTTTCCTCGCCATTGTTCATGCGCCTTCAATGCTTTTTCATAGATATCTGTCATTTTTTTTACTCCCCTCAATCTCTAGCTATATCAAATCATGTTCATTTTCCTAACATCGATTCTGGTTTGACCCATTGATCATACTCTGATTCTGTCAACAGTCCAGTTGCCAGCGCTGCTTGTTTTAATGTTGTCTTTTCCTCAAAGGCCTTTTTAGCGATCTTTGCGCCATTGTCATAACCGATATGAGGATTTAAAGCTGTGATCAGCATCAAAGATTGCTCAACATAGTGATGCATTCTTTCCTGATTGGCTTGAATACCGCTTAAACAATGCTTTTCAAAGGAACGTAAGCCATCGGTCAAAAGCTCGATACTCTGAATCAAATTATACGCCATTACCGGCATAAATACATTTAATTCAAAATTTCCTTGAGAGGCACCAAGACCGATCGTTGTATCGTTCCCTATGACTTGGATCGCAATCATCGTTAATGCTTCACATTGTGTCGGATTAATTTTTCCAGGCATGATCGAACTTCCAGGCTCGTTAGCAGGAATCGTAATCTCTCCAAGGCCGCTGCGAGGACCACTTGCCATCCAGCGAATATCATTAGCCATTTTCATCGCATTCGCAGCTAAAGCTTTCAATGCACCAGAAGTAAAGACTAGCGCATCCTTACTGGAAAGTGCATGAAACGTATTTGGATCTTGCGAAAAAGAAACAAAGGTCTCTTCATTTAAATATTGGACAAAGAAATCGATATATTCTTTTGAAGCATTTAACCCTGTGCCCACTGCGGTTCCACCAATAGCTAATTGTTTTAGTTCACTTAAGCTAAGTTCAAGCATTTTTTTGGTATGCTCAAATCCTGAACGCCAGCCGCTGATTTCCTGTGCAAAGGTGACTGGGGTGGCATCTTGTAAATGTGTACGCCCGATTTTGATCACCTGTTCATTATCAGCTTCAAGCATTTGTAAGGTCGCAATCATTTGATCGATGACAGGAAACAACTCTCGTTCAATGAACAGTGTGGCAGCTACATGGATTGCCGTTGGGAAAACATCATTTGAACTTTGAGACATATTGACATGATCATTAGGATGAACGATTACACCATTGTTTGCTGCTATGTGCGCAATCACTTCGTTCACATTCATATTTGTTTGAGTCCCACTACCCGTTTGCCAAATAGACAAAGGAAAGTGTTCATTGACTTCTCCAGCAATAATCCTATCTGCAGCTTGCTGGATTGCTTGGCTAATAGCGCTTGGTAGTTTGCCAGTTGCTTCATTTGCTTTAGCCGCACTTTTCTTTACCAGAGCCAAAGCAGAAATCAGTGTATACGGCATTTTTTCTGTCCCAATATCAAAATTTTGGCGGCTGCGTTCTGTCTGCGCTCCCCAAAGAGCACTCTCAGGTACTTGAATTTCCCCCATAGAATCCTTTTCGATCCGATGCTTCATGATTGGTGATCCTCTCCTTCATTCTCCTAGTTATTACCACTATACTTTAATTTGTTCTTTTTTTACAATGAAAATTTTGTTTTTTTATTGTATTGATGAACAATGCAACAGACAATATTTTGCATTATGCATCACCGTAGCGGCATATATGTCACAGTAAAAAACACCTTGATCAACTATACCTATTCCTAAGCTGTCCAAATTTTTATATACAAAAAAGTGAGTGGGACATAACTCTTCGAGTCATATCCCACTCACTTGGAATCCGAATAAACGGTGGGAGCAGAAGCAATCCCTTCGGAAATAAGCTGAAATTCACAAAAATTTGAGAGCAATTTTCGTGAATGCCTTCTTATTTCTCGAGATTAAACACTTCTGAGGTGCGCCCTAAAAGTTGTACGTAGATTACCCAGCTAATTGGCTGGTATGAATTCGGTATTGAACCGGACTCATACCAGTCAATTTTTCTT
>NZ_MIJY01000023.1 GCF_001730305.1 Enterococcus termitis
AAGGTGCATGTACGGTGTGGAGCGGGGGAAAACCTAGAGAAGTTATTTGCTTTTAGTAGCTAAGAAAGCAAACTTCAAAAGGTTACCTATCGCTATCTTTGCAGAGAGCAACGCTAGATACTTCTGGAGCTAAGGGAATTATTGTTTCTCCAGATACTCAGTTATCCATTGATCCTCCTGGTTTAGTCGCAAATACTACTGGTGCAGTAAATGCAGATTCAAAATATCTAACTGCATTGTCCTATATTACTTTGCGACAGTATAATTCAGCTGCTACGCAATATGAATATACTGCGAATCAAATCGATGTTCATTGTGATGTTGTGGTCGGTTTATTTGGACAGTATCCTTTTAAACTAGAAGTAAAAGGAAAAATAGCGATTGATAAGTCCACACTGCAGTATGGGAAAGACGAGTGGAACAACAAGTATTCTTTTGAAGGATTAGAGTTTGATGTTATTGACAAAAATAATAAAGTTGTCGATACTCTAAAACTGGATCGAGACGGAAAAGCAACATCTAAGGATTTGCTGGTCGGTACCTATACATTAAAAGAAAAATCAGGAAAATGGGCTGCGACCGGACAAACGCAACATGAGGATATCCAGGTTACTGTTGAAGCAGGGAAAACAGTGACATTAGACGTAAAAAATACAGCTGTTACAGGGAAAATCACCATTAAAAAATCAGGTGAGTTTTCGGGAACGGATTTATGGAATGATCGATATAGTCTAGCTGGAAATGTGTTTATCTTAACTTCTAAAACAGACGGTAAAACTTACGAGATTACAACTAATGAAAAAGGTGTCGCAAGTAAAGAAAGACTACCGTTAGGGGACTATATCATTGAAGAGAAGACCTCTTCTCCAGGCTTCGTAAATACGTTTGGTAAAAAAGAAGTATCTTTGACGTATCAAGACAAGGAAACAGAAATTGTTTTCGGGGAAACTTCAGGTACAAATAGAGAAGTTACTGGGGAAAATACACTTCAAAAAGTCGATGTGGACACGGAAAAAAGCCCCAATGGAAAAGCAAACATGAAAACTGCTAAATATCAGCTATTTTATGCCGATGATTCCACAGGATCAAGTGCACATAAAAAAGGTGATCCAGTGAAATGGACGGACGTGCCAACACCAAAATTATTGAAGGGTGAGAAAGTTAAGGAAGCGATTATAGGCGGTAATAAGGTAAACTTTGGTGATTCTGTAGTAATTGATATTGACGATGAAGCCTTACAGGCAGCTATCGGGAATCTATCATTAGGGAAATATGAGTGGTTGGAAGTCGATGCCGGAGCTGGTTATGTCACTGATCCAACGAGACATGTTTTTGAAATTAAAAAGAAAGACGACAAAACAGCTGTTGTGATCGCAGAAGAGAAAACTTCTTTGGAACAAATCATCAATGTATTGTTGCGATTAGATAAGAGTTTAACTTTACCTGAAAATCAAGGTGGTTCAGGATTTAATGGTGTAGAGTTCACCGCATTTCCGATCAATGGCACTGTTGCGGAGCCAGTTGTATTAAAAACTGGAATCAATCCAACTAGTGGAGAAGACGGATATGCTGAAGCGAAGTTGGTTTTTGGTGATTGGAAACTTCAGGAGACAGACGGTGTGGCAGGCTACGACAATGTACGAGATATTTATATTCGAATGACGGTTGACGAAGCCACAGACAAACTATTGATTATCGCAAGTTTCAATGAAGACTTTTCTGATCCATTCAATAAACGTGAATTTACGTTGTCTGATAGTTCTTCAGAGAAAAATCCAAATGCTGAAGGAACCGCTGGAAATCTGGACAGCACAAATTTTGTTGCTTCATTATCAACGATTCGTTTTAACGACAATCCAGAGAAACCAAAAGAACCAGGGATTGACGTAGAAAAATCAAATGTGGAAATTCCAGGAGCGGGGCAAGGGAACAAACAGGATAAACCAAACAATGTTGAAAACGACGCTGACGACAAAGAAACACCGGTTATTGTAACACCTAGTGAACCAACCGATATTTTCTTTAAAATCACGAATACCGGAAATGAAGATTTAACAAACATTCAGCCTGTTGATAAAACGACAGAAGGAAGTATTTCTATTGAGAAAATCAAGTGGGAATTTTCACTTGATGAAAAAGGTTTTGTTTTAGGCGAGAATGGTCAAGTATTGGTTCTGAAGCCTGGTGAAAGTTTTACAGGAAAAGGGACGCTTCCAGCCCTTCCAGAAGGAGAATTACACGGAAACTTGATTACAGTTACCGCTACCGGCAAAACTTCAGAGAAACAAGTTGAAGACGAAGACCCTTGGTATGGTATTGATGAACCGGAAGAACCGGGAATTGATATTGAAAAAGGTACTTCTTCAGAATTAGAAGCAGGGCAAGGAAACAAACAGGATAAACCAAATAATGTGGATAAAGATTTTGATGATAAAGAAGCGCCATTTGCGGTTACTTCTGGTAAACCAACAGATATATTCTTTAAAATTACAAATACTGGCAAAGAACCATTAAGTAATATCAAACCAGTAGATAAAACTACAGATGGCTCTATTTCAATTAATGAAATCACCTGGGACTTTAAACTAAACAAAGAAGGTTTTATCGTTGATGAAAAAGATGAATTATTGGTCTTGAAACCAGGAGAGTCTTTCACAGGAAAAGGTGTCTTACCAGCCTTACCAAAAGGAGAATTACACGGGAACTTGATTACTGTAGAAGCAACAGGCACAGAATCGAAGAAACCAGTTACCGATGAAGACCCTTTTTATGCTCTTGATCCAGAACCAAAAGGTCCCGGTATCGATGTAGAAAAGGCAAGTGGAGCAGCTCCAGAAGCTGGAAAAGGGAATAAGGAAGATAAACCAAATAATGTCAATAATGACTTTGACGATAAAGATAAACCTGCGAACGTTGAAACCGACAAAGAAACAGATATTTATTTCAGAATAACTAATACTGGTGGAGAACCTTTAACAGAGATTAAACCAGTAGACAAAACAACTGCTGGATCTATTTCAATCAAAGAAATTACTTGGGATTTTGCGATGAATGACAAAGGAATTATTCTTGGTAAAGACGGGAAACCGCTTGTTTTACAACCAGGAGAAACATTTATCGGAAAAGGTATTTTACCGAAGCTCCCAGTTGGTGAACTTCATAGTGATACCATTACTGTAGAAGCGGTAGGGACGGAATCCAAAACCTCCGTAATCGATGAAGATACTTGGCATGGTCTTGTACCAACACCAGAATTGATTCCGAGTAATCCAGCCACTTATTTGCCAGCAATGGGTGCGTTGCTTAGTCATTATCCAATGATTGCAGGAGTAATCCTAATTTTGTTAGTTACAGCAACGTACTTAATTCTTCAAAGAAGAACACGAGTAAGCACTATGACACAGCAAACAACCGAGTATTATATTGAAAAATAAGTCATGAAAGGAATTTCAGAAGGAATTCCTTTTTTGTATGCAAAAAATGCCTCCTGATTGAATCGGGAGGCAAGGAGGGAGAGAGGTACATTCAAGTGAAAAATGCTGAATTGGAAAAAATGATTCTATCTGTTCTTTTGTCAGAGCCGGAACTGCTCATTGCTTATAGCATGAATCCTTTGAAAAAATGGAGTTAAAGCATGTAAAAAAAGCAATCAATATATAAAGGAAAAGCAGTTGAATAAAATAGCTTGTTCTTTTCCGGATTATATTCATGCAAAGTTATGGGTACGAACATTAAACTACATTTCTGCAGATAAAAGGTCGTTGTTTAGTGCTAGATACAATGATCGTATGCTAGAACAATTTGTTGACAGATATCAGCTGCTATACAAAATTTTTGAATCAATCTAGGCTAGAAAGGAGAGTACAGGTAGTGTCCTTATTAGAGATAGCATTCAGACTTTATATTACAAGCGCGTTCAGTATTGTCAGTTACTTTTTCTTAAAGTGGGCATACGTAATAGATCGTTATAAAAGGGAAATGACAAATCAAGAAAGAAAAGAGACAGGTTGGTTTTTAGTAGGTTACAATATTATATTTTCGGTTATAGCATACTTGGTTTTTAGTTGATAATGGTTTGTATCAGTTGAATAGCCAACCATGCAGCAGTAACAATTGTCACTAATTTTAATAAAAGCGTCAGGATAAGAGAACTTTCGCAAGCTTTGTTTTTCCAGAGTATTGGTGCAAAACTAAAAAAGTGTAGGATAAATGGAAAAATTAAGAAAGTCGCAAAAGATATGACGATTACATTAACCATATTTAAGTGTATAGTCTGAAAAATGATAAATGAAGTTGAAAATGATTGTTTATAAATCAATAGTAAATAAACAATAGCTAATACGATTGACATGAAACCAGAGCTTACTTTGTCTAGCAATGTAAAGTCGTCTTCTTTAGGCTTAGGTTTTGTCATGCTGCTATCTATAATATCAAAAGAAATTCCAATTAACTGAATGAAAAGAATAGTTGCAGCAGTCGCAGAAAATAAAACTAGAACTGTAATCATTCGATCAATAGTGAAAGCTTGATTGAATTCTTCAGGGAGCAAATCAATAGCAATCGAGAAAAGAGCGTGTGTTCCTTCAGGAAAAAAGAGTGACGCAATAAAAAGAATTTTTAACGTTTCCAGCAATAGGACTGATTTTGTGGTCAAGTGTTGAATCGTAGTAATAGCAGTGTTCATGAGAAAACTCCTTTTTTTCTATCAGTTTATCACATTATTATACAGAGAGGCGTGAAAAAATGGCCATACAGTTTCAATTTGAGAAAACAAGTAACATGCGTGTTCCGTTAAAAGAGCCGCTGCCACTTAGTCAAGCAGAAGCTTTACTAGAAAAAGAAAATAGCTATGCAGTGGAAGAACAATCTGAAATGACGTTTACCTATTCGTTGCTAAATGAGGACAATGTGGACGTTGTACAATTCAGCTACAAGTTTCCTGAACCTAACTTTTCCTTGTTAGGATCAATAATAAAAGAATTACCAACTTTTTCAGAAGAAGAGCAAGAGCTCATTGTACCCTGGTTAGAAGAAGGATTCGGGAAGAAAATTAGAAGAGCTGAAAGACCTCTTCAGATTCAAGCACCAGCAGCACAAACGCAGCCCGTTCCTAAAAATAAAAAAGCAAAAAAATCTATTTTAGCTAAATTTTTTAAACGACAGTCTAAAAAACAAGCTGGGGTTATTGTGGAAGCACCAAATGATCAGCAAGTGATTCTTCCGGCGCAGCGCTCCAGTGCTCAATCTTTGAGCCAGGACATTTTACAACAATTTGAAGCTGCATTAGATATAGAAAGCTATCCTGAAGCTATTCGATTGTATGAAGGCTATACAGCCATATTGAGTGGAAGGAATGAATTGATCGCAGTAGGATATAGTTATTTACGTACAGGTCAGCTTCAAAAAGCTAAAATAGTCAATGAACGTCTGATTAGTTCAGCGCTCACACAAGATATTCTTTTAATGGATCAGCTACAGGCATTAGTCAATGCAAGTAAAGAAAAACTTTCTACTCTTCAGGCAGAACCGATTGAACATGCAGAAGAAATTCAAGTATTAATGAACCAAATTGTTCTGTATACACAGGAAATGGAAGAAATTTAGTCGTGAAGAAATGGCTGATTGCTAGTCTATTATTTACTGTAGCGCCACTTCTAATCCTGATAATGAGTATTGCTTTAGTTTTTGGTATACAAGAAGAAGAGCCTGTTCAACCTTCCGGTGATTCAATCGCTTTTACCGGAGAATTTACACCAGAGCTTCCAGCTGTTCCAGATATTAAGGGAACAGGAAATTTTTCAGATGAAACAGCTCAACTAGCTGTAGCTACAGCGATTAAATACCGCTTATTACCTAGTGTGATTCTTTCACAATTCGCTTATGAAAGCGAGTGGGGGCGTTCACACAGTGCAACGGCAGATAATAATTTTTTTGGTATTACCTGGTTTGAAGGGTGCCCTTTTCCAAAAGGAACAGCCCGGGGAATTGGTGGCAGTGAGGGCGGCTGGTATATGCGTTTCCCAGACGCAAAGACAGCCTTTAATTATTACGGATACATGGTGGCTAAACAGTCCAATTTCAACGCATGTGTAGGAAATAAAAGCCCAGGAGAATGCCTGCTTATTCTAGGTCGTGGTGGTTATGCAGCCGCGGGGATTACTGAAACTAGCCCCTATTATACAAATTGTTTGGCGATCATTCAGAGTAATCGATTGTCAGAACAGTATGATCAAGTAGCAATTTCTCGCTGGTTAGAGTTACCAGGGCTAGATCCGATTATTGGAAATGGTAAAATTGCTGTTTTGGAGAGTGTTTTAGGCTCTAAAGTAGGTTCTGGGCAGTGTTACGCTATGACCGCTTATTATGTACGGTCACAAGGCGGTCCCGAATTAGACGGTTCAGGTAAAATCTATGCTAGTCAAATAGGCAATGATTATGACTGGAGTAGTTATGGTTGGAAAGTTATTTTCAATCCGACTTTTGAACAATTAAAAGCAGGGGACGTGATCAACTGGGGAGCTGGTGGCATTGCAATCACCCAATATGGACACACGGGTGCGATTGCTGCAGTAGGAACAAATGGAAATTTCGTGACCTATGAACAAAATAGTGCGGGGGAATTTGTTACAAAACACAATCGTTCTATGCAATCAGCACCGATCACTAGTATCGTACGGAAAATAAAAAAATAATGGAAGGAGAATGACAACATGTCTAAAACAAGTTTGTTCCTGTGTTTCATACTTTTAGCGGGAATGATATTAACAGCTTGCAGCCCCTCTAAGAAAGGGAAAAATAATGTTGCCAATTCTAGTGAAGAAGTACATCTAATTGAAGGTTCTACTGTTAAAGAAATCAGTAGTACAGAATCAAAACCAAAGGAAAGTAGTGCCGAGATTTCCGGCGAAGAATCAACAGAGAAACAAGAAGAAACGGAACCGTCAGCTGCAGAACTTTCTATGAATGATTTAGAAATTCAGACGTTTTTAAAAGAATTTGGTGAAAAATTTGTAAATTACAAGAGCATTGATGAAAGAAACGGTGCTGTTAAAGGACTTTTAACTGAAGACTGTGCCAAAGAAAACGGTATGACAGTAAAAGTAAATGCTGATTTTACGGCACAAGGAGAAGTCCTTCAGATTTATCGACCATTTGAAGATGATAAATCCCAGTCTTATATCATTGTGGGAAAAGAACGATCGTCAGCTGGTGAGCAGGGAATACTTCTTACTGTTTCTCTTCGGGAAGAAAATGCTGCACTAAGAATAAGTAAATTGACGGTTCATTACGTGAAACAAGCTTACTAGAAAGGAGCGTGAAAATAGTGGAGACACAACAACCGGTAACACCTAATCAACAGATACATGCACCTATTGAGACTACTAAGGAAATCAACGATTTTACTCGATTTACCCACGAATTAGAGAATAAGGATAAGGTAAAGCTATACGTTCTCTATCAGATTGAAAATAAGAAATGGAAACGAGGAACAACGCTTAGTTATAAACGACTATCACAAGAAATAACGGTTCCAAATAATGCTTATAAAATGGCACTAGAATTTTTAGAAGGTGCTGGATTAATCGTGAATGAAGTAGTGATAGAAGAAAAAGTGCCTGCTACTCTTATTGAACGATATGGGGTGATTGTTCATGGCAAATAAAGTGAATTTGGCAGCACTTCAACCAGCTGTAAAACAAGAGAAGAAATTAAAAGGAAAATCCGGATTTTTTAAGAAAAAGCCAAAGAAAGAGAAAAAAGGCTGGGGTTGGGCTAAAGGGAATATTGGAGAAGGAACAAGAAGTATCAAATTCAATCGAACGTCCCCAAACAAAATTGTCGCAGTTTTTTTATGGCTTTTACTGCTTAGTATGGCGTTCTTTCTTTTATTGAATGTGTTTACTTCAGGAAGTACGCTTTCAAGTATCTCCAGCTTGAATCAGTCAGTTGGGAAACTTCAGGCGGATCAAAAGCAAGAAAATGAGAAGGACGATTTTGCCGTTTATCAAGGTCAATCTTTTCTTTACTGGTACTATCTATCACCGAAAACAAATGAAGAAAAAGAAAGAAGAGACAGCTGGTTAAATAATTATTTATCAATCGGATTAAGTCTGCCAACATTGAAGTTAGGTGAAGAAAGTCAAGTAGTAGATATTCAGTTTACACGACAAGAAACGAAAAATAATACGTTATATGATCGTGTTGTCTATCTTTCTTATGAAGTCACTCTTCAGGCAAATAAGGTTTCTACAGAAGAATCACAAGAAGTCAGTGAGGCAGAAGAGGGAAAAAACAAGGAATCTTCAGAAAAGGAGAAAGTCTTCCTTCAAGTGACGATTCCAACTGTCACTACTGAAGGTGATTTTCGAGTAATAGGACTACCGGAAATTGCTAGTTTTGGTAAGAGCAGCAATCTATCAAAAGAGAAAATTGTTCCATATGATGGTACTGCATTGTATGCTAGGGGCGAGAAAGTGGCTGAAGAACAACAAGTTCCTATTGTGGATTTTTTGACAAAGTTCTATCAAATGTATACAGCCAATGACGAAAAATTGAACATTGTTACGCATGAATCCGGATTTCCAACTCCAGCTGAAGCTAAAAATGTGACCATTCGCAATTTAGTGAAGACTGGTAAAAATGAATACAAAGCAAACGGAACAGCAGAAGTGTTCTTTGAAACAAGTGGTATTCAATTATCAACAAGTTTTACCGTAACCTTTAAGCAAGAAGGAAATGGTTATTTTGTAACAACAATAAATAATTAACAGGTCAATTCTTTTATAAATAGAATTGATCTTTTTTTAGGAGGAAAAACAAACATGTTTAATCAAACACTCTTTTATCTAGGCGTAAGCGGGGGACTAGAGGATTTCTTTAAAAGTATTCAAACACAAGCCTATTGGGCGTTAGGAATTGCTGCATTGCTATTTATTGTCATTTCAATTTCACAACAAAGTATTGTCGGACTGGTACTTTCAATCGTTATTCCTCTTCTCTTAGCTGTAGGAATCACTTTAATGGCTCATTTGCAGGAAATTGGCGAAGCAATAACAGATGTCATTATCAAGTTTACAGGTACAGGAATGATCTATTTTCCGGACTTACTTGATTTGTTTAAAATGATGATTTAGGAGGGAGTGAGTTATGGAGTTTAATTTCACAAAAGAATACAATCACGGGCATCGAGTGTACAACTTGGGGCGGATTTCGTTGAATCGATGGGCACCTAACGGATTATCTATTTATCGACTGGTTGTTTTTGGTGTTTTTGCTATTGGGAGTATACTTGTTCTATTTTTTGGTGTGATTACTGGGAATCAAGGAATAATTACCTTCTATTTAAAACACTGGATTCACTTAATTATTCTTCTTTTTCTTCTTGTTTGGACACTGTTTAGTATGAACTGGGATCAAAAAAATATTTTTCAGTTTCTACTAGGAAGAGGTCTTTTCTATACCAGTAAAGGGAATCAATATGAACATAGTCATGCAGTTATTTACGAAGAAAATCAGACATTCATGTATAGAAAAATGAGAAGGGGGAAACGTCGTGCGAAGTACAAAGCGTAAGATAGTAGAACCACCAGTTTATGATTATTTCAAAAATTTTATTTTCAGTAATAGTGGTGGTCATGTATGGGTTGGTTATCGCTTGAAATCAAAGGATTTACCAATAAATGATATAAACTTTTTTGAGGAACACAACCAAAACGGCAAAGGGTTGTATGATCATGATCAATATGAATATCATCAAATAAATATTCCAGAGGCATTCGATATTGAGAATCAGATAGGATTATTGAAAGACCATTACACACAAGGTGAATTAAAAGATATTGCGGATACTTACCTTGATGTGACGTCTAATATTTTAGTGAAAGAGGCAAACAGTACGAGGTATCGAACGTATTTATTTGTCAAATTAACAAATGTTCCTTTGCCAAGTAATCCGATTGAATATGTCAAAATGGCACGGCAAACGTTCGGTCATAGTTTGGTAGAAATGTTTGGCTTTAAAGAGGTAAGCGATAAAGTTGTTGATTCATTTATTGAGCAAGAAGAAGACCTTTTTGCTCATTTGAATTTATATGAATCTGTTGAACGAATTACTGAAGCTGACTATGAAGTATGTACCTATTTTATGTACCACCCGGCAGATCCTTACTTGCCTACAAAAGAATTGTCTAGTGCAGAAATCAATGAGGGAGCTATTTCAAATCATAACGGGTACATTAAGATTGAGCAGAGAGATAGAACGCATTATATCGCTACTCTAGCAATGGTTGACACCCCTAGTTCTGTATTCGGTGCTAGTTGGATTCAAAAATTGCAAGATAGCGTCAGTTTTCCGTTTATGTCACAGTGCCGTTCTCGATTTGAAAATAACGAAAAAGACAAGCGAATTAATCGGAAAATGAGAAAACGATTGTTCCAACAAGAAAAGGATAGAAGTATAAAGGCGGAAGAAGAAGCACTTTTTGACGAGGACGAGGTGCTTCTTTTTGGTCAAGAAAGGCTGCAGGGATTGCATAAAGGGCTAAATGAAGGGGAACAACGTTTGTTACGTGCCGATATTCATTTGACCGTAGCAGCAGATAGTTTGGAAGAATTGGAGAAACGAGTAGAACGTTTAGAGTATGCCCATGAAAATTCTAAATTCAAATTGTATCGACCAGAAAAAGATCAGTTGACGTATTTCAACCAAGGGCAGATTGGCAGCCCGTTCCATTATCGAGTATTTGAACAAACGGTATCTACAGGTTTTATTGCGGACTTGGGAATGAACCTTGTGCATCGCTTAGGAAATAACGTAGGTTTTCCTTTAGGTCGTCTAGTAACCAGCTTAAAAAATATAGAAGACGTTGCGCAAGCTATCCAAGTCAATGCGCAGGTTGTCTGGTTATTTTTGGGATTGGCAAAAAAGGCGATTCCAGGAGCAAGCATAGCAAATGGGAATACGTTAATCGTTGGACCACCTGGGGAAGGGAAAAGCTACCTTGCAAAATTGATTTTCTTATGGAGTGCTTTTTTTGGTCAGAAGGTGTTATACCTGGAACCAAAAAATGAAATGATTGAGTTTGTGGCTGAAGCCCGGGAAAAATATTCACATATTCCTGAATTTATGGCGTTGCTAGATCGTATACATTTCATCACAATCAATAAAAAAGAAGAAAACCGAGGGATTTTGGATCCATTACTATTCATGGAGAAGGAAGAAGCTGTTTCAACTGCAAGGCAAGTTCTTTATCGTTTAGGGAAAGTACATTTACACCCAGAAGTTCAAGCTGCAAAAGAATTAACTATCAATGAGGCAATTTCTAGTGAATTAAAAGAAGCAGGACGTCCATGTATGAGTGGTGCAATTCAACGGATTTATGCTGCAGATAAAGAACTTGCAAAAACCTTAGAAAGTTATAGCGATGGTATTGGAAAAGTATTGATTGGGACACCAGAGAGCAAGGTAATTTCTTTTGAGCACACAATCAATGTTGTAGGTATGCAAGGAGCACAGCCTGCTACTAAAGAAATTCTTGACGCAGGAATGGAAACGGACGACATGAGAGCAAGCGCTATTGTACTTGAAGTTATGAACAAGCTTGTACAAGTCTTTTCTATCAATAAAGACGAGGACGCTATGGTTGTTATCGATGAATTTAAATCAATTGAGGATAGCCCGGCAGGTAGTTTTATTATTGAAGATAATTTGAGAAAAGGGCGGGCAAATGGTACAGATATTGTTCTTCTTTCTCAAATGTTAGTAGACGCTGCAAATAAAGACGAATTGATTTCGTATAAATTTGCCTATAAGCCTAAGTCAGACGAATCGATTGTAGACCTATTGAATTACTTTGACTTGGCACCGAATGAAGCCAATATTCAAATGATAAAACAAATGAAATCGGGGATTACATTGTTTAGTGATCACCAAGGAAGAAAAGGCTTAGTTGCAGTAGACGCATTATTTGAAGAATGGCATGAAATGTTGAAAACCACGAAGCAAGATAACAAACAGACACAATTTGCCCTTGAAATGGAAAAGGTGGGGTAGGAAATGAAAAAACTACTCAAATCTATTTCTTTCGTTATTTTATTCCTTTTACTCATTGGGCTATCATCTATTGAGGCACAAGCAGATACAGACCCGGCAATGCCTCAAACAGATATAGAGACATCGATCGACGGTGACGCTACAAACGTTGGAACTCCTGATCAAGGGAAGCCTGTTGAAAAGCCAAATAAGACAGAGAATGAGAAGGAGAAAGCGAAAGAAGAGTACATTAATCAATCCTTGCCAGAAACAAATGAAGAGCTTTATAAACGGTATAAAGACCATTCATTCGAGCTTATGACAAGTGAGATAGAAGGAAGCGTGACAAATAAAATCGGGCAACAAATTGGTGTCGGGCTTAAATCGATTTTTTGGGGAATTGCCCTGTTTTTTGGTCGTGCCACTATGACATTAGCAGAATTTACGTATGCCGTCGATATTACTAGTTCATTGAGGGATTTTGTGAAGGTATTAACCGAATCATTAGCAGTCAGTATGACTAGTATTGCTGGTAGTATTATAGCAGGTTTTGCAGTCATTGTATTAGTTTATCGATATGCAATGACTGGGAAAGCATGGGCGGCTATTCGTGTGTTTGGATTAGCTGTCATTATTTTTACCTGTTTATCTGCACTTAAAAGTTATAGCAGTGAAGCGTTAGATTTTATAGATAACACGGGTGATACGATAGAATACGCCTTGTTAAAAGCGTCACCAACACTAAACGCTGAAGGAAAAATAGTTGTAGAAGATAACACTGGTCAACCAGCACCACCGACCACTGGGAAAACGAATGAAGAGTTAAATGTTGAAGCCAGTGAAGCACCATTAAAGAAAAGTGCAACAATACTAGCAGCAAATAACTTTAAAAATAATCTGTTCATTCCATACTTAGAAATGCAGTATGGAACAGCGAATGTATCTAAGATTCAGGAAAAGAAACTTGAAATTGATGGTGAAGAATACGACCGGATAGCTGGTTTGTTAGATAATGAAGGGAAACAGCCCTTTTTAGAAGCAGCGACAACCTATGAATTAGATACACTGGAAAATAAAACAGTAACACCCAGCAAAGCAATGGGTGTTGCTGGTAATTCATTACTCTTCAGTATAGTTGGTTTTTTTCAGGTGATTATTCTATTTGTCGGCGTTATTCTTAAAAATATCTTTGCCTTTTTCTGCTACTTTATTTTGCCAGCTTTCGTAATCGTATTGATCATATCACTATTCAAATCCGATGGAAGCGTGCTGATTCAATATGGAAAAAGTGCCGGAACATTAGTATTTATGAAAGCTGGCGTTTTCTTTCTATTATTAATGTACTCAACAATTATTAGTTTTGGTTTTCAGTCAACAGCTGGAAAATCCGGAATTGGTCGATTTTTCATGATGTTACTGTTCATTTTCTTGCCGGTCTTTTTCTATTACTTCAGATACTTCTTCATTGCTGCGGTAAAAGGTGATCTTAGAGGAGCCATGCAGGAGGCAAGAAATGTAAAAATGAGGCGAGATATTGCTAAATCTAGGAAACTTGCCCAGGCTGAAGCTAAAGAGCGAAAACAACAGCAAGAGCGTGATCGGCAAAAAGAAGAAGCTGAAAAACGTAAAAAAGAAGAAGCGTCCTCTAGTCCTAAAGATGCTAAAGAGAAGCGGGAATTATCGAAAGAGCGAAATCAAGATAGAGATAGGGATAAGGAACAAAAAGGGAAGGAAAATGGCAAAGAAAAAAATGCAGAAAATAAGGAACAAACAAAACAAGCCAAAACGAAAGAATCTCTGTCTGAAGATCGCCAAGCCTCTAACCGTCAAGAAACATCAGAGAAGGAAAATGAGGAAATACCTTCTGGAGAAAATCAGCAAAAGCCGAAGGAAGTAAAAGAAACACTTGGTGTTAGTGAAGAGAGAGAAGGTCTTTCAAGAGAAAAAGAAGCAACTGAAGATTCTGGTACCAAAAATAATCCTAATGCTGGGAAAGCTGATCAGCGGAATGAACAAGCCAAAGAGCGTCAGGCAAAATATAGAAGAACGCACCAAGAGAAGAAGGATAACCCTACTTCTAAAAATAAGAAAGATACCGAAAAATCTGAAAAGCCAGAGAAGAAACAAGGCGTAGTAAATGAGCCAAAAGCCAAGCAAAATCCTAAAGAAACAGGAAAAATACCAGCCAAAGAAAGAGAGAGGATCGAAAGAACATCAAAAAATAGAGCAACTAAGGATCAATCTAAATTAGACCGAGTTGCAACTCGTAACCGTATGGTGAAAAAGGCAGAAAGAGTTGGAAGTATTGAGCTTCAGCCGGGGTTAGAAAACTATAATCAGATGCCTAAAACTTCAGCTGAAAATATTGGGGCAATGGCCGCATATACTCGGCATATTCCAAAACGTGCGACTGAACAGAGGAGAGCTACGATTAAATACATTCAACGAGGAAGAAATAGGGTAGTTCAAGAAATTAGGCAAGATCCAGCTGTACAAGCTGTTGGTCGAGGAATACAAAGCGTTCGTCAATTTGGTACCGATGTGAAACAAGGCTACGCAGATCAAACGTCTACACACGAGAGGGCACGTGCAGATCGTTGGGACAAGAGAGGATTTTCAGAAGAAAATCAAAGGAGACCTAAACCATTACCACGGAAAAGGTCTAATTGAGTAAGGAGTGATAGAGTAAATGTTTCAACAAGATTGGTTCCAAAAATCACAGAAACAAGAGAAGAAAGAAACTAATCCCTTGATTGTATTAACGATGGTCATTGGACTCGTTGGATATCCCTACATACTTGTAGGAAGCCTTTTTTACTTCTATCTTTTGTATAAAGACAAAGTAGAACGCATGGAGTATGAACCAGATGATCCAAACTTTCAATCATTGATTGTTCGTAATTTTAAGTTTTGGTTGATTGTTGTAGGAACATTGACAGTGATTAATCCATTACTATTCATTAGCGGTTTAATGGACGGTTTTCTATCCTGCTATTTACCGTTCACAACGGTATCATTTAATGCTCAAACACTTCTTGCACTCCCTATGGGTGTTGCATGGGGTGTTTTCTTTTTACTATCTATCCACGCTTTTGTAGCTGGAAGACGAGTAGAAGGTATTGAAGAAAAGCAACGGAAAGTACAGAGTAGTGCTGCATATCAAGAACGCCGGGAAAATCGATTTGAAGAAGCTGCCGCAGAGAACAAATCGCTAGAGACAAATTATAGGGAAGCGAAAAAGCGAAATCTAACCATCAAATTAGAAGAGGGAAAACAACAGATTTCATTAGGAATCGATGAATACGGGAAGCCAAACTATATCCGTTTTGTGGAATTATTCCAACACGTATTACTTTCCGGAACAACTGGATCAGGTAAGACTACTGCACTAATGATTTTTGTAGAACATGCTTGTAAGTATGATTTACCTTTAGTTTTTCTTGATGGAAAAGGTGCGAGAGAGACACTCGCTGATATTGAGCGTATAGCTGCTCGATATGGGAAATCGGTTAAAGTGTTAAGTGAATTAAATCAGTTGCGCTATAACCCGGTGAAACATGGAAATAGTGTAGCGATACGAGATCGATTAGTCACACTGGCAAGATCAGAGAGTTCTTTCTATACCGCAAATGCTCAAACACTATTAATGAATACAATCCAGTTACTCGATACGTTCAAAATTGCCAGGACGCTGCATAACGTCCGTAAATATATTAATGTGGGGCAAGTGCTTTCCTTGTTTGAAGAAGCATTAGGATTGACACAAGATACACCGTCTATTGTAGGTGAGCAAGAGGAGTTGTTTGTGGGAAGTGGTTTTGTTGAAAAGTCTGAAGAAGCACAGAAAACGGCTAAGAAAAGACGTAAGAGAGAAAGCCTTGTGGAGACACGATTTACGAAGATTAAACAACGGAAAGACAAATTGACACCTGCGTATCGCCGCTTGTTCACACAGCTTATGGAAGAGTATGAGTATGAAAAAGAAGGATTTATGTATCTTTACAAGAGTTCTGAAATGCTCAGAGTGAATCTATCAATGTTACTGGATAGTGAATTGGGGTATCTCTTTGATACAACAGATTCAACTGCAGAGGAACTTGATTTTCTTGAAGTGAATAAGAAAAAGGAGATCGTCTTCATTACTCTAAACGGCTTAGTCTATGATCAATACATTTCCATGTTGGGACATTTTGTGGTCTCAGAACTGAACTTTATGGCTAGTGAAAAATATGCCAACTTTGATAAATCAGAATTTCTATTAATCGGTGATGAGCCACAAAGTTACTTAACTAAGAATGCGATAAGCAGTGTAAATAAAGGGCGTGGTGCAGGTTTAGGTTGCATTTTCAGCCCACAAACGCCACAGGATATTGAAGATAAAGAAGAAGGTATGCTCGAGTTGTTAATTGGAAGTGTAAATACGTATATGATCGGACAAATCAACAGTGGAGTACAAATCGATTATCTAGCGAAGTTAGCCGGAACATACGATGATATTGAAAAAACGTCAATGATCGAACAGCAAGCCGGATTATATGATATAGGAAAGAAAGATTTTCTTGCCCAACGTGGGACTGTTCGTGACGTTGAAAGGTACTATTTAAATCCGAAACGGATTAGAGCGTTACGTAAAGGTGAGTACTATGTTTACAGAAAAGCAGATAGTATTAATGAACGTCCGAAAGTAGTTTATATGCGCAAAGTAAGCTAGACATTCTTTATTTATCTGCTGATTATTCGATGTAGAAATATGAACAGTGTTCAAAGCATACTTGTTTTATATTCAATTTATAGTCAAAAACAAAATAATTCTTACAGTAGTTTCTATTGAAAATAACAAGAAAGAGTAAAGATATCCTTGAATACTCTTTCTATTTTTTACTCCACTTTCTATACGAAAACACGTTTACTCTGTGTAGGAAAAGTGGTGCACTTTATGGGATTGTCCGTCCACGCCGATTCTGAGGCGGAAACGTTGTTATAGCGGTGTTTAGTTACCTTTTTTCATATGCGGTGCATAAGAAAAATTTCCTGACCTCACACTCTCTACGTGGCTAAAGCCAAGTATAGATCGTGAGGTCAGGAAACCGGTAATAAACAAATAACAACAATTATCAGAATCGGCGTGGACGGACGGTTAAAACTAGAAATGGAAAAATGAAAAATACAATAAAACAGATGGAAATAAAAATAGAAAGAGAAATGATCAACCCTACCCAGTCTTGGGTCTCAAAAACACCCCCTTGCGCCTGCGCCCCCTCTTACTCTTTAAGAGGGGGCTGTCGCTGAAGAGCAAGCACTAAATTTTTATAGTAGTAGCAGCTGAAACTTATTTACAACTGAAGAGAGTAGTATCAACCCCTACCCCAATCATGGGGTCTCAAAAACACCCCTTGCGCCTGCGTCCCCTCTTACTCTTTAAGAGGGGACTGTCGCTGAAGAGCAGGCACTTCATTTTGTGTAGTGGAGGCAGCTATAAAAAGTTTTTATTGAAATGAATGACAGAAAAATTTACATTACGCAATTTATACGAATAAGGAGACATAGAATGAACGAGTTATTACGAGATTATTCCAGTAAAGAGGATTTAGCCAAACGAACAGTCCGTGAGCTGGTGCTGCTTGTACTAAATGAATTACGAATAACCACTATTCGGCAGCTATATCAGGTTATTTGTTTAGATAAAGCTGTATCAGAAAAATTTGTTTATCGAGTAGTAAAAAAATTAGTTGAGAAGGAATATCTGGATTTTATCCGGATTGGAAATGGAAGAAAGTATTTTTTAACCGAAAAAGGGAACCAATCGATCAGTTCGTTTTATGTGCCCGTAAAAAATCCTGATTATCATTTAAATCACTTTATGCAAATTAATGATGTATTGATCGATTCCTTAGAAATCACAAGGCAGCAGCCGAGATTTTCATATGTGGAAACTGAACAACGAGCTTTTTTTGAAATGAGAGACGGTGTAGATTTTGAACAAGTTATAGCGATGAACGTTCCCGATTTTCAGTTGCACTTTGAAGAAGAGAGTCAGACAAAGAGACGATTCTATTTTGAAATTGAACTATCAATCAAATCAAAGAATCGTTATTTGAAAGAGATTTTCCCATGGTATAGAGAACAGTTAAAAAGTTATCCAAATGATGTTTTATTTTATGTTACGGGAAATCCTGGAATCTATGTAAAGCTAAATCAGATCAGAGAATATTTTATTAATCGATACCAATATAAAGAGTTTGAACGGTTCTATATACTTCCGCAAGCTTCTTTTAAAGAAGAGTATGAACTGATTTGTAGTCGGATATTCAGTGAAAATGATTAAGAACAAGACCGTGGGACCTGCCAGCCCCACACCCCGTCCAAGCGTACGCACGCTTGACTGCAAAAAGTGAAAGCAAGCTTTCACGAGGAAACGCAGGTTTTTCAAGCGGGGGTGTCCTACTTTGAGAACGTCTTGCCGTTGTGTCGATGCCCGTTCCAATCAGTTGAAGATTTCCTAATCGCATACCAGGCATTCGGACAGTATAAACTAAGCGATAACCTGAATTTTGACAAGGGTAAATGTACGAGCAAGCTCGCCCTTGTCAAAATTCAGAACATAGCTTCGAGACGTTTATGCCGAACGCCAGCTATACGAAAAGGAAATCTAACAACTGATTTTCACTCACGATCTTTGACAACAGAAAAACAACCGTCTAAAAAAGGTAAGGCGCACGCCTTAAAAACGCAAAGCGTTTCAAAACCTTAAGACCTCGGGGCTCTGCCCCAATCCCCGGCCAAACTACCGCTGCCGAAAAGTAGGGTGGGTCGGCTGAAAAATTTAACATACATTTCTGTTGAAAATAACGAAAAGGAAGGAACGAGACAATGAAATTTATCAAAGAAGTTGAAACGTTAGAAGAATTGAAGCGTGAATACAAGCGCTTATCACTCAAACATCACCCTGATTGTGGTGGCGATGAAGAAAACATGAAGGCACTAAATAATGAGTATGACGAACTTTTTCAGAAATTGAAACACATACACAAAAATAAAGAAGGTGAGTTTTACAAAAAGGAAACGGAAGAGACACCGGAAGAATGGCGAGAAATCATTTCTAAATTGTTAGCTTTAAAAATGGTCGGTGTTGTGATTGAAGTTGTAGGTTCGTTCCTATGGATATCTGGTAACACGAAACCTTATAAAGAACAGTTAGGGAAAAACGGCTTAGGGTTTAAGTGGAGCCAAAATAAAACAGCATGGTATTTATCCCCTAAAGGTTATAAAAAATATAGTAAAAAAAGTTTTGAAATGGACGATATACGAGAAATGTATGGGTCACAACGAGTAAAGGAGAAGAAAGAGCCTAAGAGATTGCTAAGCGTCGTCTGATAGATGATTGTTTTTCTAAGTCAAAGAGCGTTAGGCAAATTAATTTTTGGAGGAATGAACAAATGATACCAGTAGCAATTACAAAGGGCATACAAGAGCGAGTACCAGAAGAAATAATAGAGTTTTTACTCTTTCTTACAATGAAAAGAGTTGTTGAATCGGAAATAGATACAGATTACTTACAAATTTTCAAACTTTCGATTTCTGAAGAGTTGCCGAGTATGCAACTTATCCAACATCGACAAGAAAAGCCGGAATTAATAGAAAATCATTTTCTACCGCTAATAAAACCTACTCCTTGTGAGGAAGAAATTTATATCCTACCAAATGAAATAGGTATTGCAGTACTGTTGGCGGAGGAATATTGACATGAGCAAGGTAAAAAAAGTATTTAATTATCGGTTTCATTGGGAAAAAGGGCTTCATCGCCCTTTGACCGATGAAGAATTTGACAAACTTTTTCTTGAACAAAAAAGATTTGAACGAAAACGTGCAGAAAATGACTGTTCAGCTTGTGGTTATGGAAATAAAGGAAGTATCTTCATCGAGAGTTCAAGCGATATAGCTTCTCTAATACATTTTGGTATGTGGAGCCATGGAACAGATTACTACCGTTGCACTTATTGCGGACGAAAGACAGAAAAATAGAATTGCTTTTACTAGAGGGGCTTGCCCCCTCTCTAGTGAAAAAGAATGGATCATTTGTTTTGTATAGTAGCAGACAGGGAAATGAGGACGTGCATATATTGAAAAAAGATATAGTTGAAAAATTATGGTCAGTAAAGGAAAAGTTAACAAAAAAGGAAGAGCTAACAACAAGCGAATTAAATGCAATCAATCTTTTATTGACTGATGTATCAGGGATAAGAATTCCGACAAAACAAGAAGTTTTATTATATGAAGAAGCTCTGACATTGATTTTACAAACGACAAGTGAAAGTGCTGGTGCTTATTTTGAAGCAAGAATTGAAGCATTTGAAAAGAAATATCCAGATTTTGATGATTAATCTATTCGCAATAAACGAAAAACTAAAAGAAGAAAAGAGGAAAAAATATGCAAAGCGTGAAATTAACAGGAAGATTGACACAAGAAATTGACTACAACGAGTTCCCGAATGAAAAAGGTATTTCAAAAGTAGCAAAATCAACAATAGCGGTCAAACGTCATCGGTTTAGTAAAAAAGACAATGAACGAAAATCAGATTTTTTTAGAATTGAAGCATGGGGAAATTTAGCGGAGACTTTAAAAAATTATACAAGTAAAGGTGCATTGGTCGATTTAATCGGTGAATTTCATAATAACAATTATGAGGATAAAGAAGGAAATAAGCGCTATGAAATCGTGTTTCAAGTAGAGTATTTAGAGTTGTTGGAAAGTAGAGCTGTGTCTGAAGCAAGAAAGCGGAACAACCAAGGGGAGCAGATGAACCAACAGCCACCTTATACTCAAGAACCAGCTGGAACTGTGTATCATGAACAACATGAACCGCCGGCTTATCCATACAATCAGCCGAATATTCCAGGAATGAATCAATACGGGGGACACAATTAAATGAAAAGAAAACTGAAAAAATGGAAGTGGCTGCTTTGCGCAGTTGCTTCCCTCCTCTTAACGGTAAGCGTTAATACAGCAACAAAAAAACATCATTTTTTTAGTGTTATAGATTTTTCAACTAGTGGGGAATCCTTTGAAAAACCTTCGGACTTACCAAAAGGGGAAAAAATAGCTGTTCAATTTAGTAAGCCTATAGATGGTGATACCAGTGAGTTTTTATTGAACCAGCAACCAATAAAAGTGCGGTATTTATTGATTGATACTCCAGAAACAAAAAAGCCGGGAACCCCTCAACAACCATTTGGGAAAGAAGCGAGTGAACGGACGGAACAGCTGATACAAAATAGAAATAGAATTAGACCAGGGCGACACAAAAGACAAATACGACCGTGTTCTAGCCTATGTATTTATTGAGGGGGAATTACTGCAAGATATTCTTATTCGTGAAGGATTGGCTCGAATAGCTTATATTGCACCACCGAGTACAAAATACCATCAGCAACTCCAAGAAAGCCAAAAACAGGCTAAAAAAGCGAATTTGGGCATCTGGAGTATTGAGGGATATGTGACAGAAAAAGGGTTTCAATAATCAGGAGGGAATTTTATGAAAACATTTGTGGTCTACGATATTCATGAAGACGGAAAGCACCGAGGAGGAAAGCGGATTAAGGGAACAGCTAAAAACTTAGCTTCCTACGTTGCGAGGATTGAGGATACTCATCGATGTATCGTGACGGATACAGGAGATAATCTACTGTTAAATACATTTGGCAATATGATTGCTACATGTACCGATCAAGAACTACTGAAGTCACTGTTGCCGATACTGATTCCTTATCAAACAGGCATGGTAAAAATAGAAGATATTCCAGCAGTTATTTACCAAGACTGAAGGCTGTGACCGCCGAATGAAATTTCGGCGGGTACACAAGAATCGTACACAAGAATCGTACACAAGAATCGTACACAAGAATCGTACACAAGAATCGTACACAAGAATCGTACACAAGAATCGTACACAAGAATCGTACACAAGAATCGTACACAAGAATCGTACACAAGAATCGTACACAAGAATCGTGTGTATAAATAATAAGAGTAAGGAGATATGAAACAATGAAATCAATTAAAATTTTATCAGTTAATAATAAAAAGGGTGGCGTTGGGAAAACGGCTACTGCAGTAAATGTTGGGGTTAAACTATCTTACTATGGACGTGTATTATTCATTGATGCTGATGAAAGCGGAAATGCTACTAAGCGTTTTACGTCTGCAGCTGATGAACAATCAAAACTTAGCAATCTTTTCCGGTCGAAAGAAGTTGTTCCGATGAATGTTCGTCACAATTTGGATCTTATTTCCGGTAGCGCTGAACTTGAAGCGGTTAACGTTGAACTAGTCAGTAGGATCAATAACACGACAATTTTTTTATCTTATTTAAACAAAAGTAAAATAACAGAAAAATATGATTATATAGTGATTGACACTAGAAATGATAGCAATATTATAACTAATAATATGCTGGTAGCTAGTGACATGATTTTAGGTGTAACCGATCCTTCAGCCGATGGGTTTGAGGCTTTGACAAATTTAGTCGGACATATTGAGTATTTAAAAAGTGAACTAACACACCCTGTCACTAATGAAAGCTATGTCAAAGCTCAGGTATTTTTTATAGGAAATTTGATCCGACACAATACTAGAATTAGTAGGCAATTTAAAGAAGCCATGAAAGGAAATTCGCGATATTTAGGCTATTTTCATGATAGAACAGCCTTTAATGAAGCAGCAATGCAAAGAATTTCTGTACTAGATTTGTTTGAACAAAAAGATTATCAAGATAAAAAATATGATGAATTTAAGAAAGATACTATTGATCTGATTGATAGGATCAAAGAAACATTAGATACATTGTACTAAAAGGAGAGTGGAAAATGACTAATCCATTTGAAAATATTCTACAAAATGCAGAAGAGCAAACTGAATTGAACAAACAAGCACACCATGTGCCCAATGTCCGAAAAGGAAACGCTAACCTTCAGAAAATAGAACAACAGCCAAAAAAAGAACGGTTTAACTTTTCCCTGTATAAGAAAGATAGAGAATCATTAGATCAGCTGGCTATAAACTATGGATTTATTAAGCCCAGCGGGGAAGCAAATGCTTCAGAGTTTCTAACGCACATTATATGGTGTTTAGAAAATGATCAGCCATTTGGGGGCTAAAAAAATTTTACACAACATTTATACACACGATTGTTGCGCAAGTATCTTACACAACAATCGTGTGTATAGAATCAAAATAGAAATGAGGGAAAAATATGGTTAGGAAAAGCTTTGATCGCTGGAAAATTCAAAATACAGCTTTTAATAAAAACCTTACATTTTATGTAGAGTGTGATTGTGGGGAATTAGCGGAGCGAGCTTATTTAAAGTATTACTTTCAATGTTTAGATTGTGGAAAGAAATACGTGCAGAAATACGGAGAGTACGTGGAAATGAAACAATCTGACGGATAATCGTACACAAGAATCTTGCGCAATGAGATTTTGAAATCAGACAATATGATCAAAAAAACAATAAAAAGTGTTATTTTATATTGTAAAGTTAAAATTTTTAGATTATTCTGTAAGTTTAAGCTAGGAGTTGGAAAAATGAAAAAAGTAGAATCCAAATCAAGTGTATTGATAGTGTTAATAGGCTACTTGATTATCAGCCAGGTTCCTATGGGAACCATTCAATTGTTTACAAAATTGCAAAAAAATATATCAAAAAGTGTTGAATTTTTTGTTATTTCACTTCTATGTTTTGTGATTTGCTTCGGTCTTATAACCTGGCAAAAACAAAGAAAGATAGCGCTATGGAACTTTAGAGGACTTTTTAAGACAATCCCCTGGATTATCCTAGCATGTGCTTTTTGCTTTTTAGGATCAGCAGCAGGTCAATTTCTTATTGAGCAGCAAGGATTAGAACAAACCATTAATCAGGTAGAGCTAAAAAAGTTATTGGATCAAACACCGAAAGGTCTGTTTTTATTAGTTACTGGAGTCACAGCGCCTATAACTGAAGAAGGAATTTATCGTGCAGGAATTCAGGCATTATTTCCAGAGAAATATAAATATAGAGTGATGATTGGAGCAGCTGTACTTTTTAGTTTTAGTCATACACCAACGAATATTGGAAGTTTTATTGTTTATTTTAGTTTCGGTCTAGCCTTTGGTGGTGTGTATCTGAAGACCGGAAGAATTGAAGCGGCTGTTTTAGCGCATGGATTATGGAATATGCTTGGCGTAATGGTTATGTAAATTTTTATAAATGATATTTTGGCGATGAGGAGAAATGTGTATGCAGCAATATGAAGTCCCGGTGAAAAAGGAGATATTAACAGATCAAATTGAACGAATCATGCTTTCAAGTGAATACGATGAATTTGAAAGAGAGCGTCAGCTGCTTTCACTCATGTATGATTCCTTCGCTGGGCACTTCTGTGAATGGCTCTCTAACTATGATCGGAAACAGTCCTCTCAAATGAGAGCACAAGGATATGTGGAAGAAAAAGAAGTGGCACGACAAGTAACTTTTCTATTTGGAACGATTCCATTTTCAAGGAAATGTTGGAAAAGGGACAAAGACATTGTTTATCCGGTTGATGAACTATTGAAAATTGATCGATATGCACGACATTCTAAAACAGTCTTTGTTACTTTAGCACGTATGGCAGAACATGCGTCTTATCGAGCAGCAGCGACGATTACTAGTTTAATTGCACCACTTCATATCAGTAAAGATACAGTTTTAACTGCTGTTCATACGGTTGGAGAGACAATCAAAAATTGTGAAGCATATGAATTAGAACATGCTTATGCAGAACCAGGAACAAAAGAAGTCGATGTTTTGGTTGAAGAAGCAGATGGGATTATCATTCCTTTTAACAAACGAAAAAAGGGGCGTGAGTTATTACATGTCCTGATTCATGAAAAAAAGCGTAAAGACCTAGCAAAAGAAGGGGAGAGTGTGCTGACTGCGGTAAAAGAGTTTGTAGGGTTTAACAAGAGGGAAGTGAAGAAATTAGTTCAGGCATATCTTTACAGTACGTACAACTTGAAAAATACAGTGGTTGTTTCAAATTCAGATAATGGGCCTGGTGTAAAGGAAGAGTTCTTTAAGGAGCTTTCTGTGGGTGCTAAAGCTCATTTTCATGTTTTAGATGAATACCACTGGCATTTAAAGTTAACACAGCGTATGTCTTTTTGTGAAGAACTGATTCCAATTATGAAAAGAGCGATTTACAACTATTCTATGGAGGACGTTGGGGTAGTCATAACAACAATGGAATCCTTAGCAGAAGATAGTAGTCAAAGAAAGCATACAAAGAAGTTAGAGAAGTATTTGGTTAGAAATTGGGCATATTTAGAACCCATAAACTGGAGACTGAAGAGCGCTGATTTAGCTATTAAAAAGAAGCATTTAGGATTAGGTGCGATTGAGAGTACACATAAGAAAATTACCTATCGTCAGAAACATCGAGGAATGCACTGGGGAATGGGAGCAGAATACCTGGCTAAAATCATTATTTGTGATCGTGAAGGTAGCTTAGAGGAGATTTGTGGAAAATTTTGGCGGTTCATTCGTGAGGAAAAAGAGCTATCCACAGATTATTTGGTTGTGACAGATGAAGACAATCAAGGAGCCATTAAAGAAAAATATGCAGGAAAAACGTACAAAGTGGCATTAGACAGGGAGTCAGAGCTAGAAAGACAGCAATTAGCAAGGCTATTTAGGAAAAGTTATCCACATTTATAGTAATTCTGATTGCAGGATAGCACTTTTTTTGTTAAACTTATCCACAATAAGACAGATTGAAAACCAAAAAGAAGCCTCAATCAAGTTCCTTAGGCTTGATTGAGGCGGGTATCACAAAGTCGACCCTTTGTGTTCCGTATTCTTTATTGATTTTATGGTAGCATAGAATTATGAGAGAATCAAGAGAAAAAATTTTCTTGAAAGGAACCAGGAGAGGCGAAAGGCTTTGACTGGTTCCTTTTTTTCTTTTGATTTTTATAGCAAAAAGCATGATAAGATAGGCGATTTTATGGTATACTAAAGGAGTACACCTCACTTATATTTTAATGAGGTTCCATAAAATAACATAAAGAATTGACTTTTATTTCATATGTATTTTAATCAAATTCTAATGAATGAGCGTTTACCTCCAACAACTCGACACATACGTTTATTGAGTATGCATTGACATTCGACCAAAAGAATGATAATGTTATTGAGTAAATTTGTGAATAGAGGAGGTTGAACAATGGCAACAAAAAAATCAGCACTTGCTTGTTCAGATTGTGGCTCCAGAAACTATTCTAAAGCCGTCAGTGAAGGAAAACGTGGAGAACGGTTAGAAATCAAAAAATTCTGTAAATACTGTCAAAAATACACGTTACATAAAGAGACGAAATAGAGCATGGAGGTATTCAAATGAAATTTTTACGTAGTGTTAAAGATGAAATGAAGCAAGTATCATGGCCATCAAAAAAACAATTACGCAAAGATACATTAGTTGTTATTGAAACATCAATTATTTTTGCAGCATTGTTCTTCGTGATGGATACGGCAATTCAATCTGTATTTGGCTGGATTCTTAAGTAATTAAAACTAGTATTTTAGTACAAACAGTGCTATAATAACAAAGGAGAAAAACTTCGGGGAACTGAGGTTTTTTTATTTTCACTTATAAAAGAAACTGAGTTTTAAGAATGTTCTTAAGACTTTTGCTGTATTTTTACTATAAAACTAAAGGAGCTAAATCAAATGGAATCATTTGAAAAGAATTGGTATGTACTTCATACATACTCAGGTTACGAGAACAAGGTCAAAGCAAACATCGAATCACGTGCACAAAGCATGGGAATGGGCGATTTCATTTTTCGTGTGGTTGTTCCAGAAGAAACTGAAACAGAAGTGAAAAATGGAAAATCAAAAGAAATCGTGCATAAAACATTCCCAGGATACGTTTTAGTTGAGATGACGATGACCGATGATTCATGGTATGTTGTTCGTAACACACCAGGCGTTACTGGATTTGTTGGCTCTCATGGAGCTGGAAGCAAGCCAGCACCATTATTACAAGAAGAGATCAACCACATTTTACGTTCGATCGGTATGAGTACACGTCAGTCTGATTTAGATGTTGCCTTAGGCGATACAGTTCGAATCATTGAAGGTGCATTTTCTGGTCTTGAAGGAGAAGTCACAGAAGTAGATGAAGAGCGCCAAAAATTAAAAGTAAATATCGATATGTTCGGTCGTGAAACTAGTACAGAGTTAGACTTTGAGCAAGTAGATTCAATTTAAAATGTCGAAAAAAAGAGGCTGGGACAGAAACGTTTAACCCCGAGAAATAAGCTGGAATTCACGAAAATTATTCTTCAAATTTTTGTGAATTTCAGCTTATTTCCGAAGGGGTTGTTTTTGCTTCCACCGTTTATTCGGATGTCAAGTGACTAGATTGTCACTCATAGAGTTATGTCCCAGACTCTTGCTTTTTTGATTCGCTGATACTGGAGGGTGATAATTTTGAAACGACATTGGCTTATTTATACGCTAGTCATCTGCCTATTATTTTTAGCAAGTTGTGCTGGTAAAAAAGACAATAACAAACAAACGATAACTCAAACAGCCAATTCCAGTAAGATGGAGCCGAAGTCTTCTATACCAACACTGTTCATTCATGGATATGGTGGCGGCAATAGTTCTTTTGGCGGTATGTTAAAACGCATGGAAGCAGCTGATTTCACAAAAAAGGAACTCGTTTTGACTGTCGATGTTGAAGGTCAAGTAACAGCAACTGGACAACTTACTGGAAGCGAGAACAACCCAAGTGTTCAAATCTTGTTTGAAGAGAATAAAAATAACGAATGGAATCAGGCTGAGTGGATCAAAAATTGTCTGATTTATCTTCGTGATACGTACAAGATTGATCAAGTCAATCTTGTCGGTCATTCGATGGGCGGTGTCAGTGCTTTACGTTATATGACTACATTTGGTGGGGATGCTAGTTTACCTAAAGTACAAAAATTTGTAGGGATCGCTGTTCCATTCAACAATTTTGTTGAACTATCCGAAGGAGAAACGATGGATGAGCTGATTAGTAATGGTCCGTCTGTCCAAAGCGAACGTTTTGCAGATTTTGTCAATGGAATCAACTTGGTTGCTCGTGATATGAAGGTTTTGATTCTTGCTGGCGATGTAGAAGACGGTAGTTTGAGTGACGAAGCTGTTCCTGTGGCTGATGCTTTGAGTGTGGTATCTTTGTTTAAGTCAAACGGAAATGACGTACAGTACAAGGTTTTTTACGGAAAAAACGCGCAGCATAGTCAGTTACATGAAAACACCGAAGTTGATCAGGCTGTTGCAGCTTTTTTGTGGCAGTAAATAAAGACGAACTAGAAAATGGTATATGAATAAAGGAGACTATCATGAAAATCAGAATGAAAGATATCGCTAAAATGGCGAATGTATCAGAAGCGGCAGTTTCTCTAGTTTTAAATGATAAACCCTCTCGAATCTCAGAAAAAAAGAAAAAGGAAATCAAAGCAATCGCTGAGGAATTAAACTATATTCCCAATATCGCGGCGCAAAGTCTTGCAAAAAACACATCTCAAACGATTGGTGTAGTGATTCCGGATATTGAAAATCCATTTTTTTCGAAGCTATGTAAACAATTGGAGGAGCAATTTAGAGCAATCGGTTATCTAACGATCATTGTCAATTCCAATGACAATTTTTCAATAGAAAAAAATTTGATCCAAATGTTATTAAACAGAGGTGTTGACGGTTTGATCATTGCTTTGTCCAATGAATCTTTTGCTTTTCAAGACGAGCAGGAACGCTTCTTGAAAACGATCGATGCGCCGTTTATCTTAATCGATAGACAAGTTGCATTTGATGGAGTAAACCAAGTTTACTTTGATAGTTTGGCAGGTGGCAAGCTTTCAACTGAATACTTGCTGAAAAATGGACATCGAGCCATTGCTTTTATGACTGGAGATTTAAAAGTACCCAGCACACTTGAGCGGATTACCGGCTATAAGCAAGCAATGAATGAGTATGGTGTTACAGTTAAAGAGGAACATCTTATTGAAACAGGTTACCGATTTAATGTGGGAATGGAAAAAACCAAAGAATTATTCGCGTTAAAAGAAGTCAGCGCCGTAATTACAGCTAATGATATGGTTGCTTTTGGCGTACTGAAACAAGCATTGAACAATGGAGTAAAAATTCCGGAAGATCTTTCTATCATCGGATACGACCGTTTGGAAATGGCAGATATTTTAGGGCTTTCGTTGACTACAATAGAGCAAAACAGCTGTTCGTTAACAGAAGAAGCTGTCAATCTATTAACGAAAATCCTAACAAACAAGCAGAAACAGACTGAAACGATTGTTTTGGAACCTAGCCTGTTTCTTGGAAGAAGTGTAAAAAAGTTAAAATAGTGATTGACTAATCTAAAATAAAACGCTATCATGTTAGACAGATAGGTAAAGCGATTAACCTAAAATACTTTTTTATTAAGAAAAGTATTTTTTTCTATCATTTTGGTAATGCGCTTAACCTAAGAGAGGAGATAGATTTATGATAAAAGAAGAAAGAGCAGTTATTATCGACACAGACCCAGGGATCGATGATGCGGTTGCTTTATCGATCGCACTGAATCACCCCAAGTTGAATGTGAAGTTACTGACCACTGTTGCAGGAAATGTAAACGTACACAAAACAACGGAGAATACCTTAAAATTAGTCTCTTTTTTTGGTAAAGATGTTCCTGTGGCTAAGGGCTGTGATAAGCCTCTATTGATTCAGTTGGAAGACTCAGCGGAAATACATGGGGAAAGTGGGATGGATGGTTATGATTTTCCAACTTCTGATCTGAAAGCGCTTGATATTCATGCTGTTGAGGCGATGAAAGAGTGTATTCTTAACAGCGAAGAGCCGATTACCTTAGTTCCGATTGCTGCTTTGACGAATATTGCCTTACTTTTGAGTCTCTATCCAGAAACAAAACAAAATATCAAAGAAATTGTGATGATGGGCGGATCTTTATCTAGAGGGAATACCAATACCAGTGCAGAATTCAACACATACGTAGATCCTCACGCGGCACAAATCGTCTTTCAATCAGGCATTCCAATTGTCATGGTTGGATTGGATGTAACCAGCACAGCGGTATTAACCAAGCGCGAAACAGAAAAAATCAAAGAATTCGGCAGAGTGGGGACAATGTTTTATTCATTGTTTCAACATTATCGCGGAGGCAGTTTGCAAACAGGTCTTAAAATGCATGATGTTTGTGCAATTGCATACCTGACTGATCCAGAGTTGTTTACAACACAGGAAACCTTTGTGGAAATTGCGTTAGATGGACCAGCAGCAGGAGCAACGGTTGCAGATTTAAAAATGAAATATCATGACACAACGAATGCGGTTGTTTGTTTGGATATTGATATTCCTGCATTTCAAAAGTGGGTTGTAACAAATTTAGAAAAAATTAATTAAAAAGGAGACATATTATGATTGAGTCTTTGTTAGTATTAGTGGTTTTAGCACTTGTTGCGTATTTGATTATTAAAAATTATCATCCTGCGTTGAGTTTGATTAGCGGGGCCCTGATTTTACTGATGTTTGCCGCTTTATTAGGTCATCCTCTTTATCCAGCAGGAGAAGGCACTGGTCTAGCATTTTTTGATGTTTTTTTGAAATTCAAAGATACGATTATTGCTCAAGTTAGCTCTGCTGGAATCGTGATCATGATTTTATTTGGTTATTCAGGATATATGAATGTTATTGGGGCGAATCAAGTAGCTGTAAATATTCTAGTAAAACCGTTGCAGAAAATTAAATCAAAAGCGTTGTTTGTTCCTTTAGTTTTCTTAGTTGGAAATTTAATGTCTCTTGTAGTACCAAGTGCTTCCAGCTTGGCAATCATTTTGATGGCAATCTTGTATCCTATGTTGTCTAGTATGGGAATTTCTTCACTAACAGCTGCTGGAGTAATTGCGATGACCGCAACGATCATGCCGACTCCACTTGGCGCAGACAATGTTATCGCAGCAGAAACGTTAGGCTATGATCTTTTGACCTATGTGGCTTGGAATGCAAAAATTTCAATCCCTGTATTGTTGATCATGGCAGTCACACACTATTTCTGGCAAAAATATTGTGATAAGAAAGAAGGAGCTTCTGCATTTGTTGCGATCGAAAATGACGAACTCACAACACAAGAAGAATCTAATGTACCAAAGCTTTACGCAATCTTGCCATTGTTGCCGTTGATTCTGATCTTAATCGTTGGGATCACAGGAATGTTTGTTGATGGCATTGAAATGGATATTTTTGTTTTAACATTTATCTCCTTTTTCGTTGCCGTTGTTTTCGAAACAATTAGACATCGTTCTTATAAAAAAATCCAAGATTCAGCAGCTGAAATGTTCAAAGGTATGGGTCAAGGCTTTAGCCAAGTAGTTATGTTGGTCGTTGGCGGATCTTTATTCACCACAGCGATTCAATCATTAGGAATCATTGACAGTATCATGTCATCGGTAGAATCTTCTGCTTCGGCAGGCTTAGTTACAACGTTGATTTTTAGTGGTGCTACCACCATTTTTGGTATGCTGAGCGGCGGCGGTTTAGCGATGTTTTATGCAGTGATCGAGCTGATTCCTGATATTGCCGCTAAAGCGGGGATCGATGGTATTTTAATCTCTTTACCAATGCAAATGATTGCTAACTTAGCTAGGACTATTTCACCAGTTGCAGCTGTTGTGATGATCGTAGCATCAACAGTTGGTGTTAGCCCAGTTCGAATTTTAAAACGGACAAGTGTACCGACGATCATAGGGATAATTTGTGTCGTTGTTTTATCGATTTTATTACTGCCTTATTGATCAAATAGTGAAAAACGGAGAGGCAAAATGAAGATAACACAAGCTGAACCAAAAGATAGTAAAGAAATCAATTATCTGTTTGAAGCAGCCAAAAGACAAATGCAACGGACTCATGTAGAACAATGGACAAAATCCTATCCAAATGAATCGATCATTCTATCAGATATAACGAGGCGGCAACTATATAAACTAAGTGAGGATCAAAAAATTGTTGCCGTCGCAACCTTGAACGAGCAAGGAAATGGCGATTTTGTACTGAGAAGAGTAGCGACAGATCCGAGTTATTTGTCAAATGGTTATGCATCTATTTTATTGAATGATATAATAAACAGAATAAAAGAAAGAAAAGGCAAATATATTTATTCAAGTACAAATCACTCAAATCTCAAAATGCAGCGTTTTTTTAAGAAACATGGTTTTGAAAAAATTTCAGAATACACTGAAACTGAAAGAGAACATCTGGGTTCTTTCTATAAGTATTTGAAGAAAATATAAATAAGGAGAGTCCGAGATGAAAAAAGTAGTAATCGTAGGTAGTATCAATATGGATATGGTCATGGAAACAGACCGTTTACCTAAAATAGGTGAAACACTTCTAGGAGAAACAATTGATTATTATGTAGGCGGCAAAGGAGCCAATCAAGCTGTTGCAGCATCACGAGTGGGTGCGGAGGTCTCTTTGATTGGTAAAATAGGCAACGATACGTTTGGTTCAAAGGTATATAAGCATTTAGAAAATGAGCAGGTCGATGTAAGTGCAGTGACTTACGAGGAAAACATTTTTACAGGCGTTGCGTCTATTTTTAAACTAAAAGAAGACAATGCTATTGTTGTTTTACCTGGCGCGAACATGTTATTGACTGATATCGATAGTGAATTAAACGAAAAAATAAATACTGGTGATGTTCTTTTGACACAGTTGGAGATACCAGTTGATACGGTGAAAAGAAGTCTACAGCTTGCCAAAAACAAAGGTGCGACAACTATTTTAAATCCTGCGCCATATACTGAAAAAGTGATTGAAATGTTGCCTTTCGTTGATATCATTACTCCAAATGAAACAGAATTTGAGGGATTGTTGGGGCATGACATTACGGAAGCGGGGCAATTTGAAAAAGACATGCTTGAATGGTCAAAGGCCAATGCGACACAGTTGATCGTAACACGTGGTGGAAGCGGGATCTCCTACACAACAGACAACGATGTCATTACGATTCCGGCAGAGCAGGTAAAAATTGTTGATACAACGGGCGCTGGAGATACGTTTAATGGAATTTTAGCTGCATGTTTGGCAGAAGGACTGACTATCTCAGAAGCGATAACACTTTCTGGAAAAGGCGCCACACTTTCCATTACGAAACTAGGCGCACAAACTGGAATGCCGACCATGTCCGAAATTGAACATTTTTAATTTTATAAAAGTGACTGAGAGATCACTCTATGAGTGACAACCCAGTCACCTAGAATCCGATATAAAACTGATTTTTGGTTTTGTATTGGGTTCTTTTATTGTCTGCTAGGAAAAATTGAAGAACAGCAAGTAGCTATTGTTTACAGACTCACTATGATGCTTGGCAGGTTTCTTGAACTTCAAGCATTTTTTTTACGAGAGAAAGATTTTTGTTTTGATCATTTTTATGTATAGAATAATGAAAAGGAAACACCTATAGAACTGTTTATATGATGTTTACAGGTTTGAGGCTGAATGATTTAAACAATCCAATTTTTTAGTATATAATATTGAATGAAATTATAAAGAAGCACGTATTTTTATAAGTCGTGTCAAGAAGAGCAGCTTAAGATTCTTTATTTGGATCAAGCGATAAAAATTGGGATAGGCTAGAGGTGTTGCGACATGCTGACATTATTGGACAGTAATGAAAAACGTATCATAAATGAATTATGGTTAATGGATTTAAATAATGGTTCTATGCCGCTAAATCTTTTAAAAGAACAAATTGGTTGTTCTTTGAATACACTAAAAAATGACCTGACCCAGTTAGATTCACAGTGGTATGATATCTTAGATGTGCGTATCGATGAAAATCAAATCGTTCATATCAACCATCTATCCAACGGAACCATTGATCAACTTTTAACAAGTTTGCTTTATAATAATGTCAATCTAAAGATATTATTACTATTATTTAAAGAAACAAAAAGAGATGCAACCTACTACGTAGAGCAAGTATACTGTAGTTTACCAACCTTTTATCGATCCATAAAAAAACTGGAAAAATTTTTTAAAGGTCTTCCAATAAAATTAGTAAAAAAGAATAATGTATTTTATATTGAAGCAGAAGCTGGCGAGCATGAATTGCGCCATTTTTTTACTTTTTTATTTATTGGATTTTATCGCAGACGCTTATTGGAATTCATCCCCAATTACTATCAATTACGGCAACAAATCCAAGAGGAACTTATTCCGAATGATCGAAAACCATCAGAGCAAATGGTCGTTTTTCTAACTGTATTGTATTTTGTTTCCATGTGGCGAGAAAATCAAGGATATCATTTAGATGAAACAACCACTACCGATAGTCATGAAAGATTGAAGCAAAAACTTTCTGCTTACTTTTATGGCTGGGATTCTGAAGCTGAATTGGAGCGTGTTCTGCATGTCGCGTCTGATTTTTCTAGAGAATTTGTTTCAAGATTTGATGCAACATGGGAGGAAGTGCATGAATATCTTCAAGAAATGTTGCTGGAATTTTATCTAAATCATAAACAGTTTCCGTATGCAACTGATTCGATAGTTGATCGCTTGAAAATGTTCAATAGGTTGTTTGCCTTTCGTAATCCAGTGATCCATTCAGCGCTTTTTCAGATGTGCTCAACCTATCTAAATCAACTAGAATTAAATGAACCCATTTTTTTAGACACATTAATTAGTGAAATATCTATGAAATTTCCTTTTTTGATTGATCGAAAAATCACATTAAGTATTGGTGTTCTTAGCGATTTTAGCAAAACACATGCTGATTTTATAGTAAACCGATTAAAAGATCGCAGCCAGCACCTAGGGATCATTGATTTTAAAGTGGAAGGTTTTTATCATAGGGAGGAAATTGAATTTAGCAACTATGATCTGATCGTTTCCACAGTACAACTTCAAGATATCCCATGTCCTTTATTTATAATTGAAGATTATCCTGGAGAATATCAATTTTATCAATTTAATGAATTTATAAAAAAAATAGCTCAAGATAAATTTGAGCATATGCAAGAAGATTAGAAAGCTGTGGTATAGGCTTTGGAACCCTTGTGTAAATAGTTTTTTGTGAGTAAGTCATGACTGTCGGTGTTGTGAACTACTCACATTTTTTTGTATTGATTTTATATAACTGTCAATAAAAACGTTTTATCAAAAAATGAAAAATAAAATAAAAATTTGAGAAAATTTTCAGAAAAAAATAGTGTATACTCTCGTTGCTAGATAGATGTTTCACAAATACAAGGGGGAAAAACAATGCACAAAAAACTAGGAAGTTTATTATTGATTGTCACATTAATTTTACCGCTTTTTTTAAATTTAGTTCCTATGAAAGCAGAGGCAGCAGGGAGAGATATTTCTCAAAGTCATATTACATCAATTACTACGAATTCATCAAATGTAAATAGCGGAGAACAAATAAGTATAGAAGTACTATTTGATAATTCTGCTGGTGAAATAGAAAATGGCGATTACCTTGCTCTATCTTGGCCTCAAATCGGGTTGACGATTCTTGAAGGGTATGAGAAAACATTTTACCTAACAATTGAGGGCGTAAATGTTGGAACAGTACATATAACAACAAGTGGAGCTGTAGCTACTTTTAATGAAAACATAGAAGATATTGAGAATATCAAAGGCGGCTTTAATTTTGAGGCGGTTGTACACAACGATAATTCACAAGAGTCTACTGAAACGATTTACATAAATGGCGGACAAATTCAGACTGGCGTAAATGTTCATACTGCAGGACATGGATCTTCAGGATCAGAATATCCGTTTTTGGTTAAATCCGGAGTGATTCATCCAGAAAATCCTGAACAAATTTCATGGGACGTTAGTGCAAACTTAGAAAGAGATGTATTAGATGGAAAAATTTCAATCATCGATCAGATCAGAAATGTTCCTACAGATCACCAATTGATTCCTGAAAGCTTCAGAATTATCTTAGCTGGTCGAGAAAATAAAGATTATATTGGACTTTCAGGAATCGCGCAATTTTTGAGTGAACATTCAGGCGCGATTTTCGATTATGATGTTAACACTGGTAAAATTGAAGTTGTTTTACCTTACCCAGATGGATCTGAGACCTCTATGCGTATTCTTTATAAAACTCAAATCATCAATAATGATGTAGAATTTTTTACAAATGATGCAACAGCTGAATATCGATTACGTGATAAAGATTATGAAACACAAACAGTGAATAAAGTAGTCGAAAATATCAATGTGGGTTCTTGGATCGAAGGATCTACGGTTGGTAAAATAGAATTGCAAAAGGTAAGCAGTGAAGACAGTACTCACCTATTGGAAGGTGCTGTATTTGACCTGATTGATCCTAAGGATAATAGTGTGATTGAACAATTAGTCACAGACGAATTAGGGAAAGCAACTTCTCAGAAAATTGAATTTGGTGAATATATCTTGCAAGAAACAAAAGCACCAGTTGGCTTTGAATTAGATCCTACACCGGTCAAAGTAACACTAGAAAAAAATAAAGAAACAAACAATACCGCGTTTATTACACTTGAAAATACACCGGAACAACCATTACGACCATTAGAACCAGCGAAACAATTTGGTGGAATCAAAATCATCAAAAAAGATTCTGAAAATAATCAGGTATTGAAAGATGCTGTTTTTGAGCTAAAGAATGCGGCTGGTGAAACAGTTGAAAGTGGTCTAACGACTAACGATCAAGGGATAATTGAAGTAGCACATCTACCTATTGGAACGTATCAATTAATAGAAACAAAAGCACCAAAGGGCTACCAATTAGACACGAAGTCTATCCAAGTGAATGTTCAGTTCAATGAAACGGTTGAAGTAACTGTTTTAAATAATAAAGAATTGTCAGAATCAGAATTACAGCCTAGTGAACATTTTGGTGCAATCAAAGTTATCAAGAAAGATCGAGAAGATTTGCGTGTGCTTAAGGGAGCAGTTTTTGAGTTAAAAAATGCATCTGGCGAAGTTGTAGAAGATGATTTAACAACAAATGAACAAGGAATAATCAGTGTTTCTCATTTGGCTATTGGTGAATATGAACTAATAGAAGTAAAAGCACCCAAAGCACATAGAATTGAGAAAACACCGATTCATGTGACAGTTAAGTTTAACGAAACAACTGAAATCACAGTCTTCAACAGTAAGGAAATTCCAGATACAGAACTGTTGCCAAGTGAGCAATTCGGCTCGCTTAAAGTTATCAAAAAAGGTCAAGAAAACCAACAAGTACTAGAAGGCGCAGTTTTCGACTTGAAAAATGAAGCCGGAGAAGTGGTAAAAAGTGATTTAACAACGAATGAAAAAGGAATCATCGAAGTCGCTCATTTACCAATCGGAAGCTATGAATTGATCGAAACCAAAGCACCAAAGGATTATCAAGTAGAAAAAGCTCCTATCCAAGTAAAGGTTAAATTTAACGAAACAACTGAACTCACAGTCTTCAACAGTAAGGAAATCTTAGAAACAGAGCTGTTGCCAAGTGAGCAATTCGGCTCGCTTAAAGTCATCAAAAAAGACCAAGAAAACCAACAAGTACTAGAAGGCGCAGTTTTCGACCTGAAAAATGAAGCTGGAGAGGTAGTAAAAAGTGATTTAACAACGAATGAAGAAGGAATCATCGAAGTTGCCCATTTACCGATCGGAAGCTATGAATTGATCGAAACCAAAGCACCAAAAAATTATCAAGTAGAAAAAGCTCCTGTTCAAGTAATGGTTAAATTTAACGAAACAACTGAAATCACAGTCTTCAACAGTAAGGAAATCTTAGCAACAGAACTATTGCCAAGCGAGCAATTTGGTACACTTAAAGTCATTAAAAAAGACCAAGAAAACCAACAAGTACTAGAAGGCGCAGTTTTTGACCTGAAAAATGAAACCGGAGAAGTGGTAAAAAGTGATTTAACAACGAATGAAGAGGGAATCATCGAAGTTGCCCATTTACCGATTGGAAGCTATGAATTGATCGAAACCAAAGCACCAAAAAATTATCAAATAGAAAAAGCCTCTATCCAAGTAAAGGTTAAATTTAACGAAACAACTGAAATCACAGTGTTCAACAGTAAAAAAGAATCTATGACAGTTATTCAACCAAATAAGGCTCTTAATCATACAAAAAATAGTACTGCTGTAAAAGATAAACAAGTGCTATCCAATAAAGAAAAATCCAGTGCCAAAAATGGCAGAAGTTTACCAAGTACAGGAGAAACAGGTAACACATTAGCCCTTCTATTTGGAATCATGATTTTAATGACAGGCTTTAGCTTGTTGATAGTCAAAAATGCATATAAACAATAAAAAAGCAGCTTTTTAGTAAAATTTTGATAAGGACACGGTTCCAAGTGAGATTATCAGAGATAACGGAAGAGTAGAAGAGGCTTAGCCTGGAAAAGTGAGTGTTGAAAGGCAGTTTATAGTTAAAAAAAGGCAGGATACACGAAAATTGGTAGACCAATCTTTGTGTATCCCGTCTTATTTTTGCCTTTTTATACATATACTCTTTTTAGTGATTAATTAGTGTGACTATCACTTTGTTTGTTCAAAATTTCCTCTGCCAGCCGTTGTGCAGTCGGTGTCACTGCTAAACCGCCTTCAGCAGTTTCTTTGAAAATCTGAGGCATTTGTCGACCCACTTGATACATTGCAGCAACAACCTCATCTGGAGGGATTACACTACGAATACCGGCTAATGCCATATCTGCTGAGATGAATGCCTGTGAAGAGCCTAAGGCATTTCTTTTTACGCAAGGAACTTCAACTAAGCCAGCGACTGGATCACAAATCAACCCCATCATGTTTTTTAAAGTAATTGCAATTGCTTGCGCTGCTTGGTCAGCAGTACCGCCAGCTGCACATACTAAGGCTGCACTGGCCATTGCACTAGCTGATCCAACTTCTGCCTGACAACCCCCTTCAGCACCGCTAATAGAGGAATTGTTCGCAATAACTAATCCAAAAGCGCCAGCAGTAAATAAGAAATCTACTTGTTGTTCATGTGTTAAGTCTAATCGCTCAATGGCCGCCATCAGGACACCAGGAACCACTCCGGCACTGCCTGCGGTAGGTGTTGCACAGATCAGCCCCATATTTGCATTGACCTCATTGACAGCTACAGCATTTCTTACAGCAGTCAAAATTGTTTCACCGCTAAGAAAATTGCCAGCTTCAATGTATTTGTTTAAACGAGTTGCATCTCCGCCAGTAATGCCTGTAACAGAAGTTACACCATCTACACCTTCTTCGATGGATTGTTTCATTACGGCAAGATTGCGTTCCATCGTTTCAATAATTTTTTCACGACTGTGACCATGATTTTCTATTTCTGTTGCGATCATCAGTTCCGCAACACTTGGAAAGTTGGCTGCTTGTTTTACTAATTCTTCTATTGATAGAAACATTTTTTCTGCTCCTTTATCTAATCAAAATAATTTACACTGAAAATATGTGGTATCTGAACTAATTTCATTGTGATATCACCGATATCAGCATGATCAATCTCAATGATCATGATTGCTTTTTCACCTTTTGATTCACGTGTTACGGTCATCGTTCCAATATTGATATTTGTTTCAGAGAGTAGGTTGGTCACTTTAGCAATCATTCCAGGTACATCTTGATGAACAATGATGAACGTTGGCGTACCCATGGTTAAAGAAATCTTGAATCCGTTCAGCTCTGAAATCTGAATATTACCGCCGCCGATCGAAATTCCAGTAACAGACAATGTACGATCGCCTTTAGAAACCAATAATTTTACTGAGTTTGGATGCTCAGCTTTTTCTTTAAGAGGAACAAATAAAACTTCCATATTTTGCTCATGAGCAATTTTTAAAGAATCCGCTAAACGCTCATCATCTGGTTCCATATCCAGCAAACCGCCAACTAAAGCAATATCGGTCCCGTGACCACGATAGGTTTTGGCAAAAGACTCATATAAATAAATATCCACGGTATCCGGCTGCTCCCCAAAAATGCTACGAACGATTTTACCGATACGAGCAGCTCCAGCAGTGTGAGAGCTGCTTGGTCCAATCATGACTGGACCAATGATATCAAAAACACTTTTGTAGCGTAAATTTTCCATTTCAATTCACCTGTTTTCTTATTTTAATATCAGAATTTTTCTAACGAAAGTCTATCATAATTGTTTAGAAGAAACTAGAAAAGGAATAGAAATGCTAGAAAAAATTAGCTTTTTCTCATTTTGATCATCAAAATTACAGTAAGAAAACAACAGAAAAGTGTTGAAAATTTATCAGAAGCAGAGTATACTATTTTAGTGTGCAATTTTGCGCATAAGAATTCTTTGATTGATCAAAGAAGGATTGACGTGGGAGGAGAAATCTTCATCTCCAATTAACCACATCACGGACTCAAGGAGGTATGTCTCGTGGCAAAAAAAGTAGAAAAATTAGTTAAATTGCAAATTCCTGCAGGTAAAGCAACACCAGCTCCGCCAGTAGGTCCTGCATTAGGTCAAGCGGGTATCAACATCATGGGATTCACAAAAGAATTCAACGCTCGTACAGCTGATCAAGCTGGTTTGATCATTCCAGTAGTAATTTCTGTATATGAAGATCGTTCATTTACATTCATTACTAAAACACCACCAGCTGCAGTATTATTGAAAAAAGCTGCAAAAATCGACAAAGGTTCTGGTGAGCCAAACAAAACTAAAGTAGCTAAAGTAACTAGCGATCAAGTAAAAGAAATCGCTGAACTTAAAATGGCAGACCTAAACGCCGCTGATGTTGAAGCAGCAATGCGCATGGTCGAAGGAACTGCACGAAGCATGGGAATCACTGTAGAATAATTTTATTCTAACGTCCCAAAGAAGTAGCTTCTCAGTTTATTTCATATTTAAAGATATGAATTACGTGGGAGGTTCTACCGTTATAACCACAATCAAGGAGGAAACAAAATGGCTAAAAAGAGCAAAAAAATGCAAGATGCATTAAAAAAAGTTGAATCATCAAAAGTTTACCCAGTAGCAGAAGCGATCGCTTTGGCTAAAGAAACAAATATTGCAAAATTCGACGCAACTGTTGAAGTTGCTTACCGTTTAAATGTAGACCCTAAAAAAGCAGACCAACAAATCCGTGGCGCAGTAGTATTACCTAACGGAACTGGTAAAACTCAATCTGTTTTAGTATTCGCTAAAGGTGAAAAAGCAAAAGAAGCTGAAGCAGCTGGTGCTGATTACGTAGGCGATGCTGACATGGTTCAAAAAATCCAAGGTGGATGGTTTGACTTTGACGTAGTAGTAGCAACTCCAGACATGATGGCTGAAGTTGGTAAATTAGGTCGTGTCTTAGGTCCTAAAGGTCTTATGCCTAACCCTAAAACTGGTACTGTAACTATGGACGTAACAAAAGCTGTTAACGAAGTAAAAGCTGGTAAAGTAACTTACCGTGTTGACAAAGCTGGAAACATCCACGTACCAATTGGTAAAGTTTCATTCGATAACGAAAAATTAATCGAAAACTTCAATACAATCAACGACGTATTGTTAAAAGCTAAACCATCAGCAGCAAAAGGTCAATACATCAAAAATATTTCAGTAACAACTACATTTGGACCTGGAATCCACGTTGACCAAGCTTCATTTTAATTAGAAGTTTTACAAAAAAATATTGACTTGATTACCTTATCTATGGTAAGGTAATCAAGGTTAAATAATTAACTGTACCGAAGACAGTAGGTGACGTATGTCTTAATTTCCTACCGAGGACAATTGTTGAGTTATATACAATTCAGTCCCTCTATGTCTACGGTGGCATGGAGTTTTATTTATTTACACAGTTTTTTCAAAATTGATGTAAATAAATACTTGGTGAACGTAGTGAGCAAAGTTTCATCTGATTCTTCTAAACCACATAGTGTAACCCAGTGAAACTCCACCATCAAAATCAGGAGGTGAAATAAATGAGTGAAGCAGCAATCGCTAAAAAAGAAACCCTAGTTCAAAATGCAGCTGAAAAATTTGAAGCAGCATCTTCTGTAGTAATCGTGGACTACCGTGGTTTGACAGTTGAAGAAGTCACTAACTTACGTAAACAATTACGTGATGCAGGCGTAGAAATGAAAGTTATCAAAAACTCTATCCTTTCTCGCGCAGCTAAAAAAGTTGGTTTAGACGGCTTGGACGAAGTATTTACAGGCCCAACTGCTGTAGCATTCAGCAATGACGATGTAGTAGCACCTGCTAAAATCATCGACGAATTTGCTAAAGATGCAAAAGCATTAGAAATCAAAGGTGGCGTCATCGAAGGAAAAGTTTCTTCAGTAGAAGAAATCACTGCTTTGGCGAAACTACCAAGCCGCGACGGTTTACTTTCTATGCTATTATCTGTATTGCAAGCGCCAGTCCGCAACGTGGCTTACGCTGTCAAAGCAGTCGCAGAGAAAAACGAAGAAGTTGCTTAATAGCAGCTTGATTCATAATTATCAACAAAAAAATAAAACAATTTTAATTTAAATGGAGGAAATTCAAATGGCATTGAACATTGAAAACATCGTTGCTGAATTAGAAACAGCAACTATCTTAGAATTAAGCGAATTAGTTAAAGCTATCGAAGAAAAATTTGACGTATCAGCAGCAGCTCCTGTAGCAGCAGCAGCAGGTCCAGCAACTGGTGGCGGCGAAGAACAAACTGAATTCACTGTAGAATTAACTGCAGCTGGAGACCAAAAAGTTAAAGTTATCAAAGCAGTTCGTGAAGCAACTGGCTTAGGCTTGAAAGAAGCTAAAGCAGTAGTTGATGGCGCTCCTGCACCAGTTAAAGAAGGCGTTTCTAAAGATGAAGCTGAAGCATTAAAAGCTGCTTTAGAAGAAGTTGGCGCTTCTGTAACAGTAAAATAATCGACTTAATTGTCTTAAAACGTCTAATCCTTTGTATATCGAAGGGTTGGACGTTTTTTTTTCTGTAATTTTGGTTTGACTATACTTTTTTATTTGGCTCTTTGTCAAAGAATGTTGGTGAAGAAAAACTAAACAAATAAATCGTTTATCATAAAACCTAGAGGAAACCTCCTCTAGGTTTTTCTGTTTCTTGAAAAAGAATCGTGCCAAAACATAAAGAAATTTTCAACTTGAAATTGTAAAAATTACGAAATCCGTTAATAAGGTTATTTAAAGATTCCAATGATTCATTAGAATAAGAAATTTCTAGTCTATTTTTAAATTCATTTTGACTTTTTCCAAGTAGAAATGTTGTTTGGTAATAAGCTGGGAGCGTTGAATATTCTTCATTTAATAATGCACTAAATCTCGCCTAAACGCTTGTTTTTACAGCATAAAGAAAGTTCTAATAAAAAGTATAACCTATTTTCGATTCATCATTAGACACAGGTATACAAGCAACGACTTCTGTTTCAGTTAAATATGTTGAAAATGAAGAACAGCGAAAGTGTTTTTGAAGAAGTTTCCAATTAAAATAAACCTTGAAATCGATTTTTAATGGATTTATGCTTATAGATGAAAGGAAGGTGCATTCTATGACCAAAGAAGAATTGCATGATTTTATAAGCAAAAAGCAACCTAATATCTGTCAAATTACAGCTCGTAAGGCTGGTGAAGAAGTTTATTCAGATGAATGGAATAATTATAACAAAGAGGACACTTGCCATGTTATGTCAGCAACAAAAAGCATCGTATCTTTACTGATTGGAATTGCATTGAAACAAGGAATAATTAAAAGCATCGATGATAAAATATTAGATTATTTTCCAGCCTATAAGGTTAAACGTGGAGAAAAAACAATATATGAAATAACAATCAAGCATTTACTGACAATGAAAGCCCCCTATAAAGGAAAAGGTGATCCTTGGTCGAAAGTTTGTTCAAGTGAAGATTGGACTAAAACATCATTAGATTTTTTAGGAGGTAGAAAAGGTCTGACAGATGAATTTAATTACCAAACTGTATGCTTGCATATATTAACAGGTTTATTATATGAAGTAAGTAAGATGACAACCGTGGATTTTGCCAATGAATATTTGTTTGCTCCTATTGGGGTAAAAGAGCACGTAAATTATTATGCTGAAACAGCAGAAGAACATAAGCAGTTTACCATGAGCAAAAGCCCCAAAGAACATATTTGGTTTTGTGACCCTCTGAAAATCGGCACTGCAGGATATGGACTATGTCTTTCGGCAACAGATATGGCTAAAATTGGTGAGCTATGCCTAAATAAAGGTAGATACAATAATAAGCAAATTGTACCATCTGAATGGATAGAAGAAATGATTACACCAACAAGTGATCCATTAGAAAAATTTCAAAATATGAAATATGGATATTTATGGTGGATATTAGATTCTGAGAAAAATATATATTCAGCAATTGGGAATAGTGGCAATGTTATCTACATTGATTCTGGAAATGATGTTGTTATTGCTGTAACCTCATATTTTAAACCAACAGTATTTGACAGAATAGAATTTATAGAAGAGTATATCAAGCTGTTTATTCTAAAATGATCCAAATCAACAAGGAATAAAGATAGGACAAACACCACAAGCTCTTTTACTTCACTAATTTTAGTTATGAATCTGTAAAAAGAAACTGCCTAGTGAGCCTATTTTAGATGATATTAGCATGGTGGATGGTAATTTTTATAGAATTATTTGGATGGATTAAATCAATACACCAAAAGAACTTTTAGGATTTTTAGTGCATATCTTTCGTAACTTCTCCGCAAATCTGTTAGCATAATTATGTAATCATATTTTATTCTAAATTTTATTTGTAAGGAGGTCATAGTATGTTACATTGGTTATGGGTTTTAATCGTAGGTGGCGTTATCGGTGCAATTGCCGGTGCAATCACTAGCAAAGGAAAATCAATGGGATGGATCTTCAATATTATTGCAGGTTTAGTAGGATCATCAATTGGTCAAGCGCTTCTTGGAAGTTGGGGACCTCAAGTTGCTGGAATGGCATTAGTTCCATCAATTATTGGTGCAGTCATCTTAGTTGCAGTAGTATCATTTTTCCTTGGTAGAAATTAGATAGATAAAAAAGTAGCCTGTCTCATAATTATGAGACAGGCTACTTTTTTATCTAGTTGACACGGCAACTTTTCTGAATGGTTCAATGTTAACTGATAAAGATTACTCTATCACTTGAAGGACTTAAGCACAGTAACATGTGTTTTTCATTCGAAAAACAGTTCTTCAATAAATTCTTCATAACTTCCCACTTTCAAAAGTCTTCTAAGCTTTTCTTGATTAGAAAAGGTATCGATCATAAAATCAAATAATTGCCTAAATTTTTTCATATCCCCCTGATTCATAACAATCATGATGATGACTTGAACATAATGACTTCCCCATTGAATTGGACGGTCGTTTAAAATAATCGAAATACCCGTTTTATTTGCACTCATTTCAATTGCATGAGGTAGTGCAACTGAATTATTAAAAGAAGTGGCCGACATTTTTTCTCGTTCTTTGATTAGCTCAATAAAAGCTGGCTCAATATGTTTGCTTGCAACTAATTTTGCAGCTAGATAATCAATGTAGGAAGACTCTGAATTCAAGTAAATATTTCGTTCAAAACGTTCAGGAGTGAGATACGTTTGAATACTTTCTCTTAAATTATTGATCAATTTCTGCTGCTTGGCCCGATTTAGAGCCTGTTGCACGATCTCACTATCTTTTCTCGATAAAAAAGGGGATATCTGAATTGCATGAGGAATTTCTTTTAGTTCGATAGTCGTTAAAACTAAATCTACTTTTTTCATTTCGTCTATACTGTGTCCGTCTAATCGATAAAATGCAGCGAGAATGTTCATACTTGGCTTAAACGTATCACTGATTTTATAAACTAAACGCTTATGCATATCATAGTATTCTGGTGTGTAAATAATGCAGCTTAGTTTATTTTCAGTTTCAAATTTTTCTTCAAAATAGGAACCGATATGCAGAGCAATAAAAGTAATTTCATCATCTGAAATAGAAATACTCATCTGCTTTTGAATTTGTTTGGCAATAAAGACAGCAACTTCATAAATGAAGGCATAGGATTGCTTTATTTCTTCAGATAAAGGGTTTCGAACTTGTTTGCCTCTTTTTGCTCGAGAAATCAAATTAGATACGTGCAAGGTCAAATTTAAAACGAGATCATCAGAGGTATGGGGGATAAAATATTTTTCTGCAACAGTGTTCATCGTTGTCGCAATAAAAGAATAAATACCTGTATCCATATAGCTTTTTAAAAAATCCTCATTTGCTGAAGAAATTTTAGTCATTAATAGAAGTGTTAAATTATTTATCTCGTAAAGATCCATTTCTATAGAGAAAGCTTGATGGATATCTTTGCCGATTTCTAATGCAATTTGGTGCTCGAGTTGTTCTTCTGAAAATATTTCTGAGATGTTTTCGATGTCTGAACGTTGATGATGAACCAAACGATCAATCGCAATTGCGATATGAAGTAATAAACTATTGATCGCATAGCCGTTCACATATAGATTTCGACTACTTAAGCGATCAACAACAATCGTTTGGAGTACGTCAATGTCGATCGTTGGGAAAATCGTTTGAATATGATCAAGAGACTGAAAATTGTGCATAGCCTCATCTTGCAGCATATCACTTGTGAGTTTTCTGAAATTTTCTTCTGCACCTTTCATACTGAGGAAATGGCCGTTTTTTATCACTTTTAGCTGGTACTTGCTTATCTTTTTCCTTAAGCGAAGTGTATCTTTTTCAATGGTCGGGATACTGACAAATAATGTTTCGGCTACTTCAAAATAGTCAACTTCTCGATATTGGATCAACAAGTTCATTAGATAATTCATACGCTCTTTCGGGGTGTTCAATTCTGTATTATTTTGAGAAAGGATGTCTTCAATACGTACATCCTTTTTTAATTTATATCCTTGTCTAGAAGAGTTGATCAGCTCAGTTTTAGTATGTTGATTGATTCGAGTAACGTAATTACGGATCGTTCGAGTTGAAGTAGATAACGCTTCAGCTAAAAAAATAGCTGACAGCCAATCTTGATGCTGCACTAATAGCCTAATGAGTTCTGCTTCTTTTTTGTTTAACGGCACATCATTTTCCTCCTTCATTTTTCCTTCCTATTTCTTATGCTTCTTATTATTCTGACTTTTATAAGTCAAAGCAAGTACAGTTTTTTCCGCTAAACATAGCCGATTAGGAAAGAAATGTATTTGATAATATTAGTTGAAAAAATGAAAATAAGAGTATGAAAAACAGAGAATGCTAGCGACTTGTTGATCACAAAATAAATGAATTTGGTTAATAGAGGAGGAATAAGACATGAGTGAATTAAACGTATTATTAGTCTGTGGGTCAGGTGCGAGTAGTGGTTTTATGGCTGCTAATATGCGAAAAGCAGCTAAAGAAAAAAATCTGAGTATGAATATTGTCGCCAGAAGTGAATCGGAAATTGAAAACTATATAGAGGAAATTGATGCTTTGATGGTTGGGCCTCATCTTGAGTATATTATTGACGAAATCGATGAAATCATCCACGGATTTCCAGTAAAAGTTATCTTAATGAGGAAAGACTACTATGCCACATTAGATGGCTCCGCGGCAATTGAACATCTATTAGCATCTGTAGCAGAAGATAACTAATACAAAAAAGGAGAGAAAAATATGAATAAATTGATTTTTTGGCTGGAAAATAGTTTTTCACCAAAGATGAATAAGATCAATAATAATCCCTGGATCGTGAGTATTAAGGATTCGATCATGCAGACACTGCCGTTCATTTTTTTAGGATCAGTCTTTTCAATGTTGGCAATTCTGAATGATTATTTTCCAGCTTTGCCAAGTTTTTGGGTACCGTTTGGCTGGACGATGGGCAAAATTTCGTTATTTGTGGCTTTTTTGATTCCTTTTAATTTGATGGAGAAAAAACGACTGCGTAAGCAGCGAATCGTTGCAGGAATGAGTGGACTCGTCTTGTTTTTAATGATTATTTCACCTCAAATTGAAAAAGATGGAGTTGTTGGTTTTGGTCATGATGCTTTAGGTGCTGGTGGAATGTTTGTAGCAATCGTGGCGGGATTGATCGCTGGTTTTGTTTTAGTCATGTTGGGTAAATTCTCATTCTTTAAGGAAGAGTCAGTGATTCCCGATTTTGTTAGAGCTTGGTTTGATTCCATGCTGCCGATCGGAATCATTATTATTTTCGGTTGGGTCGTTGTTCTGATCATGAAAGTGGATTTATATAATATTGTTTTAAGTATTTTTATGCCTTTATCCAGTTTTATGGAATCTCCAGGAGGCTTTGTCGGAATGATGTTTCTAATTTGTTTTCTTTACTCTATGGGAATTTCAACCTGGGTACTGACACCAGTTGTTCAGCCAGTCCTATTGAAAGCAATTGCGGAAAATATTGCGCTTGTTCAAAATGGAACAGCGACTGTTGAGACGCTGAATCTGGTGACAAGCAGTACATTGTATTCCGCATATCTTTGGATCGGTGGAATCGGTTGTACGATGCCGCTAGTGTTGATGATGATCCGAGCTCGTTCTAAGAAAATCAGTGCTTTAGGAAAAGCATGTATTGTTCCTTCGATTTTTAATATTAATGAACCGGTGATTTTTGGTGCTGTCGCTTGGAACCCGCTTTTGATGATCCCAATGTGGCTGCAAGGAATTATTTTACCGATTGTTATTTACATTTTTACAAAAGTGATCCCATTTGCGCCGATTCCAAAGGTTCAATTTGAATTATGGTACTGTCCATTTCCGTTTGCGACTTGGTTTACTACAGGGACGATTACGGGGCTGATTTTAATGATTGTTATTTTTGTCCTTTCTACAGCGATTTGGTATCCATTTTTTAAAGCGTATGACGATCAGGAAACAAAAGCTGAAAATCAAGGATTGAAGGAGGTATAAATCAATGGACGATTTGCTATCAGAACAGGCGATGAAGATTATTTTGTATGCAGGAGATGCGCGAGTCAACTGCCGAAATGCTCTTATCGCTGTTGAGAAAAATGATTTTGAGACGACTAAAAAAGAGATGGCTATTGCCAAAGACAATATTACTCAGGCACATCAGATTCAAACAAAAGCGATTCAAAGTGAAATGGGTGAAGATGCCAAACCTCATCCGCATTCGTTATTATTCACTCACGCACAAGATACCCTGATGACAATTTATAGTGAAATCAATTTAACGAACCATTTGATCAAAATAGCAAAACAAATCAACGAGCGTCTACTTTTGCTTGAACAAGAATAAGAAAAGAGGTCATATATATGTATCAAGTACCAACAGGATTTCCCAAAGATTTTTTATGGGGCGGAGCGGTAGCAGCAAATCAATGTGAAGGGGCGTTTGAGTATGAAGGCAAAGGGACAAGTGTTGCTGATATTAATGAATTTAGAGCGGATCTTCCATTAGAAAAGCGTTCTAATGCCGAGATTTCTACACAGTATATCGAAGAAGCTTTACGTGACAAAACAGGCATTTATCCAAAGCGTTGGGGAATAAATTTTAAAGAAACGTATCCAGCAGATTTGAAATTATTAGGAGATATGGGGTTAAAATTATTTAGAACATCGATCGATTGGTCAAGGATTTTTCCAAATGGAGATGAACAAGAGCCTAATGAAGCTGGTCTGCGCTTTTATGATAAATTGATTGATGAAATCCTTGCGAACGGTATGGAGCCGATGATCACATTGTCACATTATGAAATGCCGCTAAATCTAACGCTGAATTATCAAGGCTGGTATTCTAGAGAAGTGGTTGATTTCTTCATTCGCTATGCTAAAGTTCTTTTGGATCGCTATCAAGGCAAAGTTAAGTATTGGATCGTAATCAACCAGATCAATCTGATCAGTCACGAATCCTTTAATCATTTAGGAATCGCTGAGGATAAAGTCGATAATTTACTGGAAGCGAAATATCAAGGAGTTCACCATATGATGGTTGCTTCAGCCGCTATTACTGAATACGCTCATCAGGTAGATGAACAGTATGAAATCGGTATGATGCTTTGCGGTGGTCCTGAATATGCAGCGACCTGTCAGCCGGAAGATGTACTGGCGACATTAAAAATCAATCAAATGCAGTATTTTTTTGCGGATGTTTTATTAAGAGGCTATTATCCAGGTTATGCTTTTCGTTACTTTGAAGAACAAGGGATCAACGTCATCTTTTCAGAAGGTGATGAAGCGATTTTACGAAATACAGCTGATTATATGTCATTCTCTTATTATTATACTCAAATTTGCAATGCGCAACATGCTGAACCCTATCGGAATAAAGAACTGCCCGCAAATCCGTGGGGCTGGACGATTGACCCCTTAGGATTAAGAACGTTGTTGAATTCCTTTTACGATCGTTATCAATGTCCGATCTATATCACCGAAAATGGTATCGGTTGCTATGATGTACTTGAAAAGGATGGAAAGATACATGATGAATACAGGATCGATTATTACAAAGCGCATATCGAGCAGATGAAAGAGGCAATTAAAGATGGTGTTGATCTTAGAGGATATTGTGCGTGGGGACCGATCGATATTATTAGTTGTTCTTCATCAGAAATGAGCAAACGCTATGGTTTTATTTATGTAGACCAAGATGACTATGGCAAAGGAAGTCAAACACGCTATCTAAAAGACAGCTATGAATGGATGAAACAAGTAATTGCAACAAATGGGGAAGTTTTATAATAGATCAAAGGGGTGACATTATGAAAAAAGGTTGGGCGATGCTCATTAGTTTGGTTATTCTATTCAGTGCCTGTGGTACGAAAGACGTTGAAAAGAAAACTCAATCATCTGAAACAAAACCAATGCAAGAAACAGTGCTGTATTTTGTCCGTCACGGTAAGACGATGTTTAATACAACAGGACAGGTACAGGGCTGGTCTGATACACCATTGACTGAAGAAGGAGTTCAAGGCGCAAAAGAATTAGCTGTAGGATTGAAGCAGACACCATTTAGTTTGGCATATTCTAGTGATTTAGGTCGGGCAATCGCCACAGCAAATTATATTTTAGCTGAAGGAGACCGCAAAGGATTGAGCGTAGAAACCTTATCAGGTTTAAGGGAATGGAATTATGGTGGCTATGAAGGCCGCGATAATGCTGAGATGTGGACACCGATTTTTGAAAAAAATGGACTGAGATTTGATGAAGAGTGGACACAATACGGCGAATTAACACGAAAATTAAGTGATGAAGAAATTGCTGATGAGATTGCTGCAAATGATAAAACTAAAACTGCTGAAAATTATGCAGAAATCGTGGAACGTTCAAAAACAGCAATGGATCAAATTTTAGAAGAAGCCTCAAATAAGGGTGGTGGAAATATTTTGATTGTAGCTCATGGCAGTGAAATTCCGACAATTTTAGAAATACTTGTTCCTGGTGGATACCAGGGAGAAGAGATTAAAAATTGTAGTGTGACCAAAGTCAAGGTTGCAGGAGATAGCTTTACGATTGAAAAAATCGGCGATTTGAGCTACTTGGAAAAAGGGAAAGCAGAGCGCTAAAAAGAGGACTCTAGATCGGATTTTGATCTAGAGTCCTCTTTTTCAGTGCAGCATTCGTTTTTTATTTTCTAGTCAATTTTACGACAGCTTCACAACGTGCTGTCTGTGGAAACATGTCTACTGACTGTAAATAGTTGACATCAAAAACCTTGGCTAAATCTACTAAATCTTTTGCTAATGTAGAGACATTGCATGAAATATAGACCATTTTCTTTGGTGGCTGCTTTAAGATTGCCTTTAGTAGCTTTTGATCTAGCCCAGTTCGTGGCGGATCAACAACGATTGCATCTGGCTTGAATCCTGCTTGAAGCCATTTTGGCAACAATTCTTCGGCTGTTCCTACTTCGTAGTGGGTGTTGGTCAAGCCTAAACGTTCCGCGTTTGCTTTTGCATCTTCGATTGCAGCAGGAATAATATCCATTCCTCTGATTTCTTTGGCCTTTTTAGCAAGACTTAAGCCAATTGTCCCCACACCGCAATACGCATCGATGACCGTTTCATTTTCTTTTAGATCCAAAGCTTTGATTGCTTCGTTATAAAGAACTTCAGTTTGTTCGGGATTCAACTGGAAAAAGGCTCGTGGAGATAAATCAAATGTTACTTCATTGATTCGTTCTTCAATGCTTTCTTTTCCCCAGACATGGACCGTTTCATCGCCCATAACGATCGATGTTCGCTTGTTTTGAACGTTTTGCATGATCGATACCACTTCGGGAAGTAACTGCGTGATTTCATCAACCAATGCCATTTTTTGTGGGAATTTTTTTGATTGGGTGATAAAAACTACCTGTACTTCATTGGTTTTTATGCCAACACGTACCATCAACGTTCTAAAAATGCCGCTGTTTTTCCGCTCATTGTATACCGGTAGCTGATACTTATTCAACAGTTCAACTAAAACATTCATGACTTTTGTAGTTGCTGGTTGTTGGACAAGACAATTATCGATGGGCACTAAATGGTGGGAATCGGCTTGATATAAGCCAGCTTCGATTTCTCCATCGATTTTTCTTAGCTGGAACTGTGCTTTATTCCGATAATTCCAAGGATTGTTCATACCGATTGTTTTAAGTAATTGATAGTTCTCAAAATTTCTTGGTTTGAACTTATTCAGTGCTTGTTTCAATAAATCTTTTTTAAACGTCAGCTGTGCTGGATAAGCTAAATGCTGCAGCTGACAGCCGCCGCATTCTTCATAGACTGGACAAGGTGGTATCACTCGTTCAGGAGCTGCTTTGATGATCTTCGTCAGTTGTCCTTCAACAAAACGAGGGGCAACTTTGGTTATTTTTACAGAGATATCCTCTTTAGGTAAGGCTCCTGGGACAAAAACAATTGTTTTTTTGTAGTAGCCAATGCCTTCGCCGTTGATTCCTAAACGTTTTATTTTTAAAGAAATACTTTGTCCTTCTTTTAATAATTGTGGGGTCATGATTTCATCCTTTTATTTCGTAGTTTTTATAGTAAATAAGCACGTTTCTTTTTCTTGTTTCTTTCAACATCATCTTATTTTAGCATAATTTGCTTAGTTTAGCTTCTGTCATTTATATGTTATAGTAGAATATATGTTCTCACTAGAAAGGCGTGAAGAGATGGAAACAATCACGAAAATCACGAAAGACAAAGGTCAGTTTTATCTTATCTGGCTGTCTTCAGGAGAAAAATTACGCGTATCAGAGGATACCTTAGTCCGCCAACGCTTATTAAAAGGACAAGAAGTAACAGAAGCAATGATCGAACAAATAAAAAAGGCAGGCTCTTATGACGTAGGCTTGCAGATGTCTCTAAACTATTTAAGTTATCAACTGCGGTCAACTAAAGAGATTCTTGACTATCTGAAGGAAAAAGAAATTTTACCTGAAGATCGTAAAAAAATCGTTATTCGTTTAGAAGAGATGAATCTGTTGGACGACAAATCATATAGTGAAAGTTTTGTCAGAACGATGATGCGAACAAGTGACAAAGGCCCTAAAATGATCGAACAGCAGTTAAAACGTAAAGGGTTAAAAGATGAGGATATCCAGTACGGTCTAACTTTTTACTTGATTGAAGAGCAGGTCGAGGTAGCGAAGGCCGCTGCTGAAAAAGCCATGAGACGCTACCGGACAAAAAGTTTTAAAGATGCCTTGCAAAAAGTCCAGTTGCACTTGATGCAAAAAGGATTCAATCGTGAAGTGATCGATCTGGCGTTTGAGGAATTAGCTTTCGAAAAAGATGAAGAGCAAGAATTAGAGGTCATTAGAAAAGAAGGCGATCGTTTATGGGAAAAACATCGTAAACTCGATTCGTATAAGCGTTTAATGAAAGTCAAACAAGGTCTATTTCAAAAACAGTTTGATCCAGATATGATTCAGCAATATTTTGAGGAAAAGGAAATAGAGAATGAAGAATGAGAAGTATTGGGAGACTTGGGGAGATGAAAAACTCCAGTCTTTTCAAGAAGATTTTATTGAATGGTATGAAAAAGAAAAACGAAACTTACCGTGGCGAGTAAATCTAGATCCTTATCGGATTTGGATTTCAGAAATCATGTTGCAGCAGACGCGAGTAGATACGGTAATCGATTATTATTATCGCTTTATGGACTGGTTTCCAACAATCAAAGCTTTGGCTGAAGCGCCAGATGACAAGCTGTTAAAAGCGTGGGAAGGCTTGGGCTATTATTCCAGAGCAAGAAATCTCAAAATAGCAGCGCAACAGATCGTCACAGATTTTAATGGAGAGATGCCTAAAACAATTGAAGAAATTCGACAATTAAAAGGTATCGGACCATATACAGCAGGAGCGATTGGCAGTATTGCTTTTCAGCTACCTGAACCGGCTATTGATGGAAATGTGATGCGAGTGGTTAGTCGTCTATTTGAAATCAGTGATGATATCGCCAAAGCCAGCAGTCGAAAAGTATTCGAAGAGGCTATGTATAAAATCATCGATCAAAAACGCCCAGGAGACTTTAATCAAGCGATGATGGATCTAGGATCAGCGATCTGTACGCCCACATCACCAAAGTGTGATCAATGTCCGATCCAAAAGTATTGTTTAAGTTATGAAAAGAATACGATGACCAATTTTCCAGTCAAATCAAAGAAATTAAAGCCCAAAGATGTCTATTATATCGGCGGCATTATCGAAAATAAACAACAGGAATTTTTATTAGAACAACGCGACTCAAAAGGGTTACTGGCAAATATGTGGTTATTCCCGATAAAAGAAGTTAGTAAAGAGCGTTTTGAATTTCTACAAAAAACATGGGGAAAAGAAGAGGCGCAATTGTCGCTTGATTTCGAAGAACCACTTTTAGTTGCTGAAGAAAATCCAGAGATTTTCGAAGAGTATGACCAAGTCGTTTGGCAAAAGCGAGCTCTAGGAGAAGTAACGCATATTTTCAGTCACTTAAAATGGCATGTGTTAGTTTTTTATGGACGACAAACAGGGACGTTGACCACTAATGAAAATCAAATTTGGTCAACAAAAGAAGAATTTTCAAGTTATGTTTTTCCAAAACCGCAACAAAAAATGGTAGAACTTTACAAGAAAGAATCAAGAATAGAAGAATAATTTTTGGTGCGAACCCCAAGTGCACATAAAATCGCTAGGGGATTCGCACCAAAATTGCGGTCAATTTAGTAGTAAAACGAGGCTTTTTCTAATTCTATTTTAATGTTATACTGTTTTAAGAAGTGAAATTGGGAAGATATGTCATGTATTTTGACCAAATTCACAGTCTAGCTCTGTTTAGAGCTAGTGGATTGAAATAAAAGATATTAGATATTTTAGACGGTCTTATTGATGTCTAGCTCTGTTTAGAGCTAGTGGATTGAAATAACATCAAAAAAATTCCCATTGTATGCAGAGAAACGTCTAGCTCTGTTTAGAGCTAGTGGATTGAAATTCAATCTCGCTGAGAACGAGGAGAAGGACGACGAGCGTCTAGCTCTGTTTAGAGCTAGTGGATTGAAATAAAAAACCAAGATTGGAACATTTGAGCAATCTGATAGTCTAGCTCTGTTTAGAGCTAGTGGATTGAAATCTCAAGGTAGACCTCGGTTTGCTAGAAGAGGGAGTCTAGCTCTGTTTAGAGCTAGTGGATTGAAATCCGTTCATGCACATTCTTGATCCAAGTTTCCATACGTCTAGCTCTGTTTAGAGCTAGTGGATTGAAATCTCAATCACTTCAACCAATCCTCTAGCGACAAGCTTGTCTAGCTCTGTTTAGAGCTAGTGGATTGAAATACCAACACATATCCATCACGACTGATTCTTTCTGGTCTAGCTCTGTTTAGAGCTAGTGGATTGAAATTTTTTTGGTACCTGCAGATATGACTTGCGAATAACGCGTCTAGCTCTGTTTAGAGCTAGTGGATTGAAATTATTTTGAAGGGTTGGACGATATTCTTATCGCAGTCTAGCTCTGTTTAGAGCTAGTGGATTGAAATAATCTGTGAACGTTCCAGTGAATAAATTAATTAGTCTAGCTCTGTTTAGAGCTAGTGGATTGAAATTTAGAAGATTATCCCATTTTAATTTATGATGAAGTCTAGCTCTGTTTAGAGCTAGTGGATTGAAATACTGTTTCGATCACTTGGGCTTGAGTTGCTTCAGTCTAGCTCTGTTTAGAGCTAGTGGATTGAAATCTCATTTGTCGAATCTAACCAAGATGCCGCTAAAAGTCTAGCTCTGTTTAGAGCTAGTGGATTGAAATGTCTTTCATGCGCTCGCGTAGTCTTTTCATCTCTGTCTAGCTCTGTTTAGAGCTAGTGGATTGAAATTCTGTATACGTTGACAGGTCCAAATCTTCTTTGGGTCTAGCTCTGTTTAGAGCTAGTGGATTGAAATAAAAGAAATATGTTTGCATTGTATGGGTCTAGCTGTCTAGCTCTGTTTAGAGCTAGTGGATTGAAATCTGTTATCAAAAAATGATAATGTCGTTTCATTTCGTCTAGCTCTGTTTAGAGCTAGTGGATTGAAATGATCGTGCGGAGCAGTTTGCTGCTAAAGGGCGTAAGATCTAGCTCTGTTTAGAGTTAGTGGACTGAAATGGTGTTATTAGTGGGCAAATTCTTTCCGTTCTTTTGTCTAGCTCTGTTTAGAGCTAGACATTTGTAATGCTATAGCCAATTGAGATTTAACTTCCTACCTTTATACTTTAGTTTTTGAACATATTAATATAGACATATCACCTTCTCCTGATTTTTTAAAGAATGAAATAATCATAGTTGGTTTTAACTTCTTTATAGCACTATTAGAATTATTAAACACAAAATCTTCTAGCACATTATTGATAAATCCTGTATCTTCATTGATATCCTGTATTTGGCAAAATACTTCACCGTCACCTACAAGTTCAAATTTGTATTCACCATTTATTGAATCTGGAACGAAAAAGTTACCATAACTATTTTTCAGATGAATAGTTCCCTCTTCTTCAACAGGTAGATATTTTTCTTTTGAGGGTACTAGGTAAACTGAACTTTTTTTAGGGGTTTGAAATTTATTCGTATCGTAGAATGCTTGATTACGTACAATATCTTTTTTATTTAAATTTTCATTACCTAAAAATAATTCTTTACTACTTGTTTCAGATACATCGTAATATCCTGATGACAGCTTTTCGGAATTTGGTACTACTGTATATGTTTTGTTGCTTTTTAAGAGTGTCTCTTTAGCTGGGTTATTTTCATAAGTAAAATTTTCAGAAGCCTTGTTATTACTCAATATTCTTATTCCAAGAAAAATAACCAGACAGACACATAGGCTAGACAATAATACTTTTCTCATGAAACAATTCTCCCATCTTTGATAGTAATAATAGAATCACACAATTCCTCTATATCTTTTTTATTATGACTAGCAATAACGATGATTTTTCCATTAGACTTAAATTCTTTTATAAGCTTGTAGAAGCTGCTGATAGCTTCATCATCCAGTCCATTTGTTGGTTCATCCAACAATAATACATTAGGATTTTCGAAAATAGCTTGTGCTATAATCAATTTTTGCTTCATACCCAATGAATATTTTTTTACTGGTCTTCGATCTTTTGGATCCAGTCCAACTTTAGTTAACGCATCATCTATGTCTTTCTCACTGGCAACTTTGTTAATTTCAGAAAGTAGTTTTAAATTATCAAAAGCACTAAGTGTAGGTTCTAGCCCCTCATGTTCAATAATTAAACCTAACCTTGGTAAAAAATCAAAATCTTTACCAAGAATTTTATCATTATACGTGATAGAGCCCTCTTGAATTCGTATTAAGCCTGACATTGCACGTAATAACATAGTTTTCCCAGAACCATTTTCTCCCACTAGGCCATAGACATGACCTTCCTCAAAAATAAGATTTATATTTTTTAAAACAGAATGTTTCTTCATATTTTTTGATATATTATTAATAATTAACATTTTTATTCCTCACAAATAATTTATTTTTTTCGACGTGATATAATGCAATGCTGTGAATAGACTTATCAGTAACAAAGAAAAATAAACGACTGGGAAGCTTTCTCTCCACTCTTTACTTAAAAATAAAGGGAACTTTAGTACTTCTCCTAAAATAGGTAAATTGGATAGTATATCTGAAAAGACCATACTTCCAAGAATATAAGCATTGACTAGGACTATTGTAAAATAAAGATTTCTACTGATAAAAATAACTAACGATGAAAATATTCCTATCGTTAGTATTATTACCAATTGACTAAGATATTCACTTGTAATTGTTAAATCAGGCATTAAGAATTTTCTGATACTAATTACCAGAACAATAATACCTACATTAAGAAATAAGTCCATCAGAACCTTTTTCAAATAGAAATTCATTACTTGTCTACGATACGTATATCTGATAAGAGAATAACTTGTAATTGTTTGGTTTATTATACGAAAACATGAAAGTATTAGACAAGTGTACATATAACTGTAGATTAAAAACCATGATAAAAATTCTTTTAATGAATAGTTTTCTGACAAACCAACAATTAATGAGAACTCTATTTTCCCGTGATAATCAAAACTAAAGTCAAAAAAAAGAATGAGCAACAATATTATACTAATCTCAATATATCTCATAGAAAGTCCTTCCTTTTGAACATTTCATAATTCAAACAACATAAAAACAATGGAATGGATACTAGAATGGGCAAATATAAAGTAATACTTGTATCCAAATTTAATAGATAATAAATATAGTTCAAGTTAAAAAAGGAAAAGTAAGATTTAAATTGGAAATAACTTCCCATAATTAGAAAGGCTGATAAAAAACTGTTTGTAAACTTTCTTTTATTCCCATTTACTATTTCAATTAACATATAAAATTGAACAGATATAATTAATATAAGAAAAAAGATTAATGTTTGTTTTACATACTCAGATAAGACTATTTGGTTCGAAAAAATGAAAAATATGGGCAACCCTACAATAAAATACATAGCTATGAATTTACCGATCTCTTTACTATTTCTAATGCACATTGAAATATATAAGTTTTTTTTGGTTGATCGTACATCTTGATATACCTTATTTTCAGGTATAAATACAGCTAGAGAAAAAAGAAATAAAGGTATTAATAAAAGAATGAAAAAAGAGAGATCATAATAAGAAAAATAGTTAGTTAACTGATCTAAAATACTATTTTTATCATTAATTTTGGCCCAATATTGAGTAGTATATAATGCCAATAAAACGACAATTTGAACACTGCTTTGCAGGAATTTTTTATTATACAAAATCATATTCAAGCCACCATTTTCTTTGGATAATCAAACAGATAAAAAATAGCACTATACATGAAATGAAGTACGCTATTTTTAAAGCAAATGAATACTCTGTAAAAGGTTGAAATACTACCATTATTGAGGGCGTAAAACTAATTAATAAATACCATATGCTAATAACAATAAAAACCGTATAGTAAAGAGACTTAGTAAAAATATTTATTGTGGAGATAATCACACTCATACAGCCAGCCATAACTGCCACCATTATTATATGTAAGAAATTAGACAGTACAGGATAATTAAGTTCCCAATAGATGGAGTTAGTTAAAAATATTTTGAAATCAAATATATTAACCGATTTTTCAATCAAAAAAGGAACAGTTGTTTCTTTTATAAAAATTACTGATACAAGCATATAATTAATTAGCATTGTTATGAATACTAAGCAAAAGCCGTAGAGAAAATTGATTTGATTATAACTTTTCCAATAGTATTTGCGACTAGACCTTGCAGTTACAGACAGTACGTTTCCAGAATTAAAATCACTAAGTAACCACGAACTTGTTCCAAATATCAAGTATATGGGTAATAGCCATAGTAATAACATCTGAGCATAATGTCCTTCTGAATTACCTGCCAAGAATGTTGAGTAGTTGGGCACATATCCACCAAACGATTTATACAATAAAAATATATCAAGTAATACTAGCATAAAGAATAATAAAAAAATAAAACAACTTCTTTTATCACTAAATAAACGTCTAAAAAAATATCTCATTCTTAACTCCTTTTATGAAAATATAGTAGAGCAAAAGATCTACTATAAATAATCTAAGTTATTTTATGGGCGATTCAGCAAGCCGCCAGAAGAAGAAATAATGTAAGCAGTTTCCTCATCCCAGGTACCATAACAAGGATAGCTAGCGCTATTATAATTATTATTCTCTGCTGTTAACCTTACGTTTTGTTTGCTCGCTGATGAATACGCTGAATTATAAAGTGTAGCTCCTCCAGATTGCGCATTAAATCCTTTTGAAACATTCTCACCATTCGACTTTTCTAACCAAAAACGTGTGTACGTCATCCAACCTTCGCCAGATGATCTAAGTCGTACCATCCACGCTCTTTCTCGGTTCGTTGTTTGTCTATAACGTGTCCCAGTATAAGTGTTTTGTTGTTTTGGCTTAATTGTAAAAGAAAAATCAACATAGTTCGTTTTATAAGCTGCGTAAGCTTTTACAGTAAATCCTAACGAAACAACCACTAACAAACAAGACATTAACCATACTACCTTTTTTTCATTTCTTATCCTCCTAATTTTTTTGGGAATTCACAAATCTCAACGTCGATTGTATCATTTAAATATTTTATGGTCAATTTTATTTTTCATTTATTTCGAAATAATTTAAAATATAAAAATTGATTCTTTATCATTTACTCCCACAAGCTTCGGGGACAAATAATATAAGTTTACGAGAAGCTAAGTTTGAGATCTTAGTCTCTTTAATAAAGTGTCTTTCTCAGAGACTAGACCTAAGATAAAAAGTCTAAATCTAAAACAGGAAAATATGGAGGAACAGTTAATGTTGAAAAGATAGAATCAATATGTAAGTGATTAAAAAATATTCAGTTAGGTGGAAATACAACTTTTGGTTGTGGTAAAATAAATATAACTATTATTTAAAGATATAGGATTAAGATTTTGGTGCGAACCCTAAGTGCACATAAAATCTCTAGGGGATTCGCACCAAAATTTTGCTTATTTCAGTAGTAAAAAACAGTTTTTTCTAATTATATTTTAATGTTATGCTGTTTTAAGAAGTGAGATGGGGAAGATATGTCATGTATTTTGACCAAATTCACAGTCTAGCTCTGTTTAGAGCTAGTGGATTGAAATACTAAGCATATAGGAATTGATTTTTCAGAAAGCACAGGTCTAGCTCTGTTTAGAGCTAGTGGATTGAAATTCTTATTCGCCAAAATAAAGATAGAAGGGAGGGACTCGTCTAGCTCTGTTTAGAGCTAGTGGATTGAAATCAGTTTATATAGCTTAGGTGGTGAGATCGTGGCTAGGGTCTAGCTCTGTTTAGAGCTAGTGGATTGAAATAACTAATTTTCCTTGGTTTCATTATTCTTTTTTTCGTCTAGCTCTGTTTAGAGCTAGTGGATTGAAATTCTGCTTGCTTTGTTAAATCTGTTTTTGCCACCTACTGTCTAGCTCTGTTTAGAGCTAGTGGATTGAAATTCGATCCTAAGCCATTACCTAAGAAAGCTGAACGTCTAGCTCTGTTTAGAGCTAGTGGATTGAAATAACGATTTTGTTAACATCATCAAAAATATTAGTAGTCTAGCTCTGTTTAGAGCTAGTGGATTGAAATTCTTAATAAAAGAGTGCTAACTTACAAAATTATTGACAGTCTAGCTCTGTTTAGAGCTAGTGGATTGAAATAGAGTGCTAATGTCCAGCTATATAACCGATTAATGGTCTAGCTCTGTTTAGAGCTAGTAAATTGAAACCATATTTAGATAAAGTATAAATAGATATGCTCGTAGATTGAAATACTAATTCTGTCGAAGAGTCCATTCTATTTTTACTGCCCAGTTCCATTTCACCCTCAAAAAAACAAAATAGGTTAATATTTCTAATAGATATTTCTCTTTGTCATGAGAAATAAAACTCCTTAGTATGCAAAGTTGAAAATTATGATATAATTGAAATGATATCGGTGTAATGAACACCCAAACGAAGCGTAATCAGCTTTGATGCGCGATTTTTCGTACTAGGGAAAGTTGGGGGACTATGGCAATTCCAAAAGAAGGTGAATTTGTAACGATTCAAAGTTACAAACACGATGGGCATTTGCATCGAACATGGCGAGATACTATGGTATTAAAAACAAGCGAGTATTCACTGATTGGCGTAAACGATCATACTTTGGTCACAGAGTCTGATGGTCGCCGATGGGTTACTCGAGAACCAGCAATCGTTTATTTCCATAAAAAATACTGGTTCAACATAATAGCGATGATCAGAGAAAAGGGGGTTTCTTATTACTGCAATCTTGCGTCACCATATCTTTTAGACGATGAAGCATTGAAATATATCGATTACGATTTGGATATCAAGGTTTTTCCTGATGGAGAAAAGCGTTTATTGGATGTAGATGAATACGAATTTCATAGTAAAATCATGGAATATCCAGAAGATATCGATTTTATTCTAAAAGAAAACGTAAAAACGTTAGTAGATTGGATTAATAATGGAAAAGGACCGTTCTCTGAGGCTTATGTAGATATCTGGTATCAACGTTACCAAGAGCTATCAAAAAAATAGCGAATGTAAGATGTTAAGTGAAAACAAAACAGCACCTAAACTTGATAAAGGTTTAGGTGCTGTTTTATTATACATCTTATTTCATAGTTGCTTAGTCATTTGATAATGTTCGATGTTTGCATCAAGGAACATCTCACCTTCTTTTACATAGCCCATCCGTTCGTAAAAACCTAAAGCGGTGATTTGAGCACCTAGCGTAATTGCTTTGAAGCCTTGTTCTTTTGAGAATTCCTCTGCTTTTTCCACAATCAAGCGTCCATAGTCCTTCCCGCGATATTCTTTTTGTACAGCCATTCTCTGTAGTTTCATCATTTGATTGTCAAGTGGCAGTAAACGGCAAGTAGCAACTGGCGTATTCACATCATCATATAGAACAAAATGAATACATGATGCTTCATACTTGTCGATTTCAATGTCACTTGGTACGCCTTGTTCTATCATGAAAACTTGATGACGAATCTGAACGGCATCTAAATAAATGTCACTCATTGTATCTCTAGTTTGAACGATTTTCATTTGGCACCTCTAAATCTATTATTTTGTTTATTATACCTTAAAAATCTTTGAGAATGAAAGGAAAAAAAGTTTAGAGCTTTTGTTTTGTAAAGAGCTCAGGTATAATGAAACTTCTATCAAGTGAGATAATTAGCACCTAGAGGAGGGGGGATAAATGAAAATGAAACTACTGTGGATTCTTGGAGGACTGACTGTTCTTTTAACTTTGTTTCTCGTTTTCATCAATTTTTCGCCTTTTCCTGCTATCTTTTTTGCAAAATACACAGCTTTTAAAATCCCTAAGGAAACAAGAGCGAAAGAATATGTGGATGGAAATGTCACTGTTTTAGTGAATGAAACCTATAAATCAGCATATAAGAATAATCAATTTGATCTATATTTACCAAAAAAACAATTGAAAGGAAACCCTATAATTGCTTGGGTACACGGTGGGGGATTTGTTGGCGGTGATAAGTTAGAGGAAAAAGAATTTGCGACAAAGCTTGCTGAGTCTGGCTATTCAGTCGCTGTGATGAATTATGCATTAGTGCCAGAGACAAAATACCCCATTCCAGTTGTTCAAACTGCAGAATTTTTAACGCATTTAAAAAAGCATGCTGAAATGTATTCATTTGATGTAAATAATCTTTTTATAGCAGGTGATTCAGCTGGCGCGCAAATTGCTAGTCAATTTGTTGCAACTCAGACGAATGAAAAGTACCGAGCAGTATTAAACATTGATCAAGTGTTAAGTAAAGATCAGATAAGAGGTACGTTACTTTATTGTGGTGTATATGATATGACGGAAGTGGTGCGTTTTTACCCGATTCCACCAGTCAAATTTATGTTTGAAAAGATTGGCTGGGGGTATGCTCATGATAAAAATTGGCTCCATGGAAAATTAGCTGAAAGTTCGAATATATCAAATTTTATTACGCGTGAATTTCCTCCAGCTTATCTTACTGACGGTAATACATTATCATTTGAAGATCAAAGTAAAAAAATGGTGAAAAAGCTGAAAGCCAGCGATATTCCAGTTCGTCAACGATTTTTTTTAAAGACAGAGTATAAGACAGCTCATGAATATCAGTTTGAAATGGAAACAGCCCCTGCTAAACTCGTTTTTCAAGATACGCTGGATTTTTTGAAAAAATACAATAAAGAATAAATTTTTAATCAGCCCTAAGAAGTATTGCTATCTTATTTCTTAACAGGTATGCTAAAATCTATAAATAAACAGTAAATTTTCAAGCTGAATGAGTGCATTCATTAGGAGTAGATAGTAACCAGCTCTTTCAGCTTTTATTGTATCTAGCATCAAGAGCCAACTCTTCGGAAAAAAGATAAAAATAGTGAGTGCTAAGGAGAGTCACTCTCGATTTTTCCTATTTTTCGTCAGAGTTACCCAGCTCTTTCAGCTTTTAATTTTAGGAGGAGAATCTGTGTTTGAACGTTTAAGGAAGTCTAAGTTATTTTTTTGGTCAGCGGAATTATTGGTGATTGCTACGCTGATTTTTGTGTCTTCAAAAATCAATTTTATTTTCGCACCAATCGGTACATTTTTTTCAACATTATTTGCACCAGTTCTTGTGGCAGGATTTCTTTATTACATTTTGAATCCAATCGTCAATTTACTGATGAAAACTAAAATGAAACGGATTTATGCAATTTTGATCGTATTTTTACTATTGATTGCAGCAATTGTTCTACTTTTAGTTAGTGTGATCCCCAGTTTGGTTTCTCAGCTATCCAGCTTGGCATCAAATATGCCTGAGGTATTTAAAAGTATTGAGGCTTGGGTAAATCAAATGTCTGAGCTGCCGATTTTTAAAGAAGCTGAGTTGACGAAATATATTGAACAACTCGATATTTCTTACGGAAATATCATTCAACAATTTCTCAGCGGTTTATCCAGTAGTTTAGGTTCGATCGTTTCGACTGTTGCATCAACAACGATTATTGTTGTGACTGCTCCTTTTATCCTATTTTATATGTTGAAAGATGGCGATCGTTTAGTTCCTGGAATTAAGCACTTTTTACCGAAAAAACGGCAGGATGATATTGTTGACCTTTTAGAAAAGCTAAATAAAACGTTGTCCAATTACATCAGTGGTCAAGCGATCGAATGTTTATTTGTAGCCACATTTACTGTGATTGGGTATTCATTGATCGGCGTGCGTTACGCGTTTTTATTCGGTGTTATCGCAGGAATCACAAATCTTATTCCTTATTTAGGACCATATCTAGGACTAGCACCAGCAGTTTTTGTGACAGTGTTTGATGAACCGTTCAAAGCCTTGCTTTGTTGTGTAGTTGTCCTAATCGTTCAACAGATCGATGGAAATATCATCTATCCAAATGTGATTGGTAAATCGTTGCAAATTCACCCATTAACGATTATTATCATTTTATTGGTAGCAGGGAATATTGCCGGACTACTTGGAATTTTCTTAGGTGTACCATTTTATGCGATTTGCAAAACGATTGCTGTTCATGTGTATGGCATGATTCGTAAGGACAAAATGGCAGAAGAATTAGCGTTAGATTTTTCTGGCGAAATAAATTCATCATCAAGTAAGGAAAAATAGTTTAGCAATATTGAAATCACTTTCCATTTGTGATACGATTCTATCGTGACTACATTTCGTAGTCACGTTTTTTAAACGGAAGAGCTCATTCTTTCGAATTAATAGGATTGTCTGGTACTTTATCCAGCTTTTTTATAAACATTTAAGGAGAGAAAACATTATGAATAATGCTGACCCCGATAGTCAGTCGCTTATCGCACAAATTTTATTATTAGTTGTTTTGACACTGATCAATGCCTTTCTAGCTGCATCAGAAATCGCGGTAGTTTCTGTTAATAAGAATCGTGTCGAACAAAAAGCAGAAGACGGAGATAAAAAAGCAATCAAGCTATTAAAAGTCTTGAAGGATCCAACGAGCTTTTTATCAACGATCCAAGTCGGTATTACATTAGTTAATATTTTATCTGGTGCGTCTTTAGCTGACTCATTGTCTGCCAAACTAGCCCCTGTTTTAGGTGGAGGTGCCGCAGCAAAAAATATTGCAAATATTATTATCTTAGCCTTACTGACCTATGTTTCGATCGTTTTTGGTGAACTGTATCCCAAGCGAATCGCTATGAATAAATCAGAAGAAGTTGCTCAAGCCACTTCAGGTTTTGTCCGTGTGATCGGTGTGGTCGCTCGTCCTTTTGTGTGGCTGCTTTCTGCCTCGACGGATTTACTGTCCAAGATTACACCAATGAAATTCGATGATGCTGATTCTAAAATGACACGTGATGAGATGCGTTACATGCTAGAATCTGAGGGTGTGTTGGATAACGATGAATTAGAAATGCTTCAAGGTGTCTTTTCTTTAGATACAAAAGTTGCACGTGAAGTGATGGTTCCTCGAACAGATGCGTTTATGATCGATATCGAAGATGATATCCAAGAAAATATCGATGCAGTACTGTCAGAAAACTATTCAAGAATTCCTGTCTATAATGAAGACAAAGACAAAATCGTCGGAATTCTTCATACAAAAAATTTATTAAAAGCAGCGCATAAATTAGGCTTTGATAAGGTTCAATTAAAAAATATTATTCAAGAACCATTATTCGTACCAGAAACAATTTTTATCGACGATCTCTTGTATGAATTAAAACGAACACAAAATCAAATGGCTATTTTGCTGGATGAATACGGCGGTGTCGTTGGTTTAGCAACATTAGAAGATCTATTGGAAGAAATCGTTGGAGAAATCGACGATGAATCAGATGAAGTTGAAAATCTATATACAAAAATCAATGATCATGAATATGTCGTTCAAGGAAGAATGTTGATCGATGAATTTAATGAAGCTTTTGGAACAGATCTTCATATGAGTGACGTAGATACAATGGCCGGTTATTTGATTACTGCCTTAGGAACGATTCCTGATGAAGGGGAAAAACTATCTTTTGATGTCGGAAACCTAACACTGACTTCTGAAGAAATGGAAGGCACTAGAGTCTTAGCTTTAAAAGTTGTGTTCCATGATGAAGAGATAGTAGATGAAGAACCCGAAGAGAATCGTCGTTTCTTCCGTAAAGAACTCGAAGATGACGAACCAAGAAGATAAAGTAAAAGAGACAAAGGAGTAATTTCCTAGTCTCTTTTTTTTAGGTTAGGTTACTGCCTTTTTTATTATGGACTTCTTTGATTGCTTGATAGAGATTAAGGTATTGTGCGTCACTATCAGCGGAGAAACGAAAAACAAACGACGGCAGCGGGCAGTTTTCTGGGATCAAAAAAGATGAAGTTGCTACCATAAAATCAAATGAAGAAAATTCTCCATACTTATACGCAACTAATTGAACAAAGGGAATGTCTTTAATAAATTGAGTCAACGGTTCAACTAGTAGGTAGTTTGATTCTGCTACTAAGGCAATACGAATTAGATTGTTCTGTTGAAAAGATTCATAAAGAGGTAGCAATAAAGCCGCTAGGGTATCAGATAAAGGCACAATAAGGTCTTTAAGCCAGCCAAAATATTTTCGGTTTGAAATTTTTTTAAATAATAGTTTGAATTCAGTAAATAATTTGTGATGAGATTTATTATTAAAAAAAATAGAATGATCGGTTAAGTGAAAAAGAGTAGGAAAATTCTTTTTAAGGATAGTCAGTGAAAAAAGAATATTAGCGACATTTCCAAAAAGTATTACTTCATTTCCCCAAGAAAATCCAGAAGGCATGAATCTTTCACTGAAATAAGTAGTGAACTCTTCCAGTAGTTTGGTCGCTTCGTTTTTGTGCGTATCTAAATAAGAATCAAGGAGAAGTAAACGATGCTCTCCTTCTCTAAAAAAGTTAGGTGAAGCGGTTAATAAGAAAGCTGCGAATTGTGCTTCAGCTTCTATCGCCATAGAATCAGTTAACAGGGTACTAAGCCGGTTATCGTCATAGATTTCATTAACATTGATATAAGGATCGATAGCTGTTTTTTGGGTTAAGATATTGCCGGTTTTTATTCTCAAATAAATAATTTCGACCATTAAAGATATCTGTTTCTTTGCTCCATAGCTAAAGGTATCTGGGAAATATGGGCTAACAGTTTTACTGACGTGATCATAATCGATTGGATTTCTTCTAACTTTAGGCAGATTTGTTCCCTGTGAAGTCAACCAGATGAGATTATAAAACATGATTCGAATCACACGTTCATCTCCAAAAAGAGCTAGTTGAGAGATGTTGACTTTAATATCAAATTTTTTGAAGTATGTAATCAGCAGTTTAGATTTTCGAACAACTGTGGTTCGACTTTGAAAGTTTTTTTCGCAAAACTGATCGAGATTGTCTTCCGGGAAGTAAAGCATAGAAACTAAGAGTTGATAAGGGATACTTTGTGTAATCAAGTACTGATAATACATGTCATAGGAGATTTCCTGTGTATGTTTTACCCCATCTTTCGTGAGAAGATCGACTGTTTTACCAGTCATATCCGTTAAGTCCTGTTGGATCAATTCTAGAAGATAAACAACTCGACTATAGGAGTAATCTAGTTTGTTTTCAAAAAAATTAATACTATACCGTTTGTCAGAGAAAATCGTTAATAATCTAAAGAGAGTTAGTTTTCGTTTGTCATTATCTTCCAGCATCATTGTTTCTAACATTTTTTCACTTCCTTTAATAAATATTTATCAATAAAAATAAAGTAATTAGTTTATTTTGAATAATTTAGATAGATTGAGCAGAATAAATAACGGAATAGTTTTTTGATTTTCCTAAATAAAAATTTAAAAGCTGCTTAAAATAACAATTTCAGGGGAAAGAGCACCGTAGGGAGTGCTACCGGAGAATATTTGCACAAGAATAAGGAGAACATTATACTTATTCTGAAAAGTGTAAAGTAATTCTTAGTTGAATGATACATTTTTTAATGACTTATTAAGAGTTGTTTCTTCCCCTTTTATTGAGAGTAAGGCGAGATCTTAGGATTTCGTCTTACTCTTTTTTGAAACTTAGCTAAAGCCTTTGAAAACTAGGGTAATTACATGATATACTACACTAGTTGAATAATAAAGACTAAGGAGTATTTTCCTATGTAGAAAGTTTTTGAAATAAATGATGAATACTTATTAAACGAATTTAAGAAAAAACGAGAGATTGGAGCAACAAATGAAAAATACCCATTTAAAAGAACAAGTTGATAGTCGCCGTACCTTCGCAATTATTTCCCATCCAGATGCTGGTAAAACGACGATTACAGAGCAGCTTTTATTGTTTGGCGGCGCAATTCGTCAAGCTGGAACAGTAAAAGGGAAAAAAACAGGTAATTTTGCTAAATCTGACTGGATGGAAATTGAAAAGCAAAGAGGAATTTCTGTAACAAGTTCAGTGATGCAGTTTGATTTTGATGGAAAACGGGTCAATATTTTGGATACCCCAGGACATGAGGACTTTTCAGAGGATACGTATCGAACGTTAATGGCAGTCGATAGTGCAGTTATGGTAATCGACAGTGCTAAAGGGATCGAAGCACAGACCAAAAAATTATTTCAAGTTGTAAAAAAACGCGGTATACCTATTTTTACCTTTATTAATAAATTAGATAGAGATGGCCGTGAGCCGTTAGACTTATTAGAAGAATTAGAAGAGCTGCTTGATATTGAATCATATCCGATGAACTGGCCGATCGGAATGGGGAAAGGGCTTGAAGGACTATACGATATTTATAACAAGCGCGTAGAGGTCTATCGTCCAGAAACGAATAATGGCGAACGCTTCATTCCATTAGTTGATGGAGATATCCCAAGTGATTCTCCTTTGCATAAAGAAAGTGTGTATCGTCAAGTTTTAGAAGAGGTTGAGCTATTAGTGGAAGCAGGAGATGCGTTTGACACTGAAAAGATTGCTCGTGGCGATCAAACGCCGGTTTTCTTTGGTTCAGCTTTGACAAATTTTGGTGTTCAAACCTTTTTAGAAACATTTTTACAATTTGCACCTTCTCCATACAGTCATAAAACTGAAGATGGGCAAGAAGTCAGTCCTTACAAAGAAGAATTCTCAGGATTTGTTTTCAAAATTCAGGCTAACATGAATCCAGCTCACCGTGACCGTATTGCATTTGTTAGGATTTGTTCGGGAACTTTTGAGCGTGGGATGGATGTAACGCTTGGGAGAACTGGGAAGAAAATCAAATTGAGTAATGTGACGCAATTTATGGCAGATTCAAGAGAAAATGTTGAAGAGGCTGTAGCAGGAGATATTATCGGGATCTACGATACTGGGAACTATCAAATTGGTGATACTTTATTTGAAGGAAAACTGAATGTTCAATATGAAGAACTGCCTTCATTTACACCAGAGCTATTTATGAAAGTTATTGCTAAAAATGTCATGAAGCAAAAGTCTTTCCATAAAGGAATCTATCAATTAGTTCAAGAGGGCGCTATTCAGTTATACAAAACATATTTGACGGAAGAATATATCATTGGAGCTGTTGGACAGTTGCAGTTTGAGGTATTCCAGCATCGTATGTTGAATGAATACAACGCAGAAGTAGTGATGACGCCAATGGGAAGTAAAATTGCTCGTTGGATCAAACCAGAGGATTTAGATGAACGTATGAGTTCCAGCCGTAATATTTTGGCTAGAGACCGCTTTGACCAACCATTATTCTTATTTGAAAATCAATTTGCGGAACGCTGGTTTGCGGATAAATATCCAGATGTCGAACTAAAAAGCTTATTATAATAAAAAAGATCGAGAAAAAAGCGTTTATTTGAATGTAAAGCCCGGGACAAAACTGATTTTTAGTTTTGTTCCGGGCTTTTTTAGATAAAATTTTTCAAACGTCGATTCTTGATCAACGTCTGCTTTTGATATACGAATTTACGAATGTAATACCTGTTGTTAAAAAGATGATTATCCCAATGAAAATGAAGAAAAAACCGGTGGGTAAAAGGTAAAAATTCTCATGTAGGATACCAGATGAATCGATATATTCAACGGAATGTGCTTTGATAAAAAAAAAGGCAGCTCCTAAAAATAAAAACAAAGCTCCAATCAAAGTCGTGATCATGTTGAATTTTGCTCGTCTTGTTTCACTACCGTCTTTGATCAATTTTTCAGTCATGTTGTTCACAGTACTTCCTCCTAGAATCAATTCATCAAGCGAGATATGAAAAATAGTGGAAATGAGGATCAGCATCTCCAGATCTGGAAGGTTGCGGTTATTTTCCCAGTTGGATACTGCTTGCCTAGTAACATTTAAACGCAAAGCAAATTTTTCTTGTGTCATTTGATTGGTTGTTCGTAATTCTTTAATCTTCTCTCCAAATTCCATTTTCTATTTTCCTTTCGTTGATGTTCTTTAATCATAATGAGAAAGTTGTCGTATAACAAGAAAGCATCGCTTGCAACTGTGTAAAGACTAGCTTGCTAGCTATTTAGTTAAAAGAAAAAAGGCACATTCTAATCAAAAAAGAATGTGCCCCTTTAGTTATTGTTCAACTAAACTTGATGTAACAGGAATCGAAATTTCAGTCACATCTTTTAGTTCAATGATTGAAATATCTTCTTTCTTGTATTTTTCTTTAGGAATACGTTTTAGAAAATAAGCTAAGATTTCATTGATTTCAGTTTTTCGAACTGCACGTTTTTTGTTAACGATCAAAATTTCAGCATGCTTTGTTGCTTCAGAATAAACAACAGTGGTATTGCCCGCTGAATAGACTTTAACAAAATAGGCATCGGTATTTTCCAGTTGTTTATTGACTAATTGTTTGTAGCTGTTGGTTACATTGACTAATTTCATTTTTTTCACCTCAATTTAGTTCGATAGTTTTGATAAATTAGAAACGGAATATTCGCAGACTAAAAGAGCTGGAATAAACTTTCTTAAAATTTGATGTATATTCACTCATTTTTATTATAAATTTTTTTAGCCTAAATAAAAAGAATTTTGTCTTAAAAATTTAAAAAAACGTAGAATATTTTGATTTTTGTACTCATTTTCTTGATTTCAAAGACTCATTTACCTTTAGAAAATATATTTGCGCTAAATAAAAAGCTCGATACCGACCAATTTGGTCAATACCGAGCTTTTGTGAATAGCATTTACATTCTAACGTTGAGTTTATTCTTCAGTTGGTTGTTCGTTCTCTTTTGAATCTGATGGAGTAGAATCTGAGACAACCGAATTGTTTGCGCCAGTAACAATGATTTTTCCTTCATCATCTAATTTAGCCACTAACTCATGATCTTCAGGGTGATCCAAATAGTATTCAGCAATGCCATCTTCGATCTGTTCTTGAATCGTTCGGCGTAATGGTCGAGCACCCATTGACGGATCATAACCTAAATCAACTAATTTTTCTTTAACGTCTGTTGGTACCTCAATGTGGATTTTTTGATGTCCAAGCAAGCTATTAACGTCATCTAACATCAAGCTGACGATGTTCATCAAGTTTTCTTTGCTCAATGCTTTAAACTCGACAATACCATCAAAACGATTTAAGAATTCAGGTGTAAAGAAGTTGTTTAATTGACCTAAAACAGACTTAGTGATTCCCTCACGAGCAGCACCAAACCCAACATTCGCTTCTACATTACCTGTACCAGCGTTACTTGTCATAATGATAATGGTATCCTTGAAGCTGACAGTTCTTCCTTGCGCATCAGTCAAACGACCATCGTCAAGAATTTGTAAGAACATGTGCAATACATCTGGATGCGCTTTTTCGATTTCATCAAGTAATACTAAGCTATAAGGATTACGACGAACTTTTTCTGTTAATTGACCAGCTTCATCATAACCAACATATCCTGGAGGTGAACCGATCAATTTGGAAACACTGTGTTTTTCCATGTATTCACTCATATCAAAACGAATCATTGAGTCTTCAGAACCAAATAATTCAAATGCTAGCTGTTTTGCTAACTCGGTTTTTCCGACACCAGTTGGTCCCACAAATAAGAAGGAACCAATTGGACGATTCTGTTTGCCCAAACCAACGCGGTTTCGGCGGATTGCTTTAGACACTTTGTCGACTGCGTCATCTTGTCCAACAACATGAGCTTTTAAATCGTCTGCTAAGTTTTTTAATTGTGTTTGTTCTTTTTCTTTCAAGTCACCAACTGGAATTCCAGTTTTTTGTTCAACGATTGCTTCAATGTTTTTTTCATCGATCACAGGTGTTTCTTCATCGCTGATTTGTTTTTCTTTCATCGCTTGCAATTTATTGATTTGATCACGGTAATAAGCCGCTTTTTCAAAATCTTCTTCTGCAGACGCTTGTTGTTTTTGCTGTTCAGCATCAGCTAATTTCTTTTCGATTGTTTTAGGGTCGACGATTTGAATGGTTAAGTTCATTTTAGAACCTGACTCATCCAATAAATCGATCGCTTTGTCTGGCAAGAAACGGTCTTGAATATAACGATTTGATAAGGTTGCCGCTGCTTTGATCGCTTCATCCGTATATTTCACATGATGATAGTCTTCATAGCGTTTTTGCAAACCTTTAAGAATCGCGATCGTTTCATCGACTGTTGGTTCATCGACGCGAACAGGCTGCATCCGACGCTCTAAAGCAGCATCCTTTTCAATGATTCGGTATTCATTTAAAGTAGTGGCACCGACCATTTGTAATTCACCACGAGCCAAAGCTGGCTTCAAAATGTTGCCGGCATCCATATTTCCATCGCCAGCGGCACCTGCTCCAACGATTTCATGGACTTCATCAATAAATAAAATGACGTTTTCTGCTTGTTTGATTTCTTCGATCAACTTTTGCATACGTTCTTCAAATTGACCACGGATTCCTGTACCTTGAACTAAGGAAACGACGTCTAAACGAATCACTTCTTTATCCAATAATTTTTGCGGAACATCGCCATCTACGATTTTTTGGGCTAAACCTTCAACAACGGCTGTTTTACCAACACCAGGCTCCCCAATCAAAACAGGATTATTCTTTGTACGGCGATTGAGGATTTCAATCACACGTTTGATTTCTTCGTCCCGTCCAACGACAGGATCGATGTCGCCATTTCGTGCGGCTTGAGTGATATTGATACCATATTCTCCAAGTAACCCTTCGCCTTGTCCAGCGCCGCCGCGTGGAGGTTGTCCGCCATTAAAGCCATTTCCATCACCAAACTGAGTCGGTGGGGTTTGTCCATTCGGATTTCCTTGCTGTTCCTGCATCTGACGAGACAAAGAACGATAAAGATCATCTAAACTTCCAAAACCAAATGGATCTTGTTGAGACATTGTAGGTTGATTATCATTTGCTTGTGCTTTTAATTTTTGGTAGCAACTTTGACAATAGTCCAGTTGTTTTCTTTGACCATTGACATTCGCATATAAATGGATTGTTGCTGGATTTTGTTGACAATTTTGACAGATCATAGGATAAAACACGTCCTTTCAAATAAGACTAATCATGTATCAAAGTCAATGTAAGAAAGTCAAAAAATGGTTGACCATTTTTGACCTTTGAGAATATTATAGCATCTTTTTAAGAAGAAGCAAGTATTTGGTTTTGGGTAAATCGTTGTTTGAAGCTACGATCGGTTGGATGCTAAAGCTAGAAAATTGGTGATCAAAAAAGGAATAGCAAAAATGCTATTCCTTTAATACGATTCAGTTATTCGGAAATTTTTTCTCTAGTGTAGGTTCCTGCATCGGTTTGATTCGTTAAGAAATCAAGAGAGGAGCTATATTTCTTTCCGGAAGCTTCGTGAATCCATTTCCCAGAATAAGGGGAAGTGTCTTTTACTATAAGATTCTCAGTACCGTTAAATTTAGTATGCTGACCTAAGATTAGAGTATCGAGCATTTTGGTATAACTAAACATATTTTTTGATTGTTGAAGTTTTTCTGTATTAAAGCCAGAAAGATCAAGTTTAGAAAGTGTCATTGAACTATCAAACATGGAGGTCATATCTACTACATTTTTCGTGTCAAAGTTTGAAATATTTAATTCTTTAAGTGTTTTCATATACTTAAACATAGAGTTCATGTTAGTTACATTTTTAGTATTGAAAGTAGATAAATCTAATTTAGTTATTTTTACTAAAGAAGAAAACATATAACCCATATTCGTAACATTTTCCGTGTTAAAACTTGAAAGATCCAGTGTCAATAATTCGTATGAATAGGCGAACATAGTGGACATGTTTGTAACATTAGTTGTGTTGAAAGTAGATAAGTCTAGATTAGTCAAAGCTTTAGCGTTTATAAACATACTAGACATATTTTTTACATTTTTAGTATTGAGATAGCTTATATTTTTGAGCTCAGCTAGTTCTGATAAGTCGGAAAAAAGATAGGATGAGTCTTCAGCCAAATTGATTGGTTGGGTAAAGTCAATAGACTTAATTTTTTTTTCGTTTAGCTGCGGATTTTTTTCTATAATTGACCTAATGGAATGATACCGTTTAGTATCAGGGAAATCACCCTTACCGAAAGTAACTGTCTGCGTTTGTTCATCCCAACTCCATGGAACTGTTCCGTAGTGGTTCTCTTGAAAGAATTCTCTATTATAAGTTCCGGCTCCGTTTTGATTTGCCAAGAAATCATTATTAGAACGATATTTCTTTCCTGAAGCTTCGTGAATCCATTTCCCAGAATAAGGGTAAGTGTTTTTTATTATAAGATTCTCAGTACCGTTAAATTTAGTATGCTGACCTAAGATTAGAGTATCGAGCATTTGGGTAAAACTGAACATATTTTTTGATTGTTCAAGGCTTTCTAGATTGAAGCTTGATAAATCAATTTTTGAGAGTGCTTTTGCGTAACTGAACATAGAGGTCATGTCTATTACTTTCTTGGTATTAAGGTAATTACTATTTTTTACATCCGTTAATTCATAGAGATAAGAGAATAGATAAGATGAATTCTCAGCCAATTCAATTGGTTGGGTAAAGACAATGCGTTTAATTTTCTTACCCTGTAAGCTTTTGTCATTCTCTATGATAGAGTGAATAGAAGTATTCATTCTAGTATCAGGAAACTCACCTTTACCGAAAGTAATAGTTTGTGTAGACTCATCCCATTTCCACGGCACTGTTCCAAAGTGGTTATCCTGATAAACTTCTCTAAAATAAGTTCCAGATTCAGTGTGATTGCTTAAAAAATCGTCATTAGAAGTATATTTTTCCCCAGACTCTTTATGAATCCACTTTCCGCTGTGAGGATAGTTTTCTTTTGTGGAAAGATAAACATAGTTTGGAAGTCTAGATTTTTTACCTAACACAATCGTTTCTAATTTATCTGACTTATGGAAGAGTTGACGTACATCCTTTACATTTTCTATAGCGAAACTAGATAGATTTATTTTTGTCAATGCGTTCATTCCGGAAAATGCAGCAAACATAGTTGTAACATTTTCTGTTTTGAAATTAGAAAGGTTTAGTTCCTTTATTGCGGAAGCTGCATAAAACATAGCATACATATTTTTAACTTTTCCTGTATTAAAGTTAGATAGATCTAAAGAAGTTGCGGCAATACCATAAAACATATGGCTCATATCTGTAACATTTGAAGTATTAAAGTTAGATAGGTCTATTTTTGTTAAGGAGTGGGTTCTTCCAAACATAGATTTCATAGTAGAAACATTTTCAGTATTAAAACTAGATAAATCAATAGTGGCTAAGGAAAAAGCTTCATTGAACATACCAGACATATTCGTTACTTTAGAGGTATTAAAGCTAGATAGATCCAAAGAACGTAATTTACTTGTTTTATCAAATAGATTGCTCATATTTTTTACATTATTAGTATGAAGCTGCTGAATATTGTTAATACTAATTAATTCAGTCAAATTAGAGAATAGATAGGATGAGTTCTCTGCTAATTCAATTGGTTTAGTAAAGACAATATGTTTGATTTTCATCCCATTCAATTGACTATTTTTTTCTATTGCTTTTTGTAAAGAATTATTATTAATTGTGTTAGGAAATGCTCCTTCACCAAAAGTAATAGTTTGTGTTTGCTCCTCCCATTCCCACGGCACTGTACCAAAATAATTAGACTTAACAGTCAGAGTCATCGAATCTTTCACACCAGTATCTTTAGAAGTAACAGTTACGATAACTTTTCCAGATTTTTTGGCAGTTAGAAGTCCATCTTCCGTGATTGTTGCCACGGTATCATCTGAAACACTCCAAAGCATTGACTTATCATGAGCATCTTCAGGCGAAATAGTAGCAGATAACTTTAATGTTTGACCAGCTTCAACCTCTGATTCTATAGAAGAAATCTGAATAGCGTCCACTTTTCTCTTAAATGATACATTCATTTTATCTTGAGAATAATCTTCTATAGAAATATCAAAATCGATTGGGCTATTGTCAGGCAATAAACTGGAAGGAGTTGTCGTTCTAGTTAATTCTGTTACCTGTCTGGTCCCTTTGATATTCATCCCTCTATAGTAAAAACCATCTAAATTACTATACATACCTGCGTTTAATTTAGAATAACCAAGTTGACTTTCGTCGGCTTCTTTTAATGTCACAATTTGTTCGCCAACACCGTTATTTTTAGCAATATTTTCATTTACATAATAGATGCCGATTCCTCCTGAATGGATATATCCTTTCATGGCAGCATCAAACCCTTTAGGTTGACGATTTTCAATCAAATAGTATTGATTTGGATCGGATGTTTCAATTTTTGCTATATTGACATCATCCTGCTGTAGCTCATTAATAGATAAAGTTTGAGACGTATTTATTATAGTTGGTTCGACTATACCTAATTGAACTTTTGAGTAAGCATCAAAATGGGCGGGATAAGAACCGCTTAATTTTCCATTCATTGTAGTATGGCTATCAGACATTACACTGTATCTACCTAGTCCTTGTCCAGTAGTTCCAACTGGATTGTATAAATCTGGCAACCCTAAGTCATGACCTAATTCATGTACAATCGTTCCAATAGTTGACTGATTATCTTTTTCATGTGAATAATATTTTCTTTTATCTGAAACAGCTGTGTACGTATTTAATGAAAGACCATCAACATTTATTTTTCCACCCCAGCGATGAGGCCAAATAGTAGGGGAAACCCCAGTTGTTGCATTTGTTGCACTTGCAGCGTAGCCGCTGAAAATTGCTAAGACATGTAATTCGTCGGGCGTAATAACCCCACTATTATTTTTATCATACTGTTTTAGGTTCAAATCATTTTTCGCCTGATTTAAAGCTTCATTGAGCATTTCACGTGGCAAAGTGAACTTACCTTCAGCGTCTGATAGAAAACCAGAGTTAGGATGGTTTTTATTTAATTTAACCTTGATTACCCCATCCTGAGTATCATCTACCTGTGTATTTTTGACTGGGTTAAATTGGATCATGCCTTTAGTCGCTTCATTATAGTAATCATTCACTGACTCTTGTTGTGAAGCAAAGATCTTGTTGTACCAATCTGATTTACTATATTCAAGTGGTGTATCATTAAATTCGATCATCACTACGAGTAAATTTCGATTTTGTTTTTGACCTTTAATAGTACGTAAAGCCTTATTTTCTTTAATAATCTCTTCTGGTTGATTAAAATGCACTTGTGATAAATCTTTTTCATAAGCAACATTTTCTGGTTTAGAATCAATCAGATACTTACTTGTAGTTGCTTTCAATTCTTTTGTTTCCGGATGAATTGAAGCATAGAACCAATAATTTTTTTCACCTAAAATTAAAAGTTCCTGTGTGTCTTCTACAACAGCATATGATAACCACTCATCGCCTCTGATTTCAGCCTTGAATGATTGCTTAGTCGGTTGACTAAGTTCTACAAAGCCTCTCATTTCTGCTGGTTCTGCATTGCTTAGTTGTGGAAAATAAAATATACTTAACCCAACAAACAACAAAAAATAACAAATTTTTTTCTTCATACCTAAATCCCTCTCCTTTTTTGTTATTAAAAAATAATTATACCAAAATGAAGAAATAGAAAGTAGCTGTTTAGTGATTTTCATATAAAAAATATTTTTTTCGTCATTATATATACTTACTTTAAAACAATGAACTCGATTGACAAATTAGACAATTTACCAATTTTATCCTAAAATGACAACAAATAAAAAAGAAAGTGGTGTGATTAAGTGATTGAAAACCCATTTAAAAAACAAATTGAGGACTTACGAGTGGGGACCATTTCAGAGATTATTGTAGATCCAAAAGATTTTCCAGCATTTAGAGAAGTATGGAAGAATTTACCAGATCGGATGTCGATTGTCGGAGAAGCTGGATTAAATGGACGAATTATATATCGTCATATGAAGGAAGAAAATGAATAGAGCCTTTTAACCGATAAAAAATAGGTGAAAAGTGTTGTAACTACTTTAAAAAAATGGTAATCTTAAAAATTGAAAGGGTATTTTTTAGATGTGTGTTTCATTGGAAACAAACAGAGAAAGGAAAACCCTAACATAAAAAATTATTTTACTTACGAAGGAGACCGATTCATATGGAAAAGAAAGATTTTCACATCGTAGCAGAAACAGGGATTCACGCTCGTCCAGCTACATTATTAGTACAAACTGCAAGTAAATTCAACTCAGATATCAACTTAGAATACAAAGGTAAATCTGTTAACCTTAAATCAATCATGGGCGTTATGTCTCTAGGCGTTGGCCAAGGTTCAGACGTTACTATCTCTGTTGATGGTGTAGACGAAGCAGATGCATTAGCAGCAATCGTTGACACAATGAAAAAAGAAGGATTGTCAGAATAATGTCTGATATGCTAAAAGGAATTGCCGCAAGTGATGGTGTTGCTATCGCTAAAGCTTACCTGTTAGTTCAACCTGATCTATCTTTCGACAAAAAATCTGTAGATGATGTATCTGCTGAAGAAAGCCGTTTAGATGATGCATTAGCAAAATCAACGACTGAGTTGCAAGCAATCAGAGAAAAAGCAGCACAAAGCCTTGGCGAAGAAGAAGCGCAAGTTTTTGATGCGCATTTAATGGTTTTATCTGACCCAGAAATGATTGGTCAAATCAAACAAAACATCCAAGATAACAAAGTAAATGCTGAAGCAGCATTAAAAGAAGTGACTGATATGTATATCGGTATGTTCGAAGCAATGGATGACAATGCCTACATGCAAGAACGTGCAGCAGATATTCGTGACGTTGCTAAACGTATTTTAGCTCACTTGTTGGGAGTGACTCTTCCAAATCCTTCAATGATTAACGAAGAAGTAGTTGTGGTTGCCCATGACTTGACTCCAAGTGATACTGCTCAATTAGACCGTACGTATGTAAAAGCATTCGTAACGGATATCGGCGGACGTACATCTCACTCAGCTATTATGGCGCGTTCTCTTGAAATTCCTGCAATCGTAGGAACAAAAGAAATCACTTCTAAAGTGAAAGAAGGCGACATTTTAGCAGTTAATGGGATCGATGGCGATGTCATCGTACACCCAACAGATGCTGAAAAAGCTGATTTTGAAGCAAAAGGAAAAGCATATGCTGACCTTAAAGCTGAATGGGATAAATTAAAACATGCTGAAACAGTAACTGCTGATGGCAAACATATTGAATTAGCTGCAAACATTGGTACACCTAAAGATTTAGAAGGCGTACACAATAACGGCGGAGAAGCTGTTGGTTTATATCGTACAGAATTCTTATATATGGATTCTCCAGATTTCCCAACAGAAGAAGATCAATACCAAGCCTATAAAGCAGTATTAGAAGGCATGGATGGAAAACCTGTTGTGGTTCGTACGATGGATATCGGTGGAGATAAAGAATTACCTTATCTTCAATTACCGCATGAAATGAACCCATTCTTAGGTTACCGTGCATTACGTATTAGTTTATCTGAACGTGGTGACGAAATGTTCCGTACGCAAATGCGTGCGTTGCTTCGTGCTTCTGTTCATGGTAACTTACGTATCATGTTCCCAATGGTTGCTACATTGAAAGAATTCAGAGCAGCGAAAAAAATCTTCGACGAAGAAAAAGCAAAATTAGTTTCTGAAGGAACAAGCGTTTCTGATACGATTCAAGTTGGTATCATGATCGAAATTCCTGCAGCAGCTGTGATTGCAGATAAATTCGCTAAAGAAGTTGATTTCTTCAGTATCGGAACAAACGATTTGATCCAATACACAATGGCAGCAGACCGTATGAACGAACGCGTTTCTTACCTATATCAACCTTACAACCCTTCAATTTTACGTTTAATCAAAAACGTAATCGATGCATCTCATGCTGAAGGTAAATGGACTGGTATGTGTGGAGAAATGGCAGGAGATCAAACTGCGGTGCCTCTATTAGTAGGTATGGGCTTAGATGAGTTCTCAATGAGCGCTACATCTATCCTTAAAACACGTAGCTTGATGAAACGTCTAGATACTAAGAAAATGACTGAACTTGCGGATCGTGCGTTGAATGACTGCGATACAATGGAAGAAGTTATGGAATTAGTTGAAGAGTTCACTAAGTAATCGAAATGAATAAAAGTAGTCAAATCTTTTGAAGGTTTGACTACTTTTTTTATGAAATAAATGATTAAAAAAAGAAAAATAAGGTTAAGCTCTAAGAAAGAAATTCGTATTCAATTCAAATGACAACAAATTTTTTTTGCACAATTATTTCCCCAGCGATTTGATATGTTGTTTGATTTTCTTGATCGCCCATTCATAATGACTGGACGTTGCAGAAACACAATAACTTCCAAGTGTAGATGTTCCAGTCCAAGTGAATGTGTTTTTTGCGAATAGCTCTTCATTTGTAAAAGTTTCAAACATCTCCAAAACGTCAGTATGGCTCTTTTTGAGTAGTTGTTTTGCTTCATCCAAAGATGTATTTTGATGTTTTTTAACGAATTCTTCATTCATTTTGCCATAGCTTCTCCAATTGTAAGGAGCAGGAAGGAAAGATTTTTCTTCTCCATTTTGATTAGAAATCACCCAGCTTAAGAGCAGCTGATGCCATTCATATAAATGAATCAATACATCTCGTAAATTCTGATCTCGTAACCAGTGCGCTTCTTTTCTTTTTTGTAAGAACTCTTCGCTAAACGCAAATGCGGTTTGTTGTTTTTGATCATCCATAGAATCAATAAGTTGCCATAATTTTGAAAACTGTTCATCCGCTGTGGTGATCAAATCAATTTTTGTTGTAGGTCTTGGCATAATGTTCACTCTCCTTTTTTATAGTCTCATCGTATCATATAGAAGGTGACAACTGTCTGTCACTTTATAGATCGAAATATTTTTTCTTCATTTCTTCAATGTAATTGATCAACTTCTTTTCCACATGTAATGGCGAGACGACTCTAACCGAAGCGCCCAGAGATAAAAGAAAAGAGTATAACCAATCGTCTTCTGGTAACTCTGTAGTCACAAGAAGTGAACCATCGTCTTGTTTTTGAATTTCACTGATATCAAACTCGTCGTAGGCTCTAAAGGCACTCTCTTTTGAAAACAAAAGGCTTAAATGTACCTGAACAGGACTAGTTTCTTGTCCGATAGTTGGTACTGTGTAGCTGCTTCTAGAAAAAAACTCGTCTAGTATTTCTATGTGACTGATTCTATTGAGTTTATATGTTCTATAGTCTTGATTTGATATACAAAAGGCTTGAATATACCAAGATTTAGATTTAAAAAGTAATTTTAATGGATAAACAGTTTTTGAGCTTGTTTGTCCATAAGAATTCGCATAAGTAAAAGAAATCACGTTTTCTGCTAGAATAGCATTTTTCAAAAGATCGAATGTATGATTATCGAAATTTGCTTTTCCCCATCGAGCAAAATCAACTTCAATCCAGCTAGTATCGCTTTTCCTAAAGAGTGTTTGCAGCTTGCTTAAAATAGCAGTCGCGTCTAAATGATGGGTAGCAGCTAAACTTTGAAGGGCAAAGAGAATTTGATTTTGTTCCTCTGTTGAAATAAGAGTTTTGTCTAATACATAATTATCAAGCAATGAAATGCCGCCGCCTTTTCCTTTGGTCGTGTAGATTGGAATTCCTGCAATGGATAAGGCTTCAATATCACGCAGGATCGTTCTTTTAGAGACTTCAAAATAGTCTGCTAGCTCGTTTGTGGTAAGCTTTTTTCTTTCAAGTAGAAGATAGACGATTTCGAACATTCTATTTAGTTTCATGATGGGTCACCTTCTTGTTGTGGAGTTTTTAATCTGTGATTATTATAGCATGAGAGAGAAATGTTTTTGAAGTTGGGAATCATACTAGATTGTAGGTTTACCGAGAAATGTATATATTTTAAAAAAGTGTTTTTTTTACAGAAAACACTCTTTTATGTTATAATAAACAAAATCAAGGAGGTATTAAAAATGACTGAGATAATAAAAAAATCAAGAAAAACTAGGAAACAAGGAAGTACATATATGGCATCATTACCTAAAGAAGTCATTCAAGCATTATCTTTAAATGAAGGTGACACAGTAGATTTTATTATTCGTGATGGACAAGTCTCATTGGAGAAACCTTTAGCAATAAAATCAGATAATGTTCCTAAGGAATTTTATGATGATATTGATTTTTTTATGAATAAACATGATCAAGCGTTTAAAAATTTGGTTGAAAAATAATGAAGTATTTGACGATAGAAGAAGTAATTGCAATGAATTATGCTTTGATTAAACGTTATAGTCCGCTTGAAGTAATTGGAGTTAAAGAAATGGGTTCTTTAGAAATGGTGATTGCTCAACCAAAGCAAGAAGTATTTGGGAAAGAATTATATCCAACTGTTTTTGATAAAGCCTATATTCTATATGAAAAATTGATCAAGAAACATTGTTTTCATAATGGAAATAAAAGAACGGCGGTTTTAGCGATGTTAATATTTTTGAAAAGAAACGGTTTTATTTTAAAAGTGAAAGACTGTGAATTGGAAGATATAAGTGTGGGAATTGCCGTTAATGAAGTTTCGCAAGAAGAGGTAGTTTCTTGGTTAGAAAAAAATTCTTGTCATATTTAAATGAGAATGTGAAGAAAGCATTTAATTTATAGATAAGCAATTAGATTTATTATAGAACGCACGTAAAAAATATGGATTCATTTAAAAATAAAAGCGGATCTTCACTAGAAAAAGGGGTAAATAGATGGTAAAGAAGGAAAATAAATTGGGGGACTATCTAGCATCGTATCTGTATAAAATAATTATTTTGTTACTTACATTCCTGCTAAGTTGGTTACTGATCAGTAAAATCGAATTTCTAAAAGACATGTGGCAATGGGTAACTACACATTTTACAGAATGGTCAAACTATGAGGATAAGTTTGAATTTGCTATTGTAACTGTAATCGTTGTTGGAGTCGCTGGATTTGGAATATCAGGGATGTTTTTTATCTATTGGGGAATTCAGTTAGTGTTCAGATATATATTAGCAGAAACAAGTTTTTGTACTGTCAAAGAGATTGAATTGAAAGCGAAAATCAATGAAAAAGTTGTAGGTTCATACCGTTCACCTGGCGGAGACTATGATAACATTGTAGAGGAATTTAATTTAAATTTGCAGATTGATGGGTATAAGAAAATATACAAACTAACAGTACCATATGATTTATTTGAGAGCCTAGAAAAAGGGCAGATGATTCAGGTAATTGAATCTGAGTACAGAATTTTTGGTAGTAGATTTGATACAATAATTACCTTAATGGAAGAGGAAGAATCGGATGTGCTATACGATTGGCCTTGATATATTTTGCATGTAGAAGATTAAATCAGAAAATCTTTCATGCATCCATTTGACACCACCTTTTTCATCTGCTATCATAATTAAAAATGAATAAAAAAACACGTAGAAAAAGAAAGTAAAATTCTGTGGAATTTCTAAAAGAGAGCCTTGGTAGCTGAAAAGAGGCGGAAGAAAACGAATTTGAAAATGGCTTTTGAGTGGGCATTTCGAGAGATTATTTTAGAGGTGCACGGTTATTCCCGTTAGCAAGAATCCTAATATCAAGCAGTGGCGGCGTATTAGAGTAGAGGCAAAAATCCTATAATTTTTGTGAATTAAGGTGGTACCATGTATGTTTATTACATCCTTAGAAGAGTCTTTGACTTTTCTAGGGATTTTTTGTTTTCTATTTAAAAAATGAGGGGGAAATACATTATGTGTCAAAATTCAGTACATCATTTCGAAATCGTAGGAAGTTTTTTACGTCCGGAATCATTGAAAAAAGCGCGGGAAGAGTTTGCATCTGGTGCCATTTCAGCAGATGAATTAAAAACAATCGAGGATCAAGTGATTCGGTCGTTAGTCGCAAAACAAAAAGAAATTGGTTTAAATGTTATTAGTGATGGAGAGTTTCGCCGTAGTTATTGGCATCTTGATTTTTTCTGGGGATTCAATGGAATCGAGCATAATGTGATGGATCAAGGGTATTTGTTTCATGGAGAAGAAACGCGTGCAGATTCAGCACGTTTAACTGGAAAAATCAGCTTTAATCCAAATCATCCTGTTTTTGAAGAGTATAAGTTTTTAACGGAAATTGCGGAAGGGACGCCTGTTCGTCAAAGTATTCCAGCGCCAGCACAATTGTTAGCGGAATTGGTTCGTAGTTCGAATGAAGAAAAGGTAGATGAGTTTTATCCGGATAGAGAAGTGCTGTATCAAGATATTGCCAAAGCCTATCGAGAAACAATTTTGGCTTTATATGACTTAGGCTGTCGAGATATTAAGCTAGATGATTGTACTTGGGGCATGTTAGTGGATAAAAACTTTTGGACAACGATGACCAATGGCGAATATGACACTCAAGCGCTGCAGGATTTATATTTACGTTTGAATAATGAGGCGATCGCTGACTTGCCGGAGGATTTACATGTAACAACCCATGTCTGTCGCGGCAATTATCATTCAACCTGGGCTACTTCCGGCGGCTATGAACCAGTTGCCGATACATTGTTGGGCAATCAAAATGTTGAAGCCTTTTTCTTGGAGTTTGATGACGAACGTTCTGGAGATTTTGAGCCATTGCGTTTTGTTCCAGAAGAAAAGCAAGTAGTTTTGGGATTAGTTACAAGTAAGGACGGCAAATTAGAAGATAAGGAAACCTTAGTGAATAGAATCAAAGAAGCGAGTAAATATGTACCATTAGAAAGATTAAGCTTAAGTCCTCAATGCGGCTTTGCTTCAACAGAAGAAGGCAATATTTTAACGGAAGAGGATCAGTGGAAAAAATTAGCATTGGTGATCGATGTCGCTAATGAGGTGTGGGGAACAGAAAAATAGCATTTTTATGACAAAAATGAAAGATAGACAATAAAATTTTCTTAAAATGAATCTTCCGTAAAGCATATCAAAAAAGATTGTTGTATAGTTAATGACAAGAACAGTTTTATAGGAGGATTTATATGAAACGAAATCAAAAACAACTCGCTTTTGCGATGACTTTACTTTTACTTTCTACAGGAGTTTACAGTGGTACAACTGCCTTTGCTACACAACAAAGCTCGACCGAAAGCACAGCGACAAGTGCTACAAGTACAGAAACAAGCAGTACTTCTGAAGAAGCGCTCCAAATAAACGCAGTAGCTTTAGGAAATGCATTAACACAAGAGCAAAAAGAGTATACTTTAAAAGCCTTAGGTGCAAAAGGAGAAACCCCAACGTACACCACGAACGGAGCTGACTTGATGAGCTTCATCCCAGATGGCGGCTTCAACAAGGAATGGGCGGTCTACAGTTCTGTTCGCATGGAGACACAGAAAAAAGGTGATGGTATCACTGTTGATATCGCTACACCAGAAAATATTACCAAAATCACTGCAGCTCAATATCAAAATGCCGCTCTGACGGCTGGTATCTCAGATGCTAAATTAACAGTTGCTTCAGCTGTACCGATCGACGGTTCAGGTGCCTTAGCTGGTGTCTATAAAATCGTAGAAGAGTCAGGTGGAATCATCAATCGTGATCGTGTGGGTGTTGCTCAGGACGAAATGGATGTTCTTTCTAAAATCACAGAAGAAAATAAAGACAAAGAAGGCTATTCTGATGAAGCACTGAATGCGGCACAAGAAGAAGCCAAAAAAGAATTAGCAGCCAAAACAGCTGACGGAACAAAATTAACAAAAGATGACATCCAACAAGCGGTTGACAATGCTCTAAAAAGTCAAGGAATTCAAGATGTTATGACATCAGATCAGGTCAACGAATTAACGACATTGATGAGCGATATGAAAGATAAGAATATTTTTGATGATTTTGTTAATCAATTAGATTTAACTAAAACAAAAGAACAGCTACAAGAAAAATCAAAAGGACTTTGGGAAAACATCAAAAGTTTCTTCAGCGGTCTTTGGGATTCGATCACAGGGAAATAGTTTGATCAAAGTGTGGGTGGGATATGACTAAGAGAGTCATGTTCCACTCATTTTTTTGTTCAAAATTACTAGATAAAGGCTGGTTTATAAACAGACACTATCATCAGCTGATTTACTTAATCAGACTGTTCTTCCTATAAAGAGCAATGAAGCATAAAGAAAAAGCGCAGGTCAAACGAAGTGATTTATTTCCTTTGTTTTTCCTGTTCTTTTTATGTTAAAAAAGAAATAAAAGATTCGTGCCTGCAAGGTCTATGTAACATTGTAATTGCTTTTTAAATCACTTATAGTATGCAATATTTAACTTATAGGAATTGGAGAAGTAGAGAAAAAATGGGTAAGGATAGGGATAATAGGATGAAAATTGGAAATTTGCTAAAAGAAAATAGAGAAAAGAAAGAATTGACACAGCAACAAGTAGCAGATATCTTCCATGTGACTAGACAGACCGTTTCAAGATGGGAAAATGAACAGTCGTATCCTAATCTGGATACACTAGTGGAGTTAAGTTTTTTCTTTGATTTTTCACTTGATGAAATATTGAAGGGGGAAGGGAAATCTGCGGATAAATAGAACTATTTTTGAAATGATTCTGGGATAAATAAACACCAGTAGATTGGGTATATGTAGAAGATGGTTGATACAGGAAATAGGACAAGATAATTCATTTATCTTGTCCTAAAGATTTGAAATCTATTTTGGAAGAACTTATATGATGGAGATGAATTAGAAAATTAAAAACTCGATTTAGGTGTGAAGTCTGTTCTTGACTGAATTTTGTAGATAATGAAATATCTATCGTAGTTACAACTAATAGAAAAATAATTTAATAACTCAAACAGATATAGAAAATCAAATTTTACAATTATAAAGGACCTTTTTTATTTCAAATATCTATTGTTATTTGAAAATTAGAACTTTATTGAATAAAAGATTCCCTATTATGAAAATAATTGTTACAATGTGTTTAGGGGAGTGGGAAGTATGAAATATGAAGATGATACTATAAAAATCCAACTTAAAGAATACGATTTCTGTGAAAAAGAGGTTGGAAATTTAAAAGATCCTTTTGAAACAAATTATCCTATTTTATATATCTTATATAATACAGATAAGAAAAAGCTACCAGAAGCATATGTCGGACAAAGTTATCGATTTGATAAACGAATGTCTGAGCATCTAAAAAGTAATAAGAAAGCAATGATGAAAAAAATTGTCATGATTGGACATGACACATTGAACGTATCTGCAGCGTTGAATATAGAGACGAATTTAATCAGTTGTTTTGTCGCTGACGAAAAATATACAGTCGTGAATAGAAGCCAAATCAAAGGTAGTGAATCGCATAACTATTATGACAAAAGCTACTATGATGAAGTGCTGTTTCCAAAAATTTGGACTCGGCTTAGAGATGAAAAAATTGTTAAGCATAGCGTTGATTTTTTAAGAAATAAAGATACGTTCAAATTATCACCGTTTCGTGGATTATCACCTGAACAACAAGACTTAAAAGAAAAGGTCATTGATTTTTGTAAACAAAGCTTAGCTGATACGGAAAACGAGCACCACGTCTTTTTTATTGCAGGAGAAGCAGGAACGGGGAAAAGCGTAGTTTTGAGCTCCATATTTAAAACAATACAAGACTTAGCTGAAAAGAAAGAAGTCAATGAGTTTACTGACTTTAATCAGGATAATAATTATCTTTTGGTGAATCATAATGAGATGTTGAAAACATATAAGAGCATTGCTGAAAGTTTGCCAAATTTAAAAAAGAAAAATTTTATGAAACCAACAAGTTTTATTAATGACATTGATAAAGGAAAACGAGAAAAAGCAGACATCGTGTTGGTAGATGAATCTCATTTACTACTTTCTACAAAGGACAAGTACAATAACTTTGAATTTGAGAACCAACTGGAAGAGGTTATCAAAAGAAGTAAAGTCACGATTGTTGTATTTGATGAAAAACAAGTGTTAAAACTAAAAAGTCACTGGAATGTAGATAGTCTTGTTGAAATAAAAAATAAATATCCAATTCATGAAGAATACCATTTAACAACTCAATTTAGAATGAAAGCTGATCCTGAAATTGTACATTGGGTAGATTCATTCGTGAATCGAAAAATTTTGCCATTTCCTAAAGTTACAAAGCGAGAAAAGACTGAATCAGAAAAAAGATTTGGTGATAAGGATTTTGATTTCCGATTTTTCTCTAGTGCTGAAGATATGCGAATGGAAATAAAAGCAAAAAATCAGAAATTTGGCTTAAGTAGAATCGTTTCAACCTTTGACTATACACATAAAAAAGATGGAAAAGATTATCTTGTTGAAGAAGGGGATTTTTCTGCGCCATGGAACCGTACTGATTATAAAAAAAGCTGGGCAGAAGAAGAAGCAACAATTAACGAGGTTGGTTCAATTTATACAATACAAGGCTTTGATTTAAATTATGTTGGGGTGATTTTAGGACCTTCAATCGGTTACGATGCTGAAAAGAATGAATTGAAAATCGATATTGAAAAATACAAAGATTCAGAAGCATTCAAAAGTCGTGACGGAATCGAAAATATTGATAAAGTGAAAGAACAAATCATTTTGAATTCGATCAATGTTTTGTTAAAACGGGGAATCAATGGTTTATATATTTACGCAAGTGATGATAAACTAAGAGAGAAGTTAATGACAATTCAAAAGGAGAATTCAAAATGGACGAATTAATCAAGAAAGTTAATCAATTCAGAGATGACCGAGACTGGCGACAATTTCATAATCCAAAAGATTTAGCGATTTCAATTTCTTTAGAAGCTTCTGAATTGCTGGAGAACTTTCAGTGGAAAACAAGTGAAGAAGCGAAAGAGAAGAATCAAGAGAATATTGAACAGGAATTGGCAGATGTCCTGATTTATAGCTTGATGTTGGCATCTGATTTGGAGTTGAACGTTGAGGAGATTATTGAGAAGAAGTTGGAGTTGAATGATCGGAAGTATCCTGTTGAGAAGAGTAAGGGGATTAAGGAGAAGTATACGGAGTTATAGATACGCCAAAAGATAATATTGGAACTTAATGTAAAAAATTCTAATTTTTATTTGTATACTTAAGTAGAAACACAAATCTAATTTGAATCGAGGCGATTGAAATCAAAAAAACTAATCTACCAAATTATATTTTAATAGCTTTGAGTCTAATCACTATGTTTATGTCTTTATACTTATTAGGAGATGATAATTCAAGTATCGCTAATAATTTTTTAATATACATAACCATACTTACCAATACTATGACAATTTCAACTCCAATTTTATCTTGGTTCAAAAATATTAGCAGTAATAGAATTAAGCACTATAGTTTTTTAATAGGAATTTTAGTTGTATCAGGGATATTTTGTTGGAATATTATTGATTCTAGCATTATTAAAAATATCATATCATTTTCTTCAAGGGGGGGATTGACGGCACTCAGTGTCAGTTTACTTCTGTTAAATTTAGTCGAATTAGATTTTAAAGAACAAATAGAACAAGAAAATGAACATGTAAAAGAAATCGAACGTTTAAAAGAAAAAAATAAAAAGCTTCTAAAAGAAAAAAGGGATCAATTATTGAAAATGAAACAAAAAGGAGAATAAAATGGATAGATATTCAGAATTAATGCAAAATAAAAAAAATGATTTAAGAAAGCCTACTGTTAAGCTTATTAGCAATCGGGATTCTTTGTATAGTGGTTGGGAAATAACAAGAATAAGTAAGACCATCAATAATGTATATTACCAGAATGAATTGATTAATAGCATTAGAGCATTATTAATTGAAGGTACTAATCCTAAAGATATATACGTATTGAATGACTCAGTAAATATTGGAAATCAATATACTAAGTACTCATCTGGTATTATGAATATTAATAATAAAAAAGATATAGTCAAATGGTATCATCTTGGTTCACCAATATCATTATTTCCTAATAAATTTTCATCACAAATATTTGTAATATTTGAAGCCTATAGAGCCACTGTTACCTTTTGCAATAAGAATCAACTAATTCTGCCAAATAAAAAAGAATCACTTTTTGAAATGAAACAAAAAATGAACAGTTCCAACTTTTCTCTTAAAAACACAATAATTAGATTTATAACTTCTAAAAATATTATTGATAAAGCTAATAAGGCAAAAATAAAGGCTCTAGAAAAGAAACTTAATTTTTATGAGAAAAATATGGAAGAAATAGAAACAATGAATTATTCTTTGGAATCCATTATTAAAAATATGGAAGATAGTAAACTAAAAATTGATCCTAATATAGAGTTTAAAAGAAATTTTTTAAACACCAACCGACCAATAGTTTTAGTGAAAGAAAAAAATAATTTAAGAATCATCTGTTCTGAATTGATTGTGAGAAGTAAATTTCAACATAGTAATTATAGATTTTTTGAAAATAAATCTATTTCTCAAAATAGTCCTCTTTGTTATATTGTAGCTTTTGGAATAGGATTTTTACCTACTTTAATAAACGTAGCTAAACAAAGGGTTAATCTACACCAAACAAGAGTTTATAATTTAAAGCAAAGTAAGAACAGTGATGAAGAAATTTCAATTTTAGAAAATGAAATAGAAGATTTGGAAAGCTTTCTAGACAATAATAAGAGAGAAGAAACTGTTTCAAAAACTATAGAACTATCATCAAAAACAAAATTGAGTAAGTCAGCTAAGTTTTCATTTGATAGTGTAGCAAAATTACAAAAAGTAACTGAAAAGGCAACCTTAAATATCATGGAAGAAAATAATATTATAATTTCAAATGAAGAGATTAAGGATATATCATGAAATATAAATCAATAAAATATTTTGTTATAGTATATAAGGGTATCCTCAGTATTTGGTGAAATGTAATAATCATACAAAATAAACTAGGAGCATTCAATGTATTGAACCTAGTTTATTTTTATCAAATCACTTCCTCAAAACTTCACTCGAAACCTTCCTCTCCCCATCAAACTTCCTAACCTTCTCCTCCTCAACCACCATCAACCTCATAAACTCCTCAAAAAAAGCATGAAACAAATGCCCACAAGCATAATACTCCTTCACAACCTGTTTCTTATTAATCGGTCCTTTCCGAAACTGAAAAAATGCTCCAACACAGCAAGCGGCTCCTCCCAAGACTGTAACCGATCTAACGTATGCTGTAAATCCGTAATATCCTGATAAGGAATCGCTTTTAAACTCTGACCTTCATTTTTCATAACCCATTTCCTCCTATTTTAAAAATACGCTAAAACCAGTAACACGAAACGCTGAACAACATCATTCAACGTTTCATTCTTCAGTACTGTTTATACACATTGACCAAGGCAACTTCTAATTAAAACCCAGTGACACAAATGACTTTCATCTTATCCCTCCAAGCCTCGCTGTATTCATATCACCGTCTGCTCAACATAAAACAAAAAAACGCTATTGGAGTTTGTGGACTACCAATACCGCCATCAATTCCTAGAAAAAACGCAAGAACTAAATAAAAAACCTTCCTTAAACTAAAACTTTCTAAATGTGCTAGAAAATAACAGAAAAATTAGGTACAATAAAAGAACTAGTGCGAAAGTGCTAGTAATTGGCAACTTGTATAGATAGTTTCCGCTGTCTATTCAAGGCTTCATCATTTGATTGCTGTCAGATGATGAAGTGCCTTTTTATTTTACACCACTGCGACTGATGAAGACAGAGCAGATGCTGCAAAGTACAAGGTGAACGTTGTTACCTTAATGTTGTTTTAAATTGAGACTTGAAAAATACCTCCTTTCACTAAATTGTAGAATAGAAAAAACGATATCAGGTAAACTCACCCAATATCGTTTGCAATAGTCCCAAAGAAACAGCTATCACTTTTTTCGTACACTAAAAGCAAGAAGTCTATAGAAAAATAGACAAACCTTGAGTGCACTGAAAAAAGCTAGTATCTGCTGCTAGCACTATTGGCAACTTGTCAGGGCAGTTTCCGCTGTCGTTACAAGGCTTCATCTGTCTGGTTGCTGCCGGACAGTGAAGTGCCAATTCAATTTTATATTTTGATGTCAACAGTCCATTTCCACATGAACTGTTTTTTTTGCTTATCACAGTTTTTTTACAAAGCTAATAATGAGCAATCTTTTCTATTCTACTTCCTCAGTATATACAAAAAGTAGGGGAGAAATCTAGTCACTTTTGTAAAAAATAAAATTAAATAACAGGTTAAAATCAACCTCTTATATATAAGGAAAAATAACAAAATTTTTTTTCCAAAGACTATTTTTACTATCGAATGGTAGTCATATAAAAGTGAAATCCTTCGTTTAAAAAGTCTAATTAGTATGATATACTTATCATCGTAGAGAAGTTATGACGGTGGCGACTTCTGAAAGGTGGTGGTGCTTATGAAAGTGAGTACTAAAATCTATGGAAGGAGAAGCCTTTTGTCAGCATTGGATACAATTAAACTGATACTAAGCTTTGGTATGTTTACCATTGCTTTAATTCGTTTAGTTGTAGAATTGCTTAAAAACGACAAAAAGAAATAACCGTCAACTTTAGCCAGTTCGGTTATTTCATAATCATATAAAAACTTCGCTACCGTCTTAAACGGCTCTACATAGGAGAGGTATGTTAGCGCATATCTCTCTTATCACTTGTATTATAGCATACAACAATTTTTTTTTCCATATCCATAGAAAGGGTCTCAAAAAGATCAAACAATAGAGTTCTTTTGCAAATGAAGCTAGAATGTAAAAGTAAAAAATCAGAAAGCAGTCATTTTTTTAATAAGAAGGCTCAGCTTGATGAAAGGAAAATCAAAGACATGATTGAACGTGAAAATATCATTGATTATATAGTTGAAAAGTACACGATTTATCCAGAATTTATTTTTGAAAAGTTCCCTAACTATTGTGTCTTTCGGCATAAGCGAAAGAAAAAATGGTTTGGACTTATAATGACGATTCCTAGAAATAAACTTTATGGAGATGAAGAGATAAAAATTGATGTCATTAATTTAAAAATAAATCCAGAATTAAATGAGATAGTAAGAAATAAAAATGGATACTACCAAGCGTATCATATGAATAAAGAGCATTGGATCACAATAGATCTTTCTGCTGTGGAGAGTCTTGGTCAAATTGCTGGATTAATCGATGATAGCTTCAAACTAACTTGAAGGCTAAAAACGACTATTCTTAATTTATTTTAAGTAACATTATAAAATGTAGCAATTTATCAATCAGCAGTACGTGTATGACTGTATTGAGTCCGCTTACATGATATACTATATACAGAAAAAATATACTAAAAAATCTCCACCAAAAGATGTAAAAGGAGGATTTACAATGAAACATATCAAAAAAGAATTCTTACTTAATTGTACTCCCGCAAAGGCTTGGCAGCTTGTCGTTGATCGTAGCAAATATGAAATATGGGCGGCTGCTTTTCAAACAGGATCAACCTATACTGGTGAGATGAAATTGAACGAAACGATTTCATTTGTTGATGAGATAGGGAATGGTTTGGTTTCTAAAGTGGTCGTTTTTGAACCAGAAAAAGAAATCAAATTCGCATTCTTAGGAGAAGTTACAGATGGTAAATATGTGGAAGTTCCTGAATTTGCAGAAATGCTCGAGCACTACCTATTTAAGCCTATGGGTGATCAAACGAAAATGCTCGTGGATGTTGTGATGGATGATGAGTATTATGATATGATGAATGATTTATGGGATAAAGCAGGAACGGAACTGATAAGATTAAGCAATTGATGCATAAGCAGATTGAAACAAACAGCTAAAACGATAAAAATTAAGACGAAAAAAAGTGAGACAATAATCAGGAAAAACTGATTATTGTCTTACTTTTTTCAGTGGAAAAGGAAAAATAATGAAAAAAATCAGACCACAAAATCCCATTTATCTTATATTATGCATATTTATGCCATGGCGTTATCTTAATACGTACTATACAGCGAAAAATGATACGCTTATCATAAGTCGTTATTATGCAAGAAATAATTTAAATGTCTTCGATAGAAAAATTGATAAATTGGATATGAAAAAATTAATGAAATTCTGTTTGCCGAAAGAGTTAGGCTCAACAATTCAAGAGCCGACAATCCATGGAGCGAAAGGGACGTATATTTCCCAAGAAATTCACTTTCATTTTAAAGATCAAACCATTGTAGCTTGGAATGTTCGTCCTTATACAAAAAAGCAAATAAGACAATTAGCAGAACTGATACATAGAAGATATGGTCTTATGGTGTATGAAGAATGACAAAAGATAGTGGGAATCGACAATATGTTCAAATAAATTTAATTTTCTGTTCGCTAGACATGTCAAAGGACTTCACCTAGACTTATCTACAAGGAGCGTGAGAAAATGACTCATTATAAAGGTGCTTGTTTTTGTGAATCAGTGCAATTTGAATTGGACTTAGAAAATTTTGGCTTAACGGTTTGTCATTGTTCAATGTGCAGAAAATTAACTGGGTCTACTGGCTTTGCAAGTTTAGAAGCTGGTGGAAATGTTCATTTTACTAAAACAGATGGACTGTCGATTTTAAATTCTTCTGAGGTTGGTGAACGTGGCTTTTGTCATAAGTGTGGGACAAGCTTATTCTATCGATTTAAACCCACAAATGAATACTTTGTACCACCAGCGATCATTTCAGATTTACCAGAAGAAAAAATTACTTTTATTGAAGAAATATTCTATGATAATAAACCGTGCTACTACGAATTTTCTAATGACACCGTAAAGAAAAATGAAGTGGATTTTCAATAAACGATTGTTTAAATAAATCAAAAAAGAGTTTAGGAAACAAGGCCTGAACTCTTTTTAATACACTTAAAAATATTTATATAAAATTAGGAGATGTTCAGATATGAAAAATAAACGATTAAAAAGACAGTTACTTATTTGCTTACTTTATATTCTTATTCCTTTAATAATAGGAGCAGTAGCAAGTCTATGGATCAAGCTCTCCATTTTTACGATTACGGCGATCATCTATGGGATCATGCTGATTTTTATGATTCCGTCAGATGTTTTTTTCAGCAGTACATTAGATTATAGTATTAAATCGGTCAATCCAAGCTATAAACACGAGACACCTGATTATATTGGTGGAACGAAGCAACAGCTGATTAATTTTGCCGTTGTAGCTCTTGGCTTGGTAGCTTGTTTATTGCTTATTTGGATGAACTAAATGAAACAAGCAAACCATCTCAAAAGGAAGGTCAATTGATTTAAATCTGTCTTTTTAAGCAAATCAACATAAAAAAACAACAGCAGCCTGTATAATAAAATCGTCGGAAGAGAAGGAGGAAAGAATCATGAAGGACGGCTTGTACTATGCAACACAATTTCGCGACAAAAAGCTGAGTGTCACTGAATGGATTGATGATCGAGAGCAGCAATTAAACAAACGAAATCCCGAATTAAATGCATTCGTTGACTGGGATGCAGAGGCAGCAAAAAAGCAATATAAAGCAAATGATACGCAAAACGGCCCGTTTTTTGGCTTACCAATTCCATTGAAAATGTTGGGACAGGATAAAAAAGGCATGAAGGCTTCATCAGGTTCACGCCTATTCAAAGAACAACGAGCGACATCAACGGATCATTTTGTTCAAGGGTTGGAGCGTTTAGGATTTATTCCATTGGGAAAAACCAATGCACCTGAATTTGGGTTTAAGAATATTTCTGATCCGCTGATTTATGGACCTGCAAAAAATCCTTGGAACTTAGACTATTCACCTGGGGGCTCTAGCGGTGGAGCAGCCGCGGCTGTCGCTAGTGGTTTGTTTCCGATTGCTGGGGCAAGTGATGGTGGTGGTTCGATTCGGATTCCAGCTTCGTTTAGCGGCTTGATTGGTTTAAAACCAACACGTGGCAGTATGCCAGTAGGACCAAATGGTTGGCGGGGCTGGCAAGGTGCTTCGATTGATTTTGCCTTGACGGTTTCGATGAGAGATACGGAAACACTGTTTTATCATTTACGAGGAACGGAAAAAGCAGCGCCGTATCAAGTGCCAAAGGCAGAATGGTCCCATCAAGCGGCAACAGAGAAAAAAAGCTTGAAGATCGCTTTTTTAACTGAATCTCCGGTAGGAACTCCTGTTTCTTCAGAAGCTGTAAAAGCGGTTCATAATGCCGTTGATTTTTTAGAAAAACAAGGACATCAAGTGACTGAGGTTTCCTATCCAGTCAATGGCCGTCAATTGATCGACAGCTATTATTTGATGAATGGAGCAGAAACAGCCGCCATGTTTGAAGGGATTCAAGAATCATTGCAGCGACCACTTAGTAAAGCAGATATGGAATTAATGACTTGGGGAATTTATCAATATGGCATACAGCTATCTGCAAGTCAGTATACACGATCTTTACAATTGTGGGATCAAGCGGCATATAAGATGGAGCAATTATTTGAGGAATATGATTTATTTTTAACGCCGACAGCTGCTGACACAGCACCAAAAATTGATGCAGAATTGCAAAGTGAACAAATTCGTAAGGAGTTAGCGCAAGCAGAAACACTCTCTCAGAAACAGTTGCAGGAATTGATTTATGACATGTTTGAAAAAAGCTTGACGATTACGCCGTTCACTCAGCTAGCTAATTTGACCGGTCAGCCTGCGATCAGTTTACCGACACATGTGGCTGAATCCGGCTTGCCATTAGGCGTTCAGTTTATGGCTTCTAAAGGAAGAGAGGACTTGCTTTTTCAAGTGGGAGAGCTTTTTGAAAAGGAACAAAAATTCTTATTACCTAAATTTTATAGAGAACCTTAGGAGGAATATATGAAGAAAATCATTGCTAGTTTTAGTGTTATTGTATTGCTGTTTGTTTTAGCGGCGTGTGGTGGTTCAAATGAAAAGACTTCAGGAAAAGACCGAAGCTGGGAAAATGTCGAAAAAGCAAAGACATTAACTGTTGCTACATCTGGAACGCTGTTTCCCTCTTCTTACTATAATGATCAAAATGAATTGACTGGTTATGACATTGATGTAATCAAAGAGGTTGCCAAACGTTTGGATCTTAAGGTTGAATTTAAAGAATATAACGTAGATGGACAAATCACGTCAGTAGCAAAAGGCGAGTCAGATTTAGCAGCAAATGATTTTAGTCTAACAGGTGAAAGAAAGAAGAAGTTCCTTTTATCCTCACCGATCAAGTATTCGTTTGATAGTATGATTGTCCGTAAAAGTGATGATTCGGGAATTGCTTCTCTTGAAGATTTAAAAGGCAAAAAAGCGGCTGGAGAACCAAATACGAACTACATGAAAATCGCAGAGAAATATGGAGCAACATTAGTGACCTACGATAATGCGACCAATGATCAATATCTAACGGATGTCGCCAATGGTCGAACAGATGTGATTTTAAATGATTATTATTTACAAAAAATGTCTGTAAATGCTCTACCGGATATTCCTGTTAAAATCTTAGAAGATGTATATTTCAATGTCAACTCAACGGGCTTTTTAATGAAAAAAGAAAGCACATCACTCAATGAAAAAATCAATGCTACCTTAAAAGAAATGTCAAAAGACGGTACCTTGAAGAAAATTTCCGAAACGTATTTCCAAACAGATGTGTCAGTAGAACCGAAGGAAAAAATTGAAGAAAGTGTTTCAGCAGAATAGATGTATATTCCTGTGTTTGATGTTCGGTTAATGATTGAATCTATTCCGTTTTTATTGACAGGTTTGCCTTATACTTTGGGAATTAGTATTGTGACTTTTTTTATCGGGAACATTTTAGGAATTTTATTGACGATGTTGGGTATGCTGCCTTCTAAACTATTAAAAGGACTTGTCCGGTTTTATATTTCTTTTTTGCGAGGTGTGCCAGGGCTGGTACTGCTTTTTCTGTTGTACTTTGGCTTGCCGTATCAGTTAAGTGCGCTGACCGCAGCGTGTATTTGTTTTAGTTTGACGAGTAGTGCGTTTATAGCTGAAATTTATCGAGGATCAATTGCTGGAGTGGATGCGGGACAATGGGATGCGGCGTATGCATTGGGATTACCTTTTGGAAGAGTGATGCGGAAAATTATTTTGCCCCAGGCGTTTCGAATTTCGATACCAGCTTTAGGAAATGTGGCAATGGATTTATTAAAAGGCACTTCACTGGCAGCAATGATCACGATTCCAGATATTTTTCAAAAAGCTAAAATTGTCGGCGGAAGAACGTTTGATTATATGTCGATGTATGTTTTAGTGGCTGTGATGTATTGGTTGTTGTGTATCGCAATTGGTTGGGGACAACAGCGCTTGGAGAAGTATTATGAGGGGCGGTATGAAGGAAATAGGTAGGATTCGACAATTTAATGAGTATTATGGAATCAGCGTAAGTAGACGTTGCTATTGCTTTTTTGCTTAAAGTTAACGCATAGATTTAAATAACAGTCTAAACTCTTTGTGAATCTTAATGTTCAGTTGTTTTAGGTAGTAAAAAATGACATAATGAATGGTAAAAGTCATAAATATAAGGAGTTTGGAATGGAAAAAATCGAGTTGGAGTACAATTTGTTGTTGGAAGATTATTTAGCAGTAGAAGAATATAGCTATTATCATGACTTGAACGATAGCTATAAGGTATTAAAAAAGAGTACATTGATGAGTTTGTACTTAGTGGCTGTAGTGGTAATGGTTCTGTGTGTCTATCTAGCACCAGATTTTGGAATATTGTTATTTCCATTTGTTATTGTTGCGATTATTTTATTCTATCGAAAATCTGGTGATCAGTGGACGTGGAAAAGATTAGAGACTAAAATAAAAAAACATGTCATCAACTATCAATTTAATGGAGATCCTCAAGGAATGAATAACTGCAGGCTACAAGGAGATGCTTCTAGTATCTGTGTATGGACAAATGAAGAGAATTTACTCTTTCATCGAGGTCGTGCACGAGCAATTGCAATTGAAAAAAACTATTTTTTCATCTTTGATGATCGTGGGCGTGGAATTGGAGTTCCTCTAGGAAGAGTAACAGAAGTAGAGCAAAGATATTTTGAAAAATGGTGTATCTGAAAGCTAAAAGCTGATTAAAATTGGGGAAAAGGGAATTTATTAACTACAAGCTAAAGAAGAGTCTTTCATGCATTTCAGTGCGAAGCTGGAGTTACTTTGGTTGGTGAGACTGGTTTTTTTATCTTTGAAGAACAATTTCTAAGTGGGTGAAATTAATTGAATATCCTGATGTATTTGTAATTTGTAAACGATAATGTACTATATTAAGTCTAAGGCTGTATTGATTTTAGTTTTTTAGAGATGAAGGTAGCTGCTCATACAAATTATAGTGTGTCGGATAGATAAGCTTATATGCTCACGTTCCGCAGATAAATAAATTACCTACAGAGTAAATTGTAATATGTTATGAATGCAAATAAAAGAATGGTTATTGGAATTGGTTTATTAAGTTTGGATTCACTTTTGACAATAGAATCAGTTGAGAGATTAGCTCAAGAAACATTTTAAAAAATAGAAGCTTTACAGTTGTTTTTTAACATTGTTATTGCCTTGATATTTGTTTAGAAGTAAAAAAAATAAACCAGAATGCGAAAGAATAAAAAAATCTTGGGATATTTTCGCTTCTTCTCACCTAAAATGTTTACAATTAACCAGCTATAGTGTACTATTTAAAGGTATGCATAACATCAATTCATGTATAAAATTAAGTTATTCGGAGGGAAACAAATGTCTGCGAAATGGGAAAAAAAAGGCACCAACGATGGTGTGTTAACTTTTTCAGTTGATCAAACTCTAATTGAAAAAGGCTTGAAACAAGCATTTGATAAAGTCAAAAAAAATCTTAACGTTCCAGGATTCCGTAAAGGAAAAGTATCACGTCAAGTATTCAACCGTATGTATGGTGAAGAAGCTTTGTATGAAGATGCGTTGAACGCTGTATTACCAGAAGTTTACGAAGCAGCTGTCAAAGAAGCTGGAATCGATCCAGTATCTCAACCAAAAATCGACGTTGAAAGCATGAACAAAGGCGAAGATTGGGTTGTAACTGCAGAAGTCACTGTAAAACCTGAAGTAAAATTAGGCGAATACAAAAACTTAACAGTTGAAAAACAAGACCGCGAAGTAACAGACGAAGACGTTGATGCACGCATCCAACGTGAATTAGAATCACAAGCAGAATTAGTGATCAAAGAAGATGAAGCAGCAGTTGAAGGCGACACAGTTGTTATCGACTTTGAAGGCTTTAAAGACGGCGTTGCTTTTGAAGGCGGCAAAGGTGAAAACTATTCTCTAGAACTAGGTTCTAACTCATTCATTCCAGGTTTTGAAGAACAATTAGTTGGCAAAAAAGCTGGCGAAGAAGTTGAAGTAAATGTTACTTTCCCAGAAGATTACCAAGCAGAAGACTTAGCTGGTCAAGAAGCTGTTTTCCAAGTGAAAGTTCACGAAGTGAAAGCAAAAGAATTACCAGAATTAGATGATGAATTTGCAAAAGACGTTGACGATTCAGTTGAATCATTAGACGAATTAAAAGAAAAATACCGCAAAGAATTAACAGAATCTAAAGAAGCTGCTGCAACAGAAGCAAAAGACGAAGCTGCTATTCGTCAAGCTGTTGATAATGCAGAAATCGTTGATCTTCCACATGTAATGGTACATGATGAAGTTCACCGTTCAATGGATGAATTCTTAAACAACATGCAACGTCAAGGGATCGCTCCAGATATGTACTACCAATTAACTGGAACAACTGAAGCTGACTTGCACAAACAATTTGAAGCAGAAGCAGAAGTTCGTACGAAAACAAACCTTGTGATCGAAGCGATCGCAGCTGCTGAAAATATCGAAATTTCTGAAGAAGAAATCGAAAACGAAATCAAAGAATTATCAGAACAATACAACATGCCGATCGATCAAGTGAAAAAAGTCTTAACTGAAGACATGTTGAAACATGATATTCGCATGAAGAAAGCTGTAGAAGTTATTACTGAAACTGCAACAGAAAAATAATTCAAGTAAAAAAGGCATTCCTTTTCATGAGGAATGCCTTTTTTTTTTGCTGAAAATCATCATTTTGAAGTAATTTGATCTAACCAACCAATCAATAGTCGATAAATACGCAGCCCTTCTCCGTTGTTTAGGTCACGATCGAAATCATGTGGCAAATCTGAGATTTCTTCATAAGTCACTGCTGGGATAAGAGTAGCTGCTTTTCTAGAAAATTCAACAGGTACATCATGATCATCAGAGCTATGAGTTAAGAAAGCCGGTGGTAAGCTTGCTAAATCTGTTTCGGATAAGCTAAAAGTATTTTTTTCACTAGGAGTTTTCACTAAATAATTTAACCAATTCCCAAATTGTCTACCTGATAAGTAAAGAGAAAAACGTTCGTTGATCGATATGGTTGCTTTGGGTTTAGGAGAGATCAACGCTTGTGCTGCTAGTGGTGCTACTTTAGCAAACTGGTTATAATAACTACTAGGCTGGCTAAAACGAGGATCAGTCAAATCGTAGTACCCATAGAAGCTGATCATTCCTTTTTGTTCGGTTTTTTGGTATTTTGAAGAGAGTAAGTAAGCCAAATAGCCGCCAGCAGATCGCCCGAATAAAAAATAATCAGCGTTAGATAATCCCAATGTAGTTTGATGATTAGCCAAAAACCAATCGATCGCTTTTTGAAGATAAGAGTCGATCTCAGCAAGTTTACATTCTGGTGCTAACGGGTAATCGACAGTCAATAGATTGTAGCCATTTTCTACAAGTAGTTCACAATAAGAATTAGGTAGATCATCTCGTTCACCATAAACCAGACCACCACCATGGAAATAGAGCAGTGTAGCTTTACTTTCAGTTGTGCGTTCATCAGAATAAAAGGTCATAGATAACAATAGATCGTCTAATTGACCATAGCAAAATTCTTGTTTTAGCATGAGAATTCCTCCGTAACTTTAAATAGTTTCACGAACTTATTTCTATTTTAACCCAAGTAAACCCAATATTTATGTTTAATGCGCACAAAGATAAGAGTTAATTTGTGAAGGTTGGATAGTGTGTGAAAATCAGGAACCGCTTACAATGGATATGATAACAAAAGAGGGAGATGTATCAAATGGATTTAAATAAAGTATTACAAGAAAATATCGATTACTTGTCTAGTATCGGCAATGATCCAACCGGCGGAATGACTCGCCTATTATATTCTGATTCTTGGTTAGAAGCACAAAAATCTGTAAAAGAAAAATTAGAAGCTATTGGGCTGACCGCTTCATTTGATGAGATCGGGAACCTCTTTGGCAGAATCGAAGGAACGGATTTTCCGGATGAAACGATTTTATCAGGTTCACATATAGATACAGTTGTAAATGGTGGAAATCTAGACGGTCAATTCGGAGTGATTGCCGCATACGTCGCGATTCAATATTTATTGGAAACACATGGTAAGCCAAAACGTTCATTGGAAATTATTTCAATGGCGGAAGAAGAAGGCAGCCGTTTCCCAACCGTTTTCTGGGGGAGTAAAAACTTCGTTGGTGAAGCGAAAAAAGAAGATGTGATTGATATAGCTGACTTCAATGGGTTGAAATTCGTCGAAGAAATGCGTCGTCATGGATTTGACTTCCGCGATGAAAGTCAACCGGTGCGAAAGGATATTAAAGCCTTTGTTGAAATCCATATCGAACAAGGAACAGTTTTAGAAAAAGAAAAGCTTCAAATTGGTGTGGTAAACAATATTGCTGGACAAAGAAGATATACGATCGTGTTGAAAGGTGAAGCCAATCACGCTGGAACAACACCGATGGGTTATCGTAAAGATGCTGTCTATGGATTTGCTAAAATTTGTTCACAAGCGATTGATCGTGCTCTTGAAGTAGGCGATCCGCTAGTATTGACATTTGGTAAAGTGGAGCCGAAACCAAATACAGTCAATGTTGTTCCGGGAGAAGTATTATTTACGATGGATTGTCGACACACAGATAGCAAGGAACTTCACGCTTTTACCAAAGAGATCGAAGCGTTGATGAGAAAGATTGCTGCTGAGCACGAACTAGAAATTGATATTGATCTATGGATGGATGAAGCACCAGTTCCAATGGATGAAACAATCGTTACAGCGATCGAAAAAGCAGCAAAAGAAGAACAAATGAACTACAAAATCATGCATAGTGGTGCAGGCCATGATTCTCAGATCATTGCGCCGAATTTCCCGACAGCTATGATTTTTGTACCAAGCATCGACGGAATCAGTCATAATCCAGCTGAAGCGACTGATATCGATGATTTAGTCAATGGCGTAAAAGTTTTAGCAAGTACGTTGTACGAATTAGCATATAAATAAGAAAGAAGGCAAATATAAAATGGGGTATAAAAATAATCAAACAGGTTATCTTGATGGTTTGTTGTCATCAAGAGCTGTGATCAAAAAAAATAATTATGCTTTGATCCCGCATGACGGATTAGTGAATAATGTGATTCCAGGTTTTGAAAACTGTGATTGTTCAATCTTAGGTTCAAAGCAATTAGGCGCAAATTTTGTTGATTACATCATTACATTACACAAAGATGGCAATAACAAACGTGGTTTTGGCGGTGAAGGAATTGAAACGATCGTTTATGTCATAGACGGTGTGTTAAAAGTCAGTGACGGCACAGAAACGCATGAAGTAACGAAAGGTGGATATGTGTATTTACCAGCTAGTACGTTGATGTATTTAGAAAATGGACAAGATAAAGACACAGAAATTTTCTTGTATAAAAAACGCTATCAGCCTTTAGAGGGATATGAAGCACATAAAGTTGTCGGAAACGTTAATGATATCGAACCGATCGAATATGAAGGGATGAAGGATGTCCTCTTGTGGGATTTCTTGCCAAAAGATTTAGGTTTCGATATGAATTTCCATATCCTTTCTTTTGAGCCTGGAGCTAGTCATGGCTACATTGAAACCCATTACCAAGAGCATGGTGCGTATCTACTATCAGGACAAGGCATGTACAATTTGGATAACGAATGGATGCCGGTTGAAAAAGGGGATTATATCTTTATGAGTTCGTATGTACAGCAAGCAGCCTATGCAGTTGGCCGTGATGAACCCTTGATGTATGTCTATTCAAAAGATTGTAACCGTGATCCGGAAATTTAATTTAGTGAAGAGGAAGTTTAAGAATGAATGAAACTGTTGTAGTGAAACCAGAAGAATTGCATGAATTGATTGAAAATAAATTAAAAAAAGCTGGTCTGAAATCAGAACATGCAAATGAAGTGGCGACACATTTGGTATTTGCAGATGCATGCGGTATCCATTCCCATGGAGCAGTCAGAGTGGAATATTACGCAGAACAGATCGACAAAGGCGGTGTAACCCTTGAGCCTAAAATTGAATTTGAGGAAACTGGGCCAAGTTCAGGAATCGTTCATGGGAAAAATGGTGCTGGACAATACGTAGCTGATATTGGACTTAAATATGCAATCGATATGGCGAAAAAATCTGGCGTTGCCGTCGTTGGTATTTCTAAGATCAGTCATAGTGGTGCGCTTTCTTATTATGTGAAAAAAGCCGCTCAACACGATTTAGTTGCGATTGCTATGTGTCAGTCAGATCCAATGGTTGTACCATTTGGCGGCAAAGAAAATTATTTTGGAACAAATCCAATTGCTTTTGCAGCGCCAAGAAAAGATCATGAGCCAGTTGTTTTTGATATGGCGACAACGGTGCAGGCGTGGGGCAAGGTGTTGGATGCTCGTTCAAAAAATAAAGATATTCCTGATACATGGGCTGTCGATAAAGAGGGAAAACCTACGACAAATCCTCATAAAGTAAATGGTTTATTGCCAATAGCAGGACCTAAAGGCTACGGACTTATGATGATGGTCGATATTTTATCTGGTATGCTGTTAGGCTTGCCATTTGGCAAACATGTTTCTTCTATGTATGACGATATAACGAAAGGCCGCGATGTCGGTCAAATGTATATTCTGATCGATCCAAGATGTTTCACAGATTTGGAAATGTTTAAGGCTTCTGTTAATGAAATGGTGGAAGAACTTCATGAAATTCCTGCGGCAGACGGCTTCGATCAGGTCTACTATCCAGGTGAAATCAATCAAATCAATTACGAAAAATCAATGACAGAAGGCATTGATATTGTGAAGGATATTTATGAGTATTTGAAGAGTGATACATTACATTACAATCGCTATGAAAACACGAATGCATTTGGTGAAAAGAAATAAAATCAATGAACAGTTAATAAGTTTTAATGTTTAGTTATGCAAATCAATCCTTAGGAAAATAGACAAACTGCCTGTGTGACAAAAAGCATCACAAAATCAATTTCCTAATTTTCTAAAGGATTAAGCGATTTGTTCCGCTTTTGCTGAGAAATATGCCAAGAAATACAACGAAGTGATGAGTTGCTATTGATTGGTACAAGGTGACTGAAAGGAACGTTGCTTCCGTTTGGTTTGTTAATTGATGTTGAACAGTACAAGACTTTCGCAAGAAAGTGTTGATCATTTAAAAGGAGGGATTCACTTATGAGAGTTACAAAGGAAAAGCTGCATCAATTGATTCAAAATAAAATTGCAAAAGCTGGTTTATCAGAGGAACACGCTGCAATTGTGAGCGATGTATTGACGTTTGCCGATGCTAGAGGGATTCACTCGCATGGAGCTATGCGTGTAGAATATTATTCTGAAAGGATCTCCAAAGGCGGCATAACCAATGAGCCAACGTTTGCTTTTGAGCAGACAGCACCAAGTTGCGGAATGTTTGAAGGTGATAACGGTTCTGGTTTTGTTGCAGCAAAATTAGCGATGGATCATGCTATTGAAATGGCTAGAAAAAATGGTGTTGCTGTTGTTGGTGTTCGTAACATTTCTCATAGTGGAGCGTTAGCCTATTATGTGGAACGTGCAGCAGAGCAAGAGATGGTCGCTATATCAGTGTGTCAATCAGATCCTATGGTTGTTCCATTTGGTGGGAGTGAACCCTATTTCGGAACCAACCCAATTGCTTTTGCAGCGCCAAGCAATGATGAACGAATCATCACGTTTGATATGGCGACAACGGTTCAAGCCTGGGGAAAGATTTTGCATGCTCGCTCAAAAAAAGAAGCGATCCCGGATTCATGGGCGGTTGATGAAAAAGGCAATCCAACAACAGATTCTACAGCAGTTAATGCATTGTTACCGATTGCTGGAGCCAAAGGATATGGGTTGATGATGATGGTCGATGTGCTCTCAGGTATTTTATTAGGTGTACCTTTTGGTAAGCATGTTTCTTCTATGTATCATGATTTGTCAAAAGGGCGAGAATTAGGCCAACTTCATATTGTGATCAATCCAGAATTCTTTATCGGTATTGATACATTTAAAAAGAACATTTCAACAATGTTGGATGAAATCAAAGAGATCAGCCCAAGTCCTGGATTTACAGAAGTAAACTATCCAGGGGAACGTGGACGAGCACGCGAAAAAAATTATGAGGAAAATGGCATTGAAATTGTTGATGACATCTATGAGTATCTGATCAGTGAGGATGTTCACTATGATCGCTATGATCACAAAAACAAATTCGCAGAATAATTTTTTTGCAAAATAAATGCACTAACTATGTGGAAAAGTACCACGCTCTGTTCCAATCTTTTCAATTTTTAAAAGGTAAGTGTCAAAGAGTGAAAAACATTGGCAAAATGGGGAAGTCAGATCATGATAAAAGCAGTTCAATCGTTGTTTCCCTTCATTTCACAGAGCTGGACAAATCCGCTACACTTTTAAACAAATGGAGGAATTTCAATGCTGCATACAATAATCAAGTCGAACAGTTATCAAGATTCCATCGTATTGATGTTGCTGACGAATAAATTGAATACGATTGATGGTGTTCACAATGTCTCTGTAATGATGGGGACTCCAGCGAATAAAGATATTTTCAAAACAGGTGGTTTATATACTGACGAATTAGAAAAGGCTTCATCGAATGATATGGTGATCGTTCTTGATATCGAAGACGATTCATTGATCGATCAAGTTTTATCTGAGATCGATGTGTTTTTAGAAGAGCAAACAAAAGGCGGCGGAGACACTGCTGGTGAAGAAGTTGTAAAAACTTGGGATAAAGCTTTTGAGCTGGGAAAAGATGCTGGAGTAGTTGTATTTTCTATTCCGGGAACGCATGCGGCACTGGAAATCGAAAAAGCATTAGACGAAGGAAAACATGTTTTCTGTTTTAGTGATAATGTGGCGATCGAAGATGAAAAACGTCTAAAAGAAAAAGCGCATGATGCGGGTCTGTTGTTAATGGGTCCTGACTGCGGTACTGGAATTATCAATGGTATTCCTGTTGCTTTCACTAATGCCGTTCGTAAAGGAAAGATTGGTGTAGTAGGCGCATCAGGAACTGGTATCCAAGAAGTGACAACGATCATTCATAAATTAGGCGGCGGAGTGACCAACGCTATTGGTACAGGAGGTCGTGATTTAAAAGCTGAAATCGGAGGCATCACCCTTAAAGACAGCATTATGACTTTAGAAAAAGACCCAAATACGGAAGTGGTCGTTGTGATTTCTAAACCACCTGCACCAGAAGTTCGTGATGATGTATTGAATCTTTTAAGTAGTATTTCTAAGCCTGCTGTGACAATTTTTCTAGGAGAAAAGCCAGAAGCGCATGAGGAAAATCTTTATCGTGCCTATACGCTTGAAGAAGCGGCGCAAATTGCGGTTCAATTATTGAATAAAAAGGAAATCAAAGTAGAAAAAGAAACATTGAGTGTGCCGGCACATTCTTTCAAATCAGAACAAAAATATGTTAAGGGATTATACTCAGGTGGAACACTTGCTTATGAAGCCGCCATGCTAATCAAAGAAGGACTGGATCTAGTTGATGATGAACATGCTCCAGAAGGCTTTATTCTAAAAAATAAAGGTCACGAAATCATTGATTTAGGCGATGATGTATATACGCAGGGCAAGCCACATCCTATGATCGATCCTACGAAGCGCAAAGAAATGTTGGAAGCGGTTGGAAAAGATCCAGAAACGGCAATCATTTTAGTGGATATTGTATTAGGTTACGGCTCTCATGCCAATATGGCACAAGAACTAGCACCGACTATCAAAGAGGTTAAAGCTAACGCCAAGGCTGAAGGTAGAGAAGTATTTGTGATTGGTACGATTGTTGGGACAGATGAAGATCCTCAAGCTATTCATGAACAAGAAGCAATCATGAAAGAGGCGGGTACAATTCTATGTGACAGTAATGCACAAGCTGTTCGGATGGCCTTAGCCATCTTGGATCATCCTTTGAAACAGGAAGATAAGCCGCTTAAAGCACAGAAGTCGATTACACCTGTGTCCATTGTCCCTTCAGAAGCAATGTTAGCCTTATTAACAACTCAAAGCTTCATCAATGTTGGGTTGCGCAGCTTTTCAGAAGCCATTACGAATCATGGCGGCAAAGTTGTTCAGTATGACTGGCAGCCAGTTGCAGGCGGCAATATCACTTTGCAAAAAGCCTTGCAATTTTTGAACAAAGTAGCGTTAAGTAAATGAAAAAATCAGACTTATTGAGCGAATATCTTGGAAAAGGATAAGTGGCTGTAAAAGAGTTTTCGTTCTAATTTTTCCATTTTTTTAAGTGACTGTGAATACATTCATTTAGCATTAAAATTATCCAGCTTTGCAGGCTAGCTTCTCATTGATATAGAGAATAGGTGTAAAAGAACGGCACTATCTTATTTTTTCATTGAGGTGAAGCAGCCTGTTCAGCTTTTAACGGAGGGTAACAAACAATGGTATACAAAACAATTGATGAAGCCAATCAGGCAGTAGCAGCGAAGATCGTTGCAGGTTCTCCATTTTTATTAGATGTAGTTCCAGCAAAAACAGTTATTAAAGAACTAAATGAAGGAAAGGTTCTCCTACATGCAGGACCACCGATCACATATGATAAAATGGTTGATCCAATTCAAGGTGCTTGTGTCGGTGCTGCACTTTTTGAAGAGTGGTGTGAGACCGAAGAAGAAGCAAGAGAAATGTTAGAATCTGGTGAAGTAACGTTGATCCCGTGCCATCACGTGAATGCAGTGGGACCAATGGGAGGCATCACCTCAGCAAATATGGCTGTATTAGTCGTTGAAAATAAAACAGATGGTAACCGTGCATTTTGTACTATGAATGAAGGGATTGGTGCAGTATTACGTTTTGGCGCTTATTCAGCTGAAGTGATTACACGTTTAAGATGGATGAGAGATACATTAGCACCTGTGTTGAGTGCTGCTTTAAAAACGAAGGAAGATGGATTAAACATCAATGTTTTAGTAGCAAAAGCGATCGCGATGGGGGATGAATTCCATCAGAGAAATATAGCTGCTTCATTAGCGTTTCTAAAAGAAATGGCACCGATCATTGTTGGTTTAACTGACATCGACCAAACAAAACGTGAAGAGGTTGTGCAATTTTTAGCTGATACGGATCAGTTCTTCTTGAATGTTATGATGGCATCCGCAAAAGCAGTAATGGATGGTGCGAGACAAATTCAAGCAGGTACAATTGTGACGGCAATGTGTAGAAATGGTCATGAATTTGGTATTCGAATTGCAGGTATGGGTGATGAGTGGTTTACAGGTCCAGTTAATACACCACAAGGATTGTACTTTTCTGGATTCAGTGAAGCAGATGCGGCGCCAGATATGGGGGATAGTGCCATTACAGAAACTTTTGGAGTTGGCGGTATGGCAATGATCGCAGCACCAGCTGTTACTCGTTTTGTTGGTTCTGGTGGGTTTTATGATGCATTGAATACAAGTAACGAAATGACTGAAATCTGTATCGACAGCAATCCAAATTTCCCAGTACCTACATGGGATTTCAAAGGAATCTGTTTAGGCATAGACGCTAGAAAAGTTGTAGAAACTGGGATCTTACCTGTAATTAATACAGGAATTGCCAATAAAAAAGCAGGTTTAGGTCAAATTGGTGCAGGAACAGTGACACCGCCAATCGATTGTTTTGAAAAAGCAGTCTTGGCTTATGCTAAAAAGTTAGGTTTTACGGAATAAAGTGCTGTAGAAGTTAGTAGTCGTAAAGATTACTAACTTCTTAAAGAAAATCAAATAGAAGTAGATGATTCACTTACTAAGCTCTTCACAGAAAAACAAAAAGAGGTATATGTAAGCGTTATTTGTTGTGCCCATGTTTTAAAAGTAAAGGGACGTAATAGATCAAGGGAGGAAAATTATGGCAAATCGTGTCGTTATCGCATTGGGAGGCAATGCAATCTTAAAGCCTAACCAAGAAGCAACATTAGAGGTTCAACTAGAAAATGTAAGAGTGAGTGCAGAATTAATTGCCAAGATAGAAGAACTAGATTATCAAATCATTTTGACACATGGAAATGGTCCGCAAGTCGGCAATATTTTAAGACAGAACGAAGAAGCAAAAGATGTAGTACCGCCATTTCCATTAGATGTGTGTAATGCAGAATCACAAGGATTTATCGGCTATATGTTAGAACAAAGTTTGAAAAATTCATTGGAAACAAAAGGGCTGACAAGCAATGTAGTGACATTGCTGACGCAAACAGAAGTTTCGGCAGAAGATAAAGCATTTGAACAGCCGAATAAACCAATTGGAATATTCTATTCGGAATTGGAAGCCAAAAAAATGGAAAAAGAAAAAGGCTGGGTCATGATGGAAGATGCGGGACGAGGCTATCGCCGTGTGGTTCCATCTCCACAACCTAAAGCAATTCACGGAGTAGATGCAATTGTTAAACTGGTGAATCAAAATACGATCGTGATCGCTGGTGGTGGTGGCGGGATTCCTGTTGTTCGTTGTCAAAATGGCTTACTTAAAGGAATTGAAGCTGTGATCGATAAGGATCGTACAGGTAAAAAATTAGCCGAACAAGTCGATGCGGATGTATTTATGATGCTAACAGATGTAAGCAATGTCTATATCAATTATGGTAAAGAAAATCAAGAGAAATTAGAAACGATCTCTGTCGACCAAGCACAGCGTTATATGGACGAGGGACATTTCGCAGATGGCAGCATGGGACCAAAAATGGAAGCGGCAATTGCCTTTGCCAAACAAGGAAAAACAGCGATCATTTGTTCTTTAGAAGAAGCGGATTTAGCTTTATCAGGAAAAGCTGGTACTAGAGTTACAGGTTAAGAAAAATAGATTTTGAGGCAAAACGAAAGAGTAAGTTTGCTGCACTCTCTATAACTGGAAAATGACTAGAAAGCATAATCAGAGAAGCAGCCATATCTAAGAGATTTAGTGCTTAGATGTGGCTGCTTTTCTGTTTTTTTGTAACGAAACCATTTTAATGCTGATTAGAGCGTTCAGAAAGTTCCAAAGCCAAACGGAGATTCAGGCTATTATTAGGATCTTGAATGTTTTTACCCAATAATTTAGCGCAATGATCAATGCGGTATTTGATCGTGTTTCTATGCAAATACATTTCTTTTGCTGTTTTTGAAATTTCACATTGGAAACTAAGATAGCATTGCAGTGTTTTTCTAAGTTCAATAAAAGAATCTTCAACAGGATAAGCGAGTTCTTTTAGTGTGGTTTCACAGAAGTAGTGAATATCTTCCAAGCTCATTTTTTCAAAAAGGCTCTTCATTCCTTTAGGATGATAGCGATGAATCAACGGTGATTCCGTCATAGTCAGTGTCTCTTCATAGGCAGTTTTCGCTTCAATGAATGAGTTTGCGATTTGTTCTGCTGTTTCATATAGATTACCTAGAGCAAACCTAATCTTGATGGGGAGTTTTTCTGCTAACTCAGTGGAAATCTCACTTAAAATTTGATCTAGATCATTTACTTTGCTTTGAATCAGTATCGCTAAATGATTCGTATTTTTAACTTTGAAAATGCTGGTATTCTTGATTCTTAAAGGCAAGCTTTCTTGAAGCCATTGAAAGGCAACGTCACTTTCTTCTTGCTGGTATTTTATTTTTGTTGCAGTGGACGTCGTTTGGCTGCAGACCGCATATACAACTTGATATTGTGTACTTTTCTTTAATCCATAATTCGCGCCTAAATCTAGCCAATCACGCTGAACTTGATGCGGCGTTTGTTGATGCTCGATCAGTTGACCTAGAAAATCACTTTTTAAAAATTCAAGTGATTCTTGAATTTTTTGGTTTTTATAGAGCATAAAAGATAAAACCAGGCAAGCTTGTTCAACCGCAAATTCTGACATAGGATAAGGTACTTGTTCTGGATTTAAAATCAGTAAATAGTGTGGGAAATAGGTATTGACTATTACTGAAAAGCCTGCAATTTGAAGTGGCTGCTGATTTAAATCTTTAATAATAAAAGAAGCATGGCTATCTTCATTCCAATCATTATATTTATTTACCAACTGCTCAACATAATATTCGGCAGGTTTAGACGTCTGGGTAAAATGCTTCGAATGTGCAATGACCTTGCGATAAGGACTCAACAAAATTACAGGTGTGTTGATCATTTTGCCAAAATCAGCAATAAATCGAGCGATGCTCACATCGTTAATTAATAAATCAGAAAAACGTTTTTGAATATCTAATGCATAACTTAATTGCTCTGTTTTAGTATCCCATAAATAATTTAAAAGTTGATGAAGTAACGCACCAAGCGGCTGAGTACTTGGGACTTGAACAAGGGGGAATTTGATTTTATTCGCATAAGCGACAACCTCAGGATCGATGGTTTCAATAAAACGTCCTACTTTGATTCCAATTCCGGCAGCCTCCTGTTCTTTTAGTGAATCGATCAATTTGATCAACTCCTGTTGATTATCTTTATAAACCATCGCAGTTGTTAACAAAAAAATCCGTTTTGGAATAAAATTTGCAACGTCTGGTGTTTCAGAAATCTCAATACTTTCGACAATTGTATTTGCATGTAATGGATGTGTAAGTAACTTTAAATCAGAAAATCTTGGTATTTTTAATAAATCTTCTAAAATAGTCAATCAATTTCCTCCTAGAGTAAACAATAATTAGAATAATACTATTGTAAATGATAGCGTATGCAGATTCAAGAATGAGTTGTGCATGTTAACTGAATATTGTGTATTTTTGTTGAATAGGCACAATGACTTTTTTGATTAGAAGAGTACGATGGAAATAAAACAGAAAAGAGGAAGAGTTATGTTTTCAGAAATATCAATACCAAGTAGAACAATTATGACGCCAGGTCCTGTAGAAGCACATCCGGCAGCTTTAAGAGCGATGTCAGCGTCGATTTTAGGTCAATTTGATCCAGCATTCCTGCAAATCATGGATGAAGTGAAGGAAATGATCAAGATTCCTTTCGGCACAAAAAATGAGCAGGCGTTTGCCATAGATGGTACCTCTCGTTCAGGATTAGAAGCAGCATTGATTGCATTGATCGAGCCTGGAGATAAAGTTTTGGTTCCTGTATACGGACGTTTTGCCTATCTGTTAGGTGAAATATGTGAACGTGCTCAAGCAGAAATTCATTATCTTGAAAAAGAGTGGGATGCTCCTTTTGAACAAGAAGCTGTGATTCAGGCAATCAAAGAGGTTCAACCGAAAATCGTAGCAATGGTTCATGGAGAGACGGCGAACGGTCAAATGCAGGCGCTTGAAAAAATTGGCCAGTTTTGCCGCGCAAATGATATTTTCTTCGTAGTTGACATGGTTGCAACCTATGGCGGCGTGCCGTTAATGGTTGACGAGTGGGCAGTGGATATTGCGATTGCTGGTACACAAAAATGTGTCAGTGTACCCTCAGGATTGTCTTTGATTACCTATAACGACCGAGTAGAAGAGGTATTGAATGCGCGTTATCAAAAGGAATTAGGATTAAGTAAAGATATCCGCAATGAAAATCATATCAGCAGCAATTATCTTGATTTAAGTCAATTACAGCGCTATTGGAGTGAAGAACGAATCAATCATCATACAGAAGCGACTACTATGATTTATGGATTGCATGAAGGATTGAGGATGCTTCTTAAAGAAGGAATGGAGCAGGTTTTTGCTCGTCATGCACAAAATGATCAAGCCATCGTTGCTGGCATCAAAGCTATGGGATTAGGTTTTTATGGTCAGTTAAGCACCAAGATGCCAACTGTAACACCAATCATGATTCCAACTGGCATTGATGGGGAGAACGTTCGAGCATTGATGCTGGACGAATTTGGCGTAGAAATCGCTTCTTCTTTTGGTGCATTGCAAGGAAAAGTTTGGCGTATCGGTAATATGGGGTATAGCAGTCGGAAGGCGAATGTTCTGCATGTTTTATCTGCATTGGAAGGTGCGTTGAATTATTATGGAGCAGATATTGTCAAAGGGGAAGCTGTTAATGCAGCTCTAGCAATTTATAAAAAATAAAGCTGGAATCAATTAGTTTGTGTGAAAGAACATTTTATTGTTCGTTTTGCACAAATTTTTTGTTAAGTTTGTGAAAAATAATGATGTATAAGATATTGCTACCGCTTACAATTAAAGCGGATAAATAAGTTGTTTCTCTATATTATGGATAGCCTATTGCACAAACTTTGTCCGGCGTCCTACATAGAAAAATAACAGTTGGAGGAAAAGATATGGATGCAAAAGTAAAGGGTTCAGGAATGGACTATTGGAAAAAAATTGTCGTATTATTATGTGCAGGCTGGGTAACGATCTGGGTTTATCGTTCCGCTTTATCACCTGCATATCCGCAGATTAATGAGTCCCTTGGAGGAAATATCTCGGATACAGCATTAGGATTTATTTCTACTTGTTACTTCTTCGGTTATGTTGCAATGCAGATCCCCGCAGGATTTTTAGTAGACAAAATTGGTAAGAAAAAAGTCTTGATCCCAGGTTTTATTGTTTTCGGAATCGCGGCATTTATTATTTCTCAAGCGACAAGTATTTCGATGATCTACTTTGGCAGTGTTTTAGCTGGTTTAGGCTGTGGATCATTTTATGGTTCGGCTTATTCATTAACTTCTCAAAATATCCCACAAGATAAAAGAAGTTTTTCAACTGCGATTGTAAACAGTGGTTCAGCTGTTGGTTCAGGCTTAGGCTTGATTTTATCCAGCTTTTTAGTGGTTCAATTACAATTCCCTTGGCAAACAATGATGTATATTTCCGTTGCTTTGATTGTTTTGATGCTAATCGCGTTTATTGCCATTATTCGTAATAATAAAGAAGATGCGGAATTTTTAGCTCAATCTGAAACGGTCGAAGCTGAAGCAGAAGAAGTAACGATCGTTGAAAAAGAACATGTCTCAGTGAAAAAACTATTCTCACCAAAAATGTTATTCGCGTACATCTTATATTTTGCTACATGTTATGCCTATTACATGACTGTTACTTGGCTGCCAAACTTTTTAGGAACAGAAAGAGGATTTGAAGGTGCAGCGATTGGTTTTTCTGCTTCTCTTGTGGCTTTCGCATCTATTCCAGGTGCTTTGTTCTTTAGCCGTTTGGCAGATAAGTTTATGCACAAAAAAGTTCAATTTATCGTAATCTTAGAATTCTTAGCGGCAGTGATGTTGTTACTGACGGTTCAAGCAACTAATTCTACGCTGTTATTAGTAGGCCTTATTTTATATGGATTCTTAGGCAAGCTTGCAGTAGAACCAATCATTATCTCATGGCTAGGTGAAAATGCGCCTAAAGTCGGAATCGGTACAACACTTGGTGTATTCAATTTCTTCGGAATGATGTCTTCTGTCATTGCGCCAACGTTGACAGGTTCAATTTCAGATGCAACTGGCTCAAAGGAAATGGGTTTTTACATTTCAGTTATTTTGTTGGTAGCAGGTACAGCACTATTCTTATTAGCGAATCTTAATAAAAAGAAAACAGCTGAATAAATAAGCAAATAAAAGACGATGTGTTTGATTTCTGGAACTAAATAGTACAAGAAATTTAAACACATCTCTTTTTTTAGAGATCAAGGAAACAAGTGAGAAGGTGTGTCAGAAAAATAATTTTAAGTGGATTTTTGAAAGCGCTTAATAGAGGAGGCGAAGAAATGGAAAACCAAGATTATCAAATTACTGAGGAAGAACTTCAACGATTTCGCAAACGTGGGTATAATGATGATTTATTACCCAAGCCATTGTCCAAACGTATGATGGGCAAACTAAATTATTTTACGTTGTGGATGGGTTCGGTGCATAATATTCCGAATTATACTGCCGTCGGAGGATTTTTATTTTTAGGGTTGTCACCGATCAATATCATGCTTGCTTTGGTTTTGAGTGCTTTAGCAGTGGCTCTATTCATGACCTTTAATGGTCGAGCAGGATCGAAATATGGCATACCGTTTGCGATTCATCTGCGTTCAACCTATGGTGATGTTGGTGCAAAACTTCCTGGTTTTCTTAGAGGATGTGTTGCAGCGATTGCTTGGTTTGGGTTACAAAATTATACAGGTTCATTAGCGTTATTGATTTTGATAGGTAAAATTTGGCCGGGCTTTTTGACCTTTGGCGGAGATACGAAGATTCTAGGCATTTCCTTACCGGGTTTAACAGCATTTACGATTTTTTGGGTCGTCAATATGTTGATCGGTCTTGGCGGTGGCAAAATATTAAATAAATTCACTGCCATTTTAAGTCCATTGATCTATATTGTATTCGGTGGAATGGCAATCTGGGCGATTCGTGTGGCTGGTGGAATTGGACCGATCTTATCATACAATGTTGCTGGAGCGGCTCATAATATTTCACCTGTTTTTGTTTATTTTATGATCATGAATTCCGTTTTAGCTGTGTGGGCAGCGCCAGGAGCAAGTGTGTCGGATTTTACCCAAAATGCTAAATCAACAAAAGACCAAACGGTTGGTCAAATAGCTAGCTTACTTGTAGGTTATGGGATATTTGCTTTTTCAAGCGTAGCGATTTTAATTGGCGGCTCGATTCACTATGGTATTCAGGAATGGAATATTTTGAACATTGTTGATCGTTGGGAAAACTCTTTTGCGATCATTATAGCAATGCTGGTCTTTTTGTTGACGACGGTTTCTACTAACGCTACTGGAAATATTATCCCAGCTGCCTATCAATTATGTGCCTTGTTTCCAAAGAAAATCGATTACAAAAAAGGTGTATTGTTGGCAAGTATAATTAGTTTTCTGATTATGCCTTGGAAATTGATGGAAAATTCAGCAAGTATCTTTATCTTTTTAAATACGATCGGTGCAGTTTTGGGACCGGTCGCTGGAACAATGATTGCTCATTATTATTTTGTTGAAAAACAGATAATCGATCTAGATCAGCTTTACATGGATCAAAAGGCAGATAACCAGCACAATGTCTATAAAGGTTTGGATAAGTCTGCTTACGTTGCAACGGTCGTCGCTTTAGTCATTTGTTTGAGCGGTCACTTTATCCCAGCTTTAAAAATCATTTCAGATATCTCGTGGCTGGCAGGTTTTGCATCGGCATTTTGCATGTATCTCTTACTAAGAAAAATGCTAAAAAAGAATGAAAGTGAAAGAACAGCTAACTGATTTTTACGAAACAGTCAGACAAAAGAAAAAATGGTTATTTAGTAGATTTAAGTCATTTGACTTTTAAATTGAGGAGGAAAGAATATGAGCTATGATTTATTGATTAAAAATGGTTTGGTTATTTTAGAATCTGGTGAAGTAAAAACAGATGTCGCAGTGAAAGACGGCTTGATAGCTGCAATTGGTACGGATTTAGGAGACGCGGTAAAAGTCATTGATGCAGCTGGTTTGGTCGTGAGCCCAGGGATGGTAGACGCGCACGTGCATATCACAGATCCAGGTGGGGGATATCGTGATCAATGGGAAGGCTATATTACAGGAACAGCATCGTGTGCTAAAGGCGGAGTCACTTCATTCATGGAAATGCCTTTGAACCAAGTTCCCGCCACCGTGGATAAGAAGTCTTTAGAAATAAAATACGAAGCAGGAAAAGGGAAACTAAAATCAGATGTCGGTTCGTTTGGTGGTTTGGTTCCATTCAATTTAAACGGTGGGATCCAAGAATTGGCTGAAGGTGGTATTGCAGCTTATAAGTGCTTCATGGCAACTTGTGGCGATCGTAGTATTGACGGTGATTTTATGAATGTAGATGATTATTCATTATACGAAGGCATGAAACAAATTGCTAAGACAGGAAAAGTTCTGGCGATTCATGCTGAAAATGCTGCGATTACAGATAAATTGGGTGAGATTGCTTATAAAAATGGTGAAACTACTTTGAAGGCTTATGTAGCAAGTCGTCCCGTTTTTACTGAGGTTGAACCAATCCGTAGAGCAATTTTGTTAGCACAAGAAACAGGCTGCCGGATTCATATTTGCCACATTGCTTGTCCCGAGGGTGTGGAAGAAGTGACTAAAGCAAGAAAAGGAGGTATCGATGTTACTTGTGAGACCTGTACCCATTATTTATATTTCGAACTCGATGAACTGGATGAAATCGGTCCTGTGGTGAAATGTTCTCCACCAATTCGTGATAAAGAAAATCAAAATGGCATGTGGAAAAAACTCTTAGCAGGTGAAATTGACTTTGTTACATCTGATCATTCTCCGTGTACCCCGGATTTAAAAGATAAGGCAAATGCGTTTGAAGCATGGGGCGGTATTTCTGGTGTGCAAAATAATGTCGACGTGCTTTATGATGAAGGCGTTCAAAAACGAGGGATGTCACTGAAACAATTTGCAGATATTATTGCTGCAAATCCAGCTGATCGTTATGATCTAACCCAAAAAGGACGAATCAGCGTTGGGAAAGATGCTGACTTTGTTTTGATCAAACCAAATGCACCGTATACATTAAAGGCTGAAGACTTAGAATATCGCAACAAGATCAGTCCTTATATTGGACGTGAAATCGGCGCCCAAGTTGTCCAGACTGTTTTAAGAGGGCATATTATTTATACAAAAGGAGATGGAGTATCAACAGATTTTGTCGGTTCTTTTATAAAAAAATAAGTGAACTGGTTTTAAATGAATAATCAGTAAAGGGTCAGACATGATAATATAATTGTTTATTGTCTGATCTTTTTTCTTTTAAAGTTTGTGCAATGTTTCTCAAATGAAATTACTGGTAGGAGTACGGGCTTGACAGAGGAGGCTGTGAACGATGAATAGAGAAAACGGCTTGGCTAAACGAACACCTTATTGGAAGCAAGTTATTTATATACTCACGATCGGCTGGATCGTTATTTGGATTTACCGAACGATTTTGACACCAATTTACCCAATTATTAGTGACTATTTTGGAGGAGCGAGCGATGCTCAATTAGGACATATTTCTAGTTTTTATTTTCTAGGCTATGTCTGTATGCAAATTCCTTCTGGGCTATTGGTTGACCGAGTAGGAAAAAAACAAATTTTGATTCCTGGATTTTTGTTATTTGGATTGGGAGCGTTGATCGTAGGGATTGCTCAAACGATTGGAGTTGTATTTTTAGGGAGTATTTTAGCTGGACTTGGCTGCGGCACTTACTATGGAGTAGCCTATTCCTTAACTGCTGAATATGTACCAGTATCAAAACGCAGTTTAGCGACTGCTATCGTCAATAGTGGGACAGCAATCGGAAGCGGGCTGGGCTTGATTTCTTCGAGTTATTTAGTTGGTACTGGATTAGTACCGTGGCAGTCACTGATCTTTGTAACACTTTTCTTGATCATACTGGCAGTATTTTTATTTAAACAAACCATTCGAATGGAAAATACTAAAAAAAATAGCATAGATCATAATACATTCACATCTAAAGAAACACGTTCCATCAAAGCGTTATTCAAACCAAGAATGATTTCTGCTTATATTTTATATTTTGCAACATTATATACATACTATTTGATCGATACTTGGCTGCCTAATTTTTTAGAGACTGAAAAGGGATTTTCGGGCACTTCTGTAGGTTTAGCGTCATCTTTAGTCTTTTTTACTGCTATTCCGGGGGCTTTATTTTTTAGTAGACTTGCTGACGAAATGCCAAGAAGAAAGATTCAGCTGATTATTGTACTGGAATTGCTTGCTGCAGTTATCTTGTTTTTGACAGTAACCACATCTAACCAAACAATGCTTGTGATTGGAATCATGGCCTATGGCTTTTTCGGAAAGCTTGCGGTAGAACCGATTATTATTTCATGGTTAGGCGAAGGAGCACCGAAAGGCAGCATTGCGACTATGTATGGAGTGTTCAATTTTTTTGGAATGTCTGCTTCTGTTATCGTCCCTTCACTCACAGGAAAAATCTCTGATATCATGGGAACCAAGCTTTATGCCTTTTATTTGGCAATTTTGATTATCTTTTTAGGAACCTTTTTGTTTTATATCATCAATCGAAGGAGCGCTGAGCGACTGGATTAGATAAATAATGCTTAATAATAAAGCGACTTTGTTGTATTAAGAGGTATATTAGATGAAGTCTCTCCTCATTTTCGTTATACTTGTTATAAGGAATGAGGTGGGCAAATGAAAAAAACAGAGAAAATCTATATGGTCGCTCAGCGAGCTGCTCGTTCATTACAAGAAATGAAGCAAGATATTTTTGACTGGTTAAGCTTTTTACGCATCTTGACGACACCTGAAAACTATCGTTTTGGAGATGAAGAGGTGCAGCGGTTTGATTTCACAACAATCACCAAGCAAATTCAGCACCTTACTGAAGCAGAAGAGTTATGGATCAAAGTTAAGGGGCAAGGTGGAGAATCTCAACTGCATATTTCGAAGCTTACGCTGCAAGATCGAACGATTCTGGATAAAGATTTATTTTTTGCCTATCAAAACATGATCGAAGACTATTTTGATACTCGAATGACTAAAAATGGTATCTATGGTTATATTCGTTCGTTGGATGAATATTTATATAGTAATGTGGAATTAATTGAAAAAAGAACATTTGAAACCGCTAATGAAAGTGCAGTATTACCGAAGCGCTATAATCGAAACAAAGAGATTATTGTCGACTGTAATCAATTTGCAGGATATGATATTTTTTTCAAAGGATTGTGTCTAACTTCTTGCTGGAAAATGTATTATTCAGAGTTGTTTTATCAGATCATTCCTAAGCCGATTTTTTTAGAGGTTCAACAGATACAATCAGTTGTAGAATTGACGAATGGTGTGGTCAAAATCACTCTTTTTAATAATCCATTAAATTGGGATTTGCCGATCAATCAAAAGTATCAACGTTTATACAGAGATCAGTTGGGCTATGATCAACTAGCTTGGAACAATGGTACAGGAGTTCTACGGCCTCCGTACATTGAATATGCGTTTGTTGAAAATACAATCCAAACCGTTCAATACCAAAATAGTTATTTCCAGCCTGTCGAGAAAAAAGATGCTACCTATTTTGTTACCCGTAGTTACGATAGTATTCATGATAAGTATGTGGAGAACCGTACAAAAGGAATTTTAAATGCGCAGGCATATTTCCCTTGGATCGATGAAAAAAGTCGTAAAATGATGAATTATCGTGTGTTGAATCCTCAAATGGCGATTGATGGAGGGCTGTCTGCATATGAATTTTATATTCGTCAGTTTTTAGAAATTGAGATTTTAGATCAGAAATATGATGAATTTGTTTCTGTTTTACGTTTTTATTTACCGCAAGAGGCAATCAAAGAGATTCCGTTAGATGCTTTATATGATAAATTAGATGATGTGAATATCAGTAATTTAAAGCAAAAAGAATCATCTACACGCTTTGATCTGCAAAAGGCCAAAAATCATTTACGAGTTGTTTTTTTAGATTACAGTTATTTAGAGTCAGTTAATCAAACGATTGATGTGAGTGAGTAGGCAAAGAGAAAAGTCGCTAGTAAGTAGACTCGTTTTTGAATTTAAATACCACAAAAGAGCGCTAAACAAAACAGATCTTTCGTTTTGTTTAGCGCTTTAATTCTGAATCAAAGACGAGGAGAAAACAGACTGTGCTTGCTATAACACATAGTGCATGCAACAAACTAGTATAGTTGTAGTTACATGATTATTTGATCACTATCAATGACAATTTCAGCTCCGGTAATGAAGCTTGCTTCATCACTAGCTAAATAAATGATCCATTTCGCTACATTTTCTGTTTGTCCAAAATCAGGATACTGAGTATATTTTTTATAATTGGATCTATTCATTGGAAAAGTTGTTTCCAGTAAAGGAGTAGTGATCATATTGGGACAAATGGAATTCACTCGTATATTATAGGGTGCATATTCATATGCTGCATCCAAGGTGTATGAGCGAAGTACATCTTTAAAAGCCGTATAAGGATTATGCTCTTTTAAGCCAACCAAGCCTTCAAGGGTGGAGATATTTATGATCGAGCCACTGTGATTAGTCATCATTACTGGCAGAGTCTCCTTTAGACCATAAACAAAGCTGTTGATAGTTGTGTCTTGTATCGTGTTCAGGTCCTCTGAAGTTAAATCCGAAAGCATTTTAGGAGAAGTGATACTGGTACAATTAACTACGCTATCGATTTTACCGTAAGTGCTCACTATTTTAGAAAGAACTTCCTTCCAACTTTCACGAGAACGGCTATCATGATGAAAGGCTGCTGCTACTCCGCCTTTTTCTTTGATTTCAGAGATAAGTGGATCGATTTTTTTTGTGTGGTTGGCTGTACAAATAACGACTGCGCCTTCTTTTGCAGCTAATAAGGCCGTTGTTTTGCCAATGATGCATGAAGCTTCTGTAATCAATAGGATTTTACCTGATAATTTATTCATAAAAAAACCGTTATAACAAGTAACATAATCGTTATCCTTTCCGGTTGATTGATATCGTATGTTTGGTGAATCTTTGACTAGCTAGTATGTAGTAAGTTTAATATAGATTTTTTTGTAACGCCAATAATACAATTTTAATCGAGGGATTTTATTTTTACATAAAAAAGCTAAGTCAAAACAGAAGTAGTTTTGACTTAGCTTTTTCTCGAACGAGTAATTATTGTGCAACTGGTTTTTTCACGATACCTAAAATGATAGCTGAAACAATTGCACCAATAGCGATAAATAGTAAGTATAAAATTGGGTGGCTTAATAATAAGGCAACAAAGACGCCACCGTGAGGCGCTAAAAGACGAATACCAAATCCACCAACCAAGCCGCCAGCTAATGCTGAACCAACAACGAAGCTTGGAATCACGCGTAATGGATCAGCTGCAGCAAATGGAATAGCACCTTCTGTTACAAAAGATAAACCCATTACTAAGTTAGTTAAACCAGCATCTTTTTGGTCTTGTGTAAACTTATTTTTAAAGATCAATGTTGCAATAAAGATTGCTAGAGGGGGAACCATTCCGCCAGCCATAACAGAAGCCATGATAATACTTCCACCTTCTGTTACCGTCGCTGCGATTGAAGCTGTACCAAATACGTAAGCTGCTTTATTGATTGGTCCACCAAGGTCGATTGCCATCATTCCACCAAGTAAAACACCTAAAAGAGCGGCATTTGTACCATCAAGTCCTAATAAGAAATCGTTTAAGCCATCATTGATGATTTTCATCGGAATATTGATCAACAGCATTAGACCACCAGTAATCAGTAAACCGAAAACTGGATAGAAGAGGATCGTTTTAATTCCATCTAAAGACTTAGGTAACCCTTTAAAGATTTTTTTCAAGAAAATGATCACGTATCCAGCCAAGAAACCACCGATCAATGCACCTAAAAATCCTGCACCGCCAGCATTTGCCAAAGCACCAGCTGTAAAACCAGCAACTAAACCAGGACGATCAGCAATACTAGAAGCGATAAAACCAGCTAAAACAGGTAGCATGAAGCCGAACGCTGCACCACCGATCTGGTTAAACCAAGAAGCAACTTCATTATATGATCCTAAGCTACTTAATTGATCTTGAGGAACGCCAATAAATTGATCGATCATAAATGAAAGAGCAATAGCAATCCCACCACCGATAACGAAAGGCAGCATATGAGAAACGCCATTCATCAAGTCTTTGTAAATTCTAGAACCTACGGAACCATCTGCGGAGCTATCTTCTTCTTTTGTATCTGAGCCAGTACTATGAAAAATTGGTGCTGTCCCACTGGTTGCAAGTGTAATCAATTCTTCTGTTTTACGAATGCCATCACTTACAGGACGATTAACTAGTTCTTTCCCATCAAATCGATCCATTTCAACCTTTTTATCTGCTGCTACAATAACGCCATCCGCTCGAGCAATATCTTCAGCCGTTAAACGATTTTTGATTCCTTCAGAACCATTTGTTTCGACTTTGATTTCAACACCCATTTGTTTCGCTTTTTGCTTTAATGCATCTTCGGCCATGTAAGTATGCGCAATTCCTGTTGGACAAGCAGTTACAGCGACGACAAATTTACGATTTGTGTCCACTGTTTCTTTTGCAGATTCTTCCAGGTGCTCTTGTTTTTCTTCTGCTTCTTTTGCTTCTTCAGCAGATTGGAAAAGATTTTGAACCTCTTCTGGTGTTGTTGTTTCTTTTAATTTGGCTACAAAAGTAGGATCAACAAGCAGGCGAGAAAGTGCTGCTAATGCTTGTAAATGTGTATCATTGGCACCTTCTGGAGCTGCGATCATAAAGAATAGGTAAGTAGGTTGTCCATCAAGTGCTTCATAATCAACTCCTTTGTTACTTTTGGCAAATAGAACAGTCGGCTCTTTTACAGCACTATTTTTCGCATGCGGCATTGCGATGCCATCACCAAGTCCTGTAGAAGTCTGAGCTTCACGAGCTAAAATTCCTTCTTTGTAAGTAGCAATATCTGAAATTCTGCCACCATCATACATTTTTTGGACCATTTCATCTATAGCACCTTTTTTATCAGTTGCTTGTAAGTCCATGATCATCACATCTTTGACAAGTAGATCCTTGATGTTCATATAAATTCCTCCTTAAAATAAAAGCGGAACAAGCCGGTTAGTCTTAACTGGAAAATAGGAAAAATCGATTGAGGCGTTTTTTGACGCACTCTATTTTTATCTTTTTCCCGAAAGGCTGGCTTGAGCAGCTAGATAACAAATAAAAGCGGAATGAGACTGGCTCATGTAGCTGGATAACGATTAAAAGCGGAACAAATCGCTTAATCCTGTAGAAAATTAGGAAATTGACTTTGTGACGCTTTTTGTCACACAGGCAGTTTGTCTATTTTCCAAAGGATTGATTTGAGCAGCTGGAAAATATAATTTTCTAACACGTGTCTTCAACAGAGCTCATCAGTTTAATGTCTACTGTAGCTTATCGGATTTGTTCAATAACAACTTCAGAAAGCAATTCATCAATTAGGTCTGCAGTAGCTAAATCGTCTGAGAAAGCAGTAGCACTGCCGCAAGCGACTCCCCATTTGAAGGCTATTACAGGATCGTTGTCTTTGGCAAAACTACCAACAAATCCAGCGATCATTGAATCACCAGCACCTACAGAATTTTTAAGTGGTCGTTTTAAGACATTTGATTGATAAATACCATCATTGGTGAACAATAACGCACCATCGCCAGCCATTGAGATAATGGCATGTTTGGCACCATCTTTTAACAAACGTTCTCCAAATGGTAAGATATCCTCAATTGTTTGGAATTTGACGTCAAAAAGTTCGGCTAATTCATGATTGTTTGGTTTAACAAGTAACGGGTTTTGTGGTAAAGCATTTAGTAAGTCAGACCCAGTTGTATCGATGATAAAATCTGCACCTTTTGATTTAACAATTTGAATTAGCTCTTCATAAAAGCCTTTACGCAATGAAGCTGGGGTACTACCAGATAGAACCACAATATCGTCAGCTTGAATGGATTCTAAGAGTTGCTTCAGTTCTTGCATTTCCGCATCGCTGATGACAGGACCTAATCCATTGATCTCCGTTTCTGTTTCTGATTTCAATTTGATATTGATTCGTGTATCCTCTTGAACTTCAGTGAATTTTGTTTGAATCGCTTCGTTTGTCAGCCAGTCAGAGATAAATTTTCCGGTAAAACCGCCCACAAAGCCAAGTGCGGTAGAATCAGCATGAATTCTTTTTAAAATACGAGAAACATTGATTCCTTTTCCACCGGGAAGCTTAAAGTCATTGGTCATACGATTCAAATCACCTAGTTTTAAACCATCTACATGAACGATATAATCGATAGAAGGGTTTAGTGTTACTGTGTAGATCATTGTAATGCCTCCTTAATGATTGTTTTCTTTTGAAATTGTTCAATGAGTTCAAATGAACATTGATTTGTTAATAGTGTTACGGCTTCTAAATCCGCAACTTTTGTGAAAGTTACTTTGTTTAACTTAGTCTGATCAATCAAAACATACGCTTCTTCTGCATGTGAAATCGCCAAAGATTTTAATGCAGCTTCTTCAGGATCAGGAGTGGTTAAGCCAAATTCTAAATGTGCGCCATTCATACCCATAAAAACTTTGTTAAAGCGAAAACGGCTGAGTTGTTCTATAGCCGTTGAACCGATAATGGCTTTTGTAGATAGTTTCAAAGAGCCACCTAAGATGATCGTCTCAATATTTAGATCACCTAATTTCGCTGCATGATGCACAGAATTCGTTACAACTGTGATGTTTTTACCAGCTAAAAAAGGCAACATTTCTAGAGTTGTAGAACCTGCATCTAGATAAATTACATCATCATCGTGGATATATTCAGCAGCGAGCTGGGCGATTGCTTGCTTTTTTTGCGTGTTTTTGACCGATTTTTCAGCCATATCTTGTTCAAAGCCTAAATTTAGAATACGTTTTGCGCCACCGTGGACACGTTCTAACAATTCTGCTTCTTCTAGTTCCTTTAAATCACGTCTGATTGTTGATTCAGATGCGTTTAATAAGGTAGATAAATCCTGAGATTTAACAATCGATTGCTGATCTAATAGACAGATTATACTTTAAAGTGCAAAGGTGATAGAAACACTTATCACTAGCGCATTTTAAAGTATTTTTTTATGGAGGAACGGACATGAAAATTTTTAAATGGTCTGTCGAAACAATCGTTTGTAAAGATGATTATTCATTGGAAAGTTTTTCTTTTGAAATCGAAATAATCGGTGATTCTAAGCAAGAGGCTTTTCAGATTGCTAAGTACAGAACACAGAAGCTTTTGGAACAAAAGAAACAAAAATTCCGACGAATCAATATTTGCTGGTTAGAGTTGAAAAAATCTTATCACGTGAGTAAGTATCAACGATTCATTCGATTGTATGAGAGTAAAAGACCTCGAAATGCAATCATGAACATTCTTCAACTTCCTTTCTGGAAACTACGAGAATATGAGGAATACTACAACGGGAATACGAAACCACTCACTCAAAAAGTATATCTTCGTTTGAAGGAATTCTTGACGAATGAACAAATTCGTAGACGTTATAAAATCCCTGAATGTGAATTTCGTCAGTTCTTAAAAGGAATAAAATCTTGTGCAACATCTAATTGAATAAAATAGACACATGTATTGTGTGTAGGGTCGAGTGAACATTGTCCAATTCGATAACCAAGCTTTAGGACGGTGCAACCCTTTATCAAAACTTATAACCCATTTGCAATGGCAGGATAACCAAGCTATTAAACAAGGATAGTGTAACTGTGGCGGTAAATGAGAGACTAAACTATTATCATTTAGATTAATGAAAACTAGAAATCATTTCTTGGAATTGCTATACTAATCTTAGTTAGGATACATTATAAAATTTCGAGGTGAAATGTTATGATTCAAGAAATGACTTATCGGTTAAAAGGAAGTCGGACTGGAAAAGTTTACTTTTTAGGTTTAACAAAAAATGGCTGCATACGAAACTTAAATGATGTTATTCAACCAGAGTTTAATAAAGAGAAACGTAAATTAGAACCTATTTTTATTGAACGACTAAAAGCTGGAAAATGGCATAGGCTTGAACAAAATACTCGCCGTTCCGCATATGAAAGTAAATGGTACAAAAAAAGTGAGTTTGCAAATTCTAAGCCAAATTGTCGATTTGTTGGAATATCCTCAAAACAAAAAAATAAAAGAAAATGACAACCTGTAAAGTGAAAATACACTTATATATTTAAGCGTGAATCTTTATTTACTAATGAATGATTATCAATTTTTCGTTAGTAAGTAAAGATTTTTGCATTATGAAACTATGTTAGGAGGATAAGAATGAAAAAGTCAAAATTGGCAATGCAAGTCGCAAAGCTGACTATTATTGTAGGAACATTGACAAATTGGCGGTGTGAGCATACTCGTTTTTCAAAGAAACTAAGTCAAGTCGAGTTATTCTATATCTTTAACACAGAATATACTCTTGTGGAGTTAGTCGCACGCGTAGATGATTTGATTCATGATTTAGATGATGAAACGTCTCAATTCTGTGTTGTTTTAGGAAATGATGTAACAGTTTTGAATTAATAGAGAAAGGTCGGGAAAAATGGAAAAACAAGAATTGACAGAATTAGAAGAATTTAGACATCGTGATGTCATTCTGGTAGTTTCACATGAAAGAAATTGCGGGATTGATGAAACCACGTTTGTTGCTTTAGTAGTTGAAACTAAGAATTATGGTTTGATTGCAATACCACAAGATTTCAGAGCTGATTTATTACAGAAAGAAATGAATGGTGTTGGTTGGGAAACTCAAATAGAATGGTTATTAGGAAATGACGTGGAGATATATTTATTAGAACGCTATTTATAAAGGATTTTCATTGACATTTGAGCCAAAGACAGAAATAATATTCATGAGGAGGAATTTAAAAATGAAATTAAGTGAACGTATGAAGCAATTATCAAAGAAACAAAAAATGACAATCGCAACAGTGGCTGTTTTGGTGGTATTGGGCGGGTCTTTTGGGTATAAGGCTTATGCAGACAGTCAAACAAAGAAACAAGTGGAACAAGCACAAGTGTTGGTTGACAAGCAATCAGAAGAAATTAAAGACTTGCAAGTTGAGATTAAGGCATTGTTTAATGGTGAAAAATCTGATTTCTTGAATAAAGACGTATCAGAGGAGACACTCTCACCTATCCGAGAAAAACTTGATAAGATTGAAAAGAATTATGCTTCTGTCGTTTTACCTACTAAAGAAGTAAAAACAAAAGATTACAGCAATTATTTATCTTCGTGTAAAGAATCAATAATGATGATTGAATCCATGTTAGTTGCCCAAAAAGATGTCAACGGGTTGTTCGGGAAAGCAGTGATTGCTGGTGATACAATGACTAAAGATGTGGCGATTAAAGATGATTTAAAAGCTGATACAGTAAAGACGGTGAAAGATTCATACTATAATAAAGAATCAAAATCAGAGTGGCAAAAGGCTATCAATGGTTTGTTGGATAATGCAGACAATCAGTTGAAACAAATTGAAAAATCAAAACAAACACTTGAAAAAGTCTATAAAGACAATAAGGTTGTCAATACAGACCAAAAGAATTATGATTCTGCAAAGTCTGAAATTGACAAAATCAGAAATGAAAAAGCTAAAAAAGAGCTTGCCGACAAATTGGCAAAGGTAAAACAAGAAATTGATTCTAAAGCAAAAGCAGAATCAGAGAAAAAAGCACAAGAGCAAGCTGTGACAGAATCGACTACCCAAAAAGAACAAGAACAGGCTTCACAAGTGGCGCAAAATGAACCTTCTACCAATGGAGGCGCACCACAAACAGCTACAAATAATGGTGCGCAAGAAGGCTACACCCCATATGTACCTGAACAAGGTACAGGCGGTGCGGGTGCTTCTACTGGCGGTGGTTCTAACGGTTCAACTGGTGGTGGCTCTGCTGGAGGTGGTACAACAGGTGGCGGGCAGACTGGAGGCAATCAAGGTGGTTCAACTCCTACACCACCGACAGAACCGAGCGAACCGTCAACGCCTAGTGGTCCTCCCGCTGGTTGGATTGCTTCCCCTTATCCTATAGAAAGTCAAGAGTTATGGGATTGGCTTTGGGCGAATGGCTACTCTGGCTATGATTCTGCAGGTGGTTATATTCGTCCTTACTAAAAACTATATAATAATTAAAATCAAGCAACTTTCTAAAAAGAAGGTTGCTTTTTTTGTACTTTAAAGGAGGTGAAAACCATATGTCGAGAGGTAGAGAACCACCCCTCACCTATGTAATAAAAAAACTATTAGGAGGTACACATGAAAACATTTAGTTTGAAGAAAAACATGAAAAAAATCCTTGCTGGTGTTGTGGTTACGGGGCAAATTGTGGTTTCTTCTATTGTCCCGTTAGTCGCACATGCCAATATCCTTTTTCCCGAAAAAGTGACGATTGAATATGATTCTAACCAATTGTATACAATGAACGGTACTTTTAGTAATGGTGAAGCATACAGTAGAAAAGACCCTCCTTTATTTGCGGTCTATGCAGGCGCCCGTCAACCAGTCTTTTGTTATGAACCGAAAGCAACGATTGATAGTACAGTTACTTCGGGCTATACTTCTAACCCGTTGCCTAACATTGTTAATCAACCACGAGCAAAATATATTTCTGTATTATGGAAATATGCTGGAGCAGATGCCGACACACAAATTGTTGCCCAATCATTGTTTTGGCAAGAGGTAAACGGCTTGACGATTACTTCTATTGTCCGTCCTGACGGTACACCATTAAGTAATTATCAATCAATTAAAGATAAAATCAATAAAGTTGTTGATGATTACATGAAAAAACCAAGTTTTTCAGGACAAACAGTAAAAGTTAATTTAGGTGAAACTGTGACTTTGACTGATACCGATAATGTAGGTTTAGAACGGTTTGACGGTAGATTTCAAAATACTGCCAACGTGGATTGGTCTATTAGCGGGAATAAATTGACTATTACACCTAAAAAAGATTCTAATACTTCAGGAGTTCTAAGAATTGCTAAAACGTTAGATACTGGAACGCCAGTAGCTTATAAGCTACAAGGTCAACAATCCGTGATGGCTGGCGCCATTGATGATCCTAACTCTTTTGATTTGAAAATTGAAATTGTGAAGACAGGTGAAGTGAAGATTGTTAAGCTGGATAAAGAAACAGGAAAGGTTGTGCCAAATACTGAATTTAAGGTTGAGTACAACGGGCAAAGTCAAATGGTGAAGACGAATGATAAAGGTGAAGCCATTGTCAAAGATATTTTTCATGATACAAAAGTGAAAGTGACTGAAACGTTTGTTCCAGCTCCATACATCTTAGATACAAACAACACAAAAGAAGTTGTGGTTCAAGCGGGTAAAACAGCAAGCGTTGAATTTAAAAATGAGCGTGCAACAGGAAAAACGACATTGACCAAACAAGACGCTACCACAGAATCAAACGAGCCGTTAAACCCAGCTTATCCAATGACAGGCGCTAAATATGGTTTGTTCAAGAAAGACGGTACGTTGCTAAAAGAATTTACCTTAGATGAAAAATTAACGGCTACAATGGATAAAATAGAACTAGGTTCTTACTATTGGGCGGAAACTCTTGCGCCTGTTGGTTACACGCTAGACCAAACAAAACACGTCGTAGAATTGACGTACAAAGACCAATATACACCAGTTATTGTAAAAGGTGCTGGAAGTAATGACGATGTTATTCGCATGAATGTAGATGGTCAAAAACTGATTCAAAATGAAACAAATGAAATGTTCAAAAATGATGTTGAGTTTACGCTGACGAACAAGCGTACAGAGGAAACTCACATTGTAACAACGGCTACTGTGGACGGTAAAAAAGGCTATTTCCGCTTTGCTGACATTGCGCTTGATGATTATGTCTTGACTGAAACAAAAGGCGTTGAGGGCTATAAGAATGTTGACCCTATCGAGATTACACATTCTTATGACAAAGAAACAGATACCTTCACTTTTGTTGTGAAAGACCAAAAGAGCGGGAATGTATTGAATGAAGAAAAAATCACTCAACTAGAACTATCTAAAGGCTACAATGTAGATTTAGGTACCTATACCCTAAAAGATAAAGCGATAGTTGTAGAGACACCTGAGGTTGGTATCTCTACAAAAGCGCACATAGGAGATGGTGAATCGAATACTTTTGTGTGGGGTGAAGAAGCAACATTTTATGATGATAGTATCTTGACTCATAAAAATATTGAAATTGGTACAAAACGTGCTAAAGAAGTAAAACTGTATGCCGTTTATACGGATAAAGAAGGAGAAAAGACAACGGGAGTTGTTTGGAGTTCTGGCCTGATTGACTATGAAGTATCAGACAAAGAAATGACTGAACGTGTGATTGCTGCATATGATTATCGAAAAGATGAAAAAGCAGACGAAAACACACGTTGGTTCTTTGGTGAAGATGGATACAACTACGATGAAGAAAAGCCTAAGAAAGATACTGAACACAATCCCGATGGAAAAGACCCTAAACAGGATATTACACCCGTTGTAATAGACACGCCGAAAGTGGTACCACCGAAAAAGGTACCGCCAAAAGAGACACCAAAAGAGGTACCTAAAGAAACACCGAAAAAAACGCCGAAAGAAACACCAAAACCAACAGAAAAAGCCTCCTTACCGTATACTGGTGAAGATGTGAAACAGATAGTTCCAGTTGTTGGTTTGGCTCTAGTTATTGGTGTTGTTGGCGCTATGTACTTGCGTCGTAAAAAATCAAAAGAGACAGACGCAACCCAAGAAGACAAATAGTCTTCTTATTTTTTTGCTAAAAATGTATTATCTATCCCCTAAAAATATAAAAATAAGAAAGTAGGAATATCAATGAAAATTATTATGAATGAAGCTTGCGCAAAAGAAAATCTAGGTGAAGTAATGCTATTAGGTACGACGATTAGACACCCCTACAATGAAGCGACACGTGAATATGATGAAACGGTGATTGATTCTATTTCTGTAAACTTGGCTTGTACTGGTTTGGATAATAGTATTACTGTTCAGCTGGAAGAAAAAGAACACCCTAATGTGAAGACATGGGGGAAAGTTCGCATTGCTGGTTTGGTTTACTCCCCTTCTGCTACTGCCAACTCATTTGAAGATAGAGGAACGGGAAAATCTCGTTCGTATGGAACCATCAATGATCGCTTCACTGCTGTTCGTATTGAACCACTAACACAAGCAGATAGAAAAGCAGATGAAAACGGGCAAGTTGTTTCTCCAACAACAACGGCTGCTGAACCAAATAGTAATAAAGATAAAAAATAATTGTTAATCAAATGAGTAATTTTTATTCTTAACAACATAAAACCTTCTCTTGTGACTGGACCTAATTGATGAGAGAAGGTTTTTTATACATAACAATTATATTGTTTTGCTAAATTGGAGGTGAATTATCAGTGGAAAAAATCAAAGATGTTCAAGAAAAAATGTTGTTTATTGGTGTATCTGCTAATTTTGAAGACTTTCAACTTCAATCTAGTTTAGATAAACCCAAACAAAGACGAAATGTATTTAAGCTTGGTGAAGCAATTACACTTAAGGTATGTTCCTTTAGAGAAAGGTAAGCTTATCTTAGTTGAATAATGGGAAGGTGGATAAAATGAGAAATATTGCGATTGTTGAAACAAATGAAACTTTAACAGAGTTTTTATCCAACATTCGGTTAAGTAAAGATGTTGCGGTTTGGACTTATGAAGATATATTAATAAAAAAAGATGAATTTATTTTGTCAGAAAATACTGTATTGGTAATAGAACAAAATGAGGAATTAAAAAATATTGAGTTGAACATGTTGAACTATTTTAGTATGAATAACACAGTGTTTATATTAACTTATAACTTTTCTTTATTGCGTCAGAGATATAAAAAAGAGTATTTCCTTCTGAGACCATTAATTGGTCTGATTTATGAAGGAAATACCATTATAAGATTCGGAACTATTTATAATTCGTCTTCGTAATAAACGGGGAGTGTGCTTATCTTATCAATTGGCTCCTTGGAATCAAGAAGTGTTTGTATGAAATTTTTCTTTTCGGGGTTATAAGTAATGCCTAACCCATTAAGAAATAGATTCATTTCTTCATTCTCAAATATATCACCTTTCGCTTGATAAATCTTATAAGGTAACCATATTTCAAAATCTTCATATTCTATGACGATTTGAATACCGTTGTTGGGACGCTGAAATCTAGGTAATTGGCTTAACGAATATTGTTCGTTTTGTGCGTTTTTTGGAATATGGTAGATAGCTTTTATTTTAGCTGATAGCTTGTAGTTTTCTTCAAGCGTATTAGTTAAAAAAAGGATATCTGAAGGTGCAGATTCCAAAGTAACAGACTCTTTCCACTTTTTTAACGAAGAATTTTCATATTTATTCAGCATGATGATTAATTTTTCGTTGAATGAAAGCAAGGTTATTGGCTGTCCTTCGATTAGAGAAGGGTAACCCGCAATTGTGTCAGTTTGAAAATCATATTCAACAACACTATTCGCATGGATAACTTGACTTAATTGTGCTTCATCAAGGTTACTAAATTTTTGTAAAAATCTTACTAAGTTATTTGGTCCTGCACCATTGTATCGACAATTAAAAGTATAACCAAACTCTTCGCAATTGTAAATTTTACCGTCTTTCGTTATGAACACAGCAGTTGATAAATGCAGATTTTCTAAACGATCTTTTCTATTTGGAAATTCAGCATCGTTATAGGATTGTTTTAAAACACCATATGCAAATAAATCTAAATTTTCAAAGGAGACCAGAACTTTGCTAACAGAAAGATTTAAGGGAATCGTTGAAAATTTTCCTTTTTTCTCGTTTTCCATTATATGTTCAGCGTTCATTTCATTTCTACAAGCAAAATGATATAAGGAGAGTGCATTTTGCAAACTGGTTTTTCTGAGCTCTCTTTTTCCGCTTCTTAGTTCGTTTATAGTTGTTTGAGATACATCACAAGCTTCACTTAATTCTTTTGTACTAAATTCAGATTCTAGGACGTTTCTAACGGACTGTATTAGTTCAAAATCTAGGTTTTGATTCATTGTTCTACCAACTTTCTATTGTTTTTTAATATTATAACCGTAAAAAGTGTTTTTATCAACTTTTTACGGTTATTTTTAATTGATAGTGATATAACTATTTATGGAGGTGCTTTTTTTGAATTTTATTGATTGGCGTTACAAGGGTTTACGGGTGCGAAAATGGCATAGAAAAATGATTTGGCGGGTTCTCTCCCTCTTTTCTCTATCCGTTTTCTTATCACTGTTTATTTACAATTGCTGGCAGAATAATTATTTTACATTATTGACTGCTATTCCCTTTTCAAAAATGGGTGTTGCTTTCAGTCGCTCGTTTCTTGTTGGGCTTTTATGTAGTGGACTGCTCTTTTTTCTTGCTTATCCACTGTTCAAACGCTTTTTACTTTTACAACGTTTATGCACAATGATTTATAGTTCGGGTTTCTATATCGTGAATGATTTTCAAACGCCGAACATGATGAAAAGTAATAGCGTGCGTATGAAAAAAGATATTATTTACTTTCCCCGCTTTTATGTCAAGCTGGTAAAAAATCAAATTCAAATCACTGTTCGTTTAGATGGAAGTGAGTTTCACCAATCGGGCAAGCTAAAAGAATTATCTGGAATTTTTGAAGAAATGTTTGAAATTGATTTAGTCGGTATGGGATTGCGAAATAGCTTTTTTACGTACTCGTTTGAAGTAGATAATGCAAAAAATCGATTAACGATTGCTGACATTGTGCCAGTTGATTATAGTATAGAACTCATGAAAGGTATTTTCTGGAATATCGCAAAAGTGCCACATGCTCTAATTGTAGGTGGCACTGGTGGTGGGAAGTCCTATTTTATTCAAGTTTTGTTACGAGCTTTTGCGAAAATGGGTGCAGATATTCGTATCGGTGACGCTAAGTACAGTGATTTGTTAGATATGAAAAAGTTCTTCCCTCATGTCTATGGTGACCCGAAAGAAATTTCAAATATGGTAAAAGTTACTGTACAAGAAATGAATGACCGCTACAAATATGTAAAAACACTGGATAACTATAAGTCGGGGAAAGATTTTACCTATTACAAATTGAAGCCGATTGTTCTTATTTTAGATGAATATGTCGCTTGGATAAGTAGTTATACAGTGAAAAAGGAACGTGATGAAATTTTAAGTGATTTAAGACAAATTATCTTAAAGGGGCGTCAAGTGGGCGTTATTGGTATTTTTGCTACGCAACGACCAGACGCTGAATTTTTAAAAGGTGATATTCGAGATCAGTTGGGCTTGCGTGTCTCGTTGGGTGAAATGGGCGATGACGGCTATAAAATGGCGTTTGGTAAAATTACTCAAATGTTGATTAACAAAGGAATAGTTGGGCGTGGGTATATTCATATGACAGGTAATTTCTTAGTTCGGGAATTTTACAGCCCTCTTGTTCCAGAAGAATATGATTTTATTAAAGAAATGGCTGACTTGCTCGGAATCGACGGGCTGAACGATTTGGAGCGAAGCGGAAAAATCGATTCATGCCCTACAGATTCCGAGCCTGCAGACGGATATGAAATAAGAGAAATAATATATGAGGAGAAGGAAAGTTATGAGCGAAGCGAATAACACCCCCACTACTAATAGGGGGGTTACGCGTACAAATGAAGAATTACCCTTACGCTTTTTAATTGATTGGTGTCAAGTAACAGTAAAGGATTTTGACGTTCAAACGATATGTACTGAGCTGTTGAACATTCCGTTTGAACTCATGCGTGAGGACGAACGAACAGGCATTAAAGGCTATCATGCATCTTATTGTTATGACGATATTCGTATTTTAGAAAGCAGTGGGAAAAACGCAGATAACGGTGTTCAGTTATTAATGTCTGGCGGTGGTTGTCGGAATTATGAAGTGTTTCTTGAAGCGAATAACGAAACATGGTTTGATTTTTTAGCCCGTGCTTTAGAGTATGGCTCTAATATCCCTCGGATTGATTTAGCAATTGATGACCGCAAAACATATTTCAAAATTCCAACGTTGAAACGTATGGCAAAAAAAGGCTATACAGTTGGTAATTTGAAAATCGGTTCGGGTAATGATTCATTCGCATTAAAAGACGGTGAAAATAAAGGCGAAACACTGAATCTTGGTACAAAATCAAGTAAAATCCACATGGCTTTTTATGAGAAAGACCTTGAACAAGCGGGGAAATTCAATCTTGATGAACCTTTGCCAAAATGGAACAGGTATGAAATACGATTTCGGCAAGAAAAAGCTGTTGCGTTGGCAAAAGAATTAATCAAAACCCGAAGGGTTGACCAAGTAGCATTTGAAATATTAAATAACGAAGTTCGATTTGTCACATCACCTAAGAATGGCACAGATACAAATAAACGTCGCTGGGATGTGTGGCAACCGTGGGCGTGGTTCATGAAAGATGTGAATAAACTGAAACTTTCTATTGAACCCGCTGAAAAATCGTTTGAACAACTATTTTCTTGGATGTTTAAATCTAATGGTCCAATGCTTTGGGTGATACGTGAACTTGATCGCTTATGTGGTACTCAACAATTGAAATGGATTATTGATAATGCAAATGTTACAGAAAAGCATTATAAGATGGTAGAAAGTTATAAAAAGCAAATAGAACGATTAGAGTTGTATAAAACACGGTTAGAAAGTGAATTAAAAAATGAACTTGAAGATTATGAATAAAGGTAAGTTTTCCTCTTGCCTTTTTTTGCGGTGCTATCTAAATACGGAAAAGAAAAATCACAGAAGAAAAGTTCTCTCCTGTGACTCTGTTTCTTAGTAGTAACTGCTCTCGTATACGGGTTCGCCGCCGTATGGATAGAACGTATCCCACGAGTTGCTACCAAATATGGGTTGTCTATCGTCGTACGCTTTGACACGTCTTCTAATGATACTATCTTTTGTATTGGCTAGTGCGTAATCGGTGAATATGTTCGGTACTGGTTCAACTGTTCCGCTCATGCTGGTTTGCACTTCTACTGTCTTCTTGGCGATTGGTCGAAGCCATACAGTTTTATCAGTTGTTTTAATAACTTGCCAAAATGCGACGTTGGTTTGTTCATAGCCCCAACTCGTGTAAAGAATGTCTCCTACTAAATATTTGTGTGCGTTGTTTGTTTCTGTTGCCATGTGTATCAGTCCTTTTCTTTTTGATTTTTTGTTTTTCAAAACCATTTTCTTGATGTGTTTTTCTGAGGTGGAAAAGGTTTAAAAAAATTTCTATTTTTTCCGTTCTCAGTTCTTGCATCGTGTTGATTGAGTTATGGTTCATTTTCCGTCAGTTGTTATCGTCGGTGTGCTTATGTCTCACAGACAGGACAGCGAAAAAGAAAGGGAATGCTGTAGTGAAAAAGTTTTGTACTGAAAGTTGCCCACAAAAGTTTTTCGCGCCCCTTTCTTTTTCACTGTTTTGGCTGTATAAGCAACAACACTGACGAGAACAACGTTTTGACGGAAATGTACTATAACGGACACGAAACGAACGGGAAAAATCGGGTTGAAATTTTTAATGCTTTTAATGGTCTTTTATTAAAGTTTGGGGTTTGCCCTTTTCAAAGGGCATGGTTTTATTTCTAAGGAGGAATTATATGTATACGTACGAAAATTATGTAAGTAAAATGAACCAATTAACTATGAATGCTTATCTGAGTAGAGAGTTTCCGAGACTTATACTTTGGTTAGTCGTTACTGTTATTGTCATATTTATGGTTCTCTTCTTTTTAAAGTTGTTTATCGGCAAAAAAATCACTCGTGTTTCATTGATGGAAATTTGTGCTAACACAACAAAATGTTCGACGGCTATTGGTCTTTTTTTTGTTGGTTTATCCGTGATTAGCGGCTTTTCATACAATGCAACAAGCAAAAAAGAGCTAAAGGCAGATTTTAAAGAGCATTTATCTATTGTTTGGAAAGAAGAATCTAAAGAGGAACTTTATTCACTGGGAACAGAAACCAGTCAAAAAACTTCGGGTGAGTTGGTCTTTTTTATTGGTCGTATATCCACCGATAGTGAAACAGATTATCGATATGTGGTAAGTACCGAACAAGGATATCAGCTTCGTACGCTCTCGAAACAAGTTGATAACTTTAGTGAGAAGAATGTATATGTCAAAGAATCAAATGACGATAAGCCGTTTTTGATGATTGAAAAACAATCTTATGAAGACGAACGCTTCAACTCTATTTTTGGAGAATATTTTCTTTTTTCGGGTTCAACGTTTAAAGACCGGTACACGTTTACTGTTCCTGTGGGCACAGTAAAAACTGAGTTTAACTATAACTAATAGGAGTGTTTAACATGAGTAGTGAACTATTTTGGGATTTGGTTTTACAGCTGTTTGTAGTGGTCATGTTGTTTTTGAGTTTACTACTATTTGTTGTTTTGGTTTTATTTTTTATCTATATGTTTTTGTCAACAATGGTATATCTCTTGGTTTTTGAAAAATATAGCATAAACACTTGGTTTAAATTCGTTTTTAGAAGGGAATGATTTTATGTTTGTGACATTATCTGACCGTTTGCGTCAATTAGGATTCGTTGAACTCTCAAAAGGAAACTATAAGCTGTTTGTAACGGATATTCCTCCCTAGAACTTCTCTTGTGATTGAAGGTTTTCTTGATAAGAAAACAGGGAAATATCTGTTTGATTTTTATTCTATGAAGTACGATAAGCGCCAAGGCAAGAGTTACGGCTATAAGGTCTATTGCCAACAAGTGTACGTGACTACTATGTTCAAAAACGTATCAAGTCATATGGCGTTTATGAAACAGTTGTTGAACGGAAAGGAGGCACTATGAGTACATTATTTATATTTGCATTTGGTATTTTCTTTGGGGTAGCTGTACAACCTAAAGTAAATACCTTATTTGCATTGGAGTATCGCTCCCAAGTAAAGGCAATTTGTCAAAAGTTTAACTGTGAAAAAAATGAGTTCACCTACTATGTAGAAGACAACGACGGGTACTATATCGTGAGTTTAAAAGACCACGAGCACCGCGTTAAATTTTCACTAAATAAACCCTGTCAAATTGTATACTGCCAAGAAGTCGAGCGTGTGGCTTCTGATTATTAAGAGAAAGAAAGGATGAATGACAAGTGAACTTTTTTCAAAATGTATTTAACAGTGTCGTTGGCGAAGCGAAATACTTCGTCATGATCTGTATGTTGATTGCAGCTGGTTATTTTGCTTTGGAACGTAAAGCAAGCAAAGCAATTCCCGTTATTTTAGCTGTAGCGGTTGCTGTATGGTTCGTTGGCGATACAGCGGGCGTATTTGATTGGTTATTGAATAACATGAAAGCATGGGGTAAATAAACATGCAAACAATTAAAAACTGGTCGAAGATTTGGAAAATCGAGAGAGTTTTTTATAAGGTGAGTAATGAAATCTCTCTCCCCCGCCCTGTAACACAAACGTTTTTAACGTGGTTTGTTATAGGGTTTGTTTTATCTCTAAAAATGAAAGGTATCTTCCCATTTATGTTCTCCAGTGCATTGGTCAACCATTTAGGCGTTCCCTTTGGGATTGCCTTTTTATTGAACAAACGGACATTTCAAGGAAAAAAACCTTATAATTTCTTGCTGTCAATCGTGCTGTTTTGGGTTCGCCCAAAACGGACACGTCGGGGCGGTTGGGTCGGAAAATCAAAAGAACATACCCTTGAACAAACGGTATTGATTCGAGAAAGGAGCGAGTTATTGAATGAACCTTCCTAATTTAGTACCAAAATTCCCCTTGAAATATTTAGAAGAAAATCTTGTATTCAACCATGACGGCACAGTCTATGCGTACTATGAATTTACGCCGTATAGTTATGGTTTTGTCGGTCAAGACAAAGCCTTTCAAATCAAAAATAATTTGGCACGAATGATTAAACAAGTAAAAAAAGGACGTTTCCGTTTGTATAAATGTTCGGCAGAAGAACCGATAAGTCATGCAATTGAACGTTCAAAAAATGAAGTAAAGTCGAAAGGTGAACTGAAAGAACTTGCCTTTCAGCATTTAGATGGGGTCGAAGATATTTTAATTAATATGAATGGTGAGTATGATGTCTCTACCCGCTATTTCATTGGGTTTGAACTCTCTCTTGACGAGGAAAAACTCGGAAAAAGTCGCTTCTTAGATGATGTGGTGTCAGGAATTGAAGATTTCTTTCACCGCTCCAATGCTTTACTGTTTGATGAATTTGAGAAAATTCCAAACAAAGACATTGAACGGTATCAACGGTTGGAACGTTTGTTGTACAACCGTATTACCCGACATTTCCATTTAAGGAAAACTGAACCGTCCGACATTGAATATATCGTTGCACATTTGAACGGAAAGAGAAATCACTCTATACAGGAAACTGAAACGTTCATGCAGTCGTTCAAAGATGAAAAAGATACCTATGCGTTCAAATATGACACGCTCAAAATGGCTTCTCCTACCATTATTGAACATGACCAATATTTAGAAATTGTTCATAAAGACCGTACGGAATTTGTTTCTTATCCCGCTTTATCACACGTTACAGGTGATTTAGTGTTTCCGTTTGGTTCTGAATTTCTGTATTACGAACAATCGACGTTTGATTTTCCAACGGATGTGAGTATTGATGTTGAGGTGCTGGAAAATAAACCAGCCCTTACAAAAATTCGCAACAAAAAAATGGATTTAAAAGACATTGACGAAAGCGGGCTTGAAAGTGGGCATGATGTCGCAAACAACGTGCTGGAAGCCCGACAGATGGCAAGTGAATTAGAAGCCGAACTGGAAAACACCAAAGATTGTATGTATAAAATCTCGTTAGTGGTTCGTGTGTCTGCTGATAGCCACGAAGAATTATTAAAGCGTGAAAGTGATGTGCAAAGTTTTTATGATGATTACAAAATGCGCTTAGAAGTGCCAAGCGGTGACCAGCTCTTTCTTCATTATGAGTGTTTCCCGTCGGGAAAACGAACCATTGAAGATTATGTTCAATACGTGGAAGCTGAATTTTTGGCTAGTATCGGTTTTGGCGCAACGCAAAAACTCGGTGACGAGTACGGTATTCCTTTAGGTTTTAACGTTGATACGGGAAAACCTGTTTATATTCGCCCGTGGCTGGCGGCGCAAGGTGTCAAAGGAAGTAACACCAATGCCCTTGCGAAAGCTTTGATTGGTTCACTTGGTGGTGGGAAGTCTTTAACAGAAAACTTATTGACATTTTGGAGTGTGCTATTTGGTGCGCTGGGCTTCCTTATTGACCCAAAAGGCGAACGTACAAACTGGAAAGATGATTTGCCTTATTTTAGTAAACATTTAAAGACGGTCAATATTACCAACAGTGAAGAAAATATTGGACTGCTTGACCCCTTCTCTATTATGTCCGATTCTAAAGACCAAGAAGCACTAGCATTGGATATTTTAACGTATATCACGGGTGTAAGTGTTCGTGATGAAGAACGTTTTCCTTGTTTACAAACAGCCGTCGAAGCTGTCACTCGTTATGACAAAAAAGGATTGCTCTTTGTTATTGATGAACTTCGGGGGCAAAATGCTCCCGTGGCTACGAAATTAGCCAATCACATTGAAAGTTTTAAAAAACTGTCGATTGCGGGGCTTTTATTCGGGAATGGTGACAATCAAAAAGGCTTAGATATGACTGCTCCATTAAATATTGCGTTGGTGCAAGATTTAACCCTACCTGATAAAGATACCTTGCCCGAAGATTACAACACAAATGAAATTTTGAGTGTATCTATTATGATGATTCTTGCGACTTATTCGCTTGATTTTATCAAACTGAATCGCTCGATTTTTAAAGCATTAGGCTTGGATGAAAGCTGGGCGTGGTTGAACGTCGCACAAGGGAAAATCTTAGGAAATAAACTGGTGCGTGCGGGTCGTTCTATGAATGCGGGTATTGATTTCTCTACACAAAATACAGACGATTTAGGCGACGAGAAAATGAAAAATAACATTGGGATGAAATTTATTTTCCGTTCTAATGATCGTGATGAAATCGAGAAAGCTCTTGCCTTTTGTAATCTGGAAAGCACAGAAGAAAACATTGCTCGTGTCATGGGGCTACAAAACGGCGAATGTTTATTCGTGGATATTCACGGAAACGTGGGCGTGGTTTATGTGTATTACTGGTTTGAAGATTTGTTCAACGCCTTTGATACTCGCCCTCCAATGGAAGAAAACGAGGTGTAACCATGAGAAAAAAATACTATTGGGGCAGTATCTTTTTACTGCTCTTTTTCTTGTTCTTTGCTCTCGCTCCTTCCGTTGTACATGCGACAGGCTGGGTAAGTGAAACAGTCGGTCAAGAACAAGCGGTATTTAATTTTGAAAAGTACCCGCTGGAAAACTATTCCCTTGATTTCTTTGTTGATTCTAGCTGGAAGTGGCTTCCGTGGAAATGGGGCGAAGGAATTGGCGACGCTGTGATTTATGGCTTATATGCGATTACCAATGTTCTATGGTTGTTAAACGTATATATCAGCTATTTCATTGGGTTTATCGTGCAAGAAGCTTTTGACTTGGACTTTATTACAAGTCTAGTTTCCAGCTTGGCAACCAATATGCAACGAATTGCGGGTATTGATGCCAACGGCTTACGTGCAACGGGTCTTTTCCCTGTTTATGGAAAATGGCTTATCTTGATTGCGGGGTGTTATATTGCATATGTTGGGGCAGTCAAACGACAAGCCACACGAGCGATACAACACGCTGTTCTTTTTGGGGTAACGTTTATCATGTCAGGTGTTTTCTTGATGAATGCGAACACCTATTTAACACAAGTAAATGACGCTCAAAAAGACATTAACAGTGAAATGTTAGTGATTGCCAAAGACATTATCCCAAATGCAAGTTCGGAAACAATTATCGTTGCTCCTGGATACCCAAGTGAAGCCGAACAAAAAACAAAGGGCGCAACAAATGCCATTCGAGAGAATTTATTTGAACTGCAAGTAAATACCCCTTGGCGATTGTTACAATTTGGTGATAATGATATTGATACTATTGGGAAAGATAGAGTTGAAAAAATACTGAAACAGCCTTCTTTAGGAGAAGAAAGAAATAAGCAAGTGAAAACAGAAGTTGAAAAATACAGTAATAAGAATGTTTCTATCAATGGTGCGTTTCTTCGCTTTGGAATGACATTACTAGTGATTGTCGCAAATGCGGTTGTTAGTTACAGTGTCGCTGTTCTAACGATTACCATGATTACGTCGCAAATTCTGTTTCTATTGTTCTGTGCGTTTCTTCCTGTCGCAATGATCTTTTCACTGTTCCCTAACTCTAATCGTATTTTGTTTGGGGCTATGCAAAAAGTTGCTCAAGCGTTAATGACAAAAATGGGTATTACACTTATTTTAGCGGTGGTCTTCTCTCTTAGTCATTCCTTTTTTGGATTGGCACAGGAAAAAGGCTATATTTGGGTGATTTTTTTACAAATTGCCACATGGTTAACAACGGTGAATAAAGTCAATGAGTTGTTAGGCTTCATGAGTTTAGGCGGTGCAGATACTCGGCAAGGTGGACGATTTGGACGCATGGCAAAAAGTTTAATGTTTGCGGGTGTCGCTCGGAACATGATGAAGCGAACCATGCCACAACAAACAACCAAACCAAAACAAAATGTTTCTAAGCGTATGGATATGCGGGAGAAACAACCAATTTCTAAACGCGTGGGTGAAAAAATTTCAAATGTTCAGGATATGCCAAATCGATTTGTTGAGAAAGCAAACACTGTGAAAGATACGGTTAAAAATGCGCCGACCAATGCGAAATACAAAGCAATGGAAATGCGAAACAGCTATGATGAGGGGCGTATTGGTACAGAATTGAAAAACAATACCCAGCGGTCTAATCGAGTGGCACAACGTCAACTGACGCAACAACAACGGGTGGACGCATTGAGACAAGCAGAAGAACGCAAGAAAAATAATGTGAGAAATCACCTTTCTTCTACTGCCCCTCAAAGTTTCGACCAAGCCAAATTACCAAAAGAAAAAAATGCGTTGCGCTCAACAATTAGTCAATCGGATAAAAAATACCGAGTGTCTGTTCCTGTAACAAAAGCTAGTTATGATTCAAACACGAGTGTACCTACAGTTGACAAAGAGTTAAGCAAAGCGTCTTATTCAGTTTTAGGCATGGACGAAAAAGAAAACCGTGAACCAAGCGTACCCGTCTATTTCACGAATGATTCAAAAGGAACAGAACGAGTGGAACAGTTCAATCAAAAGAAACAAGAAACACGGTTGAAACGACAAGCTAGTAAACTAGGATTGAAAGAAGAAAAGCAAGTCCAGCGATTTGTACAACACAAACAAAACCGTAAGCACACGCCTAGAGGGGGCAAAAAATAATGAAAAAGTATTTTTCTTTATTTTTAGTCTTTTTAGCTGGTTTAGGTACATTTATTTTGCTCATCAGTGGCGGGAAAGTGAATGAACCTGAAACAAACACCGAAATTGTAGCGGTTGGATTGCCCGAAGCAGTCTTGCAATACAAAGAAATTGTGGAAAAAGAAGCCAAAGCTAACAATATACCCGACAAAGTCAATGTATTGTTAGCGATTATGGCGGTTGAAAGTGGTGGGAAAGGTAACGACGTGATGCAAAGTTCGGAAAGTCTAGGCTTGCCCGTCAATACTTTACAACCTCTTGAAAGTATCAAACAGGGGGTCAAGTATTACGCTGAAAATTTAAAAGCTGCTAAAGAAAATGGTTGTGATGATGACGTAGCTATCGCTATGTATAATTTTGGCGGTGGCTACCTTGATTTTGTGGTGAAAAATGGCAAAAAGCACACGTTAGCAGTAGCAGAAAAATTCTCCCGTGAGGTGGTTGCCCCTAGTCTTGGCAATACCACAGGTGAAAAATACCATTACCCTAACCCGATTGCGAATAATCACGGAAACTATCTCTATTGGAATGGTGGGAATTTTTACTATGTGGATTTGGTCAAACAATTTTTGAACAATCCATCAAGTGGCTCTAGTGGGGCAAGTAGCATTGCGATTTTAGATAGTGTATTGGGTCAAAAGCTTTTTACGGGTCAATGTTATTCTATGACAGGTTATTATGTACAAAAAGTAGGTGGACCGCAATTAATAGGTTCAGGCTACCTTTTTGCTTCAAAAATTGGTTCAGATTATGATTGGGAAAGCTACGGCTGGGAAGTCATTTTCAATCCTAAATATGAGCAATTAAAAGCTGGTGATGTCATTAATTGGAATCAAGACCCTATCGTCGCACCTACAATTTGGGGGCATACGGGTGTTATTAAGTCTGTAGATGGTGGCAACAATTTTACTACCTACGAACAAAATGGAGGGAAAGGTGAAATTGTCGCTATCTATCAACAAATTTGGCGTCCGTCCATTTCAAGTATTGTAAGGAAAAAAATAGAAAACACGAACGGGATTTTTTACTGAAGCTGAAAATCGTTCGTGTTTTTAACTAAAATAATCGATAAGGAGACAAACTACTATGCTTTTAAAGCGAAAAAAACCGTTGAAAGAACAAAAAACATCAAAAAAGAAAAAAACTGGTCGCTCTCGTGTGCCTCGTATTATTTTAATAGGCGGTTGGTCGTTACTAATCTTTAGCGTTGGGTTTGGTATGTACAACAATCTAACGGCTGTATCAACTCACACAGTTCATGAAAAAGAAGTGATAAAAGAACAGTTGATTGATACAACGGGGCTTCAAAGTTACGCAAAGGGCTTTGCGAAAGCGTATTTTACTGTATCACCAACGAGTAAAGACCAGCAAGAGCAACGAGAAGCGTTAGAAGGCTATTTATCAGAAAATCTTTCCTATTCTAGCTCTCTTTACAAAGAAGTAAAAGAGAAAGTTTCAGTGAAGGACGTTGAAATTTGGGGCATTACAGCCGTACCAAATGAAAAAAATGTATACAGTGTGTTGTTAAAACTAATGTTGGAAGCTGGCAAAGAAAGCTATGATCGTGCGTATTCCGTCAATATTTATGTCAAAGACAATCAATTTTCGGTGGTCAAATTGCCAATTTTAGCAACCTTGCCAAGTAAAGCAAACGTTGAGGTGGCGCAACAAATGACAACAACAAATGTTGAGGCAACCACTCGTGAAGCTGTTGAGGGCTTTTTAGAAACATTCTTCGGTGTTTATCCAAAAGCCGATGAAAAAGAATTGATTTATTACGGTAAGGAATTACAGCCGATTAAAGACAATTTGACCTTCTTAGAAATTACCAATGCACAAATGGCAGAAACTAAACAAACGGTAGAGGTTACCTGTACGGTTGTTTATCGGGATAATGACACGAAATTGACCTTTGAAATGCCGTATCAATTAACGCTGGAAAAAGTATCAGACGGTAAATTCTCTATTAAGGAGTTGCACTAATGAAAAAAACAGGACGATTGATTTTCAGCGTTGCCGTGTTATTGGTACTTGGTGGCTGTTCGGAAAATAAAGAACAAACCACCATTCAGAAACAAGAAAAGCAAATTGAAACACTCACGCATGAAAAGAAAGAATTGGAATTGTTGTTAGAGAATGAGAAGCAGAAAACGCCTGTTTCTTCTTCTCCAATAGTAGAAGCTACTGTTGAGGAATCAGACACAGAAGAATTATCCTCTTTGTTTGATTCGTTCATTCGTGCGCAATTTGAACAAGACGGCGAAGCATTGAAACCACTGACGACTGCTAAATTATACACAATGCTTGTGGATAAAGCAGGCGAACGTGAGACGACTGTCTCGTTTAAAAGTACCGTAAAATCTATTACGCTGTATCAAGCAGAATCCTTAAATGATACAGAAGCGGTACTTGTCGGGAAAATTGAAGTAGAAACAAAAGTCGGAGATTTTGCGCCTAGCCGTTATCAACAATTAGTTGAGTGTACAGCTGTGAAAGATTCCGAAGGAGTGTTTCAAGTAGACACACAAACATTAACCAATTTAGCACAATGAAATGTTTTTTTAATATTTTTTTAATCATAATCTTTCTTATTTGTTTTCTTTTTGGTAAAATATAAAAAAACACAAGGAGTAAGAAAATGAGAAAAAAGCTATGCGGTTATTTATTAATGATAGTTACTATGTTGATTGTCTCAGGGTGTTCGTCGTTTGTGTCTAGAGAGGAAGAGTATACAAAAGTTATTGATTCAGCTTTAAAAGCAAATCAAGAGCTAGTTAAAGAGTACGATTGGAATTTTGGTGAAAATGATATTTTTGAAAGAAAAGAAAGTAATATTATGATTTGGGAAGATGAAAATAATTACTATGTTTATCTTAGAAAAAATAATTTTAATGATGGTTATGACTATGTCTATGGTGATGGCTATAAAATTGCAAAAACCAATGATAGCTGGGATTCTTCGCCTGATGACCGAGCAAAGATTAAAGAATTCCTCGACGACAATGTTTCCCCGATTTATGAAGAAAATAACATTGAGTTAGTATCTGATGATAAAGACATGCGGTAAAAAAGAATAGCAAAAAGAAACTCCTTTGTGTATAGTTTAAGTGTCTAGTTTAAACAAAATACAGAAAGGAGTTTTCTTCTTGAACTACTCGCATTTTACCATAGATGAACGTGCATGTATAGCACTCTACTTAGAAAAACAATTATCTATTCCAAAAATTTCGGAACTGATTGGACGGCATTTTTCGTCTGTTTATCGAGAAATCAAACGTAATTCAGATGAAAACGGAAAGTATGATCCGTCACTGGCAGAAGTGAAAGCTTCTATACGTCAAACAAATAGAAAGAATCATATAAAATATACAGTTGTTAGGAAAAAGAAAATTGAGAAAGGCTTGTTGCAAAAATGGTCACCTGAACAAATCGTCGGACATTATCGAGAAGTGGACGGTGAATTTGTTTGTCATAAAACTGTGTATCGCTGGATTCGCCAAGGGAAGCTATTACAAGGTGATATTTCAGTTTTACGTCGAAAAGGAAAAAAATATAAACGCCGAACAGATGTAAATAGAATGTCTGGCGGTAAAAGTATTCATGACCGCCCAAAAGAAGCAAAGGAACGGATACGTGTAGGCGATTGGGAGTTAGACACAGTTGTTGGCTGTAAAGGTACAAAGTCTTGTTTATTGACGATTGTTGACCGTAAAAGCCGATATTTGAAATCCATGTTGTTACCTGATAGAAAAGCTAACCGTGTGGCAAAAGCAATAGAACTATTACTGAAAAATGAGGTTGTGCATACTTTAACAGCCGATAATGGAAAAGAATTTTCTGATTTCCGTCAAGTTGAACGGAAATTGAATACAGACGTATTTTTTGCTGACCCTTACGCTTCTTGGCAAAGAGGAACAAATGAAAATACTAATGGTCTATTGCGAGAATTTATTCCTAAAGGTAAGGATATTGGCACATATACAGAGGAACAACTTCAAGAATATGTGCATATGATAAATACTCGACCAAGAAAAACACTTGGTTATCAGACAGCGTCTAATGTGTATCTTTCACCTACCTGATTTTAGTAATTCATAGTTAAATAGAGGTTGAAAAAAATTTTTAATCTTTCAACCTCTATTTTGTCATGTTTTCAGCTATTGAATAGGAGGTAAAACATGTGAAATTCCTCACTTTTTACCCAATCAAAATATTTTATAAAAAAAATTTCGCATTTCTATTGACAATCCGTCATGTCTTTCTTCTGTAAGCATTTTCACACCTCTTTCACTGAACATAATAGCATAATAAAAAATCATATGCAATCAAAAACGGTCAAAAACAGTCAAAAAAGTTCTTGCTATTTATTATAAATAGGAAAAAGGACGTCAATTTTATTATTTGACAAGAACAAACCTTCTTGGCTTAATGGAAGTAAGCATATCGGAGGGATAGTATGGATAATCGCACAATATTACAAGGATTTGAATGGTACTTGCCAGCGGATCGGCGTCATTGGCGGCGAATCACTGAAATGGCAGAAAAACTACATAGACTAGGAATCAACGGTGTTTGGCTTCCGCCTGCTTATAAAGGCGCAAACGGTGTAAATGATGTTGGTTATGCTCCTTATGATCTTTACGATTTAGGTGAATTTAATCAAAAAGGAACGATTTCTACAAAATATGGAACGAAAGACGAATACTTGAAGTGTATTAAAGCATTAAAAAATGCAGGAATTGATGTATATGGAGATATTGTCTTCGACCATTTTATGGGAGCAGATGAGGAAGAGAACGTTTCAGCTATAAAATATAGTCCTGAAAACCGCAATGAGCGTGTAAGCGGAGAAGAAGAGATCACCGCTTGGACTAAATTTACATTTCCAGGAAGAAAACAAATATATAATGACTATATTTGGACGTGGAGAAACTTCTCAGGTATCGATTTTGATGATCGTCGCAAAGACCACGGCATTTTCAATTTCGATGGTAAAGGTTGGAAAGAAGAGGTCGATCAAGAAAACGGCAATTACGATTATTTGATGGGGTGTAATTTAGATATGGCTAATCCGGAAACTGTGGAGCAGTTAAATAAATGGGGAAAGTGGTATCAAGCGCTAACGGATCTTGATGGATATCGCTTAGATGCGGTGAAACATATTCAATTCAATTATTTTGTCGATTGGTTATTAAATAGAAGAAACGAAAAAGGCAAAGAATTATTTGTTGTTGGTGAGTACTGGAACGGAGATGTTAAAAAATTGATCAATTATATTGATCGATCCGGTGCGTTGATTTCTTTGTTTGATGTACCTTTACATTATCATTTATATGAAGCGTCCAGTTCGAATGGTCAATATGATATGCGGAATATTTTTGAAGAAACCTTAGCAAAAGAACGTCCAGAATGGGCTGTGACATTTGTAGATAATCACGATACACAGCAGGGACAAAGTTTAGAATCTTGGGTAGCTGGGTGGTTTAAAGTTCACGCGTATGCGTTGATTTTGTTACGTAAAGCAGGAACACCGGTTGTTTTTTGGGGTGACTTATTTGGGATTCCTAGTCAAAATGTAGCCCCTGTTGGCAAAGACTTGCCACTTTTGTTGAAGATTCGTGAACGATTAGCTTATGGAAATGAGCTGGACTATTTTGATGATCCAAGCGTTGTTGGTTGGGTCAGAACTGGAATCTTTGAGAAAGAAAAATCAGGTTACGCAGTCATCATGACTAATGGAGCTGCTGGACATAAAAATATGACTGTCAGTGCGATTCATGCGGGCAAAACCTTTGTCGATATTTTAGGCAATAATGCAACCAAAGTTATTTTGGACGAAAAAGGAGCAGGTGATTTCCCGGTGAACGGAGGAGAAATCTCTGTGTATGTTAATGAAGGAGCAGTACCATCTCTAACAAAGAATATAGAAGAATTCATATGAAAGTAGACAAACTCCTTGGTGAAATAAAAAGGGATCGAAAAAGATGCTTCACTCGCAAAATAGTATAGAAAGTTCATAAACTCTATGGTACAGTTAATCAGTAACCGAAAAATGAGTTTTATTAAAAGGAGAAGTAGAATATGAAGAAATTAAAAGTTGGGATTGTTAGTATTTTGATGGGGATGTTGATTATCAGTGGCTGCGGCAATACAAAAGGGAGTACTAATGCATCTAGTAGTCAGTCGAGCAGCCAACAAGAAAGTTCAGAAAAAGCTTCTAAAGAAAGTTCATCATCATTAACAATTGAAAGCACTGAAGAAACTGAAGAAGCTAAATCAGGGAATTCAAGCCAGTTTTCACTGATGATTGAGGCAGCGCAATCACAAGTACCTAATTTGAAAAAACAATACGAAGGCATGTACTCAGATATTACTATATCTGAAGGAGAAGACAGTACAATTGTTTATACCTATACATTCGCCCAAGAAGCACCTATGGATGTAGATGCAGAAGCATTGAAACCTACGTTAGTTAAAGCATTGAAACCAGTGATCGACGGTGCTAAGGTTATGGTGCCAGATGTGAAAATTCAAGTAATTTTCCTTAATCCAGACAATTCTGAAGTAATCAATTTTGTTATTACACAGGAAGATACAGATAGTGTTGACGCTGAGAGCTAACGAAACAGCAAAAAGCATATAAAATAAAAACAACATTGAACTTTTTTTTGACCAACTAAAGTCAACTGAAGGAAGATGGGGACAGAAGTGTTTAACCAAGAGAAATAAGAAGGGATTGCTTCTGCTTCCACCGTTTATACGAATTCTAAGTGACTGGGATGTAACTCATGGAGTTATGTTCTGGTCACTATTTTAATAGAGTTAAGGCTTGCAGCGTTCTATTTTAAGAATCAGTTCAGCGCTGAATAAATTCAAGCCTATTGGGAAGAATCAGTTCAGCTTTTATGTTTTTTTTGGTATAATAGATAAGATTGAAAATAGAGAGAGGACGTTGATGATGGCACAAGAAAACGCCTTGATCCAAGGTATGAATCCAAAGCAAAAAGAAGCTGTTTTGCATACAGAAGGCCCGTTATTAGTTATGGCAGGTGCAGGTAGTGGAAAGACGAGAGTTTTGACTCATCGTATTGCTTATCTGATTGAAGAAAAAGACGTAAATCCCTGGAATATTCTAGCGATCACATTTACTAATAAAGCCGCAAAAGAAATGCGCGAACGGGTAGGTAAGCTATTAGAAACTGGCGGTGAAGATGTCTGGGTTTCAACCTTCCACTCAATGTGTGTTCGGATTTTACGTAGAGATGTCGATCATATCGGTTATAATCGTAATTTTACGATCATCGATACCTCTGAACAGAGAACATTGATGAAACGAATTTTGAACGAATTGAATATCGATGTGAAAAAATATGATCCACGGTCAATTTTAGGCACTATCAGCAATGCGAAAAATGAGCTGCAAACGCCTGAAAAAGTAGAAGAATTACAAGGAACGCCATATGAAGAAGTGGTAGCTAAATGCTATAAAATGTATCAAAAAGAGCTAAGAAACAATCAATGTATGGACTTTGATGATTTAATCATGAATACGATCCGTCTGTTTAATGAACATCCAGATTCTCTTGCTTATTATCAGAATAAATTTCATTATATTCACGTGGATGAATATCAAGATACTAACCATGCACAGTATACATTGGTAAATATGCTGGCAGCTCGCTTCAAGAACCTATGTGTGGTAGGTGATGCGGATCAGAGTATTTACGGCTGGCGTGGAGCAGATATGCAAAATATCTTGGACTTTGAAAAAGACTATCCAGATGCATCAGTGATCATGTTGGAACAAAACTATCGCTCAACGAAAAAAATCCTTGACGCAGCCAATAACGTGATTCAAAACAATCGTAATCGACGTGATAAAAGTTTATGGACTGAAAATACAGATGGTGAAAAAATCATTTACTACCGTGGAGATAATGAACGTGATGAAACCCAGTTTATTGTTGGTCAAATTCAAAAAGAAATACGTGAAAAAGACCGAATCTATGGTGACTTTGCTGTGTTGTATCGAACGAATGCCCAATCACGGGTAATGGAAGAAATGTTATTAAAATCAAATATTCCTTATACAATGGTCGGCGGCCATAAGTTCTACGATCGAAAAGAAATCAAAGATATCTTAGGCTACTTAAACATCATTTCTAATCCCATGGACTCGCTTAGTTTTGAACGTGTTGTCAACGAACCAAAACGAGGAATCGGTAAAAGTTCGGTAGAAAAATTACGAAATTTTGCCCAAATGCATGGCTGGTCCTTATTGGAAGCAGCTCAAAATGTTGATTTGGCTAACATCTCTGGAAAAGCTGGGAAAGAGTTAGGAAATTTTGGTCTGATGATCCAAGATGTAACGCAAATGATTCCTTATTTAACGATTACTGAATTAGTGAAAGAAGTATTGGAACGCAGCGGTTACCGCGAAGAACTAGTGAGACAAAATAATTTAGAATCTCAGGCTCGTTTGGAAAACCTGGACGAATTTCTGACGGTAACGCAAGAGTTTGACAAACGTTATGAACAGCAAAATGAAGAAGAAGCTGATGCGCCGGAAGAAAAATTAGCTGTTTTCTTAAATGACTTAGCGCTCGTTTCTGATTTAGATAATTTAGAGGAAAGTACTTCTCAGGTAACGTTGATGACCTTACATGCCGCTAAAGGCTTGGAATTTCCAGTTGTCTTTTTGATTGGGATGGAAGAAGGTGTCTTTCCACTTTCAAGAGCGATGTTAGAAGAAAGTGAACTTGAAGAAGAACGAAGACTTGCTTATGTTGGGATTACTCGTGCTGAAGAAATTTTATATATTTCTAATGCTTTTTCTCGTACGTTATACGGAAAAACACAGTACAATCGTCCAAGTCGTTTCTTAAATGAAATCGATGAAGAATTATTAGATCTGCAAGGCTCGATCGCAGCACCGAAAGCACCAGCAAGAACCTTTGAGCCAAAAGTTTTCAAACCTGCATATTCACAACCGACAAAACAGCCGGTAACAGATAAAGTTGCCAGCGGCGGAGAAGCAATGGCTTGGCAGGCAGGCGATAAAGTCAAACATAAGGCGTGGGGAACAGGAACTGTGGTACGTGTGGGAGGTACAGCTAAGGACTTAGAATTAGATGTTGCTTTTCCTGAAAAAGGGATTAAGCGACTATTAGCTGCATTTGCTCCGATCGAAAAGCTGGGATAGGATTTTTCAGTCAGAGCTGAGTGAGCCTGTTTTGCAACTATCGTTATCCAGCTACACAAATCAATCCTTAGGAAAATAGATAAATTGCCAGTGTGACAAAGAACGTCACAAAGTCAATTTCCTAATTTTCTACAGGATTAGACGATTTGTTCCGCTTTTGCTGAGAAACACAGCGAAAGAATTTGAGCTGATGTTGAACAATACAAGACTTTCGCAAGAAAGTGTTGATCATTAGCATTATCCAGCTGCATGAGCCAGTCTCTCGAGAAAAAGATAAAACCTGAATGAGGCGAAAAGCGCCTCAGTCATGTTTTCCTATTTTCTAGTCGAGACTGAACGGCTCATTCCGCTTTTGCTGAGAAACACAGTGAAAGAATTTGAGCTGATGTTGAACAGTACAAGACTTTCGCAAGAAAGTGTTGATCATTATCGTTATCCAGCTGCACAAGCCAGCCTTTCGGGAAAAAGATAAAAATAGAGTGAGGCAAAAAGCACCTCAATCGATTTTTCCTATTTTCCAGTCAAGGCTAAGCGGCTTGTTCCGCTTTTATTTTAAGGAGGGATCGACCATGGCAGAGGTGCCTTTGACATTAGCTGAAGCAACAGAGAAAGCAAAAGAATTGCGCAGTCAGTTGAATCAATATGCTCATGAATATTATGTAGCAGATAAACCAACTGTAGAAGACTATGTGTATGATCGCTTATACAAAGAATTAGTAGATATAGAAACAGAGTATCCAGATTTGATCACAGCTGATTCACCTACGCAGCGTGTGGGCGTCAAGATATTATCAGGCTTTGAAAAGGTCACTCATGAGGTTCAAATGTATAGTTTGAATGATGGATTTAGTAAAGAAGATATCTATGACTTTGATGAACGTGTTCAAAAATTAGCAGGGAAATCAGTCAGTTATTGTTGTGAACTGAAAATTGACGGATTGGCTATTTCATTAAAATATGAAAATGGTAAATTTATTCAAGGTGCAACTCGTGGAGATGGTACAGTTGGGGAGAATATTACTGAGAACTTGAAAACAGTCAAATCGATTCCTCTAGAATTGAAGAAACCAATATCTATCGAAGTTCGCGGTGAGTGTTATATGCCGAAGCAATCTTTTGTTAATTTAAATAAAGAACGGGAAGAAGCAGGACAAGATGTTTTTGCAAACCCGAGAAATGCAGCAGCAGGGAGCTTGCGTCAGTTAGATACTAGTATGGTTGCAAAAAGGAACTTAAATACCTTTTTATATACTGTGGCAGATTTTGGTCCGATGACCGCGCAGTCTCAATTTGATGCGCTAAATGAGTTGTCAGAGATCGGTTTGCGTACAAACCCTGAAAAGAAATTATGCAAAAATATCGATGAAGTTTGGGCGTACATTGAAGAGTATCATGAAAAGCGGACAGAATTACCTTATGAAATCGATGGTATCGTAATCAAAACCAATGACTTTACGATTCAAGATGAATTAGGGTTCACTGTTAAAGCGCCACGTTGGGCAATCGCTTATAAATTTCCTCCAGAAGAAGCTCAAACGGTTGTGGAAGAAATCGAGTGGACGATCGGACGGACAGGTGTAGTTACGCCAACTGCAGTGATGCAGCCAGTTCGTGTTGCTGGAACCACTGTTAGTCGAGCGAGTCTGCATAATGCGGATTTTATTGCGATGAAAGATATTCGATTAAATGATACTGTGATCATCTACAAAGCTGGTGATATCATTCCAGAAGTTGCTCAGGTATTGCCGGAAAAACGTAGTGAAGCTAGCCAGCCATACGAAATTCCAACGCATTGTCCTGTATGTGACAGCGAGCTAGTTCATTTAGATGATGAGGTTGCATTACGTTGCATCAATCCTAAATGTCCGGCGCAAATCAAAGAAGGATTGAATCATTTTGTTTCAAGAAATGCGATGAATATTGATGGTTTAGGGCCACGTGTGTTAGAACAAATGTATGATACTGGTTTAGTATCAGATGTTGCTGATTTGTATTTCTTAACGGAAGAACAGTTGATGACTTTAGAGAAAATCAAAGAAAAATCAGCAAACAATATCTTTCAAGCAATCGCAGCAAGTCGTGAAAATTCTGTTGAACGCTTATTATTCGGCTTGGGCATTCGTCACGTAGGCTCAAAAGCAGCAAAAGTCTTAGCGGAACATTTTGGAGATTTATGGGCGATCAGCAAGGCAACGAAAGAAGAAGTAGTTGCATTAGATTCCATGGGTGATACGATTGCAGACAGTTTGGTGACCTATTTTGAAAATGAAGAGGTTCATGAACTTATGGATGAATTGACTAAAGCAGGAGTAAACTTTGAGTATAAAGGGTTGCGTATCGCTCAATTAGCTGAAGTAGAATCTCCATTTAAAGATAAAACAGTTGTGTTGACCGGTAAACTTACGCATTACAATCGAGAAGAAGCCAAAGAAAAAATCGAAAGCCTTGGAGGTAAAGTCACTGGCAGTGTCTCCAAAAAGACGGACCTTGTTGTTGCAGGTGAAGAGGCGGGCAGCAAACTGACCAAAGCACAAGATCTTGGCATCGAAGTTTGGAACGAGCAGCAAATGGTTAAAGCAATCGATGAAAGTATTCCAGCAGACACAGCTGAATAACAAAGTAGCAGTTTTTATCCTATTTTTTTTAGTAATGGGAGAAATTCTTTTATCTCTGACGAAAATTCTTAGAATTTTATGATAGAATAAGAAAAAAGCTGTTTAATTGACAGAATGACATGATGAACAGTATAAATTTGAACAAAAGAATTCTGAAAGCTGATTTTCTAAAGACATAGTTAACTGTTTGAAAGAGAATTACTTAACAGAGTTCTTCTAAAGGAAAGAAGGGTATCCATGGCAATTAGTGAAGAACAAGCAAAACATGTAGCAAAATTATCAAAACTGTCTTTTTCAGATAATGAGTTAAAAGACTTTACAGATCAACTAGGTAAAATCATCGACATGGTTGAATTACTGGAAGAAGTAGACACAGATGGTGTAGCATTTACTTCAAATGTCGCACATTCGATCAACGTTATGCGTGAAGATGATGCTGTACCTGGTATGGATCGTGATGAACTGATGAAAAATGTACCTGAATCAGAAAATGGCTATATTAAAGTGCCAGCAATTATTGACAACGGGGAGGCTGGTGCATAATGGAGAAATTATACGATAAATCATTAACAGAACTGCATGATTTACTTGTTTCAAAAGAAATCACAGCAACAGATCTAACAAACGCAACGCTAGACCGCATCAAAGAAACGGAAAAAGATGTCGATTCTTTTATTACGATCAGCGAAGAAAAAGCCTTGGAATTAGCAAAAGCTATTGATCTTAAAGGGATTACTGAATCCAACCCATTAGCTGGTATTCCGATCGGTATTAAAGATAATATCGTTACAAAAGATATTTTAACAACAGCAGCTTCAAAAATGCTGCACAATTTCAATCCTATTTATGATGCAACAGTGATGGATAAACTATATCAATCTGATATGATCCCTGTTGGTAAACTGAACATGGATGAATTTGCGATGGGCGCAAGTACAGAAACTTCTTACTTCAAAAAGACAAAGAACGCTTGGGATCATACCAAAGTTCCTGGTGGTTCTTCTGGTGGTTCGGCTGCGGCAGTTGCAGCAGGACAAGTACCGGTTTCTCTAGGAAGTGATACGGGTGGTAGTATTCGTCAGCCAGCTTCATTCAACGGAATTGTCGGTATGAAACCAACTTACGGACGAGTTTCACGTTTCGGCTTGATAGCATTTTCTTCAAGCCTAGATCAAATTGGACCAATGACTAGAAATGTTCAAGACAATGCGTTGGCATTAAATGCTATTAGCGGCTTTGATGAAAAAGATGGTACATCAGCGGGCGTGTCTGTTCCTGATTTTACTGCTGGTTTAACTGGAGATATCAAAGGCATGAAAGTGGCATTGCCGAAAGAATACCTTGGAGAAGGTGTTGATGCAGGGGTTCGCGAAGCTGTACTGAAAGCTGCAGAAACCTTCAAAGCTTTAGGGGCTACTGTTGAAGAAGTTAGCTTACCACATTCAAAATACGGTGTAGCAGTATACTACATCATCGCATCATCTGAAGCTAGCTCAAACTTACAACGTTTTGATGGCATTCGCTATGGTTACCGTTCAGAAAATGTCAAAAATCTTGAAGATGTGTATGTAAATTCACGTTCTGAAGGTTTTGGCCTTGAAGTGAAACGTAGAATCATGTTGGGAACTTTCTCATTAAGTGCTGGTTACTATGACGCGTACTTCAAAAAAGCGGGTCAAGTAAGAACACTGATCAAACAAGATTTCGATAAAGTGTTTGAAACCTATGATATTATTATCGGCCCAGCCTCACCAACGGTGGCCTTTGGTTTGGGTGAAAATATCAATGATCCGATCACGATGTACATGAATGACTTATTGACAATTCCAGTAAACTTGGCTGGATTACCGGGAATGTCTGTACCAGCTGGATTCTCTGAAGGATTGCCAGTCGGTCTACAGATCATCGGAAAAGCTTTTGATGAAAGTACGATGTATAAAGCAGCATATGCTTTTGAACAAGCAACAGATTTCCATACGAAAAAACCTGTGATCTTAGGGGGGAATGACTAATGAACTTTGAAACTGTCATCGGACTTGAGGTCCATGTAGAACTAAAAACAAACTCTAAAATCTTTTCACCGGCACCTGCTCACTTTGGTGCTGAACCAAACAGCAATACAAATGTAATCGACTGGGGTTATCCTGGTGTGTTGCCTGTAATGAATAAACAAGCAATCGAATTCGGGATGAAAGCAGCACTTGCCTTAAACTGTGAGATCTCAAAAGATACACATTTCGACCGTAAAAACTATTTTTACCCAGACAATCCCAAAGCGTACCAAATTTCGCAATTTGACCAACCGATCGGGCATGATGGCTGGATCGATATCGAAGTCGAAGGAGAAACCAAACGTATCCGTATTGAACGTGTTCATTTAGAAGAAGATGCGGGTAAAAATATCCATGGTGAAGGCGGTTATTCATATGTTGACTTAAACCGACAAGGAACACCATTGATCGAAATCGTATCAGAAGCAGATATGCGCTCACCAGAAGAAGCCTATGCTTACTTAGAAGCATTACGTTCAATCATCCTGTTTACAGATGTTTCTGATGTGAAAATGGAAGAAGGCTCAATGCGTTGTGATGCCAACATCTCTTTACGTCCATATGGTCAAGAAGAATTTGGAACAAAAGCTGAAATCAAAAACTTAAACTCAATGAGTTTCGTTAAAAAAGGCTTAGCCTTTGAAGAAAAACGTCAAGCCAAAGTATTATTATCTGGCGGAGAAATCCAACAAGAAACACGCCGTTTTGATGAAACAACAAATAAAACATTATTGATGCGTGTCAAAGAAGGGTCAAGTGACTACCGTTACTTCCCAGAACCAGATGTACCGCGTTTTGTGATCGATGATGAATGGATTGAAACTGTTCGTCATAGTCTTCCAGAAATGCCAGCGTCTCGTCGTGCGCGTTATACAAAGGAATTAGGCTTACCAGAATATGATGCAATGGTCTTAACCTTAACTAAAGAAATGTCTGATTTCTTTGAAGCAGCGCTAGCTGAAGGTGCAGATGCTAAACAAGTTTCTAACTGGCTGATGGGTGAAGTTTCTGCTTACTTGAATAGTGAAAAAGTTGAGTTGCCGGATACTAAACTAACACCAGCTAATTTAGCTGGAATGATCAACCTGATTACAGATGGAACAATCAGTTCTAAAATTGCTAAAAAAGTCTTTAAAGAATTGATCGAAAATGGCGGCGATGCAAAAGAAGTCGTTGAAGCAAAAGGGTTAGTACAACTTTCTGATCCGGCGCAACTATTACCGATCATTAACGATGTGTTGGATAATAATCAACAATCTGTAGATGATTTCAAAAACGGAAAAGACCGTGCAGTCGGCTTTTTAGTCGGTCAAATCATGAAAGCTACAAAAGGACAAGCCAACCCGGGTATTGTAAACAAACTGCTCCAAGAAGAATTGACAAAACGATAGAAAGCAGCAGATGACAGATGAAAAAAGCAAGAGTAATTTATAATCCAACTTCCGGTAAAGAACTAGTCAAGAAAAATCTAGCTGATATTCTTTCCATTTTGGAAGAATGCGGATATGAAGCCAGTGCTTTTGCCACAACTCCAGAAGAAAATTCCGCTAAAAATGAAGCGCGCCGTGTCGCAGAATCAGGGTTTGAACTGATCGTTGCTGCTGGTGGAGATGGAACGATCAATGAAGTTGTGAATGGGATTGCTCCTTTAGAAAATCGCCCTAAAATGGCGATTATACCTGCCGGAACAACCAATGATTATGCAAGAGCCTTAAAGATTCCTCGAGATAATATTGTGAAAGCAGCAGAAGTGATCCGTAAAAATCAAACAGTGAAAATGGACATTGGTCGAGCGAGAGATACGTATTTTATCAATATTGCTGCTGGTGGACATTTAACTGAACTGACCTATGAAGTTCCTTCAGAGCTAAAAAGTATATTTGGCTATCTTGCCTATCTGGCTAAAGGTGCGGAAATGCTGCCGCGGGTCAAACCGATTAAAATGCGTATGGAATATGATGAAGGAGTTTATGACGGCAATGCCTCAATGTTTTTCTTGGGGCTGACGAATTCTGTCGGAGGCTTTGAAACGATCGTACCGGATGCAAAGCTAGACGATGGAAAGTTTTCTTTGATCATTGTAAAAACAGCAAATGTATTCGAGATTTTGCATTTAGTTGCACTGATGTTGAATGGTGGCAAACATGTAGAAGATCCTCGATTGATTTATACTAAAACAAGCTATCTTCATGCTGAAACACTAGATCCAAATGCTAAAATGATGATCAATTTAGATGGAGAATATGGCGGTGATGCTCCGATGGAATTTACCAATTTACATCAGCACATTGAAATGTTTGCCAATGCAGATGCGATCCCATCCAATGCAATCATGGGTTCTGTTTTAAGTGAATATGAGGACGAAGCTGATCAAGAAGAGGAACAATATCATGCAGCGAGCAAAGAATTTGTCAAAGAAGTCGAACGCTTAACTGAAGAAGATATCGATAACAATGGAAGAATCGGTTGATTTATCAAAAAAAGATGATGAAACAGAAGTGCTTAACCTAGAGAAATAAGAAGGGGTCGTTTCTGTTTCCACCGTTTATTCGAATTCTAAGTGACTGAGACATAACTCATAGAGTTATGTCTCAGTCACATTTTTATTTACATTGTTGGAAAATGATCTTATCAATAGAAAACACAGTATATAGATTTGTTTTAATTAAGGAACACAATATATTGTATAAAAGATCTCTAATAATTGATGATTAAGAAGGATTCTCATTGACTTGTTTTAAAAAGAAGAGTAAATTAATAAAGTCGTGATCTTCGCAGAAAGTGATCAAAAGTGTGCGAAGCTGGCATTAAAAATGTAAAGAAGCTAAAAGCATTGAAAGGGATTCAATGGCTATATGTAGGTTCTATTTGGTTGCTGATCGGTCTGAATTCTAGGTTTTTTCAGATGCACAGCAGACTCTCGCTGAGGTATCATTTATCAGTTGCATTTTTCCGATAGATTATGTTTTAAAACCGATACATAGTCAGCTGATGACATGCATTATTTGTCATGGATTGTATGTACACCTCTAATTCAATTTATGGTATGATACATTGGTTGAAAATAAAAAAATAGATAATAATAGGTAGGGAGTTCGATGGCAGTGATCGTTTTAGCAGGTACAATTGGCGCAGGTAAATCAAGTTTAACAGAAATTATTTCAGAACATTTAGGATCAGAAGCTTTTTATGAATCGGTTGATGATAATGAAGTGTTGCCTCTATTTTATGCTGATCCTCAAAAATATGCATTTTTACTGCAAATCTATTTTCTAAATAAACGATTTGATAGTATTAAACAGGCATTATCTCATGAAAATAATGTATTGGATCGTTCCATTTATGAGGATTCATTATTATTTCATCTAAATGCAGATCTAGGCAGAGCAAATGAAACAGAGGTAAAAGTCTATGATTCTTTATTAGAAAATATGCTCCAGGAATTACCTTACGCAGCGCATAAAAAACGTCCGGATTTATTGGTTCATATTAAAGTTTCTTTCCCCAAGATGCTGGAACGAATCAAAAGACGTGGACGTTCTTATGAACAGGTGGATGATGATCCTGAGTTGTATGAATACTACAAAGAGTTGAATAACCGTTATGAAAAATGGTTCGACGAGTATGATGAAAGTCCCAAAATTCAAATTGATGGTGACAAATATGATTTCATCGAAAATGAAAAAGCCAAGGAACAAGTGATTCAGCTGATTGAAAATAAATTATCTGAAATCAACGAGTAAAAACAACGAATAAAAAACGCGTTGAGACAAAAACTGTTTTAATGCGTCTTTTATTGTTTGGAGAATTTGAGTTCGAGAATGAACTCTCTATTGCTTTTCCGACGTTTTTTCATTAGAATGAGTGAAGCGCATAAAAAGAAGGAGCGACTTATGAAAAACTTTCCAGTGAAAAAAAACGAAACGATTGAAGTTGACATTATTGATTTGACCCATGAAGGTATGGGCGTAGCTAAAATTGACGGATATCCGTTATTTATAGAAGATGCATTACCAGGTGAAAAAATTGAAATCAAAGTGCTAAAAGTGGGCAAAAGCTTTGGCTATGGTAAAGTAATAACTATTTTAAAATCAAGTGAAGATCGTATACCAGTTAAAGATCAGAACTTTACAAAAGTTGGCATTAGTCCATTGCAGCATTTAGCTTATGGAGCACAGCTAACGTTTAAAACCAATCAAGTAAAAAATGTGATGCAGCGTGTCGCTAAATTACCTGATGTTCCAGTTTTAGACACATTAGGCATGAACAACCCTTGGGGCTATAGAAACAAAGCACAAATTCCAGTAAGAAAAATCAATAATCAATTACAAACAGGTTTTTTTAGAAAGAATAGTCATGACTTGATTCCGCTAGAACATTTCTATATTCAAGATCCTAAAATCGATGAGGCAGTAATCACTATTCGTGATATCATGAGACGTTATAGCATTAAGCCTTATAATGAATCTGATAATACTGGGAATTTACGTCATATTGTTATTCGCAGAGGCTATCACACTGGAGAAATGATGGTTGTTCTTATTACAAGAACTCCAAAATTATTCCCGACAAGTAAAATCATTCCTGATATCTTAGAAGCTCTACCAGAAGTGGTAAGCATCGTGCAAAACGTCAATACTAAAAAAACAAACGTCATCTTCGGAGATGAAACGATTCTCTTACATGGTGAAGACAAAATCATTGATACAATTTTTGATTTAAAATTTGAAATATCTTCTCGTTCATTTTATCAAGTAAACCCACAACAAACAGAAGTAATGTATAACAAAGTTAAAGAATATGCTGCTTTAACTGGCAACGAAATTGTCGTGGATGCGTATTGTGGTATTGGAACGATTGGTTTGACTTTGGCTAAGGATGCAAAACATGTTTATGGTGTTGAAGTTATTGAAGAAGCAGTGAAAAATGCTGAAAGTAATGCAAAATTAAACAACATTGAAAATGCAACGTTTACTGCAGGATTGGCAGAAGAAGCATTGCCAAGATTGCTTGAACAGGAAATTCAGCCAGATGTTGTGATCGTAGATCCTCCTCGTAAAGGCTTGGAAGCAAGCTTGATCGAGACTCTGATCGAAACAAAACCAGAACGAATCGTTTATGTTAGCTGTAATCCGGCAACTTTAGCAAGAGATTTAGCTTTACTGATTGAAGGTGGCTATCAGGTAAATGAAGTACAGCCAGTCGATAATTTCCCACAAACTACGCACGTCGAATCTGTTACTTTATTGACAAAGGCGGTGTAAACAATGGATACAAAAAAGAAAATGCTTGAACTAATCAAAAAGAAACAAGGCGGCGGTAGATCCAAGCAAATGGAATCGCCAAAAAATGACCGAAAAAATATGCGAAAAGGTCCTAAAATTTATAATAAATAAAGAATAATAAAAGCCCAAAATAGCATTCGTTCTATGAACAGCTGTTTTGGGTTTTTATTAGGCTATTAGGATAGACTTCATGAAAATAGAAGGCAGTACGGATCAAAGTAGTATTTGTAATGATTATTGAAAAAAATCCAATAATGGTTGAGCTAAAATATCATTATCTATGATATAGCTTCCATGGTCATGATTTTTCATTATTTTAAGTTCAGAATTTGGAATGATCTGCTGCATTTGTTCAAAAAAATCTGTTTCACATAAATCGTTATCTGCAGCAATGATCAATGTAGGTTGTTTGATTTTACTCAATTCTTCTAACGGAATAGTCGGTTGCTCCATCATTAGCTTAAATAAAGGATCTTTTGTTTCTTCATATTCTTTCACAATCGATGAATAGATCTCAGGTTTGAGTTGGCTTGGTTGGGTGTTTGCTCCTAATAATGCGAATTTATTAAGCATCGGTACGCTTTTGATACCCAGAATAATGGCTAAAATAGCCCCATCGCTAAAGCCTAGAATATGAACATTTTTCAGCTTTAAAAGGGTGATAAAGGCGCTGATATCTTCAGCCATCACTTCATAATCATATTGATCAGTCATACTACTTTGCCCATGATTTCGACTATCAATAGCATAAATCGTAAAATGATCTTTCAGTTTTTCACTTAATCGATCAAAAATATGATGATCCTCACCATTTCCGTGTAGTAAAAGCAACGGGTTTCCTTGCCCGGTTTTTGTATAGTGAAGCTGAATGTTATTGACGTTTATTACTGCCATCGGTTATTCCTCCATCTCGTTGTTTTTAGTGGCATAATGATTATAACAAAGGAACCTTGACAGCATTGTGTCAAGGTTAATAAAAAAGATAATTAGTTATTTTGACTGTCTTGAACTCTTTTTTTATATTTTTCTATTTTATAATCCAGCATCTCGATCCCCTCTTGAATTTGCTTCATTTCATTCAGCGCAATCTGCTTTTGCTTTTGTAATAAATCTAGCCGATGTTGATTTGTTGCATCACCTTCATGCCACCAAATAATATATTGCTTTAAATCTTCAATAGTCATTCCAGTTTTTTTCAAATGTAGAAAAAAATCGATCCATTCTTTATTACGGTCATCGTAAATGCGGATATTGTTTTGATCTCTTTTGACTGATATCAACCCTTCTTTTTCATAAAAACGCAAAGTATAAGGCGTCAGACCTGTTATTTGTGAGAACTCATGAATTTTGTAGACCATAGGAATGCTCCTCCTTCATTATCTTTTATGTCTATCTTACCATGTAGAGTCAACTCTAAGTCAAATGGACAGCTGATTTTTTAATAATCTTGACTTAGAGTGCACTTTAAGAGGTATGCTATTGTTGAGAGATACTTTTAAGGGGGAGAAAAATGAATCATTCTAGTATGAGAAAAATTTCAATTTTAGCGGTTTCTTTAGTTGTGGTATCAGGCGGCGCTATTGGTGCCAATATACCAGCTATGGCAAAGACCTTTCCAGAGATTCCGCTGTCTTTAGTAGAAATGTTGACGACAATTCCGGCATTATTTATTATTCCAGCGGTGTTATTAAGCACAAAAATCGCAAATCTTTGGGGCTATAAACGAACGGTTTTGATTGGGCTAGGTATAGTCTTTATTTCAGGGATCATTCCTGCTTTGATAACGAATTTTACAATTATTTTTATTTCCAGAGCTTGTTTTGGTTTTGGTGTGGGTTTATTTAATTCTTTGCTAATTGCTTTTATTAGCTATTTTTATCAAGGAAGTGAACGAGCAGCAACGATTGGTTTTCAGAGTGCTTTTGAGGGAATCGGTGGAATGAGCTTAACCTTTGCGGTTGGTCAATTATTAAAAATCAGCTGGCAAACTTCTTTTTGGGTATATTTGATTGTGTTGCCGATTTTTGTTCTATTTGCGTTATTTGTACCAGAGATTTCGCAACAAGATATCAGTCAAATGCATGGAGAGAAAAAAGCTATGTCTAAGCAGGTTGAAGGTGAGAAAGAGACCTTAGATTCCCTTTCTTTTGCTGGCTATATTGTTTTATTGATTGTTGTCGTGTGTGTCTATATGTCGATCACCGTCAAAGGGACCTTGCTGATGACAACTTTAGGGTATGGTAATGCGACAGACGGCAGTAATATTTTATCGTTGATTGGTGTCGGTGCGATGTCTGCTGGCTTCTTATTCGGACGTGTTTTTAAAGTGACAAAGCATTGGACGATGCCATTTGCCTTTTTATTGATGGGGCTGGCGATGGCGTTGATTGGTTTTTCTGATCGAGTGTTAGTTACGGGGATCGGCGCGATGATCTGCGGCTTTTCTTTTCGAACGTTTATTCCTTATCTATTCAATCAAGTGAATAATGGATCGGCACATCAAGCAGCACGTAGAACATCGTTGTTGTTAGTTGCCTTTAATTTTGGTTCCGCATTTTCTCCGTATGGGATTGCCATGATCGACTCTTTATCTGTATTTTCTTCCATTCGAGGAACGTTTTTTTCAGAAGCGATTTTGCTGCTTTTGTTAGCTGCAATTACTGGCGGAATAAGCTTTTTTGGGGAGAAAGCTAAGAGAAGTTCATTATACCGTTCTAGTTCGCTTAAAAAGTAAATATGTCTTAAGAGAAAAAACTACAACATAGCTAATTGAGCTTCGTTGTAGTTTTTTTGTTTACAATGGATTAAGAGGTTCTCGATGTTTATTAGGAATTGCTGTTATTGTAGTGAACAGGTATTTAGAGAGTGAAAAAGTACCCACGCTGATAATGAATAGATGGTACAATAATTATATATAATTGTAAACATTTAGAAGGAGAAGATGATGGAGAATGCTAAATCTGGCTCATTACAAAAGGCAGTAAACCATTTTTTGGAACAGCATCAGTGTATAGAAACATATAATCATTGTGTATCTGTTGGAGATTATGCGTATCAATTAGGTGAACATATTTTAAATGATCCAAGTAAAGCAAGAATTGCTGGTCTTTTACATGATGTCTCAGCGATTTATCCTGATAACCAAAGAATCAACGTAGCAAATAAGTTAGGAATTCAGTTATACAAAGAAGAGCTGGAATTTCCAATGATCATTCATCAAAAGCTTTCTAAGCAAATAGCAATCAGTGAGTTTAATATTTCTGATTCAGAAATACTCTCAGCAATAGAATGTCATACAACGTTGAGAGCAGGATACTCTGATTTGGATCTTGTTGTGTTTGTTGCGGATAAAATCAAATGGGATCAAGTAGGAGAACCGCCTTATCTTGAAGGATTGTTAAAGGCATTGGATCAATCGTTAGAACATGCTGCGTATTATTACATTGATTTTATACTGAATAATGGGATCAAGGTGATTCATCCGTGGTTATGGGATGCTTATTTGGAAATAGGTGATAAGATTTTTTAATATAAGTTGCTTAGAGGGTTTGCTCGCGTTTGCTGACAGCTTATAAACTCAAATTTTTAATGGATGTAATGAAGTTATTGCTCAAGATGATAAGAAACGAGATGAGAGGAATTATTCTGTTCAAAGTTTGCCTAAAATGGTTTTATTTTTCAAATTGCATACGAATTAGCTTTAAAGGCTTAGTTGATGTAATAAAAAGTCAAGTAGCACTAAAACAATCATCTTTGTGTCATGTAAAGATAATAATGTGAAGTCGTATATGGATGCTGTTGGTGAGATCCAATAACTGTATTGATGGGAGGCAACTGAATGCTAAAAAAAATGAAGACGATAAATCATGAAATGATCGAGTTGCTGGCACTTGCAACAGCAAAAAATAAAGTTGAAAAGGAACTAAATGATTATGTACAATCTTCTAATCGATGTTTGTATTTAGAGTGGCAAGACGATACGATTATTGGGTGTATAGGAATAAATACAGCAATTAAAGAAGAGATACTTATTACTCATTTGGCTGTTGGAGTAGCCTATCAGAGACATGGTGTTGGTAGTGCTATGATAGATTTTATCAAAAAAAAATATAAACCCGCTACAATTAGTGCAGAAACGGATCGTGATTCGGTTTGTTTTTATCAGAAGTATGGCTTCCAAGTGTACAGTTTGGGTGAGAAATATCCTAATGTGGAACGATTTCGATGTGTATTTAATACGAAGAAAGATTGTTAAAAAAGTTACAGGATTAATTAGTTCTAACAGTTGGTCAACCCTTTTCTATAGTAAGATGTTCAGTTTTATGGAGGAAAAAACATGAAAACAGTTGAAAATAACTACGAAACAGATAGTCAAAAAATCCTTTCCTATCAACAGGCAAATGGGGGAGAGTTTTGGGCAACAGCAGATGGTAATTTATTAAAAGGAGCACCTTTTACGACGATTGAAAGTCCTGTATATTTACTTGATTTAGGCATGTCCAAAGATGATTCAATAATGCTAAAATGTCAGGAAAAAATATTCAATACTTGGATGGAAGATGGGCGCTTTCGCTTAATACCGAAAGGAACGATTTATCCTTGTCAGACAGTACGAGCGTTAAATACTCTTTGTAAAATGGGCGCCACATCAGATGAGCGTTTGCAAAGGACATTTGACTATCTTATAGACACGCAAGAAGCAGACGGTGGCTGGAAGTGTCAGAAGTATAGCTTTGGACGCGGAGCAGAAACTAATTATTCTACGCCCATGACAACCTTGATTGCGTTGGATTGTTTTCGTCATCTTGATACAAAAGCATATGAGCAAAAGCTGAATAACGCTGTAGAATTTCTATTGCAGCATTGGGATATAAAAAGACCGATCGGACCATGTCATCATGGAATCGGAACTCTTTTTATGCAGGGTGAATACCCCTTTAGGAGCTATAATCTTTTTTATTACCTTTACGTGTTGTCTTTTTATTCATACGCACATAAAGATCTTCGATTTTTGAATGCATTGGAAGAATTGAAACAAAAGATTCAAGACGGGCAAGTAATTGTGGAAAGAGTCGTACCAAAACTAGCAAAATTAGACTTTTGTGAAAAAGGCAAAAAGAGTGCCCTAGCTACAAAACGTTATAACGAGCTTTTAAAGAATTTAGGAGTGGGATAGAGGAACGTGCTTTGGGTTCAAAAAACGGGGAAGTAAAGTAGTTCATCCTCGAAAATAATCTGTAAACAATGAAAAAAGATAGGAGATCTAGTTTTATGAAAAAAATTGATCAAGTGATTCTGTGGAGTGGGGGAATCATTCTAGTTACTTTTCTACTTACTCAGAGGCTTTTAGAATCAAAAAGTATTAGTTTTAGAGGAAATTATTATACACTTTTCATTTCTCTAACCGTCTTACCAATACTCATTTCTCTCTTTTGGTTAATTCCAAGGCTCATCAAAAAATATACAGATAGAAAAATTTTGTCTATTATGATACGAGCTGTGTTTGGCTTTTTCATTATTTCATTTTCTGGAGTCATGGTATACGAATTTACAACGTTGAGTGAAGACGTTGTAGTTATTGACGGGGTTAGCTATGTATCAAATGTACGGTCTCAAAATATAAAATACAATATCGATGGCGTTTATTATGAGATTATTAATGATTACTTTGTTAAGGAGCCATTTGCGTTCACACAAAAAATAGAAAAAAAGTAGTTTTCTATTATGGCTATTAAAAAATCACTCTTCAAAATATAAATAGACTATCTAAAAAAATAAACGAAGAAAATTTTTTTAGAATGTTCAATTCGGGCTTAACTATTATAGAATTAGAAGGCGTATCTAACAGTCAAAAGGCAGAACAAATCCTAGCTAAGACACAAATTTTTGGCGGTATAGGATCGTGGAATGATAGTCCACGTTATTCTGCATACAAACTAGGCGTTGGAGGGGAGTTTGATGTTAGTACAACAGACTTCTTTAATCAACAAGTTATTCTTAAAAAGAAATTAAGTAGTGACAAAAAATCAAAATTAAAGGAGAAAAAAGATGAATAAAAATAATAGTGATTCTATAGCAATAGGTATTTGTTTGGGCGTGGCATTTGGATTGATTTTTGATAATATAAGTTTAGGACTTGCAATAGGTGTGGGAATAGGAGCTTTAGGAATTTTTGATAGTAAGAAGAAAAAGGATAAAGAATGACCAACAATCGCATAATTTTACGTGGGAAAATCAAACATGAAGAATAGCCTATCAAGGTTTCTTAAATAATAAATAGTAGAGGCGTTAAATGTTGAAAAATAAATAGTGTAGTTGTTGAAGCAAGCTCATTTCGAAGTGACGCGGGAAGAATTGTTAAAACAGCTTATATGTATTCAGCGTTTCCCAAAAGATTTTCCGATTGTATGGTTATTTTAGGTAGATAGTTTAGTTTAAGGAGAAAATTTGATGATTTCATTTTATTTTATTATTAAGAGGCTGTTAAAAGATTTTTTTAAATTGATCGACGATGACGAGTTCAGAGCCTTATTTATTTTAACATTGTTAACACTTTTATCTGGTTCAATATTTTATAGCTGGTCAGAATCGATTTCTCTGTTCGATGCATTTTATTTAAGCTTTATCACATTAACAACGATTGGTTATGGCGATATCTATCCTGTAAGTACTGTTGGGAAAATATTTACGATCCTATATGTAATCGTTGGTTTAGGAATTATTTCATTATTTATTTCAAAATTAGCCTCTGCGGAGAAAGCAAGAAAGATCAGTAAAAAGAAAAAGGATCAGTAAAATGTGTGAATGTACTACAATAAAAAACGGCTCACTTATCTCTAGACAGTAAAAAATGGTTGGTTTTTTTTAAAAGGATTAATTAGAGATAAGTAAGCCGATGAAATCAGCAGGGTCTGCAAGTCCTGCTGATTTTTTCAGTAAGCACACAGCTTCCGCCAGCGACATGCCTACTATTACTGCTATTCAAAAATCATTCGTTGCTTCTTGTCAAAAAATCAGAGTAAAACTAGGAAAATATTTATTTGCATGTTTATCTTTACTTTTTCATTTTATTCGTATTATACATTGACTGGAGCACACCTTTTTTTGATTAAATGACAGGCGCATGGTGAACAATTGATTTTTGAATAGCAGCTCGCACACATCAGGGGATGGAGTTGGAAAAAGTTGGGAAAAGGAGAACCTGATGTGTACTATTTATAAAAAGAGCGAAAATAAACGGTATTAGTCACCAACCAATACCGTGCAAAAGTTCAATAAATGACCATTCTTTTAGCTAAAATCAAAAACATGTAAAAAAACACTAGTATTTCTTACAAATTTTAGGTAAAATGAATAAGTCAATGCATTGACTAAGGGCAACTTGTATTGTCAGTTGTGGCTGACGTTACGAGGCTCTGTAGAAGGATCGCTGTCCTTTTGCAGAGTGCCTTTTTATTTTGTTTTCGCTCTAATTATCTGAATCATTTACAAAACACAAAAAAATGGTATTAGTCATCAACCAATACCATGAAGCGCTCAGCAAATAAAGTTTAACTAAATTCACAGAATAGGCAAAAAAAGCTGGTGTTCTTTTCTTACTTTTAGTACAATGAATGTAGTCAATAAATTTATTGACGGTGGCAACTTGTATTATTAGTTGTGGCTGATAATACAGGGCTCTGCTGGATGATTCGCTGTCCTCCAGCAGGGCGCCTTTTTTTATTTTGTTTTGTAATGTTATCTTAACTTAAAGAATAGAGCAGAGTCAATGCACTTTTTCAAATAGTAAAAAATATGATTTTAGAGTAAAAAAGTACTTTGCCTTGCTACGACTGGGCTCAGCCCATTTTTGAGTCATTTTTTAGCTCGATAAAATTGTTGTCCATTCAGATTTGTACACGTGAGCAATTTGATCATAACCAAGATAATCTAACATTTCTAGTGTTTTTTTACAAATTTGCTTGCCTTCTCTGTCCGCTCCTTCCATAATCAAAAGAATCCCTCGGAAAAAACGTTCAATAATCCTATAAAGACCACTGTTCAGATCAGTATTCAAGTTTTTTAGCTTGTCTAATAACTCATGGGCTATCGGAAATTCTTTTTCCTTTAAACAAAGTTCGGCAAAATTAATCAGTAAAATCTGCAAGATTTCTTTACCACGGTCATACGAATGGTATTTCTGGAGTAACTTGTAAACATTTTTTATAAAAATCATTCTCTGATCATGTGTAAAATAGTCTAATGTATTTGTAAAAACAAGCAACTCAAAAAGAGTCCATGATTCTCGGTTTAACAAAAATTGAACAACTATATCCATTTGTTCTGGAGGAATTGTTGTATAGTCAATTTTATTGGAACGAAGAAAATGATTGACGATTTGAATGCGGCCTTCAACTAATGCCAAGAATAATTCTTTTTTATCTGAAGCGGCTTGATTCACGATTTCCTTTTTTAGTGCAATCAAAGCGTTAAGGTCATTTTCATTGGAGGCTTTTGCTAATAAACTCCAAAAAGAAGTTGTTTCTGGTATGGTGTATTGATTATAAATAAATAAAAATTCATCTGCAGTGACGGCTAATGCTTCCAATACTTGTTCTAGTAATTCCAAAGATAGATCGTGGTGCCCTTTTTCAAATTCGATTGCATATGATTTGGAAATGAGACTGCTGTATAATTCTTTTTGAGAAATCCCTTTAGCCAAACGAATCTTACGTACAATCAATCCATATTCTTTCATTGGTATCTGTCCTTTCAGATGAAAATGATGAGGTTATTCATCGGTAAAACAATTGTATCAGATTTATTTTGGAAGTCCTAAATGTAAGACTTTTTTCTATATTCGTTCTTTTTTTGTTTATGATAATTCAGTGCTTCAAGAAAGGATCGAAATGAAGATGAAAAAAAACAGTTTAATTATAGCGTTAGCCATCTGCCTGTTCGGTATATGGACAACAACTGCAGATGCAGAGATGATCACAGTAACTCCAACGCATATAATCAAGGATCAAAAGGATTATTACTTAGATGGGAATATTTGGTATGGGGATCATGGTGCAGTCGATACCAACGAGTTATTTTCTACAGAGGATACATCGTCAGAAACCGCATCATCAGAAGTTGAAACATCAACCACTGAAACAGCTAGTCTTGAGTCAGCGAGTATACCTGAAACGACTATTTCTCAACCAACGATTGTTAAAAGTAGGACTGGGTCATCTTCTTCGACAGATACAACTGATACAACAGTAAATACATCAGAAAGTACAACAGAAAATAGAGTAGAAAGCACCAGTGTAGAACAGCTGTCTAAAATAGACACTACTCAGACTACATCTGAACAATCTACTTCCTCTTCAACGAGTGAAGCAGCAAAAGAAGTAGCAAGTCATCAAAAAGCTGAGGAGCCAACGACAACTAGTTCAACAGAAGTTGTTCAAGAATCAACTCATAAAACAGCCAACCCATCAAAAGACACTCGTCAAACACCTACGTTACCAATAACAGGTGAAAAGGTACAAATGAAGCTGATCTATTGGGGCATAGTCTTAATTTGCATAGTGTCATTAATACTAGTTGGAAAATTACGAAAAACAAATAAGTAGATTAAATAAAAAAAGCCGAGACAAAGGTATGTAGCTCTAAGAACCTAGCCAATCAATTCTTAGCGTCTTTGACACTTAGAGTTTGAGATGCTTTGACATAGTGCAGCGAGTACTGCGCTATGTCAAAGCATCACTCGCTGTGTTTCACAGCAAGTTTGGTTTACTTCTATGGAATTCCTTTTGTCGCGCCTTTTATTCAGATTTAGAGCCCGGAACAAAATGGATTTTTTGTTCCAGAGGCTTTATTTCTTTATTTTATCTTTGGGGAAGATAAGTTGTATTGCTCTATATGAATCATAATCGATAAATGTAGATATTTCCACTTCAAAAAGTTCTTAAGGTTCTTACTTTTTTGACGGTGATCAGAATAAAATTATTCGCGCCAAAACTTTGTGTAATCGATTTTTTCTTGAATATTATATGTGATGATTTGTTGTAATAAGGAGTAATCAATTTCTTGTTCCCAGGTTATTTTGAAAATGTTGTCAGTATGTTGATATCCCGCTTTTTCAATAGCTTCTTTAAAAGTTGAGATAGTTACGGTTTCAGGTGCAACAGAAAGATGCTTTTTTGACACACTGAAACCAATAATGAAGGTGCCGTGATCAGTATACATAGGCTGATTCCATTTGATGACTGTCTCTAGCTGGGGAAAATGTTCATTGATCCAGGTAAACAATTCCTCGATGCGTTGGCGTTGGCTCTCATCCTCGATTTTTTTACTAAATTCACTCAGGTTTGTCATTATGACCCCTCATTTCATATAAGTAGGATTGTTGAATTAAATTCATTATAATATGAATAGGAGATTAGTAGAAGACATTTGATCATAGAAAAATGGAGGAATCAACGTGCAAAAATACATAGCTTTATTGCGTGGTGTGAATGTTGGTGGGAAAAATCGTGTTGTAATGAAAGAATTGAAGACTTGCTTTGAAGATTATGGCTTTGTACAAGTAAAAACGTATTTGAATAGTGGCAATGTGATTTTTTCGAGTGATGAATTAGACACAATGGTACTTGAAAAAGTGTGCAAAACGTTGATTGAAGATTTGACAGGATTGACGATTGCAGTAACGATTGTATCAGGTAAAGCTTTGTTGAAAGCGATAGAACATGCACCAAGCTGGTGGAACTTAGACAAAGAATCAAAACATAATGCACTCTTTATCATTGCGCCGACGACACCAGAAGAAGTGATGGTATCTGTCGGTGAAGCTAAGCCGGAGTTTGAACAAGTGAGCCAGCATGAACGAATCATTTTCTGGTCAGCTCCTCTTAAGACGTTTTCTAGAACTCGTTGGTCAAAAATTGTAGGGTCAACTTATTATGACCGAATTACGATCAGAAACGCGAATACTGTGATGAAATTGGTTGAGATTGTAAAAAAAGAAAAATAACTACTTGTCTTGGAGGTGACTCCAAGGTTTATACTTCATTTTGTTGAGCGATCGACAAAGCATAAACAGAAGGGAAGTATAAATAGAATGAATAAAAAGGTTTGGTTTATCACAGGAGGATCTAAAGGTTTAGGATTAACGTTGACGAAAGCACTACTCAAAAAGGGTCAGCAGGTCGTCACAACGAGTCGAAATAAAGAATCATTGATTGAAAAAGTTGGCCCTGAAAATGAATTATTTTTGCCGCTAAATGTTTCCTTAACGGATGAAAAAGATATTGCGAGGGCGATTGATCTAGCACTCAAAAAATTTGGCAGAATCGATGTTTTAGTAAATAATGCAGGTTATATGATTGCCGGCGCTGTAGAGGATTTAACGGATGAAGAAGTAAGGGCTTGTTTTGATATCAATGTATTTGGTACACTTAATATGTTACGAGCTGTGACACCAATCATGAGAGAACAGCACTCAGGTTATGTCATCAACACATCGTCTATTTCAGGGTTGTACGCAGGCGCTTTTGAAGCGACCTATGCTGGAACTAAGTTTGCGATCAATGGGATCACACAAGCGTTTGCAGACGAGGTCAAGCCGTTTGGTATCCATGTCATCAATGCAGCACCTGGCTACTTACGAACTGAGTTTTTATCAGAGACGTCTTACAGCATGTCTCAAACGGTGGGAGCAGCATATCAAGAAGCAGTAAAAGAACGCCTAGGTTTTGTTAAGGCAATGGATGGGAATCAAGCAGGTGATCCTAAAAAGGTAGCGGAATTATATATGAAACTCGTTACGATGGAGGAACCGCCGTTAGAATTAATGATCGGCAGCGATGGCTATGATATGGCTATGTTGATGTCCAACCAAAAGATTGCAATGACTGAAAAATACAAAGAACTCTCAAAGTCAGTGGATTATAAAAAGAAGGAGAGTTAGCATGACCATTAAAGAAATGACAAAACTTACTGGGCTCTCTGCTGATACACTACGCTATTATGAAAGAATCGGTCTGATTCCAGCGATTCCTCGAACAGAACATGGTGTTCGAACGTATGATTTGATTCATGTAGAATGGATCGAAGCTGTGTTGAAGTTGAGAGCATCTGGTATGACTTTAGAAATGATCATCGAGTATGTTCGTCTGGCAACAATTGGAGACGCTACGATTGAAGCAAGAAAAAATTTGTTGGAAGAAGAACAAGAGCGTTTGTCTGATAAAATCGCTGAATTACAAGAACGACAAAAAACAATCAACTTAAAAATTGCTGATTACTATGATGATTTATTGCCTAAAACAATAATGATGATTAATAAGATGAATGCTGAACAAGACGACTAAAGAATAAGCTTTAAAGAATAGATTGACTGCCATTTTATTGTATAATGGTGTTCAGTCTATTTTTTATTATTCAAGAGAAAGAGGAAGTACTTAATGAAGAAGAATCTCAAAATTTTGCTTGGTATTGTGGTTGTTGCCGTAGCAGCTATTTTAGCTTATGTGGGTTATGTTTATTTTAGTTATTCAAGAATCAAGGATCAGGTTTCGCTTGAAGTCGTTCAGCAGGCCAAAAAAGAAATGATTACAACAAATAAAGAATATAAGATAACTACGTTTAATATCGGTTATGGTTCATATACGCCAGATTATACGTTTTTTATGGATGGCGGGAAGCAGTCAAAGGCAGTTAGTAAGGAAAGTGTCGTCAAAAATATTTCTGGTGTAATCGATACGACGAAAAAGCTGGCCCCTGATTTTGCATTATTTCAAGAAGTCGATGAAAAGGCAACACGTAGCCGTGGTGTAAACGAAGTGAAACAAATCAATCAAAGCTTTTCAAACTATACAAGTGCCTTTGCAGTGAATTATGATTCAGCATTTTTAATGTATCCTGTATTAGATCCAATCGGAAAGTCAACATCAGGTATTTTGACATTGAGTAATACTGCTATTGAAGCAAGTACGCGTTATAGTTTACCGATCGAGACAAATTTTAATAAATTTTTCGATTTAGACCGTGCCTTTACAGTTTCGCAAATTCCTGTTGAAAATGGTAAATATTTGATGCTGTATAATGTTCATTTATCTGCCTACATCAAGGATCAAAAAATCCAGAAGGAACAGGTGCATAAACTGTTTGATCATATGGAACAAGAATATAAAAAAGGCAATTACGTTGTCTGCGGGGGTGATTTTAATCATGATTTGCTGCCCTCTTCGACAGAAACCTTCCAAAATGATACAACAGAAGAGTATACATGGCTTCAACCATTTCCAAAAGCTGAGCTGCCTAAAAATTTAAACGTAGCTGAGTTGAGTGCAACGACAGAGCCTATCCCCTCTGTTCGAAATTTAGACAAGCCATATGAAAAAGGCACGTCATTTGTTGCATTGATCGACGGATTCATTGTATCTGATAATGTAAAGAATCTTGATGGAAAAGTAATCGATAAGGCATTCAAAAATTCAGATCATAATCCAGTTGAAATGACATTTAAACTAAAATAAAGAAGAGTTTTTAGGATAGGTATTTAAAGAAAGCAGAAAAATGAAGTGACCTCCAAAATTGTATGTGAAAACGACAATTTTTGGAGGTCATTTTTATAAGATTTATGAAGGAGAAGTTACATGAAGGCTAGTAAAAGAATACTTTAACCTCCCTATTAGTACACAATACCTACAGTTGGAAGACAGCTAACATCATTATTTATCGTATTTGTTCAGCTTGAATTCTTCGATCAATGCAATCAGTTTTTCAGCATAATCTGGATCAGTCGCATAGCCGCCATTTTGCAAAGCGATAGCTGCTTCTCGATAGTTTTTACTCGTTTTGATTCCATCATATGTTCCGCCTTTTAAAAATTCCATATGATCAGCCATTGATTCTTGAATCGTTTCATACTTCTTAAACGAATCATCGATCGTGATTCGCTCACCGTCAATAAATTCGTCTGTAGGCATAATGCTGGATTGCTCATTAAATGCACCTTTGATGCCGAATAGATTATTTGCTTCAACTGCTAATTCACTGCGTCCCCAATCTGATTCTAAAATGGCTTGAGCAATCGTGATACTAGCAAATAAATGGGTTTGTTTTTGTAATAATTTGGCTTCAGATGCTATTTCATCAATAAAAATCTGCTGATAAGCAGTCGCTTCATCTTGGATTGGTTGTTCTTCTTTATTAAAAATAAGAAAAATACTAGCAAATGAAAGAAGTAGAATCAATAATAAAGGGAAAATATTTTGCTTTTTTAGGATTCCTTGATTCATCTAATAACCTCTTTTCTTCAGTAATTAAATCTATTATAGTGGTTCAATGTTACAAAAGTGTGCCAAATAAGTGAATATTTATTTGGCTTTCTTAATAAATAATTCAGTTTGATTAAGAAAATGTGCAATTTAACCAGTTGAAAATGCCAATCTGCTTTTTTATTAAGCAGATGTAGTAGTGAGTTATCAAAACAAACCTCTTTACAAACGAAGAAAAATCCTTTATGATAGCTCTTGTAAATACCCCCTAGGGTATAAAGGAGGAGCATATGTTTTCATTTCTAAAAGGAAATTCTATTAGTACTGCAGAGCTTCAACAAAAGCTGGATTCAAAACCAGTAATCCTTGATGTTCGTGAAAAAAATGAATTTGCAGCTGGGCATATCCCAATCGCTAAAAATATTCCATTAGGTAAAATCACGTCTTATCAAGCAAAAGAAAATCAACCTGTCTATGTGATTTGCCAATCTGGAATGAGAAGCCGGCAAGCAGTAAAAAAATTAAAAGCCAAAGGCATCGATGCAATCAACGTCAAAGGCGGTATGAGCGCTTGGCGTGGGTCGGTTAGAGGAGGAAAATTATAATGCGAGTAGTAATCGTTGGTGGTGTAGCAGGCGGAATGTCAGCCGCCACAAGATTAAGAAGACTATCGGAAGAAATCGAGATTATTGTGCTAGAAAAAGGTCCCTACGTTTCATTTGCAAACTGCGGCTTGCCTTATTATGTATCTGGGGAAATCAGTGAACGTTCAGAATTGATTTTACAAACACCAGAGCAGCTGAAAAAACGATTCAATATCGATGTTTATTCAGAAACAGAAGCGGTTAAAATCGATCGCAAAAATAAAACAGTATTGACCAATACAAACGGTAAAGAAGAATTGATCCGTTATGATAAGTTGATTCTTTCACCAGGTGCGCAACCATTGATACCACCGATCGAAGGATTAGTCGAAGCAACAAATGTTTATACCTTAAGAAATGTTCCTGATGTTGATAAGATCGTAGCAACTGTTAAAAATGAACAGCCCAAACGAGCAGTTGTGATTGGTGCTGGCTTCATCGGTCTAGAAATGGCAGAAAATTTGAGCCATCTAGGCATCGACGTGACGATTGTAGAAGCAGCGCCACAAATTCTTCCGCCTTTGGATGAAGAAATGGCTGCCTTTGTTGAAAAGGAATTAAAAGCGAAAGGAATCACCGTCTATACAGGAGCGGCAGCTACGGCCTTCAAAGAAGCAGGAAGCAAAATCGAATTAAGCTCTGGTGAAACAATTACAAGTGATTTCACTATTCTGTCGATTGGAGTTAAACCATCTAGTGATTTAGCGATAGCAGCTGATTTGAAAACAGGATTACGTGGCGGAATCAGCGTAGATGAAAACTATCAAACGAATGATCCAGATATTTACGCAGTTGGTGATGCTATTGTTGTGAAACAACAAATCACAGAAGAAGATGCCTTGATTTCACTGGCTTCACCAGCTAATCGCCAAGGACGCCAAGTAGCGGATGTGATTGCAGGAGTGACGAGAAAAAATCGAGGAAGTATTGGCACAGCAATTGTTCGTGTCTTTGATCTTGCTGCAGCAAGTACGGGCTTGAGTGAACGTCAATTACGTAATAGTAATTTAGAATATAAGGCAGTTCATACAACCTCAAAAAGCCATGCGGGGTATTTTCCAGGCAGTCATCCGATCGTGATGAAGATGCTCTTTCACCCTGTTTCTGGTAAAATCTATGGAGCACAAGCAATTGGGCAAGACGGCGTAGACAAGCGAATCGATATTATCGCGACTGCTATTAAAGCCGGCATGACTGTTATGGATCTGCCAGAGTTGGAATTTACTTATGCACCGCCATTTGGATCAGCAAAAGATCCAGTGAATATGATTGGTTATGCAGCTGCTAACATTGTTGAAGGTTTTTCCGACAATATTCAATACTATGACTTAAAAGAAGCGGTAGACAAAGGGGCCTTTTTACTAGATGTCAGAAACCCGGGAGAACTGAAAAATAACGGTTCATTACCTCAAGCTAAAAATATTCCATTGGACGAGCTAAGAGATCGTTTAACTGAACTTCCAACTGACAAGGAAATCATTGTTAGTTGCCAAAGCGGACAACGAAGCTATTTAGCAGAACGTATTTTGAAAAACAACGGCTTTAGTGTTAAAAATTTAGATGGTGCTTTTCATATATATAGTACAATTTACCCTCAGGAGGTTATTAAATAATGTATAAATCAATGATGATCGATGAATTTGAACAATTAGAAAAAAGAAACGAACTAGCAATAATAGATGTGCGCGAGGTAGATGAATATGTTTCAGGACATATCCAAGGAGCAAAAAATTTACCCCTAAGTACCTTAAAAGAAACGCCGCTTTCTCTGGATAAAGATCAGCCTTATTACGTTATCTGCCACTCTGGTGGACGTTCACAAATGGCGAGTGAATATTTTGCCTCACTTGGGTATGACGTAACGAACGTAATGGGCGGGATGTCTGCTTGGAGAGGAGCCGTTGTAGATGGCTTGTGATCCTAAATTAGCAAACCGCTTGAAACGTTCCGAAGGACAAATTCGCGGAATTCTAAAAATGATGGATGAAGGAAAAGATTGCCGAGAAGTAGTGACGCAACTAACCGCTGTTCGTTCAAGTATCGATAAGGTTATAGGACTTGTTGTGACTGAAAATCTGAAACAGTGTATGGAAGACGAAAACATTGATCTGAGTAGTGAAGATTTAGCGAAAGCGTTGGAAATGATTGTAAAAACAAGATAAGTTAAAAAATCGGAGACCAGCAAAAAGCTGATTTCCGATTTTTTAATTTATAGTGATTGGGACTTTATTTTTGATGAGCCACCCAGATTTTTCCAAATCACTTAAAGATACAGAAACCCTAGATTGAGAGGTACGACAGAATTTTGATAAAATTTCCTGTGTGATAAATCGAGGAAGTTCTAAGTGTTCTGCCTCCGTTATAATGCCGATATGATCGCTTAAATAAACTAAGGCATCTTTGATCCGTTCCGTAGTTGGTAAGTGAAGGAAGTTAAAGTAGCCGTAATGACGTTGGAAGATATCCGCAAAATTAGTCAGCAATAACTCGTAATATTTAGGCTCTTCATTTAATAACTGAAATAGCATTTGCTTGGATACAGAAAAAATCATTGCCTGATCACTAATCACTCGAATCCCATGTTCTTTTTGTTTAAAGGTAGAAAAACTATCTAAACCAAAGAAGTCATTTTGAAAAATAAAAGAAGAAATATAGCATTTGCCTTCATTGAGAATTTCAACAGAAATAACACCGTCAACAACATAATAAAGAGTAGCAGCTTTTTCATATTCATCAATGATCAGGCTGTTTTTTTCATATATTTTCTCGGTCCAGTTACTAAGAGAATGTTTTTTTAAGTAGTCAATCAAGGCATTATTATTTTTATATAATTCGATGTTTTTGTCCTCCTTTAATATGATGTACATTGTAATTTTCTAAGTACAAAAATTATAACATAAGCCAAATGATTTTTTTGAGCTTAAGTCTATAAAAAACAACAGGCTACAATTTATATCGTTGGTATAAATTGTTTTTTTAGTTTCCTCTAAAATAAGCTTTATCGGCTGAGTGTGTGACGTAAGCAGTACAGTGAGAAACTAGAAAAGGGAGGATGCATGTGAATTATGACGAGAACAGACCCATCTATCAACAAATTATCGAACAAGTCGAACATTGGATTGCCAGTGACCATTGGCAGCAAAATGAGAAAGTCCCATCTGTTAGACAGATAGCCGAAGAGTTAGAAGTAAATCCAACAACGATCCAAAGGGCCTATAGTGCTTTAGAACAAGATGGAATTTTGCTTAGTCAGAGAGGAATTGGTAAGTACGTGACAGATAACACCGAAAAAATTAAAGATTTACGCTTGCGATTGATTGAAACGCATTTGGAAGCATTTATCACGAAATTACGAAAACTTGATTTAACTCAAAACGAAAGAGAGCATATCATTGAACGGATTGTGAGGAGTGCTAATGAATAAACTACAAATAATAAATGTTGGCAAACATTATCGCAAAAGCGTTTTTCAAGAGCTATCTTTTAATCTAAAAGAAGGTCAAATTTTAGGTATTTTAGGAAAAAATGGCACAGGAAAAACAACATTGTTGGACTGCATCTCAGGACAAAAGCAAGTAAACACTGGATTGATAAGCTATAATGAGCAGCCGCAAAGCAGTTTGGTGTTCAAAGAAAATATTGCGTACGTTGCTACAAAAAACTATTTTGAAGAAAACGAAACAGTACGACAAATTCTACTGGAATATACTATTTTATTTCCAGGATTTCAGTTGGACAAAGCAATTGAGCAATTAGATCAGTGGCATATTTCCTTAAAACAAAAATGGCAGGAGCTTTCTGAAGGCTCTAAAGTAAAAGTCAAAATAGCTTGTGAATATGCAAAAGCTACATCCATTTTTCTATTAGATGAGCCCTTCGCTTACTTGGATTATTCCTCTCGCATTCAGGTGAAAAAGATGTTGAGAAAAGCTAGTGGTGAAAACAAGATGATTTTAGTCTCTACGAATTTTATTGAAGAAATGGATACCTTGTTTACAGATGTGTTATTTATGAATCCTTTTAGATATTGTGAAGTAATCAATCTGGAAGATTTACGAGAAAAAAGAGCAATGTCCTTGAAAGAAATCTATGAGGAGGAAGCGGATGATACATTTATTTAATTTTTATCATGAAAAAAGTAAGAAGTTCTTTTTAAGCAGTTTACTCTTGATTTTAACTAGCTATTTTGCCAAATACGTTTTTCAAGTCATGATGCCTGAATCTCAATGGGAACGTTGGCCAATTATATTTTCATTTATCGCAGCTGTTGTTCTGTCTTGGCGCATTAATCAGCTAGATGTTCAGTCGAATCATCAAACATTAGCAAGTACAGCGACTCAGTCGACCCTTGGGAAAATCATGGCAAGATATGTACTTTCTTATGTTCAAGTAGTCGTGATTGGTGCGATTAATCTAGTGTTTAATTTTACGATAGTTTCGTTAAGTTTGATTCAGCTACTTTTTATCGCACTAGAATTAGCAGTTTATCTTGCTGGTATGGTTAGTTACTTGATTTTGCTTAGAGGCGTAGTTGCTAAACTATGGCTACCAAACGTCTCAAAAAACGTCATTGTTGCGATTGGTTGGCTCCTGATTCTTTTAATGAATGATGCAACACGTTCTTATTTTCCCAAAAGCATCAATGTAGTTTTAACAGCCAGCCAAGGTGATTTTTATCCTAGCACGTTTATTTTAAATGCTTGTTTATCTGCAGCAATCGTGTTCGTCTATCTTTGGCTGGAGAAAAATCAACTAAACAATAACTGATAGAGGAAAAGCGGACTTGATAATATTATGAAGGGGAATTTCTTTACGAAGCTCAAAACCTAAAATCAGAAAATAGAGATATAAAAAAGGCTATATTCAGAAGCAGAATTAGACCTAACCACAGCATTACATTACGAATAAAAATGAAAGTAGGAAAATAAAATGAAAAAAATATGGAAGAATAAACTTTTTAGATATGGATTGATTGGACTTGTTTTAATCGCCCTAGGTGCAGCTGGCTTTTTAGGCTATTACCGGATATCAAGAGCCCAAGGAGTAATCTCAAGTTATGAAATAAATGAGGAATTAAAAGATAAGCCGAATGCATACAAAGCAGTGATCTATTCTCAAGATCGTGCCTTTAAAAACGAGGTAATCAATGAAGTTAAAAGTAATCTAGCCGATGAGAATATTTACTTAAAGGTGGAACCTGTTGAAGAAATTGGAGAAAACAATCTCGAAGAGTGGGATAAAGTAATTATTTTATCTACTGTTCAATCAAGCGATCCTCCTAAACCGGCGTTAGATTATATCAATAAGCATAAAGACGAAGAAAAAATAAGTATTTATTTAACAGCAGATTCAGGCGTATGGTCAAAAGATCCTGGACATCTTGATGTAACAACTGCCGCTTCTAAATCAGAAAATGTTACTGTGTTTAGTAGAAAAATCAAAGCGTTTTTATTGAATTAAACATTTTTATCGATTGAAGTACATTTGAAGAAATAATTGACTGTTCGCTTGAAAAAAGAACGTATGTTTGCTATCCTTTAATTTATAAGGAGTGATAAGTATGGGAACATCATTTAACGTAACGAAATGGGATGAGCAGCCTATTGATCCGGAAAAATCAGATTTTCCGATCAATCAAGTGCATGCACAATATCAACTTGAAGGTGAGTTAGAAGGCATTGCTTGGGTAGAATATTTATTATATTACATTGAAAGTAACCAAGAAGATGGACATCTTGCTACAGCTAGAGTGAGTGGCTTTCTTCATTTCGAAGGGCGCTATAAAGGAAAAACAGGAACCTTTACAGCTGCCGAAAAAGGAATATTCGATAAAGGTGCGCTTGATTCACCCGGCATGATCATTAAAGGTACAGGAGAATTGAAGGCATTATCTGGCTCTTATCAATATGATTTTGTTGGTAAGGAAAGTAAACTGCTTTTAGATTTTAAGGATTATGAATAATCTTTCCAGACTTTTCTTTATCATGCATTATCTTAGTCTTCATAATAAAGCGAAGGCGACATTTTTGGCGGAGCAGCTAGAAGTTTCAACACGAACGATTTATCGAGATGTTGACACACTTTCTGCTCTGGGGTTTCCTATATATGCTAAAAGTGGGAGAGATGGCGGGATTCACTTGTTGGATACGCATCGTTTCCCAGCTACCTTTGTTGATGACAACGAGCAGGATCAGATTATTTTAGGCTTACAGAATCTATCTGCTGCTAATTTAAATAATGTTACCCCGTTAGTCAATAAGCTATCCTCCTTATTTAGAAAAGAAGTCGAGCCTTGGATCGATATTGACTTTTCAGCTTGGGGCCAAGAAGATGAAGCTCGAGCGATCGAATTGATCACTAAAGCTAAAAACCAAAATAAATGCATTCTTTTTTCATATAGAAATGCGAAAGGTGAAAGAATTTCACGCGAAGTGATGCCGAATAAATTGATCTTTAAGCAAAATGCCTGGTATCTTGCGGGCTATTGTTGTCTGAGGAAAAAAGCACGTTTATTCAAAGTAAGAAGGATGACCGATTTGCTGATTTCTGAACAGGAGATTGATGATACACGTTTGGATAAAGAGTATCATTTTGAATTTGCAACAACATGTGTAGAATTCAAGGTGAAAAATGATTTGGTTCACCGTATCAAAGAAGAATTATCGGAGATTGAAATAGAACCATACGAAGAATATACTATAGTTCGAACACAGCAACCAAAAGGAGCCTGGCTGATTTCATACTTACTTTCTTTTGGAGGAGCTATTGAGGTGCTGAGTCCTGTTGAAGTAAAAGAAAAAATCAAAGAAGAAATTAAACAGATCTATCAGATTTATTATTGAACTTTCTCTTGTAATGCGGATTATTGATTGAGATAATAGCATGGATGTAGAAAGAGGGATGATATGAAACAGATATGGATTGAACGGCTGCTTCGTTGGCATCAAAACGTTCAAAGAGCGCTAATTGGTAGATACGCGCGAATGGATCAGCTGAACCGTATGTTAGCAATCGTTAGCCTATTTTTAATAGTGATAAACATATTTTTGCCAAATTCTATCATATTTTGGTTGGCAGTTGCTATATGGCTTTGGTCAAATTACCGTTTTTTCTCGAAGAAAATATATGTGAGATTAAATGAAAATACACGCTATGTCGGGAAACAGCAGCAGATCATAAAGTACATGAAACTAAAAAAAGCAATGATCACAAATCTTCGCACCCATCGTTATTTTAAGTGCCCAACATGTAAGCAGTCATTAAGAGCACCAAGAGGGCGAGGAAAAATCAAGGTAACGTGTTCAGCGTGTAAAAATCACTTTTACAAAGTTGTTTAAAAAATATAAGAATAGCTGCACAACAAGATTGGAAGTCAATATACACTGTTGATCTTCCAGTCTTGTTTTTCACTTTAAAGACGAACAATGCTTCTTTTTTTACAGAATTTGTTCTGTTTTTTTGATACTAAGTGAATGGGCTATGTTATAATAAAAAAAATGATTGAGGGGGAAAATATATGCGGGCAGTATTAACAGTTATTGGAAAAGATAAAGTAGGGATTATCGCTGGTGTTAGTCAGACATTAGCTGAGTTAAACATCAATATTCTCGATGTGTCACAAACAATCATGGATAGTTATTTTACAATGATGATGGTTTTGGAACTTTCTAAAGAACAAGCTAATTTTGAAGAGATTCGTGCGACGTTAAATGATCTAGGTGAAAAATTAGGTGTTACGATCAGTATTCAGAATGAAGAAATTTTTAACGTGATGCACAAGCTATAATAAATCATGGTAATTGATGCTAAACCAGTTCATTCAGCTTCTCAAATTATCTAGCTATGCGAGCTAGTCTCTCGTGAAAAAGATAAACCATAAATGAGGCCAAAGGCAGCTCAGTTATGTTTTTCTATTTTCCTGACGATACTCAGCGAGCTTGCTTCACTTTAAAATTAGGAGGAAATCATTTGGAAACAAATCAAATTTTAGAAACGATTCGTATGATCGAAGAAGAAAATTTAGATATTAGAACGATCACGATGGGAATTTCATTACTAGATTGTATTGACAGTGACAGCGATCGTGCGTGTCAAAAAATTTATGATAAAATCACTCGTTTAGCAAAAAATCTTGTTAAAGTTGGAGAAGAAATTGAATCTGAGTACGGGATTCCAATCATCAATAAGCGGATATCAGTCACTCCGATCGGAATTATTGCAGCTGCTAGTTCAGACACAGATTATGTGAAATATGCTAAGACATTGGACAAAGCCGCACAGGCAGTAGGAGTCAATTTTATTGGCGGTTTTAGTGCGTTAGTTGAAAAAGGGTATCAACATGGCGATGATATTCTGATCAATTCCATTCCTCAAGCGTTAGCTGAAACACAGTTTGTTTGCTCATCTGTTAATATTGGCTCTACTCGTGCAGGAATCAATATGGATGCGGTTCGACATATGGGGTATGTGATCAAAGAAACTGCTGAAAAATCAGACATGGGCTGTGCTAAGCTAGTGGTGTTTGCCAATGCAGTTGAGGATAATCCATTTATGGCTGGTGCCTTTCATGGAGTCGGTGAAGCTGATTGTGTGATCAATGTGGGAGTGAGTGGTCCTGGTGTTGTGAAACGTGCATTGGAAAAAGTCAAAGGTGAACCTTTCGATGTGGTAGCCGAGGTAGTCAAACAAACAGCATTTAAAATTACTAGAATGGGTCAGTTGGTTGGAAAAATTGCTTCGGAACGTTTGAATATACCATTCGGTATTGTTGATTTGTCTCTAGCGCCAACGCCTGCTGTTGGTGATAGCGTTGCTTATATTTTAGAAGAGATGGGTCTGGAAAGTGTCGGTACCCATGGAACAACAGCAGCCTTAGCTTTATTGAACGATGCTGTGAAAAAAGGCGGCGTTATGGCTTGTAACCACGTTGGGGGCTTGTCAGGTGCGTTTATCCCTGTTTCCGAAGATGCGGGTATGATCGATGCAGTCAATAATGGTGCCTTAAATTTGGAGAAGTTAGAAGCTATGACAGCCATTTGTTCAGTGGGACTGGATATGATTGCTATTCCAGGCGAAACATCTGCTGAAACCATCGCTGCAATGATTGCTGACGAAGCGGCAATTGGCGTGATCAACCATAAAACAACAGCGGTTAGGATCATTCCTGCTAAGGGCACTAGCGTTGGCGATATGGTAGAATTTGGTGGCTTATTAGGAAGAGCGCCAGTCATGAAAGTAAACGATTATGCATCTACTGATTTTATTCTTCGCGGTGGTCGAATTCCAGCACCGATTCATTCGTTTAAAAATTAATGGAAAAAGTGTTCAGACTATTTTTAAGAAAAAGAAGTATGTTATAATGATTTTTAGCAGATCAATTATTTTTCAAAAGAAATAGTGACGACTGTCAAACCCAGCATAAAGGAGAGTATACAACGTGGAAATAAAACGCCAGCAAGAAGTCGTAGAGGCTTTTCATTACAATATGCGTACGCAAGATATGGAAGAGGTAGAAACAGATCTTAGAGTAGGCTTTTCACCAATCGAATCAACAGATGAAGACTACCCAAAAGAAAACACGATCATCGCAGCTCGTTTAGAGTTTCGTTTGGTCTTTGAGGAATATGTGTTGTCTGGATCTGTTAGCCAAATCAACCATATCATCAATCACAAGATTGAAAAACAAGAAGATATTAGTCAAGAAGAAGTAGATGAATTAGTGGGTCCGTTATTCAATATTGTACAGCGTATGGCTTATGAAATTACTGAAATTGCTTTAGACAAACCAGGAATTCAGTTAAACTTTCAATCAACTCCAGAAGCACAATAACAATTAAAGAGTTTGTGATAGTCTGAAACTATCACAAACTCTTTTTTTTATCATTGAAAAAACAAATAAGTATCTTTTTTACGTCAAAATCAGTTAAAATGAAGGTATCACTAAAAATATAGAGATTTATTTTTAGGGCGGATCATTGAAGAATGATTCCCGGGAACCTTTACTTCCTTTGATGGACTTGTCATTTCAATTGCGTTATCTGGTTTCACGGACTAGTCACTACTTTATATTTTCAGCTCGACGATCGTAAGAATGTAAGTTTTACAGATTGAGGGTGCCGAAAAATTGAGAAAAATGAAGTGTGGAACACCACCACAAACAATTTTTATTCTTTTCAGTAGAGACTATATGGGACCTGTTACGCGTTAAAATTTAGGAGGGAAAAAAATGACAACACTCATCACTGTTTTAGTGGTTCTAGCCTTTGTCGCTGTGTTATACGTCTTTTACCGGATGCAGAAAAAACACATGAAGTTTTCAACACGTGTCTTTGCTGCATTAGGCGTGGGTATTGTGTTAGGTGCAATTATTCAATTCGCATTTGGTACGCAAGATAAAGTCACGACACAAGCAATGGACTGGATCGGCATTGTAGGTAATGGATATGTAGCATTTTTACAAATGCTTGTAATCCCCTTAGTATTTGTTTCTATCGTAGGAGCATTTACTAAAATGAAAGAATCCAAACAATTAGGAAAGATCAGCTTCAATGTGCTGGCAACCTTGCTAGGAACAACAGCAGTTGCTGCATTGATCGGAATTGGTACAACATTATTGTTTGGACTTCAAGGCGCACAATTTACAGAAGGAACGGCAGAAACGGCACGAATTGCAGAACTTGCAACTCGACAGGAAACCGTTGAAAACCTATCGATTCCTCAACAAATTTTAGCCTTTATTCCTAGAAACGTTTTTGCAGATTTTGCAGGTACTCGGCCAACAAGTACGATCGGTGTCGTAATCTTTGCGGCATTTGTCGGTATTGCCTACTTAGGTGTGAAACGAAAAGCACCAAAAGAAGGAGAGTTTTTTGCAAATCTGATCGACAGTTTGTACAAAATCACGATGCGTATCGTCACACTTGTTTTACGTTTGACCCCATATGGAGTCTTAGCGTTAATGACAAATGTTGTGGCTACAAGTGATTTTGAAGCGATTTTAAACTTAGGAAAATTTGTCTTAGCTTCGTATACCGCGTTGATTATTGTGATGCTGGTTCACTTATTGATTTTAGTTGCAGTGAGAGTAAATCCTGTGAATTATTTGAAAAAATCGTTCCCAGTTTTAAGTTTTGCTTTTACTTCAAGATCAAGTGCTGGAGCATTACCTTTAAATATTGAAACACAAACAAAAGCCCTAGGTGTCGATGACGCTACAGCGAACTTTGCTGCTAGTTTTGGCTTATCTATCGGTCAAAATGGCTGTGCGGGTGTCTATCCGGCAATGTTGGCGACAATTGTTGCACCGACAGTAGGGATCGATGTATTTAGCTTAGAGTTTATTTTAATGCTTGTTGCGATCGTTACAATTAGCTCATTTGGTGTAGCTGGCGTTGGTGGTGGAGCAACATTTGCTTCATTGATCGTATTAGGTGCGATGAACTTACCGGTTGCAATCGTTGGATTGGTTATTTCTGTAGAACCATTGATCGACATGGCTAGAACTGCTGTAAACGTAAGTGACAGTATGGTCGCAGGAATCGTCACAAGTTCTAGAATCAATGAATTAGATCGTGACGTATTAAATGATAGCAATCTTGTTATTGAAGAAAATGTTTAATTCGTGATCGCTTCTCTTCCCCAAGAGAGTTAAATCAAAGAAGCAGGCAGGGACTGAAAAGAACTTGTCTGTCTTTTTTTGTCTCTTTTCAAGTAAATTTATTCGCATAAGTGAGAATAGAAAGTATATAATAGGAACGAACGCATAGTGATATAGAAAAGAGGGAAAAAATGTTTACAAATCAGATAAAAATCATGTTATATGTAACAAATGTTGAGGAATCAAGCCAGTTTTGGCAAAAAATCGGTTTTGTAGAAAAAGAAAGAGATGCAGTAGATGGGACTCTAGTTGTAGAAGTCGGGCCAAGTGATAGCTCAGATACAAGTATTGTTTTATATGACTTAGCTTTTATTCAAAAACATTCACCAGAAGTGGCAGGAAATACACCGTCACTGATGTTTTTCTCAGACGATATAGTGAGTCTTTACAAGAAAATGAAAGATGCTGGTGTTCGGGTAGGAGAAATGGTTCAATTACCAACAGGACTTGTCTTTAACTTTGCCGATAATGATGAAAATTATTTTGCCGTATCTGGACAGTAAAGAACATTCATGAAGAATTAAAAAAGCTGATCTTTTTTGAAGATCGGTTTTTTTATTGTACACTAATACACAAGCAAATATCTCGATTTCTGACTTTCTTTTTTTATATACTTGATTAGTATGAATAATAGACTGTCTTGTAAACAGTTTGTAAAAAAGGAGAAAGATAAAATGGACTATCGTGTATTACTTTACTATAAATATACACCCCTAGAAAACCCAGAACAATTTGCGAAGGAGCATTTGGCGTTTTGTAACTCTTTAAATTTAAAAGGACGGATTTTGGTAGCTTCTGAGGGAATCAATGGAACATTATCAGGAACTATTGAAGACACAGAAGCATATATGGAAGCCATGCTTGCCGATGAACGCTTTAAAGACACCTATTTTAAAATCGATGAAACGGAAGAAATGGCCTTTCACAAAATGTTTGTCCGTCCAAGAAAAGAATTGGTTTCTTTGAATTTAGAAGAAGATGTCAATCCTTTGGAAACAACGGGTAAATATTTAGAGCCAGTTGAGTTTAGAGAAGCATTACTTGATGAAAATACTGTTGTGATCGATGCTAGAAATGATTATGAATATGATTTAGGCCATTTTAGAGGAGCCGTTCGTCCAGATATCCGTAATTTTAGAGAATTACCTCAATGGATTAGAGATAATAAAGAACAGTTTATGGATAAGAAGGTTGTGACGTACTGTACTGGTGGTATTCGTTGTGAGAAATTTTCCGGCTGGTTGTTAAAAGAAGGCTTTGAAGATGTATCTCAACTTCATGGAGGGATTGCTGTTTATGGAAAAGATCCCGAAACAAGAGGTGAGTTATGGGATGGAAAAATGTATGTTTTTGATGAACGTATCAGCGTAGAAATCAATCATGTAGATAAAAAAGTCATCGGAAAAGACTGGTTTGATGGGACACCTTGTGAACGTTACATCAACTGTGCAAATCCGTTTTGTAATAAACAAATTCTGGCATCAGAAGAAAATGAAGCGAAATATCTTGGCAGTTGTTCAGATGAATGCCGCCATCATCCAGCAAACCGTTATGTAGAAAAAAATCAGTTAACAGAACAGGAAGTTGCGATGCGCTTAGAAGCAATCGCTAATTAAACAATAAAGGAACAACAGCAAAATGGTCAGTCATTTTGCTGTTGTTCCTTTTATAATAATAAGCGAAATACAACGGCGAATCCAACTAAGAAAATCAAATTTATTCCGCTAAACTTAATAAGAAACTCTTTGGATTGATTCGGATAATATTGTTTATAAATCTTAAAGCCAATTAAATTAGCAAGAGATGCAATGATCGTTCCTAAGCCTCCCACATTAACACCCCAAAATAGGGCTTGTGTTTGTGTGGTGAAAGGAGCAACAAGTATAGCAGCAGGCACATTACTGATAACTTGACTAAGAGCAATACTTCCAAAAAAAGTGGCTGAATTTGTTGTAAATTGTTTTTTGATCAGCAATGAGACGGATTCTAATTGTGCGAAATTACCAACAGCCACAAAGAAAAAAACGAATGTAGCAAGTAGGCGATAATCGACTTGTTTTAGGGTTCCCACATCATAGATCCCAAGCAATATAACAGCGATCGGAATAATAATGTAATAAGGAAAAAGGTCAAAGACACCTAAAAGGATAAACAAGCCAATCAAACTTAAGTAGCTGATTTTTCGTTTATCAATCGTCGGTAAAGGAGCCATTTGTTTTGGTATCCTGCTTTTTTTTGTCCATAAAAATGAAAGAAATAAGAACACAAGCGATACGATCAATAAAAGCAGAGACCATTGAAAGAATGTGACAGTGGATAATGAGTAATAGGAAAACAAAAATAAGTTTTGGGGGTTACCAAAAGGGAAGAAACTGCTGCCAAGATTAGCTGCGATAATCAATAAGACAGCGCCTAAGATTTTATTGTTCATATCAGGAATTTTTTTCGTGATCGTTAAATAAATAGGCATCAAGCTAAGGATAGCAACATCATTCGTTAAAAGCATTGAACTGAAAAAGGCGAGTAACGTGATATTTCTGATTAAGGCACGTGTAGTTGCAGAAATATCGATCAATTTTTCAGCAAGATAGGTCAGAATCCCTAATTTTTCGATGTTTGCGACAAGAAGCATCAATCCAAAAAGACAAAAAATCACTTTAAAATCGATCGATTCGATTGAAAATTTACCAAAGAAGCAGCTAATCAATGCGATCAAAAGTGAAAGGGAGAAGAGTAAATCATTCGTAAAAAAAGCAACAATTCGTTTCATTTAGTGATAGCCTTCCTTCTGATAAATAACTTCTTTTAATGTACGTTAGAATGATGGATTTTTCAAGAAAAAGAATGCCAATGAGTGAAAAGAATAAGCGGTATGTCTGAATGTTTCCATTCAAGATCATGCCGCCTTTAAAATGATTATTTAGATATTTAAGACTTTGTCTAAAAAGTCTTTTGTTCGTTCGTTTTGTGGATTTTCAAAGATTTGTTCTGGACTACCATCTTCTAAGAAATTACCACCATCGATAAACATCACACGATTTGCTACTTCTTTAGCGAAGCCCATTTCATGTGTGACGATCACCATCGTCATTCCTTGTTTGGCTAATTTTTTCATGACATTCAATACATCACCAACCATTTCTGGATCAAGCGCAGATGTTGGTTCGTCGAACAACATGATATCTGGATTCATTGCTAAGGCTCTCGCAATCGCTACACGTTGCTTTTGTCCGCCAGATAATGATTCGGGATAGCTGTCTTTCTTATCTGCCAAACCGACTGTTTCTAAAAGTTTGATTGCTTTTTCTTCAGCTTCTTGCTTAGAAAGGCGACCTAAATCTGTAGGAGCTAAGGTAATATTTTCCATGATCGATAAATGTGGAAATAAATTAAAATGTTGGAATACCATACCGATATGCTGACGGATTTTATTGATATTTGTATTTTTATCTGTTAAGTTCGCACCATCGATAATAATATCACCGCTAGTTGCTTCCTCTAACTGATTTAAACAGCGTAGGAAGGTACTTTTACCTGAACCAGAAGGACCGATCACACAGACAACGTCTCCTTCTTGAATCGATACATTGATATCGTTAAGAACGGTATTATCACCGTATTTTTTTACTAAATGTTCAACGAGAATTTTCTCAGCCATATTATTTCACCTTCTTTTCCAAGACTTTTGCTAGTTTTGTTAGAGCTGTGATCAAGACTAGATACATCATTGCAATTACAAAATAGACAAGTGTACTTTGCAAGTTTCTAGCAACGATGATTTTTCCTGTTTGTAGTAATTCGATCAATCCGATCGCTGATAAAATGGTTGTATCCTTCAATGAAATAACAAATTGATTGACAAAGGAAGGAATCATGATTTTGATCGCTTGCGGTAAAATGATTTTTTGCATTGTTCGATTATAGGAAAGACCTAAACTACGGGAAGCTTCCATTTGTCCTGTTGGTACAGCGTTAATACCACCCCGGACGATTTCAGAAATATAAGCACTGGCATTTAACGTCAAGGTGATAATTCCTGCGATAAACACTGGAATATTGAATCCTAAAATTCCTGGTAAACCAAAGTAGATAAAGAATGCGAGAACCATTAAAGGAATTCCGCGAATGATATCAACATAGATTGTTGCAACCACTCGTAACGCTTTGGTTGGTGAAGCACTGAATAATCCGAAAATCACACCGACGATCAACGCTAAGATAAAGGAGATCAACGTTAATTGAATAGTCATCCACAATCCGCTCAATAATCGTTTCCAGTTGTTTTGGATCATGCCGACAAATGTTGATTCATCGACCTTGTTTTCTGAAGAGCCATCTTTAATATATTTCCCGACGATTTCATCGTATTCGCCAGTTCGTTTTAATTCAGCTAATCCTTCATTGAACATTTGGATCAGTTCAGGATTTTTGCCTTTTTTAACTGCAAAACCATATTTTCCGCCTTCTTCACGAGGAATAGGAGTGATCAATGGTTGTTTTTGAGCAACGCCATAACCGATAACAGGATAATCATCCATCATCGCATCGATTTCACCAATCTCAAGAGCGCTGTATAACGCATCTGTTGTGTCCAAATATTTGATTGAGTAATCGTATTTACTTTTGTTTGCTTCAAGGAAGTCAGCACTTTCAGTTCCAATTTTAGCACCGACTTTTTTACCCTTTAAATCTTCATAAGAAGTAATGGAGTCATTGCCTTTTTTTACAGCGATTTGAATCCCGCTATTAAAATAAGGCGTCGAGAAGTCAAATGATTTTTCACGTTCATCTGTGATCGTCATACCCGCGATCATTGCATCTGCTTGCCCAGACTCAACTGCTTGAACAGCAGAACTGAAGCCGATAAATTTAAATTCGATAGTGAATCCTTGCAGTTCAGCGATACGTGTCACTAAATCAACATCGATCCCTTCGTATTTGCCATCAGAATTTTGAAATTCGAAGGGAGCGAAGGTCGAGTCACTAGCAATAACGTATGAATCCTTTTTGGGTTGGATTTTTTTCATCTTAGCATCGTCACTTGCTTCATCTTCAGTACCTGTTGAAATGTAGTTTGCAATGATGTCATCGTATTTACCAGAATCTTTTAACTCTTTTAAGCCAGCATTGAATTTTTCAAGTAATTCTTTATTTTGTCCTTTTTTTACAGCAAAACCATAAGAGCTACCGGTTTCTTTCTTACCAACTAATTGTAATTTTTGTCCATTTGTAATTGCGTAGCCTAAAACAGGATAATCATCAAAAATTGCATCTGCTTCACCATTTTCAAGAGCCTGGTAAAGCCCGGTTGCATCATCAAAGTTTTTGATTGTGTAGCCATATTTATCTTCGTTTTTCTCTAAGAATGTAGCACTTTCTGTGCCCACTTTGGCGGCAACTGTTTTTCCTTTAAGGTCCTCATAGCTTTTGATGTTATCGTTGCCTTTTTTTACAGCCATTTGCAAGCCACTGTCAAAATAAGGTTCCGAAAAATCAAATGATTTTTTACGCTCATCAGTAATGCTCATTCCGGCAATCATGCCATCAACTTGTTTTGATTGAACTGCTTGGATCGCGCTATCAAAGCCAAGAGGTTTAAGATTGACCTTGAATCCTTGATCTTCCGCAATCGCGTTCAATAAATCGATATCGATCCCAATATATTCTCCTTTGGAATCTTGAAATTCAAAGGGCGCAAAAGTCAAATCTGTTCCTATATTATATGTTTTTTCCTCAGCCTGAGCCGATTGCCCCAGTGTAAATGTTAGCAGACTTGCCATCATTACAATAAACGAAAGCAAAATGTGTTTCTTTTTCATAAAATACCTCCTATATTTACATATTGGATAATTATATAGTAAAAAAAGGGTAAAGCACAAGCTATTCGACGGGATAAAAGCAAAAAAATATCATTTCCTTACATCTTATGTCATGTAATGTGACAAACGAAGGGAGGCAAGCCGCAAAGTAAAACTATTAAATAAAATATAAATTGTTAAAAAATGCGTATACGCAATTAATTCTAAAGGTGGCGAAAATATGTTCGGTATGTTAAAATATTTGAAGAGGTTTTCCTTCAATTATGTAGCAAATATCTTGGTGAAACAAAGAGCTGCTACAGCATGCCGCTGTAAAGAACGAGTTTCAGATAATTGAATGAAAATAGTCATTTAAAATTTAAAGGAGGATGTTTAATGATACAAAGAGAGACCTCCAATACATTTGACTTAGTATCAAAATACAAGCCAGATGGAGATCAGCCAGAAGCAATCAAAAAACTAGCAGAAGGAATCGAAGGCGGAGAAAAAGCTCAAATTTTACTAGGAGCTACTGGTACAGGGAAAACATTTACGATTTCAAATGTTATCACTGAAGTCAACAAGCCAACTCTAGTGATTGCTCATAATAAAACATTAGCTGGACAGCTTTATGGAGAATTCAAAGAGTTCTTCCCCAATAATGCTGTCGAGTATTTTGTCAGTTACTATGATTACTATCAACCAGAAGCGTATGTTCCATCTAGTGATACATATATAGAAAAGGATGCCAGCATCAATGACGAAATCGATAAACTGCGGCATTCAGCGACAAGTTCATTGTTAGAAAGAAATGATGTGATTGTTGTTGCCTCTGTTTCCTGTATTTTCGGTTTGGGTGATCCAAAAGAATATAGCGAGCAAGTTGTGTCGATTCGTGTCGGGATGGAAATGGATCGCAGCCAACTCTTAACAAGTTTGGTCAATATTCAATTTGAGCGAAACGATATCGATTTTCAGCGTGGTCGTTTCCGTGTACGTGGTGATGTGGTTGAAATTTTTCCAGCTTCCAGAGATGAACATGCTTTAAGAGTTGAATTTTTTGGTGATGAAATCGAAAGAATCAGAGAAGTTGATGCCTTGACGGGAGAAATAATAGGCGAAACCGAGCATGTTGCTATCTTCCCGGCTACTCACTTTGTCACCAATGAAGATCATATGGAACAAGCCATTTCTCAAATTCAAGCTGAATTAGATGAGCGGCTAAAAGTTTTACGTAGTGAAAACAAATTATTAGAAGCCCAACGTTTAGAACAACGAACGAATTATGATATTGAAATGATGCGGGAAATGGGGTATACCTCTGGAATCGAGAATTATTCTCGGCATATGGACGGACGTTCAGAAGGTGAGCCACCGTATACATTAATTGATTTCTTTCCAGATGATTTCTTGTTGGTGATTGATGAATCACATGTAACGATGCCGCAAGTCAGAGGGATGTATAATGGCGACCGTGCCAGAAAACAAATGCTAGTCGATTACGGATTCCGTTTACCGAGTGCATTGGATAATCGTCCGCTTAGACTGGAAGAGTTTGAAAAACATGTCCATCAAGTCGTTTACGTCTCTGCGACACCAGGTCCGTATGAATATGAACAAACAGATACAGTAATCCAACAAATCATTCGTCCAACTGGACTTTTAGATCCATTGATCGAAGTACGTCCAATTATGGGACAAATCGATGACTTAGTTGGCGAAATTAACGAACGAGTGGCGAAAAATCAGCGGGTCTTTGTTACGACGTTGACGAAAAAAATGTCAGAAGATTTGACAGATTACTTTAAAGAACTAGGAATCAAAGTTAAATATCTTCATAGTGACATCAAAACGTTAGAGCGGACCGAGATCATTCGAGATTTGCGTTTAGGAGAGTTTGATGTGCTAGTCGGCATCAACTTACTGAGAGAAGGCTTGGATGTGCCAGAAGTATCGTTGATCGCTATTTTAGACGCAGATAAAGAAGGCTTCTTAAGAAGTGAGCGTTCCCTTGTTCAAACAATCGGAAGAGCCGCTCGTAATTCAGATGGCCGTGTCATCATGTATGCCGATAAAATGACGGATTCGATGCAAAAAGCGATCGATGAAACGGCTCGTCGTCGTTCAATCCAAGAAAAATATAATGAAGAACACGGTATTGAACCGAAAACGATCATCAAAGAGATTCGGGAACTGATTTCGATTTCTAAGACAACGAATGAGAAGAATGAACCATTTAAGATCGATAAATCGTATCATGAAATGACTCGTCAAGAAAAAGCTGATTTATTGATGAAGTTAGAAAAAGAAATGAAAGATGCTGCGAAAGCCCTGGACTTTGAAACAGCGGCCACTTTGCGAGATACAATTCTTGAATTAAAGGCAGCAGATTAAAAAATAGTATGTTGTTTCACAGTAAAGGAGAGACATAATGGCAAATGATAAAATTGTTATTCATGGCGCACGTGCCCATAATTTAAAGGATATAGATGTAACAATTCCGCGTGACAAAATGGTTGTAGTGACTGGTTTATCTGGCTCTGGGAAAAGCTCATTGGCTTTTGATACATTGTACGCTGAAGGTCAGCGTCGGTATGTAGAAAGTCTTTCAGCTTACGCGAGACAATTTTTAGGGCAAATGGATAAACCTGATGTAGATAGCATTGATGGGTTGAGTCCAGCTATTTCGATCGACCAAAAAACAACGAGTAAAAACCCAAGATCAACCGTTGGTACAGTAACGGAGATCAATGATTACTTGCGGCTATTATTTGCTCGTGTGGGTCATCCGATTTGTCCGAACGACAACATTGAAATCACAAGTCAATCAGTTGAACAAATGGTAGATAAGGTTTTAGAGTTACCTGAAAAAACAAAAATTCAAATTCTAGCGCCTGTAATCGTTAAGAAAAAAGGACAGCATAAAAAGATTTTTGAGCTGATCCAGCGTGAAGGCTATGTGCGGATGCGAGTAGATGGAGAAACGTATGATGTAAGTGAAGCACCTGAACTTGAGAAAAATAAAAAACACGATATTGCAATCGTGATCGATCGGATCGTGGTCAAAGAGGGAATCCGTTCTCGTTTGTTTGATTCATTTGAAGCAGCATTGCGCTTAGCTGACGGTTATGCTTTAGTAGACATAATCGATGGGGAAGAAATGCTATTTAGTGAGCACTATGCTTGTCCGTATTGCGGTTTTACTGTAGGTGAATTAGAACCGAGACTGTTTTCATTCAATGCTCCTTTTGGTGCGTGTCCTGATTGTGATGGCTTAGGGAATAAATTGGAAGTCGATCGAGATCTTGTGATTCCTGATGGAACGAAAACACTGCGTGAAGGAGCGATTGCTCCTTGGAATCCGATCAGTTCTCAATATTATCCGCAAATGTTGGAACAAGCAGCTGAAAGCTTTACTATCGATATGGATACGCCATTCAATGAGTTGCCAGAAGAACATCAAGAGATTATTCTGAATGGTTCAAATGGGGAAGTGTTCCATTTCCATTACGAAAATGATTTTGGTGGCGTTCGTGATGTCGAAGTACCTTTTGAAGGTGTTTTAACCAATATCAAACGCCGTTATCACGAAACAAACAGTGACTTCACTCGCGATCAAATGCGCTTATATATGACAGAATTAACATGTCGTACTTGTAAAGGCTATCGATTGAATCCACAAGCATTGTCTGTCAAAATCGATAATACGAATATTGGTCAAATTAGTGAGCTTGCGATTAAAAAGGCAGTTCATTTCTTTGAAACAGTGACGTTATCTGAACAAGAACAAATGATTGCAAAACCAATTTTAAAAGAAGTTGAAGACCGTTTGAACTTTTTACAAAATGTTGGTTTGGATTATCTGACACTTAGCAGAGCAGCCGGCACCTTATCTGGAGGAGAAGCACAACGAATTCGTTTAGCGACGCAAATCGGTTCGAATTTGTCTGGTGTCTTGTATATTTTAGATGAACCATCGATCGGACTGCATCAGCGAGATAATGATCGCTTGATCGAATCGCTAAAAAAAATGCGTGACTTAGGAAACACATTGATCGTGGTAGAGCACGATGAAGATACAATGCGGGCATCTGATTATTTGATAGATGTGGGACCTGGTGCCGGACATTTAGGAGGAGAAATTGTTGCAGCTGGTACACCAAGTGAAGTAGCTGAAAATCCTAAATCCTTAACCGGTCAATATCTATCTGGCAAAAAAGTGATACCTGTTCCCAAAGAACGTCGAACAGGCAATGGAAAAAAAATCAAAGTCACTGGCGCTTCTGAAAACAATTTAAAAAATGTAACAGTGGAGTTTCCATTAGGTGAGTTTGTCGCTGTAACTGGCGTTTCTGGTTCCGGAAAAAGTACGTTAGTCAATCAAATATTGAAAAAAGCTCTGGCGCAAAAATTGAATCGTAATTCCAATAAGCCAGGGAAACATAAGAGTCTTACTGGCTATAAACATATTGAAAAAATCATCGATATCGACCAAAGCCCGATTGGACGGACACCGCGAAGCAATCCTGCAACCTATACAAGTGTGTTTGATGATATTCGCGATCTATTTGCCAAAACAAACGAAGCAAAAGTACGTGGATACAAAAAAGGTCGTTTCAGTTTTAACGTAAAAGGCGGACGTTGTGAAGCCTGTCGTGGTGATGGAATCATTAAAATCGAAATGCACTTTTTACCAGACGTTTATGTCCCTTGTGAAGTATGTCATGGAAAACGTTATAACTCTGAAACATTGGAAGTTCACTATAAAGGCAAAACGATTGCTGATATTTTAGATTTAACAGTAGAAGATGCCGTTGACTTTTTCCAACATATCCCTAAAATCCATCGTAAATTGAAAACAATTGTTGATGTAGGCTTAGGCTATGTTACGCTTGGACAGCCCGCAACTACTTTATCTGGTGGAGAAGCGCAACGGATGAAATTGGCTAGTGAATTACACAAAAATTCTAATGGTAAAAACTTCTATATTCTAGATGAGCCAACGACTGGACTGCATACAGATGATATCGCCCGCTTATTGCTCGTTTTAGAAAGACTTGTCGAAGCTGGAAATACCGTGCTAGTGATCGAACACAATCTAGATGTTATTAAATCAGCGGATCATGTCATTGATCTTGGCCCAGAAGGCGGAGATGGCGGTGGAACAATTGTTGCAACAGGAACGCCGGAAGAAATCGCAAAAGTGAAAGCTAGCTATACAGGGAAATATTTGAAGCGAGTATTGTAAATTGGTCTACTCCATTTCGGAAGTATTTTCATGAAATATAAAGAAAATTTGAAGATTGTTAGAATTTTGTCTATAGCTATTGCTTTATCAGGTTTCTTACAGTAAAATCACTCACAGGTAGATATATTGTTCAACCTAATTGGTATATATCTTTCCTTCTATAAATAACCCGTTCAAAAAAGAAAAAGGCAGTTTTCATTTATATGAAGGCTGTTTTTTTTGTGCTGTTTTTTAAGTGAAATATAATTGATAAAAAAACTTAAATCAAATTAAATTAGAAAAAAATAATATATAAAAGGAAAACTCTTGTTTTTTAATTATTTTAATCTAAAAATAGTCAAAAAACGGAAAAATCTATACGTATGTTGAATGGTACTTTGATATAAAATCATGATATTCTATACATACGAAAAAAGTATGGAAGGATGATATTTTTTGGAGAAGAAAGAAATAAAAATTGGCGCTCAATATGTTTGTCATGGCTCAAGTTTCTCTTGGTTCTTTGTGGGAGAAGCAATCTCAAAAAAAGAAGACGATGTTGAAGTTAGAGTCGTTAAATGTCACCCAACCGATCGTTCGAATATAAATTGTGATGATCCGATCTTACGTTTGAATTATTTAAATGTTATTGAAGATGTATGATAACTATAGAAAAAATGAACTAATTTATAATAAGATAATCAAAGCATAATGGATTAGTTCCTAGTGTTGTCAATGCTTATCTGAACCTAAGGCGACTGAGGTATGACTCATAGAGTGATAGCTCAGTTATTTTTTTGTTTTTAATTTAAAGATATTTATCTTTATGAAAGAAAATTAAGATGAGAAAATGAATAATTGAAAAGCTTTCATTGATACGCCCGGAATGTTATAATTAATAAAATGGTTCAAAAGGGGCGCTGTAAAATGGCTGATAATTTACAATTAGTAATAATCACTGGAATGAGCGGAGCAGGTAAAACTGTCGCTATTCAAAGTTTTGAAGATATGGGGTATTTTTGTATCGATAATATGCCGCCAAGCTTGATTCCTAAATTTTGGGAGTTGATTAAAGAATCTGGCAAAGTAACGAAGATTGCGTTGGTCATTGATCTACGTTCACGTAATTTTTTTAGAGAAATTCAAGATATGCTGATTGAGCTTGAAAATACGAATCTTATCGACACAACAATTATGTTTTTAGATGCTACTGATGAAGAATTGGTTTCACGTTATAAAGAGACCAGACGAGCTCATCCTTTAGCGATGGATGGTCTGGTGACAGAAGGTATTAGAAAAGAACGGGCGATCCTTGAAGAAATCAGAGGTGATGCTCAAGTGGTCATTGATACCACCGAATTGTCACCAAGACAATTAAGAGAACGCATCAATGAAGAATTTAAATCAAGAGATACTCATGGTTTTCGTGTAGAAATGATATCTTTTGGATTTAAATATGGATTACCTATCGATGCAGATATTGTAATGGATGTGCGCTTTTTGCCAAATCCTCACTATATTCCAGAATTAAGACCGTTAACTGGTCAAGATAAATCTGTCTATGATTATGTAATGAGTTTTCCAGAAACAGAAGAATTTTATACACGTTTTATCGATCTATTAAAAAATGTGATGCCGGGCTACGAAAAAGAAGGTAAATCGAGTGTAACAGTTGCGATCGGCTGTACAGGAGGACAACATCGGTCTGTCGCTTTAACTGAAAGAGTAGGAACTGAACTCAGTCAAGACTACCACGTGAATATTACACATCGGGATAAAGGAAAGCGGAAAGAGACGGTGAATCGTTCATGAAAATGAAAACCTACCGGATCAGAAAACCCAAAATCGTGGTTGTCGGCGGCGGTACTGGCTTGCCTGTGATCTTAAAAAGTTTGAGAAACCAAAGTGCTGACATTACGGCTGTGGTAACAGTTGCTGATGACGGCGGCAGCAGTGGTGAAATTCGGGAATCTATGAATTTGACTCCTCCTGGTGATTTACGCAATGTTTTAGTTGCTTTATCAGATATGCCGCAACTATATGAAGATATTTTTCAGTATCGGTTTGATAAATCAGATAAATACTTTGCCAATCATGCAATCGGCAACCTGATTATTGCTGCTGTTTCTGAAATGCGCGGCAGTACGTATGAAGCGATTCAACTGCTCTCTAAAATGATGCACGTGGATGGACATATTTTTCCTTCATCAGAGAGACCGTTGACCTTACATGCAGTTTTCAAAGATGGATCAACTGCTACTGGTGAATCAAATATTGCACTTGATCGTAAAACAATCGATTATGTGTTTGTAACAAATACAAACGATGATGAACAACCTAAGGCTGCCAGAAAAGTTGTAAAAGCAATCGAAGAAGCAGATATGATCGTTTTAGGGCCAGGCAGTATGTTTACAAGTATTTTACCTAATTTAGTGATCAATGAAATTGGCGAAGCGATCATCAATGCTGAAGGAGAAGTTGTTTATATCTGCAATATTATGACGCAAAAAGGTGAGACTGAACATTTTACCGATGCCGATCATGTATGTGTGCTGCATGATCATCTGAAGAGTAAATTTGTTGATACCGTTTTGGTCAATACAGAAAAAGTTCCAGAAGGCTATATGGATCCTGAAATTTATGATGAGTACCTTGTCCAAGTTGAGCATGATTTTCAAAAACTAAGAGCGGAAGGCTGCCGCGTCATTTCTACTGACTTTTTAAAGTTGAGAGATGGTGGTGTTTTTCATGATGGAGACAAGGTGGTTGATGAGTTATTCCGAATAGTATTCGGTGCCAGATATTAGATAATTAAAAAGTAAGAGAGGGGGAGAGAACAGTGTCTTTTGCCTCAGATGTAAAAAAGGAACTAACAACTTTAGAGGTTCATCGAGAACATGCCAGAGCAGAATTAGCTGCATTGATTCGAATGAATGGTTCATTAAGTATTGTGAACCAGCAATTTGTGCTAAATGTCCAGACAGAAAATGCAGCAATCGCTAGACGGATCTATTCTCTTTTGAAAGATCATTATGATGTTCGTTCAGAGCTGTTGGTTCGAAAAAAAATGAAACTAAAAAAGAATAACGTCTACATTGTACGTTTGAAACAAGGAACCAAAAATGTCCTTGCCGATTTAGATATTTTGGACGGGATGATGTTCAATACGCGTGTTTCAGACGATATCATGGGAAATGCGCAAAAAATGCGCTCCTATTTGCGAGGCGCCTTTATGGCTTCTGGTTCGGTGAACAATCCAGAAACAAGCCGTTATCATTTAGAAATCTTTTCGATTTATGAAGAGCATAATGAGGACATCTGCCAAATGCTGAACTATTATGATTTAAATGCCCGCACCTTAGAACGTAGAAATGGTTATATTTCTTACTTAAAAGGAGCTGAGCGCATCGCAGACTTTCTAACCTTGATTGGCGCTACTAATTCTATGTTGAAATTCGAGGACGTACGCATTGTTCGAGACATGCGTAATTCGGTCAATCGTCTTGTGAATTGTGAAACTGCGAATCTAAATAAAACGATCGATGCAGCATCCAAGCAGATTGAAAATATTCAATATATTGAAAGTGTTGTAGGCTTAACAGCATTGCCAGAAAAATTGCAGGAAATAGCTGAATTGCGTTTAGAATATCCCGAAGTGAGTTTAAAAGAACTTGGCGAAATGATCCCTTCCGGAGCAATTTCAAAGTCAGGAATCAATCACCGCATTCGAAAAATCAATGAGTTTGCGGATAAGCTCAGAGAAAAGAGTGCATAAATCAAGTCGCTTAAAAAAATAAAAATGAGGTGAAACAATGGGTGTTGAAGAGAAAGATTTTATTATGCGGCAGATCAAACAACTAGGTGAAGGTTTGGGTGAATTTTTAGGCAAAGAAGACGTAGATAAAATTTTGAACTTTGAAGAAGATGCTCAAGCAGAAAAAGAAGATTCTAAAAAAACAGAAAAAACGGACGAATAGATTAAAAAAAAGGAAGTATGAGATAAAGGTCATTTATCTCGACTTCCTATTTTTTAATCTGAAATTTTTCTGGAACAGTTATCAAAAGCTAAACAATCAGTTCTTCTACCAAAGAAAAAGCATGGGAGCTGAAGGTACTTCTAATAGTGGTTCTAGAGAGCAGATTTTATTTTCCTTCTATATAGCTGATCAATTCTTCTTTTGTTACGGATTCATCAAAAATATGATCGCCAATGACGATGGTTGGAACAAATTTTATATTCGCTGCATTGGCTTCGTTGATGACAGAATCGATGATTGCAGGCTGTTTCTTTTCTGCAAGCTGTAGATTATCTTGGGCAAATATAGCTACATCAGCCAATGAAAGATTGCCCCATTGATCTTGAGTGTCATACATTTGCTTTATGCTAAGTAATCCTTTTTCGGGTAAATCATAATCAATATAGTGATGCATCACATTACCGCGCTGCAAGCTTTCTTTTTCCTTATCAAATAGCTTGATGACCCGTTGGACTTTGCCTTCTTTGACATAGCTGTCTAATAAATCAAATGATTCTTCAAACCATTTTTTGCAGTAAGGACAACGAACATTCATGAATTCGACCATCTTTATTGGTGCTGAATCGCTACCAATCATTAGACCATTTGCTGCTGTGACTTTTGTTCCATCAATAACTGAAATATCCATAGTATACTTCCTTTCAATTTATCTATCTTAAGTGTAGCACATTTTACCATCGTTTAATCGGATTTTTTTGGGGCTAAGGCATTACTCGAAGAGTTATGCCTTAGCCCCAGTTTATTTTTTTCTAATTTAACGCGCTGCTATTTTCCATCACTTCATCGATCAAGCCATATTCTTTTGCTTGTTGTGCCGTCATAAAGTTATCACGATCCGTGTCACGTTCGATGATTTCTAAAGGTTGTCCTGTACGTTCTGCTAGAATTTTATTCAACCGATCACGCGTATCTAGGATGTGTTTCGCTGCAATTTCAATTTCAGTTGCTTGACCTTGTGCGCCTCCTAGTGGTTGGTGAATCATGATTTCTGCATTTGGTAAGGCAAAACGTTTGCCCTTATGTCCTGCTGTCAATAAGAAGCTGCCCATTGAAGCCGCCATTCCAAGAACGATCGTTTGGACATCCGCTTTTACAAAATTCATTGTATCAAAAATTGCCAAACCGGCAGAAACGCTTCCGCCAGGGGAGTTGATGTAAATATAGATATCTTTTTCAGAGTCTTGCGCATCCAAGAATAATAATTGAGCAATAACTGAGTTTGCCACGTTATCGTCGATGGGACCACTCAGCATGATGATTCTATCTTTTAATAATCTTGAATAAATGTCATATGCTCTTTCTCCGCGAGATGACTGTTCAATGACTGTTGGTATTAAGTTCATAGTATATTCCTCCTATATAAAAAGCTCTTCAAATCATTTTATCACAAAGCATACCTGAATGCTTAAAAAAAGTATACTTTATTGGTCAAAAAAGGTCAACTCAAATGAACTGGAAATAGTAGAGTGAAATGATAGTGAATATACGCTGTATTCTGTTTCTATACAAGCTTTGAAAAGAGGGGAAAGACAACAAATTAGAGAGTAGTCGGAGAGAAGTTAATTGAACATATAAAACAAATAGGCTTTTTTCTCTATTTTTTTACGCTTGTGAAAGAGTATGTTATACTGAATTAGCCAAGAAAAAAAGAGTGAGGGGATCCAGATGATTGTTTTTATCGCAGGGATGACAGGTGTTCTAGTAGGTGCAGTGATTGTATCTGTGGGGGTTGCCTTACGAGTGACTTATGAAGAACGAAAAGCCCTACGTTATCGGGAATTAGAACATTTTGTAAAAGAAATCGAAACATTAAATCTTTTGAACAAAAAAATCAACGAGATTTTACAGAAAAGAGATATTTACGTAGATAAATCTGTCAATTTTATTTCTATGGATGATTGCTATATCAGTATTGATGATTTTATTTATTTAGAATCTTTTTCTGCTCAAAACAATTTTTATTTACCAACGTATCTCGTGGAAGAATTTTTTAAGAAAATTGCTCACAGAAAAGTGATTTTGACTCCAGATGAAGTAATTTCAATGGGCGGCAGTACCTATAAAGGCGGGAAAGTCATTTTAGAGAATTTCTCCGAAGAATTGATGACTATTATAGAAGATAAGAAAAGACAGATGAAACGTCTTTCACACAAGCCATTATATTATTTTCAAAAAGGATAAAAATAAAGATCGAGAAAAAAGTAGCTACTTTTTTCTCGATCTTTATTTAGTTTGAACATGGAAACGAAATTGCCTTTATGCTTTGTTTCGTATTTTTTTACTTTCATCACATTAAGTCATATAACTGAGACAAACGTTTTCGGAATTTTCAGAATTTTTTTGCCATTTTTTATTGACATTCTCATTTTTTAGGTTTATAGTTAACAAAAGCTTTTATTTATCACATGAAATTTTAATCTTTATAGATTTTGACCAAGGAGACCATTGCCATGAAAAAGACAAACAACAATCACGTATTAGTCATTATTTTATTGTGTAGGACTTAGAACACTGAGAAATTTCGCAGATGTTTGAGTCCTGTTTGTCTTTGGTAAATGGGATTCTTACTAAGACATCCCATTCATTTGATGGGATGTTTTTTTTGTAGAAGGATTGTAAAGAAGAAAGAAGATAACTGAATTGGAGTGGATGAACAATGCGTAGTGATCAAATAAAAAAAGGAATCGAGGCAGCGCCTGCAAGAAGTTTGCTGTATGCAACAGGTCAAGTAAAAAATGCTAGAGATATGGAGAAGCCTTTTATTGCGGTTTGTAATTCATATATCGATATCGTACCTGGACATGTCCATCTACGGGAGCTGGCAGATGTTGCCAAAGAAGCGATTCGAGAAGCAGGAGGCATTCCATTCGAGTTTAATACAATTGGAGTGGATGATGGGATCGCGATGGGACATATTGGGATGCGCTACTCCTTACCGAGTCGAGAGATCATCGCAGATGCAGCCGAAACGGTGATCAACGCTCATTGGTTCGATGGTGTTTTTTATATTCCAAATTGCGATAAGATCACTCCAGGAATGCTGATGGCAAGTGTTAGAACAAATGTTCCAGCGATTTTTTGCTCGGGCGGCCCGATGAAAGCAGGTGTCGACCCTAGAGGACACACGACAACCTTATCTTCAATGTTTGAAGCAGTCGGCACTTTCAAAGAAGGAAAAATGACAGAAGAAGAATTCAAATTCATGGAAGAAAATGCTTGTCCTACTTGTGGTTCTTGTGCAGGGATGTTTACAGCAAACTCAATGAATTGCTTGATGGAAGTACTGGGGTTAGCTTTACCAGGAAATGGTACGATTTTAGCTGTTTCAGAGGAACGCAAAGAATTAGTCAGAAAGTCAGCGTTTCATTTGATGGATTTAGTCAAAAAACAAATCAAGCCAAGAGATATTGTGACCAAAGAAGCAATCGATGATGCGTTTGCTTTAGATATGGCTATGGGCGGTTCAACAAATACAGTGCTTCATACACTAGCTATCGCGAATGAAGCAGAGATCGATTACAACTTGGAAGAAGTCAATGAAATTGCCAAGCGTGTACCCTACCTTTCAAAAATTGCGCCATCATCTGCTTATTCGATGCATGATGTCCACGAAGCTGGCGGTGTGCCGGCGATCATGAAAGAACTTGTCGATCTAGGTGATGCGATCCATCCCGATCGAATCACAGTAACAGGAAAGACGATTCGAGAAAATGTTCAAGACGCTGTTATCAAAAATGAAGAGGTCATTCATCCAAAAGAAAATCCATATAGCCCAGTCGGTGGTTTATCGATTCTCTACGGAAATATTGCCCCTAAAGGCAGTGTTATAAAAGTGGGTGGTGTCGATCCATCTATTAAAAAATTTGTGGGCAAAGCAATTTGTTTTAGTTCTCATGATGAAGCAGTTGAAGCAATCGATAATCATACAGTGAAAAAAGGACACGTTGTAGTAATTCGTTATGAAGGACCAAAAGGCGGGCCTGGAATGCCGGAGATGTTAGCACCAACCTCAAGCATTGTCGGACGCGGCTTAGGAAAAGATGTTGCACTGATTACAGACGGCAGATTCTCTGGAGCAACGCGAGGGATCGCTGTTGGTCATATTTCGCCAGAAGCCGCAGCTGGCGGACCAATTGCTTTGATTGCTGATGGGGATGAAATTGAAATTGATTTGACCAATCGGACACTGGAACTGCATGTTTCTGAAGAAGAGTTGGCGAGAAGAAACGATCAATTACCGAAATTCAAAGCGAAGGTAAAAACAGGATACTTAGCGCGGTATACGGCTTTGGTCACTTCAGCTCACACAGGTGGGATCATGCAGATTCCAGAAGATTTGCTAGATTAAAGGAGGGAAGTTCATGGTGGAACAACAGAAAAAAATGAAAAGTGGTTCAAGGATTTTGATTGATGCGTTGTTGAAACAAAAGGTTGATATGATTTTTGGCTATCCAGGCGGAGCTGTCCTTCCTCTCTATGACGCATTATATGATGGAGATATTCCACATATTTTGACAAGACATGAACAAGGGGCAGTTCACGCTGCTGAAGGCTATGCAAAAGCGACTGGAAAACCAGGTGTAGTTGTTGTTACTAGTGGTCCAGGGGCGACAAACGCCCTTACTGGAATTGCTGATGCGATGAGTGATTCAATTCCAATGATCGTTTTTACAGGACAGGTTGTCACAGATGGTATTGGAAAAGATGCATTTCAAGAAGCAGATGTCATCGGTCTGACGATGCCAATCACTAAAAACAATTATCAAGTTCGAGATACTAAAGAGCTTCCACGAATCATCGAAGAGGCTTTTCACATTGCCACAACTGGTAGAAAAGGACCTGTTGTCATCGATCTGCCAAAGGACATGACCGTGATGGAGGCCGCTGCTGATACTGAGGTGAAACTTCATTTACCAAGCTATCAGCCGACGATCAAGCCGAACAAGCTTCAGGTAAAAAAACTAATGGAGGCACTATCAGTGGCGAAAAAACCACTCGTATTAGTTGGAGCTGGTGTTTTACATGCAAATGCAGGTAAAGAATTAGTTGAATTCATTACCAAATATCAAGTGCCGGCATTGAGCTCATTACTTGGCTTAGGTGCGGTACCGACAGAACAGGAATTATTTTTAGGAATGGGCGGTATGCATGGGTCATTCGCTGCAAATATGGCATTGACTGACTGTGATTTACTGATAAATATTGGTTCACGTTTTGATGATAGACTTGCTAGTGCACCAAAAGAATTCGCTTCTAATGCGTTGATTGCTCATATAGACATTGATCCAGCTGAGATCGGCAAGATTATTGAAACGGATATACCGATCGTTGCTGATGCTAAAGAAACGTTGAAAGAGATGCTGGCAATTGATATAGCTGGTACAGAATGGAGCGATTGGAACAAGCTCAACCTTACAAGAAAAAAACGGCACCCATTTCATTATGATAAAGAGCAACAGGCAGAGATCAAGCCGCAAAAAGTAATTGAGTTCATTGGTGAATTAACACAAGGGGAAGCAATTATTGCGACAGATGTGGGACAGCATCAAATGTGGGCCGCTCAATTTTATCCATTTAAAAACGAAAAGCAGCTTGTGACTAGCGGTGGATTAGGAACGATGGGGTATGGTGTGCCTGCGGCTATTGGGGCAAAATTAGGTTGTCCGGATAAAGAAGTGGTTCTCTTTGTTGGTGATGGCGGATTTCAAATGACGAACCAAGAATTAGCTATTTTAAATGAATATAATATTCCAATCAAAATCGTGATTTTAAATAATCAATCATTAGGAATGGTTCGTCAGTGGCAAGAAAGCTTTTTCAACGGACGTCGGTCAGAATCTGTTTTTTCTAGTCAGCCTGATTTTGTAAAAATGGCAGAAGCCTATCATATCAAAGGGGTTAGAATCGATGATCCTACAACCTTGGAGAACGATTTGACAACTATTTTTAAAGAAACTGGACCTGTACTGATTGAAGTGATGGTATCACCAACAGAACACGTATTACCAATGGTTCCAGCTGGCAAAGCCAACTATCAGATGCTGGGGGTGGAGTAAAATGAGACGAATTATTACAGCAACTGTCAACAATAATTCTGGTGTGTTGAATCGTTTTAGTGGTGTATTGACACGTAGACAAGTGAACATCGACAGCATTTCTGTCGGTCCAACAGAACAGGAAAATGTTTCGAGAATCACGATCGTTGTCCAAGTCGCCGATTTAAATGAAATCGAACAAGTCACGAAACAATTAAATAAACAAATTGACGTGATCAAAGTCTCAGATATTACAGATGACGCTCATTTGGAACGAGAACTAGCATTGGTCAAGGTCAACGCACCAGCTGCCGCACGAGCAGAATTATTTTCAGTGATCGATCCATTTCGAGCAAACGTTATTGATGTAGGGACTCGTTCTGTCGTGATTCAAGTTACAGGTACTAGTGAAAAAATCAGCGCATTTGTCGATGTCGTTGCACCGTACGGCATCAAGCAGTTAGCACGAACAGGCGTGACAGGATTTACAAGGGGCAATCATTAAAAAAGGGTTTAAAGCATACGCTTATAAGCATAAAAAATTTGGAGGGTTCAAACATGGCAAAAGTATATTATGATCATTCAGTAGAAAACAATCAATTAGAAGGAAAAACAATCGCAATCATCGGCTACGGTTCACAGGGACATGCCCATGCACAAAACTTGCGTGATAACGGCAATCAAGTGATCATCGGCATTCGTGAAGGAAAATCAGCAGAAGCTGCCCGTAATGACGGCTTTGATGTATTCCCAGTTGCAGAAGCATCTAAACAAGCAGACGTTGTGATGATCTTGGCACCAGATGAAATCCAAGGAGATCTTTACGACAAAGAAATTGCACCAAATTTAGAAGCAGGCAATGCGTTAGCGTTCGGTCATGGCTTCAATATTCATTTTGAGGTAATCGCACCACCAAAAGATGTCGATGTATTCCTAGTTGCTCCTAAAGGACCTGGTCATCTTGTTCGTCGTACCTTTACAGAAGGCTTTGCTGTACCAGCACTATTTGCTGTTTATCAAGACGCTTCTGGCAACGCAAGTGACGTAGCATTATCATATGCTAAAGGAATCGGTGCAACACGTGTTGGTGTATTGGAAACAACCTTTAAAGAAGAAACAGAAACTGATCTATTTGGTGAACAGGCAGTGCTATGTGGTGGTTTGACAAGCTTGATCGAAGCTGGTTTTGAAACATTGACAGAAGCTGGGTATCAACCCGAGCTAGCTTATTTTGAAGTTTGTCATGAATTAAAACTAATCGTAGATCTTATTTATGAAGGAGGATTTGAGAAAATGCGTAATTCTATCTCAAACACTGCGGAGTATGGAGACTATGTTTCAGGACCACGTGTTGTAACAGCTGAAGCGAAAGCCAATATGAAAGAAGTTCTTACAGATATCCAAAATGGTAAATTTGCGAAGGGCTTTATCGATGACAATAAAAACGGCTTCAAGGAATTCAATCAAATGCGTAAAGATAATGCGGGACATCCAATCGAGAAAGTTGGAGCAGAGTTACGTAAAATGATGCCTTTTGTTTCAAGAGAAGACTAAAATAGAAAACGAATAAGAGGCTGAGAGACTAGCAAAATGCTTCTATCTCAGTCTCTTTTATTTACAGAACAAAGGTGGGGAGAATTTGTCAAAACTAACAAAAGCAGACGTTGAACAAGCATATGCTACATTAAAAAAGGTAGTAACAAAAACACCGTTACAGTACGATATGTATTTGTCTCAAAAATACCAGTGCAATGTTTATTTAAAAAGAGAAGATTTACAGAAGGTTCGTTCATTCAAATTAAGAGGAGCTTATTATGCGATTAAACAAACGCCACATGAAGTGTTGAAAAATGGTGTTGTCTGTGCCAGTGCAGGAAATCATGCGCAAGGAGTGGCCTTTACATGTCATGAAATGAATGTTGCCGCAACTATTTTTATGCCAACAACTACACCGCAGCAAAAGATTTCTCAAGTGAAGTTTTTTGGTGGAGATGAAGTAACGGTCCAATTAATTGGAGATACCTTTGATGCATCTGCTAAGGCTGCCAAAGAATACGCTGAGATACATCATCAAGCATTCATTGATCCCTTTAATGATTTAAATATCATGGCGGGTCAAGGAACAGTGGCAGTTGAAGTATTTCAGGAAGCCCAAGAGTCTGAATTTCAGGTGGATTATTTGTTAGCAGCAATCGGCGGTGGCGGTTTAGTGAGTGGTGTTTCTACCTATACTAAAAGCATCAGTCCGACCACAGCAGTAATTGGTGTCGAACCACTTGGGGCGCAATCGATGCGGGCAGCTTTTGATGAAGGAAGACCCGTGATGTTGGATAGTGTAGAAAAGTTTGTAGACGGAGCAGCGGTCAAGCAAGTCGGAAACTTAACCTATGAACAGACGCTTGCGTACGTCGATGAACTGTTGGCGGTTGATGAAGGGCAAGTCTGTTCAACAATTTTAGAATTATACACAAAACAGGCAATTGTTGTGGAACCGGCGGGAGCGTTGAGTGTTTCGGCACTGGAACTAATGAAAGACGAAATCCGCGGAAAAAATGTGGTCTGTATTATCAGCGGCGGTAATAATGATATTAATCGTATGGAGGAAATCGAAGAACGCTCTTTGATTTTTGAAGGACTTAAACATTATTTTGTCATTAATTTTCCTCAGCGTCCAGGAGCGTTACGAGAGTTCGTGACGGATATTTTAGGGCCAGATGACGATATTACTCGTTTTGAGTATACAAAAAAAGTCAATCGTGGGACAGGTCCAGTCGTTTTAGGGATTTTATTGAAGAATAAGGAAGAATTGCCCAATTTGCTCGATAAAATGGCTCAATTTGATCCTAAATATATTGATTTGAGTGATAATCCTTCCTTATATGCATTACTAGTTTAAATTTTAGTAATGATCAAATGTAATTGAGAAAATACTCGATTTATATAAAAAAAGTAAAGACAATAGACTATACTCCCTAATAATAAGAAGGGGGTGCCTTTTCTTACCTAGTAGAGAGCCTATCAAAACAGATCGTTTGTTTTGATTCAGCCTCTCTTTTTTTGTTGTTCATTTCCTTGATAGATAAAAAATTATCCAAATGTGACTAGAAAACCGTTCAAAATAAGAGTGTAATGCTTCTTTTATTTATTTTATTATTATATATAGGAAAATAAAAGGAGATAAAAATGAAAAAAAACTACAAAAATTTTATTTTGTTCACAGTAACAGTAATCGGACTTGCTGGGATTGTTCAATTAACTAAAAATAGTACGCAGCAACCAATCAAAGCAGAGCCTTTACCGAAAAAAAACAACTTGATTTTAACAGATAAGTGGAATCCGGCCTATTCAGAACGTATCTATAGTTCTAGTAATACAATCATTGGTCCTGATACTTTGAAAATTACGAACAATGAATTCTTGCCGACAGGTACTAGTAAATCAATTAATGGTTGGGGAACGGGTGTACGATCGGACACCGGAGGTTTATTTTTTTATAGTACGGTGGGTGATGCTAACTTTCCTGGAACGAGTGTTGTAAAAGCAAGGCAGATTGGCGCAACGCAAAAAGTAGATTTGGTTACTGGTAGATATTATCAATATAGTTTTCAAGGGAACTTCGTTTATAGTAGTGGTGGTTGGGTACACTTTTATACAGATCAGTTAGGACTATGGGGAAGTTATTATCCCGAAAGAAATGTTAATTTTAATATTAGCAAAAATTTTAAATCCAAAGCAGATTCAATGACTGTTTTTTTTAGTTTGGGGTTAGACAATGTTGCTTATAAACCTGCAACGGGTAGATATGAAAATATTCAGCTAATTGATATTACAGGTGATGTGTTAGATCTTATAAGTGAAGTAGATGAGCTTTTTACTGATGCTTCGAGAACGCAGCTTAAATACAGCACAACACAACAAAAGATTGATGCGTTGAAAAAAGATTTTTCAGCTTATAAGAGTGCACTAGATAAATCAGATTATGATAGAGTAAATTCTGGATTGACACTGGCGCAAACTTTGTTGGATAAAATTAAAATGAATTTATCTATCGTTCCTTTAGAAAATAATCCTGATAATGAACCCAGTTATATTATTAGTGGGAAAACGGATCCATATACATTTTTATCTCTAGTAAGTGATAACCGCTCATTTCCAGCAGGCACGCTTTCATCTGAGGTAGAGGGAGATCAAAAAAAATACCTTCTTCAAGCCGATAAAAATGGAAACTTTAACTATCAACTACCTAAGGGAAGCTATTTTAAAACCGGAGAAGTTGTGACGATCGTAAGTATGCTGAACGGTAAAACAGCGCAATTTAAATTCACTGTAAAAGACACGGTACCACCAAACCAACCGACACTGGATAAGCTAAAAGATGTAAGTACTACTTTTTCCGGTAGCGCTGAAAAGGATTCAACAGTCAAGGTCTACGAGGAATCGTCTAAAAATGTAGTGTTTTCTGGTCGAACGGATACGCAGGGACGTTATACAATAACGATTCCAGAAGCAAAAAGAACCTTGAAACCATATACAAATTATTATGTTACAGCTACAGATCAGGCGGGAAATGTTAGTGAAGCTTCCGCTAAGCAAATGGTGGCAGATACGCTGCCGCCTACTGCGGAACCTGTAAAACAAATCTTGAATCTTGGGTCGACATTACCTGAAGTGAACAAGTTGATAACGAAGATTTCTGATAATGCTGGTGTTAATGATGTAACGATTCAGTTGACTAAAGAGCCGGATATCTCTAACGTAGGCTATGTAAGTGCTGAAGTCACTTTGACAGATAAGGCAAACAATAAAACCGTTTTAGCGGTTCCCATCGTTATTAAAGATAATCAAACAGTTATTGACGAAAATTATCTGGTGAATGCTCAAGATTTCACTGTTCCAGCTTCAGCTTATCCAGATACAAATGCAGAAAAACGAGCATTTTTAATTAAACACAGTAAATTAAAGGCTTGGGATCTCACAACTGGGAAAGATGCGATTGATCAGGTAAGAATCAATGTACCAACGCTTCAGAAAAAACCAGGAACCTATACAATCGGCATGCTTCTTGGAAATTTAAGAAAAGATGTAACGGTGACATTCACAAATGGAGAACTAGCATTTGATCAATTACCGAATGAACTATCTTTTGGTACGCAGACGATCCGAGCTAAAAAACAGGTCATTAAACCAGAAGAAACAGTAAAAATTTCTGTAAATGATTCACGTTTTTCAACAAGCAATTGGCGTTTAACGACTCAATTAGATCGACCAATCAGTACAGATGAAGGGGATAAACTTGGAGGAGAACTCATTTTTCAAGAGAAAGACTCAGATGGGAAATGGATCGAGAAAGTCATCAATGAGCAAAGTACAACAGAGGTATACACTAATTCTAGTGCTGAACTTGGAAATACGACAATTGATTTTTTAGAAGATAAAAAAATTACTTTAGCCGTTTTTCCAGGAAGCATCTATTCAAATAGATATTATAGTACCAAAATAATCTGGACACTTGAAGTAGGTCCATGACCAACAACTCAATGAAAGCTATGTTATTGGATAGTAGACTATCGAAAGAGCGAGTCTATTGTCCAATTTTTTTCTTTGAAAATGAATAGTAGCTAAAGAGTGATAGTCTTTCAATCGTAGTGATTAGCCTTAAAAATAAAGCAAGGCAAAGATCGTATACTACGAGTCATATCTTCACTTTTTAAAATCCAAAGAAGTAGTAGTATAAAAGTAACTCCTTCGAAAATAAAGGACAAGGAAAAAGGTGACATCAGAATAGTTAGTTCTAATGGAAAAAAAGTTGAACCAAACTAGCTTGAAGAAGAATGGTTTACACCAACCTCCGTTCAATTTTTAGTATCTTTCATTCGGTATAAATTTGTTAAAGACAGTGCTTATATCTTAAAGCATTAAACGTCTATAAAAGTTTCAGGTAATGTTTTTTTATTTTATTTTATCTTAAAAAAGTAGCACGTTATTTTTCATCAATATCAAAAAATATGAAACTAAAATAAATTGGAAATTGAAACTATTTTTCAGAAAGTATCTTGATAAACGAGTCAATTTTTCTTTACAAAAATAAATATCTAAAAATTAGTTAAAAAAGCGCAAAATTGGAGAGAGAGTCCTTGCCATTTATTGAGAAAGCACGTATATTTAACTTACTACATTAAATCAGTCAAAAACATCGACTGTCAATGAGCATGAGCCAGATAGAAAATTTTTTTCACTTCATTCGATCTCCTTTTGGATCAAACACGACTTATATTTTCTATCATTCGTCCGTTTTAAAATCATGTCTCTTTGTTAAAATTACTCGAAATACCAAAATAGAATATTAGTAAAGTTGGAATATAAATGAATATTAATAAAAGGTTAGAAAATCGCCGTTATATTACCGGATTTGATGGGATTCGGACAATAGCGGTTATCGGCGTGATTCTTTATCACTTGTTCCCAAATATAATGCATGGGGGCTATTTGGGTGTCCCTATTTTTTTTGCTGTTTCAGGCTATTTGATTACCGACTTGCTGAGGCAGGAGTGGCTTCAAAATGAAACAATCGATGTAAAGGGGTTTTATATTCGGCGTATGAAACGACTTTACCCGGGGCTACTCACGATGTTGGTATTATCATCAGCTTACATTGTCTTTTTTCAAAAAGACTTACTAAATAATTTACGCAGCGTTTTTGCCAGCAGCGTTTTGTACTATAACAACTGGTGGCAGATTTTTAAAGGCTTTTCTTATTTTGATCGTTTTGCAACACAGTCACCGTTCACTCATATTTGGTCGCTTGCAGTTGAAGCACAGAATTATCTGGTTTGGCCGTTGTTATTTATTGCATTAAAGAAATACGTAAAACACAGCGGGAAAATATTTGGATTGATCATGGGTACCGCTATTATTTCTGGACTATTGATGGCATTTTTATACACGCCAGGAGCAGATCCTACAAGGGTTTATTATGGTACAGATACACGATTGTTTTCTATTTTACTTGGCAGTGGCTTGGCGTTCGTTTGGCCAACCTATCGTTTGAAAGAAGAAGTTCCAGCGAAGGCAAGGAATCTATTAAATGGCGTAGGGATTGCTTCGTTGATTGTACTCTTGCTCTCATTTTTATTTTTGGCAGATCGCTTTTCCTTTGTCTATTATGGTGGTATGTTCATCGTTAGTATTTTTGCAACAATCTTAGTTGCTGTGACAGCTCATCCTGGAGCAGATATGAACCGCTGGCTGACTAATCCAGTATTTACTTGGATCGGTAAAAGGAGTTACGGTATTTATCTTTATCAATTTCCTGTTATGATTTTTTATGAAGCAAAGATCACAAACTTAAGCGATCATGTTTTGCTGCATTCAATCATAGAGCTTGCGTTGATTCTGGGGATTAGTGAACTTTCTTATAGGTATATAGAAAAGCCGCTGGGCAAATTTTATTACCAGTATACTTGGTTTGCAATCAAAGATTTTTTCAAAAAGCCTTGGGTTACAACGGCTAAAATCACAGCAGTATTTTGCACGATTGTTTCTGTTTTTGCTGTATATGCTTTAGCGATTGCGCCGTCTAATGAAGTGACTGCTGATCAACAGCAATTACAAAAGACGATTGAAGAAAATAAAAAGAAAGCAGAAGAGCGAAAAGAAGCAGAAAAAGCCAAGAATGAAGGAAAGACAGCTGACTCTACAGAACAATCAACAGCACCGCCAGAAATAAATGTTGATTTAAACGCTGAAGAGCTCAAAAAGGCGAAGACGATGGAAATCACTGCCTTTGGTGATTCAGTGATATTAGATGCTGCTGCTGGCTTACAAGATATTTTTCCGAAATTAATTGTTGACGGTGAAGTGGGAAGACAATTATACGAAAGTGCGCCAGCTATTCAAAAATTGGATAAAGATAAATTGTTAAAAGAAAATGTTTTAGTTGGGCTTGGGACGAATGGCTCTTTTACTGAGGCGCAGTTTGATGAATTTATGGCAGCGATTGGTTCCAAAAGAAATGTTTATTGGATCAATGTTCGCGTTCCTACACGTAGATGGCAGAATGAGGTCAATACGATGCTGGAAAATATGAAAAAGAAATACAAGAATTTAACTGTGATCGATTGGTACGGTTATAGTAACGCTCACGATGAGTGGTTTTATGAAGATCGTGTCCATCCCAATGTTGATGGACAAGTGAAATATTCAAGTTTCATTGCAAAAGAAATCATGAAATAACCGCATAATGAAGGGTGGGTCGGAATTGCTTCTGCTCCCATCGTTTATTCGGATTTAGAGCCCAAAACAAAACTGATTTTCAGTTTTATTTTGGGCTCTTTTTTGTTTGTTCAAGTTTTGTGAATCTTAAAGAAGGTGAATCACGCAAGAAAAAAAGGAATTATTTCCTTTTCTCTTAGGTCAAAACTAATTGATACGCTAAACGTTCACCATCCGGTATAGGTAGTAGTAAATCCCCTCGATAGGAAAAGCCAGCTTTTTTTATTAGTCGCTGCATTCGTACATTTTTAGGATGAGTATCGATTCGAATATCGAGGTGACCGTTCAATCGAGCAGCGGTAATCAAAAAATTCATTAATGTCAAAGCGGTTCCTTTTCCTTGGTAAATAGGGTTAAGAGCAACGCGATGAATGACGGCATAAGAATCAGTCAAATGCTGCCAGTGCCCATTTTTGATGTTTTCATATGGCGGTTCTTGGTCAGTCGAGATCACGCCCAGACCTGCAACCTTTTGGTCAATGATCAATACATAACATTGACTGAGAGCTATATCATGTGTTAATTGTTCTTCATTAGGTCCTTCACCCTTTTGCCATTGAGGGATTTGCTGTTCTGCCAGCAACTGTCTGGCACTGCTAATGATCTGCAGAAGCTCAGGTAAATCATCGTGTTGTGCATATCTTAAATAAATCGTCATTTATTTAGCCTTTCTCTAGTAAAATTATTAGGATTGAGTATAAGAATTTTCAGGTTTTATCAGGTTTTAATTGATAAATTTTCGATGGTCGGCCAATTCCTACCGGTCGTTCGCCAATTTCTTCAAAATGATGGAGCATCGCCTTTTTGAAGTTGGAATGATCGATCGTTTTATAATCGACGCCGGAGAATTTTGCAAAAACTTTGCGTGCCTCGGTAATTGTAAAATCTTTTCCTAATACTTGAAGTACTTGAGGATCATGCTCCATTTTATTTGCTACTCGGTTGAAGGCCTTTAAAATAATTTCACTATGGTCAAACGCAAGAGTATCTTTTCCTGTTGAAGCACCTGTTTTTAAATCTAAAATGATTTCTACACTGCCGTTCGTTAAGGAAAGAATATCGTCTTTGCGTTCCATGGTAAACCAGCGAACTTCTTTGGCATCATCACCAGCGATCAAAGGTTCTTCTCCAATAAAAGCCAAATAGCTTACAGTAACGACCCAGCCGCGTGGATCACGATTCGGTGTACTGAAACTATGAAGCTGCTCAATATTATCTTTAGAGATAACAACGCCGGTTTCTTCTGTGGTCTCACGTAAAACACTTTCCCCAGTAGACTCGTTTCGATTCACAAAGCCTCCAGGTAACGCCCATGAATTTCTATAAGGATGACCTTTTCTTTTAATCAGTAATATCTTTAATTGATCTTCTTCTTTGTTATAGCACATTAAAACAATATCTACAGTCAGAGAAGGTTTTTCATATTCAGGAAGTTCTTGTTGTTGATACCAATTTAAGAATTCAGCTTCACTGGCTTGTTGTTCATAATAGTGTTTTTCTTCTTCCTTTGAATTAAATTGCACCAAATTGTTCATCCCCTCTACATTAGATAAAAGTACTTTTTACTTTATTGTATCATTATCAACAAGAAAAACAACTAAAGTCTAGTGATTTCAAAAGAAATAGTTAGGATAAATGAATAGGTGAAATGAAACATAGAAAATAATGCGTATTATTTTCTAGAACGACAAAAAATGGTATTAAAATGTAAAGGGGCGAATAAAGTGCGTCATCAACAACAGGTTAAAAAAGATATTGACTCTCTTAAGATCACGAAAATAAAAGAAACCGGTTTTCACTTTAATAAGACATTAAAAATTCTATTTGTTCTGTTTGGTCGGGTAGAGCTGATTACATTGGATCAGTACGTGGTGCTAAACATTGGAGATGTGTATGTTTTGAATGAAAATGAGCTGGTGAGTTTTTTATCAAGTGGCTCTAACAGCGTATTGATTGCACAGTCACCGCCGAATACTAAGGGGAAAGATTGTTACCGTTTCAAGCAAATACACCCTTTATCAGTAGTCGACAAAAAGGCGCATGAAGAAGTCGTCAAAGGTCTGGTTCTTCCAAAAAATCATCAGTCGTTAGTAGCCATAATGTTAAGACATCAAATTTTATTTAGTGAAAAATCCTTGTCGAAAAAGACAACAGAATGCAGTAAGTGTGAGGATGTTTTAGATTATATTAACAAACATTATACAACCGATATTTCTTTAAAGCATTTAGCGGAACATTTTATCACAGATAAATACATCATTTCCCATAAGTTTAGAAAGTATTTTGGGTTTTCTATTTATCATTATCTAAAAGAGGTTCGCTTGTTTCATAGTGCTTGTCAGCTGAAATCCAGTACTGATAAAATCATGGACGTTGCTTTAGATAATGGTTTTCCCAGCTTGAGAGCTTTTAACCAGTCTTTTAAAGAAAAGTTTGGACTGCCGCCATTGACCTTCCGCAAAAAAGATAAAATGAATCAAGTTATGGATGAACAAGAAGATCCAGTACTATTTTTTCAGATCGAGCAACTCACTGCAGGTATAATCGATCAGCATTTGTTAGAAAAGATAAAAGAACAACCATACGATTTGTTCGGCTAGTTAAAGTGATTATCTCGAAGATGGTTAACCTTATTTTTGTAAAGGTTGACAAAAGAGGCGGTTGATAGTATTTTAAATATACAACTACCACTTAATGTTTGGAGAGAAGTTATGAAAACGAGAGATATTACGCAAATTGCAATTATGATCAGTATTATTATTGTATTAGGATTTTTTCCGCCAATCCCGATTACTCTTTTACCTGTTCCAATCGTTATTCAAAATGCTGGGTTTATGTTGAGCGGTTTGCTTTTAGGTAAAAAAAATGGGACGATCGCAACATTGCTATTTTTGGTCCTTGCGGCGATAGGTTTCCCAATTTTAGCTGGCGGGCGAGGAGGTTTAACAGTATTTTTGGGTATCACAGCAGGTTATCTTTTTGCCTATCCTTTTGCGACGTTCTTGATTGGCTGGTTAAATGAAAAATTCAATCCAAACAACCAAAACTTAATATATGGATTTGTGATTACCTTTCTTTTTGGTGCTTTACTAATTGATTTTTTTGGAGCTGTAGGTGTGAGTCTCCTTTCAGATCTTTCACTTTCAAAGAGTTTACTAGCAAGCGTCACTTTTATACCTGGAGATACGATCAAAGCGTTTCTAACGGTTTTTATTGCTAAGAGAATCGCAAGTGCTGTTTTCAAGAGAAGTGAACATAGATGAAAGATATCGCTGGATGTATTATTGATCAACAAGGCAGATGCACGCATTATCATTCTGAATATGATGTTGTTGCTAATAAATGCTACAAGTGTCTAACGTATTATGCTTGCTATCGTTGTCATGATGAAAAAGAAACTCATTTATTTGCTCCATGGCCTGTCACAAGTGATAAAGAAGCCAAAGTAATTCTTTGCGGTACATGCCAGTATGAAATGAACTACGAGCAATACAAAAAGGAAGGACTATGCCCGAATTGTAAACAAAGGTTTAATCCTAAATGTGTTAACCATGAAAGTATCTATTTTAAAAAATAAGTAGAAAATCATGAAAACAATAAGGAACTCAAACTTGACACAATCGGATTGAGAGTTTTCGTGCATCGATTGGTTTAAATCATTATGAGTGAATGTGCGCATATTCGAGCTAGTTGTGTCATTATTAAGTTTTACATTTATTTCTTTTTTTGAAATTCTTTCACCGTATTTGGTTCGATAACGGTCTTTGAGGTGATCAAAGTATTTTTAGGGATGTCTTCTACCATTTATTTAGTCTCCAAGATGAGGGAGACAGATGTGTTTTACCTCATTTTTCGAATGAGTAGTTGAACAACCGAAACATAAGGAAAAACTACTTGAAATCGAAGGAATGTATTACGTTCCTGATTTTATGCCATATGTCGAACATAAATTATTTTTAGGGTAAAAAACACCATTAAGCATCTGTAACAGATACCTAATGGTGTTTTTTTTATTGTGTCAATTCTAATAATTTTGTTTTTAAATCTTCTTCCATATGACCTAATTCAATTTCAGCAGCTCGGCGTTTTTCTTTTCCTTCTTGCTGAATACGTAGCGTTTCTTGAATCGTTTCGACAAGATCATTTTGAGTTTTTTGAAGTGTTTCGATATCAACAATTCCACGTTCGTTTTCTTTCGCAGTTTCAATTGCTGAAATCTTCAACATCTCAGAATTTTTCTTCAATAGATCATTCGTTGTTTCAGAAACTTGTCGTTGAGCTGTTACAGCATCTTTTTGACGTAATAGAGTCAAGGCAATAACAACTTGGTTTTTCCAAAGCGGAATAGCAGTATTGATAGATGCTTGGATTTTTTCAGCCAGTGCTTGGTTGGTATTTTGGATCAAACGAATCTGTGGTGCTTGTTGGATCGTGATTTGACGTGCTAAACGTAAATCATGTGTTCGTTTGTCTAAACGATCTAAAAATTGAGTATAATCATTAGCGATTTGAACATCCATTTGATCACCGGAATCTTCGGCTTTCTTCATTGCTTCAGGAATAATCGTCGTTTGTAATTCTTCGATCTTTAATTCACCAGCAGCAATATAAATGTTCAATGCATCAAAATAGTCTTTATTTTTGTTATACAGCTGTTCCAGCATTAAGTTATCTTTTAAAAGACCATTTTTTTCTTTTTCTAATTTGATTGCGATTTTGTCGATTTGAGCACCGATCTTTTGATATTTTGCAGTAATTTCAAAAATCGATTGTTTTACTTTACCGAACATCTTTTGGAAAATATTTCCTTCACCAGCACGCAATTCATCAGGATTTGCCTCATTTAAACGGTACATCAAATCAGTTAGCGAATCGCCGACTGGACCAATGTCTTGCGCTTGTACGTGGTTCAACATCGATTGAGAGAATTCTCCTAGTTTTGTTTGCGCTGCAGCGCCGTATGTAATCACGGCTTGTGCATCTTGAACATCGATTTTTGCTGCTAGTTCTCGTGCCTGAACTTGACGTTCCTCCGGCAATTTATCTACTAAACGGGCAGCAACTTGCTGATCCTGTAAAGCAGAAATTTCACTTTGTTGGGTAGCAGTCAATGAATCAACAGGTGTTGAGAACGGATTATTTAATAAATCATCTAAAGTATCATTGACAGGTGTCACATCTTTTGGCTTATCTTCCATACAGTTTCCTCCTCTAAACGTTAAGCGAGCTTACATAGTGCAGTAATTCTTTCTAGTCTGGATCTTCACTATGTTCATTATCTCTTTTCAAGCTGTTTTTAGCAACGGAAATCTCAATATCTAAGTCTTCTAAATCATCAGCTACAAATTGTTCGTAGTCTTTTTTGATTAATTTAGAGACTTGGTCGATGATTTGCGCACTTTCTTCTAGTTTTTCATAAGTCTGCTTGTTTTTGATTTCGTGATCATCGATTTCTAAATATTTGCCAGTTAGATCCACTAAGTTAGGCAGGTGAGTATAAAGAAAATGATTTGCCAAATGTAGTTTCTTTGGCTCTTTGACCAATTCTTTAAACAAGGCTTTTGAAACACGCAATGTATCATTCCGTAAATCGATCGCTCTTAGTTTAGTAGAAGCGTTCATATTTTCCTGCAGCTTTACGATTTGATTTTTTGTTGTATTCATAGTGTCACGGAAAAAATTGATTTCCTGATCTGTCATACCAAGTTTTGAGTAATGTTCTTCTTTAGCTTTTGTTAAGCTAGGAAGCTGTTCTTCGTTTTTGCCGTTCTTTTTCTTAGGTCCAGTGAAAAGCAGTACGAGCAGTATCACCAAAGCAACAATCACAAAAGGAAAATGTATGCCGGTAATAAAACGTAGAACTAAACCAGCTAAAATTAAGTAGGCGATTATTTTAATAAGTTTTCTTTTTCCCATTCTAGTTCCCTCCAATCATTTATTCCATCGAAAGTAATTATCCTCCGCTATATAAGTTATTTTAGCACATTCTACTAGATAAAGAATATCAGTCCAAAGAAGGATTTTAATATTTAGAAAAAATGTAAGAAATGACAAGCGAAATTGACGATTTTTACTACTTAAGTTGTAGATGGCTAATTTTTGTTCACAAAAAAGTCAAAAGAAATCTGAGAAAAAAACCAAAACGTAAGGTATAATGGTAGATAATGATTTGAGTTAAAGGAGAAGCATTTTGAAAAATATGAAAGTTATTCCTATTTTCCTCTTAGGTCTTCTCATCGTCGGCTGTACGGGTCGAAAAGCAGAAGTAGAGGAAATAGAAGATGCCTATAGAGATCAATCGAGTTCAAGTGTGGAAGAATCTATTTCTTTCGAGGGCGATGAAGTTTTCTACGAGCCGCGGGATTCATCTGACACAAGTGAGTCAGTAGACGAACAACAGCCGGCAACTGAAACAACAACTGAATCAAGCGATGAAAGCAAAGGCAAAGTTGAGGTCATAAAAACCAACAATGGCGATTTTAAATTAGAGCTTCCGTCCGGCTGGCAAACAGTCGATACAAAAGAATTAAGTGATAACGCTGATATTAGTGTTAAAAACTCGAATAATGAAACTTATTATATGGTACTAAGCGAAGCGAAAAAAGACTTTAAAGATTTTAATGCATTTAAAAATTCTGTTGATATTTCCGATTTAGGTGATAGATCAAATGAAAAAAAAGAATCGATCAAATACAATAGTATGAAAGGCGAACGCCGGAAGTTTACCGCAAAAAAAGATGAGGTAGATGTGTATTATATTTATGATTTGATGGAAAGTGAAGACCATTATCTACAATGTATCAGTTGGACTTTGGATAGTAAAAAAGACGTTAATGAAGCCGATATGATCAAGCTGATGAAATCATTAACAGAACTGTAAAATTGAATTTGCTTCAAATCGTAGTATTCTTTACTATCATTTATCTAGATTTCACGTGAGTGGGATATGACTCGAAGAGTTATATCCCACTCATTTTTTTATGAGAAGATGAAAAAAATGAAAAAGTATTTTGTTCAGCGTATTTATTGGTATAATTGATTTATGAAATGAAAGAAGTTAATTTATTATTAATAAATCGCACGAATGATGTAGAAATCAGTAATTAGTGGTGAGAAAGCATTCACAAAAAGAGCGATAAGTGATAAAATTTCAAAATTAAGGTATGATATCGATAGAAAGATTGGTGAACAGTATGATGAATTTTGAAGAATTTGAAGAAAAAACGATTTCCAGAAAAGAGATTTTTAAAGGTCATATTATTGATGTTGTTGTGGATGATGTGCAGCTGCCTGACGGAGGTACAAGTACACGAGAATTAGTTTTTCATCCAGGTGCAGTAGCAGTGATTCCGATCACAGCAGACAACAAGTTGATCATGGTCAAACAATTTCGTAAGCCTCTGGAAAAAGTTACATTAGAAATTCCTGCTGGAAAGATCGATCCTGGTGAACAGAATAATCCTAAGGAAACAGCAGAGAGAGAATTGGAAGAAGAAACTGGTTATCGAGCAAATAAGTTTTCATTTGTTGCATCGATGTATGTTTCTCCTGGTTTTGCTAATGAACTTCTTCATATTTATTTTGCTGAAGACCTAGAAAAAGTTCCGAATCCTCGTCCTTTAGATGACGATGAAGTGATAGAATTATATACATTAACATTAGCTGAGGCAAAAGCCGAGATCGCCAGCGGATTGATTTGTGATGCAAAAACGATTTTTGCTGTGCAATACTGGGAATTGCAGCAACTAAAGGAGGAGAAACAATGAGTAAAGGTCCGCTGGTCACTCGGACAGAATTACGGAGACGAAAGGAAGAGGCTGAAAAAGAAGCGCAAAAACAGCTTGAACAGCAGCAAAAAGCAGCAGATAAAGAGTACCGTAAAAAAGAAAAAGAAATCTCCAATTTTTATCGAAAAGAACATAAAAAGCAAAAAGAAATCACCAAAAGCCGTTCGAATGAGCAAACGAAAATTCGTGAACGCAGCAGTACATTGACAAAAGCGATCATTGTAGTGGCAATTTTATTGGCTATCGTAATATTCATTGTATTGAATTTATAGAAAAGAGGAAACAGCATGAAAATTGGAATCATCGGAGCAATGGATCAAGAAGTAAAAATTTTAAAAGAAAAATTATCGGACACTAGATCTTGGGAGCGGGCTGGGGCACTGTTTGTTTCGGGTTCTTTAGGTCGTCATGAAGTAATCGTTGTACGTTCTGGGATTGGAAAAGTCCTATCGGCAGTAACAACAACCTTACTGATTCATCAATATGGAGTAAATATGGTAATTAATACAGGATCAGCAGGCGGGATCGGCAGCGGACTAAAAGTTGGCGATGTTGTTATTTCCGATAAGCTAGCGTATTTCGATGTTGACGTAACAGGATTCGGCTATGCTCCAGGACAATTACCAGGGATGCCTTTATATTACGAGTGCAGTGAATACTTAAAATTAGAAATGAAAAAAGCAGCGGAAAACACTGGTATGTCTGTTCAGCACGGCTTGATCGTGACTGGCGATTCCTTTGTCAATGATAAAGAAAAAGTTCAAAAAATCCTTCATGATTTTCCAGAAGCATTAGCTTGTGAGATGGAAGGCGCATCAATTGCTCAGGCTGCGGCACAATTTAATATTCCTTTTCTAGTTGTTCGAGCAATCAGTGATACTGCTGATCACGAAGCTTCACAAACCTTTGATGAGTTTATCGAAGAAGCTGGCGAAAAATCAGCTCAGATGGTCATCCATTTTGTAGAGCATCTTGTTTAAGTAGGAGGGATAAGGATGAAAGCACTAATTTCGATTGATTATACTAATGATTTTGTAGCTGACGATGGAGCATTAACAACTGGTGCAGCAGGACAGGCAATTGAAAAGGCGCTGGTAAAATTGACAAAAACATTTACAGAAAATAATGACTTTGTTGTTTATGCCATTGATCGTCATGAAAAAGAAGATCCGTATCATCCTGAAAATAAGCTTTTTCCTCCTCACAATCTGAAAGACACAACAGGACGGAATTTGTATGGAGAGCTTGCGGATGTTTATGAAAAAAGTCAGGATCAAGCGAATGTTTATTGGATCGATAAACGTCATTATTCAGCGTTTAGCGGTACAGACCTTGATATTCGTTTACGAGAACGAGGGATTACAGAACTTCATTTATCCGGCGTATGTACAGACATTTGTGTTTTACATACAGCGGTAGATGCGTATAATTTAGGGTATCAAATTTTTATTCATAAACAAGCAGTAGCAAGTTTTGATCCTGTAGGACATGAATGGGCGTTGTCTCATTTTAAGCATTCCTTAGGGGCAGAGATTGTTGAATAAATGAGCAGTAATGGTTAAGAAGCAGTGGCAACTCTGTTCCTTAACCGTTTTTTTTGAGTAAAAAGGTTACTATTTTTGTATTAATCACTGAATCAAGATTATAATAAAAAAGAACAAAAGAACGTATCAATCAGAATGGAAGTGATCAAATGCAGGTACTAAGAAAAGAAGTTACTGAATTTGAATTGTTTTATGATTTGATATTTGCTTATGCAATCAGCAGAATTGCATCTATTCTATTTGTCGGCGCAGATCACAGGTTGTCTTTCAAAAGCCTCGGAGAATTTTTGATGTTAACGCTTGTATTTTGGACGATTTGGACGTATCAGACGGTTTTTGCTAATCGTTTTTCGATTAAAAATAAAATTAGTGCGTTGTTTCTATTTTTTGATATGTTTTGGGTTATTGTTTTGACGCAAGCAATCAGCAGTGATTTTGAGAAAACACATTTTACCTTTGCAGGAGCAACTTCTATTTTATTCTTTAGCATTGCTTTGCAGTATTATCTGAAAATGAAAAATACGGACAATGAAATGATCAAAAAATTATGTATTCAGCTAGCGACAGTGCTTGTTGTGAGCGGTGTGATTGGATTTATCTCGATTATTCCTTTTGGGAACTACATGATTCGTTTTTCGGTATACGCTGTTTCGATTTTGATTACTGCTTTTTTCCCCGATTATAACTAAAAAGACGTTGCTTGAGTTTCCAACTAATTTTGAGCATTTGACAGAACGTTATAGCCTGTTTACCTTATTATTGTTTGGTGAAGCAGTGATCGCAGTTGCTGGTACGATTTTATTTGATGATATTCGGATTAGTAGTGTACTGTTCTTTTTATTGATAGTTGTACTGTTCCTCTTTTATCATACAATTTACAAATCAGGGATCGATCATCAAAAGACAACGGCAGGGCTGATATTGATTCATTCCCATTACTTTGTTTTTGCAGGACTGGAACTGTCGATCGTTTTGTATGAAAATTATATTAACGACAGACTTCAACCGTTGTTTTTCATTTTGTGTTTGGCACTTAGCCTGATTTGTTTCTTAGGTGGGACACTGATCAATATGATCATTTACACAAAAAAAGAACATAATTATCTGCCTTTTATCAGTAAAAATGTTCTTTATTTTGTAGGCTGGATCGTAATCGCTTTGCTTTTACAAGATTTCATTGCACCATTTCTACTTGTGAATATCGCTTTCTTGTTGTTCCTGCTGTATAAGGTTAAGCAAGAGCTGAAAATCTTAACTGAAAAATAAAAAACATCCTTGATCGAAGTATGGGTCAAGGATGTTTTTTGCTTAAATATAAGATCTTTTGTTTGCGAGTCAATTTTTTAAAAGCATATTCAGCTTTTGTCGCTTCACTGCGGCTGGCAAATTTTTCGATATGGATCATTTCAGCCGGCAAGCGAGAGGGAAGGCGTGTATATTTTGCTCCAGTCCCGTTATTGTGTTCTTTTAAGCGCCTTGCTGGATCAGTCGTATAGCCGCCATAGTAAGTATCGTCTTTGCAATGAAGAACATAGAAATAATGATTAGTTTCCATAAAGCATCGCCTTCATTTCTGGTGAATAGTTGCTTTGATCGTCATAAGTAAACAATGGTGAGAGGACACGAAAGCCATCTTTTTTCCCTTGCTTGATTCCTTCGATTAATAATGTATTTGCTTCTTTTCCAACTTTCGGATAAACAAATCGAATCCGTTTAGGCGCAATGTCAGCTGCTTCCATTGCGTGTAAAATATCCAAAAAGCGATCCGGTCGGTGAACCATCGCCAAACGTCCGTTTGTTTTTAATAGCTTGGAAGAAACGTTAATGACCTCTGACAAGGACGTATGGATTTCGTGGCGAGCGATCGCTAAATGAGGATTGGGATTTTTTTGACTTGTCGGCAGTTCTTTAAAGTAAGGTGGGTTGCATAGCACAAGGTCAACCGAATCTGGCTTGACCGCTGTTGTTGCTAGTTTTAGATCTAATTCGATCATATTCATTTGTTCTTCCAACTGATTGAGCTGAATACTACGCTGGCCCATATCAGCTAGTCGGGGCTGTAATTCAATTTGTACGATCTTGGCAGAGGTTTGACGGCTGGCAAATAAGCCAACAGCACCATTACCTGCACATAAATCGAGAATTAGACCTTTTTTAGGTAGTTTAGGAAAATTTGCTAGTAAAACAGCATCGATCGAAAAAGAAAAAACCTCTTTACTTTGAATGATTTGTATATCATTTGCAAAGAGTTGATCGATTCGTTCGCCGGGTAATAACATGTAGGAATCATTCCTTTTAATTTAATATATTTATATTCGTTTAACCAAATAATACTTTGAAGTCCCTTTAAACGGAACATCTTCTAGTTTTCCAAAAGTACGATAACCAAATTGTTCGTAAAAGGTTTTGGCTTGATAATCTTGTGTATGAATCGTAATCACAGATGAACCTTCTTCGGCAGCAAATGCTTCTGCTTTTTTCAGTAACTGTGTTCCAAGACCTTGTCCACGATAAGGCTTGTTGAGGGCTAGCAAGGAAATATGGGTCGTATTCATCCACTTGTTTGCTGTGATTCCGCCGATGTAGGTATCGTTCTCATAGAGCGCTAAAGAAAAATCAACATTATCTTCAGTAGGTTTCTGTTTTTCTTCTAGTTGATTTTCAGAAAGTAGGTTGATGAGTTTGTCTTCATTTTCACTACGATCCATTTTTTTGAATTTAAGCATTTGAATGCCTCCAGTTTTCTTAGATTATATAGTAATTATAATGAAATAGAAAGAACATCTGCGGATTATAGAAATAAGAGGCTCTTTTATGGAATCTACAATATCCTTGTATTATACTACGATTAAGATTAGTAGGAAACTACAGAAAAAGACTTGTCAAAAGCGATTGTTTTCGGCATACTTATAGCTAGTGAAAAGAAAGGAAGAATACTATGTTTTTTACATTCATGCGCGGTGTTGTGCGGGTTGTATTATTTATTATCAACGGCAATGCACACTATGAAAAAAAAGACCGCATTCCTCAAAATGAAAATTATATTTTAGTCGCACCTCATAGAACCTGGTGGGAGCCGCTTTATTTAGCTGTCGGCGGATCACCTAAAAAATTCAGCTTTATGGCTAAAAAAGAACTATTTAAAAATCCTGTATTGAGCTTTATTTTAAAACATGCGAATGCGTTTCCGGTCGATCGTGACAAACCTGGACCAAGTGCAATCAAGACTCCAGTAAAAAGTTTAAAAAGTACTGATTTGAGTTTAGTTATGTTTCCAAGCGGAACACGTCACTCTTCTGAATTAAAAGGTGGCGTGGCATTGATTGCCAAAATGGCGAAAGTCAAAATCGTTCCGGCTGTTTATCAAGGGCCTTTAACGTTGAAAGATTTATTCAAACGTCGTCGTGTAACGGTGCGTTTTGGTGAGCCGATCGATGTTAGCGACATTTCTAAAATGGATAAAGAAGGCATTGCTGAAGTCGAACGAAGAATGCAAACAGCTTTTGATGGATTGGATAAAGAAATCGATCCGAGCTTCAAATACGAAGTGAAAGAATAAAAGAACCAAAGCGATTGGGCACTGCCGCTTCGCTTTGGTTCTTTTATATTCAATAGGTTATAATTTTTTTTCAAAGCCTTCCATTGGTGCTAACGATGTATCATAGGTTTGAATAGCATCGGAATCAGTAGTAAAGTGCATAACACTTTTGAATGATTCCATTAAATAGACCTGCATGACAGCTGGAATAGCCAATTCATCCATATCTAAGGGGCTTAAGCTTGTTCGAATGCTAGCAATGTCGTCACTTTCGACTTTTTGGACCCATTTAGGTTCACGGATCAATTCTCTGCCGATGGCAACGAAATCCGCTCCATCGTGTAAAACATGATTTGCATCTTCCGGGACTTCAACAGAGCCAATACCGATTAATGGGGTAACTCCTTTTGTTCTAGCCGCAAATTGAGAGAGCAATGTTTTTTTGTTGGTTTTGTCATTGAGTGATGTTCGTTTATAGCTTCCCATAGATAAGTGAATATAGTCGACTTTATCCTTGATTTGATCAACAAAATATAAAGAGTCTTCTAGACGAATACCAGGCGTTTCAATTTCTTCAGGCGAAATTCGATAGCCCACTAAGAAGGGTTTTTCAGTATATTTTTGAACGGCCTGCTTAACTGAATCAATTACAGCTAATGCAAAATTCAAACGTTTCTTTCTAGAGCCGCCCCATTGATCTGTCCGTTGATTCGCATTTTCAGAGAAAAATTGTTGTAGCAAATAAGTATTTGCACCATGCAATTCAACACCGTCAAAACCAGCTAAAATAGCACGACGGGCTGCTTCGCCAAAATCTGCGATTATTTGAAGAACTTCTTCATTTGTCAGTTCTTTAGGCAACTCAGAGTCGGCTGGATAGTCAGCTTTTAGAGAACTGGCGCTCACTGGTTGTTCGTTATGCAATATTTTACTATTCGTTTTTCTACCAGCATGAAAAATTTGCAATATTGCTTTTGTTTCCTCTTGTTTGATAGCTCGTGCAAGTTTTTTTAAGCCTGGAATCATAGCGTCAGAGGTGACAGATAGCTCGCCTTCAAATCCTTTTCCACTCTCACTGACATTAGCGACACCGGTAATGATCATTCCAGGACCTCCAGCACGTTTGGCATAATAATCGATTTCGTCGGTGGTGACCATACCATTATAAAAACTAGACATTGTTGTCATAGGTGCCATTACTATTCGATTCTTGACATTTAAACCATTGGCAAACGAATAACTGGATAAAAATTGTTGGGACATATTTTTCACTCCTTTATAGGTTTAGAGAAGAAGACCTTTGTCCTTCTTCTCTGTAGGTGCTAGTATATAGCATGAATGAAAAAGAACAAGTACGCACTTTGAAGTGATATAATAACCAAAAAGTAACAATTGTGAATTGAAAGAGGTTAGGAGAGATTGCTATGAAAAAGATTTATCACGTGGCTCTTGAAGCAACATTAGACGTCATCGAAGGAAAATGGAAACCAATCATTTTATGTCACTTGGGAAATGGGCCAACTAGAACAGGTGAGCTCAAAAAGATGATTCCAGCAATCACCCAAAAAATGCTCGTTCAGCAATTAAGAGAGTTAGAAGAAGATCGAATCATTTCAAGAAAAGTTTATAAGCAAGTACCACCCAAAGTGGAATATTCATTAACAGAAGAGGGCAAATCCCTTAGAGAAATTTTGATTGCAATGTCAATTTGGGGCGAATGCAGAGTACAAGAGCTTGTCGATAATGGGGAAGATGTAGAGCTTTTGAATTCAAACTATTCTGGCTTTTTGAACTATTGATTCTTGGTATTTTAAAGAGATTCACGTTATTATTCACTAGTCATTTTTTCTCGTAGCAGAGCTGTTTTGTGTAAGTGAACAGTTACTTCTTTTAAATCTTCTATTTGCTCAGAAATTGCTTGCCATTTTCTAAGTGAAAGGAGATTTTTTGTATTTGGTGAGAAATAACAGAAAAATGATCAATTACAATAACTTGACCGATATCTTTTTCCATAAATTTGGTATAATAGTAAGAAGGACTTTTTTAGGTGGTGGAATGATGCGATTTTTACATACAGCCGATTGGCATATTGGCAAAAAAATCCATGGTTTTGATTTACTAGAGGAGCAAAAAGATGCCTTTCAACAAATCCTGCAAATTGCAAAAGCTGAAAAGGTGGATGCTATTGTTATCGCAGGAGACTTATATGATCGTTCTGTTCCGGCGGTAGAAGCAATTGAAGTGTTTAATCAGATGGTCATAGAAATGAATTTACAAGAAAAATTTCCTGTTCTGGCAATTTCCGGTAACCATGACAGCAGTACTCGTTTAGAAACAGGTGGACCGTGGTTTGTCCAGTCTGATTTTTATTTGCATACACGTTTGGATCAGGCTTTTCAACCAATCGAGATGAAGAATACGCAGTTTTTTTTATTGCCGTATTTTGAGCCGATTTCTGCACGCTTGTATTTTGAAAATGACGAAATCAGAACGATCGAGCAGGCAATGAACGAAGTTGTGAAAGAGATGAAAACACACTTTGATTTAGATAAAAAACAAGTTCTTGTCAGTCACTTTTTTGTAGCGGGTAGTGAAAAAACGGATTCAGAAACGAAATTGATGGTTGGCGGATTAGATACTGTTCCTTTGTCTGTCTTGAACGCATTTGATTATGTCGCTTTAGGGCATCTCCATGGAAAAAATGCACTAAAAGCAGAACAAGCAAAATATAGCGGCTCACCATTGAAATTTTCGTTATCAGAGATCGATCAGAAAAAAGGGGTCTGGATCGTTGATACAGAAAATCAAAAACCGCTACTTGAATTTAAGGAAATTCATCCTTTAAGAGATATTATTCAGATTGAAGGAAGTTTTACCGACCTGATTTCACCCGCATTTTACGAATCGATTCGCAAAGAAGATTTTCTTCATGTCAAGCTTACTGATCGAGCAGTGATTCCAAATATGATGAATCAGTTAAGGCAGATTTATCCTAGAATCATTGGTGTTGAACGATTATATGGACGAGAAGAACACAATGAAAATAAAACAGTCAAAACAGAGCTGAAAACATTAGCACCCAAACAACTGGTCGAACAATTTTTTTCAGAAGTGACTGGAGAAGAGCTGACCGCACAACAACAAGACTGGATCAAAGAAAATTTAGCAGAAATCCATCAAATAGAAAGAGGGAAATAAGTTGAAACCATTAACATTAACATTGAAAAACTTTGGCCCTTATATTGATGAGACAATCGATTTTAGTACATTTGAAGATTCATCTTTATTTTTGATCAGCGGGAAAACTGGTGCGGGGAAGACAACAATTTTTGATGGTATGAGCTATGCTCTGTTTGGTGAAAGTTCTGGGAAGCTACGGCAGGGAAAAGAAATGCGTTCGACATTTGCTGATCCATCAGAACCAACAGAAGTTTGTTTGGCTTTTTCTCATGGCGAGCATTTGTATGAAATTACAAGGAAACCTGAACAAGAGCTATTCAAAAAGCGTGGTGATGGTACAAGAGTACAAAGTGCTAAAATCTCACTGATCGTTAAAGATCATAAGGGCAAGGAACTTAGAGAATATACCAAACGTCGAGAAGTTGATGGGTTTATACAAGAATTACTGCATTTGGATGCCAATCAGTTTGCCCAAATTGTTCTTTTGCCGCAAGGAGAATTTCGGACATTTTTGATCGCTAATAGTAGTGATAAAGAAAAGGTCTTACGGAATCTATTTGGAACACGCTTGTATCAAACCCTGAATGAACAGCTAAAAATACAGCTGAAAACTGTCAATAAAGGTATTGAAGCGACTCAGCAGACTATTGAAGCGAAACTAGATCAACTTTATTGGCAAGAAGAGATAGAAGCACAAACAGTCGAACAGCAATTACAAGCCTTAGAACGACAACAAAAAGAAATGCAGGAAAAACAAGCAACAGAAAAAAAAGCATTGTCTTTGCTTGAAAAACAAAAGCAAACAAAAGAACAAGAAAAATTCCAAATGGAAGAATTGCTCCATGCCTTTACAAAACAAGCAGAATTGAAAAAACAACAAGCAGAACTAGATGAAACAGCAGAATTGATTGAAACGCTTCGAATCGAAGAGCAACAACTCCAATGGGTTAAAAATCATCAAAGCTTGATTGAAAAAATCGATGAAAAGAGTAAGGCTGTAGCAACTTATAGTGAGCAACTGCAACATAACCAAGCCGAACAAGAAGAACAACAGGAATTAAAACAGCATTGGGAACAAAAACAACAAGAAAATGAAATCGAAGCAGCTACTATGACTATCATCAAAGAAAAAATAAATCAGCTGCAATTTCAAATTCCTTTGTATGAAGAAAAAGAAACGTTAATAAAGTCTATTGAAAAAAATCAGACGGAATTAGAAGAAATCACCAAAAAATTAAAAGAAATCAAGGAACAACAAACGCTCACTGATCAAGCATACCAAAAACAAGCTCAAATCATTGAACAACAAGCTACCTATGAAAAAGAACAATTAATACTAGAGAAAAATCAAGAGCAGTGGTCGATATTTTTAGAGAACTGGGAAAGCAAAGAAGAACTAGAACGTAAAAAAGAACGACTTGTACAAGAAATTCTTGAAAAAGAAACTGCATTGAAAAGCGCAGAGCAAATGAAAATAGCGCTGTATGAGCAAGTGAAAACCCAAAAAAGCCAGTGGGCCAAGATGCAAATCAGTCGGTTAAGCTTGCTTTTAGTAGCTGGTGAGCCTTGTCCGGTTTGTGGTTCAACAGATCATCCAAAGCAAGATGAGCATCAAGAGTATTCAATCGAAGAAATTCAAGCAATGGACACACAATTAGACACGCTTGAAAAGCAAGCGCAGCAGCAAGAAGCACTTACAGCTACTTTGCAATCAGAAGTTAGCCAAGCACAAATAGCAGAAAAAGAATTAGTGAAAACGTGGGAGAAACAAAACGAAAAAATTCACAGATTAACTGAATCCTTGAAGCAACGTTCGTTTATCACACTTGCGACTCCTATCACTGCAGAAGGTATTGAAAATGGAATTGCTGAACTCAAAACGGCAGAACAACAGCTGATTCAATCATTTGAGCAGATCAAAACCGCTAAAACGAAAATTGCGGAATTAGAAGCTCAAGTAAAGCAACAATCGACAGTGCTCCAGCAACAAGAAAAGCAGTTGGAAGAGAAGCAGCAAGAACAGACAGAAGCAAAAACAAAACTCAAAACAATTACGAATCAATTATCAGATGCTGATGATTCATTAGCAGAAATTCTAACTGAAAAGCAACAATTGGAACAAAAAGTTGCTGAGTGGGAAACGCAGAAAAAGAGGATCGAGACGGAATTGTCGAAAATAAAAGAAAACAGTTTGCTTCTAGTAAATAGTGCGCAACACCTACTCAATGAAAAAACAGCAAATCTAACGGAACAAAAAGAATTAGAAAAGCAGTTGAATGCTGCCCTAAAAAAATCAACATTTAATTTTGACGAACAAATTTTGCGTGTTTTAATAAAAGAAGTACCTAAACTAGACGAAATTACAGAACAGTTGACCACTTTTGATAAGAAGAAAGAGCAATTAGCTTTTCAATTAACGGAGCTGGCGCAAACATTGGAAGAGAAAGAACAGCCTGAAACAGTTGAAATTACAGCTGAAATCGACTCATTATCTAGCTTGATTCGATCCAAAGAAGAGTTGTATTATCAGCAACAGGAAAAAATCCAGTCTAATGAAAAAATCTGTAATCAAGTCAAAGAACTGATTGCTTCAGTAGAACAAAAATGGGAAGAAATTACAGCACTCCATCAATTATCTGCAACGATCAATGGCGATAATCCTAGAAAAACCAGCTTAGAACGTTATGTACTTCAAACCTATTTAGAGGAGGTCCTTACTGTGGCCAATCAACGTTTAAGCTTGCTGACGAATAATCGTTATCAATTTGAATTGGATCAAGGATCAGGCAGTTATAAAAATCAAACCGGGCTTGAAATCAATGTCTATGATGATAACGCTGGAACTAGCCGTAGCGCCCATACCTTATCGGGCGGTGAAAGTTTCATTGCAGCATTGGCGCTGGCATTATCTTTAGCAGAGGTGATCCAAGAACAAGCTGGCGGCGTGGTGATCGAAGCATTATTTATCGATGAAGGGTTTGGCTCTTTAGACGAAGAAGCGTTGGAGATGGCGATGGAAGCACTGGAAACAATAGAAAACGAAGGAAGAATGATCGGTATTATTAGTCATGTAAGTGAATTAAAAGCAAGAATCCCGCAGCAATTACAAATTAAGACGAATGGCAATGGACAAAGCCAAGTAACCTATCAAACAGCATAGGAAAATTAGGAGGTGAAACGATGAAATGGAGTATTCCAGAACGAATTGTGGAACGCGGTAGAGAATATATGAAAGAAGGCCGGGTTCTCTCGATCGTTCAAGATCCAGAAAAAAAACTTTGGCATGCAGAAGTATTAGGAAGTGAATTATACCGTGTTCAATTAGACGGCACTGCTAAAGAAAATGATATTTGTGAATGTCCCTATTGGATGGATCACGGTTACTGTAAACATACAGTGGCTGTCGAGTTATCTTTACGGCAAAAAGGAACATCAAGAATCATCAAAGCAGATCAAGTACCTGTTTTTGAAAAACGATCCGTGTCAATTTCAGAAATGTTCACTAAAGGCTTCGCTAAACTAAATCAGTCAGAAGAAAATGAGCAAAGAACTCCTCTGATTATTGAAGCACTTGCTGATGTTATTGAAACGAATAGCTATTATCCCGAATTAGCAGTGTTAGGTATTTCGCTTCGACTAGGCTATCAAGGCGTTAAACCAAAGACTTACATCATTAAAAACATTGGAGAATTTTTACAAGCGTATCAAAAAGAAGCGACCTTCTTGATCAATAAGCAGCATTACTTTGACTTAAAAAAAGAAGCATTTACGATCGAGGTTCAAGAGCTATTGACGCAGTTGGCTGCTGTTTATCAAACCAGCCAATTACTAGGATCAAATGGTGTTCAAGTAAAAGGAAAGATCGATAAACGTTATCTCGTTTTACCAATCGATCAAGGGCAAGAGTTGCTTGAAAAAATGAACCGTATTCCGCATTTTCAATTAAATGATGGCGAAAAGAAATACCGTCATTTAACCTTTTTGAAAGGCGTATTACCGATTCTATTTGATGTCAGCAAACAAGTTGACATCAAATATAAATTAACAATCACAGATCAAATCACCACTTTTTTAGCTCACTACCAGTGGGGGATCAGCCATGATCAAGTGTTCATTTTTACACAGGAGCAAGAAACAATCTACTCGACCTTGCTTCAATTATTGAAACGGATCGAAAAACCAGAGATCATTTATGAAAAACCAGAATTATCTGATCTTTTTGGTTCAGTTTTGCCATTATTAGAGAAAATCGGTACAGTTAATGTCAGCGATGAAGTTGCTCAAGAAGTTGTATATCATGCAGTAGAGACGATGTTTGTTTTTCGAAAAATCAAAGGTATGATCAAAGTACGAATTGATTTTATGTACGGTGACGTTGTCTTTTCAACTGATACAGCGCATTCTGTATTGTCCAAAGAAAATCAAGAAGTTATTCGTGATAGCCAAAAAGAACAAGACGTATTAGAACAGTTAGCAACATTTGGCTACCAAAAGAACTCGACTGGGTATGAAAAACCATTACCTGCCGGTGAAAGATTGTACTACTTTTTTAAAGCAGAAATTCCAGCTTTTCGCCGTCTTGGTGAGGTTCGAATGGGCAAAAAGCTGCGCGAATTATTTTTAGATGCCCAGCATCATCAGCCTATGATCGAAGTTTCAGATTCAGATTCTTGGCTGGATGTCCGATTTGATATTACTGGAATTCGTGAGCAGGAAATTGATGAAGTATTGGCAAGCTTATTGAGAAATGATCGGTTTTATACATTAGAATCAGGAGAAGTCCTTGCATTTGATTCTGAAGAATTCCAACAGACAAGTGAGATACTGACCTTGTTGAGACAAAATATGAAAAATGTGCAAGGGACGATCCAAGTTCCTAGAAATCAAGGTCTGATGATCGAAAATATGCTGGAAAACAATTCACGTGCTCATTTTTCAGACTCTTTTAAAGAAATGGTTACGAATTTGACTCATCCAGAAAATTTTGAAGCAAGTCTGCCAACGAATATTCAAGCAACCTTACGCTCTTATCAGATCGATGGGTTTAAATGGCTTAAGATGTTGAGTTATTATCAGTTTGGCGGAATACTAGCCGATGAAATGGGGCTAGGGAAAACGTTGCAGACGATCACATATTTACTTTCTGAAAAAGAAGAAAACAAACAAAAGGGGCCCGCTTTGATCGTAGCGCCTGCAAGTTTAATCTATAACTGGGCAGCAGAAATTAAGAAGTTTGCGCCGACTTTACATGCAGCAGTAGTGGCTGGAAATAAAAATGAACGTGAAAACAGTGCTACTCAAGCAGGATTAGATGTTTTGATTACTTCCTATGCAAGTTTGAGACAGGATATCGAAATGTATCAAAAGTTGGAGCTAGGTTATTTAATTTTAGATGAGGCGCAGATGGTAAAAAATAGTGGAACTAAAACTGCTCAAGCATTAAAAAGCTTGACGGTTCCACAGCGATTTGCCTTAAGCGGAACACCGATTGAAAATAATTTGGATGAGCTATGGTCGATTTTTCAGATGATTTTGCCTGGACTGTTTCCAACGAGAACATTGTTTAGAGCAATGAAACCGGAAGAAATTGCCAAAATGATCCAGCCGTTTATTTTACGGAGAGATAAACAAACTGTTCTTAAGGATTTACCTGAAAAAATTGAAAGTAACTTATACAGCGTTTTGACTGAAGAACAAAAAACGGTTTATCTTGCTTACCTTAAACAAATGCAGGAAGATGTCAGCCAAATGGACCAAGATGCCTTTAAGAAAAATCGTTTGAGTATTTTAGCCGGTTTAACTAGACTACGTCAAATTTGTTGTGATCCTCGTCTGTTTATTGATGATTATACAGGAGGCTCTGGTAAGCTGGAGCAAGTAAAAGATTTACTGGTCGCCGCAAAAGAAAACAATCGCCGCGTGTTGCTCTTTTCTCAGTTCACCAGTATGCTTTCGATCATTGAAAAAGAGCTGCATGAGCTAGGCTTGACCACATTTTATTTGAGAGGGAGTACTAAGCCCAAAGAGCGTATGGAGATGGCAGATGCATTTAATGCAGGAGAAAAGGATATCTTTTTGATTTCACTAAAAGCTGGTGGAACTGGGTTGAATTTAACTGGAGCAGATACCGTCATTCTTTATGACCTTTGGTGGAATCCGGCTGTAGAAGAACAAGCGGCAGGACGTGCACATCGAATCGGTCAAAAAAACGTCGTTGAGGTTTGGCGAATGATCGCTGAAGGAACGGTTGAGGAAAAAATGAACTCGTTACAACAAGAAAAACGAGAATTGTTCCAGAAAGTCATTCAAGGAAATGAGGAGCAATTAGCTAAAATGACAGAAGAAGACATTCGGGCGATTTTAAGCATCGGAGAATAAACTATGAGGCTGAGATAAAAGCGTTTAGCTCCAAGAAATAAGCCAAAATTCACGAAAATTGTTCTTCAAATTTTTGTGAATTTTGGCTTATTTCCGAAGGAGCTGCTTTTTTCTCGCCGTTTATTCGGGTTTAGAGAGCGAAACAAAACGAATTTTTAGTTTTGTCCCGCTCTCTATAGTTCTTGTTATTTCTAGGAACTAGTCGCGTTTTCTCGAACTCTTTTGCCTTGTAGCAGTGCCTATTCACAAGTGGAGCGTAGAACATAATTAGTCGATTTACCTATCTGATACTATGAAAAAAGGGAACGAATAACTGGAAATAATTCATCAAATGATGTGACTTCATGAAGATGTGTCGGCGTTTCGTTTGTTGGAATTGCCCGTAGACGATGATTGAACCACAATGATTTCCAACCACCATTTTTAGCACCGGCAATATCATTTTCAAAGCTGTCACCGACGTACAGCGTATGTTCTGCTTCCATAGAAAACTCTTTCGCAGCTAGATCAAAGATCTCTTTTTCTGGTTTTTGAAACCCAGTACTTTGAGAAATGATAATATTATCAGTTGGAACCCATTGTTCAAGCTGAAGCTGTTTTACTTTTTTATATTGATGATCTGTAGGTCCATTTGTAATGATTCCCATCGGGATATTTTTTTCTTTTAAGAAATCAAAGACTTTTTTTACCTCTGGATGCATGACGATATTATCTAACTCGTCTTCATAAATTTTTTGAAAAGTGGTTCCTTCTTCTGTCGTAACGGCAGGATAACCGAGATCTTTTAGTGATTCATCGATTCGATAAAAACGCATAAAATCGAGTGTCCATTCATCAGACATTACTTTTGGGAATGTTTCGTCACTATGAAAACGGAATCGAATATACAGTTCATGCATATCGGTCGGTTTCACAGAAGGAAAGACAGAATTGATCGCATTTCTAAATGGTTGTTGCTGGTCATAGATCGTATCATCCACATCAAAAACAATGGTTTTCATTAAAAAAATTGCACTCCTAACTATTTTTTCAGAAATTTTTTCAAACTCATTTTCATTGTAGCGGACTTTCCAACAAATGAACAGAAAGAAATTTTTAATCTAGATGAGAAAAATGGCGCTGTATATGCGATTATTCGTTACTGGGACAGTTCTAAATTAGTTAAAAGCAAAAAGAAACACCGATTAGGCCTATCTTCCCCAAGACATAAGCAACATATCGGTGTTTAGCAATGATGTACATGTATGTATATAACTTAACAAATCCCTTGATTCTTTTCAAGTAATTGAAATAACAGAAAGCAAAATGTTCAAAATAGTAAGTCTAAAGTCGATTTTTCAAAATTTATTGATCTGTTCACTGCGAATCACTTGCTACTTTAGCGGAGAAAAAATGAAAATTCTTACTAAGATTCTTTTTCTCAACGCACCGTGTCGTCTGTAAATATGTATTTTGATCGTGCTCCTAAAAAAAAAGCATCACTCTATTTTGTTTGTTCAATGTTTGCATTTTTTTATAGAGGTTATCTTGTTTAAAATATGTACTATTTTATATTTAAAAATAACTAATAACGATTTATTTAATTCATTTAATCACGTTTATCGGGGTATAATCTCTTTAATTTGTGATATTATTCATTTTTAAATCAAATTTTTCTCTTTTATTATCAAATAAACAATTATTTTCAAACTTTGCATCAAGATGATTCTTTGCGTATAATATATAAGAGTTATCAAAGAAAGAGGGAGTTTATGTTAAAACGATTTTTTAGTTATTATCGACCATATAAGCACTTATTTATTTTAGATTTTTCCTGCGCTGTTTTAGCAGGATTGTTGGAGTTGGCGTTCCCGGTTGTAGTGAATCAAGTGATAGATAAAATCATGCCAAAAGGAAATTTCCGTTTGATTGGGCTGGCTTGTGTGGGCCTGCTGTTGTTTTATATTTTAAATACTTTTTTGCAGTACATTGTTGTATTTTTCGGGCATAAGCTTGGGGTAAATATTGAAACAGATATGCGAAGAGAGCTGTATAGTCATCTGCAAACACAGCCTTTTGAGTATTATGATAATCAAAAGACCGGGAAATTGATGAGTCGTTTAACAACGGATTTATTCGAGATTTCAGAGGTTGCCCATCATGGTCCGGAAGATGTCTTCATTACAGTGATGACATTGGTCGGTTCATTTTATTTAATGCTTCGTATCCATGTGCAATTAGCATTGGCAACATTTATTGTTCTACCTTTTATAACGGTAGCTTTGGTTTTCTTTAATAAGAAAATGACGAAGGTCAATACTAAAATTTATGATAACTTAGGCGAGTTCAACGCTGGTGTCGAAGCTTCTGTCAGCGGTATTCGTGTGACACAGTCTTTTGCAAATGAACCTTTTGAGCGGCAACGTTTTGAAGGCTTGAACCAAACGTATCGTCAATCAAAGATTTTGTTTTATAAAGTAATGGGAATCAGCTCTGCATATAATTATTTCCTTATTCGTTTGATCAATTTGTTTACACTTATTTTTGGTGCATATTATACAATCAACGGTGAAATTACAAATGGGGACTTTGTCGGATTTATTTTATTGGCTAACGTCTTTGTTCGTCCGATTGAGAAGGTCAATAATATGATTGAAAGCTATCCCAAAGGCATTGCCGGTTTCAAACGGTTCACAGAAGAAATCGATAAAAAGCCCGCGATTGTAGATAAGCCAAATGCCGTTGCAGTTGATCATTTGAAGGGAGATATCATCTATGATGATGTGTCATTTTCTTATGCGGACTCTTCAAAAGTCTTAAATCATATCGATCTGCATATTGTACCTGGTGAAACAGTCGCGTTTGTTGGTCAAAGCGGTTCAGGGAAAACAACACTATGTAATTTATTACCGCGTTTTTATGAAGTCAGTGAAGGAAATATTACGATTGATGGAATAAATATCCAAGAGATGACACTGGCTTCTTTAAGAAATCAAATCGGTATCGTGCAACAGGACGTGTTCTTATTCCCCGGAACGATTCGAGAGAATATCGCATACGGAAAATTAGATGCGACAGAAGAAGAGATCCAAAATGCTATGCAATTGGCTCATTTAGAAAAAGTAGTGGAGCAAATGTCTGATGGACTTGATACTATGATCGGAGAACGTGGGGTTAAGCTGTCTGGTGGACAGAAACAGCGAGTGGCGATTGCTCGTATGTTCTTAAAAAATCCGCCGATTTTGATTTTAGATGAAGCAACATCGGCATTGGACACTGAAACAGAACAAGTAATCCAGGAGTCATTGAATTCTTTAGCAGAAGGTAGAACAACTATGATCATTGCCCATCGTTTGGCAACTATCAAACATGCGACACGGATTGTTGTAGTCAGTGATAAGGGCATCTTAGAAGTTGGCACTCATGAAGAGTTGCTTGCTAAAGGTGGACACTATCGTCGCTTACACGATGCACAATTTCGCGATTAATTAACTAAACTAAAATACCCCTGAAGGCGAGCACCCTCAGGGGTATTTTTCGTTGCCCTCGCTTGGTTTGGAGGTTGATGAAATAAAAATGTTATCTACGTGATTTTCTACCTAAACCAATGGCATTTTTCATCCGCTGCAAGGTTTTATTAGCAACTAGACGAGCTTTATCAGCGCCCTCATCAAGAATTTCATCTAATTCATCTGAAGCTAATAGTTCATTGTAGCGTATTTGAATGGGCTCTAATAAATCAACGACAGCTTCTGCCAAATCTGATTTGAAATCGCCATAGCCTTTTCCTTCATAGGCGGATACTAGCTCTGCAACTGGGCGACCAGTGACAGCTGAGAAAATACTTAATAGGTTTGAGATTCCCGGTTTATTTTCCGGATCATATTCGATAATCCCTGTTGAATCAGTGACAGCAGACTTGATCTTTTTACGGATCACATTTGGCTCATCAAGCATTGAAATAAACCCTTTAGCATTTGTGTCTGATTTGCTCATTTTACTGGTTGGATCTTGAAGACTCATCACACGTCCGCCTTGTTCAGCGATTTTTACTTCAGGCATCACTAAAAGTTCTTGATTCTTTTGTCCGTAGCGTTTGTTGAAGCGTTCAACAAAATCTCTGGTTAATTCCAAATGTTGTTTTTGGTCATCACCGACAGGAACGAGGTTAGCGTTGTACAAAATGATATCTCCTACCATTAATGGAGGATAAGTTAAAAGTCCTGCACTGACACCAGTTCGTCCATTTTTTTGGGATTTATCTTTAAATTGAGTCATTCGCTCTAATTCACCGATCGTCGTATTGCATTGGATGATCCAAGCAGCTTCAGCATGAGCGGATACTTCAGATTGAATAAAGATTGTTGCTTTTTTAGGGTCCAAACCAACTGCTAAATACAAAGCCGCTAAGCCGCGAATTTGCTGACGCAGTTTGATGGGATCTTGCGGTACAGTGATTGCATGTTCATCAACGATACAAAAGTAACAATCATACTGATTTTGCAAATCCACAAATTGCTTCATCGCACCAATGTAATTGCCGATCGTTGGTATTCCGCTTGGCTGTATGCCAGAAAAAATTGTTTCCATTAGAGTAACCACCTTAATCAATTAATAAACGTTATTGTTATTATTATACAACTAAAAGAGGAAAAAAACAGGGAAACAAGCAAAAAAATAAATTGTCATAATTTTTAGACTAGTACAGGTTAGTGAAAATTTAAAACTGTACTATTTTCACGATGGGTGAAAGCGCTATATAAAAGTGTGTCAAAGTAAGGATATTTCGTTGTTTATTAATAAAAAAACGTAAAAAAAAGAAAAAACTATGCTTTTTTTACAAAAAAGACCTAGTAATTTTATTAGAAATTGGGTATACTTACTCTAAATAGGAAAACAGTTTGAATTCCTGTTTTAAAAAAGTGATTCTAATCACAAAAAGGAGTGATGCACATGTTGACACTTTATACTTCCCCAAGTTGTACGTCTTGCCGTAAGGCTCGTGCATGGTTGCAAGAACACGAGATTCCATTCAAAGAAAGAAATATTTTTTCAGAACCATTGAATATTTCTGAACTGAAAGCAATTTTGAGAATGACAGAAGATGGTACAGAAGAGATTATCTCTACTCGTTCTAAAGTTTTCCAAAAACTTAATATGGATTTGGATGAATTGCCTTTACAAGATTTGTTAGAACTAGTTAAAGAGAATCCTGGATTGTTGCGTCGACCAATAATGATTGATGAAAAAAGATTACAGGTTGGTTTTAATGAGGATGAAATTCGACGTTTCTTGCCTCGTGGTGTTCGGCAGTTAGAATTACGTCAAGCGCAATTGATGGCAGGTTTATAAAATTTAAGGAGAACCTTTGTCCTTGGGGCAGAGGTTTTTCTTTTCTACTATATTACATAGCATAAGCAGAACTAAGAAAAATAGACATAGAAACAATACAAGTATTAAGAAAAAGAATAAGACCACAGTTTATTTGTAAATATTATTACTTTTCCCTTTACATTTGGCGTGATTCCGCTACAATGTACGTAAGAATAAGTTTCCTGATTAGCAAAAGTGAGGTGTAGCGACATGGAAATGGAACATATCAATGAAAATACTATACGTGTATTGATTGGCAATGAAGATCTGGCTGACCGAGGAATTACATTTTTAGATTTACTTGGCAATCACAAAGAGGTAGAGAATTTTTTCTACAGTATTCTAGAAGAAGTTGATGTGGAAGATGAATTTCAGGGCAGTGAAGCTGTTACCTTTCAGGTTCTGCCAAAAAGTGATGGTTTAGAACTTTTTATTAGTAAAAATGCTTCGATGGATGACGTTTCAAATTTTGAAAATTTTAATGATTTAAATTCAGAAGAAGTGAGTAATATAATCCGAAAACAAATAGAAGATGATTTTTCTGATGATACACAAGAATTTTCTGATAATACAGTGAAAAATTTAGTATTTGAGCTTAATGATTTTGATACGATGGTTCAATTAGCAAATGAAGTTTATTTACAATCTGTAGTAGCAAATCTGTATACATTTAAAGGAACGTACTATCTGCAAGTGATTTTCTTGCTAGATGAATTAGGAAAAAATGATGTAGAAAATGAGTTGGCGCAACTATTGGAATTTGCTAACTTATCAAACGTCACTCCTGAAACGTTAAATGAATATGGAACCTGTATTATGGAACGTAACGCATTAGAACTGACTAGATATTACTTCGAATAAACGATAAAAAACTGGGATGAAGCATTTTTTGCTTTATCTCGGTTTTTTTCGTGTTATCTGAAAAAGAATGCGTATATTACTAGTAGAGGTGAACTAAATGCTAAGTGCGTATTCAAATGAAAAAGAAATTGTCACACTGCTTCATCGCTCAAGAAAAGAGATCCAACAATTGAAAGAACAACCCTTTTTTTGTCCGATCTGTGGAAGTCCAGTCCAAATCAAAAATGGCAAAGTAAAGATTCCTCATTTTTCCCATACGTATCAAAATGCGTGTGAGTCCACTTCAAAAGGGGAGACACAGGAACACTTGGCTTTAAAAAAAATGTTTGTGGCATGGTGTGAGCGTGAAGGACGTAACTATGAGCTTGAAAAATATCTGCCGTCATTGAATCAACGACCAGATCTATTGATAGGAAAGCGTGCTGTAGAAATCCAGTGCAGCCCCTTAAGCGTATCTCGACTGATAGAAAGAAATAACGTTTATCAAGACCATGAATATCAACCAATTTGGATCTGTGGAAAAAAGTTAGTCAACGGTTTAAAAAGCTTAAACGAATTAATAAAGCATTTATGCAATTATTCTCAAAATCTAGGCTTTTACTTGTGGTCAGCAGATTGGCAGACAAAGGAGGTGACTCTTTATTTTCATATAGAAGAAGACTGGAAAAAAAGAGTATATGCTGCGTGTAGGACTTGGTCTGCAGATACAGCTTCTTTGACTGAAATCTTCAAATTTCCTACGGAAGCACTCATATATCATCAAAGAAAATATCAGCTTGGTCAATTGATTTCAGACTATTATACTGAGTTAAATAGAAAATTGATCAAAAAAGAAGGGCAGCTACGAGTGGTTCAAGGAGTATTATATAACAATCATTTGCATGTTCTACAATTACCTTATTGGTTTTACTATCCAGGAATTCATTTATTTTGTTGTCGAGGATCAGATCTTTTATTGAAAGAAAGAATTTGGAAATGGGTACAGTTTTTTGATCAGAATGTTTTTCGGCCGAAAGAGTTGGAGTCATCTCTAAAATCACAAATAGCAAAATCCGCTGAATTATTTTATGAGTTTCCAGCGATTCCATTTGCTCAACTGCAGGACTACTGTTTTGCTCAGCTTTTTAACCAGTTAGTTGACTGTCATCATCTGATCCGAACGACAACAGGCTGGAAAGTAAATGCAGGAAAAAGTGTGCAAAGTATGGTAGAAGTGAACAAATGGCTGAAAAGAATTAAAAATAGGCGCTTAAACAGTGCTACTCCCTATCGAAGTATGATACTATAACTTTATGAAATAATTCGTAAAGGAGTAGATAAAATGAGTGAAGCAAAACAGTTACCAGAACGATCTACCTTACCAGTAGAAAAGACATGGGATTTAACAAAAATTTTTAAAGATGATCAGGCTTTTGATGATGCCTACCGAGCGTTAACAGATGAATTACAAGTCGTAGAAAAATATAAAGGAACACTTGATCAAGGCAGTACAGCGTTTTTAAACAGCATTGAGCTGCTGCTTAAGATATATCGCCAAATCGAAGTGATCTATGTCTATGCACATTTAAAAAATGATCAAGATACAGCGAACACTACTTACCAAGCTTTATATGCGAGAGCTAGCTCTTTATTGGCCCAAGTGAGCGAAGCGATGTCTTGGTTCGAACCGGAGTTACTATCTTTGAGTGATGATCAAATTTGGGGATATTTTGCTGAAAAACCAGAACTTGAAATCTATCGTCATTTTGTTGAAAATATCCTTAATGAACGTCCACACATTTTATCTGCTGAACAGGAAGCATTGTTGGCAGGAGCGGGCGAAATTTTTGAAGCATCAAGTAATACTTTTTCTATCTTAAACAATGCAGATTTAAAATTTCCAGTGATCGAAGACGAAAATGGAGAAAAAATCCAATTGACTCATGGGGTGTACGGTCAGCTGATGGAAAATACAAATAGAAATGTCCGAGAAGCAGCATTCAAAGGATTATATACTGTGTATGAGCAGTTTAAAAATACTTTTGCTCAAACGTTAAGCTCTCATGTTAAAGCTCACAACTATAAAGCAAAAGTCCGCAACTATCCATCAGCAAGAGCAGCAGCACTGAGTAATAATCATATTCCTGAAAGCGTCTATGATACGTTAGTAGATGTTGTCAATCGGAATTTACCCTTGCTTCATCGCTATGTAACATTGCGTAAGCGTTTATTGAAAGTAGAACAACTTCATATGTATGATATGTATACACCAATTTTGGGAGAGGCGTCTATCAAGTATTCTTATGATGAAGCAAAAGAAAAAGCGTTGACAGCACTTAAACCTATGGGAAGCGAGTATCTGGACGTTGTTAAAACAGCCTTTAACGATCGCTGGATCGATGTGATAGAAAATCAAGGTAAACGTAGCGGAGCATACTCATCAGGTGCATATGATACCGCACCTTACATTTTAATGAACTGGCATGATAGCTTGGATCAATTATATACATTAGTCCACGAAATGGGGCATAGTGTGCATAGCTATTTCACGCGCAAAAATCAACCGTATGTTTATGGTGATTACTCTATTTTCTTGGCTGAAATTGCGTCAACAACCAATGAAAATCTTTTGACAGAATATCTTCTGGAAACAGAGACAGATCCGAAAATTCGAGCATACGTGCTGAATCATTATCTAGACGGTTTCAAAGGAACCATTTTCCGACAAACTCAATTTGCTGAGTTCGAGCATTTTATTCATACAGAGGATGCCAAAGGAACACCTTTAACAAGCGAGTATTTGAGTGAATACTACGGTCAATTAAATGAAAAATTCTATGGTCCAGAAGTAGCAAAAGATCCAGAAATCACATTTGAATGGACACGGATTCCTCATTTCTACTATAATTACTACGTTTATCAATATGCAACTGGATTTTCAGCAGCTTCAGCTTTGGCGAATAAAATTTTATCAGAAGAGCCGCAAGCTTTGGAAAAATATTTGACCTACTTGAAATCAGGTAGCAGTGATTATCCGATCGAAGTCATGAAAAAGGCTGGAGTGGATATGACAGAACCAGATTACATCGAAGACGCCATGAAGGTTTTTGAAACAAGATTAAATGAATTAGAGAAACTTGTTGAAACGATGGAACAATAAACCACAAAAAAACAGCCTCCCTTTTATAAAAGGAAGGCTGTTTTTTATAGTAAATGTAAATGTCCGTGTGGAACTCTGGGTTCATCATAATGGCTCAATTCAAATTTCTCATGGAGATATTGTAAGGTTTCTTCTGAGGATTCACAAAGTCGCTTGATTTCATCCATGGATTCACAATCTTCAACAAGGACACCGAAATCACGATCACAAGCATAATTAAATACAACAGCAGAAGGATGTTTAGTAATGCCCATCTCCCGAGCGATTTGCTGGTCTGTTTTAAATGATTCTTTGACAAAATCTGATTCTCGATCTGCTTTGAACATATCTAAATCTCCGCCAGCTTCAACAACCAGCTTTTCAACTAACTCAGTGGTATAAGGGAGATTATCAACAGCTACCGCTTGTTGTAGTCCTAGCAACAGATGACGACCTTTTTTCTTTCCTTGTAATTGTGCCGCTTTGTAATCAAGAGCAGCAGAATAAATATCTTCAAACAATTGATTACGTTTTTCGATATCGTGTGTGGGAATATCGAATAATTTTATTAGATGATTTATTGTTCTCATATTGACTAATGGGATAAAACGAAACTGGATCTTTTTATTTTCCGTTTCTACTAATTTTAGAATATCCTTTTCTATGTTGAGACAAATGCCCCCCAAAGGATTAACGAACAGATAGATTTCAATCATTCATATTTCCTCCAATTTGACTCTTTTTGCAACTAGACATCATTTCTCAACTAAGTGTTCCTAATTTATCAGAAAACCTAGGAAATTTGAAATGATATGTTTCACCATTATAACTTCTTAATTTTTCTTTTTTGAGCTTAGCATCATCCGCTGAATCTTGTTCGGTGACGGTTTTTCTTTGATGTTCAAAGTATCCAGTAAAAGAAGAAACTCTTTTTTACCAGAGATCGCATCACTGACTTCTAATTCCAATTCAAAATCATGTTGCTCATTGTACCAACTTTCATCTAGCGCGAGTAAACCTTGGGGAAGTTTTTTTTCTGCTCGTTTAGTTGTTAAGTTGCCGATTAAACGTAAATCCTTTATGTTGATACCTAATGCAATTAGTTTATCGTAGACGGCTCCAAAAGTAGGAAGGCTGCCTGAATCAATGATCGCTTGTGCTTGCGCAGTGGAAAGAGAATCGTTGATTTCCATTAAACCGACTGTATCAGGTATTTTCAAAGTGATTTCTGCCTTTTTTGATAGTGTTCGAACTCTCAAACCGATATACTTTTCTCTTAATTGAAAATCGTCGGTATCAAAGTAGTGATTAGTTTGTGTAAAAAAATGATGCTCGTTTAAATTAAAAAAATTGGCTGTGTGTAAAAACTCTTTTTTAGATAATAATGTTTTAAACTCTATTTCCAAATTTTCACTCACTTATTTTTGACCCACTTTCTTTAATTTAATTCAATTTTTACATACTTTACCCAGATACGTCAAGAAAAGTGAACTAGAAGTTAAAAAGTTTACTAATGTTTAAAAAAATCAGACAATTTCTCAAAATGTCCTATTTTTCTCGGCACTATGGTAAAATAAGCTGTGAATCAAATTCAAAGAAATAGAGGGATTAGGATGGAGAAAGAGTGGGAGCTTTTTCTGGCACCGTATGAACAGGCTGTTGGAGAAATGAAAGTTAAACTGCGCGGTATTCGCAAACAGTTTCGAGAACAAAATAAGCATACACCTATTGAGTTTGTAACTGGTCGTGTGAAGCCAGTCGATAGTATTTTAACAAAGGCGGCATTACGTAATATTCCAGTGGAACGGATCGAAGAAGAGATGCAGGATATTGCAGGTCTTAGGATCATGTGTCAGTTTGTAGAAGATATCCGCCAGGTCGTAGACATTATTCGAAATAGAAAAGATTTGCAAATCATTCAAGAACGGGATTACATCACAAATAAAAAAGAGAGCGGTTATCGCTCCTACCATTTAGTGATAGAATATCCTGTACAATTGATTACAGGTGAAAAAAAGATTTTAGCAGAAATCCAGATTCGGACATTAGCAATGAATTTTTGGGCAACGATCGAGCATTCTTTAAATTATAAATATCAAGGTGTTTTTCCGGAGGAAATGAAAGAAAGATTGCAGCGTGCCGCTGAAGCAGCGTATCAGTTAGATGAAGAGATGTCTACGATACGTGAAGAAATTCAAGAAGCACAACATCTATTTTCTCATGGTCGCGGAAAATTTCAAGATAATTATTATCAAAAATTAACAGATAACCAAGAGAAACTAGAATAGTAGGAGGCATCAGATGAAAGTAGCAATTGTTCATAATCATGAACATCTGTCTAAAGAAGTGACAGGTCGCTTGCTGTCACTTTTGAAGCAAAACAATATCGAAATCGATGAACAGCAGCCGGAACTGGTGATCTCTGTTGGTGGAGATGGTACGTTATTATCCGCTTTCCATCGCTTCAACCATCGTTTGAATGAAGTTAGTTTTTTAGGTGTTCATACAGGTCATTTAGGATTTTATACGGATTGGCGGGACTATGAACTTGAAGAGTTAGTTCAAAGCTTATTAGTTCATCAAGAAAAGAGCATCAGCTACCCATTACTAGATGTGAAAATCTGTTTTCACGGCAACAAACCAAATAAACACTTTTTAGCATTGAATGAGTCGACAATCAAGCGTGCTAATCGTACAATGGTAGCGGATGTGTTTATCAAAGATGAATTATTTGAACGCTTTCGTGGAGATGGTCTGTCCATATCCACACCGACAGGTTCAACAGCTTATAATAAAAGTATTGGCGGAGCTGTGTTGCATCCGAGCATCAATGCTTTTCAGTTAGCTGAGATTGCTTCATTGAATAATCGAGTTTTTCGAACATTAGGTTCACCAATCGTGATCGCTCATACTGAATGGGTAGAAATCAAACTACAGGAAAGTAATGATTATCTGATCACTGTCGATCAATTAGATATTTATCAAGATGATATCAAATCGATTTATTATCGAATCGCAGATGAACGAATTCATTTCGCCTCTTATCGTCATATGCATTTTTGGCATCGCGTAAAAGATGCGTTTATTAGTGAGGATTAACAGAAGATGGAATTTAGTTGGATCGTTGAACAAGAAGAACCGCAACAGGTGAAATATTTTTTAAAGGAACAAGGGATATCTAGAGGTCTTTTAGCGAAAATCAAGTTTCAAGGTGGGAAAATCGAGGTCAATCAATCGGTAGAAAATGTTCTATTTAAATTGTCTTTAGGAGATCAAGTAAAAGTCACGATCCCGGATGAAAAAGAACATGAGACCTTACTTGTTGATGATAAACCGATAGAGATAGTGTTTGAAGATGCGCATTATTTGGTTGTCGACAAGCCGGCAGGTGTGGCCTCGATTCCTTCTCAATATCATCCAAATGGAACGATGGCAAATCGAGTGAAGGCATATTATAAAAGACAAGGATATAAAAATCAGGTGATCCATGTAGTGACTCGTTTGGACAGAGATACAACTGGATTGATGCTGTTTGCCAAGCATGGTTTTGCTCATGCAATGCTGGATCAGGAGTTACGTAAGAAAAATGTCGTTAAGATCTATCAAGCATTGGTCGGCGGTCAAGTTGAAAAGTTATCAAAACACGGTATGATCGATCAGCCTATAGGTAGAGATTTATCTTCCATATTGAAACGGACGGTCGTTGCTACTGGTCAGCAGGCTGAAACGGAATACTGGCTGATGAAGCGTAGCACAGATCGAGCGCTGGTCAATATTCAGCTGCACACGGGTAGGACGCATCAAATCAGAGTGCATTTTGAAGCAATCGGTTGTTCGTTGTTAGGCGATGAGATGTACGGTGGTAAAATGGATCTAGGCATCAAACGTCAAGCCTTACACTGTTGTCAGCTGAGTTTTATCCATCCTTTTACAAAAGAGCCTATGAAACTGACATCTCCTTTGGCAAAAGATATGAAAGAGATCGTTGAGCATTTTTAGAGAGGGGAGCGGTATGTGTGAATGAGGGGCAAGAAATGGAAGAGCATTTTTCATTGTTGTTAGAAACATTACAAAAGCAGCAAATGAATGAGTTTCGAGAGTTGTTTTTAGCACTTCATATTTATGAGCAGGGACAATTTTATCAATCGATCGATGAAGCTGATCGAAAACAAATGTACAGCTATCTATCTCCAAAAGAATTAGCAGATATGTTTGATGTTATCGAAGAAGATAATGAAAACATGAAGGACTATATCGCTGAGATGCGTCCAAGTTATGCGGCAGAAATGTTGTCTGAGATGTATACGGATAATGCGGTTGACTTGTTGAATATGCTGGATAAAAGTCAAAAAGCTAAATATTTAAGTTTAATGAGTACTGAAGATGCCGGCGAAATCAAAGAATTACTTCATTATGAGGACGATACAGCCGGATCGATCATGACCACAGAATTTGTGTCAATTGTGGCTAATCAAACCGTACGTTCAGCGATGTATGTCTTGAAAAATAAGGCAGATGTTGCAGAAACGATTTATTATGTTTATGTTGTCGATCAGGAAAATCATTTAGTCGGAGTTATTTCTTTACGTGACTTGATCGTGAACGATGATGATACGATGATTTCCGATGTTTTGAGTGAACGGGTGATTTCCGTTCATGTGGGTGACGATCAAGAGGACGTTGCGCAAACGATTCGAGACTACGACTTTCTCGCATTGCCAGTTACAGACTATGATGATCATTTATTAGGGATCGTTACTGTTGATGATATTATTGATGTTATCGATGACGAAGCCGCCAGTGATTATTCAGGTTTAGCAGGGGTCAATGTTGAAGAGGTCAGTGAAAATCCGATTAAAGCTGCGTCAAAACGCTTACCGTGGTTAATTACACTATTGTTTTTAGGAATGTCTACAGCAACATTGATCAGCCATTATGAAGAATTAGTAAGTGAAGCAAGTATTTTGGCTGTATTCATTTCATTGATAACAGGAACAGCAGGAAATGCGGGAACGCAGTCATTAGCTGTTGCAGTTAGAAGACTTGCGGTATCTGATGAAAAGGATAATAGTTTTGTCCGTTTGATCATTAGTGAGGTATTGACAGGATTGGTTACCGGAGCTGTAACAGGAGTTTCTATTTTCATTGTTGTTGGGATTTGGCAGCATAATTTTCCTTTAGGATTTGTGATTGGGATGGCTATGTTGTGTGCAATCACTGTAGCGAATTTAGCTGGAAGCTTGATTCCGATGTTGATGGACAAATTGGGCTTTGATCCAGCCGTTGCTAGCGGTCCTTTTATCACGACACTAAGTGATTTGACTAGTGTGTTGATTTATTTTAATATTGCTGGTTTGTTTATGCAGTACTTTGTTTAACGTGATGTAGATAAATATATTGTTATTAAAAGCATGTGTTTTGACATGCTTTTTTTGTGTGTATTTGACAAAGAAACGTCAATACTATAAGATACATACTAACGGTATGTATAGAGGTGGACAAATGGCACGAAACAAATATCCAGAAGAAACAGTGAAAAAAATATTAGATGTATCAGAGCAACTTTTTATAGAACAAGGATATGATCATACGACGATCCAAGATATCGTTGACAATTTAGGTGGCTTAACCAAAGGCGTCATTTATCATCATTTCAAATCGAAAGAAGAAATTTTTAATACGATTTTGCAAAAAAGATATATCGTCGATATCAATAAGCAAATTGAATCGATGAAAGATATCAGCGGATTTGAAAAGATTAGACGAATCAATACAATCAGTCTTAGATCATTAGAGCATCAAAAATTAGCGTTCTCTGCTAAATCGTTAATTACGGATCCTAGAGTTATTGGAGAATTGTATACGGAGGCTTTTGATAGTACAATTCCATATATCAAGGGAATCGTTGAAGAAGGGATTCAAGATGGATCTATCGTTACTGAACATCCACAGGAAATTGCCGAGCTGATCGTGCTTTCAACAAACATGTGGTTGGCTCCAGCACTTTATAAAATGAATGAGCAAGAACTGCTGAATAAATTGACATTTTTTCAACAACTCTATGAAGGTGTGAATTTTCCACTCATTGATGAAGAGTATATTCAAGATGTTGTGGCCATGTTTAATGTGATAAAAAAATAAAAGTGTCTTGTACATTTTTTATTTTTAATACATACATACCAAAAGTATGTATGTTGCTTTTTGAGAAAAGCATTGTAGAAAAAAATAAATAGGAGGAATAGTTATGATCAATGAAATGAGCCGAAAAATCAACAAAATCAATCAGAAAATTGGGGTAAATGTTCGAGTGCCAGAGCTTAGTAAAAAGAATATGGAGAATAGCGCAGTGACTAATTTGATTGCTGGTGGAGCAATAGCTACTGTAGGTGTTTTATTAGAAAGAAAAGAGTTACTACTATTGGGAGGCTTAGGACTTTTAGGAAGTTTAGTTTTAAGTATTGAGGCTCAGAAGCTGGAAGAGTAAGAAAGACAAGGCTCTGTAACACAGAAATAGGGACAGGTTACAGAGCCAAATTTTTATCCTACAATTTTTGTTCCATGGACTTCGCTGATATTTAATGCATTGACTACCGTATCAACATTTTTATCAGAAATACCTCCGCCAGGCAGGATAATGATTTGTCCAGCTGCATAGGCAATCAGTTCTTTTAAATGTTCAAGATTTTCTTCGATCGGTGTTCCGCTAGGCCCGCCATGTGTTAAGATTCGATGCACGTCGTGCTCTGCCAACCAGTCAATAGCTTTAAATTGATTTTCTTTTGACAGAACATCGAACGCCATATGAAAAGTTATTTGTAAGCCTTCAGCAGTTTCGATCAACAGCTCCAATGCTTCTTCGTCAAGCCAACCGTCTTTTGTTAAACAGCCAAGAACGACACCGTCTGTACCAATTTTTTTTGCTTCGATCAAATCGGTGTGCATGATTTTTAATTCAATATCGTTATAAACAAAGTCTCCGCCTCGTGGACGAATGATCGTCATCACAGGTATCGATTGTTCACCTGCATAAGCAATTACTTCTTCGATGACGCCAGTACTTGGTGTTGTTCCGCCAACTGCAAGATTGTCGCATAACTCGATACGACCAGCGCCGTTATGGATAGCAGTTGGGATATTAGTAAAGTTTTCAGCGCAAAATTCTTTGATCATGGATTCCACTCCTCATTTTTGTTTCATTGGCATTGTAACATAGTTCTGGCAGTTGCTAAAGTGCGGTTCTCGTTGTAAGATAAAAAGCGACAGTTTACCGTGAAAAGTAAAATCTTTAAACGAATAGGAAGAACTTTATGTTAAAAAAAATTGATTTAGCACGCAACTTTTTAGAGGAGCATCAAGAACAATTTCTTTGTCCAGTCTGTAAACAGTATGTTCGATTAGAAGGCTACAGTCTAGTTTGTAGTAAAAATCATCATTTTGATTTATCCAAAAAGGGAACGATTTACTTTCTTTCGCATAGCATTCAAACGGACTATAGTAAAGAAATGCTTCAACCAAGAGGCCGCATGATCAAAAGTGGAATGTACCAGCCGTTATTAGAAAAAATCAGCAAGAGCATGGTGCAAACAGGAAATACGTTAGATGTAGGATGTGGTGAAGGGAGCTTTTTAACTGAGCTGACTGACTTAGGATTGACAGGAGCTAAATTTGGTTTTGATCTATCTAAGGAGGGGATTTATTTAGCCAGTAATCAGCCAATTGATGCTTTTTGGTGTGTAGCTGATTTGACCAATCTTCCTTTTGCAGATCAGTCGATGGATACAGTGTTGAATATCTTTTCTCCGTCTCATTATGAGGAATTTCGACGAGTTTTAAAGAAGGAAGGAACGGTGATCAAAGTTGTTCCTGAAACGGACTATTTAAAAGAATTACGGACAGCATTTTATCCGGATGACGAAAGAAAGCAGCACTATTCAAATGAAAAAGTTTTGACAAAATTTTCAGAAGAAATGCATATTCTGGAGAATGAACGAATATCGTACACGTTTGAGATTCCAAAAGAGAACCGGTTGGATTTATTGGATATGTCACCATTGGAATGGGGAGCAGCGTCAGAGATCAAAGAAAGACTAAAAATGGATCCTTTAAAAACAATTACAATTGACGTCCGTATGTTAAAAGGGAAGGTTGGATAGCGCTTACATTTAGTTAATTTACGAAAAGGTATTGCAAAGCTCTGATATTGGTGTTATATTACATACAAGTTGTTTTTTCATTGGTTTTTATCAGGTTCCTGTTCTGATAAAAGTTAGTGAGAAGAGCTTCACTAACGTAACGACTCGCAGTGATTGACACCGAGGCGGTACGTTTTTTTTATGTTGATTATGAATAAAAAAAGTAAAAGTTATGTCATTCAATTGAAAGGAAATTGTAATTATGACCAACCATATTGTATTATTTGAACCTCAAATACCAGCAAATACTGGAAATATCGCTCGAACCTGTGCAGCAACGAATTCGCCTTTACATCTCATTGAGCCGTTAGGTTTCTCTACAGATGATAAGCACTTGAAACGTGCTGGTTTGGATTATTGGAATGATGTGAATATTACTTATCATAAGGATTTAGCAGCATTTTTAAGTTTTTTAGGTGATCAACCACTGCACCTGATTACAAAATTTGCGAATCAAACATATAGTGAGCTAGATTACACGGATGGAAAAGACCACTATTTTATGTTTGGGAAAGAAACAACTGGCTTGCCAGAAACGTTCATGAGGCAAAATTCTGAAAAGTGTTTGCGTATTCCCATGAATGATGAACATGTTCGTTCATTGAATTTATCAAATACAGTTGCCTTAGTTGTTTATGAAGCATTACGTCAACAAGCATTTCCTAATTTAGAATTGAAGCATCATTACGATAATGATAAATTGGACTAAAAAAAGAACCTGACTTTTAGTTTTGGTCACCGTTTATTACGTTTTAGAGTGCAAAACAAAACTAATTTTTCGTTTTGTTTTGCACTCTGTTTTTATAGCTATTCATGCAATTCCAACGGCAAGCCATCTGGATCAAAGAAGAAAGTCATTTTTTCACCTGTAAAGGTATCTGTTCGAAGTGGCTCACATTCAATATTTTTACTCTTTAAATCAGCGATCACTTCTTCGATCTGTTCCACTTTAAAGGCTAGGTGTCTCAGTCCTAATGCTTCTGGATAAGAGGGGCGTTTAGGATAGTCAGACGAGATAAACAATTCTAATTCATAGCTGCCCAATTTTAAATCGAGCTTAATATCATTTTTGTCTTTTCTGTGATTTTCACGGATAATCTCAAAGCCAAGTTTTTTTACATAAAATTCGACGGTTTGCTCATAGTCTGAGCAGTTGATTGCGATATGATGGATCGTTGTTAAAAACAAACAGATTCCTCCTTCGTTGTAGTTACTGATTTGATTTTTATTATACGCTATTTTTCATTGGAAAACCTTAGAGGTGAATGGAATTTTTATAATGAAAATGATACACTAGATAAGATAATTAATCTTATAGGATCAAGGGAGCAATCATTACAATGAAATTATACTTTACTCGACATGGAAAAACAGAATGGAATCAAGAATTACGCTTTCAAGGCATGACGGGAGATTCTCCACTTTTACCTACAAGTTATGAGGAAATCAAACGATTAGGTCAAACAATCAAAGATGTTCCGTTTGAGAAAATTTTTTCCAGTACGTCACTTCGAGCGAGAAAAACAGCTGAGGGAATTCAGGCGGAATTAAGTGAGCCAGTAGAAATCATCTATACAGATGAGCTAAAAGAGTTAGGCTTAGGCAAGCTTGAAGGACAATCGATCGCTGAAATGAGAGAAATATATGCAACAGAGCTGGATCATATGCGCTATCAGTTAGATCAATATGATCCTGCTGCCTTTCAAGGAGAGCCGATCGAACAGGCGATTTCGCGGATTTCAAGCGTTGTAAACAGAGCTGTCGATTCTGGAAATGGCCCTTACTTATTTGTCGGTCACGGTGCTTCTCTAACAGCTGCGATCCAGTCACTTTCTGGGAAAGAATTAGCTGATTTGCGCAGTATGGGCGGGTTGAAAAATAATAGCTTATCGATTTTAGAAACGTCAAATTCTGAAAAAGATCAAGGATATCGATTGAAATTATGGAATGATGATTCCTTTTTAATGTAAATAATGGTTAAAAAAGAAGCGGGGGGAAATCGATGGATACACTGTTTGGAGAAGAGGAAAAAGAATATGTCGTAGGACAGGTCCAAGCGATCTTTTTTCAAAACCCCAGCAACTTTTATAAAGTCTTATTAGTAAAAATCACAGATACAAATACAGACTATTTAGAAAAAGAAATCGTAACGACTGGCAGCTTTGGTCAAATTCAAGAAGAAGAAACTTATCGTTTCTTTGGTCACTTTGTTGATCATCCTCGGTATGGTCGCCAATTTCAAGTGGATAATTACCAGCAGGAGCGTCCAACTTCGGCAAATGGGGTAGTCAGCTATCTTTCAAGTGAAAAGTTTCCGGGTATTGGAAAACGAACAGCAGAGAAAATCGTAGAAATCCTAGGTGAAGATGCGATCGATCGAATCATAGAAACGCCAGATATTTTAGAAGAAGTTCCCCAGTTAAATGAAAAAAAACGTCAGACGATCATTGAAACGATTCGGCTAAATCACGGTATGGAGCAAGTCATCGTTGGACTGAATCGTTATGGTTTTGGTAGTCAGCTGTCTTTTGCGATTTATCAAACCTATAAAGAAGAGACACTGGACGTTATTCATGAAAATCCCTATCAGTTGGTAGAGGATATTGAAGGCATCGGCTTTAAACGCGCAGATACGATTGCTGAGCAATTAGGGATCAAAGCGGATTCTGATAAACGAATACGTGCGGCGATTACTCATGAAATATTTCAACATTCTGTTCGCTCTGGAAATACGTATGTAGAGGCTGAAGTGTTGCTTCAAGAAACCATCAATACCTTGGAAACGAGTCGTCCAGTGGAAATTTCTCCAAATATGGCAGCTGAGCAGATCATTCACTTGGTGGAAGAAGGAAAAATCCAACAAGAGGGCACGAAGTTGTTCGAAAATAGTCTCTATTTTTCTGAATGGGGCATCGGCACATCTGTCCAGCGATTGCTGTCACGCAAAAAAACGATCAAATATGACAAAGAAGATGTCGAAAAAAATATTCGAATGATCGAAAAACGATTGGGCATTCTTTATGGAGATTCTCAACAGGCGGCCATTGAAGAGGCAATAAAATCACCCTTATTTATTCTGACAGGCGGTCCAGGTACTGGGAAAACGACGGTCATCAATGGAATTGTTTCTTTATTTGCTGAATTGAATGGATTGTCGTTAGATATTACAGACTATACTCAGGATATGTTCCCTATTTTGCTAGCAGCACCGACCGGACGAGCCGCCAAAAGAATGAATGAAACGACAGGATTACCTGCGAGTACGATCCACCGTTTATTAGGACTTACTGGGCGAGAGAAAAATCCGAGCATGACTGCAAAGGAATTAGAAGGCGGATTATTGATTATAGATGAAATGTCGATGGTCGATACGTGGTTGGCTAATACACTATTCAAAGCAATTCCTACAAATATGCAAGTTATTTTTGTGGGAGATAAAGATCAGTTACCTTCTGTAGGGCCTGGTCAAGTACTCCACGATTTACTGCAGATCAATGAGATTCCTAAAATTGAGTTGACGGATATTTATCGTCAAGGTGATGGTTCTAGTATTATTCCGTTAGCACACGAAATCAAACAGGGAAAATTGCCGCAGGATTTTACAATCAATCAAAAAGATCGCTCGTTTTTCCCGAGTGATGTGTACCACATAGAAACATACATCCGTCAAATCGTGACAAAAGCGAAAGCAAAAGGCTTTTCTCCACAGGATATCCAGTTATTAGCGCCAATGTATCGCGGAGCGGCTGGAATCGATGCATTAAATAAAATGATGCAGGAGATATTCAACCCAAATGACGGTTCTAAAAAAGAAGTAAAATGGAATGAATCTGTTTATCGTATCGGAGATAAAGTCCTTCATTTAGTCAATACACCGGAATTAAATGTTTTCAATGGAGATATGGGCGAAATCGTTGGGATCATCCTGGCGAAGGATTCAGAAGATAAAGTGGATGAATTAGTGATTCAATTTGACAACAATGAAGTCAGCTATAAGCGTAATGAATGGAATAAAATCACACTTTCATACTGTTGCTCGATCCATAAAGCCCAGGGTAGTGAATTTAAAATGGTTATTTTACCGATGGTTCATCAATATCATCGAATGCTTCAACGGAATTTGTTGTATACGGCTGTCACTAGAAGTAAGGAGATATTGATTTTATTAGGTGAGGTTCAAGCATTTTCTACGTGTGTGACGCATGAATCAGCTAGTCGCATGACTATGCTGAAAGAACGAATTACAAGTGCTGATGATATGACTTTGACGACTAGGTTACAATTGGAAGCCTATGAAGAAGGCCTAGCGGAAGATTCACCATTTTCAGAAGCAAGTGAAAGCAAATCAGTAGTTTATGAAGCAACAAAGCAGGAAAAAACAGCTGTCATTGAAGAAAAAACAGAGACGCTTAAAGAACAACCAAAGGTAGAAGAGCTTTCATTATTCAGCCAGTCAGAGCCAGAGGTTGATGAACAGATCAATGTTGAGATGGAGCGTTTGTTGACTCCGAAAATGATTCGTGAGCAATCTGTTGATCCCATGATTGGAATGGGCAAGACCTCACCTTATGATTTTATGAAGTAATGAGTGGGCAAAGCTAAAAAACAGTTTTGTTCTAGGTTATGCATCTGTATAAACGGTAAAGGATAAATAACCGTTTTAAAAATAGCAAGAAATTCATGAACGTTGTTTTTTCAATTTTTGTGAATGTCTTGCTATTTTTCTTTACATTTAGGTTTGAGAACTATTTCTTGCTTATAGAATCTGTCAATGTATATAATAAAGCTAGAGGATGTAGGTTTATTCTCTATGAAGGTAGCTTATTTTGGTAGAAATGAGGAAAGTGAATGGAAAAAGAAGAGCAATCGGGTAAGGTTCAAACAGATACATTTTTGGCACAAATCGGAAATCATCAAAATCCAGTAACCGGATCGATCAATACGCCTATCTATTTTTCAACGACGTATGAACATCCAACGCTGGGGGAGTCGACGGGCTATGATTATACGAGAACAAAAAATCCAACAAGAGAAGTAGTAGAAAACGCTTTGGCAGTATTGGAAAATGGTGCAGTTGGCTTAGTGACTAGTTCAGGAATGAGTGCGATCCAACTTGTATTTAGTCAGTTTCCTGTAGGGAGTCAAATCGTTGCCTCTAGAGATTTATATGGCGGCAGCTATCGGTATTTTAAAGAACTTGAAAAAAGAGGCATGTATCAATTCATTTATGTAGATGATGAGACGGCATTTGAAACAGCGGTTTCGGATTTTACAACGGCGATTTTCATCGAAACACCGACGAATCCGTTGATGAGTGAAGTATCTATAGAGAAAATCGCTGTTTTAGCTAAACGTCATGAAGCTCAGTTGATTGTTGATAATACGTTTTATACGCCCTTGATCCAGCGACCATTGGATTTAGGTGCAGACATTGTCCTGCATAGCGCAACGAAGTATTTAGGCGGTCACAACGATCTATTGGCAGGAGCTGTTATTACTCGTTCAAAAGAGCTTGGAGAACGCTTAGCTTTTCAATTGAATACGACTGGAGCGGTGCTGTCTCCTTTTGACAGTTGGTTATTGATTAGAGGATTAAAGACTTTGTCTTTACGGATGGAGCGACATGAAAAAAATGCACAAGCAGTCACAGCCTATTTAGCTAGTTGTCCTTATGTTAAAGAAGTAATGTACCCGGGAAGAGGAGGTATGTTAAGCTTTAAGCTGAAAGATGCAAGTAGTATCAAGGCATTTTTAAGACACTTAAGTATTTTTACTTTTGCCGAAAGTTTAGGTGGAGTAGAAAGTTTGATTACGTATCCAACAACGCAAACACATGCAGATATTCCTAAAGAAGTAAGGGAATCTTATGGCTTAACCTCAGATTTATTACGAATCTCAACAGGAATTGAAGCTAGTGAAGATTTAATAGCGGATTTAACACAAGCCTTTGAAGCATTAAAATAAAAAAGACAGAATGCCTCCCAAAATTGTACGTAAAAAATACAATTTTGGGAGGCATTCTAAACATCAAAACCAAAATAACCTTGTTTCCGTTGCAAAAGAGCTATCCATGCTCCTTTTGCCGAGTATTTCACCATCCGCATGGACATATTGAGGAACTGTAGAGACAATTCTTAATTTGCTGGATTGGAAATGATGAAAATATTTTGAATTCATATGTTTTTTTTGAATTAATAAAATGATCAACCAAAAGATTTTAAACATATTGATTCGTTCAACAAGAACAAAATCTAATACAGGCTTGCGCGGATCAGCAACTGGTGCGATTGACACCCCTCCGCCAAAATAAGGATGATTGGTTACTGTACATAAAAAAGCACGATCAAATTCAATCGTTTTTCCGTTGATTTCAACGCGAATGGGAAAGCCCTTTTGCGTAAACAGAACTTTTAAAATAGAAAAGATATAGGCTAATGATCCCATATTGAACTTGTTCAGCGTGTGCTTTGCAGCTGATTCATTAGCAGCATTGACAATTGCAGCATCTAAGCCGATTCCAAGGTTATTAACAGCCAAGCCTACTTCATCTTGAATCGCTTCACTATAGGTGATGACTTGAAATTCTTGTGGCTGTTCTGCTTTAAGCAGTTGAACGAAGGCTTTTTCTGCTTGGCGTGAAATTCCTGCACCACGAGCGAAATCATTTCCTGAACCGCAAGGAATATAGCCTAACGGAATTTTAGGATCAAAATCTTTCAACACATTCATTACGCTATGTAGGGTTCCATCTCCACCAAGAACGACTAATAATGGAAAAGAATCAATACTTAGATCTTTTGACCACGGAAGCAACGTATTTTCTGCCAAATCTTGAACAATCACTTGCTCATGACCTGCATATTCTGTATAAAAAATCGTGTGATCGATTGAAGCAGTCTGTAGTTGTTTGATTATTTTATTTGCGGCTTTTTCCCCTGTACCACTGCCGGCATTTTCGTTGATGACAAGATAAAAATGTTTATTCATTTGTTTCCTCCTTGTACAAGTTCTTATTATAACAGACATCGGAAAGATTAAGAATGCTGAAAGCTTGAAAAATCACTTGGCTGCGCCTGGCTAAGATTTATTATTGTGTAAGAGTCAAATATGAGATATAATGCCTACGTATCATTTTTTGAGAGGTCAGACTTCTCGACAAGGTTCATCAACCATCCCTTGTAAAAAAACTCGGAGAAAGAAGGGGAAACTATGCAAAAAACTGTTACATCAAACAGTAAAGTAAAAGTAATCACCATGAATGGAATTATCATGGCCCTCTATCTTGGATTGACGATTTTAGTTGCTCCTGTTTCATCAGGACCTGTCCAATTTAGAATTTCAGAAAGCTTGAATCACTTAGTGGTGTTCAATCGTAAGCTGATGTGGGGCGTATTAGGCGGAGTCGTTGTGTATAATTTTTTCTTTGGCTTTGGTGCCATCGATGCACTGTACGGCGGTTTTCAGTCATTGATTTCATTAAGTATGACGGCATTATTGTATAAAAAAGTACCGAATGTCAAATTGCGTTTGGCGTTGAATACAGTCTTTTTCACAGTGACAATGTGTATCATCGCATTCATGTTGGTTCCAGAAGGCGGAACGGCATTTTGGACACAGTATGCTACCTTGGCTCTTAGTGAATTTGCTATGATGGCAGTAGCAGCACCAGTCATGTATTGGATTAATAAATCTGTTCATTTTGACAAAAGAGTCTAGGGGACAGTAGTGAATTTGTATATAAAAGGCTGGCTTGAAACGAGTGACGTTTTGGGACAGCCTTTTGCTTTGAAGTTATAAATTTTTAAAGTATTTCCTAACAAACTTTACTGTTCCTGTGGGCTAAATTATGATATGGTAATACAGAAGCAAAAATGTAGAGGAGTTTTAAATAATGTTTGAATTTAAAATCGGGATCGCTGCAAAAGAACATGATCGTTTTGTAGAAAGTCATCCCTTATGCAATTTATTGCAATCGTCTGCTTGGGCGAAAGTAAAAGATAACTGGGGTTCAGAGATTGTGGGCGTTTATGAAGACGGCACTTTGGTTGCTTCCAGCCTCGTCCTGATCAGACCTTTACCCATGAAATTTACCATGCTCTATACTCCGCGAGGACCAATCATGGACTATACGAATAAAGAACTTGTAGCCTTTTTCTTAAAAGAACTAAAAAAATTCGGTAAACAAAAAAAAGCTCTTTTTGTAAAAATGGATCCGACTGTTCATTATAAAGATTTTCATCTAGGTGAAGAACAGATTGTTGACTCTGCAGCTCAACCAATCATTGATAATTTGATTGCTAGCGGGGCAAAACATCAAGGCTTGACAATGGCGATGGATGCGACGATTCAACCGCGTTTTCAAGCAAACATTTACAAAGAAGATTTTAGTGAAGAGCAATTATCGAAGAGTACGAAGAAAATGATGAAACAGGCGCAAAAAAAGGGTGTCACCGTTAAAATGGGGCACACGGAATTTGTCGAGGATTTTGCTAAGGTTATTGAATTAACAACAGAACGTCAAAATATTTCATTGAGAAACAGTGATTACTTCAATAAATTGCTGACGATTTATCCAGAAGATTCGTTTATCATGCTGGCCGAAGTGAACTTAAAAGAACGCTATGAGGAAACGAAACAGCGGTTCGATAAAAATAAAGAAGACTTAGCCAATTTAAAAGAAAACCAAGTGAAAAAACGTCATAATCTGGAAGAATTAGATTTTTCTTTAACACGTGAAATGACAGAACTTGAAGAAAATATTGCTCATTCTGGCGATGTTGCTGTAATTGCCGGAGCTTTAGCCATTACTTTTGGCTCAACTAGTGAAATCCTTTATGCTGGGATGGACGATCGCTACAAACGTTATATGCCTGCTTACTTGACTTGGTTCGATGCAATCAACGAATGCTTTAATCGTGGCTGTTCATCGTGCAATATGGGCGGTTTAGAAGGTAGTTTAAGCGATGGATTGATTAAATTTAAGTCGAACTTTAATCCAACGGTCAATGAATTTATCGGTGAGTTTGATTTGCCTGTGAATGGTCTTTTATTTAAAGCAAGTGAATATGCATATAAACTAAAAAAACAAAAAAAATAAGACGAATGAATCAGTTATAATTTCAACTATTAAAGTAGAAATTGTAGCTGATTTTTATTTCTCCTGTTTACGCACTCTTTTAAAAATGAGATAATGTTGATGAAAAAGAGTTATTTTGGGGGAGATAAAATGGGAGAGTCTTTGATTCAAAATCAATGTTCAGCTTGTGGGGGAGCAATCACTGATCCGTCTTTTAACAATTGTCCGCATTGTGGGACGACCTTGGATAAAATTCAAAAAGAGATTGATGAAAGAAATAAGAATATCGAACTTTGTGCTAATTGTGGATCACCAGTGACATTTAATATCGAAAAACAGCAATTCGCTTGTGACTTTTGTCATACTACTTTTTCGACGAAAGCAGAAAAAGATTTCGATAATTTGACCTTTGAAGCAGATGATTTGATTCCTTTTCAGGTAGCGGAAGGATTAGCGAAAAAGCAATTTTATGAATGGCTGATTGCTGGAAAAAATGTGCCCATGGATATTCTAGGAAAAGTTAAAAATATTCAGTTGGAGCAAGTCTACATTCCCTATCTAGGTGCTTATGTGACTTATGAAGGTTCTTGGGGCGCAGATATTGGCTATAATCGTAGTGAGACGTATACTGATTATGTAACAACGCAAGACAAAAAGGGAAATAAATACAAAGAGCCTGTAACAAAAACGAGGACTGTAGTTGACTGGAACCATTCAAGTGATGTTTTCTCTGGAATAGCGTTTAAGAGTTATTTAATTAATAATGAGTTAACAGGAGCTGCGGCGTCATTTGCGGAGAATACATCCAGTTTAGATTTCTTAGATGATGTGAAGCCTTTTGATGAACACTATACAGCCGGGACTCGACAATTAAAAATTTCATCAAATAAAGTATCGGAAGCACTACGTTCTGCTCGAAACTTTGCTCATGACGAAGCGGTCAAAGAAATGCACAGGATTTTACCAGGTGACAAAAATAAAAATGCGAAAATCACTAAATTTTCCTATAATATAACCTCAAAATATACGTATGTACCATTCTGGAAAATTACGTATAAGTACGAAGGTATCGATTATATGGCATTGCTAACAGCTGTTAAAAAAAATAAGATACAGATAGACGGCAGTCGTCCAATGAGTCAGGAAGATTCGACTCTTGAAAAAGGGCTAAAACGAAAAGGTTATTATGGTTTATTCGCTAGTATAGGCTTTGTCCTTGTCAATATTTTAGGTGTACTTCCAGATGCAGCAAGTCCTTATTTAACTTTACTTATCATCGGTGGTATTGGCGTTTGGCTGTTTTTTATAATCAAAAGACACCGTTTCCTTGGTACGAATAAAAAGCACCTAAAAAATAATCTGCAAGAACATCCAGAATATATACGTTTGCTCAAAAAATATTCGGAAGAAACGTGATGTATCAAGAAATAGAGAAGATTGAAATACGGTCAAAGGATCGTTAGTCTATTTAAAAAATTTAGTGCGAACCCTAAGTGCACACGGATTTACTGGGAGATTCGCACCACAATTTGGTTAAAAAATCTTGAAATGTCTGTTTTTTCTAATCATATTCACATTTTTCGGGAAGAAATAGTGGGGAAATGCGAGGTTTTTATAGTAAAATCCTGTATTTTCACAGTCTCACTCAATTAAGAGTGAGTGGATTGAAATAGTAAATGAGTGAAATTACTAATTATGCTGAATTGGAGTCTCACTCAATTAAGAGTGAGTAGATTGAAATCCTTTGTATTCCGACAGAACTTCTAAAATCGGCGCGTCACACTCAAATAAAAGTGTGACTACCAATCTTTCTCACCCGAGCCCTAAGCATTAGAAATAACTCTAATGTTTAGGGCTTTTTTTCTCAAATTTCAAGAATGGTCTACCCTATTTTTTACTGTGGAACAAGATTAATTTCAAGATAGGTAAGAAATAATAAAAATAGTAATTGACTTGTTGAGTGGATGTTTTATAATAGAGTAAATAAAGATGCTAAAAAATATTTTTGTTAGATTAAAAATATTTAGTTTGTATCGTAGATAGAAACGCTATTTTATTGATTTGTTCTAGTAGCAGGGAGGTTGTTTTATGCAGATGATAAAAAATTGTACTGCAGTCATTTTATGCGGCGGAAAAAGTTCTCGTATGGGCTTTGATAAGTCGCTGCTCCAGGTCGAAGGTGAATTTGTTTTATTAAGAACTGTGAAGCAGCTTCAAAAACTTTTTCCTAAAGTCCTGTTGGTGACAGATCAGCGAACCAAGTTTCCAAGCGTTTTTTCTCAAGTCGATATCATTGAAGATCACTATGTTGAAAAAGGTCCACTTGGAGGTTTGGTGACGGGACTTGAAGAAATAGAAACGGAATACCTATTCTTATTAGCTTGTGATATTCCCAATGTAACGGTGGATTTGATTCGGGATTTAGCGTATCATCTTCCAGATTATCAAACGATACTGTGTAAACAAAATGAGCGTCTAGAACCTTTATTTGCATTTTATCATCGTTCCTGTTTGCCTATATTTCAACAACAGCTACAAACAAGAAATTGGCAGATCACAAAAGAATTTCATCGATTTTCTAAAAAAATTATTTCATTAGAGCAATCAACAACCTTAGATAACGTGAACACACCAAAAGAATTGATCTTTTGGAATTAAAATAAGCGTCGTGAAAGGAGTTAAGAATGGATTTTGACAGCAGCCAAGAAGTAGTCAGTTGTTTAGGTGATAAGGCAAAAGCAAAGACCAAATTATCATTTGTTAGATTGAGCATTCTAGGAATTATGGCCGGTTTTTTTATTGCATTAGGGTATTTGTCTTTTATCAGAATTACAGGAACGGTTCCTAAAGAATGGGGCAGCTTTGCAACCTTTTTAGGTGGGTGTTTATTTCCGATCGGATTGGTAGCGCTTACTTTCGTTGGTGGAGAGCTAGCGACTGGAAATATGATGGTCATGGCCTTAGGCGTTTTACAAAAAAAAGTGACTAAGAAAGATCTAGTATATAACTGGCTAATCGTATTAATCACAAATTGTATCGGTGGTTGCCTAGTTGCTTTTTTCTTTGGTCACATCGTTGGTTTGACTGAGGGCGCTTTTTTAGAAAAAACGCTAGCAGTCGCTCAAGCAAAAGTGGATGATGCACCGATCGTTGCATTTGTTTCTGGCATCGGCTGTAATATTTTCGTCTGTTTAGCGGTCTATTTAGGAGCAATGGGTAAAACCTATCTTGGCAAAATGTTTGGCTTATGGTTTCCTGTGATGGTCTTTGTTGTTTGTGGGTTTCAGCACGTGGTCGCAAATGCATTTATAATACCGGCTGCTATTTTTTCTAACGCAAGTGATATCCAATGGTCGGATTATTTAGTCAATACAGTCGTTGTCTTTTTAGGAAATGCGGTTGGCGGCAGTCTGTTCTTAGCCGTTCCGCTAATGTTTGTTACATCTGAAAAAAAGGAGACGGAGGAACTGGGTGGCGTGTATGAAGAAACGTAATGTGCCAATGATGATTCAAATCGGATCAACAGGTCGCAATAGCGGGAAAACGACGATAGCGAAAGCAATCATTTCGGAGAACCGACAGCTAGCGCCAATTTATGGATTGAAGATTATTACGATCAGCGGAGCCAAAGGAAAATGTCAGAGGGGCGAAACAGGTTGCGGGATTTGCACCAGCATCGATGAGGGCTATGAATTAATCGAAGAAAAAAATAATAGAGGATCAAAAGATACAATGCAGCTTTTACGTGCTGGCTGCGAAAAAGTCTATTTATTAAAGGTCTTTTATGATCATTTACTGGAAGGGTTTTTAGCATTTCAAGCACTTGTACCAAGAAAAGCACTGATCGTGTGTGAATCTAATTCCGTTCGAGAAGTGATCAAACCGGGTTTATTCATTATGATGAGCAATCAAAAAGGAATGAAAAAAACAGCAGCCAAAGTGATCGATCAAGCGGATTTAATTTTAACTACACCTTCTTTACCAGAAAATTTTTATCTAGTAAAAGAAAAAACAGGGATTCACTATAGTAAAAACGTACACGATAGGAGAGAAAAAATATGGGGCTAAGTTTGACTGATAAAGAAGCAATTATTTTAGAACATGAAGCGGATCCACAACGAATATTAAATATACTGATTGCGATTCAATACGCTTCAGAAGAAGGATATATCGATGAAGCAACAGCCAAATTAGTTGCAGATCGTTTGAAGCTATCAGAGGCACGCGTTTATGAACTTCTAAGTTTTTATGCAATCTTGAAAACTGAACCGCAGGCAAAATATGTCTTAAAAATCTGCAATAGTACACCTTGTCTATATACTGGGGGAGCTATGCTGGCAGAAGTATTAGAAACGATTCTGGAAGTTCCTGTCGATCAAGCGACACCAGATGGATTATTCATGTATCACAGTATTCCTTGTATTGGTGCTTGTGATCAAGGACCTGTGATCAAAATCAAAGATACTGTTTTTGCTGATTTGACGGAAGAAAAAGTCTATCGATTGATTGAAGATTTGCGCAGCGGATGTTATCAGGAGCTATAGGAGGAAAAGAAATGATCAAACGAAATCAACCTGTTTTATTAGAGCGGGTCATCAAGATGACGCGACCGACAGATGTAGCTGAATATGAAAGATATAGCGGTTTTGAAGGGTTAAAAAAAGCGATAGAAATGGATAAGGAGGCTATTTTAGATGAGCTGGATATCGCTCATTTACGTGGACGGGGCGGGGCAGCCTATCCATTAGGAAAGAAATGGCGTCATCTTTATGGCTCGAAGGGAGATACAAAATATATCGTATGTAATGCCGATGAAGGGGAGCCGGGAACCTTTAAAGATAAAGCACTGCTGGAACATGATCCACTCAGCGTGATTGAAGGGATGATAATCGCCGGGTATCTTTTTTCAGCAAAAGCAGGTTATATCTATATGCGTGGAGAATACCGCCGCATTCAGAAAATTTTTCAAGAAGCATTAGATCATGCGGAAAAAGCCGGATTTTTAGGCAAGAATATTTTAGGGATCGAAGGGTTTGATTATCAAATCACGATTATTTCTGGTGCAGGTGCGTATGTGTGCGGAGAAAATTCCGCGCTACTGAATTCAATTGAAGGGAAAACAGGCAGACCAAGAGTGAAACCACCGCATTTAGCAGATGTTGGTTTGTATTTAAAGCCGACGCTGGTAAATAATGTTGAATCATTTGCAGGGATTCCTGTGATCTTAAGAGCAGGCGGTCAAGCTTATCGCGATTTAGGAACGGAAGACGGCGGCGGAACAAAATTGATTTGTCTGTCGGGACACGTTAAAAACCGCGGCTTGTATGAGGTGAATTTGGGCACACCTTTACAAGAAATTATTTATTCAGAAAAATACGGCGGTGGATCAGCGACTGGCAATCCATTGAAGTTCATTCATTTTGGCGGACAATCCGGTCCGATCGGGGCAGTTGAGAATTTAGATGATTGTATATACTCGTACGAAGGCTTGTGGGATAAGGATTTAGCAATTGGTTCTGGAGCAATCGTTGTAATGGATGATCAAGTGAGTATTGTGGATTACCTTGTTCAAGTAGCTGCTTTCTTTGCTCACGAATCTTGCGGAAAGTGTACTCCCTGCCGTTTAGGTACGACAAGGATCTTAGAACTGCTGAACAAGTTTAACGAGAAAAGAGCTGAGGCAGGTGATCTCGAACGGTTAGAACATATGTTGACCCATGTGACAAATCTTTCTGCCTGCGGCTTAGGTCAATCTGTAGCTAATCCAATGCGGAGCGGTTTAGCCTATTTTGCAGAAGAATTCGAAGCGGGGATTAGAGAAACAGCAGCACCAATAAAAGGGGGTCTTTGGTAAGATGGAAACAACGATTAAAACACAGACCGTAACCATGTCGATCGATGATCAGCAAATCACTGTGCCTAAAGGAACAACGGTTTTAGAAGCCGCAAGAATGCTTGATATCGATATTCCTACATTGTGTCATTTAAAGGAGTTAGCGCCTGATGGTTCTTGTCGTATGTGTGTAGTAGAAGTTGAGGGTGGGCGAAAAGGCGGCTTGAATACTGCTTGTACCGCACATTGTCAAGAAGGAATGGTCGTGCATACTGGATCACCAAGAGTCAACGATTCTCGGCGCTTTGTTTTGGATCTCTTATTGAGTAATCATAAGCTGGACTGTTTCTCTTGTGGTAAAAATGGTGATTGTAAATTACAAGATTATTGTCTGGAATACGGAATTGATGATACAACCTTTACAGAAGGCAAACGAATGCCTTGTCACCAAGAAGATACAAGCAATCCATTTTTCGAATATGATCCGGAAAAATGCATTATGTGCAGACGTTGTTCAAGGGTTTGTCAATTACGTCAAGGCAGAGATGTTATCAGTATTGCTAAACGAGGCTTTGATACGAAAATGACACCGAGCTATGAAGCTGCTTTTGATCAGTCTTTATGTGAATCATGTGGAAATTGTGTTTCTGTTTGTCCGACGGGGGCATTAGTAGCGAAGGAGCATAAAACGTATAGAGCTTGGGAAACGAAAAAAATCCCCACGACTTGCCCTCATTGTGGTACTGGTTGTCAAATGAATTTGATCGTTAAAGGCAATAAATTAGTTGGTGTAGAACCGATCAATGGTGCTGCCAATAAAAATCTTCTATGTGTGAAAGGGAAATTCGCCTCTTATAAATTTGTCGGCTCAGGTGATCGATTGACGGAACCATTGATCAAACGAAACGGTGTTTTTGAACCAGCAACCTGGGATGAAGCATTAACGTTAGTAGCAGATAAATTCACTCAAATAAAAGCAGATCATGGTGCGGATGCTTTAGCTGGTTTTTCTTGTTCACGTTCGATCAATGAAGATAACTATGTATTTCAGAAAATGGTGCGTGCAGCTTTTGGAACAAATAATGTCGATAATTGTGCGCGTGTTTGTCATTCCGCTTCTGTTCATGGACTAGCACATACATTAGGGTCGGGTGCAATGACCAATCCCATTGCAGATATCACCACAGATGTAGATGTGATTTTGCTGGTAGGCTCTAATCCAGAAGAAGCCCATCCAGTCATTGGTGCTCAAATTCGCCAAGCGATGCAGCGGGGCACAAAAGTCATTGTTGTTGATCCAAGAAAAATCGATTTAGTTAAAAATAGTGAGCTGCACTTACAAATTCAAGCGGGAACGAATGTTGCTTTTGCGAACGGTATGATGCATGTGATTTTAAAAGAAGGTCTAGCCGATCGGAAATTTATCGAAGAAAAAACAGAAGGCTTTGAGGCATTAGAGCAGTTAGTAGCAGAATATACGCCAGAAAAAGTGGCTGACATTTGCCATATCGATCCGAATGATTTGATCAAAGCGGCCAGAATGTATGCCAAAGCAGAGAAAGCACCGATTATTTATTGTCTAGGCGTGACTGAGCACTCGACCGGAACCGAAGGTGTGATGAGTATGTCCAATATGGCGATGTTGGTGGGCAAAATTGGAAAGCCAGGCTGTGGCGTCAATCCATTACGTGGTCAAAATAATGTGCAGGGCGCATGCGATATGGGCTGTATGCCTTATGATTTTCCTGGGTATCAAAAAGTAGCGAATCCAGAAGTCATCGAAAAATTTGAAAAAGCTTGGAATGTCAAACTCAACAGAAATGTTGGAATGACCTCAACTCAAGTACTCCCAGCAGCAACAGACGGCAACATCAAAGGGCTTTACATTTTTGGAGAAGATCCAATCGTAACAGATCCTGATACGAATCATGTGCGACATGCACTAGAAAATCTTGATTTTTTAGTTGTTCAGGAACTGTTTATGACAGAAACTGCAGCTTATGCCGATGTTGTTTTACCAGGAATCAGTTATGCTGAAAAAGATGGTACCTTTACGAATACAGAAAGACGCGTGCAGCGTGTCAGAAAAGCTGTGGAACCAAAAGGTAGCGCTAGACAAGATTTTGAGATTTTCTGTGATGTGATGACTCGTTTAGGTTATCCTTGTCATTATGATTCAGCTAAAGAAATCATGGAAGAAATCGCTCAGGTGACACCAACATTTGGCGGAATCACTTATGATCGTTTAGAAGAAACAGGCGGTCTACAGTGGCCTTGCCGAACACTGGAAGATCCTGGTACACCGATCATGCATGTGGGCAATTTTACCAGAGGCAAAGGCTTGTTCATGGCGATACCATATAAGAAAGCACAAGAATTGCCAGATGAAAGCTATCCATATCTAATGTCGACCGGTAGAATGTTGTATCATTACAACACTCGAGCAATGACTGGCAGAACAGAGGGAATCAATCAAATTGCAGATCGTTCTTACATTGAAATCAACACGGTAGATGCTAACAGACTGGGCATTCAAGAAGGCGATAAAGTCAAAGTTAGCTCAAGAAGAGGCACGATCGAAACGTATGCCGCTGTGGGCAATCGCGTCTTTCCGCAAGAAGTCTTCATGACCTTCCATTTTCCAGACGGTAATGTCAATGAACTGACTAATGCTGCATTTGACGATATTGCGATCATCCCAGAATATAAAGTATGTGCAGTGGATATTGTACCAGTTAAATAAAAGGGGGACGTTCCGATGATCGAGGTCGAAGCAGCACAAGAAAAAATTAGACAAGCTTTGACTCAACAAAAAGAGGTAGAAATTGTTCCTATTTTAAAAGCGGCTGGACGAGTCTGTGCTGAAGAAGTTTATGCAAAAGTAGCGGTACCGCATTTTCCGAGAGCTGGCATGGATGGCTATGCGGTTATTGCTGCCGAAACGCAGGGCGCGAGCATAGAGACACCCATTTGTTTACATGTGATCGATTCGATTTTTGCTGGCGATGTAGAACAAGAATGGTTAGACTTACAAGGAACGGCCGTTAGAATCATGACAGGTGCGTTAATTCCCGAACCTTATGATGCAGTAATCAAACAGGAATGGACCGATTATGGCAAAAAGAATGTCGAGATTTATCGAGAAATCAAGGCCGGACAAAATTATGGGATTGTGGGAGAAGATGTACAGCTCAACCAAAAAATCCTTTCACAATATCAGTTGATCAATAGCCGCACAGTAGGTATTTTAGCGGCGCAAGGAATTGAGACGATCAAAGTGTTAGCACCAATGAAAGTTGGCATTTTAGCAACTGGTAATGAGCTAGTTTCTTTAGGAGCCTCACTTACGCCAGGTAAGATCTATGATAGTAATCTGTATACATTTGCTTCATTCATTCAATCGAGCGGCAGTAAAATCATTTTTAAAGAGCATTGTTCAGATTCAATGGAAGAGATTGCTCATCAGATTCGTGAAAGAGTGGCGGAGGTCGATCTACTGATCACAACAGGTGGGGTTTCAGTGGGTGAAAAAGACTACGTTCCCCGCGTAATCGACAATATAGGCGGAGAGACGTTGTTTCATTTTGTGAATATGAAACCGGGCACGCCAATCATGGCAAGTACCTATCAAAATAAAGTCATTTTAAGCTTGTCAGGGAATCCCTTTGCGGCGGTAGTCAATCTGCATTTGTTTTATTGGTCTACGCTGGCCTATTTTATGAATTGTGCTGAATTCAATCTAAAGAAACGCAACGTTCAATTGAGGGAAACGCTAAAAGTATCAAATATACGCCGATTTATTCGGGCATACGAAGAAGAAGGGACTGTTTCCTTAAAGTCAAAACTGCACTATTCTTCCGTATTTCATAATACTCTTGAAACAAATTGTCTGATCGATCAACCAGCTAAAAAGGAGTTGAAAAAAGGCGATTATGTAACCGTTTATTATTGGAAAGCATAAAGAGTCAATAGATAAAAAAGCATTTTTAAGACTGTGGAGCAAAAAGAAGGGGATGTTTTGTTTCACAGTCTTTTTAGTGTTTCCTTAGCTAAAAAAAATTATTTATATCAGATTGTTTTTTTTTAGTCTTAGTGATAAACTTAAGGCAAAGAGAACATCACATAGTTAATAAATAAAAAAATGAAAGCGTTTTAAGAGGTGCTTAAATGAATAAATCCAGCGCGTTTACACATATCAATGAGCAAGGAAATGCACGCATGGTGGATGTTTCAGACAAAGAAGCTAGCGTAAGAATTGCAAGAGCTTACGGAGAGATCCAAATGAATAAGGAAGTTGCTGAAGGAATCAAAAATCAAACAATCAAAAAAGGCGAAGTCTTGCAGGTGGCAAGAGTCGCCGGGATCATGGCAGCAAAGAGGACCTTTGAATTGATTCCGCTTTGTCATGTATTAGCTTTAAGTAAATGTGAAGTATCCTTTAATTGGGAGACGGAACAACTTTTATCCGCGCATTGTCTTACGAAAACGATTGGTCAAACAGGTGTTGAAATGGAGGCTTTGACTGGTGTAAATATTGCACTATTAACGATTTATGATATGTGCAAGGCACTAGATCGTGAAATGAAGATCACGAATGTTTGCTTATTAGAAAAATCCGGTGGAAAGAGTGGGCATTTTATTTCAACCGGGTTTAAGATTAATGAATAAGAAAGTAGAAGGAGCAAAAAAATGAAGGATTCCTTTAATCGTGAAATTGATTATGTTCGATTATCTGTGACGGATCGCTGCGATCTTCGTTGTACGTATTGTATGCCCGCTACAGGGATGCGTTTTTTAAAAAAGACAGAGGTTTTGAGCTTTGATAATATCCTTTTTTTGCTCAATCGTTTAGCGGAACAAGGAATCAAAAAGGTGAAGATTACAGGCGGTGAACCGCTAACTAGACCAGACACTGTAGCATTGATCAGAGCTATCAAGGAAATTAGTGGGATTGAAAAGGTGACGTTAACGACCAATGGCATTCAACTGGTGAACTATGCGCAGGCATTAAAAGCGGCAGGCTTAGATGGTCTTAATGTAAGTATCGACACGCTTGATCCAGATGAATTTCGTGAAATTACTAGGGTAGGCGATTTGAAAAAAGTGCTGGCAGGATTGAACAAAGCAGTCGAGGTCGGGTTGCCTAACATTAAAGTCAATACTGTTGCTCGGGGAGAGCTGACGAACGAAGCAATCTGTGAAATCGCTTTGCTTGCGAAAGCTAGTAAGATCCATGTCCGCTTTATTGAATTGATGCCGATTGGCTTAGGTAAAGGTTGCCCAGGCAAGACACAAGAAGAGGTCATTTTAGCGCTGCAGCAAGTGTATGGTGAACTGATTCCATTTGAACACCGGCTCGGCAATGGACCTGCAAGCTATTTTTCATTAGAGAACTTTCAAGGGAAAATCGGCTTTATTAGTGCTTTAGGGCATTGTTTTTGCGCAGAGTGCGATCGAATTCGCATTACTGCTGATGGCTGTTTGAAAACCTGTTTACATATGGATGATGGTTGTGACTTGAAAGAAGCTTTACAGACAGAAAATAAAGAACAATTATTAGCGCAAGTTTTTACAGCAATTCAGAAAAAGCCTGAGAAACACCATTTTCTTGAGAATCAAGGAGATTCTCGTTTAATGTCACAAATTGGAGGGTAAGAAGAATATGGCAGTAGGAGAAATTATTGGAATCAATATCAGTGAACGACGAGGTACGCAGAAAAAAGAGATTCCAGAAGTTGATTTAGTAAAGGGCTTTGGACTGGAGAATGATGCCCATGGCGGAAACTGGCATCGACAAGTTAGTTTGTTATCTTTTGAGAAAATCACTGAGTTTAATGAACGCGGAGCACGAGTCGGCAACGGCGCTTTTGGTGAAAATATTATTGTTTCAGGGATTGATTTGCGTCAGTTGCCTGTAGGTAGTCAAATTCGTATCGGTCAAGCGGCACTTGTTGTAACTCAAATTGGCAAGGAATGTCATAAGCATTGCCAAATTTATGCACGTGTGGGGGATTGCATTATGCCAAGAGAAGGAATTTTTGCTGTTGTTGTAGAAGACGGACATATCAAAAAAGGGGATAAACTTGAAGTTGTATAAAGTTGGAATCGTAACATTAAGCGATAAAGGATATCAAGGATTACGCAAAGATGAATCTGGCAACCTTATACGACAGCTGATTCAAGCGCAATTTGAGGTCGTACATCAAACGATATTGCCTGATGAAAAAGATGAGTTGAGTCGCTTATTGATCGAATGGTGTGAGACGTGCGACTTGATTTTAACCACCGGCGGAACAGGTTTAGGTGTCCGTGATATCACACCTGAAGCGACATTGAGTGTGGCTGAAAAGGAGATTCCAGGTATTAGTGAAGGCATGCGCATGTTTGGAATCAAAAAAACACCTTTTGCGATGTTGAGTCGTGCTGTTGCTGTCCAACGTGGTAAAACCTTGATTATCAATTTACCGGGAAGTCCTAAAGGGGTCAGAGAAAATTTAACGTACTTAATGCCGATTTTATCTCATGCTCTAGATATTTTAACGGATCATAAAACAGAGCATTAAACGGAGGAAACGAAAATGAACGTTGTGAAAACAGTCGATGCCACAGGAATGATCTTGGGTCAGGATATCACAAAAATCGTTAAAGGGGAATATAAAGGCGCAATTTTTTCTAAAGGACATCGAGTCAGAGCAGAGGATATTCCGGTATTACTTTCACTTGGAAAAGAGCATTTATTTTTGGAATCTGAGGCATCTGATTTGATCCACGAAAATGAAGCTGCTGATTTTTTATATCATTTAATCACTGGAAAGTTTATGCAGCCGACAACAGTCACAGAAGGGAAAATAGAAGTAATAGCTGAAGTAGACGGCTTATTGAAGGTAAATAAGGAATCACTATTTAAGTTAAATTCAATCACAAACATTGCTGTTGCAACATTGGAAACCAATCAAAGAGTAAATGCCCGCCAAAAAGTAGCAGGCACACGAATCATTCCCTTAGAAATTGAGCCGGAAACGTTAGTGAAAGCAGAAAATGTGGTCGGTGGGAGTAGCGTTTTATCTTTAATTCCTTTTGAGCCTGTAACCGTTGGAATCGTTACGACTGGAAGTGAAATTTTTAAGGGTCTGATTGAAGATACATTTACGCCAGTTGTAAAAGAGAAACTATCACATTATCCAAGTGTGACGGTTAAATTTCACGAAATCATTAATGACCATCCAGATCTCATTACAAAAGCAATCAACCAGATGGTGGAAAATGGAGCAGATATTGTTTTTTGTACTGGGGGGATGAGTGTTGATCCTGATGATCGAACGCCACTGGCTATCAAGCAAACGGGTGCAAAGATTATTTCTCACGGAACACCGGTTTTACCTGGATCAATGCTCTTGTTGGCTTATTTAGGTGAAACGACGATTGTCGGTCTGCCTGGAGGTGTTATGTTTTCTAAGCGGACAGTTTTCGATATACTATTGCCGCGGATCATTGCGCAAGACCTGATAACCAAAGAAGAAATCGCTCATTTAGGACATGGCGGTTATCTTTAAAAAGATTCGGAAGGAGAAACAATGAACCTACATCATAGAGGAGCTATTCTAACAGCACTATTGCTAGTATTTCTGGTTGTCAGTGGCTGTACAGCGAATGATAAAAAAACAAGTGCTTCATCTAGTTCCGGCAGTCAGGTAGAAGAACATCATTTATTGCTCGCAGCAGCTGCAAGTCTTGAAGCAGTCATGGAAAAAGAAGTCATTCCAGCTTTTATTAAAGAACATCCGGGAACGACCATCGAAGGAAATTACGATAGTTCTGGAAAATTACAAGCACAAATCGAAAAGGGGCTAGAAGCAGATATCTTCTTTTCTGCTGCGACAAAACAGATGGACGAGCTTGTTTCACAACAATTGATCGATAAAAAAAGTGTCGTGCCATTGTTACAAAATCAATTAGTGCTGATCGTTCCAAGTTCTTCTGAAGTCGATTGGAAAGCGTTTAGTGATTTAAAAAAAGCTGACATGATTGCAGTAGGCGATCCAGCGAGTGTTCCGGCAGGTCAATATGCTGAAAAAGGATTAAAAGCTTTAGGTGATTGGGACTATGTAAAAGAACATGCTAGTTTCGGCATGAATGTAACAGAAGTATTGAATTGGGTTGCTGAAGGAAGTGCCCAAGCTGGATTAGTTTATGCTACAGATGCTGCATCGAATGACAAGGTAAAAGTCGTTGCCGTGCTGCCGGAAGATACGTTAAATGAACCGATCATTTATCCAGTTGGTTTGGTTGAGCAATCGAAAGAAAAAGTAATAGCGGAAGAATTCATTGCGTTTTTACAAAGTGAAGAAGTCGCAAAATATTTTGAAGATACAGGTTTTATTCTGAATAAGTAGGTGAGCTTGATGGATTTAAGTCCAATCATTATTTCGTTTCAAACCGCGATCGTGGCTATATTTTTTACTTTTGTGTGTGGTACATTGATTGCGTATCTTATTTTCCGCTTGAAAAATCAAGGACTTAAACTGTTGTTTAATAGTCTATTTACCTTACCGCTGGTGTTGCCGCCAACGGTTTTTGGCTTTTTTTTACTGGATATTTTTGGTGTTCAACAGCCAGTAGGGAAATTTTTAGTGGATTTTTTTGCAGTGAAGGTGGTTTTTTCATGGGAAGCAACAGTGATTGCCGCGGTTGCGGTATCATTTCCTTTGATGTATCGCTCAGCAATTGCTGCATTTGAGCAAATCGATCCAGATTTGATAGCAGCAGGACAAACATTAGGCTTTTCAGAAAGAAAAATTTTTTTCACTATTGCGTTACCGCTGGCAATCAATGGTCTGTCAGCAGGAGGTGTACTGGCTTTTGCTAGAGGCTTAGGCGAATTCGGAGCAACAACGATGCTGGCAGGCAATATTGCAGGAAAAACGCGAACACTGCCATTAGCGATCTATTCAGCAGTAGCAGCTGGCGATTGGGTTTTAGCACAAAAATACGTCATAGTTATTGTGATTATTTGTTTATTGATTTTATTTCTAACAGAACTATTTAGTAGAAAAGCTCGGGGGATGCAGGGATGAAACTTTTAGTAGATATTCAAAAAAAGTTACGTGATCATCAGCTAAAAGTCAACTTCGAAATTGATACCGCGACTTTAGGGATTTTAGGCGCATCTGGCTGCGGCAAAAGTATGCTGCTTAAATGTATTGCGGGTATCGAAACTCCAGATTCAGGTCGGATTCAATTAGGGGATCGTGTACTATTTGATAAGGAAAAGCGCATCGACTTACCTCCGCAACAGCGTAAAGTGGGATTGCTATTTCAGCAGTATGCATTATTTCCACATTTAACAGTCTATAAAAATTTACGTAGCGTGACCAAAGATGCCCGCCTGATTCAAGAATTACTGACGATGTTTCATTTAGAAATGGTTAAAAACAGCTATCCTAGACAGCTTTCCGGTGGACAAAAACAACGTGTTGCGTTGGCTCGAATGTTGGCATCTAACCCAGAGTTATTGTTATTAGATGAGCCTTTTTCCGCTTTAGATACTTCTTTGAAAGAAGAACTTCAAATTGAACTGCAAAAACGATTGTCAGATTATAAAGGCAATGTCTTGATCGTAAGTCATAGCTTAGATGAACTTTACAGACTTTGCCCGCTTCTTGGGATCATGAGTGATTCAGATTTTATAAAGGGCAAGACGACGGACTTATTCAAGCAACCTCAAACAGTTGAAGCTGCTCGATTGACTGGATGTAAAAATATTTTTCCAGTTAAACGAATCGATTCACATACGGTGCAAGTTCTTGGCTGGCAAACACCGTTGACTGTTGCCGCAGAAGTGCCGACGGAGTGTCGTTACATTGGGATTCGGGCTCACGATTTGCTGTTAAACAAAAGCAACGTCAATCAATTATCCGTAAGCCATGTCAGCAGCCAGCAAACGCCTTTTGAACAAAATGCTTGGTTTATCTGCGATGAGCGTGATCTTTGGTGGAAGGGAAGTAAGCAGATCGAAGTAGAGAAAATCGAATCATTCAGCCTTTGCCCAGAAGCAATCATGGTTCTCAAATAAGTGAAAAAGAGTAGTTAGTATGATACTTCAAAAATTTACTTTAGGTAACTGATAAGAATGACATTGAAGAGAGACAAAAAATCTTCTAAAAGCAACCGCGACATCATGGCTGAGTAGATAATTAAGTAATAAAAACGATTCGTTACAATTAGGGATCGTTTTTTTGCTGAAATTAGTTGTAAATAATGAAAATTTTGATAAAGTAAAAAGTAACAGAAACTCTTGGAGGCAAATTATGAGCTTGTATTTAGAAATGCCGGAATTTGAAGAACAGCTTCTTTTTAGAGCATTCATCAATGATGGGATGACGATCGTTTACCCACATTGGCATAAAGAGGTTGAAATCATCTATTCGATACGCGGCACAGTCAATATCGGTGTCGGCGATGAGGTTGTCCATGTAGCGGAAGGAGAAATCTATTTTTTTGCCAGTGGTGAACCCCATTACTTTTTAGCCTCTCCTGATAGTGAACGGATCGTCTATCAGTTCGATTTAAGTGTATTTAATGAGAAACAGTTAAAATCAGCAGAGGATTGCTCGTTGATCGAGTTATTTGAAACAGGCGAAAAGCATAGCTCAAAATGGTCTAAATCCTTATATTTGGATATCAAAAAACTATTGCAGCAGCTATTTGAAGAAACGGAACAAAATAAGCAGGGGAAAAATTATGCCCAGTTTGCTTTATTATTTCAACTGATCACAACTTTTTACAGGCGGTTACCACAAACACAAATCAAGGTTAAAAAAGGAGCTAAAGCATCAACAATCAAACATAAAGAAACGTTAGAACATTTAGACCGTATCTTTAATTATGTAGAGAATCATTATGATGAAACGATCACATTAGAAGAAGTGGCTAAATACAGTGGTTTTAGTCCGTATTACTTTACTCGTTTTTTTAAAGCGAATACAGGTACAACGTTTATGCGTTTTTTAACCGAATACCGTATCAATCAAGCCAAATTTATTTTAGCAAATGAAAAAGCACCGATGATCGAAGTCGCTGAAAAAGCCGGATTTGCAAGCGTGAAAACCTTTCATCATGTGTTTAAGGAACATGTGGGAATATCCCCTTTGAAGTATCAGAAATCATTTATGGAATTTGTCTAAAAAGAAACAGCCTACGGACGATAATATGTCCACAGGCTGTTTTTTAGTATCAGGGATCTCGTTGAAGGGTTAACAAGACTGAAAAGTTCTTAATATCTGATTGAAGAAATAAATCCAACTCATTGTATTGAGTGATGATTTTCATCAGATCTTCTAGACCATGCTCTTTATAGTTTTTTTTTGAGGTGATTGAGTCAATTGTCTGGATTGTGTTACTTTGCTCTGCTTTATTTTGAAACACAAAACGAAGCTGACGGGCGTTCTTTGTGATCGACACATACAAAGTAGTGCCGGCTCTTCTTTTGGTTTCTTTTACGGCATATTCAGACAAAGCTGATAGACAGCGAAGAAGATCAATCAAGCGGATCGAGATATCATATTCTTGAATTCTTTCAGGGATATCAAAGTGCAGTTGAAGGTGTTCCTGCTTACATGTTTCGACTAGATACATTAAAAGACCTTGAAGGGGTGGGATAGATAAATTATCTAGTCCCATATAAGGATCTGAATTCAAGACATCTTTTGAATAATCAGCGATTGAGTCAATGTATTGGAGCGCTTCTTGGGACTTCCCTTGTTCGATATAATCTGTCAAACTCAATAAAATATTACGATAGTCATGCCGAAATTCATCTGAAATAACAATTTTTTCTAGTTCTTGATTATATTGTTCAAATAAAGCTTCTTTTTTTTGCTGCTGTTGATAATATTTACTATATAAATAAGCAGTAGAGTATACAATCAAACAGAGTGTTAACAACAAAAATGTCAGATAAAAGAATGACTTGACAAAAAAATATGTAATAGCCAATTGTCTAATCACAATAAAAAGAATCAGAAAAAAAAGAGCAATAGCTGATTGGAGTCTATACCTTTTACGAATATGTAAAATAGAATCAGAAATCAAATAGGTATCATCAATTTTTTTAGCGGCTAAGCTTAATAAAAAAATAGCAGCTTGTTGTCCAAACAATGAAAAAGGTACAAGCGACTGATACTTAACTGTGCTAATAACATGTAATTGAAATAGGAAATTCAATAGATCATAGGTAAAAAGCCAAGAAAGAATGACTACTGAGTTGAACAAAAACAGAGTCAGTACCATTAAAATCCAACTGTCAACATGGTACACAATAAAAATGGCTAAAGTTGTATAGAAAATAAATAATAGTAAATAAAGATAAGGTACTACATTAAAAAAACTGCTAATAATAATTAAACTCAAGATGCTGGATAAAATAATGGATTGCTTTTTGCTGATATACTTTTGATAAAGCAAAACCCAGATAATTTGAAGATAGCTTATAGCAAACAATCTAGCTGTTAAGGCAGGTTCCATAGCTTTTGCACTCCTTTAAGTAGAAAAATCATATTAAAAAAAGTCTGGAAAGTCACAAATTATCCTTTGTTAAAAAATAGATATAAAAAAATGTAGAGAGCAATGTTAAACACTACTATTCTACATTTATCGAATAAGTTACTGTTTTGTTAATTTATGAACGGAATAACTAGCAATAAAACGATTGTCTTTCTTTGCTACCTGATAGCTTGCCTTTTTATATTTATTGATTATTTTTGCAAGAATATATAGCCCTTTCCCTTGATGGTTTTTCTTTGTTGAAAAATTATTTTGTAAAATCGATTGGAAAGGAACATTTTTATCTTCTGTATATGTATTTTTAACGGTTACCTTTACAAATTGAGAGTCACCAGTAATCATGATTTCAATCAATTGATTATTTGTTTCTTGAACTGCCTCATACGCATTGTCCAATAAAATAGAAAAACAACGAATAAAATCAACAATGTTCATATCGATATTCGTCAGGGTGTCAGTTACGGTAATCTTTATTGGAATATCGATTTCCAAGCACCGTTTAAGAAAATTGGTTAAGAGACCTTGAATCGGAGGATTATGAATCAGAGCAATTGTTTTGTATAAATTAGGTGTTAAAAGTGAATTTGAGTAATCAATGATTGTATGGAGTAAAGTCAGCGCTTTTTTAGTATCATCCATTTCTAGATAGGAAGTAAGGCTTAATAAAAGTTGTTTGTAATCATGCCGAAATTCATTGGAGCGCTCGATCCTTTCCTTTTCTTGTTCATATTTTTCATTGAGTATCGTAATATACTGTTGCTCATTTTGCTCCTTAACAACAAGCAGAATATTCCAGCTAAGAAAAGCAGTAAAGCAAATGATAATAAAAGAACTATAAAAAAAAGGAGCAGAATAGCCCTCTAAAACACTGAATTGTTGTAATCCAAATGTGAAAAATAAAGAAAACAAGAGTAAAATAGCTAAAAAACGATATTTCTTAGGTAAAAGATGTAGAGTCTTTGTAATATTGAAGCGTTTATTCAAATAATTTGTATAAGCCAACAATAAACAGAAAATAAATTGTTGTAAAAAAATAAATAAATTTAGATAATTTGCATAAATTTCAGCTGATATTAAGTGATAAATCAATAAAATATCCCAAAGATCTAACGTTAAAAGCCAAGAAAGTAAGACGATTGCATTTTCGAAGCTCAGGAATAAAGCAGGAATCAGCCAATTTTGTATTCTTCTTGCAGGAAATAAAAACTGCAAAATAAATAAGGGAATTAATAACAAAATAACTAAGTGATCATCTGTAAGAAAACCAACTAGAAATTGAACAACTAAAATAATGGTCATGAGTATTGTCTCGCGAAGGGACAATACTTTTTTATAGGAGAACAACCATAGAAACTGCAAAAAATTTAAAGCAAGCAGTGAAATGAAAAAAGGTCTATCTAGCATATTGATACTCCTTTAACCCTTTTTTCACTTTATCAATGATTCTGGTTCCCACAAAAAGTTCATGCTCTCCTAAGAATGTAATTGTGCCATTTTTTCGATTAATTGATGAGATGTTTTCAAGATTGACTATGTAAGATTGAAGCGATGAAAATAAGTAAGGTTGTTTTAAATTACTTTTCATTTTGCCGATTTTTCCTTCTATGATCAATTCTTCTTCGACAGTTTTGACTAAAACCCGACTTTTTAATCCTTTTAATGATTCAATGTATAAGATATCTTTACAATTGATATAAATTGATTCGTAACCATTCATAAAAGTGGTGATATCTTGATCTTGCCTCCAGGTTGACTTAGTCAAACTTTCAACTTTCATAAGGACATTTTCAATCGTAGTTTTTAGCTCAGTTGAATCGATAGGATTTTTAACGAGATAGCCAAGAGGGAAAATTTCACTATTAATGATGGAAATGGCTTTATCTTCGAAATTTGTCAAGAAAATAATCGGACATTTATCATTGCGTTCTCGAATCTTTTTGGCTACGTCGATACCTGAATATTGTGTTTTTAAATCGATATCTAAAAAGAAAACATCATTATCAGAAATGGTTAGTGTTTGAATATCTTCCATAAAGAGTAAATGATTATCCAAAGGAGATATTACATAAGTAAACGATTCTGAATGATAGTTCTGAAGATAGGAGATAATCTTTTTTCTATATAGATTATTATCCTCAACTACATAAATTGTGGCATTCTTAATCATCTTTTTCCTCCTTTCAAAAAAATAAAAAAAAACAATTATAAATCTATTCTAGGATAATCCAATAAAAAAATAAAGATTTAGATAAATTAAAAATAAAAATAGAGATGGTTGTAATTTGAAAGCGCTTAGATGTCATTTTTTCTATGAGGTAAAAATAAAATTAATAAATGAAAAAGTTAAATGTAATTTGAAAGCGCTTGCTTGTTGTTTTCTTGAATGAGGAATAACTGTAAGATAAGTGCAGTAATAAGTTGTAAAAATCATTACTATTAAAAATATTTTTTTGATAATAATGATAAAAATTAGCATTTAAATTAGAGAGGTAGTTAAAATGATCGATCGGCAAACGAAAATTGTAAAGTATCACAAATTAATTATACTAGCTTTTGCGGCCATTTGCATTTCTCCTGTTCAAGCAATAGCAAAAGAGGACAAAGACCAACCATTAGAGTTCAGCGTCCAAGCTATTCGACCAGATACTCAAATTGAAACGAATAAAACTTATTTTGTTATTGAGACAAAGCCGAACGAGTCACAGGTGTTACATGTGAAAGTAAAAGCTGCAGTAGAAGAACCAATCAAAGTTCGAGTATCTTTATTAAATGGAACAACAGGGATCGGTGGAAATATTGAATACGATCCTTTGATAAAAGACGTGGATGAAACCTTAAAAAATCCGATTACAGAAATTGCGAAAGTGTCACAACCAGAAATTACCTTAGAAAACTTTGAAGAAAAAACAGTTGATATCGTTGTAACGCCAACAAATGATTCATATGAAGGAATCAAGTTAGGCGCGATTGTATTTAATCTTGCTGAGGAAGAAGATAGCGCTAAGAAAAAATCAATGGTTGAAAATGCCTTTCAATATCGAATCGGTCTAATTACTAGTGAGACAAATGAAGAGTATGATGATGCAAAAAATTTAGATTTAATTTCTACAAAGGCAGATTTGACATTAGGACGCAAGCAAATTTCAGCAGTTATACATAACTCAGATCCTAAAATAGCAGATAACTTAAATATTGAAGCGACGGTCAAAAAAAAGGGTTCATCGAATGTGTTAAAAAGACAAGCTGTTACCAATGCAAGAATGGCGCCTAACAGTACCTATGATTTTTTAATAGATTGGGGTGCAGAAGACATTAAGGCTGGTGATTATGTTGTTGATATGACAGCCAAGAATGAACAGGACGAGTGGAAATGGCAAAGTGAGTTTACTATTTCCGAAGGATATGCAAAAAAACTGAATGAAGAGACAGTCTTTAAACTAGAATCACCAAAATGGTTACCATTTGTTGTTGTAGCGACAATCCTTTTCATTATTGGAGTAACGACTGCCCTTATTATTAGAAATGCACGGTGGAAACAAATTCTTAAAGAACGAATGAAAAGAAGAAGAGCAAAAAAAGCAAGAAAAAGGAAGGAAAAAGGGGATATTGCTAAGCGTAAAAAAAATAAGAAAAGGGAATGATTGTTGTGTATAAGGAGACTAGTAAATATATAAAAATATTTTTTACTGGGTTAGTTCTTTTTGTCAGTATGATTCATCTCTCATCAGTAAACGTATTGGCTGAGGATTTGGACAAAAGTGAAGTGGGCATCCAATTTGAAAAAACAATAGACAGTAGTGATGAGCCTACACCAAAAGATAATACACCAAAACCCAAAGATGGCAATGAGGCAAAGATTAAGAAGCTCAATTTACCTAATACAGGCGAACTCATCAAAAACCTGTCACTTCTGGTAGGCATGATGATTCTAATTGCAACTGTCTTCGTATTTATTTTAGATAAAAAATCGGATCTCGATCAAAAGTGATCAATAGAAAAAGGTAGGATTTATTTGTATAAAGGAGAGTCATTATTATGAATGTATATATATGGTTATATATACTAGGCGCGTGTGGGATAGTTTCACTAGGCTTGTTTTTGTACTCTCTTAATAGAGATAACATATTAGTGAAAAAGCTAAAATTGAAAAAAAAGAAAATATTAGTGAACTGGTTATTACTAGTTATCTCAATAGTATGTTTTAGTATGATGATTTATCTATTTATTTATATACAGAATCAACTTAATTTGTTTGAGTTGAATTAGATATAATCGTATTTTTTAATTTTGTTCAACAGTTTACTACGATAATTTCCTCAAAGGTAAAAATAAAAAGAATTGTTAGGAGAAAATTATGAATAAAAAAGTTTTAGGTACATTAGTTTTAGGTTTATCATGTGCAGCTATTTTAGCGCCAATGGCATCAGAAGCATCTGAGAAAGAAGCGTCTACAGATGTAGGTATCAAATTCGAAACAGATGATGATACTACACTTATACCTGGACCATTTGGTGATGCTTTAAGCCTTAATGCAAAACCAACACAATTCTCATTTGGTACTGCAAAAGCTGCCAATAACAGTAGTGCAACATATGAGCAACAAAAAGGTGCGACAAAACAATATTTATCTGTTTTTGAAGACAGAGATACAGTGACAACTGACTGGAATGTTGAAGCTAAAATGAGCGCATTGAAAAATACAGACACAACAAATACTGAAAATAAAGAATTACAAGCAACATTGAGATTTGATTCTAGTGCAGTTTCATCTTTCGTTGAGCCTGCTAGAGATGCAGACGGAAACTTACCAATGTACATCCCTGTACCAGGTGAAAGTGAATTAACTGCTTTAACTGGCGTAGATGCAAAAGTTACAGGTAACAAAGACGTACAACTTATTGCTGGCGGAGGCTCTGTTAAAGTTTTAGAAGGGAAACAAGATGCTGGAAAAGGCGGATTTGCTTCTGAAATTAAAAACGTTAGATTAGCTGTTGCAGCTCAAGGTAAATTAAGTGGACAAGAATTTACAGGTAATGTGACTTGGACATTGAACGACACGATTTAAACTGAAATTATCGTAGGTAACTATTAAGTAAAAAAAGTAACTTTGAGGAAGTTATCGTAGTAAACTGCTGAACAAAATATAAAAAGAATAGAGGAATTGAAAATGAAAAAGCAAAAAATAAGTGTTTTAGTTCTAAGTATAGCGTTAGGTTCTGTAATGTTGCCAAATGTAGGGCATGCTATTGATCCAACATCAACTGTAGATGTCACAGTTTCTGCTGGGGCTGGAGAAGGACCGACAGAGGAAAATATTTCAGATAAAGAACCCAATGAAGGCCCCTTTGTAATTAAAGCAGTTTCTGATTTTAAATACCCTAGTATCCCTATTGGTAAAACAAGATCAGCAACTTTAGCAACCGGTTATGATTCAGGAATAGAGGTGGTTGATGTAACTGGTGATGGAACAGGTTGGAATGTAAAAGTTGCAATGACAGAGCCGTTAGCAATGACAACAGGTCAAAAGGAAGAGCTGAAGGGTTGGGTTTTACAAATTCCAACGAAAGAGGTTGTTTCCGGCCGTCAAGTTGTTACTGATCAAGCGCTAGGAGTTCCTGTGACATTAACAAAAGATGCGTCTAAGACTGTGTTTAAAGCCGATGTTGGAAAAGGTATGGGGCGCTATACTAATATTTTTGAGCGAAATGGTGCACAAAATAGTAATCCTGAACGTACAACTGGGGTTCAATTATCTATACCAAATACTGCTCGAGCAGCGAGTTATACTGGTAAATTAACTTGGACGTTGACAAATACACCAGAAGCATAATTGTTCGGTGAGTGAGTAAAAAGGAGGGTCGATAATGAGTATATTAAAAAGGGGTGGAGTAGCTTTGGCCGGTTTGCTTTTGATTACTTTTTGTTGGGGCGAAGAATCTTTAGCGAATACGATACTGACCAATGCACTAGGATCAGATATTAATACGACGATTATCGAAGGCAGTGAAGAAACAATTCCTCCCAAATTCGGTAAAGATCCCGAAGATCCAGAAAATGATGGAGAAGGGAATAGCGGTTTGTTAAAAATTGACAGAGTCCCTAATTTTACATTCAATAGTATCGTTCCAAGTGGATTATATCAGTTGGAATATGCCGCAAACTCTAATCCATATATTCAGGTATCTGACTTAAGAGGTAACTTAAGCGGCTGGACTTTATCTGCTAAAATATCTAATTTTGTTTCACAACCAACGCTTGAAGATCCTAAAAGTTATGTATTGACTGGAGCTGAATTTACATTAGAAAACGGCGTAGTAGAGGGATACAAATCAGAGTATGCTACTCCGCCTAAAAGCTATGGTGTAACACTTAATAGTAATTTCAAGAAAATATTTAGTGCAGAAAAAGATTCTGGGCAAGGAATTTGGGCTTCAAGATGGCAACGAAAAAAGGGAGTAAATGAAAATATAAAAATAGCGATATTACCAAGAACTGCAAGACCAGATACAGAATATAAAGCAGCGATAACTTGGTTATTAAATGATGTTCCGTCTGAGTAAAATTTAGTAAATGGAGAATGTTAAATGAAGTATATTAATTTAGTGAAATATAGCTTGATCGTTTCAGCGATTTGTTTGATTTTTTTTATGCCTGTAGATAGTCATGCTGCAGGTATGGCTTACTCGGTGAAAGCGACGATTCCAGAAAATCAAATAGATAAGGAAAAAACCTATTTTGATTTATTAGTTAAACCAGGAGCAACTCAAGAGTTAGAATTAGAAATCAAAAATACCAGCAAAGAAACACTGAAGTTATATGTTGAACCTAAAGTTGCGACAACCAATCAAAATGGAGAATTAGAGTATAGTGTTCAACCTAAAAAATATGATTCGACTTTAACCTATCCTATTACTAAATTGCTCTCAGAAAAGCAAGCTGTAACGATTGATCCACTAGCTACTAAGAAAGTGACCTTTACATTAAAAGTCCCTCAAAAAGCCTTTTCTGGAAAAATAGTTGGTGGCTTCAATATTTATGAGCAGTCAAATGAAAAAGCGGCAAAAGAAAAATCGACGGATGAAGAAGTTCAAATTAAAAATTTATTTTCATTTGTATTAGGAATTCAGATAAGGGAAAGTACTACTGAAGTTAAACCTAAGTTGAAACTAAACGATGTGAAGGCCTCGTTATTTAATTATAGAACAGCGATTACGGCTAATATACAGAATACTGAACCGACATTTCTCTCTGCTTTAAACGTTAAGGGAAGTATTCGTAAGATTGGTTCCAAAGACGGTTTATTTAAATTTGAGCAATCCGATATCGCTATGGCACCAAATTCAAATTTTGATTTACCGATTTCTTTAGAGAATCAAGAAATTGAGTCAGGAAACTATGAAATAACGCTTGCTGCAACTTCAAAGCAAGGAAAATGGAATTTTACGAAACGTTTTAATATAACAAATGAAGAAGCAAAACAATTTAATGCTGAAGCAGTTGAACTTGTGGAGCAGTCAAATAATAAGATGTTGATTATCATGATTGTAATAGGTGCTGTGGTGTTTCTGATGTTGGTTATTATCATTATTCTTTTGTGGCGCAAAAAACAATAGAGGAGGGATGCAATCATGAGGAAAAAGGAAAATTATTTTCTTGTGTTCTTAATACTAAGTATACTTTTTATGTTTAATCTGAAAGCCGAAGCAGCTACTGATAGTGATTATTTGTTGAAATTTGATAAAAATGGAACGATAATTTCTGGTAAACCTCTTCCGATAGATCGCCCATATGTTATTCTTGAACAACGTGGATCAAATGAGCAATTTGCTAAGTCTATCGAGATTCATAAACCCGGTGGAAGTATTGACTTCATTAGGAAAGATAGACCCACTGATACTTATTATAGGTATCCTCTTTCCTATGGTGATAGGATCATCTTGAGGGGATTAGGCACTTTAGAAAATCGAGAGGTTGGTCTGGAGATAACGTCTGAGGCCCGTGAAGTTCCTAGTGACAGAAATCTTTATGCACTTTTTTTTGAGGAAAGCACTCAAAATTTTTATTGGAAATTGCCGAAGATTGACTCAATGACTGGCGGGCCTCTTAACAATAAAAACATTTTAAAATTTAGACCTGTTTATACAGATAAAGCGACTATTGAAGGTATAACTACTCCGGCATATTTTGACTTTCCAATTAATTATACGAATCGTCATGTATCAGCTGTAGGTTCAATAAATACGAAAGATATAACTAGATTAACCTTTGATACTTCGAATTATGAAAATACGAATTTTTCATATAGAGCTACTGATGAGCTATTAGTTGCTTCAAGTGGTATTAGTCTTAATGGACATGTAATTGTAGGGAATGAACAAGCCATTTCTATACGTCAAGTGGAATCGGGGTATCAGCCGGGAGAAACAACTGTGGGACAGAGCTCAGCTCTAAGTATTTTTCAGAGAACGTCTAAAATACCTTTTACTCCTGAGTATAATACTCCATTGATTTACGGATTTGATTCGCCTAATTCACCACCAGAATTTTCAGCAAATTTTGAAGTGATTCAATCACTTCCATTAACATTTGATACTTATTATCCTGATCAGTTAGATATATTTTTAGACGATACTGAGAATAGTATCAAAGATTTGAAAGAAAGTTCATTTTCTATTTTAGACCAAGAGGGAAAGGATGTAACAAAACAGTTAGATGTTACTTTGACTAGTGTGAATGAATCACCAAACAGTGGGACTAAAAAATTCAAACTGTCTTTAACAAAAAATGACTTGATATTTCTTAAAGGGAACTATATCACGATTAAACTAAAATTAAAGTCATTTAATCTGGAAAATTTGAAAAATCATTATAATGCGACCACAAAAAAATATGAAATACCTATGTCAACTTATAATGAGCGAGTCGTGGGGACAGTGAGAAAAAAATCAGGTTCAAATAGCGCTATAGCAATGATCACACCGTTCTTAACAGGAGAACCTGTTCCAACTGAAGTCGAGCAAGATACAGACAGTACATCATTGGATCCAATAAATTTAGTGAAAAATGTCTATAGTTCTACTCCAGATGATGTGGTTCTGTTTAATGTAGAAAAAAAAGTGTTTAGAACGTTGGGAAGTGATACGCTTAAGGTTACATTGAGCAGTAAAAATAATCCCAGTATGACATTCGTTGTTACTGTACCGATCACTGTTGTAAATAATCCTATAATGCCAGAATACTTTGACAATGAGGAATGGCTGATCAATGAAATAAACAATCAACTAAAACCAAAGCAAATTGGTAAGGATGTTTATATGAAAGATTTGCAAAAAATTACTGCAATTTCTTTGGCACCTGCTTGGCTAGGATATACTGGACAACACATTCCACCTCGGATCGATGCACTACAAAACTTAACTGAATTAAGTTTGAGATCAACAAAATTGGAAGGACAGTTGCCTCCTGAACTTGGGAATTTGACAAAATTAACAAAACTTCAAATTAACGGTAATATATTTACTGGATCGATCCCAAATACTATAACCAATTTAAAAGAACTTACATTGTTAGATTTAGAGAAAAATGTCGGATTAACAGGTACACTTCCAGTTGGGTTAAATAACTTGCCTAAACTTGTTCAATTACAGATTGGTGGAAATATGCTCGTTGGGAGCCTACCAGAATTTAAACAAACGTTTACTAATTTTGATATACGTGATTCACAATTGACGGTTAACACTGATGGAATTCCAACTTTTATGGCGAATTCAACGGATGCACAACGGAGAAATTCATTTGTTACATCAACCGCTTCTTTAAAGCTTTCAGGAATTTCTAATTTCGTTGCTACAAGCAATGGAATGAAAATTAAACCTTTTGATTCTAAGAATAGTGGATATTTTGATTTACACATTAAAAACTCAACGAATGCGCGAGTAGACCTTTATGCAGGTCACACGTTTAAAATTGTGAATCAAAATACTGGTTTGGTACTCTATGATGGCCCCGCAAATCCAGCAGTAGAAATTACTACAAACATTGGTGATAACTTTAAAGTGATTCTAGATGATGCTGTGAATAATCCAAATAATGTATTTACTATTGAAGGAATGGTTCGAGAATATAAACTAGAAAAATTCCCCAAAGCATTTACACTAAATATGAAATTAGATGATTTTACAGACCAAGTGTTAAGTATCTCTGGAGCTGATGATTTAAGTATTTTTGATAATCGGATCGATGGAAAATGGCAGTTGAAAGTCAAACCGAGTGAGCTTAAGAGCCGAACAAAAACTCTATTAGGAAACTATTCTTATAAAACTAAAACAGGTTCGACAATTGACATACCGATTATAGATAGTTTTAAAACAATAGCTAGTGGCAATAGTGATCCCATTGCAGGAACCATTAACATCTCCAACGATTGGGATGCTCAAAATGGACTCTTTTATAAACAAACAAATAGACATAATTATAAAGATGTCTATGCTGGTACACTTGAATGGCAAATTGTAGACGGACCAAGTGAGTAATCGTTTCGCTAAAAGAAAATGTACCAGAAGCTTTAGCTTTAATAACATTTTTTTTGATAAATTTAAAGTGTGGAGCGAAGCTTTTCTATAAGATAAATAGTGATGAAATAGTTTAAAGAGCAAGCCAATTGCCTCAACTAAAATGGGAGGTTTTGGCTTGCTTATACTAGATACTCTCAAACAAGCTTTATAATCAAGTAGCTCTAAACATCAATAAATGAACACATTTCGTATAAAAATTACAGTAAATATTGTTAGTTGCTAAGGTTTGAAATAACAATAACTTGATAGTTTAAATGGAACATAGGTATTAGAGGTGTTACAAGCAGGTTGAAAAATGATAGTAAAAAATATTATAGGCTTGAAAAAGCATATTACGGAAATATGGAGGGTAACAATGTTTGAAATTGGATATTTGACAATGAAAGAGTTAGGAAAAAATAGACATTTAAACTTTTTGTCTAAAAAGGGTTGGCATCTTTCAATCATTAATATAAATGAACAAGTTAAAGATCATAAAAAATTGGATGCAATCGTTATTTTCGAAGATACAATGTCGGTAACGTGTCATTGGCTGTTAGAATTAAAAAAAAATGTAGCAGTACCAATATACTTATTATCCGCAACCAACGATTCTTATTCAAATATTATTTATCTGCAATTAGGTGTACAAGCATGTTTCCCTGTGAAAATGGAGTCCGAAGAACTCTTTTATACCTTGACTAATCTACTCACTCATTATTCTGATAAAAGTAATCAGTTGACAACGACAATATCGGACATCACTTCGAGTAAAGTAATAGAACTAGTGCCTAGAAATATAGGTGCATTAATAGATGGAGAAACAGAGGTTTCTTTAACTAAAAAAGAATATAAAGCGCTAGAGATTTTATATAATAATGCTGGTCAAACAATTACTTATGAGGAATTAAAAAAAGAACTATGGAATAGTGAAAAGAATATTGAAGATAAAAATTACCGAATTGCGAATATTATCTTTCATTTACGTAATAAAATTGAAATTAGCACAACCAATCCTGGTTTAATAAAAACAGTTCGATCTAAAGGGTACATGTTGAATATTAAAAAGTAATAAATAAAAAGCGAACATAAGCGTTATTAAATCGATGTTTAGCTAGACAGGTAGAACATTTTCTTTAGGGAACACCAAGTCTTGTAAATGTGTCGGTAAGTTTTTTTACATAAAAACTTGTGTTTTGTTTTATTTGATGTTATTCTTATCTCTATTAAACAGTAATGATTACGATTTAAAAAGAGGTGAAAAAAGAATGGCGAAAAAATCAAAGATTGCCAAAGCGAAACATCAACAAGCGTTGATTGAAAAATACGCGGAACAACGCATTGAATTAAAAGCAAATAAAGATTATGAAGCATTGGCAAAATTGCCTAAAGATTCTAATCCGAATCGCTTGAAAAACCGTGATTTGATCGACGGACGACCAAGAGCCTATATGCGTAAATTTGGTATGTCCCGCATCAATTTTAGAACATTGGCACATCAAGGACAGATACCAGGTGTACACAAAGCAAGCTGGTAGTTATAAAAAGTAACCGACAAATAGATGCAAAGAGGTGATTTGATGGAGAAACAGGATCTTTCAAGTGCACGGAGACGATTGAAGTGTAGAAATAGAAAAACAAGAAAACGAGCGTTAAAAATCATTCAACAATATAAACGGGAGCAAAGACATCGAGTGATGGTTTCTGGTAATGTTGGTTGAGTGTGTGATTAATCGAATGAGAAAATAAAGTTCTTCCTTTTTATTATAGAAGGGAAGGGCTTTTTTGTTTTTGTTGAGGTTATTAGGCTTGTAAAGTTTTTTTAATTTAGGCTTCTCCGTTTCTATTTCTATGGTGTGACTAATTTTGAGTGATAGAAACTTCTTTCCGTTGCTTGTTAAGAACTGTTTAAGATCAGTTTGGAATAAGACGTTTGGTGATTCACAAGTGATGAGACTTCGCTCCCTTTGGTTGTTAAGAACTGTGTAACGTCAGTTTGGAATAAGGCGTTTGGTGATTCACAAGTAATGAAACTTCGCTCCCTTTGGTCGCCAAGTACTGTTCAACATCTATTCTGTCTACTTTGTAGCCAATCATAGTGATTCAGGAGTAAGGAGACAACGCTCCTAATAGTCGCCTTGTACTGTTCATCATCTACTCTGGCGGAGCCAGTCGTAGTGTTTCGTGAGTAAGGAGACAACGCTCCTTTTAATCGCCTTGTACTGTTCATCATCTACTCTGGCGAAGCCAGTCGTAGTGATTCACAGCAATATCCAGGAATTTTTCAACCGAAATCTAGGAAGAAAGCTTTTTCAAAGTTTTGTATAGTAAATGTGTAGAAGTGGAACCGCTTTATTATCCACGAAATAATAAATGCAGATTATTGGAGGGTTTTTGATGACGTTGAAAGTTGGAATTATTGGTTGTGGTGGTATTGCGAATGGCAAACATTTGCCGGCACTTGCGCAGGTGCAGGAAGTAGAGTTAGTTGCGTTTTGTGACTTGATCAGTGAAAGAGCGGAAGAGGCGAAAATGCATTATGGATCGTTGACCGCTAAAGTATTTACTAATTATCAGGATATGCTTGAAGAGATGGCACTTGATGTTGTTCATGTTTGTACCCCGAACAGCACCCATGCAGAATTATCGATTGCAGCAATGGAGGCAGATTGTCATGTGATGTGTGAAAAGCCAATGGCAAAAACATCTGCTGAAGCACGTCGCATGATCGAAGCAGCAGAGAAAACAGGAAAAAAATTAACGATTGGTTATCAAAATCGTTTCCGCAAAGATTCTACTTATTTACATGAAGTTTGTGAAGAAGGAGAGCTAGGAGATATTTATTTTGCTAAAGCCCATGCTATTCGTCGTCGTGCGGTGCCGACTTGGGGTGTGTTTCTTGATGAAGAAGCACAAGGCGGCGGACCGCTGATCGATATTGGAACACATGCGTTAGATCTGACCTTGTGGATGATGGACAATTATAAACCAAAATATGTCGTCGGGAAAGCGTATCATAAATTAGCTGAAACGGAAAATGCAGCGAATGCTTGGGGCGCTTGGGATCCTGAAAAATTTACCGTTGAGGATTCTGCTTTTGGCTTTATCATGATGGAAAATGGCGCAACAATCTTTTTAGAATCGAGCTGGGCATTAAATAGCTTAGATGTAAAAGAAGCAAAAACAACGTTGCACGGGACAAAAGGTGGAGCGGATATGAACGAGGGGTTGACCATTAATGGAGAAGATCACAGCACGCTTTTCGAGAAGAAAATCGAATTAGAACCTGGCGGCGTTGATTTTTATGACGGTGCGGGTGATAAGCCAGAAGTTTTAGAAGCACAATCATGGATCAATGCAATTATCAATGATACAGAACCTGTCGTTAAACCAGAACAGGCATTAGTCGTAACCGAAATTCTTGAAGCGATTTATAAAGCATCAGAGACAAATCAGCCTGTATTTTTCAATTAAATCAAGATTATCTAGCTTCACGAGCCAGCATCTCGGAAAAAAGATAAAACATGAATGTGACAAAAAACGTCACAGTCATGTTTTCCTATTTTTCGTCAATGCTAAACGGCCCATTCAGCTTTTAAATTATCTAGCTTCATGGGCTAGTACTACGCTTTGCTTCGATCACATCAATTCCTAAGAGCTAAAGCTCTAAGGATTGAAGGTCTCGGAAAAAAGATAAATGATGAATGAGGCAAAAAGCGTCTCAGTTATAATTTCCTATTTTTCAGTCGAGACTAAACGAGCCCGATACGCTTTTAAATTAGGGAGGAAAAATAATGATTCAAGTTACAGTTTGGAACGAATTTCGCCATGAGAAAACGGATGAAGACGTAAAAAAGGTTTATCCAGACGGGATTCATCAACAGATAGCCCAATTCTTAAAAGAAGACTTTTCTGTTCGAACAGCAACTCTAGACGAGCCGGAGCATGGCTTGACGGAAGAGGTTTTAGCCAATACCGATGTGTTGATTTGGTGGGGGCATGTTGCGCATCAAGAAGTATCTGATGAAGTTGTTCAGCGTGTCCATCAATGTGTTTTAGAAGGAATGGGCTTAGTCGTCCTTCATTCAGGTCATATGTCAAAAATCTTCATGAAACTAATGGGGACATCTTGCGATTTAAAATGGCGGGAAGCACAAGAGCATTGTCGTATCTGGACAGTTGCTCCTAGTCACCCGATTGTTGAAGGAATCGGAGAGTATATTGAGCTGGAAAAAGAAGAAATGTACGGTGAGCATTTTGATATACCTGCCCCTGATGAATTGATTTTTATCAGCTGGTATCCTGGCGGAGAAGTTTTCCGCAGTGGTTGTACCTATCATCGAGGCAATGGAAAAATTTTCTACTTCCAACCGGGGCATGAAACATATCCTTCTTATTACAATAAAGAGGTGCAAAAAGTCATCAAAAACGGTGTCCGCTGGTGTCAGCCGACACGAAATGCCTATCCTAAGTATGGGCATCACGAACCATTAGAAACAATTATGAACAAGAAAGGAAATGACAAATGAAACTAGGTGTATTTACTCCTTTATTCAACAATTTAAGCTTTGAAGAAATGATCGATACTGTCTCAAAAGCAGGTTTAGAAACCGTTGAAATCGGTACAGGCGGTTCTCCTGGAAATGCTCATTTAGATATTGATAAATTATTAGCCAGTTCAGAGGCTAGAAAAGACTATTTAGCGAAACTTGCAGACAAAGGATTAACAATCAGTGCATTGAGCTGCCATAACAATCCTATTTCGCCTGTAAAAGAAACAGCGCAGGAAGCAGATGAATTAGTGCAAAAAACGATCAAATTGGCATCGTTAATGAATGTCTCAGTCGTCAATGGCTTTTCTGGGGTGTCTGGCGGAAATCCAACCGATACTCAAGTCAACTGGCCTGTTTTACCATGGCCGACGGAATATGATGATAATTACAACTATCAATGGGAGAAAAAATTGATTCCCTATTGGAAAAATATCAATACGATTGCGGAAGCTGCCGGGGTGAAAATCGGGATCGAACTGCACGGCGGGTTCTTATGTCATACACCGTATACAATGCTGAAACTTCGAGAGGCAACTGGAAAAGCGATCGGCTGTAATTTAGATCCAAGTCATCTGTGGTGGCAAGGGATCGACCCTGTTGCGGCAGTAAAAATTCTAGGTGAAGCAGATGCGATTCATCATTTCCATGCGAAAGATACGTATTTGGATCAAGAGAATATCAACATGTACGGTTTGACTGATATGCAGCCGTATGGAAATGTAAAAACTCGTTCTTGGACCTTCCGTTCAGTAGGTTGCGGTCATGATCTAAAAGTCTGGTCAGATATCATCAGCGCATTGAGAATTTATGGCTATGACTATGTTTTAAGCATCGAACATGAAGATCCGATTATGTCTACAGAAGAAGGGCTAAACAGAGCAATCACTAATCTGAAAAGTATCATGATCAAAGAACAACCAGCAGAAATGTGGTGGGCTTAATTAAGAAAGTAAGGCTTCTAATAGTCGACTTGTACTGTTCACCATTGACTCATTTCGTTTCTCGTGGTTCACAGCAAGGCTAGACATCAAAGAGCAAATCACGACTATGTCTGATCCATTTTCCACTATTCCAAATTATGAACACTTTACTATAGAAAGGACTCGAAAAATGACAGCAATCAATTTTGCCGTAATCGGCTATGGCGGTATGGGGTCATACCATGTCCACAACATTATGCCGAATGAAAACGAACGAATCCATGTTGTTGGAACCTATGACATTTGCGGTGAACGCCAAAAAATTTCCAGCCAGCATGATCATAAAATTTACCGCTCATTAGAAGAAGTACTGACAGATGAAGCAATCGAAGCAATACTGATCGCCACACCAAATGATTCACATAAAGATTTGGCTATTCAAGCGTTACAGGCAAGAAAACACGTTGTCTGTGAAAAACCGGTTGCAATGAATGTTCAAGAGCTAGATGAGATTCTAAAGGTTGCTAAAGAAACAAATAAAACATTTATGGTTCATCAAAACCGACGCTGGGACCCAGATTTTTTGATCACTCGAGAACTCTACAAAAATCAACAAATCGGTGATTTATTTCAAATTGAAACCCGAGTTCAAGGTGCAAATGGAATCCCAGGAGATTGGCGGCATCAACAAAAACACGGCGGAGGAATGCTGTTGGACTGGGGTGTTCATTTACTAGATCAATTATTATTTTTAGTAGATAGTCCAGTCAAAGACGTTTTCGCTGATTTAAGCTATATTCTTGGAGATGAAGTAGATGATGGCTTTATAGCCTATATCACTTTTGAAAATGGGCTTAGAGCGATTGTTGAAGTCGGAACGACTAATTATACCAAGCTACCGCGCTGGTATTTAAAGGGAACACAGGGAACAGCAATCATTCAGGATTGGGATTTATCTGGAGAGATGGTCATCGAGTCCGGTGAAAAAGAGATTCAGGCACCGAAACCGATTCAGGCAGGCGTGGGCTTGACTAAAACAATGGCGCCGCCTTCAGGAGAAGCGACCAAGACTGTAGCGCTGCCGCAAGGGCATGCGGAATATGGGCCATTTTATAAAAATTTTTATCAGGTTGTGCGGGAACAAGCAGAACCGGTCGTTAAAAATGACGAGGTCAGAGCAGTCATGACATTGATTGAACAGATCTTTCAAGCGGCAAGGAAATAACGTTCCTTTATTAGTTAGTAAAGTATTCTGGAAAGGATGCTTTACTTTTTTTTAGTCTAAGCATAAAATATGAAGGAGTGTGTTTAGGAAAAGAAAAGGGAGAGTATCGTGAAGGAAAAATTAAAAGTATTCAAGAAAAAATCGATTCGATACCCATTGATCATTATCGGGCTGATCGCGTTAGTCGTTAGCAGCCATTTATATTTGCAGTGGTGTCAAAATATGTTATCAACGGATTTAATGTTGAAGTTTGCCTTTTCATGGCATACGGAAAAATTTATATTAGGGAGTCTTGTGCTACTAGTGTTTTTACTTTTTCTGATCAGTTTGGCAGGATCAGTATTGCTGGGAAGCCTTCTTTACGCGATAACGATCGCAATCGTAGGCTTTGCAGATTATCAAAAAATGTTTTATCGAACAGAACCGATTTATCCAGATGATCTAAAAATGGTCACAGAGTTTGGCTTGCTTAGAGAAATGATCGGTACGTGGCCATTTATAGCAATTTTACTTGTTGCATTGGTTGGATTATTCTTCTTTGGACGAGCGATTTACAAAAGTCGCCTACTATCAAAAAAAATGCAGATCATTCGAGTTGCTGGTTTGATTATAACGGCTGGCTTACTGTTGTACATTAGTGATTTCAATAAACCAACGAATTTACTTCGTAAAGAGTATGACAAAACAGCACTTTGGATTCCTTATAGTCAAAAAATGAATTATTATAATACTGGATTTGTGGGCGGATTTTTGTTTAACCTAAAAGTCGAGGCAATGGATGAACCGGACAATTATTCTAAAAAGACGATTGAATCGATCACAGAAAAATATACCAAGCAGGCAAATAAAGCAACAAGCTCAGCGGATGAACAACCGAATATTGTTTTTGTGATGAGTGAGAGTTTCTCTAATCCGCAACATTTAGCTGGCGTGACCGCAAATAAAAATCCCTTGAAAGACTATTATGAAATTGCAGACAAAACGTATAGCGGACAAATGCTTTCACAAAATTATGGCGGCGGAACAGCCAATATTGAATTCGAAGCATTAACCAGTTTTTCTATGGAATTGTTCAATCCGCAAATGACAACACCTTATACGATGCTGGTTCCTAAGATGACAGAAATGCCATCGATCGTCTCTCTTTTGAAGGAACAAGAATATCAAGCAACGGCAATCCATCCATATAATACATCGATGTATAAACGTAAAGATGTTTATAAAGTGTTGGGATTTGATCAATTTATTAGTGAAGACACGATGACCTATAAGGATAAGCTGCAAAATAATCCCTATATCTCAGATCAATCTGCGTATAAAGAAGTGTTAGATCTCTTAAAAGAGGAGCAACAGCCGCAGTTTGTTCACTTGGTGACGATGCAGACGCATATGCCATACAGTGATAAATATACAGCGATGGAATATTCCTCACGAAGTCAGGGAAATAAAAATGCTATTGACAGCTACATGCAAGATATCGCATACAGCAGTGAAGCGTTGAAAGAATTTACAGAAGAATTACAAAAGGTGAAACGTCGTACGTTAGTTGTTTTTTGGGGCGATCATTTACCAAGTATTTATTCTGACGAAATCAAGGCAGATAACGATGAAGTATTGATGCATCAAACTGAATTTTTAATGTATGATAATCAAGGCGAGCTAAGTGGGCAAAGCAAACATGATGCCATCACCAGTCCCTTTTACTTTTCACCAACCTTGTTTGAGCAAAGCGGATTGAAGATGACTGGTTTTTATCAATTATTGAACAATCTTGAAAAACAAGTGCCAGCTTTTGAAAAGAACTTCTATTATACAAGCAGCAACTGGCATAAAACGTTGAAACTGAATAAGGCTCAAGAAGAGCTTTATGAAGAGTATCGTATGATTCAATATGACATTGTATCAGGTGAGCAATATAGCTTGAAAACTGATTTTTATCAATCGAAGGAGTAACCCAAAAAAGGAGTAAGCGATGAGTTTTAAAAAGAAAGATAATCAAATTTACTACAATCCGATCCGTCGTGCGGTTTTGAATCATCACATGATCCAGCCGGGAGACCAAGTTGCCATTGGTATGAGCGGGGGCAAGGACAGCACTAGTTTATTGTATTTTCTTGATATGATCAGCAAACAAAAACGGTTGGGCTTTGAGTTTGAGATTGTACCGATCACTTTGGCGATGGGATTTGATGTAGATATCACTCCGATGCAAGCGTTTGTTGAGAATTTAGGCTATTCATTGGATGTGGTTCCTACGAATATTGCTCAAGTTGTTTTTGATATTCGTGAGGAACGTTCACCCTGCTCTTTGTGTGCAAAATTGCGGCGTGGGATCTTGTACAACAGAGCAAAAGAACTAGGGTGTAATAAGGTTGCGTTAGGTCATCATTTGGATGACGCGATCGAAACGTATTTTATGAATTTTCTATTTCATGGTCAGCTTGCAAGTTTTGAGCCGAAAAGCTATTTATCCAAAACAGCTATCACCTTGATTCGACCACTTCTTTATATCGAAGAAAAAGACATTATCAGATTCGTAAAAAGAGAAGAGCTGCCAGTGATTTTCAATCCCTGTCCTGTAGACAAAAAAACGAAACGGGAAGAAATCAAACAGTTGATCAGTCATCTAGCACAAGATTATCCTGATATTCGTGAGAAATTTATTATGGGAATGGAACAGGGAACGGCTGAAAATTTTTGGGCAAAGTCCATGATGGCAATTGCTGAAACAAAATAGCACTATTTTTTGTAGCGTATAACAAAGAGAAAAGATCTGAGTCGCAGCTTTAAGAGCTCTACCTCAAATCTTTTCTTTTTTTATTGAATTATTCTTCTACACATTTTTTTAAGGTCTCTTCGATCGATGCTCGGACATCGTAGCGTTTCACATTCAAGGTGGTAAAGGTGTCCTCAGGATCAAGGTAGAGATCATATTCCTGCATCATAGCTGATTTTGCTGAATGAATTCCGTGCTCTAAACCAGCTTTTTCAGCATCGGCATCGATTTTTTCATAAATTCCTTTTACATCGTCATAAGAGACAACAGGAACCTGTGTCTGCTGCCCTAAAGCTGTAACCATCATTTGATAGAATTCTTGATAGTTCATATTTGTATCACCGATAGCGTAGGTGCTGCGGTGACGACCATGCTCCATAGCGCCTACGGCAGCTTCGGCAACTTGTTCGACAGTTACCATAGCGGTTCCGCCTTTAAGTGCTGGGAAGACTTCTTGGCCTTTGATCTGATCAGTAAACATTTTCCAAAGCGGCATTCTGCCAGGCATCGTACCAAAAATATAAGGCAAACGTAAAACGGTAACATTCATTTCTCCATCACCTTCTGCAAAAGCCACCTGCTCTTGCAACAAACGCATCATTGGATACGCTTCTTGTTTTAAGCCTGACTCAGGCAGCCGTTCAGCAAATTCGGCAAAATAAGAACCAAAGACAACAAAATTTTTGATGCCAGCTTCTTTTGCCAAATAAGCCAAACGCTGTGTTGGTAAGACATTTGCTTCATAGAAAAACTTGGATGCTGGCTTTTTGGGAATGATTCGTTCATCCGCTCCAGCCGCATAAATAAAGCCGTCACAACCGTCGAGCATTTCTAAAATAGCTTCATCTGTCATATCGTTGATATCACCTAGTGTGACAGAAACATCGCTAGAAAATAAATCCTCCGCTGGCATTGGCGGTAAAGAAATGGTCGCAACTTCATAGCCTTTTCTTAGCAATTCCTCCGTCGTATAATACCCTAAAAAACCAGTTCCACCTAACACAAAAACTTTTTTACTCATGAGAATCCCCTCCAAAAATTATTTGTGATATAAATCACATGTACAAGTATAGTATAATCTAAAAGAAGAGAACTTATCGGACACTGATACTAATTATCTTATCTTAAATAGACAATGAGGTGCTGAAATGAAACGACCGTATAATAGTACTGATTATTATGGCTTTGAATTAGCTGCAGGAGATATAGAGGTGAAAGAAAAATGTATTACAAAACCAACTGCCAAAAAGAGTAGTTTGTCGATTTACTTTGTATTGATCAAAAATGGCTCTGGAAAAGTTCAGATCAATAGTCAGCAATATGAAGTAAAAAGAGGCAGTGTTTTATGGCTGTTTTCTTATCACGTCTATCATTTTAGTGAAATAACCGAAGAGATAGAGCTGATTTCCTTTAAGCTATCGTTAAACGTTTTAATGCTTTCTGCGTTAACTACGCAAGCGGTAGATCAACATATGAATTTTTTTGATTATTGGGATGTCCCAGTCCTTACTTGTCGCGAGCAGGAATTTCCTTATTTAGCTGGCCTTTTTGAACAGGCGCTGCAAGAAACAGAAAAACGAGATCGCTTGTCTGATTTGTCTTTATTAGCAGTCCTTTATCAAGTGATCGTATGGTTTGAACGGAGTGCGAGACACTATTGGAATCAAGAAAAAGATAGTCGCGATGCTGCAGCAAAGATACTCATGTATATCCATTTTCATTTTCGTGAACCGTTGACGTTGCAGGAAACAGCAGAGACATTTAAACTTTCTGCTCAGACGGTCAATCGCAGCTTGAAGCATCTTACAAAAAAGACCTTTGGTGAAATACTTAGCGAGGTACGCATCAATAACGCAATAGCGATGCTGCATTTTGAAGAATTAGAGGTTTCCTATATTGCTGATTTTGTCGGCTATCAGTCAATCCCAAGTTTTAATAAACAATTTAAACGTTTGACGGGCTATTCACCAACAGAAATGAGGAATGATAAAGTCAAAAAAAGAAAAGAAAATACCTTCCGTTTTCAAAACCGTTTGTCTTACGAAATCTATACGTATATTCATCAGCATTATCAAGAAGAGATAACAGTGGAAACTGCGGCTAAATATTTTTATTCTAGTCCGGCTAAAATCGATCAAATTGTCTTAGCAGAGTTTTCTATGACTTTTAATGCCTTGTTGGAATACAATCGTATGCTTTTTGCTCGTTCATTATTATTGAGTACTTCAAAGAAAATTAGTGAAATCGCTGAAGCATGCGGTTATCAGTCTATTCGCACCTTTAATCGAAATTTTTTGACTTTTTGGGGAAACACGCCGCGTAAATACAAAGAGTTACTCCAATAAAGATGAAATAGAAGGATTATACCTGTTTTTGAAAATTTTTCTGAAAATCAATACTATTTCAATTGAAAAACACTAAAAGAACAGGTATAATTAATTTCAGCAATAATTATTTGGTGATCGGATTTCTTTGATCATCATCATATTATTTCATGAGGGAGTAACTGGCGGCTTGCGCTGCGACAACATCACCAACTCCGAAAGAAATTTCTGGTGTTGTCTTAAACGGTGAGACTTATGTATGTTCTATTTAGGTAGCATACAGAGGTCTATTTTTTTTCGTTTTTGCTGCGAACTAACCTCTCATTTTAGAGGTCTAATACGTGTTCGTTTCGCTTTTATGAAGTAAAATAGATGTAAGTAGCTGCAAATTACAGAGGAGGAAGAACATGTCAGAAGAAAAGAAGGTTCAATTAACCGAGGCGTTCTATACGCAGCCAGAGGCAACAGTCCTGGAAAAGATGAATTCATCTGCAGAAGGGTTGTCAGATCAAGAGGCTAAAAAAAGGTTAGAAAGTTACGGAGAAAACGCATTAGATGAAGGGAAAAAGAAATCGATCATCGTAAAATTCTTTGAACAATTTAAAGATTTTATGATCATTGTATTGTTATTTGCAGCGGTGATTTCAGCTGTCTTTTCACATGATGTCGTTGATTCGATCATTATTTTACTTGTAGTGGTACTAAATGCGATTTTTGGTGTCATCCAAGAAGCAAAAGCAGAACAAGCGATCGAGGCGCTGAAAGAAATGTCCTCACCCAATGCCAATGTGCGTCGTGATGGACATGTAATCACTGTTAAAAGTGATGAACTCGTTCCTGGTGATATCGTATTGCTGGAGGCTGGAGATGTTGTTCCTGCTGATCTGCGCTTGTTAGAAGCGGCGAGTTTGAAAATCGAAGAAGCTGCGTTAACAGGTGAATCAGTTCCAGTCGAAAAAGAAGCAACAGTTTTAGAAGGTACAGCAGAAGATATCGGTATTGGTGACCGAATCAATATGGCGTATTCAAATAGTAATGTGACCTATGGACGTGGTCTAGGTGTCGTTGTCGGTACTGGAATGAACACAGAAGTGGGTAAAATCGCTGGTATGCTTGCCGATGAGCAAGAAACAGAAACACCATTGAAACAAAACTTAAACCAATTAGGTAAAATGTTGACGATCGCTATCTTGGTGATTGCAGCTGTGATGTTTGTAGTTGGTATGATGAATGGCCGTACATGGATCGACATGCTATTAACGTCTATCTCATTAGCCGTTGCAGCGATTCCAGAAGGCTTACCAGCGATCGTTACAATCATTTTAGCATTAGGTACACAAAAAATGGCGAAGAAAAATGCGATCGTCCGTAAATTACCAGCAGTTGAAACATTAGGTAGCACAGATATTATCTGTTCAGATAAGACAGGTACTTTAACTTTAAACCAAATGACTGTTGAAGCACTTTATACAGATAACGAAGTTAAACCTGCAACAGATGCCGTTGCAATGGACAATATGGCATTAAAAATCATGAACTATACAAATGATACAAAAATCGCGCAAGACGGTTCGTTGATCGGTGATCCAACCGAAACAGCGCTTGTCCAATATGGTTTAGATCATGACTTCAATGTAACTGAAAAAGTCGCAGCTGAACCCCGTGTTGCTGAAATTCCGTTTGATTCAGACCGTAAATTAATGACAACTGTTCACCGATTAGCAGACGGTAAATTCCTAGTTGCTGTCAAAGGTGCACCAGATGAATTATTAAAACGTTGTAAACAAGTTTTATTAAACGGTCAAACACCAGCAATGGATGACACACAACGTCAAGAAATTTTAACGACTAATACTAAATTAGCCAAACAAGCTCTACGTGTTTTAGGAATGGCATACAAAATCGTTGATGCAGTTCCTGCTGAAATGGATTCTGATGTCGTTGAAAAAGACTTAGTATTTGCAGGGCTTGTGGGTATGATCGATCCAGAACGTAAGGAAGCCGCAGAAGCCGTGAAAGTGGCTAAAGAAGCGGGTATTCGTCCAATCATGATCACAGGGGATCATAGAGACACAGCAGAAGCAATTGCCGCTCGTCTTGGTATCATTAAAGAAGGCGACGACGATGCAGTAATCACTGGTGCAGAGCTAAATGAATTGACAGATGAAGCATTTGCAAAAGTCGTTGAACATTATTCTGTGTATGCTCGTGTATCACCTGAACATAAAGTCCGTATCGTTAAAGCTTGGCAACAAGAAGGTAAAGTCGTAGCCATGACAGGTGACGGTGTCAATGATGCACCAGCTCTGAAAGCCGCCGATATCGGTATTGGAATGGGGATCACTGGTACAGAAGTATCAAAAGGCGCTTCTGATATGGTTTTAGCAGATGATAACTTCTCAACAATCATCGTAGCGGTTGAAGAAGGACGTAAAGTCTTCTCAAATATTCAAAAAACGATTCAATATCTACTTTCTGCCAACCTTGGGGAAGTATTAACACTATTTATCGCAACAATGCTAGCTTGGGATACCTTACTACCTGTTCACTTATTGTGGATCAACTTAGTAACTGATACATTCCCTGCGATTGCTTTAGGGGTAGAACCTGCTGAACGTGATGTAATGAGCCATGCGCCTCGTGGAAAGAAATCGAACTTCTTCTCTGGTGGTGTCTTGAGCAGTGTGATCTATCAAGGAATCACACAAGGTGCCTTGACATTGATCGTGTACAAAATGGCGATTGAATTCCCAGCTCATACAGCAGCAAATATGCCGAACTTATCTGCATCTGCCTTGTATGATTTACAACATGGTGATGCGTTGACGATGGCGTTTGCGACACTAGGACTGATTCAACTGTTCCACGCATTTAACGTGAAATCAATTTACCAGTCTGTCTTTAAAGTAGGCTTGTTCAGAAACAAATCATTCAACTGGGCGATTTTAGTGTCATTCTTATTATTGGCGGCTACGATCTTGATTCCCGGCTTCAATGACTTGTTTAGTGTAACGTCTCTAGATGGCTACCAATGGGGAATCGTTGCTGGAACATCCTTTGCGATCATTCCAATTGTTGAAATCGTGAAGTTCGTTCAACGTAGAATGGGTAAAAGCTAACTATTCTTTTTGATCAATAAAAAAGCACAAGTAAGCTTCTTTCATAGAGGCTCGCTTGTGCTTTTTCTTAAGAATATAAACAAATGATCAATCGGTTAAAAGTGAAAGGATCGCTTGATTAAATTCAGGTAAATCATCAGGAGTACGGCTTGTCACAAGGTTGTGATCGATCACAACTGCTTCATCTTTTACATCCGCACCAGCATAAGCTAAATCAGCTTGGACAGTAAGATAAGAAGTCATGCTCCGACCGTTGGTTAAGCCAGTCTGAATGAAAAGCTGTGGCCCATGACAAATCGCAAAAAGCGGTAAATCATTTTCTAAAAAGTATTTCGTGAAATCAACGAATCGCTGATCTGCACGAAGTTGATCGGGTGAAAAGCCACCAGGGATTAATAAAGCGACAAAATCATTTGGCTGTACGTCGTCAATACTGGCATCGATCGTAAAGGATGTTCCTTTTTTACCAGTAATTTTTTTATCTGCTTCTTTTTCGATAAGGACAACCTCATAGCCAGCTTTTTCTAAGGTTTCTTTTGGAGAGGTTAATTCCACGTCTTCCACCATATCAGTTACTAATACTGCTACTTTTTCTGTCATCGAATCTCCTCTTTCATCATTGTATGGAGGCTGAGACAAAAGCGTTTAGCTCCAAGAAATAAGAAGGAATTCACGAAAATTGCTCTTCAAATTTTTGTGAATTTCGGTTTATTTCCGAAGGAGCTGCTTTTTTCTCGCTGTTTATTCGGGTTTAGAGAGCGAAACAAAACGGAGTTTCAGTTTTGTCCCGCTCTCTTAATTTAATGGTAAAGGGAATTTTCGCAAGATGCAAAAGGTTTGCCTGTTTTATAAGGTCAAAATAAGTCAAAAAAGTGGACAAATTTTCAGATTACGGTATTATTAATATAGATGTTTAGCTTTAAAGGCTAGTCTATAAAGCTTTAAAAATAAGGAGGTCATCTGACACATGAACTATTTAGATGAAAACGAAGAGACTGAAGAAAAACAACAACCAAATGCGTTTATGAAAAAACTTTTTGAAGAACGAACAATTTTGATTTATGGCGAAATCAATCAAGATTTAGCTAGAGAAGTTACTTCTCAATTACTTTTACTAGCAGCTATGGGCGATGACCCGATCAAGATTTTTATCAATAGTCAAGGCGGTCATGTTGAAGCAGGAGATACGATCCATGACATGATCAAATTTGTAAAACCTGAAGTAATCGTCGTTGGAACAGGCTGGGTAGCCAGTGCAGGTATTACGATCTATTTAGCTGCTGAAGCGAAAAATAGATACAGCTTACCAAATACTCGCTATATGATCCATCAACCAGCAGGCGGAGTTCAAGGGCAAAGTACAGAAATCCAAATCGAAGCAAAAGAAATTATTCGTATGCGTGAACGTGTCAATCGCTTGATTGCTGCTGCAACAGGACAAACATACGAAAAAATTGCTAAAGACACAGATCGTAATTTCTGGATGTCAGCTGACGAAGCAAAAGACTATGGAATGGTTTCAAAAATCATTAATACAAGTGATGAAATCAACTTGTGATAAGAAACGATTGATTGTAAAAGATGAGACAATACTGTTTAGTAATGTTTCATCTTTTTTGTTGTGATCAGTAGAAAACGAACATTTTAAAGTTTCTTCTTGTCAGCACCCTATGAATAAGTGTAAAATTAAGTGATTACCAAAAGAAAGTAGGAAAAAATTGTGAAACCAAATTTAGGTTATTATGTGCAAAACATCAATGATATTGTAAAAGAAACTGAAGAAGTCGGCGAAAAAATGAACGACTATTACGAAGAGGTACGTAAAGCGATCGATGCTGGAAAAGTGACCGAACTAGCACCAGAACGGATCGTTGAAATTCAACGAATTTTCCAAGATGGAACCAAAGAATATACAGCAATGCTGGAAAAAGTATCTCAATTACGTCCACCAGCACGCGTTATGGGTATCCATAAAAAATTTGAACGCTCATATATCGAATATCTAGCTGGCTGTAATGAAATGATTTTATCTTTAGACCCTGAAAAAGGGATTGATGTTGATTTATTCAATGCATCTGAAGAAAAGCAAGACAAAGCAACGGATGATATTTCATTTGCGATTACCCGAATGAGCAATCTTTTATTAAAAAAATAAAAAAAAGTTTATAGGAATGACAAAAAAGAAATTTCGTTTATTTCTTTTTAATGTTATTTTTAGTAGACAATAAAAAGAATATGTTGTATTATAAATGCATACCAACAACAACCTTTTTATTTTTCATTTTACTCTTATTGAGTAATACTCCTTTTCCATCGGTCAATTAGGCCGGTGGTTTTTTTGTTTTAATTAAATTATTCTATCGTATATTATTTGATTAATATTTATAAATGAATTGATTTTTTGAAAGGATAGTTATTTTATCATTTGATATCGGATTATTTTCTTTAATATATCTTTTTTGAAATAAAAAGCAGAAACAAAGCCATGGGCGATTTGTTTCTGCTTTTAAGTACGTATCTAAATACTACTATTAATTTTCTACATTTCGAACATAGTCATCAAAATACTGAACAAGATCCGCTTTGATCTTTTGATATTCAGCTTCTGTGTACTCACGTTCTTCAATCGTTCCATTAAAAAATGGAATCTCCAACTCTTCGCGCAAGCGATCTAATACTTCGCTTTGATCCATTTCGGCACCTTCTTTATTTGTTGTCTACTCTATTATAAAACATTAAAATCATTCGTCAACTGCTCAAAAGCATCTTTCATAGCAGACAATTTATTATAAAGAAGTGCGCTGTTGTCATCTTCAAGAAAGAAAACTTGTTTCAACTCAAAATAAAAATCATCAAAAGCAGTAAAAAATGGCTGAACTGCAGCTTTAGAAAGCTCACTATTACTAAAATAAAAAACGCGCACACTATGATAGTAGGTAAATACCTCATTGATGTTCAAAAGAATACGAGATTCCTCTGGACGTGGGCGGCTAGTGACTAAATCATATAAAGATAGACTTTTCGTATGGATCTCGGACAAATAAGACAAAAGTAATTCCACTTTTTCATTATGCTCTGACATTCAATCATCCTCCAATTTCTTTTAGTATAATAAAAAACGCCTAGAAAGAGAAACAGAATCCCTTAATATATGGAAAATTTTTAGAAAAAATGAATATATATGAAAATATGTTGACAAAACGATGAGTGTGTTCTAATATTAGTTCAATATCAAAACTCATTGAAAAGAAGAGTAAGCAAATAAACAATTCCCTTAACAACATTCTTGTTAAGACTAGAGAGCTTTCATTTGGTGAAAGAAAGCAATGGTTATTTGTTGAAGATGGTCTTGGAGAGGAAAAATCAAGTTGATTTTTACGGCAGCTACCGTTAAAAAGGCACCAAACCATAAAAAATGTGTTGTTTGGATCGAGATGGAATTATTTCCAATAAAGGTGGTACCGCGATCATCGCCCTTTACTAGCAAAAGCTGGTGAAGGGCTATTTGCTGTGAATCACTGCGACTGGCTTTGCCAGAGCAGATGATGAACAGTACTTGGCGAGCGAAGAGAGCGAAGTGACCTTACTAGGAATCACTGCGACTGGCTTTGCCAGAGTAGATGATGAACAGTACTTGGCGAGCGAAGTAACCTTACTAGGAATCACAGCGATTGGCTTTGCCAGAGCAGATGCTGAACAGTACTTGGCGAGCGAAGAGAGCGAAGTATCCTTACCAGGAATCACAGCGACTACCAAAAAGTCAGAGCAGATGCTGAACAGTACTTGGCGAGCGGAGAGAGTGAAGTATCCTCACTAGGAATCACAGCAATTGCCTAAAAGCCAGAGCAGATGCTGAACAGTACTAGGCGAGCGGAGAGAGCGAAGTAACCTCACTAGGAATCACAGCGACTGGCAAAATGCCAGAGCAGATGCTGAACAGTACTTGGTGAGCAAAAAGAGTGAAGTACCCAAACAAGGAAACACTTCGTTCATCATTGTCCCAACAAGCTCTGCCAATTCCTAAAAAAAAAATAGCTACCAAAAATCAAACAGCTTTTCCAATGAGAAATTCAAACGAAAGAGGGGGTCATTATGCAAGAAGATGACATGTACAGCAAACAAAAAGAATCCATCAAATTAAAAAGAAAAGGAATGAAGCATAATGACAACATCTAACCATCACTTTGAAACGATCCAAATCCATGGCGGGCATACACCAGATAAAGAGACAAATTCCAGAGCGGTACCGATTTATCAAACAACCTCATATACGTTTGATGATACACAAGATGCAGCTGAAAAATTTGCCTTATCTAAGGCTGGGAATATTTATACACGAATCACTAATCCCACGACTGCAGTTTTAGAGGATCGATTAAATGAATTGGAAGGCGGAGTTGGTGCAGTTGCTGTTGCTTCAGGAACAGCAGCAATCACGTATGCTATTCAAAACCTTGCTAGTAGTGGGGATCATATCGTTTCCGCTTCAACACTGTATGGCGGTACCTTTAATTTATTCGCTCATACGCTACCTGAATTTGGCATTACGACAACGTTCGTTGATCCGGATAGGTTAGCCAATTTTGAAGAAGCAATTAAAGAAAATACTAAAGCACTCTTTGTTGAAACAATTGGCAATCCTAGCACTAACATCGCGGACATAGAAGCAATCGCAGAACTTGCCCATAAGCATCAACTACCGCTGATTGTGGACAATACCTTTGCAACAGCCTATCTTACTCGTCCCATTGATTTTGGCGCAGATATTGTCGTTTACTCTGCCACAAAATTTATTGGCGGACACGGTGTTGCACTAGGCGGGGTAGTGATCGATGCTGGCAAATTTGACTGGACGAATGGAAAATTCCCTAAACTAGTTGAGCCAGATCCAAGCTATCATGGACTTTCTTATACAAAAGATGTAGGCGCGGCAGCGTACATTACTCGATTACGGGTCTCCCTTTTAAGAGATACAGGTGCAGCGATTTCTCCCTTTAACAGCTTTTTATTAATCTTGGGTCTAGAAACGTTGTCATTGAGATTAGAACGTCATGTAGCAAATGCACAAAAAGTAGCTGAATTTCTGAAAAATCATCCAAAAGTCGCCTGGGTCAATTACCCTGGTTTAGCGGAAAATCAATACCATGAGCTGGCAGAAAAATATTTACCTAAAGGAGCGGGATCGATTTTTACATTTGGTGTAAAAGGAGGAGCAGAAGCAGGGAAAAACTTGATCAACCAGGTTCAATTATTTTCTCTATTGGCAAATGTCGGCGATGCAAAATCACTGATCATTCACCCAGCCTCAACCACACACTCACAATTAAGTGAAGAAGAGCTGCAAGTATCCGGCACCTCACCAGAATTGATTCGTTTATCGATCGGTATTGAACATATCGACGATATCTTAGCAGACTTAGAACAAGCATTAGCCGCTATTTAACCGAAAGAACTTGATGCTAATCCTTTAAATGGTGCATCAAGTTCTTTTGGTTTTCTATCAGTCAAAATAGAATTCTTAAAAAAATTCTCATAAAACTATTGACTTTCAATAAAAAGTTCTGTATCTTTATCACTATAGTTTGAATTATTCAAAAATTCTGACAATAAAGGATGTTGAAAATCATGAACAAACAAATCACAACTATTACATTCTTATTATTAGTGAAGGACTCATCACACTGATCGTAGAAACCAGCTAGCCGTTAGCTTTTTCCTATCAGAAGTTGAGAGTCCTGTTTTCGCATTGCATGAACGGGATGACAAGCATCCCATATCGTGGGATGCTTTTTTATTGCAAATCACAGCGACTGCTTGCAGAGCTGATGATGCGCAATACTTGGCGAGAGAATCGAGCGAAGTTTCATTCGTTTAAAGACACAGCGACTGCTTGCAGAGCTGATGTCGCGCAATACTTGGCGAACGAAGAGAGCGAAGTTTCATTCGTTTAAAGAAACAGCGATTGTTTACCAAGCAGACATCGCCAAATATCCAACATACAAAATGAAAAAATAAAAAATGAAGAATCAACTTACCTAGAAAGGATGTATGAAAAAATGAAAAAAATCCAATTCTTTGATACCACACTAAGGGATGGTGAACAGACACCGGGAGTAAACTTTAACACAAAAGAGAAAGTCCAAATCGCTAAACAATTGGAAAAATGGGGGATTGATACGATCGAGGCGGGATTTCCGATCGCTTCAGTTGGTGATTTTGAAGCAGTCAAAGCCATTGCAGAAAATGTCGAAACAATGACAGTTGCAGGTTTAGCCCGTTGTCAAAAAGCAGATATCGATCGCGCCTATGAAGCACTTCAGCATGCGAAGCATCCACAAATCCATGTATTTCTGGCAACCAGTCCCGTTCATATGGAATACAAGCTGAAGATGACACCAGAGGAAGTGATTGCTTCGATCAAAGAGCATGTCAGCTACGCAAAAACAAAATTTGAAAAAGTTCAATTTTCACCAGAAGATGCCACTCGAACAGAAAAAAACTTTCTATTGAAAGCTGTTCAAACAGCGATCGATGCAGGAGCAACAATCATCAATGTGCCAGATACAGTTGGTTATTCAAATCCAACGGAATACGGCGCGTTATTCAAATTTTTGATCGATAATATTCAAAGTGAACAGGAAATCATTTTTTCTTCACATTGTCATGACGATCTTGGCATGGCGACAGCCAACGCATTGGCAGCTATCGAAAATGGTGCTCGTCGTGTAGAAGGAACGGTCAACGGTATCGGAGAACGTGCAGGTAATACAGCTCTTGAAGAGGTCGCCCTTGCTTTGTATATTAGAAAAGATTTTTACCAGTCAGAAAGCAGTATCACCTTGAATGAAACAAAACGAACTAGCGATCTTGTCAGTCGATTATCGGGTGTTGCGGTTCCTAGAAATAAAGCGATCATTGGTGCGAATGCCTATGCACATGAATCGGGGATCCACCAAGATGGTGTACTCAAAAACCCTGATACTTACGAAATCATCACACCTTCATTAGTTGGTGTCAACGAAAATTCACTGCCTTTAGGAAAACTATCTGGACGCCATGCATTTGCGGCGAAAATGGAAACCTTAGGCTATCAGCTAAACGATGAAGAATTAAAAGATGCCTTCAAACGGTTCAAATCTTTAGCGGACAAAAAGAAACAAGTGACAGAAGATGATCTAATTGCTTTGATGGTCGGTCAATCACAAGAGTGTAATGAGACCTATCGTTTAGGATGTGTGCAGCTGCAATATGTTTCTGATGGTAGTCAAGGGGCGATCGTTTCTATCGATACTGGAGAAGAAACAAAGACAGAATCAGCAATCGGTTCCGGCAGTATTCAGGCAATTTATAATTCTATCGACAAAATTTTAGGGCAAAAACCAGAGCTTAAAGAATACTATATCAAGGCTGTTACAGGCGGAGAAGATGCTCAGGCAGAAGTGCATGTAACGTTAGCAGATACTGAAAACAATAGACAATTCAACGGCATCGGCATTGATTTTGATGTCTTACAAGCTTCAGCAAAAGCCTATGTTAAAGCCAGTGAACAATTTCAAAAAGAAGTGGGGAAAGCCTAATGAGCAGACGAATCGTAGCATTGCCAGGAGATGGCATCGGAACAGAAATTATGGATAGTGCATTAAATATTTTAGCTGAAATCATGGTACAGGATAATTTAGATTTTGATATCGAACGTTTTGCCTTTGGCGGAGCTGGGATCGATGAAAAGGGAGATCCGTTGCCGCAAGAAACTTTGGAGGCATGCGAACAAGCAGATGCGATTTTACTCGGTGCGATCGGTGGTCCAAAATGGGATAACGCGCCTAAACGTCCGGAGCAAGGATTATTAGGTTTAAGAAAAGCATTAGGACTTTTTGCCAATATTCGTCCCATTTCAGTGCCGGATGCAGTCGTTCATTTGTCTCCGCTAAAAGAAGAAAATGTGCGTGGTGTTGACTTTGTGGTAGTTCGTGAATTGACTGGCGGAATCTATTTCGGTGAAAAGCAATTAGGTGAAACACAAGCCTCTGATCTTTGTACGTATTCAAAAGCAGAGATTCAGCGTATTATTCGAAAAGCATTCGAAATCGCACAAACTAGAAATAAAAAGGTGACCTCTGTAGATAAAGCCAATGTACTAGCAACCAGTAAATTATGGCGTCAAACTGCAGAAGAAGTTGCTAAAGAGTTTCCAGACTGTACTTTAGAAAATCAATTAGTCGATTCAGCAGCAATGGTCATGATCCAAAAGCCCAAGCAATTTGATGTGATTGTTACAGAAAATCTTTTTGGGGACATTTTAAGTGATGAAGCCTCTGTTATTCCAGGATCTTTAGGTATGATGCCAAGCGCCAGTCATAGTGAAACAGGACCATCATTATATGAACCGATCCATGGATCAGCACCAGATATTGCTAATCAAAACATTGCCAATCCAATGTCGATGATTTTATCTGTGGCAATGATGCTGCGCCAATCTTTTGGGTTAGAGGAGTCAGCGAAAAAAATCGAAGCTGCCTGTGATTGTGTGATGAATCAAGGGATACTAACCACAGATCTTGGTGGGAAAGCCACAACAACGGAATTTACAGAAGCTGTAATAAAAGAGCTACATTAAACAAAAAGAATAAAAGAAAGAGTAGGTGAAGAAACAATGGAACGCAATAAACAGATTCAAACTCACTTTGATCAGGAAGCCCAAGAATTTGATGAAATTATTCAAACAATTATTCCTTATTATGATCAAATGATCGAAGCGATAGTCGCAAGTATTCCTTTTGAAACAGACCAATCGATTTCAGTCATCGATTTAGGCTGCGGCACAGGTACTGTAGCACATGCTATTCAAGAAGTATACCCAAATGCGACAATCACATGTGTGGATATGAGTGAAGAAATGCTGACAATTGCCAAACAAAAATTAAACAACCAAGCAATCTACATTGCCAGCTCATTTGAACATCTAACATTTGAGAAACATTATGACGTAGTTGTTTCTTCACTTGCTCTTCATCATTTAGAAGATCAAATGGCGCATCAACAATTTTATCACCAAATCTATGATGCTTTAAATCTGAAGGGACTCTTTATCAACGCAGATGTGATTCAGGCGTCAAGTGCTGAACTTCAAGACGCATTTATGCAAAAATGGATTTCGTTTATGAATCGAAAAATTACATTAAAAGAAATTCAAGAACGATGGTTGAAAAGTCATTTTGAAGAAGATCGCCCTCAACCGCTGATGGCAGAATTAAAAACATTAGAAACCGTGGGATTTAAAGCTGTAGATATCGTGTATAAATATTATAACTATGCAGTGTATCTAGGAAAAAAATCTTGAAAGAGAAATCAAAATAAAAAATGGATGTGACTAAATATGGGAAAAACACTATTTGATAAACTTTGGGAACAACATGTGGTCAGCGGGAAAGAAGGCGAACCGCAGCTGCTTTATATCAATCTGCATTTGATTCATGAAGTGACTTCACCCCAAGCTTTTGAAGGCTTAAGAGAAGCAGGACGAAAAGTCCGCCGGCCAGATCGAACATTCGCTACGATGGATCATAATGTACCGACGAAAGATATCTTTAATATCACAGATTTAGTAGCCAAAAAACAGATCGAAGCACTGCAGAAAAATTGTGATGAGTTTGGTATCACCTTGTGTGATAATGGCAGCGATCGTCAAGGAATCGTTCATATGGTAGGACCAGAAACTGGTCTGACTCAGCCAGGAAAAACAATCGTTTGCGGAGATTCTCATACAGCCACACATGGTGCCTTTGGTGCGTTGGCGTTTGGGATCGGAACTAGTGAAGTGGAGCATGTGTTTGCGACACAATGTATTTGGCAGAATAAACCTAAATCAATGGGTGTGAAAATCACTGGGAAATTGGCAAAAGGCGTATATGCCAAAGACATTATTTTAGCTTTGATCGCAAAATACGGTGTTGATTTTGGTGTGGGTCATGCGGTTGAATTTTACGGCGAAACGATTGAAAACCTAACGATGGAAGAACGAATGACTATCTGTAATATGGCGATCGAAGGTGGGGCTAAAATGGGAATGATGGCGCCAGATGAGAAAACCTTTGAGTATGTTCGCGGTAGAGAATACGCACCAAAAGATATGGATGCGGCGATCGCAGAATGGAAAAAACTGCCAAGCGATCCTGATGCAACCTATGATATCAATTTGGAATTGAATGCTGATGAATTGGTTCCATACATTACATGGGGGACAAATCCAGAAATGGGAATTCCGGTGACTGGTACATTCCCTGAAATCAAAGATATGAATGATGAACGTGCCTATCACTATATGGATCTACAGCCGGGACAACGACCATCTGATATTGAAATTGGCTATGTCTTTATCGGTTCATGCACGAATGGACGACTATCAGATCTAGAAGAAGCCGCTCGAATCGTCAAAGGAAAAAGGGTCAAAGAAGGCATCACAGCAATCGTTGTTCCTGGTTCAAGACCTGTACGAAAAGCAGCTGAAAAAATCGGATTGGATAAAATTTTTACCGAAGCAGGCTTTGAATGGCGTGAGCCAGGCTGCTCAATGTGTTTAGGAATGAATCCTGACCAAGTTCCTGCTGGAGTACATTGTGCATCAACTTCCAACCGAAACTTTGAAGGACGCCAAGGAAAAGGTGCAAGAACCCATCTTTGCAGCCCAGCGATGGCTGCAACAGCAGCGCTTGAAGGAACATTTGTAGATATTCGAAAGGAGCTTGGTGCATAATGGAGGCATTTACTCAACACACAGGAACAACGGTTCCACTAATGAACGATAATATCGATACCGATCAAATCATTCCAAAATCTTTCTTGAAACGAATCGAAAAAACAGGTTTTGGTGAATTCTTATTTGACGAGTGGCGCTATTTGCCGGACCGTACACCGAATCCAGAGTTTACTTTAAATGAACCTCAATACAAAGATGCGGCCTTTTTGATTTCTGGCGATAATTTTGGATCAGGTTCCTCGAGGGAACATGCGGCGTGGGCATTGGCTGATTACGGTTTTAGAGCAATCATTGCTGGTAGCTTTAGTGACATTTTTTATATGAATGCAACAAAAAATGGCTTATTGCCAATTGTTTTAAAGCGTGACGAACTAATCGCTCTTTCACAGCTAAAAGCAGACGAAACAATGACGATCGACCTGCCTAACCAACAAGTGATCACACCAAAAGCAACCTATAGCTTTGAAATTGATAGTACATTGAAACATAAGCTTGTCAATGGACTCGATGATATTGCCATCAGCTTAACTCATGAAGCAGAAATTACTGCCTATGAGGAAAAAATCCCTGCATACTGGCAGTGATCATCAGTAAGACGAAGGAGTGAAGTGAGTGGAATGGGATGCTCAAACGTACAATACAACCCATGATTTCATTTTTAAATATGGGGAAGGGCTATTACAATTATTACCTAAAGCACCGAAAAAAGTACTAGATATCGGCAGTGGTACAGGCGAATTGACGAAGCAAATCGCTCAATTAGGACACAATGTGACTGGTATCGATCAATCAAGAACAATGATCGAACAGGCGAAACAGAGTTTTCCTGAACTGACCTTTATACAAGGGGATATTTTAGCTCCTGTCAAAGAAAAAGGGACGTATGAAGTAGTTTTCTCAAATGCGGTTTTTCACTGGATTTCGGACCAAGATCGACTACTCCAACATATTCATCAGTTGTTAATTGCCGGTGGTGAATTGATTTGTGAGTTTGGCGCGGTTGGAAATGTTCAGAAAATTAGAGAAGCCTTTCGTGAAGAATTAGCAAGCTATGATATTGTTTTAGAAGAGCCGTTTTGTTTTACATCTGCGGAAGACTATCGATCATTACTAGAAAAAAATAAGTTTAAGATTGTGGAAATTCTAGAATATGAGCGGCCGACACCATTAAAAGAGGGAACTGCAGGGTTACGTCAATGGATGGAACAATTCTATCCGAGCGAACTTGGACAACTGACAAAAGAGCAAAAAGAAAATGTGCTTAACAATTTAGATAATAAACTAAAACCTCTATTATGGAACGAAGATCATTGGGAAGCTGACTACCGCAGATTGAGGATTCACGCGGTGAAACGATGAATGAAAATAAATGATTGGAAGAAGAGTGCGGGACAAAACGAAAAAATCAGTTTTGTTTCGCTCTCTTTGTATTGCTCGAACCTAATCGGCTTTTGGCTTACCCTCATTTCGATCCATTTTTAGAATGACAGAAAAAATAAATGTGCTAAACTATCTATAGGCAGTAAAAATAGAAAAAGTTGGAAAGTCAGGAGTGTTTGGGGAATGAAAAAGAAAACGTTAGTGATCTCTATTGGGGTAGTGGTGTTAATACTTGCAGTAATTGGTGCAATACTGCTCCAAAAACAAGCAAGCGAAAAGAAAAAAATCACCGCCGCACAAAATGAGGTAAGTACAATTGAAAAAGCCGCAACGAAAGATGGCGATCTATATAAGGAAGTTGCTGTATTTTTTGATGAAAACGAAGACTTTTTAAGCAAGGAAATCAAACCAGCAACCATTAAAGAAACGAAGGAAAAGCTATTAAAAAAACAAACAGAAATCGAAAAGGTAAAGAGCGAAAACGGGAATAAAGTAAAGACTGAAAAAGCAGAAGCGGCGATTCAGGCTTTACAAAAAAAGGTAACCTTAGCAAATGAGAAATTAGAAATACAAACGAATACAAATGAGCTATTCAGCTCAAAAGAAGCAGCGATCAAAGGCGATAATGCCAAAAAAGAGCTGCCGATCACCATTGATTTGACAAAAGAAAAAATCACAAAAGTTACTAATACGATCAAAGAAAACAAAGACCTTAAAGGTAAATGGAAAGAAGCCATCGATTCGCTCCTTAAAAATGCGACTGAACAGGTAGAGCAAGTCGAAAAAATCAATAAATTACTTAACGAATCCTTTGATGGAAATGTACCAAAAACCACCGTCCAGCAAAGTGAGTATGATACCTTGAATCAAGAAATCGAAAAGGTCAAAAACCAAGAACTAAAAGCGGGCTTTACTGCAAAATTGATTCTAATGAAAGCTATGATCGATACCCAAGGACAAATCAATGCCTTAACACAACAGCAACAAGCCGCTGAACAAGAAGTGAATAAAGCACTGGAAAAAGCCAAAGCAGAAGCAGATAAAGCTGTCGAACAAGCGACAGGAGACGATAAAATGCTGCTGGGCTATTCAGATGATCAGATTGAATATGCGCGTGTGTGGTTGACGATGATTGGCGTGAAACCATCGGAACTGCATATTAATAAAATTCCAGCAGGTTCACCAATCGACATGTATGATGCAGGAAGTGTCGGCTACCCAACAGATGTGATTTCACTTTCAGGTGCAGCCATGGCAGATGGTTCTGTGATTTATAGCAGTAATCATAATGGAACGATCACTGTTTATCCTGTACCCAGTCATTGGCAAATGTCAGCAGAAAACGCAAATGATCCAGAAAAAATCAGAGCACTGACTCAAGGGATTTTGGATCAAGCACGAGTGGTGAGTGTGGATGTAGGAAATCCGCGAGATGTGTTAGATTTGATAAGGGTGCAAAAATAGAATAGTTATGGAAATGACATTGGAAAATACTGTTCCATTAGAAACATACGATTTTATCAAACAAAAATAACTTTAAGGGGATGGAATTTTCCATCCTCTTTAATAATAAAGGAAATCAAGCTGTATTTAGATTCCTAGATGAAAGGAATGAAGTAAACATGTTAACTAATATTATTGAAGTAATGAGTAAGAAAGACTCCATTTTCACTCAAAAGGAAGATGGAACAACGGTCAATTACTATCTTTTTCCAGAATTTGAAATTCATTTAAATCGTATTCCAGGAGAAACAATTCAAGGCTGGCATACGCATACAGACATTGAAGAAATATTGGTCGTTACTGATGGAGAAATCAGAGTTGAAACAGTTGTTGATAGTAAAAAATCGTATAAGGACTGCCAAAAAGGGGACTTAATCCGTATGAACAACAGTTTACATAGAATTTTGAATCTCCAAAGTAATGAAGCTGCTTTTGCTGTATTTAGATTTGTGCCGCAAGGAATTGATAACAGTGAGAAAATAAAAAATGATAAACGACCGTATAGTGATAGCGAAATTGAAGCTATTCTGAATAAAAAATAGCGAAAACTCTTATTGATAATCACAAATCTAACATATCAAATCCGAATAGATGGTGGTAAAAAACGACTCCTTCGGAAATAAGAAGCCGAAAGCTTTTTACCATCCTCTTTTATAACATACGCAATCTATCTCGCTTTATTTTTTATTTCTTAAAATTTTTCAACCTTCCCAGCTTTCACCATCTCCTGCACCAGCTCATCTCCAACCTCCATCAACCGCCGATAATCCTCATAAAACGCATGAAACATCTGTCCGCGCGCATAATATTCCTTAATCACTCTTTTCTTATTGATCGGTCCCGTCCGAAACGCAAAAAACTGTTCCAATATCACTAACGGCTCCTCCCAAGATGCCAACTTTTCCATCAATTCTTTTAATTCAACGATTTCCTGATAAGAAATCGTTTTGACACAAAGCGCGTGCTTTTCCATTTCGCTCATCTCCCTTTTTTTAGTAAGCAGGAAAAGCCCTAAAAGCTCGTTCCTGCCAGCGTTTCTATTCTTCGTACAACATATGCATTGACCAGGGCAAAACCCTTAAAACGACAGTACAAATGACTTTTCAGCCTCGCTGTATTTCTACCGTCTCGGATCAAAAATAAAACAAAAAAAGGTAGTGCAGTTCTTCGTGCAAACGTCAATGTTCAGCAACTTCCTATCGCATACACCCGAACAACGTTCTCGCAGTCAAAACCCAATACCATCATCAATAAACTAAACCAATCCCACAGATTCTTCCAAAAATGACCAAACTATCAGAAAATTTCATAAACATGTAGAAATCAAAAGAAAAATTAGGTACAATGAAGAAACTAGCGCCTTGGCGTTAGAAAATTGGCAACTTGTATAAATGTGCTTCGGATGTTTATACAAGGCTTCATTGTTTGGTTGCCGCCAAATAATGAAGTGCCTTTTTTGTTTTATTCAATTGTTTTGACACAAAGTGATTGAATCCTCCTTTCCAAAAGAGTCCAAGGATAGAAAAAACGGCATTGAGCAAATGCCCAATACCGTCGACAATAGACTAGACATATCGACTAGCAAACTAAATCATACGCAAAGAAAAGAGTGATACAGCAATTTACTCATAAATTGGGTACAATAAAGAAAGCTGGCATATGCTAGCGCTATTGGCAACTTGTTTGGACAGCTTTCGGTGTCTTAACAAGACTTCGATCGTACGGTTGCCGCCAAACGATTGAAGTGCCAATTTTTTATTTATCTGTCTATTTACCGTAACACCACATCTGATCATTACAGCACATAAAATTCTATCCTATGCTCTCCATTATACAGAAAGAATCAAGCCACTGCAATGAGAATAACGACTTGTCATAATTAGATAATGATTGAAAAATGACCCCTAAAAAGCGAATAAATAACAAAAAAGTTAAAAATGGTCTTTTTTTACTCACCTACTAATGATACGATAAAGAAGAAACAAAAAGGAAGATGGAGGAAAAAGGATGTTGGGTGCTTTTACATCTGAGGCGTATCGCCGAGGAATATTTTTAGGAGTGTTTTTTGCAATACCTGCCGTGATTTTATACGGAGTGATGCTCTTTGCTGAGATCGATCAGCTTGGCGTACAGATGAGTCTTGTTGGAGGAACTTTTTTTGCCTTACTAGCGGCTTTTCAATTTATTTTTAAAGAGGACGGCCTCTATTTATATGAACATGGGTTGGAAATCGTTCATTTTAAACGGAAGAAAACGATCCTTTACAAAGATATCCGCTATTTTACGATTACGAGCAATTGGACATTAGCTGGGGCTAGTTCATTTTTCATTTCCTTTCGTAAATCGCCTCATATCGGGATTCGTATGATGGATGAAAGGATGATCCGCTTATTTTTTGAAGCCAATCAGCATGCAGCGAATGAGTTGGGAGCTCGATTGACTTATGTAAAATCTTACTAGTTTTGATAAGAAAATAGAATATTTGAATTGTGAATCAAGAGATTTGCAATTTTTTTGTGTTTTTTAGAAATAGTTGATAACTATTAGAAGTAAAAATATGTCAAAATGGATAGTAAGGAAGCGTGAAATTGTAGACGTAAAAAAATGATATAAAAGGGGTTAATCTAATGAGCGGAATCAATAGTAGCTTAACCGTTGCCGGTGGGGTTTCGGCACAACTAAGTCAAACAGCTAGTGGTTTTTCTTCTGTCAATCAAGCCGTGAGTAAGGCAGAGCGTACAACCGTTAGTGGAAATACAAATGCAAAAAACAGCTTAGCAAGTATTCACAGCAGAGGTCAGCGACTATCAAACGCGATCGCTAGAGACGGAAATAATATTCACTCAGTCGCGAAAGAATTTAGTAGCATCGATCAAAAAATAAAGCAAAGCTTTGACATACCATTTTTCTCACCAACAGTAGGAGGTGGCGGTAAACGATGAGTTTTGAAGAGAAAGAACTAAAAATCAATCAGCAATTACAACAAGTTAGCATAGAACAAGAAGAAAAACGTCAAGAAATTAGAGAGTTGGAAGATCTTGAAGCGGATTATTTTTCGATCCACTATCAAGAACAGCGCTATTTTCAAGAGTTGATCGGCAACAATCAAGGCTCTCGTTACACAGGACATTTTATGGAGCTGGACGAAGAAGCTAATCGCCTTCATCAATACGAACGACAGCGCTTGGAAGATATTGCAGAGCGTTTAGTCAATGAGGAAGTACAGTTGCATCGATTAGAGGAAGATCTCTACTACGAGCGCCAAAAATTATTCTCTTCTGAGGGTGACGGCGAGGTGAACTACTGATGCCGCTTAATTTTTATGTAGGAGAAGTCACCGCCCAAAGCGCCGCAGCCAAACAAATGGCGAATGAGTATATGCAATTTTGCGGTACCTTAAAAGACAGCGTCAATGCCTTCATGAATGCACCATTATCGGGAAAAACCTACGACTCAGCGAAACTTTATTTCTCTACAGTCTACCCAACTTTAGCTAGTGGGTTTATACTAGTATGTGAAGCACTGATCGAAGCCCACAGCAAGTTCCCAGAAGAATTTCAATCACAAGTCGACACCTGCGATGTGATCGAAGACCAACTAAAAGCAGAAATCGCCCAAGGCCAAGCCTTACTCCAAAACATGGCACGAACGATGGACAAAGAAAAAGAACCCAACCAACGCTTAGAACAACGCTATATGAGCGTTCAAAGCTCGATTCAAAAGAACGAAGAAAAACTACAGCGGCTGTACGAATTCAATGCCAGTTCGCCAGGACTGTTTGCGGATTTTGAAGCCCAATTAGCAAACTTGGATGCAGGATTAGCAGAAGTTGAAAAAGGTGCGGCATGGAATTCAGGTTCGGGAACGTTTGATTTAGGTCGGATGAATATGGCTTGGACGAAACCGATCATGAATCAATGGAAAGATCGAGAAAAGTCCAAAGGAAACAACTTAGCAATACCAAAGAACAAGAATAAATTTGGCAGTGTCACCGAAGAAAATCTCATGCTTGTCAATTCTAATGAACTGAGAATACCTTTAAAAAATGTGCATCTTGATGATTACGAAGTTGATCAGGTGACGTATTTTAGTTAGCTATTCGAATAAATATTTAAGATATTCGATTCAATAGGTCTATTTAAAAGCAACTATAGATGTTTAGTTTTAAAAAGGTTTATCCTAATGAGTCAAGGATAAACCTTTTTAAAATAGTTCTATTCTTCACTCTTAACCAACTTCCGATATTTCCCTGGAGTGGTTTGATAATGCTCTTTAAATAATTTAAAAAAGAACGCTTTATCCTGGTAACCAATCTCTTCAATAATCGTTTGAATAGGCAAATCGGTTTGGCGTAAATAGGTTTCGGCGTAACGTAAGCGGTAATGAATCACCCAGTCAGAAAAGTTTTTATCTGTCTGTTTTTTGATGAATGAAGACAGGTAATTGGGATGGAAATGGAATTTTTCTGCTGTTTCTGATAACGTGACTGTTGTTAGATGTGTTTCGATATGAGCCAGAATTTCTTCGACTAAAACGCCGGAAGATAGATTTGAATCTTTGACACACAAGCCTTTATCAGAGAGCTGACTGATTTCTACCACAAATAAAACGAATGCAGATTTGGTCACTTTATTATTAAAATAGCGCATTTTTACGATCTGCTTTAGCAGTAAAAGTGCATAGACGTGAATATCCTCATTAGGGGAAAACTGATAAATAAAGTAATGGCTATTTTCTTCCGTCTCTTTGATACTTTCAACAAAAAAGCGATAAATAATAGGTTCCTCCGCAAATTGAGCCAATAATGAATCATTGAAATACTCTTTTTTAAAATAAAAGCTCAGCATTGTGGTCTCTGCTTCCATTTCCTCATACTCAACGACGGTCCACTCATTTGCCAGCACTAAACATCCCGCTTTATATAACAATTCCTTATCATCGATCAAAATTTTTACTGATCCGCTAAGAACATATAAAATCCGAATATAAGGAGCACGATAAGTTAACCGTTCACTGGTGTTTTGACAGACAAAAGAGGCGATTTGCCGTTTAGGATTGGTCTCAAAATTTTCAAGCTCCTCGATCATTCCCGCTTGCGTTTTATTATAACAATCCAACGTTTTTAAAAATTCGAAAAAACTATCGAATTGTTCTTTAGAAAAAGTATACATGATTTCCTCCATCTTAAAATAGCCTACTTAATATGTTTGAACAGACTAATTCAATTATTCTCAAATGACAGTATAATGAATTGGAATTCAGATGTAAATAGCTATTTAACAACTTTCTATATTGTGAAAAATCGAGCAATTCAATTGTTTGATGTATATGACAAAATGGAATAAGACACTTTGTGTGAGAGGGGAAACAAAAAATGACCACAACGAACCAGAAAAAAGCGCCAACAAAAACGATGATCGCCATTGCAGCTATTGTAACCAATGTCATTTGGGGAACACCGTTTAAATTAATCAAAATCATGAATGATGAGATGGGTATTTCCAGAGATGCTTTGGGAGATAATTATATTGGACAGGTTTTAGCAACAATCAGTATTCGCTTTTTTATTGCAGGTATTATGACATTGATTTTCGCTATGTTTATTAAACAAAATATTTTTAAAGTAACTAAAACGCAATGGAAAGAAGTTATTATCATGGGACTGTTGTCAACAACAGCTGCTTACTTCTTTTTCAATATTGGGAATGTCAATATTTCTTCGACCATTAACTCAACGATTCTGGCGCAGTCTACCATCTTTTTTGCGGCGATTTTAGCTCATTTTGCGTATAAAAACGATAAGTTGACTATGCCTAAAGTGCTTGCGCTAGTGATTGGTTTTGCTGGATTGATTATTTCACAATTAACAGGTGGAACAACAATCAATGACATGTTTGAATTTGCTTTGACGGGTGAAGGCTTTATGTTGATTTATGGATTGATTGCAGCATTGGCAACGATGCTGGCGAAAAAAATCGGATCTACGCTGAATTCATTTGTTATGACCGGCTGGAATTTGATTATTGGCTCAGTTTTCTTATTTATCATTGGTCTATTTATGGGCGGCACGTTAAGCTATATCAACTGGACGCCGCTGGGTGTGATTCTGTTGGTTATTTTAGCAGCAGCTTCAGCAATTCCATTTAGCCTATGGTACTGGTGTGCGCAGTATGCTAATCTAGGAGAGATCACTGTTTACAAATTTATCATGCCGATTTCAGGTAGTTTGTTGGCTGTTATTTTAGGTGAACGATTCACGTGGCCATTGGCATGCGGACTGGTTTTAGTTTGCCTATCAATCATCTTGATCAACCGGCCGCCAAAATCGTTTCAGGCATTGGCAAAATCTCGTAAACAGGAAAAAGAATCAGCATAGTTATTTTTGAAAGGAAGTCACTTTTATGAAAATCGGATTTATTGGAACAGGAAATATGGCAGGAGCGATCGTTCAAGGGATCGTTGCGAAGAACTTTGTTAAAGGAAAAGATGTTTATTTATTTGATGTCTTAACAGATAAAGTCAAAGAGCTAGCGGCTCAAGTTGACGGAAATGTATGCTCCTCTGCAGGAGAAGTGATCGAACAAGCAGATGCGATCGTTCTTTCTGTCAAACCAAATATCATCCAAAAAGTTGTGGAAGAAACCAAAACAGTCGTTTTAGAGAAAAAGCCTTTGTTGATTTCGATTGCTGCTGGAACAACGTTAGAAAAACTGGAAGGTTTAGTCGGTACAAGTACATTGCCAATCATTCGAGTAATGCCTAATGTAAATGCTATGATCGGTTTAGGCGCTGCTGCTGTAGCCGGAAATCAGAATGCTTCGAAAGAACAAGTGCAATACGTGATTGATTTATTCAATGCTGTAGGAAAAGCGTGGCAAGTGGACGAAAAAGATTTTTCAGCCTATACCGCTTTAGCAGGAAGCTCACCCGCTTATGCGTATTTGTTTATTGATAGTCTAGCTCGTGCTGGTGTAAAGCATGGTTTGACGAAAGATAAGGCGCTGGAATATGCTGCACAGGCTGTTTTAGGTAGTGCTAAAATGATCATGGAATCAGAGGAAAACCCGTGGACATTGATCGACCGTGTCTGTTCTCCTGGTGGAACGACAGTGGCTGGCTTATTGGCTTTGGAAGAAGAAGCCTTTATTGCTACGATCGTAAAAGGGATCGATGCAACAGTCGCACGTGATGAGGAAATGAAACAATTATAATATAAAAGATAACGAGAAAAAAACAGACGAAACATCGTGATTACAACGGAGTTTCATCTGTTTTTTTAGCTCGATTTAACGCTATAGTTTCTGCGTGGCATTTGTTTTGACTAATCGTAATAATACAGAAGCGACTGCTGCTGTGGCAATGGCCGCAACAATGGCTTCGACGATCCCGCTAGTGAAAATAACGGTTAAAATCGCTGTGTAGATCGCAGCTCCACTTGCTCCGATCGTTTGTGCATAGGCATCTTTAAATAGAAAATAAATCAAGTTCATCACGAGAATCGTGTTTGTCGCTGAACCCAAAAAACCTGCAATAAACAAACTGACAGTTTGTGATGTGGGTCTATTTCTTGTTATTTTTCTTAAGCCAATATAAACGAAGTAAGGCACGACACCGATCAAAATTCTCGGCACCAACGCAATCACGATCGCTTTCCAGCTGCCTTGATTTGTGCCAATGACTGGAATAAATGGAGAAAAGACAAAGGACAGAGGAGACAAGACCACTGTACTGCGGATCATACTGATTACGCCGAAAACACCGCCTAAAAAAGCGCCGATTCTAGGACCTAAGATGATCGATGCAATGATCACAGGGATATGCATCGTTGTTGCATTGATCGGACCGATCGGAATAAATCCTAGAAAGGGAACGGCTGATAATAAGATCAAGATTGCTAAAAACATAGCAGTTAGTGTGAATGTTTTTGTATTTTTCATAAATGACTCCTCAAGATTATTTCGCTAAAATTTCACTGACTTTCGCCACGATTTCTTCAACTGTAGCCAAGGCACCACGACCGAAATCACCACACGCCAGTAGTGCTTCACGAGGTTCAATCTCATGATAGCCGACTTTTTTTAAAGTAGCTAGATTTCTTTGGGTGATTGGATTTTGATACATATAAGTATTCATCGCTGGGGCAATGACCTTTGGCACTTCTTCTTTTAACGCTAAAGCAACCGTTGAGAGCATATCATCAGCGATCCCATTGGCAAGCTTCGCTAAAATATTAGCAGAAGCTGGTGCGACGATAAATAGATCCGCCTTTTTCGCTAACTCGATGTGATTGATTTTATCAGGTGTAATTTCTTCCATGACATTTGAATGGACTGGGTTTTTAGAAAGTGACTGTAAAGTTAACGGCGTGATAAACTGTGTGCTATTTGTTGTCATAATCACTTCAACATTGTAGCCCAATTTAGTTAATTGACTGGTTATATCAGCTGATTTATAGGCAGAGATGCTACCTGAAACACCTAATAAAATAGTTTTCATCATTGATTCCTCCATTTTTCTTCGACCTTGTTGACGATCAATTGAGCAATTTCAGCTTTGGTTTGTGCGGTCTGTGTTTGACCTAAAGCATTGATCAGGATTCCTTTGTGCTGCTCACCTTGAATGGTTTCTAAATCATTGGCTAAGATGAAATCACACTGATTTTTTGCAAGGATCGATCGACCAACTTGGATCAATTCAGCTTCTGAAACACCAACAAGCAGCTTGAATCCAACTAAAATCGCCTGAGGTTGCTTTTCTCGAAGCATTGCAATTATTTTAGGGTTTTTCTTTAAAAAAAGCAAGAGACGATCTGTTTTAGAAGGGATTTTTTTCTGATCTTGTACCGTTTCGCCCATCTCGTCTAAACTGATCTGTATATGCTCTTTTAATTGTCTTGTATCGTTCAGGTCTCCAAGAGTACCTATTTTTTCTGAAAGCTGATCGATAAATGTTTCTTCCGATAAGGTTGTCTCGGTGGTAAAATCACTAACAGCCATACTGTGAATGATACTATCAAAAGCAGTCTGTGCGAATTGTTCAAGTAACGTGGTTTCTAATTCTTTCGTTGTTTCGATTTCCAAGATATTCAGTTCGGGTTGTTTGGCAGGTCGAACCGCTTGAGGTGTGGTCACATAGGTCACCAAATGACCTTGTGCTAAAAATGTCTCGGCGATCGTTTTACCTAAACGTCCTGTTGAGTGATTGGTGATTGAGCGGACATTGTCAATTTTTTCTGAAGTACCGCCTGCTGTAATTAAAATATTCATAGATGTGATGCCCCTTTAATTCATTTTTATGATAGTGCGGCCGATATGGGTGCCTGCCTGTAATTGGGCTAAAGTATCTGGTAATTGTGCCAAGGAAATTTCATTGACTAGTTCATGGTGACTGACGTTTAAATCTGTTGCTAGACGTTTCCACATGGCTAAGCGCGGGTCCATTGGTACATTAACAGAATCGATACCTAGTATATTGATGCCTCGTAAAATAAAAGGTAATACGGTTGTATTCAACTTGATTCCAGCTGCATTTCCGCAAATCGCAAGACTGCCACCATAACGTAGTTGAGCTAAAAGTGCTGCAGTGATATCTCCGCCCACTGTGTCGACTACAAAATCTACCGTTTGTTTTGCTAGCGGCTTGATTTTTTCTGGTAAAAAGTCATCAACAAGTAAAACCTGTGAAGCACCGATTTTTTTCAACGCTTGTTCTGATTCTTTTTTACGACTTAAAGCAAGGATGTTTTGATAGCCTAGTTGTTTCAACATAGCAATCGCAAGGCTACCTACGCCACCTGTGGCACCAGTAACTAAAATAGTTGCGTCTTTATTTTGACTAAGTCCATGTTCTTCTAATGCTTGAACAGACAAAGCCGCAGTAAAACCAGCTGTGCCGAAAATCATTGCATCTTTTAGACTCAAACCGTTAGGCAAAGGAACGACCCAGTCACCGGGAACGCGTGCAAGTTGAGCAAAGCCGCCAGTATGTGTTACGCCTAGTCCGTAACCTGTGACCAACACATCTTGTCCTTCTTTAAAACGAGCATCAGTTGAAGTCAAAACTGTTCCACTTAAATCGATGCCGGGAATCATCGGATACTGTCGAATCACACCACCGTTTTGTTTCGCTGCTAATGAGTCTTTGTAGTTCACAGAAGAATAAGCAACACGAATCGTTACATCACCTGTCGACAGTTCATCAAGTGTTGTTTCTTTTATGTCTGCTTGGAACCGTTCATCTTGTTCATTTACGATAAATCCAGAAAATTGTTTCATGGAAATCCTCCTTTTAACGTTCATTTGTTTTGATGTTACTATCATAACATATTCTCTTTTTTTCTTTAGCGAATTCTTCTTAAAACGCCCTTCATAATACAAGAAAAATAGGATAGAATAAGAAGTGATCGTTTTATTGACTTGGAAAGTAAAAATAATGCCATCTATTTCTAAAAAAGAAGATGAAAGGGAACGGTGTTAGTGAAGTTTAAAATTGGTATGCGCACTTTTAAAACAGGGATCAGTGTCTTTTTATGTATTCTTGTGAGTATTTTATTGAAACGTGAGACCTACGTTGTCGCGGCGATCACGACGGTGTTTACCTTGAGAGAGGATATGGAAAATACCATTAAATATGGAAAGCATCGGATTATTGGGAATGTGCTGGGGGCGATCATGTCAGTTGCAGTGATTGCTGTTTTTAATCTGTTAGGACGAACAGAGATTGTCCAGCTGATTTTTATTCCTACGATCATTACGTTGATGATCGCGTTGTTAGCTTGTTTTGGGTACCATGAGGGAACCGTTGGCGCTTGCGCCACACTGTTGACGATCGTTTTTATGATTCCGTCGGATCAATCTTATGGCTATGCGTTTGCACGTGTAGTGGATAGTTTCATCGGCATGGGGATTGCATTGCTCGTGAATTACACGATTCCCTTAAAATTGACGAAAAAGCAAATGCAGGTAGCAAAAGAAGAAGTGTCTGAATAACAGACGCTTTTTTTGTTTTGTGCAGAGAATGAGTGTGGAATAAAAAATCTATTTTTTTTAATAAAATTAGTTGCTATTTTTTGAAAAGTTCGTATACTAAAGAAGGTAAAATTAAACTCCTAGTTTAGTATTAGAAAACTTTTGATAAAATTCAACGTGAGGTGAGCAGATGGAAATCGGTGAGAAGCTGCGCAATTTACGCGTACAAAAAAATTTGACCCAAGAAGAACTTGGTGAGCGAACAGACTTGACAAAGGGCTATATTTCACAGTTGGAACGAGATTTAAGCTCGCCTTCGATGGAAACCTTTTTCAATATTTTAGAAGTACTGGGTATTACTCCAGAACAATTTTTTAGTGAACGTACATTAGAGCAAAAAATCGTTTATACAGACGAGGATAGTACGCTTTATTATGATGAAGAAAACGGCTATGAGCTAAAATGGCTGATCCCTGAATCGAATGAAAAGGAAATGGAACCAGTTGTGCTGACTTTCGATAAAAATGGTGAGTACAAAACATTTGAACCATCGTTATCTGAAACGTTTATTTATGTTATTGACGGTTCTGTTTCGTTGATTTTAGGAGAGACTGCCTATTCTGCGAAAAAAGGTGAAGCGATGTACTATCAAGCAACAGAACCGCATCAGCTGATCAATCATGCTAAAGGCAAAAGCCGTGTTCTGATCGTAGCAACAGAATCTTACTTATAAATAAGGAGGCAGCAGCGCGTGAAAAAAAATATCATTTCATTTGAAAATGTAGTAAAAGAATATGACGATGAAAAAGTATTGAAAGAAGTTAGCTTTGACATTGAACAAGGAAAATTTTATACGCTCTTAGGACCTTCTGGTTGTGGGAAAACAACTATATTACGTATCTTGGCTGGTTTTGCAGATGCGACTGAGGGTGATATTTATTTCGACGGTCAGAGAATCAACGATATTCCAGCAAATAAACGACAAGTCAATACGGTGTTTCAGGATTATGCCTTGTTTCCTCATATGAATGTTTTTGATAATGTAGCTTTCGGTTTGAAAATCAAGAAACTACCGAAATCAGAGATTGAAAAAAAGGTCAAAGATGCATTGCGGATGGTTCAATTACCCGGCTATGAAACACGAGAAATCAGTGAAATGTCTGGTGGGCAGCGGCAACGTGTTGCGATTGCTAGAGCGATTGTTAACGAACCAAAAGTGTTATTGCTAGATGAACCTTTATCGGCATTGGATTTGAAACTGCGGACAGATATGCAGTATGAATTACGTGAACTACAGCAGCGTTTAGGGATTACGTTTATTTTTGTGACACATGATCAAGAAGAAGCGTTAGCGATGAGTGATGTGATTTTTGTCATGAACAAAGGGCATATCGTTCAAAGCGGCACGCCTGTTGATATTTACGATGAGCCGATCAATCATTTTGTGGCGGATTTCGTAGGTGAAAGCAATATCGTCAACGGAACAATGATCGAAGATAATCTTGTTGAATTTGTCGGCAAGCGTTTTGAATGTGTCGATGGCGGTATGCGTAAAAATGAATCTGTTGAAATCGTATTAAGACCTGAAGATTTGACGATCACAAGTGCAGATAAAGGCAAGCTTGTTGTAACTGTGGATACACAACTGTTCCGTGGTGTTCATTATGAAATCATTTGCCACGATGACGATCACAATGAATGGATGGTTCACTCAACTAGAAAAGCAACTGAGGGCGCTAAGGTCGGCTTGTTTTTTGAACCAGAAGACATTCATGTCATGCGCTTCAATGAATCTGAAGAAGATTTTGATGCTCGTTTGGAAAGTTACGAAGAATAGGGGGAAAATAAATGAAAACTATGCGTCGGATTTATTCGATTCCGTATGCAATGTGGCTGCTTTTATTTGTTATTACTCCTGTATTAATGATTATTTATCAGTCATTTTTTGATATGAATGGGCAATTTACTTTGGCGAATTATCAAACGTATTTTACTTCAGGAACGTATTTAAGTATGACGTTGAATTCTGTTTGGTATGCGTTTTTGATTACGTTATTTACATTGTTGATCAGCTACCCAACTGCGTATTTCTTAACGAAATTAAAGCATAAACAATTATGGTTGATGTTGGTGATTTTGCCGACATGGGTCAATTTATTGCTTAAGGCGTATGCATTTATTGGGATTTTCAGTATTCACGGCAACGTCAATCAATTTTTAGGTTTTTTAGGTATTGGTTCTAAGCAGATCCTATTTACAGATTTTAGTTTCCTATTTGTAGCGACCTATATTGAAATTCCATTTATGATTTTGCCAATTTTTAATGCGCTTGAAGAAATGAATCCTTCCTTGATCAGTGCAAGCCGTGATTTAGGGGCAAATAGTGTCCAAACCTTTCAACGAGTTATTTTTCCGTTATCCTTGAATGGGGTGAAAAGTGGCGTTCAGGCTGTATTTATTCCTTCACTTTCATTATTCATGTTGACTCGTTTGATTGGCGGAAATCGGGTGATTACGCTAGGAACAGCGATCGAAGAGCATTTTATGGTGACGCAAAACTGGGGCATGGGTTCAACGATCGGTGTGATTTTGATCGTAGCGATGTTTATCGTCATGCTACTGACGGGTGAGAAGAAGAAAAAGGGGCGGGTGAAATGACAAGAAAAAAATTCAAATGGTCTTATCTGTATTTGATCGTTGTCTTTGTACTATTGTATGCACCGATTTTTTATTTGGTTTTCTACTCGTTCAACGACACAGATACGATGAATCAATTTACTGGCTTTACCTTAGATAATTATGCCGCTGTATTTGAGGATACACGGTTGCTGATTATTGTTTTGAATACATTTTTACTGGCGTTTTTATCTGCGTTATTAGCAACGATCATCGGTACGTTTGGCGCGATGGGCATTTATTACACGAGACGAAGAAAAACGAGAACGACATTGATGAGTTTTAATAACATTTTATTAGTGTCTCCAGATGTTATTATTGGTGCTAGCTTTTTGATTTTCTTTACAGCGGTCGGCTTTATCAGCTTAGGCTTCACCAGCGTTTTATTGTCTCACGTTGCCTTTAGTATTCCGATCGTTGTGTTGATGGTTTTACCGAAGCTGCAGGAAATGAATGATTCGATGGTGGATGCAGCGAGAGATTTGGGTGCCAATAATCTTCAGGTAATCAAAAATATTATTTTACCATTTTTGGCACCAGGGATCATTGCAGGGTATTTTATGGCCTTCACATATTCTTTAGACGATTTTGCTGTGACCTTTTTCGTGACTGGAAATGGCTTCTCTACATTGTCAGTTGAGATATACTCTCGGGCTAGACAGGGAATCAGTTTAGAAATCAATGCATTAAGTGCCTTAGTCTTTATTTTTTCAATGATTTTAGTGATTGGGTATTACTTTATCAGTCAGGATAACATACCGAAACGTGTACGGAAAATGCGTCAGGAACAAAGTGAGGTGGCGAAACTCAAATGAGAAAACTTCAATCTTTGTTGATTGGGATCTTAGTGATTATCTTGGTTTTATTTTTCGGAGCACGGCAATTAGAAAAATCCAGTGGCATGGCTGGAGCAGATACGCTGACCATTTATAATTGGGGCGATTATATCGATCCAGAGCTATTAAGAAAATTCGAAAAAGAGTCAGGCTACAAGGTCAACTATGAGACCTTTGACTCAAATGAAGCCATGTTTACGAAAATCCAGCAAGGCGGAACAGCCTATGATATTACGATTCCCTCTGAATATATGATTCAAAAAATGATGAAAGAAAAAATGCTGCTGCCAATCGATCATTCAAAACTCACAGGACTTGACAATATCGACCCACGCTTTTTAGATCAAGAGTTTGATCCGCAAAATAAGTATTCGATTCCTTATTTTTGGGGAACTTTGGGGATCATTTACAATGACAAATTTATCAGTGCGGATAAAATCAAGCATTGGGATGATCTGTGGCGTTCAGATTTGAAGGATAATGTTATGCTGATCGATGGTGCGCGGGAAGTATTAGGCTTGTCTTTGAATAGTTTAGGTTATTCTTTAAATAGTAAGAACAATCAGGAATTACGTGAAGCAACGGATAAATTAAACAAACTAACAACAAATGTCAAAGCAATCGTTGCTGATGAAATCAAAATGTACATGATCAATGAAGAAAGCGCAGTAGCCGTAACGTTTTCGGGAGAAGCCGCTGAAATGTTAGCTGGTAACGAACACCTTCATTATGTGATTCCATCGGAAGGCTCCAATCTTTGGTTTGACAATATCGTCATTCCTAAAACAGCTAAAAATATCAAAGGCTCCTACGAGTTTATCAATTTTATGCTGCGACCAGAAAATGCAGCGCAAAATGCAGAATATATCGGTTACTCCACACCAAATAAAGAAGCTGAAAAGCTGTTGCCTAAAGAGATTTCAAGTGATGAACAATTTTATCCTAGTGATGAAGTGATCCAACATTTGGAAGTCTATGAAGATTTAGGCGCAAAATATTTAGGTATTTATAATGATTTGTTTTTGGAGTTTAAGATGTATCGGAAATAACGTGAAAACTCAGCTAAAATGGCGTTAAATCAACAAGAAAATAGAGAAATGAGCCACCATTTTAGCTGTCAGTTTTCCAATTTTCTACCAAAAGCGACGATTTTGTCGCTTTTTTTGCGTTTTCTACCACAGTTTTCTACCAGAGAAAAAACGGCTGTAATCATTGATACTACTGCGTTACATGGCTGTTAAGAATTTGCAGCGGAAATATGAGTTTTGAAAATCATTTTGATAATAACTGAAATTTGTAGATCAAAAACAAAAAAGGTTTGATTTTAGAAAATAAAAGGTGACAAATTGTTTAGGAACTTTTAGGGCTAAGTATTATTGTTCACTTTAAAAAAAAAAACGATAAATAATGTTTTTACGTTTAAAATTATCTAATTTTTGGAGTGATGAAATCTATTTTGATCACTTTTTTTGTTCGAAAGTTTTTTGATAGACAGTACAGTAATTGAATAGAATTAGTTAAAAAGAAATAGGAGGAAAACAAATGAATAAGAAGAAACATCAAGCAATCACGCTGTTGAGTGTATTAACAGTGATGATTGCTTTTTTTATTGCCCCAATTATGGCTTTGGCTGCTACAGTCAATTACACAAAAGTTGCTAACTATGTCTCTACTTGGCATATCAAATCTCTTGGTGGGCTTCATTGGACAGATGATGGTGTTTATATGATCAAGGCAAATAACGAACCAGCCTTTTGTATCGAACATGGTGTGATGCTAAATGGAGGTTCTGATTTTACACCGTCTGAGATGACGTCAGCAGAAAGAGAGAAATTATCTTTGATTGCCTATTACGGCTATCAAGTCAATCCAACCGTTGAAAATTATGGAATTACTCAAAGTATTATTTGGGAAGAATATGGGGATGAACTTCTATCTACTCAACTACCAAACTATGCGAACCGCAAAAAGGAGATACTCGCCCAGGTAAGTAGACATCATACGAAGCCGAGCTTTCATAATCAAACGATTGAGCTAAAGGTTGGAGAATCCATTACCTTAACTGATTCTCAGAATGTACTGCCCAATTACAGTCATTTATTATCTAATACGGCAAACATTAAAGTTGAAAAAAATGGAAACACTCTGAAGTTAACTGCCACCAAGGATTCTAAGGAATCAGGAACACTCCAATATGGCATTGTACCAAAAGATCAAGTTGGTCAGAGTTTCGTGTATAAGAAACCTGGTGAACAAACGGTTGCTACATTTAAATTAGCGAATGCAGGTGAAATGAATTTGAACATTAAAGTTCATTTAAATGGACATGTAAAAATTCAAAAAACTGATGAAGATACAGGCTTACCAATTCCTAATACTAAAATGAAATTGGAATACAATGGGTTAGAAAAAGAGGTAGTAACAGATAAAAATGGTCAAGCTCTTTTACAAGATGTTTCTGCTGGAACAAAAGTGAAAATCACTGAAGTTACCGCAAGCGATGGTTTTGTAAATAAAGGTGAAAGTAAAGAAATTATCGTTGAGCCAAATAAAACAATTGAAGTGGTGTTTAATAATAAAGCCCAACAAGGGATAGTCAAAATGAAAAAAACAGGACAAAAAGCGAGTTTTGTGACTGTTGAAGAGTCTGAATTTGGTGAGTTGCTTCAGATTCATTTTGACTATATTCCTCTTGCTGATGTAGTTTTTGATATTCAAGCAGTGGAGGATATCAAGGTTGGAAATCATATTCATGCGGAAAAAGGAGAAGTGGTCGCAACCGTAAGAACAGATGCTCAAGGAGCATTCGTTGATATGCCAAAATTATATTTAGGAAAATATGAGGCAATTGAAAAAGAAGCACCAGATGGATTTCTTTTCGATGATACACCAATCCCATTTGAATTTTCCTATGGTGGACAAGAAATTGAATTGGTATCAGAATCAATTGAGGCAAAAAATGAGTTTCAACGGTTAAATTTGATTATTCATAAAAATGAGGAGGCCATTTCTGATTGGGAAGGAAATCAACCAGTCATTGAAGAAATACCTGGTGAAGAGAAAACTTTTGGACTATTTACCAATCAAGAGTTTCTATTAGAAGATGAGACGATTATTCCCACTGATGCATTATTATCATTCGATTCAGTTTTTGAAGGGAAACAACAATTTAGCGATATGCATTTACCAGAAGGGCAGTATTATATTCAAGAACTTGTTTCGGGGGAACATCATATCTTAGATGAAAAGAAATATGAGTTTGAGTTCTTAGCTACTGATCATGAAGCAGAAAAAACAATTCATATTTATTCTTCAGATTCTGATGGAGAAACTGCTATCTTGAATCAGTTGCATTTCAATCAATTTGGACTAAAAAAAGTGAATGAAGAAGCGACTTTGATAGTTGATGAGGGTTACGAGTTTCAATGGTCAGGAAATGGTGAAGGGGCAGTTTTTACTCTAGAAACAGTTGATAATCAAGTGATTCAAACAATTGAGACTGGTGAGGATTCCATTGCTCTCTTTGAAAATATTCCGGTTGGAACATTTTACTTGAAAGAAACACAGCCATCTTCCGAAAAATATGTATTATCTACAGAAACGTTTACAATTATTTCTACCAAAGAAGGAATTCAAATTTTCTCAGAAAACGGTGATTTATTAGGATCTTCTATAGTAGAGGATAATGAGGATGAAGTAACTGTAGATGATTTAGTCGTTTTATTTGAAGTAAAAAATCATTTGATTAAGGGAACTGCTGAGTTGACTAAAAAAGATGCAACGACAAAAGGAACTCTATCAAATACTGGTATTCGTCTGTTAGATAAGAATAAGAAGATTGTCTATGAAGGAAAAACAAATAAAAATGGGAGTATTCAATTTAGTCAGCTTCCTGCTGGTGAGTACTATTTCCAAGAATTTTCAGCTCCTGAAGGCTTTCAGCTAGATCCAGAATTAATTGCATTTGAAATTACGAAAGATGGTGAGATTGTGAAAAAAGAGATGACAAATCAACCTATTCCCAAAGAAAAGAGTAGTTTGCCGCAAACTGGCGAGACAAATCGAAAAATTGGTGTTGTTCTAGGTAGTTTATGCATTATTAGTGCCGCAAGTTATTTTGTTTACCGAAAGTTAAAAGAAACTAAGAAACGAAGCTAAAATTTATAAAGAAAGAAGGAATTGAAATGTCGAATCGTGTCACCAGCATTATCTTAAAAGAAAAACAATTAGGGGAAACTATTAAAGCAACTGTAAAGGAAGAGCGTGAGATTTATGTAGAGGGAAAACGTGTTCCTTGTCGCATATTTATTGCTTCTTCTGCGCTTCATCCTGATTTTGAAATCATTGTTCCAAACCTAAGGAATTCGCTTCGTTTTGAGGGGCGAAAAGAGATTGAATTGAAAGAAGTCAAACTGGTTCCTAGTGCAAAAAGAAACAACATTGGAACTGCCAGTCGCTCATTAGAATTACAAGTCTTAGCAAAATCATTAGTAGTAATAGATTAGGAGGAAGAAACATGAGTTTAAAATTTGAAGACAATTTAGTAAGAGATTTTGATGTGCAACAAACTTTCGGGAAATTAAACTATTTAAGTAACCAAACAATTTATGAAAATGATAGTGAAGGTAGGCGTACAGAATTGGTACGAGAACAGCGAATCACTGTGTATTCAGAAGCTAAAGAGGATCAAATTGATATTACTTTACCTGCAGAAACTTCTATAACAGAGCTTCACTATGATGATGAGATCGAATTGACAGGAGAAGTAACTGCTCTTGCTTGGTTGTCTTCCTATACTGGCTATAATGATTCTATTCAGTCAGAACAGGCTTTTAAGATTCGTGCTGATGGTGTCAAAAAGAAGACTGTCTCTATTCCAAATAAAAACTTGAAGGAAAAGCAGCATAGAACTAATTAACCGATGAAAGGAAATGAGTATGAAGAATTTTTTTGACTATCGTGGCATTCGTATTCGACCTTTTCATTTGAATATATATCGTACGTATCTCTTAGTATTCTGGTTTCCATTTGTTTTATCTGCGCTAGGATATAGTTACTTGTTTATATACCCAATATTACTTGAAATGAAACAAGCCAATAAATATGATTTACTCGCCCTCTGGTTACCAAGTGGAGGGCTTTTTTTGTTGCTCATAATACCTTTACTTCTGTTGGTGATGATGCGAAGAAGCTCTTTTATAAGAGGAGGATACTTTTATCGTGTCTATCAAAGACAAATGTTAGCAAGGCTTTTAGAAAGCAATGGGCTTTATGAAAAAAAGAAGCGAAAATCGAAAGAACAAACAAGAGAGAGAATTATTTTTCCAAAAGTCTATTATCGAAGCACCAAGGAGATCCTGTATCTTACGCTACCAACAGATGGAATGAAGTGGCATGACCGCTTTCAGAAAATAGCGAAAACGTTTGAAGAAATGTATATCTCTGATTTTATTAGTGAGAAAAAGGAGATGGGTTTTACTACTTATTCATTGATGATAGATGTCATTAGCAAACGAATTTCAATTGAAGATTGTATTGCAACAGATGGAAAAATCAAATTGATGGAAGGTGTTTCTTGGGATTATGCAGAGGTGCCACATATGTTGGTAACAGGTGGAACAGGCGGTGGTAAAACCTATTTTCTTCTTACACTCATTCAAGCTTTGGTGAAAGTGGGAACTGTTGATATTTGTGATCCTAAAGAAGCTGATTTAAAGGATTTGCAGGATTTAAGACTGTTTAAAGGACATGTGTTTTATGGAACTAAATGGATTGCTAAATGTCTGAAAAATGCAGTAGCTGAAATGAATCAAAGATATGTTTACATGAAAGCTTTACCCACATATAAAACAGGAAAGAACTTTGCTTACTATGGAATACCACCATATTTTGTCATTGTTGATGAGTGGGCAGCATTTTACAGTACACTAAATTATAAAGAACAGGAAGAAATATTAGGCTATGTAAAAGAACTCGTACTAAAAGCACGTCAGGCAGGTGTTTTTCTAATTCTTGCAACACAGCGACCTGATGCAGAGTATTTTGGTGGAGGAATCCGAGATAATATTTTATTTAGAGTCAGCTTAGGAAAGCTGCAAGAACAGGGATACCATATGACTTTTGGCAACGAACAAAAAAATAAAGCTTTTATCAATAAATCTATTAAGGGAAGAGGATATGTGGATGACGGCTCCGCTATCCCTCGTGAATTCTATGCGCCTTTGGTACCTAAGAGATATGATTTTATTGAAGAGTTAAAGAAGATATCTTCAATGAAATTGCTGGATACGAAAGAAGTCTATCCAACAGTAGATGAAATCAACGAAGCATATGAGGAGTTTGGTATAGAAAAGAATGATGAATGACCACTTCGGTCATGAACAAGGTTTCCTTGTGAAAACTGGGCGCTTATGCGACCAGTGGTGAAACGAAAAGGAAGTGCGGAGGTTTCCTCGGCACGACTGTGTGGGCTTAAGAAAGGCAAAGCCTTTCTTAAGCGTTACCCCCAAATAATAACATGGGGGTAACTTTTATATAAAAGGAAAATATTTTTCATGAAATGCCTTGCTGTTCAGGCTTCTATTTATATTTTAAAGTGGTCACGGATCTAAGCGTATTTGGTCACAAGTGAGGAGAAGTTATTTGCAGATTAATGAATTAAAGCAATTACGACAAAGATTGAATATGAGTCAAGAAAATTTTGCAAATCATTTGGGGGTTTCACGGACATTCTTATCCAGAGTAGAGAATGGAAAGAAGAAGGCTAGCGCAGAGTTAATCAACAAAATAAAAAAAGTCTTTCGCTTGGATGGAGGCATACTCCCAATGGAAGCCAAAATAGATTTTCTAAGAATTCGGTTCAAAATAAATTCTTCTGATCAAGTGATTGAAAAGGTATTGAAGATGGAACCTAATGTATTTGGATATAAAGATTATGGATTCAATCACTATACGGAAACCTATTTTTTTAGTGAAATATTTGTCTTCTCTAATCCAAATGATATAAATATGGGCGTGATGATCGAACTAAGAGGTCAGGGATGCCGTGAATTTGAACTAGTATTAGAGGAGCGAAATGAAACATGGAATGACTTTTTTTGGAGTCTGTACAAAGATAATCTTTTTGGAAATGGACAAGTAGTTGATACTAAGATTACAAGAATAGATTTAGCTCTAGACGAAAAGGTATCCGTGATTTATCCCAATTATGATCTCAATGAATTGAAAAGTAAGTGTGAAAAAGGGTTAATAGATACGACTTTTCGGAATTTTGACTACACAGGTGGTTTCACAATAAACAAGGGACAACTCATTAACAAAGGGTTGTCTCTTTATTTTGGATCTAGACAATCTCATTTATACTTTAATTTTTATCAAAAGGATTATGAAATTGCCAAAGAGAAAGAAAGTTCAGTTGAAATGGCTCGTCAAAAATATGGAATTAAAAACCGCTATGAAGTCCGATTGGCGGATGAAAAAGCATATCTTTTTGTTGAATATTTGCTTTCCACTGGTGAAACACTTGAGTGGGTGACTAAGGAACTGATTGATACTTCGCTGAAAGTTTATGATTGCGATGAAGATGGTATACGAACAAGATACAGTGAAAACTGGCGAAACGTCATAGAAAGTATGCAAGAACTTAAGCTATCTATGAAAGGAGAAAAACCGAGCTATGAGAAATCTCTTCGTTGGCTATCTAATTATCTTGCTCCAACATTAAAAAAGATTTGGCTGATTGATCAAGCGTTGGGTAAAAATGAGTTGATGGATCGCATCGAAAATGCTGTTTTGAAGGATAAAGATGAGAGTGAAATCATCAAAATTACTACTAGTATCAAAGATTTATTGATTCAAGATAACTTTGAAGATGACATGGAAAATAAAGCATTGACGAGAAAAATAGAAATTAAACAAGAAGAAGTTGAACAGTTACTGGCAGAATTTCTTTTTGATTAGGAGCTATCTAATGTGGATAGCTCTTTATTTATGAAAGAGGTGAAAAAATGATTGAATTGTATATTGAAAATCCAGTGTTGAAGAGAGGACGCTGGTTTGAATTGCCTATTCAATGGGAACAAATTCTAGATAGATTGAGTTTGGAAGAAGATCAGGATTTTCTGATCACCGACTATATGGCTCCTTTCAAAATTTCCAACTATGAAGATTTTGATTTTATGAACGAACTGGCTGAAAATATGGAAGAACATAGCGGTCACGATGCTATCAATTATTTAGATGAACTGGTCAACTATGGCTATTTCGGTGATCTGCTTGAAGTTTTTGAACATGTTGATGATATTCACGTATATACAGATTGCCATTCCTATAAAGATTACGCTGAATATTATATTGAAGAGTGTGGTTATTTATCAGGGGTACCGGATATTATTGCTTGGCATATCGATTATGAAGGTATTGGTAGGGACTTAAGCATGGATGGAAATCTTTATCAAGCTGATGATGGTGTCATTATTGAGGTGTGTCATTAATGGTAAATGATAATTCGTTATATAGAGAGTTAAAACCTTATGGTTTCATTTACTTGGAAGGAGAAATACCTGAAAAGCAGGCAAGAAGATTCCTTCGTGTAAAAAAACGATTAAAGCTAAATGATTTAAAGTTTCAGCCTTTGAGAGAAGTTTGTTTTGAACGGACACTCTCAAAACATACTAGTTTATACATTGAAGGTTTTGATCGTTATTCAACAACAGGGAGCTATATTGGCTTTCGCTATGACTTTTACAAAGCCACTTATCTTTTTGATTCAACCCCTACACGTTTAAAAATTTATGGTACTGATCTAACTAGACGAGAACTCCTTTACATGATAAAAGGGTTCTTTTTTTTGAAAGTAAATCATCCAAAGGAGTGAGTACATGAAATTTATTAAAGATAAAAAGTTGACTCGACCAGCAAAAATTAAGGAAGAGAAAACGGTTCAAATTAAAACAACTAGGCGACTTTTTTTTCTTTTGATTACCTTTCTAATTGTGAGCGGACCAATCGGTTTTTTTAAAGCAAATAAAATGAATGTACAAATGAACAAGCAACAAGAAGAGCTAACAAAAGAAATAAAAAAAACGTTAGATGTGAGCCAAAGTCAACTGTCCCCTTCATCTGAATTATTTAAACATTTTTTGAACCCCTTCATCGAGGTGTACATCAATGTACCTGCAGAACAAACCGCGTTTGAAGAGCGACTAACTAAACTTCAAGAAACCTACTATAATTTCGAGATTGAAGATGAAAAAAATCATGGAGTTGAACAGAAACTTTTATCCAGTTCGTTTTATCTAGTTGAAACAATAGCAGGTCGAAGAATTGCAACATATGAAGTTTCATATGAGAGTATCTCTCCAATAACGAAAGAACGTGAAGTTAAAGCAAAAGAAGGCGACAAAGAAATCACAAAAAAAGAGAAATACACCGATTATGAAACAACTGAAACTAGAGTCTTTCTGTCGATACCCTTTAAGGAGTATAAAGATGGCACCTTTAAGATCAATCATTATCCGTATCTTTCTACTGAACGAGTATTAATAACAGAACAAAAAATTGAAAAGAGAGACGAATCTTCAAAATATAATTCTCTTGAAAATACTCAAGAAAAAGAAGTGATCAGTTTTATTGAAATGTTTCTTGATAAGTATGTGAACAGTACAAAAGAAGAAATGGTGTATTTAATGAAGGAACCAGAAGTGCTCGCTGGCGAATATGAAATTAACAATATCAACATTGAAAATCATTTGAAGAACGAAAAGATACTTGTCTTTGCGACCTTTGAAGTAATAGATAAAAAGACAAAGGGTGTTCATATAGAAGAAATGACACTTTTATTGAAGCAGCGAGAAGGAACGTACTATGTAGAGAAACTAACACATTTTTTTGGAGGGATTGACTAGTATGAAGAAAATTTTAGTAGGAATGAATAAAAGGCTGAAAGATTTTTTAAACTCAAAAGTTTGGTTGGGATTGATATTTCCCTTTTGTTCATTGATGTATGCAACACCTGTTTTTGCGGATGCGAATGCAAAAGGAGCAAGTAACTATATTTTAAATGATTGGATTGCACCAATTTTTGGTGTGGTAGTTGTCTATCTTGTGATCAAAGAATTCATGGATGCAAAATGGATTCAAGGTTTTGCTATTCTGTTCTTTGGCGGAATTATTTATGCAATTATCAAAGATCCAGAAGGTGTGTTGAATTCTTTAGCCAATTTGAAACAGTATTTTGGAATTTAGCCTATGAAGAGAAATAAGCAGGTTTTTGATTATCGAGAACCCTTTAATGCACCGTATATGATTCGAGAAATTGCTAAAAATGTTCGTTTACCTTTTGTTGTTTACGCACAGGATTTCACGATTGCTATGATTAGTTTTAGTGTTACTTTTAGTTTTTTAATTGCTTTACTTGGTTTTAATCAACTTACTTTATTAGCGTCAGTTGGCGTTTCGTATGGAATGATTCAATTATTTAATAAGGTAGAACCTGATGGGAAAAGAGTGGACATCTTTGTCAAAGATTATTTGAACTACCTTGTTCATTATGGACTAATAAAAAATGTTGTGTATCATGAACAACTAGAAAAATTAAATCTTGAAAAGGCTGTATATAAGAAAGCAATAGTGAAGATGAAGTAGGTGTGCTCACCTATAAATAAATGTAGATTTTATTCATAGGGTTCACTTATAATATAATATGGGAACTATAAAATAAATCGGTAAATTATTTTTAAATAATACACTATGAATAGGAGCTTGTTACTGTGAGAATCAAAAAAATAGAAAGATGTGATAATTATTGTTTCAAAATATTTTTTGAAGATGATTCTACACATAACATCAATAAATCGGAGTATTTTGAAAGCTTGGTACTGTTAGTAATTAAAATTATGGATGCGAATATAGAGTATAACACCTCAAAAAATGCTTTTGAATTTGATAGTTGTGTAAATTTTTTATATGTGGTCTATCAATCAACAATTTATGTTGAAAATATTCATAATAAAAAACTACTATATTTTAACTTTGTAGATGATGACTTTAACAGTTTTACAGATGATCTTTGGCTTGAAGAAAATATTAGAAAAGTATCTGAAACAGCATTTCCAGATTTTTACACGTATTTTACCGGAGCCTATGCAAACTTGGGTGTATTATATAAGACGTTAAAAAAATTTGTGAAAAAAATGGGTCTAACCTACAGGGATTCAAAAAACGAAATGATAGAAGAGTTCACATTTATTCGGAATAAACTTTTAATACATCCAGAAGACAACATGGCACTAGCAGATAATGTTTATACTTCAATATCTAGTATGAATCAAATGGATTGGCATCAATCTGTTGATAAAGGGCTGGATATGACGTGCATGTTCCATTATTTTCACAAGGGGAATCAGCATTCTGTTGATCTAGCGGCTAATTATTTACAGTACGTTCAAGAAATAATTTTTGAGTTCTTAGAAATTTTACTCAAAAACGACTTCAAGAGAATCAATAATGATGATTTTAGTATGGAACATTATTTTTTTGATTTTTAAGCATATCATTGACGATTGAGGCTATTTTTTCGAAGCAATAAAATGACCTTGTAATTTTTTTAATATAAATAAACTTTTTAGAAGTAGCTTATAAGAGCTGCTTCTTTTTATTTGGAAGGCGGGGAACTATGAAATTAAAACAACCATTTGGTAAAGCCTATAAAAATCTGATAATCACAACAGACAACGAGGTTTGGGCATATTTTACCTGTCCAGGTGAATATGTTATTGGACAAAATAAGGAAAAACAAGAGAAACATAAGCGAATATGGAATCAGTTTTTACAGAGTTTAAGACGTTTTGAGGACTTTGAATTATTTCTAAATCCCAACTCTTATGATTTAGAAGATCGGCTAAAGGCATTCTCAGATAGTTTTGATATACAAGCAAAAGAGATGGGAGACAATGTTGTTTCAAGAACTCTAGAAAACTTGGAGAGTCATTTATCGGTATTAACAACAGAGAAGTTTTATATAGGTGTGAAACTTTCTGGTCTTTCTTCTGCCTCTTCTATGAAAGGAAGAATGAATGAGCGGATAGATCAAATTGTAGGAAAGGTATTAGCATTCAATCATTATCAGTTAGAAGTAGATGACTCGTTTCTGAAACAATATCAACTTTTGGAGGCGGAAGCTTTTCAGTTAGTTGGTGCGGTGAATGGACGAAGATTAATTGAAAAAGAAGTTATCCAAGCCTTTCGATATCATTATGTTCGTGGAATGAAGACTTCTTTTTCAACCGACTTTTCAGAAAAAGAAAAGTATTCATTAACAGATAGTATTTTAGATCCAGGAAAAGAACAGGGCTTGATTGAGATAAGGAGTTTTGAAGGTACGAGCTATATCGCCTTGCTGCCAATTCATAAGTTTGCTCCCAATCTAGTTTTAAATCATATTGTAGAGATGGTTCAAAGTTTACCCTTTCCTGTAGAATTTCGATTGAAAGGTCATTTCGAACCACTCAAAGGGGGAAAAGGGTTAAAAGGAAAATCCACTAGAGCCGGTAAACGATTAAAAAATAGCGCTAAAGAATCCTTATCGATGGGTGATGCCGAAATGAAATCTAGTCAGTTTAATCGCTATGCGCTAACTGACTTAAACAACAAAATAGATATGCGAGTCCCTATCCTTAAATGGTTAGGGATTTTTTGTGTCTTCGGCGAAACACCAGATGAATGTAGGCAGCATGTTCGAACGGTTGTATCACTATGCCAAACTAGAAATGTTGAAATTGTTAAAGGGTTAGCAGATCAGATTTTTCTTTTTCATCAGTTTTTACCCGGAAACAAACTAGGAAAAGAAAAGAACTGGTTACATTACACAACTGTAGAGGGAATTACTGAAATGATGCTTAATGTAGACAATCGAATTGGAGATAATGTCGGTATTCCTATAGGTATGATCTCTGAGATAAGAAATACACGAAATTTGTCACCTAAAGAAATAGCCAGGTCTAGCCGAAAACCAGTGTTTCTCAATCCTTCTATTGGAAATCAAAATGATATTGCTGACAAGAAAGCGAACAGCCCACACATTGCCATAACAGGACCTACAGGAAATGGAAAATCATATTTAGCTAAATTTATTTTCTTTATTTACATTCTTATGAAAGGAAAAGGGCTATATGTTGATCCAAAATCAGAATTCTTTGATTGGATTATTCAAGTTATTCAAAATCCAGAAAACCAAAAAAATTTCCCTGCTACCTGTGCTTTCGTGCAAGAACATTTTCATCAGGTTCGTTTAGATCCAGACAAAGAAGAAAATAAAGGGGTCTTAGATCCTTTTTGTTTTATTAAAAACAGGGTAGCTGCTAAGGATATGGCACAAGATTTATTTGAAGAATTGTATGATTTTACAAACGCCAGAGAAAAGAAATCTCGATTAGCTATGTTGGATGGTATTGAGCAAGTTCTTTATGATCGAGATCAAGGGAAACAAGTTGGAATGTTGCACGTTGTCGATGAAATGCTAAAGAGCACACACGAAGAGGTAAGGGATACGGCAAATCTTATCAAGAAGTCTGTCCAAGGTTCATTACTAGAATTGGCATTCAGCTACGGCGAGAATGACGGATTGAATTTAGACAAGAAAGTAACAGTATTAGAAGTACTAGGATTGGATATGCCAAAAGCAGAAACCCTGAGTATCGATTATAGTTCTACTCAACGAAAATCAGTCATGTTGATGATGTGTATTGGAAAATACTGTGAACTATTTGGTCTACGTGATCGAGATGAAAGTACAGTTGTTCTGTTTGATGAAGCTTGGATTTTTAACAGTTCTAGAAATGGACGTGCAATTATTAAAGCTATGCGTCGTGTGGGGCGAAGTTTTAACAATACATTGATCATTGTAACTCAGTCTGTGAAGGACACTTCTGAAGCAGATGATACAGGAAACTTTGGTCGGATTTTTGCCTATGATGATAAGGATGAACGAGAAGAGATACTGAAACATTTAGGATTAGAAGTGACAGAAGAAAATATTGATTGGCTGAAAAATCTCCCTAAATATCATTGTTTGTATTTGGATTTGCGTGGCAGAGTAGGGAAAATGTTAGTCTATTGTCCCTATGATGAGTTACATCAAATGTTGCAGACTGTTAAACGAAATGAAAGTGCTACTGCTGAAATGGCTTTTGTTAGTTAGGATGGAGGGGAGCAATGTTGCTCAAGGATATTTACCATATGGATAGTTACCAGTCATTCTTTGAAAAAGGTGGCTGGTTTAATATTGGAGAAAATTTGCAAAGTGTATTGAATGCACTGATTAATCTCTTCTTTGGTTTGATAAAGTATCTTGTGTTGGCGTTAGATTATGTAATCGATAAGTTGTTTAACTTAAATCTACTAGAAGGCATTTTACCTTCTTTATTTTCAAGTGCAAGTTCAATCTATCTAAAGTTATTCTCTACTTTGGGAATTCTTGTATTTACCTTTGTCATCGTGATGATTGTTCGAGATTTTTTTGAAAAGGGAATCGCTAAAGCATTAACTCGATTAGTTGTATTTCTATTGATCTACTTTGGAAGCCTTGCTTTTTTTCAGGAAGGAGCAACAAAAATTCAACAGGTCAACACGATTTCTCAAAATGTTCAAGGTCAGTTAGTCGATTTAAGTAGTGGGACCATTGACACGATTCATACCAGTAATTCGGATCGTTTATTGGGAAATACCAATCAACTGGATGGGACGACTAAAATCAGAAATTTGATCTTTGACGAATTTGTGTTAAAAGCGTATGCCTTGTTAAATTTTGGCAAAACGGATATCAGTGTAGAGCAGTATAATAATTATCTCGTGAAATCAGAAGAGACTTACGATAAGGATAAATCAAAAGATATAGAAAAAAAGGTTAAAGAAGATTCAGATGATAATACTTATCTTACGTCAGACAGGATGACTGAGAAGGTTATTGTGCTCACAAATACGCTAATCATGTTGTTTGTGATTGGATTAGCTGTATTGTTGATCGGGCTCGCGAATGTTTTAGTCCAACTACTAATTTATGCGTTGATTTTTGTCTTTCCCTCTTTATTATTTCTAGCATTGATTCCAAATATGCACCATCTTTTAAAGAATGGTTTTATGTTGTTAGGAACATTGTTTGCTTCAAAAGTTGCGTTAGGCTTTGGCTTTGGTTTATTGTTTTCAATCCTTAATCTGATCGATTCCTTTTTTGTGGTTACGAATATTGTGACGATGTTAGTAGGTCTATTTGTCAAAGTATTGTTAGTTGAGTTCATTTGGAAAAATAAAGGACAAATCGTTCGAACCTTAACCAAAGGGCAAGCAGAGCTGAAAGATTTTCGAAATCAATCAGGGAGAAATAACCCCAATCGTAAACAACGTAGGGAGGAAAAAAGACTTAGAAATAATCGCTTTGATGAACAAGAATATAGAACTGACACTGCTGAAAATGATTATTTGCGTTCAGAGATTGAACTTGAGCGAGCATATAAAAATGATGATATACAAGATCATATTTTAGCTCAAGCTGGAAAGGAAGAATCAGATATATCAAACAATGAAGAAGATGAAGCCGCTGATGTTGCTCGAAAAGACCCTGCTAAGGAGGAACATAATGATACTACAGAAGAGAATACTTCACGCTTTTCAACTGAGTATCCAGATGATCAAGACGATTTAAGCAATATGGAAACAGATGATTTGACGACTTCAAATGAGGAGGTCCATGAACACTTAAAAGAACATTCAGAGGTAGTAATTGAAGACTGGCAAATGAGAAAAGACGTAACTTCAAAGGAAGAAAAAATTGAAAAAGACCAATCAACACAAGAAAGTCCAGATATTATTTCGGAAGAACAAGCACAACAATTGGAACAGGAATTGATGGAATTAAGAAATGATTATACGGAAATAGAAGAGGATGATCCTAATGAAATCAATTAGGAAAGTAATTGCTATAAGCCTTTCTATTTTGTTGTTGTTCTTTGTTTTATTAACTGGTATGGATGATTTTGGAAACAGTAGTGGGATAGCTGAGGCTATTGGACTTCCAGAGATGGTATTACGATGGGAAAGTAAGGTAACAAAAGAAGCAGAGAAAAACGGTATTGTGGAAGCAGTTCCGTATCTGCTAGGAATAATTATGGTAGAAACCGGTGGAAATTCAGAAAAATATCCAGATGTCATGCAATGTTCTGAAAGCCAAGGAAAACCACCCAACAGTATCCAAGACCCAGATGAATCTATCGAAGTCGGTGTGAAATATTTTGCGGATATGTTTAAAAGATACCCAGAGTATGACCTATTGAATATTGTACAAGCTTATAATTTTGGCGGTGGCTTTTTATCTAGTTCTGGAAAAGAATACACACTTGAAAAAGCCATTCAGTTCTCTAAAAGTAAAGCAGATGGAGAAAAAGTTTCATACCCGAATCCAATAGCGATTAACCTAGGATATGATTATCGCTTCAATTACGGAAATATGTTTTATAGTCAGTTAGTGAAGCAATACATTCAAACAGGAAGTACAAGTAATTCTGGGAATTCGGATATTATTAATGTGGCATTGAATGAATTGTCGGAAAGCCCTCATCAAGGAGGACAAAAATACTGGTCTTGGTATGGCTTTAATTCTAGGGTTGAATGGTGTGCTATTTTTGTATCTTACAATGCAGAGAAGGCAGGAGTATCTATGGAACGCTTTGCCTACTGTCCTACTGGTATTGAAAATTTTAAAGCAAAAAATCAATGGAAGGGTCGGGCTCAGGAACCAAAGGATGGAGATATTATCTTCTTTGATTGGAATGGTAACGGAGTTAGTGATCATGTTGGGATAGTAGAAAAAGTTGAAAATGGACGTGTGCATACGATTGAGGGCAATTCGGGAGATAAAATTGCACGGTTGTCGTATGAACAAAATAGTCAATATATTATGGGATATGGAAGTCTTTAAAGTACAAGAAATAAACAGCTTTTTATTTTTACTATGCCGAATTCATGGCAGTACTACAATTGATCTTATGACCTTGAGAAACCAAGGTGAAGCATTAGTAAAAAACTTTTACTAAGAATTTTTTGACTACTTTTGTGTAAGTTTTGCCATAATAAGAAAGAAACCTAATTGTGGTTGATAACAAGGTATCTTTCTTATTTAGCATGGTGTTTAATTGGGTTATGCTTAATATTATGAATTAGGTTGACATAAATAAAGATTTATCTTAAAATGTTTTTATAGAACTTAAACGGTTTTTGTAGTTCTGTAAAAACTCTGATTCAGAATATATCGATTATTTTTTTATGAAAAGGAGAAAAACGTGCCAAAAGTTATTACTGAATATGAACGTCAACAAACAAGAAACGCGATTATAGAACATACGCGAAATCTTATATACCAAAGAAAAGGAATTAATAATTTTACTGTAGATGACATTGTTCGTTCTGCACGATTAGGGAAGGCAAAATTCTACTCATATTTCGACTCAAAAGAAGAATGTCTCTTTGAAGTGGTAGAACTTTCTTACAAAGAACAATTAGAAGGATTCACGCTCATTATGGATAGTGATGATTCATTAAGAAATAAAATGATCCGTTTTTTGAAGGAAATCTATCTTTCAGAAACGAGTATCAATAACTATTTCTCCCCTGAAGATTTTGAGTTGGTTCTACGAAAACTTCCTCCTGAATTTATTGAGAAGGAAGAAAGAATGACAAATTCTGTTCTTGAACAGGCTATGGAGTATATAGATCTCAATCAGACACAACTAGAGTCATTGGTTATGTTGTTGGATTGCTTGACCTACACTGCAAGCTATCCAGCAATATCAAAAGAAGCAAAAGAAGAGACCCTGGATACACTTGTATATTCAATAGCCGACTATATAGAAAAAAATACAAATTAGTAAATAGCAATCGTTTGGAGGGAAAACCTATGAACAAAGAAACTGAAAAAAAGCTTGCTGCTTCACTCACTTCGGAAACAACAGAATTACTTCCATTTATTCCGTATATTTTGCAGGATTTTTGGGAATTAGGAAGCAGTCCTCAAGATATTGTACATTTAATTAAGAAACATATGGCACTATCCGATGATAGTAAATTTTTGGATCTAGCTTGTGGTAAAGGTGCAGTTTCCATAGAAATTGCAGAGAAGCTAAATAAGGCTGTGATGGGGGTAGATTTGATCACTGAGTTTATTGAGGAAGCAAATGCTAAGACAAAAGAGTTACAGGTCGATTCGTTGTGTAAATTCGTGGTGGGTGATGTAAATGAGTTTATTCACAGCGAAAGTGATTATGATGCAGTAATTTTTGGTGCTGCTGCAGATATACTAGGATCTCCTGAAGAAACGCTGAAAAAGCTTCAAAGAACAGTAAAAGAAGATGGTTACGTAATAATTGATGAGGCTTATGTATCCAATGTGGAACTGAACAATCAAGTTAACTATCATAATTACGATTATCTTACTCGCCTTGAATGGCTTGATTTGTTCGAGAAAAATAATTTGGAATTGATTGAGGAATTAGAAGGATCAGATGATGTTGATTATGAACAAGAAAAACAATATTTGATAGATAGATCCAATGAGCTAATTCAAAAATATCCTGAAAAAAAGAAATTGTTTGATGGCTATCTTCGTAGTCAGTTAGCTGAATATGATGATTTAGATCAGCATATTATCGCAGTTACTTGGATTTTGCAGAGGAAATAAAAATAATTATTTTGATGGCATCGGTAGTTGCTTATTTTTGCGAATATAAAGCTATCAGAGAAATATTATTAAGAAAGTTATCAAGAAGACTTGATAGATAAGTCACTATTTTGGAAATCGTACATCAAAAGGAAAAAACGCCTTCGTTTTTCTACTGTGTTATGTCAATGCATAAACAGGATATAAATTTTTAAAATGTTAAAAATATCAAGCTGATAAGTTTATCTTGTTCCGATAGAATAACTAAGTGAGTAACAATCCTACTTAAAAAATGAGTTAAAAAAATGGAAAGGGAAGAGATTCTTACTAATAAAGGAAGTGATTTTTAATGCGAAAATATTTAGATTTGAAGAGCAAGAAAAAAGTCGCACTTCTTGAAAAAATATTTTATTCTGATAATCATTCGAGTACTCAAGAGGTATTGCTCGAGGAATTAAAAATTACCTACCCAACGCTCATTTCAACAATTGAAACGATCAATTTTGATATAGAACGATTTGGATTTAAAGGTTTTTCTATTATTCGTTCAGCCGAAAGCCTATCCTATACGATGAAAATATCCGATAATTGTAGCATTCAGTTGATAATCAATGCATATATAAGAGAATCACCAAAATTTCAGATACTTGAATCCTTATTGTTTTCTTCTTTTTCTAATTTACCAATGTTGGCAAAAAAAGTTCATATTTCATATTCCGCATTAAAGAGAGATATCAGTGAGTTAAATCAAGAATTAAGTGAGAATGGACTATTCATTTCTACTGGAAATGGTGTAGAAATGTGTGGTGACGAATTTACTTTGAGAATAGTCTACACTTTTCTATTTTTGACAACTTATAGCGGGGATCGTTGGCCGTTCTCTTTTATCCAATACGTTGAAATTACAAAACTGTTAGAGAAATGTCCGAAAGAGATTTATAGAGCAGATTCGATAGACAAGTCAATGCTAATTCATTATTATGTTGCTATTCATTTATTAAGAGACAGAATGAATCACAAGATTGATCAATCGAGGTATTTCGATGTGCCTTTGTACTCCGCATATACAAAGGAGTCAAAGGAATCTGAACTTGAGTTTATCAAAAACTTGTTAATGATTCTACCTGGTATGGGTAATGATGAAGTCGTATATACCTCTCAAATTTTGCTAAGTGCTATCCTTGCTTTTGGAAGTTATGCTTCGATTGATAAAACTCCTTCATTTTTCTATTTGGAGGATAGATTAAAGGAATTAGAATTCATGGATACTGTTCAGTTTACTTGTGATCAAGTGAATAGTAGTCTTTCAATACCTTTTTCGACGGAGGAAAAGGAACTTCTTATCTATTCATTGGCTAGTATAAATTATAGATACTTATTATTCAAAAATCTAATTAAAGAGTTTAGTTTGATTATCCCAGGATATTTCGAACTCGATAGAAATAAAAGAAAAGCTCATAAAATTAATCATTTGAAGCCATTAATCTGCGAATTAGTGAATCTCAAAGAAATGAGTTTGCTACATGAGTTTAAAGATAGACTTGTTTCTGATTATCTTATTATAATGGACAAACGAATTGATTTCTCTAAACATACGCTGCCTATTAGAGTCACTATATTATCAACTATATCAAATGAGACTGCCGTGTTTGATTTCATAAATTACTTTTCAAGCTATTACAATTTAGAAATAGTGAATCAAGTGAATTCAATGGTTGATTTATATATCAGCGATTTTTCGGTATCACCGTCTGTTTTAACCTCTTTACGCATCAATCAACCAATCGTTTATGTGAATACAAGATGGATTGAATCAGATTATTTGAAAATCAATGACAATCTAGGGAAAATAGCCAATGAGAAATTTATTCATAAACATAGGCTAACAAGTTAGTTAACATATTAAACTACAATACATAACAAATGAACATTGACCTTTATATAGAGAGTGTTACGGATGTTCATAATTTGAATAGCATTTAGACTTCTTAAACCAAGTGGAAATTTCACTTGGTTTTTTTGTGCATCTTAACTCAACATATTGGAAACCTCTTTAATTCGAGTATGATAATTATCAATCCAATAGATAAACCCGATATAAATTTTTAAAATGTTAAAATTTTTAAGCCGGTAAGGTCACCCTATTTCGGTAGAATAATTTTGTAAGCAAAAAGCTAATTTCAATTTATAATAACAAGTCTATTGGGAGGGGAAAAGGTGAAGAGCAAGTTCGTGAGAATATTTATGGTTGTGTCTTTATTATTAGCTAGCGTAGGAACTGCAAATATTTCTATGGCTCAAGAAAATGAGGTTGACAGTCCAAAATTCGATCAATCAGACTTGAAAATAGATTCTTTAGGAAATTTAGAATTTCAAACTGAGAATAAAATATTATCGGAACAACTATCAGAAGAGCAAATAAGCAATCAACGAGAGACAGACAACTCCCAAATTCCTGAGGAAGATGAATTATCAGATGGCGAGGGAATTGAAGAAAACGATAATTCAGATAGGTCTCTTTCAGATGAAGAGAATAGTTTGGATGAAATTATCGAAAATTCTGAAGAGTTATCAGAAGAAGATAAAGAGATTCTTAATGATGAATCGGAACTAATAGTAACTGAGAGCAGCATAATTGATTCAGGACAACTTGAATCTGGAGAGTGGATACTCTATTCTGACGGGCAATTGTATTTAGATGGAATTGTAACAAAAGAAGCGGCTCAAGCTTGGAGTCAACATGCGTTAAGTATAAAATCAATTCTATTTGCAAAAAGTTATTTGAGTGGAAGTTTTGACGGATTTTTTATGGAATATGTAAATGTTGAAACGGTTGATTTTGAAGAAGCAACTTTGGATGAGGTTACTTCTTTTAAACAAGGCTTTTACCAGTTGAGTAATCTGAAAAAAATTTCATTTAAGGATGTCCATCATTTGAAAAGTTCGCTGAATAATGTAGAACGTATGTTCTTTGAGTGTGCTAATTTAATAGATTTGGACTTAAGTGGATTTAACACCGGAAATGTGACAGCTATGGCGGGGATGTTTTATGGTTGTAGTGGGCTAACAGAACTAGATGTGAGTGGATTTGACACTGGCAACGTGACGACTATGGCTCATATGTTTAGAGGTTGTAGTGGGCTAACAGAACTAGATGTGAGTGGATTTGACACCGGAAATGTGACGAATATGAGTGAAATGTTTGTTAGTTGTAGTGGGCTAGTAGAACTAGATGTGAGAGGGTTTGACACCGGAAATGTGACGGATATGAGTCGTATGTTTAATCTTTGGGGGGGCATAACAGAACTAGATGTGAGTGGATTTGACACTAGGAATGTGATGGATATGAGTAATATGTTTAGAGGTTGTAGTGGGCTAACAGAATTAGATGTGAGTGGATTTGACACTGGCAACGTGACGACTATGGCTTATATGTTTTCTGATTGTAGTGGGCTAACAGAATTAGATATGAATGGATTTGACACTGGCAACGTGACGACTATGACTTATATGTTTAGAGGTTGTAGTGGGCTAACAGAATTAGATGTGAGTGGATTTGACACTGGCAACGTGACGACTATGACTTATATGTTTAGTGATTGTAGTGGGCTAACAGAATTAGATGCGAGTGGATTTGACACTGGCAACGTGACGATTATGAGGGGGATGTTTTATGGTTGTAGTGGTTTAATGAAGATTTCAGTAGGTGAAAATTTTGCGTTCGCTAACAATACAGATTTTCCCGAACTAACTTCAAAGTATGCCTGGCAGAAAGAGAATAACAAACAACTTTTTTTTAGCTCAGTTGATATGATCGCTTACCATAATGATTCGGATGAAACCAATACTTATCGAAAAGTAGCGTACGTAGAATTGACAATGGATGCTAAAGGTGGAAAGTTTGATGATGGTTTTGAAAAAAATACGCAAATCAAAGTTGTGGATGAATTATGGGAAGCTTTTGTTCCTGTAAAGGAGAATTATGAGTTTCATGGTTGGTATTTAGATGAAGCATACACGAGAAAATTTGATTTTTCTCAGCCAGCTACGGAATCGTTAGCGATTTTTGCAAAATGGATAGAGATAGGAACATATACTGTTACGATTCCCGCGAAAATATCGCTAAACTCAGAAGAGAAGCTAACTATTTCAGGTACAAATAACGGCTCAGGTACTTTGAAAGTGAATTTCAAGGAAACAGACAGTCAAATCAACAACTTCATGCAACTACGACTGATTCACAAGCAAAATGCTGATGCTACCGCTCATACAACACTGAGTTGGGAGCAACTATCTTCTGACATTTGGAATGTGTTAACTATTGAACCAGAGGCTAGTTCCGTATCTAAAAGCGCCGACATTGGGCTGACCAAACCTGAGAACGTACAAGCAGGTGACTATGAGGGACAAATGGTCTTTTCAATTAGCTATGAGTAAGGAGGTATAGAATGGATAAGAAAAAAATTACGATAACATCTATAG
>NZ_MIJY01000024.1 GCF_001730305.1 Enterococcus termitis
TTTCAACATTCCTCCTTGAAAAAAAGTACAGAAGGGGCTATTCTACTTATAGAAACAATTTATTTTTATACGCAGGTTCTAAGACCTAATGATTGGTACAAATAAGTAGAATGATCTAGTTTGTCCCTCAAGGTTACTTGGAGAAGAACCTCAATAAGCGATCGACCTACAAGCCACTCCTGTCATCTCTAAGTATGACAGGAAAAAGCCTGCAGGTCGATCACTTTCGTTTTCATTCTGTTTGGTGAGGGTGATAGCCCTCATGGGTGTTTGTCCCTTTTCCTTCACGATATTCCTCCCATCAAAAAGAAAGCGTTTTCTTATATTATCCTTGTTATTTGAAAATTGTCAATAACTAAAACAAAATTATTTTACACAAACTTATAAGAATTCGTCTCTTTTAGAAAATCAATGCGTGTGAAATAAAACAAAAAAAAGGTGGCCAAAAATCAGATTCTTCGGCAATTTCGCAAAAATCGAGCAATACAAAAAACGTATTGTTCGATTTTCACTCCAATTACTCGAACCTAATCGATGTTTGGCTCAACCTCTTCTTTCGTATTTATCTTCGATTTTTTTCTAACTGATTACTCAAACGAGCAAATTCCTCTAAGGAAAGCGTCTCTCCGCGACGGGATGGATCGATTTCAGCTTCCGTCAAACTTTTTGTCAACCACTCTTTTGTTTGTTCATCCTTACCGTAATAATGTGTCAGGTTGTTCCACAGAGTTTTACGGCGAAGCTGGAAGGACGCTTTAGTCAATTTGAAGAATTCCTTTTCATCTATGACCTCAACTGCCGGCTTCTCTCGTTTGGTCAGCTTGATGATCGCCGAGTCAACATTTGGTTGTGGAATAAAAACAGTTTTAGGAACAATGAACGCAATACTTGCTTCCATAAAATACTGCACGGCAATCGATAGTGAGCCGTAAGCTTTCGTACTAGGTTTCGCCGAAATTCGATCGGCTACTTCTTTTTGCATCATTACGATCATTTCTTCCACGTCCAAATCAGATGCCAGAAAATGCATCATGATCGGTGTGGTGATGTAATAAGGTAAGTTCGCTACGACTTTGATCGGTAGCTCTTGTTCAAAAATCTCTTTAGTTGTACCGACTAAATCTGCTTTTAATACATCATTATGAACGACAGTGACATTTTTATAGGGACTCATCGTATCTTCTAACACAGGAATCAAGCGGTCATCGATTTCAAAAGCCAGCACTTGGGCGGCATTTTTGGCTAACTGTTCAGTCAGAGCACCAATGCCTGGACCTACTTCTACTACATTGGTCTGAGTATCGATTCCTGCCGTTTCAACGATTTTACGTAGAATATTTGGCTCTGTTAAAAAGTTTTGACCTAAGCTTTTTTTAAACGAAAAACCGTGCTGCTTCAAGATTTCCTTTGTTCTTGAAGGCGTGGCTATTTCTTTATATTCTGTCACAATGATTCCTCCGATTTTTCACTGGTTGGTTTTATAATCGTGCTCATGGCACTTATCAGCTCTTCTTCTGTGATTCGAAACATTTTTAGTCGTTTCGTTAATTGTTTACTATTTGTATAGCCGATGCGTAGAATATCTCCTAATTTTTCCCGGCGTTCTTTTGCATAGGCTCCCGCTATTAAACCATACTCTAGCAAGATTTGTCTAGGTATTTCTTGATAATCATCGGCTTCATGGACAGGTGTAACGATTTTTTCCAGTGCTTCTAAAATCGCTTCGTCACTAGCATGCTCCACACCTAAACTTGAACCGCGTTTTTTGGGTGCAGCAAGTCGTCTTGATAAAAAGGCATGTTTGGCATCCGGTACAACTTCCATAATTGTTTTACGGATTTTTTCACCGGAATAATCTGGATCGGTAAAAATGATCACACCTCTTGTTTCTTGTGCATGTTCAATTTGAGCTAAAATTTCTTCATTGATAGCTGAACCGATCGTTTCGATCGTGTCTGCATCAACAACTTCTTGTATGCGTCGTGTGTCGTCTTTGCCTTCTACAACAATGATTTCTTCGATTTTCAATTTTTCTGTCATTTGTCTAACCTAAACAACCGATGAGCATTTTCTGTCGTTTGTTTTGCCACTTCTTCAAATGGAACGTCTCGCAGCTCTGCGATTTTTTCTGCAACATACCGTGTATAGCCTGGCTCATTGCGTTTGCCTCGATAAGGAACAGGCGCTAAATAAGGCGCGTCTGTTTCGACCAATAAACGATCCATCGGAACCACTTGTGCTACTGCTTGTACCTCCAGCGCTTTTTTAAAGGTCACTACACCACTAAGAGAAATATGCATGCCCATATCCAGAAATTTCTTCATCCACTCAGGATCACCGCTAAAGCTGTGCATGATTCCGCCAATGTCACGAATGTCTTCTTCTTTTAAAATCTTATACGTATCTTCCATCGCATCACGTGTATGAATACTGATTGGCAGATTCATTTCTTTGGCAATCGCAATTTGACGTCGAAATACACGATCCTGCACTTCTTTTGGATCTTCCATCCAATAATAATCCAAGCCAATTTCACCTAATGCAACGACTTTTGGCGTAGTCAATAACTGCTGCAACCTTTTTTCGATTTCAGGTGTATAGCTCCCCGCTTCGGTTGGATGCCAACCGATAATACTTTGAATTTCTTTATATTGCTGGCTAAGTTCCAAAGACTTTTCAATTGTCGGCGTATCAAAACCAACCACTGCCATCTCTGTCACGCCTAATTCTTTGGCACGTTCAATTGTTTCTGGGATATCTTCATTAAATTGTTCCGCATTTAAATGGGTATGAGAATCAAAAATCATGTTCCTTCACTCCTTCAATTAAAAGCTTCATGAGCTAGCCCATGAAGCTAGATAGATATTTACATTAGCTACTACTCCTAATAGACTTCGTTATCTTCTATACTTTATCACATTTTAGCCAAAAGCTGAATGGACAGCACTGATAAATTATCAGCTTCTTACAATTGCTTTTCTTAAAAAAATAGCTTATACTAATCGGTCACGGCAATTTATGTCAGGAGGAATCACTATGTCAAATGATCGCACACAAGAAACTCACCATCTACAGCAGATTTACGAAGAACTAAGCCAAGCAAGAGATACCTATCAAACGGCTATTGATGAGGTCAACACCACAGGAAAATCAGTGTTGGAGCAATTTGGCGGCGATACAAAACTAAACTTTGATAGCTACTCAGATAATTTAGAAACATTCGCCATGATGGAAATGAAAAATCGAGAAATCGATCAACTGAACATTCAAAATGCCACTGCAGCTAAACAATTAGAAAAAGTCGAACGGCTGTTGAAAGTCCCTTATTTTGGAAAAATCGACGTGACCTTTTTGGATGCTGATGCTGATCGGGATGTCTTTTATATCGGAATGAATGACTTTACGAATTTGGACGGTGAATCACGAATTTATGACTGGCGTTCACCGATTGCTTCTCTTTTTTATAATAATGTTTTAGGCGACAGCAGTTATCTCGTCAATAAAACTGAAATCCCTGTCACGCTGAACTTAAAAAGACAATTGATCATTGAAGAAAATCGGTTGATCAACTTTTTCGATACTAGTCTTGCGATTCAAGATGATATTTTGCTGCATTCATTGGAAGCTGATTCTTCTCAATACATGAAAGATATCACCACCACGATCCAGCAAGAGCAAAACGAGATCATTCGTGACGAAAGCCATCCTTTGCTTTTAGTCAATGGGATTGCCGGCAGTGGTAAAACCTCTGCGATCATGCAGCGGATTGCTTATCTGCTTTACAATCATCGGACACAAATTACCGCGGATGATATCTTACTGCTTTCTCCTAATTCAACCTTTATCGATTATATTTCTCAGGTTCTGCCAAATTTAGGTGAGCGGAATCCATTGAATTTGACATTGCTACAGTTTCTTAAATTTACCTTTCGTGAAAAGGCACCGATTGAAAGTGAATCAGCCTATTTTAACCGAATCACTGCTGAAAAAGTCCACGCACAGCAGCGAGTGATTCAATCAAAAGAATTTGTTGCGTTCGTTCAATCTTTCCAAGATACAGCTCTGATTCAGCAATCCTTGTTTAAACCGATCTTATTCAAACGTAAACCGTTATTTTCTGCTGAACTGATTTTTAGCTTGTACCAAGAAACACCGGCAACCTTATCAATCCGCGATCGACTTTCTGCTACAAAAGAAAAATTATCAAGTCTGTGGACTCGTTATTTGATCAAGCAGGCCAAATCCAAACAAATGATCGATCAAATGCAAGACTTGACAGAAGCTGAGCAACTACGCTATTTTGACACAACTTTTACGAATGAAAATGAAGAGGAATTAGCAGAATTTGCGCTACAGCGGCTTCAACAAAAATACCGCACTGTTGTAGATGAAATTGCAACTGTTGCTTGGTTCGATCAATGGCTGCTTTTTGAAGCACTTTATCAAAAGTATCAACAAGAGACCTACGAAAAATCAACGTCTGATTATACTGCCGATGAAGTAGTAGCTTTATTGTTGATCAAAGATACCTTTATTGAAGATTTATCGAATCAACAAATGGCGTTTATTTTAGTAGATGAAGTTCAAGATTATACTGAAGCTCAAATTCTTTTGCTGCTTAACTTGTTCCCACAAGCAAACTTTACACTGGCAGGAGATGAAAATCAGGCGATTTTCAATACATCTATCAGCTTTAATGAGTTGAAAGCATTATTATCTGCTTCCAGTCGTTCTGTTACTTCTTATCAATTATTGAATAGCTATCGTTCCAGTAAAGAAATCACTCAACTATTCCAAACTTTAGTGACCAATCATGAAAAGCTCAATATTGTCTCCATTCGAAAAGAAGGCGAAAAGCCCGCTTTTATCTACTGTGAGAATGAAAAAACGTATCTTGATACACTTGCCTCACTTTTAAGTTCTTTCACTCCTGAAGAAGACACGGTTGTTATTACAAAAACTGCAACAGAAGCTGAATACTTGAAGGAACAGCTTTTACAGAACAATCATACGATGGAGACTCAAATTCTTTCGATCGATATGGCGAAAGGTCTTGAGTTTGATAATGTGATCATTCACGATCCTTCTACAGTTCGTTACGGCACAACCGAAAGAGAGAAGAAGATTCTTTATACAGCGATTTCGCGTGGGATGAAACAAGTGTTTCTGCCTTATGTAGGGGCGTTGTCTGAGTTATTCAGACCTGAGTAAGTCTGCTCTCCTATCACGAAAAAATTCGAACATTTAAACTCAATCCTCTTCACTTAAGCAATTCTTAAAAATATCGGGCTAAAAAACAGACTTTAGTCCGATGTTTTGTTGTCTATTTCGCAGTAAACTGAACTCCAGTCTGATATTCAATTTGATAGGAGTGAATGCTTTTTGAAAAATTTCTTCGAAGAATCTGACTTTTTAAAATCAACGATTCAAAAAAATGTAACCATTCAAAGAAAACCACAGGTCAACACGATTTGGCATTGGGTATTACTGATTCTTTTTGGTTTATTAGCTTACGGTACGATGACGCAACAATTTCTTTTGATTGCGGTGTTCGTTGTCATTGCAGCAGTCGTTAAAGGACCGTTGATGATTTTATGGGGAACTATTTATTCTATATTAGTCGCCTTTTTCCCTCCATTAGGAATTGTTTTATCTATCTTATTTTTTCTATTGAACTTAGGAACCGTTGCAAAAAGCTGGCGTATTTCGCTGACAAGTGCTTATTTTTATTTTGTTCCATTACTTGGTAGTACAAGTCGTGCCATACTAAAAAACGAACCGGACTATGTTGTTATGATCTTTGTTATTGTCAGTATTTTAGGGCTACATTTTTTACTAAATTGGCTTTACAAAAACAATAGTTTGAGCCGCACGCTAGCATGGTCGATTGTGAGCGCGCCTTATGCGCTATTGGTGCTATTACTACCAACAAGGTTTAGACGAATCAAGACAGCTAGAAAAACGATAAAGCGATAAAAAAGGCTTCAACAAAATAAATAACACGAGTGAAAACTAAGAAATAGTTTTTCATTCGTGTTTATTTAAATTCGTCCTGATGTTATAGGAAACCGGTTGATATCTTTCATCAAGTACTTCTTTGTCTTCTTTAAACAGCTCGTCCAGTGCTATTTTTTCACCATCGTTAAATCAAAGTAGTCTATTTTGTGTTTTTGGGTCTGAATAATAAATGGCCTTTATTTATCGGTGATGTATCAAAAAAGAATGACCTCAGATGCCTTATTCAGTCACTCGATTGAATAAGGCATCTGAGAATCATTCTTTTTCTTTATAAAATACTGTTTATGCGATGCTTGCTCCGTTTGGCATATCTTTTGGTGCATCGATAATTTGCAGCTTACCATCTGGCGATTCTGCGGAAAGGATCATCCCTTGACTGATTTGTCCACGCATTTTTCTTGGTTTCAAGTTTGCTACTATAACAACTTTTTTACCGATCAAGGCGCTTGGATCAGGATAAAATTCTGCCACACCGGAAAGGATTTGACGATCTTGTTCGTCACCTGCATCTAACCGGAATTGTAAGAGTTTGTCTGCACCTTTGACCTTTTTACAGTCAATGACTTCTGCTACTTTTAATTCTACTTTATCAAAATCTTCATACTTGATTTGTTTTTCTTTCGTAGAAATAAGCGCTGTTTCTTCTGGATCCCATTTGATTTCTTCAGCAGTCGTCTGCGTGTTTTGTGCCATTTTCTTTTGAATATAGATCACTTCTGTATCGATTTCTAAACGTGGGAAAATTGGCGTTCCTTTGGCAACGACTTTAACATCTGTTGGAAACTCACCGAAATGGATTTTTTCCATATTCATCGTTTCAGGATCTAAGCCTAATTGTTCAAAAATCTTCTCTGGTGTTTCAGTCATCACAGGTTGCAAAAGAATCGCTACGATTCGTAAGCTTTCAGCTAAATGAACCATCACACTGTCCAGTTCATTTTTCTTTTCTTCATCTTTGGCTAAAACCCACGGTTGTGTTTCATCGATATATTTATTCGCTCTGGAAATCAAGGTCCATACTTCAGAGATCGCTGTATTGAACTCCATTTTTTCCATTGCTTCGTGGTATTTCCCAATCACATTTGCAGCAGTTGTAGATAATTCACTATCAAATGGTGTTACTTTAGATGCATATGTCGGTACCTGTCCATCACAATATTTATTGATCATCGCAATCGTTCTGTTCAATAAGTTGCCTAAATCGTTGGCTAAATCATAATTCAAACGAGAAACAAAGTCCTCAGGCGTAAAGACACCGTCACTGCCAAATGGAATCGCACGCAGTAAATAATAACGTAACGCATCCAAGCCGTAACGTTCAACAAGCATTTCCGGATACACAACATTGCCTTTTGATTTAGACATTTTTCCGTCTTTCATCAATAACCAGCCGTGACCAAAGATTTTCTTCGGTAATGGTAAATCTAACGCCATCAACATGATCGGCCAGTAAATCGTATGGAAACGAACGATTTCTTTTCCAACCATATGAACATCTGCCGGCCAGTATTTTTGGAATAGGCTATCGTCTTCTGAACCGTAGCCTAAAGCTGTAATGTAGTTAGACAAGGCATCGATCCACACATAAACAACATGTTTAGGGTCTTTGGATAAAGGAATCCCCCAAGAAAACGTGGTTCGTGATACGGCCAGATCTTCTAAACCAGGTTTAATAAAGTTATTGATCATTTCATTTTTACGAGATTCTGGCTGGATAAATTCTGGATGTTCATTGTAATACTCCAGCAAGCGATCAGCATATTTACTCATGCGGAAGAAATACGACTCTTCTTTCACTAATTCGACTTCGTGTCCACTTGGCGCTTTACCACCGATGACTTTGCCGTCTTCATCGCGATACACTTCGGCTAATTGCGTTTCAGTGAAATATTCTTCGTCTGATACAGAGTACCAGCCTTCATATTCCCCAAGATAGATATCTCCTTGTTCTAACAAACGGTCAAAGATTTGCTGAACCGCTTTTTTATGATAATCGTCTGTTGTGCGGATAAATTTGTCATAACTGATATCAAGCGTTTTCCATAATTTTTGAACATCTGCTGCCATTTTATCAACATATTCTTTAGGTGTAACACCTAGTTCTGATGCTTTATTTTCAATTTTTTGACCATGTTCATCCACACCAGTTAAGTAAAATACGTCAAAGCCCATCAAACGTTTGTAACGGGCCATCGCATCACAGGCAATCGTTGTATATGAATTACCAATATGTAGTTGTCCGCTTGGATAATAGATCGGGGTAGTGATATAAAATGTTTCTTTCTGTCCCATACAGAAAAAACCTCCTTTAATCTTATCTGAAATAACTCTTAAACAGTATAACATATTTCAATTTATTTGAACTACAATAATACGAAGAAAAGCAGAGCTAGTAGTTTAGATATTAGAAAGATGAAATAATATAGTTATTTTTTTTAATAGAAATGACTTACTTGTTAAAAACAGCTTTTGGTATGACTAAATTATAGAAGAGGCTGGGACAGAATGAGGTGACCCCCAAAAGTTGTACATGAAAAATACAACTTTGGGAGGTCATTTTTTTGAACTTTTATGAAGCAGATTTTAAATTGAACATAGTAAAGGAATACCTTGAAG
>NZ_MIJY01000025.1 GCF_001730305.1 Enterococcus termitis
GATAGCTGTTAAAGTGTTCTAGACCAAATTTGGCTAACTACGGTTTTAGTAGGAGGTAGCCTTTTTTTGTTTTTTTACCGTTTTAGTTTTCGTATAAGAAGTGTTTAATCCCGAGAAATAAGAAGGAATTCACGAAAATTGTTCTTCAAATTTTTGTGAATTTCAGCTTATTTCCGAAGGGATTGCTTCTGCTTCCACCGTTTATTCGGAGTACAAGTGAGTGGGATATGACTTGAAGAGTTATGGCTCACTCACATTTCAATTGCTTATTTTTCTGATAGAACATTGAAAAACTTACTGTGAACTACGTTCTCAGCTTTCGATATTGTGTTGATTTAAAGCTATTTCATCTAGATCTAGATTTACTTTTATTTCCGATACATCTTAAACAGGAATTTACAGATAAAATCAGTTGATTTGACAACGTTTTTGGAGTTGTTGGTAGAAAAGTGGAAAACTTGGAACAATTGGTTTGAGTTTTCCATATTTGAGTACTAGTGTCCTCAAATTATCTTATCCAGAACATCGACAACCTGTCTATCAGATTTCGCGTATAAATGTCCATATGTTCCTAAGGTAATCTGTATATTCGCATGCCCTAGTCTTTCTTGAATCACAAGAGGCTGTATGTTCTGCTCGATTAGTAAAGCTACATGAGAATGTCTTAACGCATGAAGTTTTATTGGATTCACACCTGCCATCCTTGCAGCATCTTTTAACCAATTGGAAAATGAATAGGATGGTGTGAAAGTCCCGTCAAGTTGAGACATATATTCAAAATTTCCAATCATAGATTGCAGTTCTTTCCATTTTTTCAACTTTCCACTTAATGTTTTCCCAATCCCAATGGTTCGATAAGACTTATTTGTTTTTGGCGTAGAGAAGTACCAATCATTTTTATCTTTGTATATAAGTGTCTTTTCAACCGTTATCTGATTCTTTTCTAAACTAACGTTTTCCCAAGTTAAGGCTTGAAGCTCTCCGATTCTCAAACCAGTATAGAAAAGCATTTCATAAACCATTTTTCTATGCTGGTTCTGAATAGAATTTTCAGGAATCATAGCCATTACTTTTCGAAATTCTTCGACTTCCCAAAATTCAACTTTCTTATTTTCTTTTGGGAAATAGGAGACACTGTCTACTGGATTCCGCTCAATCAATCCTTCTTTAACAGCTCGATTCAAAATGATTCTCAGATGTCCTAAAATGCGATTAATATAGGTTCTAGAGAGTGTTGTGATTGTTTCTTGCTTTCTAGAATTTCTAGTAGCTGTTTGACTCAATTCATGCATCCAATCTTCAATCTCTTGGCTACTAATGTCTCTTATACGCATTCGATAAAAATAAACCAATTTCTTCTCAAAAATAAATTGTGCATTCTCAAAGGTCTGACTTTTAACTTGTTTCTCATACCAATTGACAAAACGGACTTTATAGAATTCTTCAAAAGTCATTTGACTTGTAGATCTTAGATGAGAAGTTAAAGTTTGATGAAATCCATGAGTAAGCATATATTGATCATAGCCTCTTTTAGCTTCTCTTTGTGATTCATAACCTCTTTTGGTTTTTTGAATTTTTTTACCATCCGCATCAATGCCCAGATAAGCACGAAAAAACCATTTCTTTGTTTTCTTATCTTGATATATATTACTGATTTTAACCATATATTCTCCTTTTACATAGAGAATTATGAGCCTAGCTCTATTATAATATCTATTTCTTTGTTTGTATATTGAATAATTGTTCAATAACTCTTGCAGGTACAACACTCACTTGACGATTATAATAGAATGCTATCCCTTCAACTTGAGCTAGATATTCTTTACATTCTCTTATGATTTGCTTTGCTTGATACGGTTTAAATCCCAATTCAGTTAAATCCTTACAACTAACCATCATTTCAAAACTTTTTTCCATAGCTTTTCTCCTAAAAATATAGCACTTTAAACACCATCTACTAACTATTCTAAGGTAGCCTCTCAATTAAAAATATTTTTTCAATCATTTTGAATTTGCTTTAGGTTAAGCACATAGGAATTTCACCTCTCCCAAGTTTATTGCGAGCCTTACGGAAGTATCATTATATTCTGTCATTGTCATCGCAACCTGGATACCTATTCCAAGTGTTGTGTTAATCTTAATTCGCTCAGTATCATCATGGCGTAACTACACAGTAGCTCATATGACAGGGAATGTTATTCAAAATGAGTATTCAATTTTCAAAGATCAAATCTTTCTTACACTAATAACAACAATTTAGTGGTTGGAAATGACACAAAACAAAGAAAATTTTATTTCTTTCCTACTGATAGCTTGAGATGGAGTTATTTGCTTAAACAATTAACTTCAAAGTATTGGTATAATAGTATTAAATTGGTTTAAAAGAGGAGGTCTAACATAGATGGTAATTATTGATGTTTATGGAAGAATTAATAAAACAAAAATATCAGACAAATTAAAAATATACATTTCCAATCTTCCGACTGACTGGAAAGAAGGAATTATCGAGGATATGCTAAAAGAGATAAGACAACAAAAAATTGATATAGACGAAAATGTAAGAGCTTATGGGAAAAGTTTTCACAGAGAGTATTCTCTAGAGTATTTAAGAGAAATTGTTCAAATTAATGTAGCAAACTACGCAGAATACAATTTAAATTCTATTGAAAACTGTGTTGAATGCCTCGCTGATAACCTGGTGTATCTATTCTTTGATTACACTTACCAAGATATGCCTTTTTTTGACTGGACAACCAATTGTTTTGATGGAAGACTTTGTGAAGAAGACTACGCTGAAAAAGTCATTAATTTTTGTAATTTCATAAATAAAGACATAGATAATGGCATCCACATGAATTGTATCTATACAAGCAATATGAATGATTTAGAAAACACGAGAATACTACTCAACCTAGGTTTTCGCATACGCTCTGAATTTAACGGATGGAAATCAACCGAAGACTATATTCATAACTTAAAATTAATGGGAAATCGTATTGATTCCATTATTAAGTCTGAAAATGACTACTACAAGTTCGATTACATCATGAATGGAATATTTGAGGATAACAATTACAATCAAAACCATTTTTTGAAGACTTTCACATTATTGGAACTAACATTACTAACCCCTAATCAAAAAACAAAGGAAATAGATTCTTTATTGGCTCCATATCTTAAAAAAATTTACGAGGATGATTGCACCACGGCTGCACGGATATTAAGGCAGATGAGAAATAAAATTGGACACGGAGATTTCAAAAATTTCATCAAAAAATCAGAAGAATTTGCTGGAAAATTTATGAAGAATTACAATTTTGACTACAGTGAATATAGTAGACAAAATTGGATATTATTGCACACTTGTTGTTTGCTAGATGATTTACTTCGGGAAGTTTTATATCAACAAATAGAAGAAGCCGGAAATTAAAATATTTATTTAGAAATGTGACCCTCTACTTTTGATAAATGTGATTTATCGAAGTTTTTCAATTTAAGATGAACACCAAACTCTTTACAAACAGCTTAAAAATTATCGATAATTTGAAACAGACCATGAAAGTTGGAATAATAACAAATCCATAGTATAAACAAAAAAAAGACCGAAAAGATTTTTAGCTTTTCGGCTTTTCGTTATCCTACTATCATTATTTATATAGACATTTAAAGAATCTCATATTCGATCTTCAAAATATTCCTTAATATGAGGATTATACATTAAAAATTCCTTTAACAATAAAGAAATTCCCTCTCTCTTAAATTCACCCATTAACTTTAAATAATTTATATCTATTAATTTCTTCAATGTGCTGAGGTTAATTTTTTCAGTTGATTCAAGACTTGAAAACACTAAGATTTTTTCTACCAGTTAAACTATGTTTATCATTTGTCATATGAAATTGGATAGAATTGTTGTACTTAAATTAGCTAAAACTACTCATTATTTCAGTATAAGCATTCTTTACCAACTTAAACATTTTTTCATTACCATCAATGCTATCTGGATGATGTATCTTAACAAGCTTTTTATATCTATTTTTAATATCTTGTTTACTAATTTCTCCATTACATGTAAAGTCTAAAATCTCTAAATATGGTTTTAATGCTAGAACTTGTTCGTTGCTTAACACATCACTTTTTTCATCCGTCGATTCTTCTTTATAACCAACTTTAGAAGTAAGACTATGGTCTCTATATTCGATATTAGAATAAATGTCCGTAAGGTGTTGGCTCAATGTTTCTCTATCCCATAGTTCAATATTAGTTTGTAAAGCTGTTCCAATTGCATCCGATGAGTATTTTGCTGGCGCTACAACGATTCCTCTATCTAAGCCTCTAACAGTTACTCCTGTATATATTTCTTGTACAGCTTTGTTTCCAACAAAAGAGTTTTTGTCGTATCTTTTAGCTTGAAATCCATACTTCAAATTGCTTCTAGTAGCAATTATGTCTACGCCTCGATCGCCAGATCCTCCAACTCTTTTCACATTTTTAAAGCCTAAAGCTATTAGCAAAATAACCAAATATTCTTCAAACTCATAACCAGTATAAGAATCTACTATTTCTATTTTATATTTCAAAATATCAGAAGAATTTGGATAAATTTTAGTTTTCTGGCTGCTTGTTTTTTTGAACGTATTACTTGCTTGCTTATTTATGGGTTTCTTTACATAATTCATTATTTGTTTTATAGCTGGTAAACATGTATTCTTAATTTTTTTTGTTGATAGATAAAACACTACAATTGCAGCGAGTAAACCTATCCAATTGAAACTACTAAATCCATATCGAAAGAATTGACCAATTTCGCTCAAAACATATATTACACAATAAAGCCATATTATCCCTAACAAAAAGAGCAATCCTAATTGAATGAAGGAGTAAATTGAAACTCCTATTACAGTCATTAAAACAGTATAGATCTTTTTCCCATACTTAATAATCAAATATAGAAGTGCTATACCTACAACCAACGCAAAAATATCAGTAATTATACCCAAAACTTTTTCCTCTCCTCTTTACATCCCTCTAAAATCTTTCATAGTTTGTTCTATTTCATTCCTTATTCGCCATATACGATCAACATTTTTTTATACTTTAACATAAATAAAAATAACGCTGTCAATTAATTATAACGTTCGAAAATCTTTGAATCAACACAATAGTTTTCGTTTTAGATAAGAATAATGAAGAAGTAAGCAGAAATATTCTTACTTCTTCATACCGAGTATAGCCTTAACTTAATTGTTGAACTTCTAAATCTACAGCGAATGAAAATCTCTACTTGTTGATATTCTTGGATTTATCCTCTAATCTCAAATTTCTGAACTGCCAATATAACTGCTATAGCACACTCCTGATAACAATCCTCATCGAAATATCCTTGTTTAGTAGACATTTTTACCATTAATGGATGAAATCTTACAACTAAACTTTCTAAAGCATACCCATCACCTAGTCTTGCAGCAAAATAAATTTTTCGTATAGACAATATTGAACATTCCTTTCAAAAGGACTTTATTGTACACTATTAAGTTTTCTTTTGAGTTTGTCATATAGCCGTTTTTTATAATTAGTTACACCTTGTCTACTAATTCCAAAAACAACAGCGATCTCTTGATCAGTTTTTCCTAAAACAAGTTTTTCTATCAGAAATTGATGCTCTTTCTGGTTCAATGTAGATACTATCTCATTTAGTTTTTCGTCTTGAATTACTAGTGAATGTTCTCCTAACGAAATCGTTGAAAGATGTTCGTTCTCTGGATCAGTTATATCTACTAAAGAAGATAGTAGTTGTTCATCTTGCATTTCTTGGTCATAGTGTTTAGATTTTCTCTTATAATAATTGATTGCTGCATTATGAATAACCTTTTGAAAATACTTTGTTAATTGCGCTTCCATTTTGTTGTTATTTAGATGGTTCATATGAATCACTTCCTCACTAGGATATGAAGGAAGTTCGCATACTAAATAGATAATTTCATATTTATTTTCTTCGGTATTGCCAAAAACCTCTATAGGCTTTCTCAACATTTACCACACTGTCTTTATTCATTCTTGGTAAGATATTCATCGTCAGATTTTTATAGGTCAAACTCAATTGATCTTTACTCATTATCAGTTCGTAAATTTCTTTATTAGATAGCGGACGTCCAGCATCCTTCAGCAAAGAAGCAATTTTTAAACTAATGATAGAATAAGGGACTCTTCCGTTTAGATTTTCCTTTTTTGATAACATGTATCTTTGATACTCGGCTTCTTTTTTTAGCATTGTAGATTGTGTTTGTTGATCAATAGGAATCTCATCTAATATTGCTAATCGTTCTTGTAATTCTGTATATATTTTTGTCAACACTCTCCTTTCATCTATGATTGATTGCATTTGTTCATATAAATATTTTTTCTCTGATAAATTATCCATTTTGCAAATGCCCCCTTCATAAAATAACAACAAATCTAGTGTAGAAAATGACACAAAAAAGAAGAAAAAACTTTAAACTTTTTACTGTTTAAAGTCCTTCCTTTCAATCATTATAGTAATGCTTCTTTTTATTCTGAACAAAGATTTCCAAATAACAATTAAACATTGTCACTTGTACATTTTTAGTTATGATTCTTCGGCTTCCTTATTCTTCTTGAAAAATATTGATATATCTCCAATCAAATCTGTATTTATCATTTCCATACAGTATACTTCGTAATCATCACTAATAGCCTTTACAGCTTCATATTCCTTTAACTCTCCGTTTTTCACTTGTTTTAAGTAGAAAATAAATAACTGAACTTTTGATTCGATTTTCAAGCAATGAAGTGTCGTTTCTACAGCATTCTTGTCACTTTTTAACAGAAATATGCATTCTATACTTCTTCTTAAATCTAGATATACTTCATATAAATCGCTATACCTCAATATATCATTCTGGCTGGCAAAGCTATCTAGCTCTCGAACAATACTATCTTTCATATCCATTAATTTTCACCTCTACTAATCGACTCCAAAGAAAAAGTGTTTATTCTACAGAACTACATATACACCATTTCCAGTTAGTGACTAGTCAGCTTCTTTTGATTTCATTTTGAATACAAACGAAAATAAAATCAGTAAGACCCCCAATATCACGTAGATACTATCTCTTTGGTCGTTAGTTCTTGGTAATGATGATACACTTGTATTATCTCCTGAAGCATTATCAAGTCCACTTTTAGGAATCTCTCGAATGTATTCTTCACTAGAATTGATTTCATCTTCTGAAAAGAACACCTCCACCTTCGTTTGACTAGCGTGTGCTTGTTCAGATGATAAAGTGAACATTCCGATTGTATTGAGTAAGAGCATCATCAGAACGATTAATTTCTTCATAAAATGCACTACTCCTTTCATTTTTTCCTATTTATAAGCTGCTGCAAATGTCAACGTAGTAGAATAGTTTCCTGCTAGCTGTTGTCCTTGTGGAACACCAAATTCAACTTTACTTACTTCCGTTTCAGCCATAGCATAGCCTGTAAAGCTTCCAATCACTGGATTGGTAATTGATACCGGGTTATTGTTGCTTTTGATACTGCTTGTTAATACATCAGAAGCTGAGTTCGTACGCTGCAGTTCAATTTCACCGTCTGCTGATAAGCCGTCGCTTATTGTGATCTCTACCTCTTTATTAGGTGCCAAGTTGCGGTTAATTGTTTTGATTGACATTTCTGTAGTATTATCATGAAGTAAATTCACTGTTTGAGGGATCACTAATGTGTAATCTCCTTCAACTGAATATTCAACTTTGGTTGTATCTGCTTGTGCAGTACTTCCATTAATAACCATCATTCCTAGTGTTGCCAATGCTAAAGTACCTACTACTAATTTTTTCATAAAAATTTCCTCCTATTTGTGTCTATACGACAACTAATTTCAAATTTATTTCAGACCCATTTAAGGGTGACTGATCCGTTAAAGAAAAACATTCATACTTCAATACCGCATCTTCATATTCGCCTGCGGATAGGGCTTCTTCTAATTCAATTGCATACATTCCTTTTCCAGGTTCAATTAAGTCGGATGTCCAAA
>NZ_MIJY01000026.1 GCF_001730305.1 Enterococcus termitis
TGGAAAAGGGACAATTGATGACTACATGAAGATGGCGAAATCTAACTTTAGTAAGGGCAGTGGCGCTGTTGATGATGTGGCTAAGAAAGCCAGTGGACTTGGAAAGAATATTGAAAATGTTAACCCTTCGGAAATTAGGTTCAGTCAAACTTCTGTAAATGGTTCAGATGAAATTATTGCTAGTATGAAAGCGAATGGTTGGAAAGGTGACCCAATTGATGTTGTGAGAATGCCTGATGGTAGTTTAACGACTCTTGATAACACAAGAGTTGCAGCAGCTAGAGAGGTTGGGATAGACGTTCAAGCCACGGTTAGAAATTATAATGATCCTTTACCTCCCGATATGGTTGCAAGGTTTACAACACCTAAAGGAGTCCCTAAGACATGGGGAGAAGCTACTGATTTGAGAATTGGAAAACAAAAAGCTAGTTTCAGAAATAATAATCCAATGGGGTCATTTGATTTAGAAAAAATGAAATAGAAAATGTGGGTGGTTAATTTGTGTGATTTTTATATGGAAGAAATTAATTTTGAATATCCCGAATCATATGAAAAACTAATAGATTTAGGATTAGTAAATTTTGACATTTGGTTTTTGATGAAAAAAGAACAAGCTTCAAGTATTTATAATGGCATGAGAAATAGGTATCCAAATCGAAAATTGATTCCGTTTGCTAAGAGGGCTGACAATGATGATACTGCTTGTTTTGAAATTGGTAAAGGAAGTAAAATTCAATTAATTCATGATTTCACTACGGAAGGTTTTGAACAAAGAGGTGAATTTGAAGACTTATGGGAATGGGTAGAATCTGCTGTTAAAACAATGGTCGAATATAATCGGGAGGAAGAAATTGTCTAAGAAAATAAACTATATGAAATTGAGTAAAGAAGTTTCTTATGCATTGCGTCATGCTCCTTGGGAATACGAGTTAGAACTAGATAAAAATGGTTGGGTGCCGATTGACCAATTATTACAAGTCTTTCATCAGTCTAACGAATGGCAAAATGTAGAACTCGAAGATTTAAAAATAATGATTGAGAAATCAGAAAAAAAGAGGCATGAAATCAAAGAGAATAGTATTCGAGCATTATATGGACACTCTATTCCAATGAAAATAGTAAAAGAAGAAGCTATTCCTCCTAAATTTCTGTATCATGGGACTGCACATGATATTTTATCTGAAATTGAAAAAAGTGGTTTATCTCCAATGTCTAGGCAATATGTTCATTTATCTGAAGATATAGAGACAGCTAATTTAGTAGGAAAAAGAAAAGATAAAAACCCGATTATTTTAGTGATTAATACAGAAAATGCTAGAGCAAAAGGAATAAAATTTTATTTAGGAAATGAAAAGGTTTGGCTAGCAGACAGCGTTCCACCAGAATTCATAGAGGTATATAATAAAAAATAAAAAGGCACTTTACTATCTGATTGGCGTCGGATAGTAAAGCCTTGATAGTAAGGTACGAACTCACTAATCAAGTTGCCAATAGCTAACAAAAGCTAGCTGTGTTTATTGTACAGAAATTCAGAGGACTTTTCTAGTCTTATTGAATGTTTATTAAGTGTACAGTCAGCTAAATTGTAGACTATTGAAACGGTATTAGTGAGGAGACAACCACTGATACCGTTTTTTTGTGTATCAAAAGAAAGGAAGTAAGAAAATGTTATTGACAGAAAATAAGCAACCAGTTAAAGAAATTAGCCATCAAGATATTTATGCAGTATATTATGTATTGGAGAAAATACAATCATGGCAATAAGTATTACCAGTGTTAGAAAAATTTTTCGAAGATAAAAATAGACCAGTAAACAAACAACAAATCGCTAGAAAATACTATGCTTGTTCACAAGTCTTTACACTGTTTTATTTGGACTTTAGGCAAACTATGCAAAAAATGGAAAAGCAATTGTTAGAATTACGAAGTAAGAAGAAAGTTTAATGGTTTTAGAAGCCTATTTTGCTAGATTTTGAGGGTGAAGAAAGAAGATTTTAGAAGAACAAAATTAGTTGTTAAAGCCAACGGTGGGCATATTACGCTAAAAAGCTCGAGAAACTAGCCAAGGTGATAGCTATTTTGTGAGTTCCTCGGGCACTGACAAGAGTACATGCCTACTAATACAAGTCAATGGCGATGGAATCGACGAAGTGAACCATTTACTTTTATTAGAGTTTATTATGGATTAGAAGTGTCATTTTTTTCTTTTTCGTCCATATCTTTCATAAATTTTTTTATAACGAGAACTTTCATCATTTCCATTTCTTCATCAATAAAGGGTTAAAATATGGAGATGACGTAGTTAAAGCAGTTGCGACAAAACTAAAAAATATTCCAGTCCCACTCATGGATGAAATCGCCCCCTTGCAGGTGGAGGAAGCGTTAAAGTTTTTGGAAAAGGGACAATTGATGACTACATGAAGATGGCGAAATCTAACTTTAGTAAGGGAAGTGGCGCTGTTGATGATGTAGTCAAAGGGAAAATGAACATGGCAGGTAAGGTCCATCCAAAATCAGGTATAAAATTCGATTTGGATGGATTCCCGATTTTCGATTCTAAGCATACAATGAAGTTAGATAAAGCTGATTTTCTAAAATCTAGAGGAACACATTTCGATAGAGCAAGTAAAGACCTGTATGAAAAAATATTAAAAAATAAAGAGTTTGCAAGTCAATTTTCTTTAGAAGAAATTGAAATATTTAAATCTGGAGGAGTTCCTAAAAGATTTACTTGGCACCATCATCAAGATTCTGGTGTAATGCATTTGGTTGATAGGAAACTTCATAGACAAACTGGACATATTGGAGGCTTTAGTATCTGGGGTCCAGGAAATTAGGGAGAGTATGAATTATGTCAAAGATAGTTACATGGAAGAATTCAAATGGTAAACTACTGGGAAATGAAATTGTTGATGCTGAAAAACAACTAAATGTAAAGTTTCCACAGGATTATATTGAAGTAGTATCTGAAAACGATGGAGGATATCCTCACCCAAATAAGTTTAAGTTCAATGATAAGGAAGAAGTGTTTAATAATTTAATAAGTTTTAAAGAGGATGACTATAGTAATATTTTTGAAGTCTTAGAAGATGTCTTCGATCGTATAGTTAAGGGTGTAATTCCTATTGCTGAGGATCCATTTGGTAATTTAATTTGTTTTGATTTTCGTGATAAGAAAGTACCAAATGTGATATTTTGGAATCATGAAGTAGCTGATAAGGATAGTGAAAAGTCCATTTTATTTATATGTGAAACATTTACGGAGTTATTAAATATGCTTTATTAAAAACGTACACTAGAGTTATTTATATTGAATTAGTAAGGAATTCAACTGATGTTTTCTGTAGAGGCAAAAAAATAGATTTTTTTATGGAGTGAATTTTTTCACTCTATTTTTTTGATTCGATGATTGAATACACTTCTCAATAGTTTATCTCAATTCGGTTCAGTATTGATAGACATTTCCATAATGCATTTCTTGTTTCAATATGCTGAATTCTTCCTTAAAGCAGCAACGAAAGCCACGACTTTGAGTAAACTAGGCAAAGTTGCCTCGATGGTCGATAAAGGCTTGAGGTACGGAGATGATGCCTTAAAAGCCTTTATGACAAAAGTAAAGAATATTCCAATGCCAATAATGGACGAAATAGCTCTTGCAGGTGGAGGAAGCGTCAAAGTTGTTGGTAAGGGAACGTTGGATGATTATATGAAGGCAGCAAAAGCTAACTTTAGTAAGGGCAGTGGCGCTGTTGATGATGTGGCTAAGAAAGCCAGTGGAGCTGGGAAAAAATTAAGTGTGGATGATTTAACGAAAGAATTATTAGAAACAAAACCTAAAAATTCAAGAGATCCCAGAAAATGGTTGGATAAAGGTGGAGAAATTAGCGTTTTAGATGACGGTACTTGGGTTTATACAAATGCTAAGGGACAATCAGTTAAGTATACAAATGGATTTCCTGATTTTAAAAAAGCTGATAAATTGGCTTCTAATGGTCCTCGCGATGCTGTGAATAATACATGGCATCATCATCAGGACTTGGAAACACTTCAAGAGGTAGATAAAGCTATCCATAAGGAATTTACTCATAAAGGCGGAATGGCTTTGAAAAAAAGAAAGTAGGCAATGGAATTGATAAAAATAGAGAGATTTAGTAATACCACAGAGGAAAAAATAATTAGTTTAGAGCAAAAATACAATTTAAATTTACCTAAAGACTATAAAGAGTTTTTGTTAAATTACAATGGAGGAATTGTTGAGAAAGATAGCTCAAATGAAATATCTGTTGAAGATATAGATGAGAAAATAGTAATAGACGTCCTGTATGGCATTGATACTGACAATGAGAAATCTAATATTGATTATTGGATGGATAATTTGGCAGAAGATTTATTAGAAAATACGGTAATTATTGGTGACGATTTAATTCAAGGTTTGGTTTTAATCATATGTGGAGGCGAAAATGAAGGAGTGTACTATTGGGACGATTCCTATCATTTTGAAAATTCAGATGATGAGATGAATACTTATTGGATAGCTCATACATTTACAGAGTTTATGGAAATGTTTGGAAAATAAAGTAATAGGATGTTTATTGGGTTCATTTTTGATAAAAATATGAATGAGTGAACAATCACGGATACTATTTTTTCGTGTATCAAAATATATATTCAACAACTATAAAAAGTGTAATGTATTTGTTTAAGAATACATTACACTTTTTTATGTTTGATAATTAAAAAATATTCCAGACTCTTTTCTGAAATTTAAGAACCAAATTACTAATCTCTTTTAATTCATTTTGAGTTAAGCTGTGCAGACTTTGAATAATTTCATACTCTTTCTCTGAAGTGATAGTATATTTGATATCCACACCATTTTTAAAGTTCAATTTTGTATTGTCTGAATCGTCTAAAATAAACAGAGTAGAAAATTAGAAGGTACTTGTAGTTTTTTCTCCATAGCTTTAACTTCTTCAAATTTTAGAATAATACTTCCTTTTTTTATAGGTTTCAATATCTAATTCAAGGGTATTCGCTACTTCTTGCTCGTTCAATTTTCGTTCATATTCATACATGTCAAGCCTATGCCCTAATTGCTTTTCTTTATTTACTGTTCATTAGCGATTGGTAGTGTACAAGTTGGCCAGCTTTTAGGTGGAGGAATCGCTACAGGGATCAATAATTTACGGGGAGTAAAATCCCCAGATTGGATTGGAAAAGATTGGTCAGGAACTGTTAAGAATGTTCAGGCACTGACACCTTCTGCCATTTTTGAAATGAGTAAAGCCGCAATAGGTGCAATGGCTGATGACTTTAAACGTGGAGATATCTATGATATGACGACAGATGTTCTGACAGTAGGAACGATGTTAACGGCAACGAATGGATTGAAAAACACGGCAAAGAATGTTACAACTAAGTTGAGAGCGCCTAAAGTTGGGTCGGTTGTGGATGATGTGGCTAAGGGAGCCGGTGGGGCTAATAAGAAAATTATTTCTGAAGTTGAAACTCCTATAGCGAATGGCAAACGAGTGGGAAGTGGAACAAAAGTTGATGATGTAAAACCAGTTTGGGGAAATGATCCAAATGGAAAACCTACTATAAAAAAAGAATTTCCACATGTTCCGAAAGAACATGGATTTCCTGACATTGTTGATAATTATCCAACTGTCGCAAATGAGTTTCCTCTAGTTGGTGGAGATGGAATTAATAGACGGTTTTTCCAAATTGAAGGAAGTCACAACGGAAAAACAGGCGTTTTTGAATGGATCGTGGAGCCTAACGGTAACGTAAGTCATAGAAGATTTATTGATGGCGGTGTGTTAACAGGGAAACCAAACCAAGTGCCTAAAAAATAAGAGGAGAAAACAATGAACTTAATGAATTTAAAAGAAAAAAAAATAAGCTATAATTGGAAAACTATTTATGTTGGGATTATCCAAAATTTTTTTGAACCACAGGTGATTTCTGATTACGCAATAGAACTAATGGAGCTTGGAAAGGATGATGATTTCATTAGCGAATTGGCTTGGGGAGTAAAATCTGATAATTTACAACAAGTTCTATTTGAAATAAAAAGTCGCTATTTTCCTAATTTAGAAGAAGACGATGATGATTATAAAATAGAAGAACTAAAACTTAGGTTTGTTTACCTATCTAAGCTAGCAGATACTATCAGTGATGACGATGATTTGCTGAACAAAATTGCCGAATTTTATAACAATAATGGTTACCCAGAAGATATGGCTGAATTTATAAATTATATGCCTCAAGAAGTTCCTACTACAAAAAAAGGATTGATAGATAGATTTCATAGATTTTTAGATTCGGAAAATAATAAAATTAATGAAAATTAAAAAAGTCCCGTTACTATTTGATTGGTGCTAAACGTAAAGACTTGAATAGTAAAGGTACACTTATTAATCAAGTTACCAATATCTAACAAAAGCCAAATTTAGTCATTGTGTAGAAAGTCCAAGATTTTTTTAGTCTTTGTGAATGTTTATTGGAGGCATCATTAGCTGATTTACAGACTTTTGGAACGGCATTAGGGAGTGAACAAACTGATACTGCTTTTCGTATATCGAAAATAAGAAATCATATGTGTCTTTAGAGGCTCCATTAGCATACATGACTACAGAAGATACCAGCTCCTATTATGTTATTGAATGATACTCAAAAATGGGATTTAATAAATAGAATAGGCACAGGAGACTTAAAAGATGTGTCAGAAATTGCAAATATTCTTAAAGGAAAATAAAGTAAATTTTCTAATAAAGTATGATTCTGTTAGAGAAGATAATAAGTATACAGTTATGTTATTTGATACTGTAAAAAAAGAAAGAATTTCCGGTGGAGATACTAATTCCGTAGTTGATACAGAGCGAAAGATAATAAAAGACACAGAGAGCAATGTGGATTTTAATGAAATTAATGAATTGTTTTCTAAAATTAAAAGTTCAGTGAAAACAAACTCTGATTATGTAGTAATGTTATCAATTAATTATTCTGATGATTATTTAGATTACACCATATATTTAGATAACTCGGAGCAAATTAGCCATAATAAGTTTCGTACTTATAAAGAAATAAAAGATTTTGTGAGAGAAAATTATGAATGAACAGTTGATAATTTATATTAATAATTTTCTTCAGAAATCAACTGAAGATGTTGTTAAACCTATGTATGGTATCAGAGATAAAAACTCTATTCAGCTAATTTCTCAATCATTAAATCAAGAAGTTTTCGGTGTGGAATTGTATCCCACAATTTTCGATAAGGCAGCTTATCTATGGTATGCACTTTCCAATTATCATTGCTTTTACAATGGAAATAGGCGCACTGCATTAGTGACAACGTATATTTATTTAAGAATAAATGGATATTGTTTAATGATAGATGGTAGCTTTTATGATATTTCTTTAAATATTGTGGAATCGCATATAGAAAAGGAAAAAATCAAAGAAATTTTACAAGAGAATACGGTTGAAAACGATAAAATTTCTTCCGAAAACATTTTAAAACAATTAGAAATAGAAATACGTAAAAATAGTTCTTTTCAAGATGTGATTGTTAAATTATCGCAAACTTAATGAGGAGACATAGATAAGAACTAAATAAAAAAGCACTCTATCATAATACTTGTAATCAAATGATAGAGCCTTGACTAGTAAGAACTAACTCACTAATCAAGTTGCCGATAGCTGATATAAACTAGCTGTATTTATTTTAGAAAACTTCAAAGGATTGTTCTAGTCTTTTCGAATACTTCTTTGACGTATAATCAGCTGGATACTAGGCTCTTAAAACGGTATTGGTGACTGTACCGTTTTTCGTGTATCAAAAATAAAAAGAAAAAATAAGGATATTTTTGTTGGAGATCTTGTTATGTTTGATGTATTACGTGCGACACAAGCATTGAACCAACAAATCTCTACAGCGTACATGACGACAGAAGATGCGATTTCCTATTATGAAACACTTTCTG
>NZ_MIJY01000027.1 GCF_001730305.1 Enterococcus termitis
TTATAACGGATAAAATATACGGCATTTTTTCATTAACTAGACTAAGGAATGTTATTTTAAAGGACTTTATTTGTCGCATTTGATACTGAAATTCAGCCCCTTTTTGTTACTTTGTATAATCTATCTTATGTTAACTAGATGGTTTATTTACCTAAGATAACAAACTTAATGTTACCCTAGATAAATAAATTTCTACTATAAATTATTTAACTCCCTCCACATACAAAGTTCAACATTGGTCACAGAAAATTTCTTCGCAATCTCAGTTTGTGACAACCCATATCTAAAGTATTTAACATATAATTCTTTATTAATCTCTACTTTTTTATAATCCTGATCTAGAAAAGATGATCCTGTTAATATTTCACCTAGCTGCTGAATCTTAACAATAACTTCTGAATTAGATTGCCAATCCGGAACAGTATTCAATATACAAAGTAATTCTGTGCGCGCCACTTTTTGTTGCTTTTTAACGTCCTGATAAACATTTAATTCCTTCATCAATATCCCTTTCTTTCACTAAGCCATTATAAGTAGTTTCTTAGCATCACATAATGAAATTAGTTTTGATATTTTTCTTACCAATGCATTACATTTTACAACAATATTCCATTATAGAGATTATCCAATTATATTATAATTTGGTAGATACAAATTTATGGTTCTTACGCCAATACCGAAACTCTTTAATTAAGTATTTGTTATTATCATTTCCATTAACAAAGGCACGTTCAATTCTAGAAATTGTATACCCCTGTAATCTAAGTATCTGATAATCTTTAAAAGTAAAATTATCCAATGATATATTTTCTAATGGTAAATTTTTCCCCATTCTTGCGGTTCGTCGTAAAATTCTTATTTCTGTTGCTATCTCTCCTGTAGGATCATTTTTCCAATTAGGATTTTTACATGCTAAATCTAACATTCTCTCTGCTGCTTTTGCTGGGGACATTGCTCTTATCTCCTATTAATTACTATATCTATAAATGTTTTAAATTTCTATTAAATCAAATCATCACTTTCCCAAGCTTCTGAAAAATTTCCGCCTAAGAATAGCGAAGCCAATCCACTAATTTGTTTTAATCGTAGCAATTCATCCTTATCCATTCCAATATGTTCTATAATCCACTTATCGCTCAAGCCTGCTTCAACTAATTGTCTTACGATATCTACCATTAAATCAATAGAATGTGTTCCACGTGCTCTGTTATGTCTAACAGTACTTGCTATTCTTCCTGACAAAGGTTTATCTATTACAGCAACCGGTAAATGATAGTTTTCTCTGATAGCAATTTCCTCACAGTTCTTCATCACAGAATATCTATGAAACCCATCAACAATCTCATATTTATCTAAATTCTCTAAATAGTAACATACTATAGGCATAGTATATCCATCTTCTAAGATTGAAAGTTTTAAAAGTTTCATTTCTGGTGGAGCAACACTATTTGGATTGTATGCATTCGCTTGAATCTTCTCTATAGGAACTGAAACAACATTATAGACTGGGCTTATATACTGTTCTCCCATTGTTCCATGGCTCCTTTCTGTTTCTGTAGTTCATCTTTAGTTTGAGCAAAGCCCATATACTTACAAGAAGTATCATTTTTCAATATAGTAATACACATTCTCTTATATGAAGGTACTGATCGAAATTCCTTAATATCTATTTCATCTGGGTACTTACTAAATCTTATAATTTCATACTCATTTTTATATTTCCGCTTTGAATGGGGCTTACCTAAATTTTCAAACTCTATTCCTTTTACCTTTAATTCATGAATGATATGAACAGGTAGTGTTCCCCCTGTTTCAGTCCAATACGCAATTGATGATCTGAATTTTTTTAAATATATTTCACGGGTAATTTCAGGTAAAGATTTTAATAAAAAATTCGCATATGTTTTCCATGTATGTCCGTCAGGCAAATGGATATTTTTATACCCAACAGCTGTTGTTCCCCCATAAATAGCTGCAAAATTGGCACCATTTACTCGTCCAACCAATTTCGTCCATGTAACCGGTTCGATAACTTGATACAACCTTAATGCATTCACTCCACAGTCATGAAAAGGGTTAGCGACTCTCATGTCACCTAAAGGAACACCTGCAGCATAATACAAATCATATAAATGGTTATAATCAAAATTAAATTTCCCATTTGCACGCCAAACATCTTCTGTTGTCCAATCATATAACGGATAAAAATTAAAAATATTCATTGCAATTCTTCTACTATAACTAATCTTACCAAACATTGTCACAGCATCATTTCTTGTTACAGCATGATATCTATGTAAACTTTCTTGAGCTCTTATACCCACAAGAACCGCTGTCCTTTTGGCATTATTTTTCTTGTGCAACCATTTCCCAAATTTCATCTGAAAGTCATAATCAGCCATCCCAATTTCAAAAAAATCAAATGGATGATTATCTAAATTAATTGAATTATCGGGCAATTCTCTAAACCAAATATTTTTATTAGCAGGATCCCATGTTAACCATGTAGATTGATACATTGACACCCCACTAGAAGCAGATATGGGCATACATAGATGATAATATGTAAAATAAGGATACTTCTCCATACATCTATTAACATATTCGATTGTTTTTTGATAATTACCTTCGTAATCAATATGATAGACTGATACTTTACAATCTGTTTTGTGTTTCTGATAGTACAGGTTAACTAATTCTAGTAACAGTCCTGAGTCCTTTCCTCCAGAAAAAGCTATAACAATATGATCAAATTTTTGAAATATATATTCCATCCTATTCATAAATGCATCATAGACCGTTAATCCTAGAAATGACTTTCCCATTCTCATTCACCTCTTTTTAATTAGCTAATTATCTTCTTCATTTGAAATCGTATACAACACCTTTGATAAAAAAGTACATATCAGAGCGCAGCCTTTCAATTTATTCAAAAGGATCGTTGAACCATATCATCCAAATTCAGAAGGAAAATACTCTTCACTTGTTTTCTCAACAGAAATAGATGGAATGAGGCTGCTTATCATGGGCTTTAAAAATAATGAGATAATCGAAAATTTCAATAGATTTTGAAATTTTCGATTATCTTGGAATGGCTGGTCGAGCAATCAATTACCGAAATGAGCTGAAAGAATTTTTTTACATAGATAATCCTTGATATTTAATTATAAAAATTCAAATTAGATTCAATACATTTAGTAAATTCACAACCCGTCTAAGTCCACAGACTACTATTTTTATGGAGTTTCTCCAACTTTCCATAAAATAGTAGTCTGATATTCACCTAATTTCCGAACAGCCCCCGCTTTAATTTCTAATTTAAGCCCTGTCTTATTTGTATTCCAATATTCACTAAGATTGTAATCACCGCTGCTAGCATTAGTATTTGAAAAAATTTCTTCCGCTGCATCGGTCAACACAACTTCACTATTGATATCTGAACCTTTGCGATATCTAATTGCATTATTCAATGTTTCAGTCCCATTTGTTAATGGAGATACTAACTCAGCAGTTATTCTCCAATCATTTGATATATATCGATCATCATTAATTATAAACGGCATATTATAGTCAGCTTTCTCCACTCGAAGATCAAAAATTCCCAAGGCCAACTTACCAAAGTCAATAACTGTTGGAGCTGAAGTAATACTTAACACGCCGTCTACTACATCAACATACATAGTTACTTCACTACTATTACCTGCTTCATCTGTTAGAATCAATATTACTGGTTGCCTACCTAACGTAGTAGCTATCGTATTCGTATTTTGCCCTGGCTTTATTTCCACGTCTATATTAGGTACACTAGAAACATTATCAGCTAAATTATCAACTAAATCTCTAACATTATCTGAATCTGCAAAGAAATTTATATCTCCCAGTTTGATAGTAGTTGTTTTATCTGTTGCAGTCGGTGGTGTTACATCTTTAATCTTTACTTTAATTCTAATACCTATAGAATTTGGATTATCAAATTCTACTAAACCTGTTGTACTATCAAATTGAATATCACAATCAAATTCAGAACCTTCTTGTGTACTACCTGTTGCTATGACTCTTGTAAACTCTAATCCAGATGTAGGTATTGTATCAATTGACGTTTTAAAATCATTATTTATTACGGCATGTAATTCTGCTTCTAAGAACTCATAAACTTTTTGAGTCGGATTATTTACAAGATCATTCCATTCTGTTGGGGTTAATTCAATAGAATCTTCCACATAATCGATTGCTGCATTTCTTTCTGTAGAGATAACTGCTTTATCTGATAATACATTAATTGGAACTGTTACATCTACTGATGCACCCTCTCCATCTGTGACTTTCAATATTACTGTCTTTTTCCCTATTGTTGAAACTAATGTTGGAATATCTTGTCCTGATACTAATTCTACAACACTGTCTGCTAAATCTGTTGCATCGTCGGTGTAATCCTCTAGAAACGTCTTATAGTCTACTGTAGAGCCATTAATTGCTTGAACGTCATCCTTTTTTACATACATCGATTTACCTATTACCACAGGGGGAGTATTTACTCGAATCACCAATTTAGTTTTATAATTACCAACATTACCTGTAAAATCTCCTATTGCATTTAACTCAACATCATACGTTCCAGCCGCTAGAGAACTTGTGTCTATGTCAGTAACCCAAGTTCTTGTAGTTTTATCAGCAGTCACGTTAAAGCTTTCTATCTGGTTTAAAGATGCACTATTTAAAGATATAGACATATACTTATCATACGTTGATTTATAACTACCATCCAACTTTAACATATCGCCTTGAGTTGCATATAACACTTGGTTCTCTTGATTAAATGTAAAATCCATCGGCGTCCAACCGATTCCTGTTAATTGAACCTGTCTACTAACAGTACACGTTTCCCCAGGTGGAATAGTAAAATTATTCGTACGATATACCGCCGATATATTCTTACTGCTTGAATTATACGAATTATCATCAATAAATGCTACATTGACTGGCATATCTACTCCCAATACTCCGTTACTTGACACAGTCTTCGTTACATCACTATAGAGATTCTGAAACTCAGAATCTTCATATCCCTTTGTTCCCTGCCCCCAATCTGTAAACTTCCCAGTCTCAGGAAAATAAAAACGTTGTACAGCTATATTTTTATACCCATTTCGTCCAGTACCCAAATTAGTTCTAAACCCAACATTTGGACCTAATGAAAACCATCGACCATTATCATACCCACTTTCTTCTCTAATACCTGTAACGCCTCGTAACCAATACGTTTTATCTGCAGCTGTCTTATTTGTGATTATATAATCCGTTTGTATTGTTGTTCCAAGTACATTTATCTGTTTGGTGAATTCAACTTCATTAGTCGAATTCACCTGTAAAAATTCTGTTGCGACCTTCCCTTGTCTGTAATATGCACCATCATTAGATAGCGATATTTTGTTATTTCCTTCCATTAAATTGATAAGTGGTGTCTTTCCTCCCCAATAGCCTCCTAGCATTGTCAAATTTTTCGTTCCCTTTGGAGCAATAGCCAAAGACACATCTCTTTCTGGCATCTTCAGATAAACAGGTGTATTAGACAAATTCGCATCCGTCGTTCGACCCATCTCTCCAAATTTATAAGCCAACGTATCGCCATTTCCCAATACATTGGTATATAATTTATTTGTCTCTGCCGTAGAACTTCCAAATGGAGTCCAACCTGATGTATCAACAACGCTTCGGCTTTCTCGACTTGGACGGTTTGGAGCTTCTACTTCTTGCACGCTAGCCTCTGTTTTTTCTTTGCTCTCCTCTGTTGTACTAACTTCACTTGTTTCTTGTGTGCTAGTCTCAATCAAACTACTTTCTTCTGAATTCTTTGTTGCCTCTATTTTCGTTCCTGATATACTAAAATAACTTATCAAGCCTAATAATAGACTTCCACATAAAAGATATCCCCATTTTTTCATATAGTTAAATCTTCCTATTCTATTTTTGATTTCCCATATTTAGTCTTGGATGTATACATATTACGCTAAAATAATAATGTAAATTAAAAACGTACTATAAAAAAACTACGAATCACATATAGTCACTATTGAAGAGATACTGGAAATTTCTCCAAAAGAATCAATCAACGCTCAATTTTGAAAAATGCCAATGGTGTCCTTCTTTCCGTACCTATTTATCAGAAATCGGTTACTTGAATATGATAAAGAATTAAAAGCTGGCTATACTTGTTATCAGGATTTCCTCTACGCCATACAGACAAAAGACTACACAAGGTTTCACGTGCTATTAGAACAAGATTATTCTATGCTTCCAGCTTATTATAAAACGACAATTAGTACCCTTAAAAAGTTCAAACTGCCATTAAAAATGCATTGGATTTACCTTGTTCCAACGGACCGTTAGAATGCTTGAATAATCATATAGAAGTACTAAAAAGAAATGCCTATGGCTTCCGTAACTTCTATAATTTTAAATTGAGAATTACTTTATGGTTTGGCACTGTTCTTTTTCAACCAATAAAAAGTCCTAGAAGAAAAGACCTCTAAGACTCACAATAAATGATTTAATTCTTTGGACTTTCTTCACCAACATTAATTGACAAAGAACCCAAAAGCAAAGCTGATCAACCAAACTCCGCTCTCTCAAAGAACTTAGTTAATCAGCCTTACTTATCTGTCTCTCTTTATGGTATCGCCGAGAACGTATAGGTTAACTCCGCTTGATACTCTGATTGTGTTCCCGTATTTTGCCAGTTTTGGTTCCCTGGTACAACTAAGCTCACTTGCTCATCAC
>NZ_MIJY01000028.1 GCF_001730305.1 Enterococcus termitis
CTTTGTAGTGATGATACATATCGATCGCATGTTGTGCTGGATAGAAATGCTCATCATCAAAATCGAACATTTTTCTCTCTCCAGTAATTACTGGAAAGCGATCTGGACCAACTGGTGCCAAATCAACGTTGGCTAAGCCTCTGCCTCCTTCGTTGTATCCACCTTCACATTGATTGGCTGCTGTTGCGCCGCCCCATAAAAAATCTTTTCTAAATGACATGTCAAAATTCCTTTCTTTCTTAAAACCTGCAGCAGTCAAGCTCTTTTGCTGCAGGTCATATTTCTATCTATATTTTTATGCTAATCCAGTGATCAGGGTGTCATTGGATGTCACTTCTTGATCTTGTGTTTCTACAATATCTAGATAATCTCCCGTATTTGTAACAATTACAGGTGTTTCAACACTGTATCCTGCAGCTTTGATGGCTTCCATGTCAAAAGTAACTAAAACTTGTCCTTTTTTCACTTTGTCCCCTTGGGCAACTTTCGCTTCAAAGCCTTGTCCTTCTAGTTGAACAGTATCCATACCAATGTGGATCAATAGTTCCATCCCTTGATCAGAAATCAAACCAATTGCATGTTTGGTTGGGAATAGGGTCATAACCGTTCCATCAAATGGTGCGCGAACGATTCCTTCAGTTGGTTCAATCAAGACTCCTTTACCTAGAGCGCCTTGTGCAAAAGCTTGATCACTTGCTTTGCTTAATGGTAAAACGCGTCCTTTAACTGGGCTCAATACAGCTTCTTTCATTGCTTTTTGTGCTGTTTTATTTTCTACGTTATCCTCTGCAACTACTTCGTCTTTCCAGAAGAAAAATGTTAATATGAACCCAATAGCAACAGCAATGCCGATTGCGATGAATGAATGTACCACTCCGCTAGCATCATCACCGTTGATAAAGTTTAAAACACCAAAGATTCCTAAGCCACCCATTGTGTATGAGGTTACACCATTAATCATCAAGTAAAATCCACCAGCTGCTGCACCGATCATTGAAAAAATGAATGGCGTTTTTTTCGGTAATGTAATCCCGTAAATCGCTGGTTCAGTTACACCAAAGATCCCAGAAATAATTGCTGGAGGACACAATGCTTTGATTTTTTTATCGTTTAGTTTAAAGAACATTGCCATAACAACCGCTGTTTGAGCAAAACTTGCTGCAAAAGAACCAACCAATACTTGGCTAAATCCTTCTTGTGTAATTTGCATGATTGCTAGAGGAACAACACTCCAGTGTAAGCCGAAGATAACTAATACTTGCCAGAAGAAACCAAGAATCAAACCATACAATGCTGGAGAGAATTCCATCAATGAGCTGAATCCAGTACTTAAAAGATCTGTTAACATGCTAATGATTGGACCAATAACCAAAAATCCGATTGGTAATGCAATCAATAAGACAAAGAATGGTACCAAGAATGTTTGCACAACTTCAGGAATAATTTTCTTAAAAAGTTTTTGAATTTGAGCGGCAAAAGCAATAATAAAGATGATTGGCACAACACTACTTGTATAACCAGCTCCTACCCAAGGAATCCCTAAAAACGTATCATATGCAGGTAATCCTAACAAACTATAAGGAGCAGCTGCTCCAGCGCCTGCATTAGCTTCAAATGCAGCTTGTAAGGCACTTCCTTGCACCGTTGGATAACATAGAGCGGCACCAATTACGATACCCACCATAGGGTTCAAATTGAATTTTCTTGCTGCTGTGTAACCAAGAATCACTGGCATGAAGTAGAAAATCGCATCTCCAATGCCATTTAACATTGTATAAGTTCCAGATGTATTTGAGTATAAGTTCAAGAAAACAAGTAACGCATTTAATCCTTTAACCATACCTGCCGCTGCTAGAGCACCAAGGAATGGTTGGAAACAACCACTTAAAATATCGATCAAGCGATTAAAAATATTCCCGCCTGATGATTCTTGTTCAGAGTCAGCAGAAATTCCAGCAATCGTCAAAACATCTTCATATACGGCTGGTACATGATTTCCGATAACAACTTGGTACTGTCCACCACTTTTCATAACAGTAACCACGCCATCCATATTTTTCAAAATGTCATCATTTGCTTTTGATTCATCTTTTAGTTTAAAACGAAGACGAGTAATACAGTGTGTCAAACTATTGATATTTTCTTTCCCACCGACATTTTTTACTATTTCTTGTGCTAAATCATAATATTTTCCCATTTTTTGTTCCTCCAAAGTTTAGTTTTAGTCAATACTTTTGAAGGTTTAGCCAACTTAATGTCACTACCCAAAGGGATCACTATTCCCGTTTCTATCCACCTTTCGTTTTTATTTTTATAAAAAGATTTAATAATCTTATTCACTATTGGTTTGTACTACACGTGCAATATGAATGATCAAATACATTTTCTCTTCTTTTGATATCGTGTAGTGATAATTTGCTGCTAAAAAATCAGCGATTTTATTGACACAATTATACGCATTACGGTATTTCTTTTTGATTACCTCATATAGTTCATCGTCTTCTTCATCATGAAATTCTTTATGGTTCAATAAACGATAGGAAAAAAATTTTAAATGAGTGCTAAATCGATAAAAATAAACAGAATCTTCATTAAAGGTAATCTTGAAATAATACTTCACAATATTTGTGATTTCCTGCATGATCTTTGTTAGCTCGTAAACGTTACCTACTTCTTCATCCATTTCTGCATTGATAAGATGTAATGCAATAAATCCGGCTTCATCTTCTGGTAACTGAACATCAAATTTTTCTTTAACCATCTCCAATGCTTTAGTTCCTATGAAAAATTCATCTGGGAAAAATCGCTTAATATCCCACAACAAGAAATTTCTTACTTGTATACCTTGATTCATCCGTTCTAAAGCTGTATGCAGATGATCTGTCAGAGAAATAAAAATCGTATCGTTTAATTTTCGGCCTAGCTTTGTTTTAGCATATTTAATGACTTCGTCTGATAACTGCATGACTTCTAATGGTAACTCACCTAACAACTCTTGAAATTTTTGCGAAGTATCTTGGTTAGCTAAACGAAAAACTTGATCTACTTGTTCCTCTGATATTGAATCACCAATTTTTCTTTTAAACGCGATTCCCCGTCCCATAACAATTTGTTCCTGCTGATTTGCGTCCAACGTGATTACAACATTATTATTCAAAATCTTTTGAATAATCATTTTTTCGCTCCCTTCTTCACACATTCCCCACTCCTTTAATTGTAAAAAGAAAAACCCAACCTTTCCAAAAAAGAAGACACTCTTCCTCTTTGGAAAAATTAGGTTTAGCTTGTACTTAAACAATCACTATCCATTTATTTAACTTTCTGTGTACAAGCATAGAATACCTTATATCCATATAAATGTCAACGTTTTCATAAAAAATAAACCGATAAAATAAAAAAAGCAATTAGTATAAACTAATTGCTTCTTACTCATGACCCGTACGGGAATCGAACCCGTGTTACCGCCGTGAAAGGGCGGTGTCTTAACCGCTTGACCAACGGGCCTTTTGTAATAATGGGCCTAAATGGACTCGAACCATCGACCTCACGCTTATCAGGCGTGCGCTCTAACCAGCTGAGCTATAGGCCCTTAAAGAAAAAAAGCGGGTGACGAGAATCGAACTCGCGACAACAGCTTGGAAGGCTGTGGTTTTACCACTAAACTACACCCGCATGTTTCTTCTTTCAAATGGCGCAAGACAGAATCGAACTGCCGACACACGGAGCTTCAATCCGTTGCTCTACCAACTGAGCTACTGCGCCAAAAACTATAAAGATATAACGGTCTGGACGGGACTCGAACCCGCGACCTCCTGCGTGACAGGCAGGCATTCTAACCAGCTGAACTACCAAACCATCCGTTATTGTGTTACGTCACTAATAACTTTTTGCTTTTTTAAAGCAATTGCGGGGGCAGGATTTGAACCTACGACCTTCGGGTTATGAGCCCGACGAGCTACCTGACTGCTCCACCCCGCGATAATTATAGTCTCTATTGACTATAGAAAGGTGATAATCTTGGTAAATCCTAGCGAAGAAACTTCTCTCACTACGTTCGCCAAGTACTAATTATCATCAATGTCAAAGCATTGTGATTCTTAACAAAGGAGGATAAGGGATTCGAACCCTTGCACGGTTTTACCCGCCTGACGGTTTTCAAGACCGTTCCCTTCAGCCGGACTTGGGTAATCCTCCGGAATATAAATTTTAAATGACCCGTACGGGAATCGAACCCGTGTTACCGCCGTGAAAGGGCGGTGTCTTAACCGCTTGACCAACGGGCCTGCTTGGAACGGAGAAGGAGGGATTTGAACCCTCGCGCCGGTTTCCCGACCTACACCCTTAGCAGGGGCGCCTCTTCAGCCACTTGAGTACTTCCCCAAGAAAATATCCTATAAATGGGCCTAAATGGACTCGAACCATCGACCTCACGCTTATCAGGCGTGCGCTCTAACCAGCTGAGCTATAGGCCCATAAAGCGGGTGACGAGAATCGAACTCGCGACAACAGCTTGGAAGGCTGTGGTTTTACCACTAAACTACACCCGCAAAATATAACGGTCTGGACGGGACTCGAACCCGCGACCTCCTGCGTGACAGGCAGGCATTCTAACCAGCTGAACTACCAAACCATCCGTTATTGTGTTGCGTCACTAATAACTTTTTGCTTTTTTAAAGCAATTGCGGGGGCAGGATTTGAACCTACGACCTTCGGGTTATGAGCCCGACGAGCTACCTGACTGCTCCACCCCGCGATAATTATAGTCTCTATTGACTATAGAAAGGTGATAATCTTGGTAAATCCTAGCGAAGAAACTTCTCTCACTACGTTCGCCAAGTACTAATTATCATCAATGTCAAAGCATTGTGATTCTTAACAAAGGAGGATAAGGGATTCGAACCCTTGCACGGTTTTACCCGCCTGACGGTTTTCAAGACCGTTCCCTTCAGCCGGACTTGGGTAATCCTCCGGAATATAAAATAGCTTTTTAAATAGTCACTACAATGGACCTTGTAGGACTCGAACCTACGACCGGACGGTTATGAGCCGTCTGCTCTAACCAACTGAGCTAAAGGTCCTTGGCTCTTAAAAAGGTATCGCGGCGGAGGGGATCGAACCCCCGACCTCCCGGGTATGAACCGGACGCTCTAGCCAGCTGAGCTACACCGCGATAATAATAAATGGTACTATGGAGCCTAGCGGGATCGAACCGCTGACCTCCTGCGTGCAAAGCAGGCGCTCTCCCAGCTGAGCTAAGGCCCCACAAAATTAAATCGGGAAGACAGGATTCGAACCTGCGACCCCTTGGTCCCAAACCAAGTGCTCTACCAAGCTGAGCTACTTCCCGTATTTAAAATGCACCCAAAGGGAGTCGAACCCCTAACCTTTTGATTCGTAGTCAAACACTCTATCCAGTTGAGCTATGGGTGCAAAATATCCGATCAACACAAAC
>NZ_MIJY01000029.1 GCF_001730305.1 Enterococcus termitis
GTGATGAGCAAGTGAGCTTAGTTGTACCAGGGAACCAAAACTGGCAAAATACGGGAACACAATCAGAGTATCAAGCGGAGTTAACCTATACGTTCTCGGCGATACCATAAAGAGAGACAGATAAATAAAAGGCTGATTAACTAGAATAGCCACAGACTAATAATAATACTTACATTTCCATACAGTGTGTGATAAATTTTCGTTAGCCTTTTTCATAAAGGTACCTCCTAAGCTTTTTGATGTGGTGATTGGGAAACCAACTTCATCTTAACAGCTTAGGAGGCTTTTTTACTACCACGCTGGAAGCTCTCCGGAACCCCTAGCCTAGCTATGCTAGGGGTTTTCATAACAGACGATAAAATGATAGAAAAGAGGTGTTCTTTTTTATCATTTCCGCTCGTTTTTAAGAACCCTCAGAGCGGCTCACTCAAATAAGTTCTAAGTTTAAAAGTTTAAACATCCTTAGAATCACTCTACCAACAACATAAGTTTATGATATATATAGATTTAGCTATAAGTTGGGACGATTTTTTCAGCTTTTCTATTTACTACAAGTCACAAGTCATCAGTATTGTACTCTGTGTATCCTCCATGGTAATAACTAACATCGATATACCTTTCATGTATGTTTCACGATCATTTACTAAAGATGCTAGTGCTTACTTGATTAAATGAGCTATTTCCAAATCATTGACAGTCTGCGTTCCATTGCAGAAAGATAATCTTCTTTGTTAAATCAGGTTCCAATCGATTACTTTGTTGATTTCCTGCTTCAAAATTAGATCCCATATTCTTGTACTACGTCCATTCCCTCTCGAAAAGGGTGTGCAATGTTCATCTCAACGTACTTTGCTACAATTTCATCAATATTGGATTGCAGCATTTGATCAATATGATTTAATGAGACTTTCAAATACATAACCGGCGTAAATCCAAAATTCCCTTTAGCAATATTCACCGTTCTAATTTCATCGGCAAAATCATAAATATCTGTCAGAACTTCGAAGGTTCCTACTTCTAGTTTATCAATGTCACCACTATCGTATAATTTCTTTGCATTCGATTTACTGATTTTTTCTTCTACTCGCGCTAATTCAGCTTGATTTGTAATGTCTAATTTTATTTGTTATCATTTTTTCCTTCCTGGACCTTTCTTATTTTCTCAGATTAACATTCAAGAATTAAATATCTAATTCTTACTGCTTCTTTAATTGAATTATTTGTGACTCTTATCAAAGCCTCTAATATATTCTATCTATTAAAAAGATAGTTATTTTCAAAAAAAATGACGTGTTTCTTCCTATTATATAGTAAATTTCCTAGTACTATAAATCTAAACTCATTACTGCAGTATCTTTATCCTCTTGTGTGATTCCAATATAACGTAATGTCTCACGCTGAGACGAATGATTTAACAGTTCTTGTATAATCTCAATATGCGTGCCGTTCTTATAAAGAAAATACCCAAATGTTTTTCTCATCGAGTGGCTACCGATATTTTTCATCCCCATACTTTTGGCTGCTTTACTTAACACATCCCAAAGTGCTTGTCGGCTTAATGGTTGATCCTCTCCCTTCCTGCTTGGAAATAGAAAGTGATCAAAATCATGCGCAGCCACCTGTGAAGGAAAAGAATCATTCACATACTCCAGGATCTGCTTTCTCAATTTATTGGTAATAATAATAGAATTGTGTTTGCCGGTTTTTTGTTCCTTCATTTCTAATCGTTCTTTCGCAATCACCCGACCACGAGAAATTATTAGAACGTCTGACAATTTCAATCGACGTAAATCTGAAATTCGATAGGCGGTATTTATTCCGATCGAAAATAGTAACATATTTCTTGGTCCCATTTTTCCGGAAGACAAAATGGCCTTCATTGCATCAATTTGCTTTTTTTCTCTAATCGGTTGGACAATTTTCATGGAAAAATCCTTCTTTTTATCAATATGACTTAATTCTAGTATACTACAGTTTTAGTCTTATTCAAACAAGCTATAAAACTAAAGAGTTACTCAAACATTGAATAATCCTTAGAGCCGTCTATATTTACCCTATTTCTACGAATATGACACAACTAGCTTAAGTAATATTCATAATAGTTCGAAAATTCTTATGCACATTTTCTAATTTACAATAATTACTATAATACGTTATAGTAATTAAAAGAAAGGAGTTTTTTATTATGTCTAACATCAAAATTATTGAAGAAGAGATTGAAAAAATTCTCATTAAAGATAAACGCTCATGGGTTCGATTATTTGAGTTAATCAGAGAAGTCGAAATTGGAACTTTATGGAAACCCGAACATAAATCATTCACTCGCTGGATTCAGCACTTAGCATATGAATCTGGAGTAACTGAATCACTCATTTGGAAACGAAAAAAAGCTGGGGAAATTTATTCTGATTATCAAAAGAGAGCAAAAAAGAACGGGATTATTGTACCAAGGATTGAAGACGTTGAAGTCAGCCCGGATAATTTTGAACTGGTAGAGAAGATAAGTCAGGGAAATAAGGATATAAAAGATAACTTAATGGAAAAGGTACTTCAGAGAGAGTTAAAACGATCCGATCTATTAAATGCCTGGAAATCAGTTAAGACCATCAGAAGTGGAGAGGAGGGAAGTATAGTAAAAAAGAACGGGCACTCTGAAGTTGGTCTCTCTATAAAAGAAAAGGAGTTAGCTCTATCTGTTTCAGATATCTCCATCTCCTTAACCTATAGTTCTTGGTTAGATAGTCTCCCTGATCTTAGTATAAATACTCTAATGACTTATTCAAAAAAGAAAGTTTATAAGCTACTGCCCAAATTTTCGTTTTACTCTTCGATAACTGATCGATCACATACTATCGATTTTTTATTACTTGAAAATCATACTAGTAAGCCACATCAATTAAATCTACATTCTATTGAAGTTGTGCTTTCTGAAGAAGAATTACAACGATCCTTCAACAGCAGGCAATACCAGCAGCATATGAATTATTTATGGATTGCCATACCCTCTATATTAATAGAAGAAATCAGTTCTAAGATTTCTGAAGACTATGGAATAATTGAGATAGGTGGTGAGAAAGTTGCTACGGTTTGGAGACTCTCCAGATTTAAGCCATCCTCAAATAAATTGGATGTTATTCAAGAAGCGTTAACAAAAGTACTTTGACAAAACTCCATTCACAATAACAAAAATTCCCGCTATAAATTATTCGTAAAATATGGTACATTCGGATGAAGAAAGGTAGTGAGCTATTATGATGAATATAAAACCTATTTCAGAATTACGAAACTATAGTAAGATATTAGATGATGTCAAGCCAAGTCACCCGCTATTTTTGACTAAGAATGGATATGGTAAATATGCTGTGATAGATATTGATGAATACGAACGTCTTAAACTAGGGCTTGATTTACTAAATGACCTTGAAAAAACTAAATCTGACAAAACACATAATGCTTCAGAAGTTTTACGAGAGCTAGGGCTATAATGCATGAATAAGTATAGTGTTACAATCACTGAATATGCTTAAGACAGTCTTCAAAACGAAAGAAAAAATCATTGAACCTGATTAATTTCTAAAAAGGATCTCGCTATTTAATTATCAGTTCAAATGTTATCTTTTACTCAGTTGACCAAGAAAAATTTATATTAAAAATACTCTGAACATTTTAATTAAGATATTAATTAAAATGTGCTATAATAAATTTAGAAAGATAGGTGATTACAATGGAAAACATATTGCCAGTCTCAGACCTTCGTTTTTACAACCAAACATTAAACGACGTGAAAGATGGTCAACATGTTGTTTTAACAAAAAATGGACGTGCAAAATATGTCGTATCTGACTTTGCAGAATGGCAGAAAATGAATGCTACACTAGAGCTATTTAGTGAAGTTCAAAAGGGTGTGACTTCACATATGACTGAAAAAAGTATGTCTCTTGACGAATTTAAGACTAATATCCGGAATAACAATGATGGGGAATAGCCTATACTCTTTATCTATTGCTGCACAAGTAGAAAGAGATTTGAAGGAAATCACATTCTATTTAACTGAACTAGGAATGTATCAAACAAACGTTGATCAATTGGTTAATAATATTTTTGATGGCCTAGATCAGTTGCAAACACATCCTTTATCAGGATCTCCCTTAGCCAATAAAACTATTATTCCTACCGAAATACGATATCTAATCATTGATGAATATTTAATATTTTATGAGGTAGTAGAAAGAGCAGTCAATGTTTATCGCATATTATCATCTAAACAAGATTTCATAAATATTTTAAAATTGAACTGATTTCTTAGTTACCATATTAAAAGAGAATATATCCAACGAAAATTAGAAGTAAAAATCCACTGATGCTGCTAGAAGTCAGTAGATTTTTACTTCTAATTTTCGTACTTGGTAATAGAATCTCCCCCTTTTTGTTACTCTTATATATCAAAAGTAAATGCGACAAAGGGGGAATTCCCATTACCTCTCTATTGTTATTGTTTAAGTGGTTATTTTTGAAGGGAAAAGACAA
>NZ_MIJY01000030.1 GCF_001730305.1 Enterococcus termitis
CTTCAAGGTATTCCTTTACTATGTTCAATTTAAAATCTGCTTCATAAAAGTTCAAAAAAATGACCTCCCAAAGTTGTATTTTTCATGTACAACTTTTGGGGGTCACCTCACAACTAAAAATCCATTTTGTTTCGCTCTTTAAACTCGAATAAACGGCGAGAGAAAAAAGTAGATCCTTCGGAAATAATCCGAAATTCGCAAAAATTTGAAGAGAAATTTTCGTGAATTCCCTCTTATTTCTTGAAGCTAAACACTTTTGGGGGGCACCTCACTTTTCTAACTTCGCAGTAAATTCAATATCCGCTAATAAAGCGGTCACACTACCTGAAGGATGATTATGCCCAACACAAATAGACACACTATTTGACAACAGCGCCATCTTTAAGATATCTCTAGGAAAAGCGAGTGATTGATTGATGGTTCCTATATGAACAACTTGAATAGCAGTTGGCTCATTTTTTACGTTTAAACCAGCAACCACCAAATGTTCTCGGTCTTTTGTTTCAATAAACGGGGCGAATAACTCGTAAACAGCTTGAGGGCTAGTACAGGTTCTAGCGGCATAAAAAGTGGAGGCTTCTTTCACCAGTTCAAGACTGACGATAGCTACACGTTTTCTCGGTTGGTTTATTTTCATGTTTTTCTCCTTACCGATTGTTGTAGTTGGTTCTTAGAAAAATGCAGTTAATAATCTTCTGGTAATAACATGGTTTGATGACTACGATCATCTATCACCCATAACTTTTTAATTTGGAAATCAGGCATCTTTCCCTTTATGGTGTAGGTATGATAATCGATGAAAAATGGTTGCTCTTGTCGATGAATCACTTCAATTGCTTGGCGTTGATTATCTGGATTGAACTCAAAGAGTTGTAAGTAGTCTAATTCTGTTTCTGCTTCACTTCTTTTTTTATCGATCAAATTCCAGCAATAGAGTTGTATTTCTTTTGGTACTTGTTCATTCACTCCCTTCGTGATGTAACGATTTTCTTTGTTATCAAACATTTTATTCCCTCCTTAAAACACAAAAATAGACCAACCACCCTTTAAGATGATTGATCTTCATAGATATAATATATAATTATTTTTGAGCTAGATACATCAGTTTTACTCAAGATACAAATTTGAATTATTATGAGTTTCTCGTTGATTATATTACTGAACCCCACCTAAATTACCAAGTTTCATTTTCTCTATGTAAGCCACAATTGAGACATTTTCTGATCATCCGAATACCTAACAAGGTAGTTGTATTTCAGAATCACTTCCACCTAAAATATAATGTAGTATACTTTACGATGTAAAAGTGCACTCTGATGAGGGCGGTTGTTTGTCTCCGAAAGGTCGCTTTTCACTCCTAATTTCCAACGAGGCAATTCGTAAAAATCGGTTTCCATTTCTGAATTCGCAGAAACTCCAATCCAACTTTTTTTGCGCCAATTCCTAACAAAAAAGAATGGGCATTTTTGCCTACTCTTCTTTTGTTATTTAAAAACAGCCTTTAATTGTCACCATACCATTCTTCTTTATAGTAACCATAAGATTCCATAAATTCTTTAGAATATTTAAGAACTAACATGTTTTGAATTCTTAAATCTGCTTTAAAACTTAGATAGGTTGGAATTAGAGAAATTATTATCATAAATAGAGCGCCTAGTGTTATTAACAATACCGTATTAAATCCTAATCCATTTATAGAGTCTTCGATCATTTGCTTGTCAATCCAGCTTTTATTAATTCTATATAATTGAACTAATACCATGCCTAGTATAATCACAATACCTACGACTCTAAACATTAAAGAAAGAATTTTATTAATTTTATAATTCTTCTCAAAAGTCGAATTTATATATTCCTTCATTTTATTATTTTCAATTGATTTATATAAAAATAAACATACAGGTATATAAATAGCTATAGTAATTAAATTAGTAATATAATTAGAATCAACAGACCCTATAGAACCGCAAATATATGATAAAAATAAAATTTTCCAACTGGAATAGATATATTCTTTATAACCATAATTTTTAAATTCCTTTTTACTTTTCAAATATGAAAATAAAGATATTAGAATAAAAATTATAGCTATAGTCACAGCTAACGTTCTTGAAAATGTAGTTGTTTCTATATTCTTGCTAGCTCCTGTATAAGATATTATCATGCTAATTGGCATAAATAGACTTAGGATTAAGAAACATATTTTTTTTAAGTTAATTGAGTATTTTGAATTCAGGTCTCCTTTAATTAAGTAATCAATATGACTCCTATCTATTTTCATATATGCTTCTTCAAAACTTATTTCATTTACATACTTGTTTATTTTTTCCATAAGCGCACCCACAATATTCTATTTTACCATTTAGGTAATCCTGTATTGAAATCTCCTGTATCAACACGGCCATTTTGTTTACCAAACCAATCTTCCTTTATAGCTCCTATGTCTCCACTTTCTAAATTATTGTGTCTTTTATCGTAAATCTCATATTGTTCATTTATCCACTTATCAATATCTTCTTTATCAATCCACGTATGCCAATCATCCATATTTTCTATTATGGGTATTTTATTTAGTAGCGGAATATCAGAGATTCCTCCACCTTGAGAAAAATAATTTACAGTCCCAGCAATAGCACCTGGAACGGACCCATATTGTGCCCCTTCCAAAGGGCCAACGGAGGCTAAAAATCTATTTTGACCACCATACAAAGCTTTACTAACATTTCCATAAGCTGGACTATTCGGATTAATATACTCTTGATAAGCCAATCTACCTACAGTGAATCCATCTCCAACAACACCTACTGCTTCACTAGCAACTTTGTGTTGTTTTAAAAAGTCTGCAACTTTTCCTAATTTCTTGAACTTATTAAATCCTATTTTTGTACCTGCTATAAGGGCTTCTCCCGCTGACGATTTTGATAATACATTCGTCACATGACCGATAGGTGCTAATACATCCCATCCTTTGTCGCTTAACTTGATAAGAGCTCCATATACATTGACTTGTACTTCCAAAGGCTTATCAATTAAATACAGACCAAATTTAGGATTGTTTAAAATTTTGTTAGCTAAGTCTTTAGGAAGTTTATTCCAACTTTCTTGTGCGATGAATATATCAAGAACTGCATCTTGTATCCCTTTTGGTAATTTTTCTGAGTCAATGAAAGTAATCAGATATTCAAATAGTCGTTTACTATTCTTAACTTTCTCTATTGCTGCCATTGGATTTTTAGAGTATAAATCATTAATTTCTTTCATCGCTTTTTCTAAAGCTGTTTTTTCCATTTTTTCTATAGCACTAGAAGATTTTAAGGAGTTAAACCAACTAGCATCCACCCCTTTAGGTAATTGATACGTGCCATCGCTATTCACTATTGTATTGTTTAACACTGTAACACCTTGCATTGCTAATTTCATATCATTCAGACTATTACTGAACAAGCCGTTTGTTTGGGAAGAAAAGGTGTGTAGTTTCTCTAATTTCTTTTCGAGTTCTCGTATATCATCTTCAAAATCATTCGACATGCGAGCCAAATTGGATTGAACGTTTAATAAAGCGTCCAATACTTTGGCTACAGGATTATTTCGAGACAATGTTCTAGCTAACGCTGCCGACGCATCAACAGACGCTTTCATCGTTTTTTTCGTGGCTATTTTGTTGCCTTAATTTGTCTTCGTCCAATGTCCCCTCACCTGAAACCAATGCATCGGCGGAACTGTAGGTCTGTAACTCACTTTCAATGCTATCTATTGCAGAAGTTACTTTGCTAATAGTGGGTACAATTAAATCACTAAATAATCCTTTACCAGCTTTGTAAGCTGCTCCAGACAACGTTTTACCGTCTACCGCAGCTATCACCTGTTGACTGCCAGATTTTAATTGTTCGGAAGCTTCCTTGCCACTTTGGATGTTTTTCTGTAATGCAGAGATTAATTGTGAAGAATCTGAGCTAGAATAAATCAATCCCAAGGAATTTCACCCCTCTTTTTATACAATTCTTCGGTTTCTTTATCGAGTATTTTTCGCTGCTCGGCATAACTATTAGTTAAATTGTCTTCAGCTTCTCGCAATTGACGGACAAAAAAACGTTCTTGTTCTTCATTTCTTCGTTGAATACGAAGCCCTTCACTATTTCCATCACGAACAACATCTTCATTTAACATAGCTAGCGTATGATAACCTCGTCGTAACTCTTCTTGTAAGTCTTGTAGATTCATTTCGATCTTCTTCTGATCTCGTTTCAATTCATCCATACTTGTTTCTT
>NZ_MIJY01000031.1 GCF_001730305.1 Enterococcus termitis
CCAAATAACTATAAATTATTTGGAGGTTTTTAGGATGTTAAAATCAAAGATTAATCATTATGTAAATATAACTAATGAGAGCATTAACAAATATTTAATTGTGATGGTATCAAACGTAAAGGATTTAACAAATAGGTTCCATGACTATTCAGATACTTCTGTTATTTCTGAATATTATTCAATAACTCAATATGAACAAATAAGTCTTGCTATAAAAAATATTGGCTTTGAATTAAAAAGTTACTTCGATGAAAACGATTTTATTAAGGATTTTGAAAATGGTCTGTTAAGAGACAATTATCCAAAGAGAATCATAGTTTTAAATTCTGCTCAAAAAGGAACTGGGCAAGGCAGAAAATCATTAATCCCTGCTTTCTGTTCTTTGCACAATATTTTATATAGTAACAGCAATGCATATGTCACAAGCTTTGTTCGAAATAAATTTCATTGGAACAGTTTTTTAGCACGAGGAGATCATAAAGTATGCAAAAACTGGTTATATGATTATCGTATTGGATGGTTATTTGATCAATCACCAAAAGATGATACTACAATAATTTGTAAACTAAATTCTGAATCTTCGAGTATTGGATTAAGTCAAAAAAATATTTTTACTTTTTCAAATGAAAAAGAATCGTTTATTCATGATTTAAGTAAAAAATTTAAGCAGAGAGTTATAGTTCAAGAATTTATAGAGGGTAGAGAAATAGAAGTCCCAGTGATTTCTTTACCTAATAAAGCATTTTCCTTTGATCCAGTTGGAATATCAGTAGCAAATAAAAAGGATTTAGAAAAAACTATATTAGATTATGACATTAGAGGCAATAATAAGTTTGATTTTTATGACTTCAAAAATGAAGATAAAGAACTTTCTGAAGAAATAAAAGTTTATGTGGAAAAAGTCGCTAATGATTTGGAAATTTTTGGCTATGGTAGAATTGATTTCAGAGTTCGTGATAATAATCAATTTTATATTACTGATATCGCAACAAACCCACACATTACTCAAAGTATGTCCTTCTATTATGCATTTAAGCAATTAGGATTTTCATATCAGGACGTTTTAAGTACATTATTCGGTCTTATAATAGAAACTAATAGAGAGTAACAAGATGAGAAAAAATATTATTATCAAAGATAAAATGCCTTCAAGTGATGAGTGGATATATTTGAGAAATAGCGTTAAATGGAGTAACCATTCTAATGAAGAATACAAATTAGCAAAAGAAAAAACCTTATTTGGTGTAACTATTTATTTAAATAACAAGGTAATTGCTATGGGACGAATTGTTGGAGACGGACTTATTTGTTTTTATCTTCAAGATGTAATTGTTCATCCAAATTGGCAAAAAAATGGAATCGGTAAAATTGTTGTTGAGCGTTTGTTGAGTTACATTTATAAAAATGCTGCTAATAATGCAACTGTTGCATTATTAGCAGCTAAAGGAACTGAAAAATTCTATACTTCAATAGGTTTTTCTACTAGAAGTAAACTGAACAAAGGTGAGGCTATGATGCTTGATAGCTTTATAAGTCCCAGTTATAAAGAGTTGTAAAAGCATATCCCAAATAATAGTAATCACGTTCTGTCTTATTAAAAGTTTTCTTTGGTTGAATAACGTGGAGCCATTCTTCACCTGTTAATGATTCATGAAAAGTTTTCATTTTTTCTATTAATTGTTCATTCTTTTCATTCATTAAAGGATCATCTACTTTGCTTAAATAGTTTCGCAAAGACTCCAATTTTTCTATACCAGCTTTTTTATCTCCCAACAGAAAATCATAAACACCTGTATTTGCTACAATTCTATAATTATATAACCCTTCTAAATCAACTTTTAATTGTTGAACATCTGCTTCACTTTCTAGTAATATCTTTGCTTCTTCGAATCGATTATCTAATGCATAAAATATACTCAAATTCGAAGTGAAAAATAGTCTTTCTGCAATCACATTCATAGTATCTATAATTCTATGATAACTATCTATACACTCTTCAATTGATAATAAATTACTTAGATATCCAGACAACAAATAATTATTCATAACTATTTGTTGTCTAGGGAAATCTACTTCTTTAAATTCTATTTCCAACTTTTTTGCTTTCTTTGCAAATTCAAAACTTTTCTCAAATTCACCACACATTATCAAAGTTCCAGAGTAATTACATAATGATTTATAGTAATCGACTAAATGTACTGGAACTTCGTTAGGTAGTTCAGGTTTGAAATAATTTACAGCTTCCTGCATAAAATAAAGTGAATGGTTACTGTCATGTAATGCATTACTGATTCGTCTTAAATTGTTCAAGTTGTGCTTGGCTTGTTCATCGTATTGTTCACGTTCTCTCAACATTCCATTTAAAGTAGCTTCAATTTTCAATCCATCTTCTTTTTTTCCAGCATGAGTATAACTTGTCAATTTTCTAAATAAAATACGTTCAAATATGTCTTTTTCATTATCTACTGAGGAAATATCATTATATGCTTCAAATATTTCAATAGCGTAGGTTCTATCAGCAACATGTAAAGTTTTACTTAAACAATGAGACAACAGAATTGTTACTTCTGCTTGTAACTTTTTCGAATTCATAAAACGTGTTTGTCTGAGTACACTTTTAGCTTTTTCATATTCTTCTTCGTAATAAAAATTATAAGCATTTTCCATTAAATCTAAATAGCGAGCATGTTCTATCGAAATCAGAGGTTCTATTTCTTTCCTTTTATCTGGATTAATTAGTTTAAATTCTCTAATTTGTTTTAATAGTCCTAACACAAATAAATCGTCTGCTTCTATTGAATTTATTTCTTTTAAATACCAAGCTCTTCTGAGGTATTCTGCTGGTCTAATTTCTTTAATAATAGCCGCTAAATCAGTATAGTATTTTATCCCTTTATTTTTTGCCTGCATCTCAAACATTTTTCTGATAACTTGCAAGGCAAAATTGTAATACTCATCATTTTTTTCTGCAATCAATTTTAAATTATTCGCCTGCTCTATTATCGAAATAAATTCATCTCTATTTAGTTGAGTAACTTTTTCTAGTTCAATAGCAGAAAAAGAATAACCAATTATCGAGGCATATTCTAAAACTTCTTTTATTTGTTTTCCAGAAGCTCCAAACTCCAATAATCGTTTTTGTAAAATCTCTTCTAAACTGGGGATTGTTCCACTAATATAATTAGGTTGATCGACAAGTTCTGAAATAATCATTTTTATATATGAAATATTATCATTTGTTACAGCACCAATTAATTCACCTAATTCTTTTTCTATTTTGAAGTTATATGTCATATTATCAGCTAGAGTTTGAAAATCAGTAAGATCTAATTTGGTCATTCTATATTTACGTTCGCATTTTTTTTGAATTTCTTTTATCTTTTCTTTTTTTTCTAAACTATCGCTTGAACTATAAGTTATGATGAATTTAGAATTAGTTAGGCACTCAAACTGTTGGCTTCTACCATCTAGTAAAACAAGTAAAAAACTTAGTGAGGTTGTATCCCAATTTTGAATATCAGAACAAATGAAAATATTACTGCTACTTTTTTTTAAGATGTTCTCAAGTTTAGCCAATATCTCTATCTCTTTCTCATTGAAAACCCCACTTTTATGGTTTTTTGATAGAATTTTTTTGACAAAATATAACGGAAATTTCATCTTCGCATTCTCATTTTGAGAAATGTCATCTATTGAATGAACTATTAATTTGTTGATATCTAACTTATTTACATTTTCAATCCCACAAAAAAAAGGATAGTATTCTCGTTCATCAAAGTTTATTTCAGAAGAAAAATTGATGACACTGGAATTTTCTTGTTCACTCATATATGCATGAATAGCATATTTTTTTCCAGAGTTAATATTACCTTCAATGAATATTGAACGTATATCATTATCTATTAGTGGTTGCAGCTGTTTGTGTAAAAGTTTCTGGGGTAATAAATAATTCATTTTATAACCTCCAAATAATTTATAGTTATTTGG
>NZ_MIJY01000032.1 GCF_001730305.1 Enterococcus termitis
AGCGCGGCGACGTCCTACTCTCACAAAGGGAAACCCTTCACTACAATCGGCGCTAAGAAGCTTAACTTCTGTGTTCGGCATGGGAACAGGTGTATCCTTCTCGCTATCGCCACCACACTGGGTGTTGTTGTATTCAATTGAGTGATGATTCACTCAAAACTGGATTGAAGTAAGTAATCAAATTGACCAAGATCATTTATTTTATTTCTTTGGTTAAGTCCTCGACCGATTAGTATTGGTCCGCTCCGTACATCACTGCACTTCCACTTCCAACCTATCTACCTGATCATCTCTCAGGGGTCTTACTTTCTTAAAGAAATGGGAAATCTCATCTTGAGGTGGGCTTCACACTTAGATGCTTTCAGCGTTTATCCCTTCCCTACATAGCTACCCAGCAATGCCCTTGGCAGAACAACTGGTACACCAGCGGTAAGTCCATCCCGGTCCTCTCGTACTAAGGACAGCTCCTCTCAAATTTCCAACGCCCGCGACGGATAGGGACCGAACTGTCTCACGACGTTCTGAACCCAGCTCGCGTGCCGCTTTAATGGGCGAACAGCCCAACCCTTGGGACCGACTACAGCCCCAGGATGCGACGAGCCGACATCGAGGTGCCAAACCTCCCCGTCGATGTGGACTCTTGGGGGAGATAAGCCTGTTATCCCCAGGGTAGCTTTTATCCGTTGAGCGATGGCCCTTCCATGCGGAACCACCGGATCACTAAGCCCGACTTTCGTCCCTGCTCGACTTGTAAGTCTCGCAGTCAAGCTCCCTTCTGCCTTTACACTCTGCGAATGATTTCCAACCATTCTGAGGGAACCTTTGGGCGCCTCCGTTACCTTTTAGGAGGCGACCGCCCCAGTCAAACTGCCCACCTGACACTGTCTCCCAGCCCGATAAGGGCTGCGGGTTAGAGGGTTCATAACACAAGGGTAGTATCCCACCAGCGCCTCCACCGAAACTAGCGTTCCGGGTTCATCGGCTCCTACCTATCCTGTACATGTGGTACAAACACTCAATATCAAGCTACAGTAAAGCTCCATGGGGTCTTTCCGTCCTGTCGCGGGTAACCTGCATCTTCACAGGTACTAAAATTTCACCGAGTCTCTCGTTGAGACAGTGCCCAAATCGTTACGCCTTTCGTGCGGGTCGGAACTTACCCGACAAGGAATTTCGCTACCTTAGGACCGTTATAGTTACGGCCGCCGTTTACTGGGGCTTCAATTCTGAGCTTCGCCGAAGCTAACCCATCCTCTTAACCTTCCAGCACCGGGCAGGCGTCAGCCCCTATACGTCATCTTTCGATTTTGCAGAGACCTGTGTTTTTGATAAACAGTCGCTTGGGCCTATTCACTGCGGCTGACCGAAGTCAGCACCCCTTCTCCCGAAGTTACGGGGTCATTTTGCCGAGTTCCTTAACGAGAGTTCGCTCGCTCACCTTAGGATACTCTCCTCGACTACCTGTGTCGGTTTACGGTACGGGCAGTTGTTTTCTCACTAGAAGCTTTTCTTGACAGTGTGACATCAGGAACTTCGGTACTATTATTTCCCTCCCCATCACAGCTTGTCCGTACAGAGTAAAGCATTTGACTCTACTCAAGACTTACTGCTTGGACATGCACTTCCAGTCGCATGCATTCCTTAGCCTCCTGCGTCCCTCCATTGCTCAAACAAAAACAACTGGTACAGGAATATCAACCTGTTGTCCATCGCCTACGCCTATCGGCCTCGGCTTAGGTCCCGACTAACCCTGGGCGGACGAGCCTTCCCCAGGAAACCTTAGTCATACGGTGGACGGGATTCTCACCCGTCTTTCGCTACTCATACCGGCATTCTCACTTCTAAGCGCTCCAGCCGTCCTCACGATCGACCTTCAACGCCCTTAGAACGCTCTCCTACCATCACACCAGAGGTGTGATCCACAGCTTCGGTAAATTGTTTAGCCCCGGTACATTTTCGGCGCAGGGTCACTCGACTAGTGAGCTATTACGCACTCTTTAAATGGTGGCTGCTTCTAAGCCAACATCCTAGTTGTCTGTGCAACCCCACATCCTTTTCCACTTAACAATTATTTTGGGACCTTAGCTGGTGGTCTGGGCTGTTTCCCTTTCGACTACGGATCTTATCACTCGCAGTCTGACTGCCGAATATGAATGAATGGCATTCGGAGTTTATCTGAATTCGGTAACCCGAGATGGGCCCCTAGTCCAAACAGTGCTCTACCTCCATCATTCTCAACTTCGACGCTAGCCCTAAAGCTATTTCGGAGAGAACCAGCTATCTCCAAGTTCGTTTGGAATTTCTCCGCTACCCACAGCTCATCCCCGCACTTTTCAACGTACGTGGGTTCGGTCCTCCAGTGCGTTTTACCACACCTTCAACCTGGCCATGGGTAGATCACATGGTTTCGGGTCTACGACTACATACTCAATCGCCCTATTCAGACTCGCTTTCGCTGCGGCTCCGTCTCTTCAACTTAACCTCGCATGCAATCGTAACTCGCCGGTTCATTCTACAAAAGGCACGCCATCACCCATGAACGGGCTTTGACTTGTTGTAGGCACACGGTTTCAGGATCTATTTCACTCCCCTTCCGGGGTGCTTTTCACCTTTCCCTCACGGTACTGGTTCACTATCGGTCATTAGGGAGTATTTAGCCTTGCGGGATGGTCCCCGCGGATTCCGACGGAATTTCTCGTGTTCCGCCGTACTCAGGATCCTCCTAGGTGTTGCCAACATTTCGTCTACGGGGCTATTACCCACTTTGGCGAACCTTTCCAAGTTCTTCGACTATCTTGACAGACTACCACAACGGAGTCCTACAACCCCAACAAGCAAGCTTGTTGGTTTGGGCTCTTCCCGTTTCGCTCGCCGCTACTCAGGGAATCGAATTTTCTTTCTCTTCCTGCAGGTACTTAGATGTTTCAGTTCTCTGCGTCTACCTCTAACCAGCTATGTATTCACTGGAAAGTAACATCCTATAAAAGATGCTGGGTTCCCCCATTCGGAAATCTCTGGATCATAGCTCACTTACAGCTCCCCAAAGCATATCGGTGTTAGTCCCGTCCTTCATCGGCTCCTAATGCCAAGGCATCCACCGTGCGCCCTTATTCACTTAACCTTATCAACCTTACGGTTGGGTCTTGACTACTTCTTCTAGCGATAGAAGGTTG
>NZ_MIJY01000033.1 GCF_001730305.1 Enterococcus termitis
TTTGTTGACAGATACGGATTTAATACCAGATACCGCACCTGTAGCAGCTCCTATATCTGAAGCTATATGACTCATAAAAGAATCGACCCCTTTTACTTTTTTTCAATAAGTACAGTTTAACGGAATATAGTCTAAAAATACAGGCTATTTAGTAAAAAAGTTAATAAATAATGACTAATTTAGTTTGAAATTTTTTGATTTAACAAGAAAGCCTCAAAATAAACGCTGTTTTAGCATGACTTATTGATTGAATCACAAGAAATAAAGTAAAGTATCACTATAAGTAAACTTTATTTTGTTAGAATAAGGTTTAGATGAATCCCCTCATTCTATAATTTAGTGTTTGCTTATTTTGTCACTAGTCCCCCTATACTCTATCAAGAAAAAAGAAAAAATCTAGAAATCAAGGGAAGATACAGACTATTTTTCGATTGCCAAAGAAGGCCGACTGCAGTTGATTTAGACGATCAAATATTGCTTGCTGGAAAATTTTTCCACAGAAGCTCATGAAGATGTTGATGTAGCCTTCTACAAAAAAATACAACCAGTATTTAGAGGAAAAGATACTGCCCAACTTTCTACCGAAATTGGGAACTATATGAGAGCAGAAATTACTGATTTTTATGCCATTTATTTAAAGTTTATCCCGTTAGATATCTTCAAAGAACTTCACAGTATTTATAAATCAGTCGAAATCAGTATTTTATTTAGTGACACTGCTTATTTACTTCAAACCAAACAAGATTTGATCGAAACTCGCTATATTGAGCGGTATACTCCTTCTCACGTTTCCTTTTTCTAAATAGATCAATATAATTATTGAACGAGACCCTAAAAAACCAAGGCCACAAATTTTCTTGTTTGAGAGTAATAAAAGTAGAAAATAGCGTATCATATGTTTTAGAAACTGCGTCCTCTGCATCTTCTAAGATACTCCCATTTTTTATTAGTACATGGATCACTACTTGTCCTAATGAAAGTAGCGCTTCTTCAACTGTCACATCCCTCTTCATTTTTAGTTTCTCCTTTCATTTATACAACGTTTGAACTTCTGAAAAAGTGGACAAGAATAATTGTATTATCTAAATTTTTATATTTTTGATTTCAAAGTAAAATAGAAGCTAAAGCGAATCATTCTTCACTTTAGCTTCTATTTTAAATGATAGATAGATTGTGCATCAGCATAAAAATAAACGTCTAGCTCAATGAAGCATAATCCCAAAAAAGTGTTCTAGACGTATTTTTTCCTTCTAACGGACAGTTTTCTTTTGCCCAGTATTCGATACCTCCCAATAATTCTTTCACCTGATAACCTCTCACAGTTAACTTCATAGCAGCTTTGGTTGCGCCATTGCAGGAAGGTCCCCAGCAATAGACAACGATTTTAGCGCCGGCTTCCAGCGTATCCTGAGGCAAATTTCCTCCTGGACAGGAAATAGCCCCCGGTATATGACATTCCTGAAAATCTTTTTCGCTGCGAACATCTAAAATCGTATAATCAATCAGCTGGTGGTAAAAATCAAACGCTAAATCGGCAATATCCGTTTCATACATCAATTTTTCAGAGAAACGATTCCCTTCGATCGATTTTGCATTATCATTAAATACTTGAGAAATATACTTTTTCATTTTCTTCACCTTCCCTTTCTGTTAAGATTTAGTATAATCGATAAAAAGCTAAAATAGTTGCTTAAAAAATAGATACTTTTGATCAAAATTATTGATAGGAGGAGCTCATGAATTTCATCTATCTTCAATCTTTTTACCATGTCGTATTAACGAATTCCTACTCAAAAACAGCCAATCAGCTGGGCTATTCTCAAAGTAATATCAGCTATCATATCCACAAATTAGAAGAGCAATATGGTCGAGAATTATTATTCAAGAGAAAAGAAAAAATTGTTCTTACGAAAGCTGGTGAATTAGTCTTCACATTTGCTCAATCATTGATGAAAGAACATCATAAACTTCTCAACCAGCTAGAACAAGAAAATGAAGTTCTTAGAATCGGAACGATCGAAAGTCTTTCTTCCAGCCTAATGGTCACCTATTTGTCAAAACTTAGGAGACTTTATCCTGAAATGAAATTTCGAGTGAGTGTAGAAGACGAGCAAACACTTTTTGACTTGCTAGCAAAAGATGAACTGGACTTGATTTTTATATTTGATGAGATGACAACGAATACGATGAATTATGTTCATTTGTATGCTGAAGAAACCTTTGAATTGGTCACCCATAAAAAGAATATGGTCGATCATCCAGAATCTTACGAAATGATTTTGACCGATAACAAATGCAGCTATCGCAAAGCCTTTCTTGAACAATATCGTTCTTCCATGAACATCTCGATTGCGTTGGAATTAGCGAATCCAGAGGATATAAAAAGGTTACTATTCTCTGGAAACGAGACTGCGTTTCTTCCGAAATATGCCACGAGAGATTTGAGTTTACAAGATTTCACGCATTCTCCATTACCTTTAAATAGACCTTTCTATTTACAATGGCTATTCGCAGATGAAAAGAAGAACAGCCAACTCGATAAACTCATCTCACTCCTTCTTGAAGACCCTTATTATGAAGTAAAAATAAAAAAATAAATTTTAAAAATGTAAATAAAAAAAAGAGAGTGGGACAAAATGAGGTGCGCCCTAAAAGTTGTACGTAGATTACCCAGCTAATTGGCTGGTATGAATTCGGTATTGAACCGGACTCATACCAGTCAATTTTTCTTT
>NZ_MIJY01000034.1 GCF_001730305.1 Enterococcus termitis
AAGGTGCATGTACGGTGTGGAGCGGGGGAAAACCTAGAGAAGTTATTTGCTTTTAGTAGCTAAGAAAGCAAACTTCAAAAGGTTACCTATCGCTATCGAAGCTTAGTTTGTGTTGGAACTGCTTCTCCGGCAGTTGTCACTGTTTGGGCTCCCGGTTTGAGCCAAAAAAATTGGGTTCCTGAATAAGGGGAGTTTCTCTGAAAAGAGATCTCTCCGTCAACAGAATCACCTGAAGGTGTAATCTTTAGAACGTCCCCTTCTTTAACTACTGAGGCATTAGTAGTATTGCTGATTTGATTATAATGAGCAAATACATTTTTTGTATCCTTGATCATTAACGTCTCACCAGCAACCACGGTAAATATTTGTTCATCAAATGAAGGTTTTAAACGATGGTGGTCTGCCGCAGCATCAATCATAGCCTTGTAAGCACCGTAATTCTCAAGATTACTTTCCACAGAATAGCCAATTGATTCCCAAACATAGAATTGTGTAGCAAAATAAAAATTGATTGGATCATTCATTTGAGCACCAAAATTGATAATGTTATTAATAACTCGTTTTTGATCCTCTGATACCTCTGAAAATGATATCTGAGGTGTATAACCTTCTCCTTTTTGAAACTCAACAGCAGGTTGTACACAATATGCAAGCATATTGTCAATCATTATTTTTCCCATCATTTCTGCTCCGAAAAGCCAATTTCCATTTAACTTGACATTCCATTTACAAGGATACAAGTCATAAGAACCTACAGCGAATGATTGTGCATAAGTGATGTTGATTATTTCGCCTTTATCATTGATGACTTGAGTTTTAAAAGTTGGATTTGTTTGAGCATATGCTCCATACATATAATTTGCTAGAGCGATGATTTCTTCATCAGTCAGTCCATTTACATCATAAGGATCTTCTCTTGTTGCTAGTTCTGCAGCAGAACGTCCTTGCTGAGCACTTTGTTGATCATTCTGCGCTTCTGATGATGTTTCGTTTTCGTTTGTCGGCTCTATCGTTGTAGATTCGATTGTTTGTTCAACTGGAGCTAGCTCTTCTTTAGTGGTCTCGTCGGTTACGGGATTCACAATAGTTTCATCTAATTTTTCTGTATCGGCCTTTTCTTGCTCCGCCATCTGACTGGTCTCTGGATCATTTTCTGCATAAGCTAGAACTGGCTTAAGAACAGGCAAAAAATTCGAAGTCAATGTAAATAAAAGTACAACCCAAGTAATAAGTTTCCTTTGTTTTATTCTCATTATTTTCCCTCACTTACTCTTTTTTTGATTCCCCTTTTTTTCTGTTAATCGTCGGCGACCGTATTCTCACTACTACACCACCTTTCAAGTACAAAAAAAGACGACATTTTTGTCGTCTTTTTTGAGTTTCACTGATCTTCACTACCTAACCTAGCTACCGTAATTTTATGCAACTAAAATAAATAACTTCATTGAAACTCATGTCCAGTCGTGAAGTTTATAGCAATCGGAACTCCAAACTCTATGAGAGTAGAATACTTTTACAAGTCTCTCAATGTCACAGCAATACCTTATTCGGTTCTACTCTTTCGCCCTAAGCTGTACTGATAACGAAAGCGGCGGACTCGCCGGATATTTAATTTTGGACATTACTTTTTATTCAACCGATAAATCCGTGCATTTATCTTTAGCTTTTGATTGTATGATAAACGCTGAAGTATCCGGTCATAAGCATCTCCTTTTCCTGTAAATTGAAGAACTGCTCCTTTTCTAGCTCTTTTGGCAATCATTGTATTCTTACAATCAAACACCATATGGATGCCGTCATAAATCTCTTCTAGCTCCATTGTTTCAACCACTGCAAACTGTTTTCCAACCTTTCCTTCTTCAAAATACATCACTCGTTTTTCAATTTTTTCTTTTTCTCTATTTACAAACAAATCCTCTGAACGATGAAACAATTTGAGCGACTTGGCAGAAAAAAAGAGATCCTCTTTCGTCATTTTTAAAGTGTCTTTTCTTGCCATCCTATCACCTCCAACAACCACTACTTATTCATTTATATTTAAAATCTAAAAAGAAGAAACTAATAAAAAAAGCTAGGGCACGCCACTATTTAAGTGTAACGCGCCCTAGCTCAAATAAACACACAAACAAAATAAGAGAATCACAAAACGAAAGTTAATTCTTACCATTAATAGAAAAATAAAAAGCTCTTTTTCCCTATCAAAAATGAGAAAACTTTGCTATACTCTAGAATGTGGCTTGCTTTAGTAAGCTACAGGGGTGCATTCCACATAAACCAGTGCAGTCTGTTTTATTGTGGACTAGTATTATGCTGACCTAGGCCTGAGAAACCTGGAGAGTAATACTAGTGCATCTCTATTTTTTTATATTAGTTTCTTCTTCTTAAACTTCAATACCTTTTTAAATTAACATGCTTTCAAAAATAAAACAACTACTTTTTTGTTTTTATTTTTTACTTATTGAATTCAAAATCACCTTTTCCTGTAAAAAACAATATGCACAGGCCACATTCTCTACTTATTTTCTTCGTGTTTATTAGCACCATTATAGGCTCTTTAATTGAAAATTTCTATCGAACATCAGTAAAAGAGCGAATTCCAATTATCTGATTACATATTTCGTCTTATTTTAGTCATTTTGAGCAAAATATGGACGTTTTTATTAATTTTTTCTAATAGTTCAGCTATAATCTGTTCTTGAAAGCAATCGAAAAGGAGAGACTATCATGCAATCAAAAACAGATGGAGAAGTATTAAAGCAATTACGTGCCTATCGAAAAATTACTCAAACAGACTGCTGTCAAGGAATTATATCAAGACACACTTATTCCAAGATAGAACGTAATCAAACGAGCCTGCATGTTCATATTTTAATAGAATTACTTGAACGTTTAAATGTCAGCTACGATGATTTCCTTTTTTTAAAAAATGGGAGAATTACATCTGAATCTTATCGTAAAAAATTTGCCGCTTTTACCAAAGAAAATATCCAGAGTATGGATCCTTCTGAACTGTATAAAGCTTTAAAAAACAAAAAGGAAAGCAGCATGAAACACTTTCACTATTATTTACTTTGTAAAAAAAGAATGACTGAACTTAAATATGGTAAGATCGAAGGCATCTCTAAGACTGATTTAAATCGTTTAAACTCTTATATACACGGACTAACCTTTTTTTCTACGAATGACTTAGCCTTATTTTCAGATATGTGCAGTTACCTAAGTTATCAAACGGCAAAATATACAAGCTCAAAAATCATTAAACAGCTTGAACACTTTTCACACTATTATGACCTCACACAAGCCTATCAACAAGCTTTTCACCAAGTACTATACGCAATCACTTCTATAGCATTAACTAATCATGACTACCTATTTGCTCAATATCTATTGGAAAAAACAAAGGAATTTATTTTTAAATTTCCCAATCATTATTATTTAGTTATGTTTCATCTGAATACAGATTCATTAAATTATCAAAAAACTAAAAATAGCTATTATTTGACCAAATTATTTGTATTGAAAGATTATATGAAAATAGTGGAAGATTACGCTTTAGCCGATACCATAGAAGGACAGATACGATCGTTACTCGATCATAGTTCTTCACTGCCAACGAAATAAAGTAATTAAAATTGTACCAAAAAAGTCCATTCTGAACATTCAGAATGGACATGGTTTATTCTCTTTTCGCATACCTATCATAGATTTACAGCATGTTTTCGATAAAACGTAATAGCATAGAGATTTAAGATTTGAGGACTAAATTAAGGTAAAATATTTCCAGCTGCACGATAAATCTCGTACCATTCTTCTCTACTTAGAACAATGTCTGCCGCTTTAGCAATCTCTTGGATTCGATCTTTATTCATCGTTCCAGCAATAACCTGCATATTGGCAGGATGTCTTAAAATCCATGCAGTAGCTAAGCCAGTTGACGTACACTCGTGTTTTTCAGCAATTCGATCCAATACATTATTCAATTCGGCAAATTGCTCGTTGCCAATAAACACGCCTTCAAAAAAGCCATACTGATAAGGTGACCAAGCTTGAATCGTCATTTGATTCAACCTAGAATAATCTAGAATGCTGCCGTCTCTATCGGTACTTGCTTCATCAGTCATATTTACATGAATTCCTTGATCAATCATTCCTGTATGTTTGATACCAAATTGAAGTTGATTTGCTACTAAAGGTTGCTTGACCGTCTTTTTCAACAGTTCGATCTGCATTGGTTTTTGGTTGCTAACGCCAAAATATTTCACTTTTCCTTGTGATTCCAATTGATCAAAGGCTGCTGCAACCTCTTCGGGCTCCACAAGGGTGTCAGGACGATGTAATAATAAGGCATCAATATAATCCACACCTAGACGTTTTAGGCTTCCTTCTACAGAATTAATAATGTGTTCTTTTGAAAAATCAAACATTCCTTTGCGAATTCCACATTTCGTCTGAATAATGATATCTTCTCTTTGAATTGCAGATTCTTTTAAGGCATTACCAAAAATTGTTTCACACTCACCGCCACCATAAATATCCGCATGATCAAAAAAGTCAATCCCATGCTCATATGCCGTTTCGATGATTTCCGTAGGGTTTTCAGCTCCATTCATTCTCATACACCCAAGAATGACTGATGCCGCCTGTAATTCACTTTTCCCAAATTGAATCTTTTTCACTGAAAAACCTCCTAGTATTTGTCTTTACTTTTATAGTTTACCACATTTGATTGAAAGGGCTTCATTTATTTTCTTTTTCTTGCATTTTTCAAATAAACTTCAAGTTGATCAAATTGTTTTTCTGAGAAATGTTGATCAATAAGCATCACCTTATGTTTATGTTTTTGAAACAGCTCACTGTGAAAAACAGTCGTTAAAATAACACTAGAGTATGAGATAGAGGATGATTTCCGAGCATAGATAACCATAATATTATATTTGTTGTGAAAATAATCGGTAATTCTTTTACCCAATTCGTGTTCTAGTTCCAATGATAAGTCTGTCAACAAACAGATAAAAAGCCTTTGTTCAAAATACACTGGAGGAATGAGTGTAGCAAAAAGTGTAAAATAACGATGGATAAGAATTTCTTCAGGAATTCTACGAAAAAATGACTCCTCCTTTTTCAACTCGTACAGTCCTTCATTTAACTTCCGCATAAATTTAGGGTATCTCTCCTCTAAAGTCAATACAACTCTAGTTCTTTCAAATGAAAAATCTGAGACTAGTTCATAAAGTAAATGAAAAGCTAGAAAAGCCAAAACACTTGATTTTGAATGTTCAATCTTTTTCTCCCAAAAGATATGACGAAATTGATTTGTTGCTTTCAAAGTAGTTAAATAACAATTTGTCTTATTTAAAAAATGTTCTTCAATGATATATGCTTGTACACTTGAACCAAAATAAGGCAAAAAATTCGCCTGAATAATTAAATACAGATAAGATAGCTCTGCTCTGTCCATTTTTTGACTCGTTTCATCCTTCAAAACTCTCTTTACGAATTTTGAGAAAATGGCACTGTCGTTTAAGTAGGGCTCCCACTCTTTTTTCAACTGAATTCTATGGCCTTTTCGCTCCCGCCAGATTGCGATATGTATCATTCTGATAAATGTCTTTCTTTGAAGTTCATTAAGTTGAATTTGAAAAAACAGGAGAAATGTTTCTTCTATTTTAGAATAAAAGTGCGTATCGATTGGTAAAAAATGAGCTTCTGTTCCTTGATAGACAAACCAATAAAAGTGCAAAATGAATGCACGAATCTGACTTTCATCTCCAAGCAACTCATAACTTCCACGTCTTAAACGCAGTTTCTTTTTTTGTAGCCAGATGTTGATTCTTTTTATTCGTCTTCTTAAGCTGGATTCACTGATAGATAAATGATCAGAAAATTCTTTTGTGTGAATCGGCTCTTCTTCAATAACAGCTTTCAGAAAACTGATTTCTGGACGCGTCTTTAAAAAGTAAGTAACAAACACATCAATATAATAATCACTCGAACGTTTGAGATAAAATAAATTTCTTGATTTAGTGCTAATTGATAGATGCTGTTCTAATTGAAATTGCCGGATAAAATAGTTCAGTTTTTTGATATAACGCAAAATTGTTTTCGCATCGATCAACAATTTTTTTGAAAATAGCTCCAACTTCTCCTTACCGTCAGCAGAAACAAGTAAGAAAAAAAGGTCCAACAATTTTCTTGATTCATAATCAACTAACTCTCTATAATCTATCATTTGACTTCTCCCTAGTGTTTAAACTTTTTTGAGCCCCTTCTAAATTAATGAAAAAAGAGCCTACATAGATAAACTACGCAGGACTCATTATTTTTCATTTTTTATTTATAGATAGATGTTTAATGCTGTCTAAATTACACATACAGCTACCTTTGCAAGTTCTCATTAATGCTCATATATCTGCAACAAGTTGATCATCAAATACAGCTTTCCAGACTTTGATAAAAATATACAAGATTTTTTCACATAAACGAGATTTTCTTGCGTATCTTAATAATAAGGGAATTTCTTTTAGCGCCAAGTATAGCTTTTTACCAGCCACAATGTAGTATCCTTTTTCATTTTTAGTTTTTGATAGTTTCTATTCCAAGTATCTTGCAAAAATCTAGTTAGATTGCGTTTGGAAGTCTGTTTGATTATTTTATACATTTGTTTGATTGCTTTTCGATTACTTTTATACTTTTGGCGGTTTCCACCAGTAAAGCCATAAAAAATGTCGATGCCTTCAGACTTTTTAACCAATGGAGATTGTTGAAGTAGTTCATGTTGAGCTTTTTTGATTCTCTTTAAGATTCTCTCAGTCGTTTGTTGATCATACTTTTGTTTGATAATCATTTTGCGCAACCTAGAATACTCTATTTTTGCAATATGATTATAGAGGTGAGCAGCATAATCGAGTCCTTTGTATAAAATATTAGCACTGAAAGACATGTTTACTAACAGCTTGTATTGATGTACAAAAGCTTCTTCAATTTTTTGATTATCACTTTGAGAGGGTACCTCTTTATTTAATTTTTCTAAAAATTCATAGAGTAGATGATTTTTTTGCTCTTCTATTTTTGCTATTTTTTTCATTATAATTTTCCTCCTTTAGATAATTGAATAAATTTCGGTATTTTAAAATAAAAATAAAATGGGTTGCAAATAAAATATATCTATTATGTATCACTAAAAAAACAACCCTTTAAAAAGCTTTCTTGATACTAACACGCCCTAATACTCTCTTCATGCCTATCACCTCCAACCATTTGAATGAAATTATTTCGGTATAAAAACATAATATCATTCGAAAGAATAAAAAGCAACAACATTTTGACTATTAAACACTACAAAACAACTCTAAAAAATGATATAGTTAAAAGAGAAAAAACAGGAGGTACTAATTTGAAAATTGATTTAAAAGCAGCTGGACAACGAATCAAAGATATTCGTTGTCAGCACAATTATTCTATGGCACGTTTCTCAAAGTTAGTGGGAAATTCTAGTGCTAGCACAGTAAATAATTGGGAAAAAGGCAATAACCTACCCAAACAAGAACGCTTGGAGAAGTTAGCGATTCTCGGTAATACAACTGTCGAATGGATTCGCTATGGCACTTTTGACGACTATGTTGCTCGTTTGCTAAACCAAAACAATTTGAAAAGCGCTCTCGATGAAAACCAGTTTCAACAATTGATCAACGTATTAAAAAAACAGAAAATAACTTACTTGCAGGATTTAGAAATCTTAACGATTGCTAACGACCTGTTTCCAAATTCATTTGAAACAACCTATCAAATAAGTCTTTCACCAAAAAGTACTTTAGTGATATCAGAAGATTCTGTAACGTACGGTATCGAACAAGACGAACAATATAGACAACGTTTTCTACCTAAAATAGATTCGCTATTTTACAACTCTGATCAAAAAGAGATCAATAAGATGATTCTATTTCAGCTGTTTGATTTGCTGAAACGTTCAGAAACATCTGTACATTTCTCATTACTTTCAAAGATTTTTTCTATTATTTCTGAAATCGTCACAAATGATATCGCGTATAAGATCCATGAATCAAAGATTGTAGATTATTCAAAAGATCTAGATACGCATGAGCACGAGAAAAAGCTGTCAAATAACGCTATCCAAAGCAAGTATATTGATGCACAACAAGAACTTACAGAACTTTTAGATACATTTTTTTTAGCGAATAACGGCGAATGAATTCTTCTTTAAAAAGTTTTAGACAAATAGTTGCTGATTTTCTTATTCTGAAACACATGTCATATATTACAAATAGATGATATTTTTATTGCTAGATTTTAAATTTCATCGCTTTTTATTAATCTTGCAGTCGATCAATGATTATTCTTCGTCGGTTATGGTATACTTTATTTTGTGTTATTGAAGTTTTTGGAGCGCAAAACGAACGTCCAGTTCATCTCATGCCCTAATCACGAATCAGTCCAAGATGGACTCAAAGCAACAACTGGAGATTATGTTATTCAGGCGTTGGGTATCTTTGTTCCATTTTCTAAAATACGATAAATAAAAAGCGAGGAACCTCATTTTGAAGAAGAAATTATTACTTACACTTTCGTTTATTTTATTAGTAAACGCAGCCCCAATAAGTGCGTCTGCTGAAGATATCGATCAAAAGATCGATAGCCAAACAAAAAAAATCGAAGAGATTGTTAAAACCGAACAAGATGCTAAAGAATATCTTGCTTCACTAGAATCTGAAATTGAAACGATCGAAACGGAGTATCAAACAGTATTATCAGAAAAACAAAAACATGAAAAAGAAATGAATAAATTAAATTCAGATATCGCAACTTTGGAAAAAAAGATCGAAAAAAGAAATGACCAATTGAATGCTCAAGCAAGAGTTACACAAACAAATAATGAACAAGATTCTGTATTAAATGTGGTTTTAAATGCTGAATCAATTTCAGATGCTATTTCTAAAATGTTGGCGGTAAACACATTAGTGACTGCCAATAACGACATTTTAACAGCTCAAAAAGAAGATAAAGACGAACTTGATACTTTAAAAGTCTCGTTGACTAAAACACTAGCAACTCTTGAAAAGAAAACCGAAGAACTTGAAGAAAAAGAAGCAGCTCTAACTGAAGCTAAATTAGAGCAGAACGTAAAAATCAATGAAATCTCTGCTGCACTGGCTACTGAAAAAGCAGAAAAAGATAAATTTGTAAAACAAAAAGAAGAAGCAGCAAAGAAAAAAGAAGCTCAATTAAAGGCAATCGCTGAAGAAAAGAAAAAAGAAGCTCAAGCCAGAGCTATTGCTGAAAAACAAGCAAAAGAACAAGCTGCTAAAGAACAACAAGCACAAGCTTCAGCTAAAACAGCTCCAGCAGAACAACCTGCTGCAAGTGTTCCAGATACAACTACTGCAACAAATGATGATGCACCAGCTAGCTCTGATGATACTCAAAATGCTGTAACTCCCCCAACCTCTTCTGGCGGCTGGGCGACTCCGGTTTCAAGTATGATCGTAACAAGTGGTTTTGGCGGCAGAGAAGATCCTACAGGAATTTCTGGTTCATTCCATGATGGTATCGATTTTGGTGGTGCCAGCGGTACGCCGATCATGGCCTCTCGAGGTGGCGAAGTTGTCAGTGCAAATTATAGTGGTATGGCTGGAAATCACGTAGTTATCAAACATGATAACGGCTATTATTCATACTATTTGCATATGAGCAGTTTAAGTGTTGCAGCTGGACAAAGTGTAAGTGCTGGACAGACACTAGGTGGTATGGGTACAACTGGAAATTCAACTGGTGTACATTTACATTTTAGTATTTCTACCGGCTTATGGAGTGGATTTGTTAATCCAGCGCCATTCTTAGGACTATAATTAAATAAAAAATAAGAAAATCAGATAAACACTGATTTTCTTATTTTTTTATTTTACTCTATTAGTTAAAGTCTGCTACTGAACATGGTATAATAAAAGTAGATAAAGAAAGGTGATGAGTAACATGAGCAATGCTTACAAAAACATCTTAGTTGCTGTTGACGGTTCAAAAAATGCTGAGTTAGCTTTAGAACATGCGGTTTCAATCGCAAAAGAAAAAAATGCTTCACTTTACCTACTTTCTGTTGTTGATGAAAATGCAATCAGTCACAGCTCATACGCGTATTCAAAAGTTCTAGCCGAAGAAAAAGAAGCAATCGAAAAAGAATTATTAAAGAGTATCTATTATGCCACACAGCAGGATGTTCACGATGTAACTCCTTTGGTGGAAATAGGCAATCCCAAAGAGATGATCGCAACCGTTGTTCCCACAAATCAATCGATTGATTTGATTGTGGTCGGTGCTACTGGAAAAGGTCAAATTCAAGCTAATCAACTTGGTACTACTACGAGCTACGTCGTACAGTATGCCCCGTGTAATGTGTTAGTCGTTAAATAAACAATAAAAGAGCGTAACAAAACTAGTCGTTCGTTTTGTTACGCTCTTTTTGCTTTGTTCTTAGCCAACTTGCCTATTTTAACGATTTCCCAATTAAAATAAAGCGATGTTGATAGTTCGTAATGAATCCGTTCACTGCCAGTTCTTCTTGTAATTTTAATAATGATTCAAACTGACTTGTTACCGTAAATTCAGGATATTCCCAAGGAATTCGCTGAATATAATAAATCAACCCTTCCATATCATAGAATTTTTGAAGCGGAAAGGATTCATCTTTGAAAAGAACCTCAAAGTTTTCCTTTAATAATTCTTTTTCAGCTGTTACTAATGACCAGCTTGATGAATGACGTTTATCTGCTATTTTTAATTTTTCTGAAAGTATACGACCGTTTTTATCCCCCACCTGTTGTGTGATAAAGAGTCCGCCGGGTTTCAATACGCGACTCACTTCTTTTGGGTCATAAGACTCATGACTATTCAAGATTAAATCAAATGAATCATCTGGAAAATCCAACTGGTCTGTTTCATCCACAAAAACGACGGTGACACCTAATGGCAAAAGACGTTCCATAAGTAACTGGAAATTAGGTAACCATCCTTCTGTTACAGCAGTCATGTCATCTGGATGTCCAAAAGTTGACAATAATTCTCCTCCACCGGTGCCCATATCTAATAAATACATCGTTTTTTTCAGATATTTTCGAACCAAACTCGAATAATCCCACGGCAAAGGCTCTATGCTCCAGCGATTTGTCATAAATGAAAAATCCCACCCTATAGGCGTATTTCCTTCCAGCATTTTCCAATACTCTTTTTGACTTTCTTTTTTCATAACCGTTTCTCCCTTACAAAGTATTCTTTTCAAGTAAGTTCAATACAGTTATTGATCTGATAGAAATTCATTCACTCAATACAGCTTCTATCACATTATAACTGTATTGAGCAGCTACCTCGACACATCACCTTACTCCTTTCGGTCAATTATTTTAACGGCAAAAAGAATCTCCTAAAAATCAGCTTTTAAGAGAAACTTTGCATTTGTCTTTGGATCATTTTAACCCATTTTGATCAACTAATTCCTTAAACCACAGTCCGCTTTTCTTCAATCGACGTTGGTCATTGTTTAAATCTAACTGATAAAAACCATAACGATTTTTGTATCCATTTAGCCATGACCAGCAATCAATAAACGTCCATGAATGATATCCAAAGCAATTACTTCCTGCTTCAATCCCTTTATGCAGTTGAGTGAGATGATCTTCCATAAACTCAATCCGATAGTCATCTTGAATCATTCCAGAGGCATCCATGAAGCGTTCCTCATCAGCAACACCCATCCCATTTTCAGAAACATACCAAAGAATATTTTTATATTCATTTTTAATCATCATTGCCACATCATACAAGGCTTCGGGGTAAATTTCCCAGCCTCGGTAAGGATTGATTTTTTTATCCGGCCAATCATAATGATCATAGAAATCTGCCGGTGAAACAGCTGGTTTATTAACCTCTTTCGGCGCTTGAACACGGCTCGGCTGATAATAATTCATTCCAATAAAATCAACTGTGTTCTGTTTGATTTCTTCTAAATCATTTGCTTCGGTGACCGGAAGTAATTGATTTTGTCTTAAACAATCGATCAACCCAGCTGGAATCGTTCCTAATACAGCTGGATCTAAAAAGCTTTTTGTGTTCAGCAAATCGGCTAGCTCGGCTGCCTGTAAATCTTCTTTTGATTGACTTCTCGGATAGCAAGGAGAAACATTTAGAATAATTCCAATTTTGCCTGAATGGCTACCTTCTTTAAACGCTTTGACTGCCAAGGTATGAGCCATCAATGTGTGATAGCCAACTTGAACAGCTTTCTTAAAGTCATGGATCGCAGGATAATGATAGCCGTATAAATATCCACATTCCACATGAACCATAGGCTCGTTAAAGGTTGTCCAGTCGTCAACTAAATCACCAAATAATTCAAAACATGTTTTGGCATAATAGGCAAATGCATCGACAGACGCACGAGTTTCCCAGCCGCCTTTTTCCATCAACCACCAAGGCATATCAAAATGAAAAAGATTGATAATTGGCTTTACCCCATTTTCTTGCAATTCCTTAAAATAATCACGATAAAAATCAACAGCTTCCTGATTGATTGTTTTGCCGTCTGGTAGTAGGCGAGTCCATGCGATTGAGGTCCGATATGAATTCATATGGATTTCCTTCATTCGCTTAATATCCTCATGATATAATTCGTACATATTCGTCGTATGTTCAGGGCCTTGGTCTTTTTGAAATTTTTCTGGAGCCAGTTCATACCATTTGTCCCATGTGGAAGGACTTTTACCATTTAATGAGCTGTGTCCCTCTGATTGCGGCGCTGAGGTAGCTGCTCCCCATAAAAATGATTTGGGAAATTTTTTCATTTTACGTATCTCCTATTTAGCTAATTTTTAATGAATCTAACAATAATTCACAAAACATCATATTTGCCCATGAAAACCATTCACGGGTGTATTGGCTAGGATCATTGACGTTTACGCCCTCGTGCATATGATTTGTTCCATTTTCTGTTTGAACGAGTCTATCTAAAAGAGCTTCTTTTTCTGCTTGATTATTTGTTGTGAGTCCCTGAATCGATAAAGCGATTGGCCAAACATAGTCTTTTGGCGTATGCTCACTTCCGATTCCCTTCAAAGTAGTTCCTTCGTAGTAATAAGGATTGACTTTAGAAAGAATCATCTCCCGTGTATTTTGATAGATTTCATGGTCGATCGAACAATAACCTAAGTATGGCGCAGACAATAAACTGGGAACATTTGCATCGTCCATCAACAGATAGTTTCCTAAACCGTCTACTTCATAAGCATAAACTTTTTTCCCTTCATGTTCAACAATTCCCCACTTTTCAATTCCTTGTTTGATTTCCTGTCTCAATTGTTTCGCCTGTTTGATCAATGTTTGATCATTAAAAAACTCTAGCAAAATTTCCTCTATATAGCCTAAAATAACAACCGCAAACATATTTGCTGGAATGAGATAATTGTATGTACAGCTATCATCACTCGGACGAAAACCTGACCAGGTCATACCGGTATAGCCGCATGGTTCTCCAATGCCGTCTGTCAACGTGTCTTCCGGACGCTCTCCCAAACGCTCAAAACGATAAGGCGAGTTTTCATGTCTTTGCTCAGTTTCAAAAACAGTGAGAATATTCTCTATCGCTTGCTTAAAATGCTTAGTAAAATGTCCTGTTTCTCCAGTTTTTTTCCATAAAAGATACGCTAGTTCGATTGGGTAGCATAATGAATCAACCTCATACTTTCTTTCCCAAATCCAACCATTCATATCCGTGTTATCCTGATGATAACAGTGTCCATTTTCAGTCTCATTGAATGCATTGGCATATGGATCAATCAATATGCATTTGATTTGTCGATCAATCAATCCTTTTATTAATTGTTTAATCTTTTCATCTTGATTCGCAACGACTAAATATGGTTTGATCTGTGCTGATGAATCCCGCAGCCACATTGCTGGAATATCACCAGTGATCACAAACGTATCTTCGACGGTCTGAACGACGGTTGTTTCCAATGTATTATCAAAGCAAGTCGAAAAAACATCGCTCCATCGCGGATTGACAGACCGCTCTTTGACTTTCTCCTTTAGCGCTTCAATCACAGCTTTGGAATAGTCGACTGTCATACTTCTTGCTCCTTTCTATTTTCCTTTTAAAATCACTTCTGATTTGATCCATGATTTAATTGTATCTTCATGATACATAGCTAAAATTTCTGTATATAATATGTCGATCACTGTTAAAATCGGGATTTGTGGAGAAATTCCTCCCATATCTTTTTTTCCCATTGAACTCGTCAAACAAAAAGAAGCTGCAAAATGTTTATACGGGCTTTTTTCATTTGCAGTAATAACAATCAATTTTGCTCCCTTTTCAAATACGATCTTCACAGCTTCTTCAACCTCTTCCTTATTTCCAGAAATGGAAGAAACGACAACAAGGTCTCCTTGTTGGACACCTTGAGCCATCATGGCAATCGAGTGTTCATCTTTGATCACATTGACAATTTTACCTAGTCTTGAAAATTTAAACTGAAAATCTTCTCCGCAAAATGAATTATAACCTGTCCCCCAATAATGAATGATCCGGCCGGCATCGATCATAAGTGCAGCTTTTTTTACTTCTTCTTTATCTAATTTTTCAACAATATCATTTAACAGTAAGGAATAATTCAAATTAACATAGCTAATGCTGGAATCTGATTGTTGTTTCGTTCCTTTACTTGAATACTTATATAAGTAAATCAACTCTTTGTAGTTTGCTAAACCGATTTTTTTACAGAAACGAGTGATCGATGCGTTCGACACACTTAGTTTTTTTGCCAACTCCTGAATGCCTAGTTCTTTATTACCATCAAGAAAATACTGAGCAATCACTTTTTCTACATCTGTAAACTTCTTTTCATTTGCCTGAATGATCAATTCGATATAGCTTTCCATCTTCAATGCGCTCCTTCCTTTTTATACTGTAATTATGAGATTAAAAAATAAGAATAGGACAGAACCTCATTGATGAAACACACTGTAAATTTTATTGTCTAAAGTGCAACCTACAGAGTTCTGCCCTTATTCTATTTCATCTATTCATTTTTCTTTACCCTTTGTTCCAGATTAATCCTGTGCGTTCAATAGCTGACTTTCGTCAAATTTCATATTCATTCGTACAAATGGCGCGTAGATAAACACATCTAAAACAACTAAAACCGCTGTCAAGATCACTGGACTTAAATGAAATGCCCCTAAAATCCAAGTACTGATAAAGATTGGTTCATTTCCAGAATTCAGTACAACTAAAGGAACGACCCAACCGATTTTGGTTACGATATAAGCCACGACTGCATTAAAAACAGGTACGAAGACAAACGGAATGAACATCAATGGATTCAGTACGATCGGGAACCCAAAGATAATTGGTTCATTGATTCCGAATAATCCTGGAATAAATGATAGTTTTGCCACTTCACGCCCACTATACGATTTCGGAGTGAAAATTAAGATTGCTAAAATCAAGCCAAATGTAGCCCCTGAACCACCGATCATTGCGTACACATTCGTCATCGTGTTTGGTGCAACAGAAATATCTGCAAAGCTTTTAGTTTCAGCAAATTTCGCCACATTCTCCAAGAAAATAGGTAACCATAACGCTGACACAACACCCCAAACGATATTGAATCCGTGTAAACCCAAAAACCATAGAATTTGCTGCAACAAGATTACTACGATGATTGCTGGTAATCCTGTACCGACTGATGTTAACGGTTGAACAAAGAGCTGACTGACAAGATCCATAAACGAGTTAAAATCAAATGCTTCGATCACAACTTTCATAACGGAACAGATCAATAAAACAATGGAAATTGGAATCAAAGCAAAAAATGAATCGAAAACATTTGGCGGTACATTCCCTGGTAATTTAATAGCGATTTTATGTTTCGCTAAAAGTGAATAAATATATACCGCAAACAGTCCTACGATCAATGCGGTAAACATTCCTTCATAGCTAAAAAAGTTATTGGCGTAGCCTTGAACGACTTCTGCAGAAGTATCTGCAAAGTTAACATTATTGGGCACCATCACAAAATATGCTGCAAAAGCGAGTAATGTTGCCAATAACGGATTGATATTAGATTCAGGATGCTTCTTCATTAATTCTTTTGCAAAGTTAAATGCTGTCGAAAAAACGATCAGTAACGCCACAATCCCTAATGTTCCTTGGTAGACATTCCCAAAAATAGCAGAAAAGGTTTGTCCAATCGATGTTTCGCCGAAAAATGCATCGATCTGCATTTTGATCAAATTGGAAAATGAACCGACAACTGTAAAGGGGATACTGCTGATAAATGCATTTTTTATCGCTTGTAGAACACTGTTATTATCAACTTTATTGGCGATTTTCAATAATGGCTCTTGGATTTTTTCAATATTTATATTCATTTTTAACGCGACCTTTCCCTGGTTATCTTTCTATTGAAATTGTTTTGATTTCTCCTGGTTTAAACGTACCTAAGGTGACTGTTTTCACTGCGCCATATGTTTCAAGTACTTGTTCATTTAAATCGATCAAACGAACCGTTTTACTTGCTGGTAATACGACAGTTTGTGCATCAATCGTTTCTGTCAATGATGGATTATACATACGAATATTGATCCACTTTTCATCTCGACTTAATTCTAATGCACTAAATACTAAGTTTGGATTACTCCAGTCGCTAAATGTTTGTAACGGATTTAAATGATCTACTTTATTGCTTTGGAAATACTGGATAGGATTCGTAAATCGATTTAATGTTTGAATTTGATAATACGGTACTGAAACTGAATATTTTTGATAGTCTTTTTGAATCTTTGCTGGGTCAAAGCTTGTTTCAATCATCAAGGATAATTCCATTTCCAATTCACCTAGTAGTTGACTGTCAGGTGTGGGAATATATCGATACTGATTTCCAGAAGCATCTCCTGGTCTTCTCAATAACTCCGGACGACCGAGAAAGCCTACGCCTCTAAACAACGTAATATGCATAGCCTGATCGATTATTTGATACTCTTTAATCCCTTTACTCATTACTGTCCAACTTGCCAGTTCATCATGAATATTTGCATAATGGATCATTGGATAGATTTCTGTTGGTTCTTCTTTCCAGCCAAGTGTTCGCCAGTCTTGGATATGAGGATCTTGATTTTTTCTTTCAACGATCCCAAATAACGTATCCGCATAGCTACTAACAGATTGAACAGGCGTCTTGATAACCACACGCATTCGATGATCTTTCGCTTGATTATTGATCGTTACTTTCATATTGATACGTTTCTCGTCCTTTTTCAACATCAAACGAATCGTGTAATTTATTTTTTGATCTAAACGTTGTTCTTTTCTTGACTCTAGATCATGGGGAACTTGCCAATCTCCTGTCAGTGTCAACGTAGATATCAGCTCTCCAGTTGAAATCACAGCTTTTGCTGCATCAAAGCCCAATTGAAGAATATAGTCGTCATACGCTGGTGAATAATCATACGTATCTCCTTCATCTCCAGATTCCTCTACATAAAGACAATTTTCATAGGTTGCTTCTTGAATTTTATCCGTGATACTAAGCTTTCCTTCAGAGAAAATGATTTTCAATGCCTCATTTTCAATAGAGGTACGTTGATTTTCCTTTTGTTCTTTTTGGATCATTTCGTCAGATTCTTGAACTGTAACGATGGCATAAGAAAGTGGTTCCAGTTCTTTTTCAATCATCATTTTATGGATATAGTAATATTTCGATTCATCATAGTCACTTTGAGATCGTCTAACTTCACCAGCATATACTTTTTCAGTCGACAGTATTTGTACGTTTAATTCGTTTTGATTTTGATCGAATAGTTGTATATATTCTTTTTTGGTACTCACTTCTACTGTGTACGACTCCGTCCTTGAATAGGGCATGGTGTTGAACAGCACAAGATCATTTTCTTGAATGCCTTCAATTGATTCAGATATTTTTCGAACAAGATAATCAACTGTCGAATAAGAAAGTTGATCTGCTTCTTTATATCGTGCTAAAATCATTTCGTTTGTTTTATCTGTGTTACAGCCGCCAATACTATCATGCGCATGATTTTTCAATAATAACTTCCAGATATAATCTAATAGCTCTCGTTTAAATGGAACACCAAGATCATCAGCCATTAGCATTAACGGTTCTAGTTGAAAAATCAAGCGATTCTCGATCGTGTCATTCATTTTCTTTAAATCGTATCTAGAAGAATAAATGGAGCGATGGATCTTCGACACGCTCCCACTCATAAATTCCCCTTGCACCGTTGGCAAATTTGGCTTTGCTTTTCTAAGTAGATTAAAGATATGAGGATAGTTGCTTTCTTCTATTTTGTATTCGTCTCCAAATTGTTCGTTCATTTCTGCTATGATTGTTTTTAGGCCTCGGTCAACAGCGCGTTGATCTCCACCAACTGGCAAGGTCACAACCTCTGCAGCACTATCTTGTTTCACGATATCAAGGATTTCTTTTTTCTGGTACAGTTCCCCTTCGACCAATGTAACGCCTGCATAATAACCATTACGAATATTAATCGTCAGTACCTTTGAGCCATCTTCTGCTGTCCAATAAAATTCACGACTTTTCGTAATTTCACTAGGCATTCCCCGCCAGAAAACAGCATCCTCAATGCCAAAACCATTATATATTTTGGGCATATCTTTCCCTTGACCAAATGAGTCCGGAAGGTACCCTAATGCAGTGTGACCACCCAAACGCTTAGACATATCAATACCGATTTGCAAGTTTTTTACTACTGATTCACCTGCTACGACAAATTCATCCATTTGGGTATACCAAGGTCCAATAAATAACTGATTGTTCTCAACTAATTCTTTGATTTTTGCTTCTTTTTCTGGGTATACCTTTAAATAGTCATCCAAAATACTTAACTGCCCATCCAAATAATAGTAATCCAACTCGTTATTTTCTAAAGCAAAAATCACTTCGTCCATGTGATAAGAAAATTGAATAAATGCTTCATTGTCACTAAAATACCATTCACGATCCCAATGAGTATGAGCAACAACATGTATGTTCTTCATTATATTTCTCCTTCCATCTTAACCTCCTATTTAATATACGCTTTAACGAAAAAAAAGAAAACGATTCCGATAATATTTTCAAATATTTTCTTATTTTTCGTTATATTATGAAAATAGTATCAATATGTTTCTCTCCAACAATAGCTACTTAATCAAGTAATTTCCCTTTGTAGACATTTGAAATATGAAACTGTTTTCAGCATGATTCGCTTTTTTCGTATTCAATCTCGATTATTTAAACAAAAAAAAAGACTAAAACATAACTCTTTGAGTTACATCTTGGTCTCTTAGAATTCAAATGAATAATCGATTTGCCTATTTCTAGCTGCTAAATACTTTGTGTATTAAGTTAATACCTCATATTCAGCAATCGTGCTGGAAATGATTCCTGGGCGTTTCTTTTCACCTGTAGCATTATCTGAGGATTTTTTTTGATGCATCTGTTTAAAAGATTGGCTCTTCACCCAGTTTTTTTGATGTTCTTTTGAAGTCCAACGGCTTAATACGACTAGTTCCGTTATTTCTGGATTGTCCGGTAATAAACGATGCATCAATTGAAAATTCAAAAAACCGTCCACAGTTTCCATGCTTTCTTTTGTATGCCCTGCTGTAAATTGTTGAATGATTCGCTGTGAATGCTCTGTTTCAGTTTGGATCGTGTTCGTTACAATAAACATTTATTTCCCTCCATCACTTATCTTTGTATGTTCAATAAAATAATCCTCAATGATTTGTCCTTGATCAAAATGTAGAATCCGTTGACAAGTTTGACTGATAAATTCTTTATCGTGTGAAATAACTAAAACTAAAATACCTTTTTGCTTTAACCAATGGATCGTTTTGCTGACCTCTTCCATATGCACCAAGTCTAGTCCGCTCGTCGGCTCATCAAAAATAATGATTCTTTTTCCAGACAACAAGGCACTCGCAATTGCTACACGCTGTTTCTCTCCACCAGATAGTGTCTGAGGATGTCGGAAAAGTAATGGTTTTAAATGAAGCATTTTAATCACTTGCTCGATTTGTTCTGGGTCACTAGCATTGAGACAAATTTCTTTTTCTACTGTTTCAAAAAACAACTGTAAGTTAACGTCTTGCATAACAACAAAGCTTTGTTTGATCAAGTTTTTCGTAGTCATGTTTTCTTGATTCAACAAGATCCTACCAGCACGAGGCTTAATTAGACCTGATAATAGTTTTGAAAACGTTGATTTGCCAGCTCCATTATGCCCAATAACGCCAGTCACATGAGCATTACTTAACGTCAACTCAGGTACCGTTACAGCAGGTGCTTTTTTTCGATAATGAAAAACCAGCTGATCACAAACCAAATTCAACTCTCCATGATTTTCCCAAACAGTCTCTTTTTTAACAAGACTTGTTTGATCAAGAGCACGTAACCCTAATTGTTTGACTGCCTCCGCTGATTTCTCATGCATTTCCTGACTGGAATACGATCCTATGAATCTGCCATCTTCCATCAACAAATAGCGATCGGCAAGATCCTTTAAATAATACAATCGATGCTCTGAAACAATAATCGTCATTCCCATATTTTTGAGAATGGCAAGATATTTTTTTAGTTTTTCGATCGTTTCTTCATCAAGATTGCTCGATGGTTCATCTAACAAAAACAGACGATGCTTTAACATGCTAGCTGAAGCAAATGCAATCAGCTGCTTTTGTCCTCCAGATAAATGAAACATACTCTGGTCTAAAAATGTTTCTAGTGAAAATAACTGAGTCATCTCTTTGATTCGCTCGATCATTTCAGATCTAGGAACACCATAGTTTTCCATAGCAAAAGCCAATTCAGAGTAAACATCACTCGTAAAAAATTGCGTTTTGGGATTTTGAAACACCGTACCAATTTCACGGACATACTGGTTAAACTCTTTCGTTAAAAAATCCTGATTCAAGACTGTCCCAGTTCCACTCAGCTTCCCAGTATATAGCTCTGGAATCAATCCATTTAACAGTCGCAGCAAGGTAGATTTTCCACAGCCGCTTTTCCCGCATAAGACAACAAACTCGCCTGACGGTATGTTTAAATCGATTCCTTTAATCATTTCTTGCTGATCCTCATAAGAGAATGCGATATCCTTTATATCAATCATCATAGCATCCTCCCGAAAATCCCGCCCACTATCAATAGAACGATCAAAATGTAATCTTGTACGTTCAAACGAATGTCATAAACACTCGTATGCAACGTTGGATTGGCCAAACCTCGAACTAAAGCAGCCGAGGATAGATCTATCGACGTATTTTCTGCCGTCATTAAAATCGGAACAATAATATATTCCATTGTTTGAAATGGATGAATGAATAAATCTAATGTAGTTACAGCGATCCCTCGATATTTCATTGCATTGCGAATACTTTTAAAATCATGAAACAAAGTGGGGAAAAAACGAACCAATACAGTCAAAGGGACAATCAGTCCAAAAGGAATATGACATTTCTTTAATGCTGCGATCCACTCGCTGATTTTTGTTTGATTCATTGCAAAAGTCGCCGCCATGATTGTTGGTAAAAGACGACGATTGCCAACAAGTAAGAAATCAAAAAATGCTGCAATACCGTTGTCTATGTACGGAAATAGCCAATGATCTCCTAAAATAAAAAGCCAAAACACCACATAGAAAATCGTCCCTTTTTTGATTGCACCATTCAAAATAAATAAAGCATATAACAAACTTACAAAAAGAATCTCTGCATTAAAAGGTAATGGAAACATCAATAAAAAACTGGCAAAAAAAATCGTACACAACTTACTTCTAGGATCAAACCTTACGTATGCTTTGTTCATAATTTTTTCCTTTAGCTTTATCAAAATGCTTCGCATACAGTTTCTGTCCAATAGTAATTCCTATAATACTGCATATAATCACTGCCGCTGTACAAAAATAAAATGTCCCTGTTGTGATCGGTGTAAATACTTTATCAATATACACAGCATCTTTGCCGCGAGCTATCAATGCATCTACATAAGCATTTTTCATGAACCATAAAGGCAACACAGGACCCATAAGACCAAAACTGAATACTGTATAGCTAATCATTGTCCGAATCTTTTCTGGAAGTCTTGTTTTATATTGAATCAAGTCAGCACCGATGGCACACAAAACGTTTGGTAAAAAAGACAAGGGAAAGTGACCAGAGATCAAGAAAAATAAGCCCATCACACTGCCCATGATCGTGATCGCACCGAATCTAGGGATCCGATGAATCACTAATAAGTAGATAATTCCTGCAAAAAGTGCAGTAGCGCTTGGAATAAGGACATTATTGAACGTTGGGATCGTAAACGTCAGGATCCCCAGCGTAATCGATACTACTAAAAAATAAATGGCTGTATAAATGCCAATTGAAATAAAATCTTGAATTTTTAACTTTTTCATTCTTCTAACCTTTCTTGCTTCATTGTAAATAAAAATAATAATTGCCCATAGGTTTGACTGACTATTTTTAATTGGTATCGTCCATGCTGGCTTAACGAATCACTTGAAAAAATGAGCTGATCCTCTGTTGCTTTTTTGATTAGTGATGATCCGTCTAATGTATCTTTTTTAGGAGTAAGAATATCGATCGTTGCCTCTTGTTGCATGATTTCCGTAATCAATTCAGGTGCGATCTTCAACGTAATCTGTTCACCTTTTACACTATCTGTTTCTACAATTTTTGGACGACTGTTCATTGGCTTTTTAAGAACTGTGGTAAAATGCACATCCTCAAATCCTTCAGCCAAAATTTCAATGCTCACTTCTTCTCCTTCTGTCCAGTGATCGAACAGCTGATACCTTGTTTGATCAGTCCCAGCCAAAAGACCGAACTCAAGATGATTTTCAGGTTTGTGGTATAAATAATCCGGCCACAATAAAGGAATTGTTTGTCCCGCTTTAGTCAAAGTCATACTATAAATATATTTTCCATAAGCTTCATGAAATTGATCATACGTTTCAATCCCATATTCCGGCAAGAACTGGATCATTCCGGCATAGCTGTAATGACCAAAATAATACAGCTCATTAGTCAATTCCAGTTGCGCCTGCACAAAGCGATCGTTTGAATCCTGATCAGTCAACGCTTCTCTGGGACCATATGTACCATTTAGTGATAGGCGTTTATATTTTGTTCCATCTACGTTCTCTGCTGCAAACAGCTGACTTTGTTCCACTTTATCAATGAATGCTGGATATTTTTCAGGTGTAATTTTTGCAATTAGATACTCTTTTGCCGAGACGTAAATAGGTATCTTTTTCATGCTATAGTGATCGTCTTCGCTCAATATATTTTGCTGATTTGTATGAGGAAATCGTTTGATGATGCGCTGGAAATTTTCTGATATGCGGTAATCATCTTGCTGTAGTTCCGGACACTCAGCTGCATAAAAATCAAAAAAGCTCATCGTTGCCTCTCCAATAAAATAACTAGGCAGCTTTTGCTCCTTAATATAGATCTCTTCAGCTATTTTTAATGAACAGTCAGCTGTCTTTAGATGATCATACTGAACCGAAAAAGTACCAAGCTTAATTTCTTTCATAGCATCACTCCTTTCCTTATTGGGTTAGTATAACATATACATATGATAATGAGAATCATTATCAGTAAAAAATAGCTAGCTATTTCCTTGTTCATTTGCTCCCTAAAAAAGGAACTAGACTGCAATAGTTTGACGCATGCTTCTAGTTCCATATTCTAGTACAACCTGAACTTGTAATCTGCGCGAATCTACACGATTGTTCTTTTTCTAAAATGAGCCAATCTTTTCTTCTGCCTGTTCGTACAATTGTTTTTGTTTAGGTTCATCCAGTTTTTCCCATTGCTCACCATAAATATGCTCTAATCTACCATAATCATCGTATGAAAGTATAAAGCGAGGTTCATCGTTCTCATCATTGACGATTGTATATAATTTTCCTTCCTCATCACGAGTCATCTGCCAAGTCCCTCCCTCAAATTCTGTTGCTAGAGGTATTTTAAGATGCTTTTCCAACAGTTCTTTGACGGGATCGGTCGTATATTCTGGATTTTCCTGTAAATGTTCGGCTCTTTCTTCAGACAATAAATAATACACAACAAAAAATTTCTGTGACATCAATGGTCTTACTTGAATATCTGCCCATAGATCAGCAAATTTCTCCTCTGGTAAAAGTGTCCAGCCCTGTCCAAATACGTTCGAAATTTTGTCTTGTTCGTCTTCTTGAAAAATTAAAAAGGGTTCTTCCTCTTCATGCATCGTCACAGCTGTAACTAATCCGTATTCTTTAACATTATCTGGAGATACATAAAAATCATACCGAGATTTGATCGTTTGTTCAGGCAACTCGGAAATAGTCACATTCTGTGCCATTTCTTTTGCTGATCCAGTTAGCTTTTCTTCAATGAACGTTTCTTTTTCTTCATCTTCAGGATCAACATAAAAGTAGTAAAGAAATTGATCATACGCATGTTTACTTTCTTTTAAACTTTTGTGCGTCTCTATAAAACGCTTGTTAAAGGTGGCACTCTCACCACTAAATAAGGTTTGTACCTCAGAAATTGTCGTGTATGAGGGTTTTTTTGAACTTTTTGAAGCAAGTGAGCTAAATTTCAGCAGAAACATCATGATCACAAAGAATACCCAAATATAATAGCCTGTTCCTTTTTGTTTTTTCTGCTGAATAGCGACTGGTTCGCTTGGAAACAATACAGCCAGTTCATCAGCTTTGAATAGTGAAGGAGTCTGTTTGCTTAACTCTTCCCAATATTCTTTGGTACTCGAGTAACGTTTTAACTGAAAATAGACATAGCCCATGAGTAAATGATCTGTACTTGATGGAATCACAGTTTCACTTCTATCAAAAGTCAAGATGTGATTCACCGGCTGTTCCTTTCTGACCCAATCTACATAAGCTTTAAAAAAAGTACTTGTCGAATTTGTTTTCAGTTTTTCGGCTCTTTCAAATAAATAATAAAAATCGTTTATTGTTTGTTCTTTTTCCAGTCTAAAGTCATTCATCAACAGATAAGCAATTTCCAAATTTATCACATCAAAATCATTGCGTACTGTTTTTTTGCACTCGTATAATCGTTCTTGCCATACCGACGGATCAGGAATACCTGTAGAAAATATTCGAAACAGTTCATAACGTTGTGTGAAATAATCGATCCGCTGTTCCTTTTCTATCTCTTCATAATTATCAAACGAAAATGCTGGAACTTGCTTGATTTCTCTCCATGTGTAACAGAAATAGTTTCCAGATCTATAATCCATTGCTAACGCATCAAAATCAAAAAAATGCCCTAAATATTCTATGACTTTCTTTGATAATACACGATAATTTGTTAATAAAAATTGCTGCATGATATAAGCTATTTGATTATACTCTTCTATCGTCCATTCTAACTCCTTTGAAAAGAGCACAGTCCATTTTTGCGGATCTGAAAAAAAATCACATGTTTCATAAATCACTGTCAATTTCTGCGTAAAATCGCCTACCAGATCAGACTCTTGTCTAAAGTTTTCTGGTAGTGCTTCACTATCAGTAAGGTCTATCTCGGATCGTTCATCAGCCACTATTTTTATTGATTCGGTCTGTTCAACAAGAGACTCTTCCATCAGCTCTGTTGATTTTGATTGGCTGCTATCGATAATTGTACCTGATAAAAAAAGGGCAGAGTCAAATGCCTCTTTCAATTGTTGAAAGTCCCCTGCTTGCTCCTCTACATTAAGCTCCTTTAATTTGACAGCATATGCTTTCTTGATTTTTTTCTTGTCTGAGGTCGGTTCCAGCCCCAGAAGTTCCCAACAATTCATAACCCAACTCACTTTCTCACTCGCTAACTAGTCTTCTTATTTTATTATGACAAAACTCAACGATAAAGACAATATGAAAAAAATGGAACAGAAGCGATCGCTTCTTCTTTCCGAAGGGATTGCCTCTGTTTCCAGCATTTATTGAGATTCCAAATGACAGGAGTTATGTCTCAATCACTAAATTTTGATGTATAGTAGCTAGCTGTCAAATAAGATCCGTTCGATCGGCTAAACAGTCTCATGATTTTCTAAAGAAATAAGCTGGGTAGCAATTTTTTTCAAAAACGCCTGATCGTGTTCCACTATAAGCATTGTTGGTTTAACAGACAAAATCAACTGCTCCAGCTGTTCTTGATTAAACACATCTAGATAATTCAGCGGCTCATCCCAAATGTATAATTCTGCTGGTACCGCTAAAGACTTGGCTAATTCAACTTTTTTACGCTGTCCCATACTCATTTGCTCGATTCGATTCTGAAAGACTTCTCTTTCCATGCCCAACTTATGCAGATTATTGAGAAATTCCTGATGGTTCAGTCCTTGCGCTTCTGAAAATTCCGTCAAGGTTCCTTGATTATCTTCATAATTTTGACGGACATAACTGATCGTCACATTTTCTGGTCGAATGATCGTTCCGGTGCTTTTTCCGTCGAATTGTCCTAATAATAGACGAATGATCGATGATTTACCAGAACCATTTGGGCCGATCAGAGCAATACGCTCCCCTTGGTTTAATGTAAAGGAAATCGGTTGAAACAATTCTTTGTCCTGATAACCCAATGTTAGTTTTTCAACTGTTAAAACTCTTTTGTGATGACTCGGCTGATAATTCATCGTCAATGGATCGACATATTCGATATCTTTCAGCAAACTTTCTTTTTCAGCGAGCTGAATGTCCATCCGATTTTCTATCGTTTTTGATCGCTTCATCGTTTTAGCTGCTTTAGCACCGATAAAGCCTGTGTCATAAATTGCACCGCTGCCTTTTTCAGTTGATTTTCCATATTTATCTTGTTCTCTTGAACGAGACCATTCGGCTTTTTCAGCCGCTGTTTTCCGCAAACGTGTCACTTCTTTTTTGATTTTTTCATTTTGAGCAAACTCAAATTCGTCTTTGATTTTTTTCTGTTCTTCATACACTGAGAAATTGCCTTGATAAAGTTCTAACTGACTTTTTTCGATTGACAATACATGATCTACCACTTCATCAACAAATGAACGATCATGACTAACGACGATAAAGCCTTGGCGTTTCTTTTTCAGATATTCAGCAACTTGTTTACGACCTTCGATATCTAAATGATTCGTCGGCTCATCGATCAAAGGAAAGTACTGGTCATCAATAAATAATAAGGCCAGTAATACCTTCGTTTGTTCTCCGCCAGATAAGGTTTCAAATTCACGCCATAGAATATCAGGATCAACGTTTAAAAGATTTAGCTCGCGCTCAACTTCCCATTGTTCAAAATCACTGATCTCCTGCAAAACATAATAGGTTAGCTGTTTTTTATCTTTGATCGGCTGAGGAAAATACAAAAAGTCCAGTTGATGCTCAATTTTCCCACTGTAGCTTAATTTTCCTTGTAAGATATTCAACAGTGTCGTTTTCCCACGACCATTTCTTCCGATCAAGCCTAGTTTCCAGCTTGTATCAAAATTTAGGTTGGCTTGTTCAAATAGTAATGTTCCTTGGGAATCATACCCAAAGGTTAAGTTTTTTATTTCGATTTTAGACATTCTATCACCTCGTTAAAAAAGCTGAAGGAACTTTGGGGTTCCTTCGACACTTTTCAGAACTGGCTTTTTCAGTTAGTCGTACACAAAAAGACCCATACACTGAAAAATTAATGCCAATTCTGAAAATCTGCACACTGATCCCTTGATTACTCTCAAGTTACAGTCTGAATGCAGCTTCAACAAATTGACTTAATTTTTCAATGCACGGATCCCTCACTTCGATTTTTATTGTTTACAATATAGCATGTTGATTTAGCATTTGTCAAGAACTGCTCCTTTTTATCTCCAAAATTAGCGTGTGTTTGACACTTTTTTTCCATGTTTGCTGATCCCTTTTAGGCTCTTTTGAAAAAAATCTATCAATTATTCCCAAAAGGCATTTTAAGGGGCTGTTTTGTTTTATACTAATACGTGTAAATGATGATTGATGGAGGGATTATTTTGAAAATTGAACATATTGGATTATGGGTAAAAGATTTAGAAGCAATGCGTGCGTTCTATCAAACGTATTTCAATGTACAAGCATCTGAGCTGTACCATAATACGAAGACAAGTTTTCGTTCTTATTTTTTAACCTTTGAAAACGGCGCTAGACTGGAAATTATGCAGCGGGATGACGTGACTTATCGCCATAAAGGAAATGAGCCGCTAGGTTTTGCTCATTTAGCCATCTCTTTGGGCAGCAAACAAAGTGTAGATAATCTAACGGATGTTTTAGTGATGGAAGGCTATGAATTATTAAGTCCTTGCCGAACAACTGGTGATGGGTATTATGAATCTGTCATTGCTGATCCAGAAGGAAATCGTCTAGAATTGACGGTTTAAATAAAATGTACAAGGAATCAGGAGGAACACATATGACTATCAAAGCTATTGTATTAGACATCGACGGAACCTTATTGAATGATGATAAAAAAGTCTCAAAACAAACAAAAGAAGCATTGATCACCGCTCAAAAACAAGGTATCAAGGTTGTACTGGCATCTGGCAGACCTACTCCCGGAATGTTGAAATATGTAGATGAATTGCAGCTGGATCGATATAACGGTATGATCGTCTCATATAATGGCGCTCATGTAGTTGATGTCAGTGAGCAAAAGGAACTTTTCAGTCAACCGCTGGCTATCGAGACAAGTAAAGCTATTTTAGAGCATTTAAAGAATTTTGATGTAAAGCCAATGATCGCCAAAGATGAATATATGTACGTAAATAATGTCTATGATGGAATGCTTGATTTAGAGGGGGCAAGCGAACCGTTCAATATCATTGAATATGAATCTCGCGGCGGCAATTTCCAATTATGTGAAAAAGAAGACTTAGCCAACTTTGTTGATTTTCCTTTGCATAAAATATTAGTTGCTGCTCAGCCGGAATATCTGAAGAACAATGCTGAAAAAATTCTAGCTCCTTTTAAACACATCGTCAGCGGTGTTTTTTCTGCCCCGATGTATTTTGAATTTACGGATCAAGGAATCGATAAGGCGCATGCGCTTGAACAAACACTAAAACCACTAGGTATCCATCCAGAGCATATCGTCTCATTTGGCGACGGACATAATGACTTGTCCCTAATCAATTATGCCGGCATTGGTGTTGCAATGGGAAATGCTGTTGATGAGCTGAAAGCAGCAGCCACGAAAATCACCCATTCAAATAATGAAGACGGCATCGCTAAAGCATTAGCCGAAATTCTTTAAGCAATAATGACGTTGGAACTTAAATAAAAATCAGTTTCATTTTGGATTTCAACTCTGAATAATCGACGAGAAAAAGCAACTCCTTTGGAGCTAAATGCTTTTTTCTTTACCTCTTTTATACGTAATAGACATTTATCAGTTATACTATAACTAGATGGACAAACGTAACTGAAAGGTGTCTGATACAATGAATGTACTTTTTAAATTAAAAAATTTAGAACCATTGACCGCCAGTGAGCAAACATTGGTTGACTATATTCTTAGCTCTCCAGATAAGGTGATCCATTTATCTCCGCAGGATTTAGCCGAGCATTCTTATGTTTCCATTTCAACGATCTATCGGCTCATAAATAAGCTTGATCTTGACGGTTTAAATGATCTTAAACTAGCTTTAGTCAATGCTTTAAATGAGCATCGAGCAACACCGATCATCGATATCGACTATCCAATATCTGCTGAAGATAATCTTTATGCGATGACAAAGAAACTAAAAACAGTTTATGAGCAAACTGTACAGTCAACGATCGATACGAATGACTTTGATCGTATGAGTCATAATAGTAAACTGCTAGCTGAAGCGAAATATATCGATATATACGCTTCTTCTGCCAATATTTATTTTGCTCAAAATTTCCAGTTTCAAATGCAAGAGATCGGTAAGCGTATCAATGTTCCTATGGACGATTATATGCAAAATTTGAGTGCCGCCAATAGCACACCTGAACATTTGGCGATCATCGTTTCGTATGAAGGACGCGGAACAAGTGTGAAAAAAATCATGGAGATCCTTAGGAAAAATCAAACAAAGATTTTATTGATCACCTCCAAAAATAGTCCTCTACGTCAAATGCAAGTGGATGGTCTGCTCTTCTTTTCTTCTCTTGAAAATCACTATAATAAGATTTCATCTTTTTCGACCAGACTTTCATTAATGTATCTTTTTGATCGCTTATATTTGAGTGTTTTTCATTTAGACTATGAAAGAAACTTAGCATATAAATTAGAAAATTATCAAAAAATGAACCCAGATTTGATTTAGATAACAAAGACCTCGACAAAAGCATTTAGCTCTGAGAAGTAAAAGGCAGCTAAATGCTTTTGTCATGTCGTTTATTCAGTTTTTGAGGATACGTCAAATTTGCTCTTTCCTTTTGCTCTGTACCCTTTCGCTATTATTTCTGATCGATCACCCCAAGATCCATCTTCATTTTTAGCACTCTATAAACAGATTGATCCACAGCTTCTTCTGTGTAGGTTCCTTGCTTGATCGCTTGTACTACAAAAGGAATCTGTTCTTGAAAAGAAGAAGATAAGATCATGTCATTTCCAGCTTGTAAAGCTGCCAATCCCGCCTCTTCTTGTGAAATGAAATTAGCTAATCCGGCCATATCCATATCATCAGTCATGATCACACCTTGAAAGCCTAATTCATTTCGCAATAGATCGTGCACTGGTTTTGAGATAGATGCTGGCATTGCCTCGTCAATACTTGTCACGATTGTATGAGAAACTAGAACACTGTCTGCGCCTGCCGCGATTCCCGCCTGAAAAGGGAGAAAATCATTGCTTCTAAGCTCTTCTATACTTCTAGAATCATAGACGATCTCAACATGGGAATCTCGATTGTTGCCGTATCCTGGGAAATGTTTTAACGTAGATGCTATTTTTTGCTGTTTTAATTCTGTTACAGTTTCCTTTATATACTCGCTCGTTTTTTGTGCATCCAGTCCTAAGGTACGCTCATAAATGAACGCTTCTGGATCAGTTGCTACATCTGCATCCGGAAATAATCCGCCTTGAATACCGTATTCATGAAAAATAGCAGCTTTTTGCTGAACATCTTTGCGTATGCCAGCTAACCCTGACTCTCTGTAGATTTCTTGAGGAGATTGAAAAGGCTTGGGCACTAAATTTGCTCCTAAACTCAAACGAGAAACTGTGCCTCCTTCTTCATCTGATGCTATAAACAAAGGGACTTTACTTGCTGCTTGATAAGCAGCTATTTTTTCTTTTAGTGTCTCTGGTGTTTCCATTTCAACATCTCTGCCAAATAATAAATAGCCGCCTAAATGATTTGTTTGAATGCTTTCAATTTGACCTTCCACTGGTACACGAGCTAAAAACAACTGTCCAACTTTTTCTTCTAAGCTCATCGACTCGATCATCGAGTGAAGGAGTTCTTTTTGCGTCTTAGCTGCTGGTTCTTTTGGAGTTGAATGAGTCGTTCGGTCCGAGTTACTTGTTTGACTATTTTTTTCATTTTCTACTTTGTCTGTCTGTTGATTCACCAGTAAAATCACTCCTAAGCTGATGCCAAAAATAATCAGTAAAATCAAACTTGCACTGATTAGTGTTTTTTTATGATTGATGGTGCTCTCCCCCCTAAATTAGCAATAGTTTCCTTATCTATTTTAACAGCTTATACGGCAAATGTGCTAGTCACAAACATTGAACTGTTCCAAAGAGTGAGTGCAAAAAAAACAGGAGGATTTAATCAATTATTTTTGACAAAAAAAAGGTCGTGTGAGATGCTCTACTCGTACAAAACAAAAAAAGAGAGAAGGTTGAGTTTTTATGGCTACAATGGTTTTTGTAAATTTTCCAGTGAGTGACGTGCAGCAATCAACGGAGTTTTATGAAAAATTAGGCTTTAAGAAGAACGAAGACTTTTCTACAGAAGAAGCAAGTTCCATGGTTTGGGACGATAATTTTTGGATCATGTTGTTGAATCATGAGTTTTATAGTAAGTTTATCAAGGACAAAAAAATCGCTGATGCTCATACGACAAGTGGCGTTTTGGTTTCATTTAGTTTAGAAAGTGCCGATGCAGTGAAACAGTTTGGTGAAACTGCTAAAGCAAATGGCGGTGATTTCTATAAGGTAGATATGGGCATGCCGGAAGATCAGATGTTTGGGCTTGAAGTTCAAGATCTAGATGGAAATACCTTGGAACCAACTTGGATGCAAATGTAAATAAACAGTCTTTCCTATCTAATCATGTTCAAAAATTTAAAACTTTCATGTGATTAAGGTCGTAGCCTAGTGGCGTTGCCCCTTTTACCACCATTTAATCAGATTTTAGAACATATGTACAAAGACTTTAATATCAAAAAATAAGCTGAAATTGCTTTCAAACAGAGCAATTTCAGCTTATTTACGACTCTTCCACCGTTTGTCTAGATTCCATGTGAGCAGGTATCACTCGGAGAGTTATTATTTCAACCCCATCACTTTATTTACTTTTCGGTCGAAAGAGTGTTTTCACTTCTCTTTCCCTAAAATCAACACGTAAAATCGTTTTTTCTCCTCTATTTCTATCCTTAATGATGTCTTGTCTTTCAATAATCGCAGTTTTTGCTACACTTTTTAGTTTTAGAATTGTTGTCTTATTCCCTCGATAGCCAACTTTTAAAGCCTGCATGACCTCCGCCAAATCCTCATCTGAAAAATCATTTTCGATGATCTCTTTATAAAGCAGCTCTAGTTTATACACTTCATTTAAATCTACAGTGAAAAGGGCAGTTTTTAGACTATCCATAATAACTGCTCCTATATCATTCGAAAGATCGTCCAGCATTTGTTCATAGCTTAGCCCATCCAATAAATAGCGTTCAAGATACTCCGCGTTCGTATGGTTACAAAAGATCTTTTCTTTTGTGATTTTATATAATTCTTGTTTATATTCTGGTATCATCGGCCATTTGTCTTCTAACAGTTCCTCTTCCAATGAAAAATCTGATATCTCAGTACTTAACTTGCTTAGAAGATTTTCACAATAAGCTTTTGAAACGTCATTTGCTTCAACAAGGATTTCTGTAAACGAAATGAAGCTAAATTTATCCTCTGAAAAATAGTGTTCTATGAAATACGCACTAATCGCTTGGTTATTTAGACTTCTCATAAGCAAGTGCTTATGCTCTTCCTTGATGGCTTTAAACTGAGCGAGCTTCACAGGTAAGAATTCATGGATAAAATAGTGTTTCATCGCTCTAGTTGCCTCGTACTCAGTTTTATAGAAAAGATAGATTTTCTGACGGTTTTTCAACCAGTGATCAAATTCTTTTTGGCAAAAGCTTTCATCTCTTTCCAATTTTTTTGGGAGTATCTTGTGAGAATAAAAATGCCGCTTCGCTTTATTGGAAATAAATTGTCGATAAAAAAAGGATACTGCGATACTAAACACACCGATTGAAACAGCGATAAAAATATATGTATTTCTCTTTTTTTCACGCAACCGTTGTTCTTCTTGCCTTGCTAGTGCACTATCTTCATAAATCTTTGCCCAGCCTTTTTCATTAACTGCTTGTTCAACATTGGTATAGATATAGTTAGAAATATCGATGACAGCCTCATCGTATTTTTCTTCTTGAATCAAGCGCCAAATACGCTTTTTCATCTCAATATCTTCATTTAATGGTGCAACAAAAGATTGTATTTCTTCACTATGAGCAATGGTCAAATCCCCTTTTGCTAAAGTAAAAATAACAAGAATGTTGTTAGGATTCGTACGATTTTGGAAATCAAAATTTCGAAATTCATTATCAATGTGGTAATCTAAACGATTCCCTGCTGGTTCCACATCCGTTGTCAAAGCAATTCCCAACTCTGGTGAACCTTCTAGAGCTGAGAACTTCTCTGAATTTAATTTTGAAACATACTCAAAGGTGCTCTCTTCCAGTGATTCGAGATCATCCTCGACATACCTCTGTGCATTTACATACTCTGTTGATACTAAAACCAATAAGAAAGACAACGCCAATACTATTATCCAATAACTACTTTTTTTCATTTAATCAATATTCCTTTTTTTGCTTATTGTACCATAGATTTCAACTCATAAATATAGGAATAAAAAAACACGAACTTCAGACTAAAGCTCGTGTGTATACTTTCTTATCACTCTTGATCTACCTGCTCGGAATCATTTCTTCTCTTTTCTTCTTCCAGCCGTTTTTGCAATTCTTTGTCGTAGTTTCTAGCCACCGGAATCATAAAATTGATCACTCCGCAAAACAATGCCCCGACTCCAGCAATCACAAACATCTTTTCCACACCGAGCTTGTCCGCCAACGGTCCAGCAAAAATCAGTCCCACTGGTCCAGTAATACTCATTAAGGAATTCAACACGCCTAAAACGCGTCCAAGAACACTAGGTTCATAGCTTTGTTGGATCATTGCCATCAATAATGTATTAAAATAGGGTGTAGCAATTCCAGCAATCAAATTCAGCAGCACAAAATAAATAAAACCGCTATTGGTACCTGGTAATAATCCGCTCACCCCAATGGTTACACCAATAACGCCATACGCAGCAAAAATCAGTATCATACGGTTTTTCCATTTCCCAAAAATACCGATCACTGCACCTCCTGCCAGCATTCCCACTGAATAGACCGTTTCAACAAGCCCAGCTTGTCCCACCGTTCCATTAAAATAATTCATTGTCATTAGAGGATATAAACTTGCAGCGGGCATAAATAGCAGCATGAATATGGCTCCGACGATCGTAATATACCATAGTCCTTTATTTTCATATAATTTTTTAAATCCAAATTTCGTATCTGCTAAAAGATGAATCGGTTCTCCTTCTGACATGATCTTTGGAATTGTAACAAAGAATAATAGTCCAACCCCAAAGACAGCCCCCAGTACATCAAGTAAAATCAAAAAATTCATTGATACCATAGCATACAAGACCGCACCGAGTGCTGGCGCAATGATAAAATTCGCTGATTGAACCATACCAAATTGTCCATTGACTTTCGTCAATTCTTCTTCTGGTACCATAGTTGGCAGGATCGATTGAATCGTCGGCATCTGAAACGTTTGGGCAACAGAGCGAACAAATAACGAGACAAACACCAGCCATAATGGAAATTCCGCGGAAACTGTTCCAGCAATCGATAGAATAATAGCAAACAGCGCCACAATAATATCGGTGACAATCAATAATACTTTTTTATTCCAGCGATCGATCAAAGGTCCTGTAAACGGACTCAATATCACCATAGGCAACATCCCCAAAAGCGTGGCTAAACTTAAAACTGTCGCTGATCCTGTGGTTTTTGTAAGATACCAAATGATCGAATATTGTACAACCATACTCGTAATTCCTGATAAAAACTGTCCTGTTAAAAACAAATAAAAGTTCTTCTTCCAGCGAATATTTTCAACCCCATGAACATTTTTTTCCATCCCAACCACTCCTATATTTTTTTATTGCTCGATTTCTACTATTGATTAGATACAATTCTTTATAGGATGATTGTACTTGAAGTTGGCTAGCAGCACAATTTTAACGAAAAAATCGTTTTCTTTGGGGCTTTACATCCGAATAAACACCGAAAAAAAAGCCCTCCAAAAATAGCCAGACAATCACAAAAATTGGAAGAGCATCAGGTACGTACCACTTATTATCCGTTTGTAAACGTACTCTGATGCTTGCAATTTCCGTGAATCGCTTACTATTCTTAGAGGCGCTAACCGTTTTTGTATTGATTTCATTAAAAAATCAGCTAAACAATGAACTTTGAGTTTTCTACTTACTTAATTTTATTATTTTGTTACATAAATTTTGTGCCTTTTTCTGGTAAGAATAAATTAGGATTAATTTTTAGTAACACAATCAGAAATAAAGCTGTTGCAATAGCTGTTGCTAAGGCACTGACACCATTCATCACAAAAGAAAACAACCATGGATTCATTCCCCATAAAGCGAAACTTCCCCAAAAAATCACTCCAGCAATAAAATGCCAGAAGTAACGCATCAACGTACCTAGAACGGTCGCATAACAAATGATCCAACTGCTTTTCTTAAACTCTCCATTTTTAATCGTTTGCTGTAGTTTTTCACTAAATACCCCGGCAAAACCAGCAAAGCCAAATGCCAAAATGTACTCGATCACGACTTGGATCGGCGTCAAATAATACACTTGAGCTAGCGGAAAATGAAGCAATCCCCAGATAAATGCAGAGAAGAACCCAGCTTTTAACCCTCTTCTTAAGGCAAAAAGTGTGACTGGAATCATTCCTAATGATACGGAAAAACTGCTGCCGATGTTTGTTGGGATAAACGATAAAATCATCGCAATCGCGGCAACGATCGTTCCTTCGATCCAAACTTGTAGTTCTGCTTTTCTTTGCACAAAAACTCCTCCTTGTAGAACAACCAATTCACAAAGGAGGAGTAAAAATACATGTATTTACTCCATCACAATTCCTACGCTCGTATTAACGAACAGGTTCGAAGGGTTTAGAGTAGGTACTCAATCTCAGCCAAGGCTCCCCTTTGTGATGGGTTCTATTTAATTTTAATTGTTATCATAATTAGATAACATAAAAAGCGTATCATTTCTTGCCTTAAAAGTAAAGAAATAAAACAAAAGAGCAAAATCAGTTTTCTATCTCAATGATCCAATCACCCGTTTGAACAGACAAGTCTGTTCCATTCATTTTCTTTCGAATATCTTTAAATTCTGAATGATTCGTAATTACCAATGGAATAATTGGATCATAGCCTTTTTCTATAATTGCTTCTTGATCAAATGTCAGCAGCAATTGCTGATTCGTCACTTTATCTCCCACTTTTACTTGTGGATTAAAGCCTGCTCCTTTTAAATTTATAGTATCAAGCCCAACATGAATCAATATTTCTATACCTGATTCTGAACGAATACCAATGGCATGATGCGTATCAAACAACATAGTAATTTCTCCTGAAATAGGTGCATATATTTTCCCATCATTTGAAATAAACGCTACACCATCTCCCATCAATTTTTGTGAAAACACATCATCTTTAACTGTCTCCAATAATTGCATTTTGCCATTCACTGGTGAGTAAATCTTTTCAGAAATTTCTTTGGAAACCTCGGCTTGTTGTTCTGGCTCTTGTTTAATTCCGATTACTAAAGTACCGACGAACGCACCGATAATGGCAATTAAAACACCGATAATAATGTGAATATAATTATCTGCATGGTACGTTGGCAAAGCTAAAATTCCTGGTAAAGCCACAGCTGTGCTATAGGCATGAAAAATAGACAGGTACGCGGCAGAAATACCGGCAGCTGCTAAAGCCACGTAAAATGGTTTTTTATATTTCAAATTATAACCATACATCGCAGGCTCTGTAATTCCGCAAAGTGCAGTAAATGCAGAAGTAAATGCTCCTGATTTTTGTGCCTTATCCTTGATCAAAAAGCCTGTTGCAAAAGCAGCACCAGATTGTGCTAAGTTTCCTACCAATAATGCTGGTAAAATAATGGTGATTCCTGTTTCTGCTAACTCCTGTACCATTATTGGCGTAATGGCATAATGCATACCAAACATCACTAATACTGGACGGAGTGCCCCTAAAAGAAAGGCACCTAAAAACCCGCCAGCTGTGTAGATGTAATTCACACCAACGGCAATATAGTTTCCTAAGTAAGAACCCGCTGGTCCTAAAACAATTAATTGTAAAGGAATCATAATAACTAATGTTAACAATGGCGAAATAAGAATTCTAAAGGCTTCCGGTGTCTTTTTCTCGATAAATCTATAAAGGTAGCTCAGTACCCATACAGAAAAAATAATAGGGAATACTGTTGATTTATAATTAACAAATAAGACTGGTAACCCTAATAAATCAATACTTTTAATCCCTGTTTCAGCTGCATTCATCGCGCCATTCATAATGGTCGGATACATAAAAGCAGCAGCTAAAGCAATAGCCAAATATTCACTCGTTTTGAATTTTCTCGCTGCGCTGACAGCTAAGAAGAATGGCAAGAAATAAAAAATCAAGTCTCCCGTCATTTGAAGGATTTGATATAAGCCTGATTCAACATCGATCAATTTGAAATTCACTAAAACGGCATTTAAGGCTTGAATCATCCCACAGCCAATCAATACTGGCAGTACTGGACTAAAAATACCAGAAATCGTTTCAATCAGTAAACCAAAGCTAAATTTTTTCTTCTCTACCGTAGAAGAACGCTCATTTGTACTTCCACCAAGCAGGTTCATAAATTCCTCGTAAACATCATTTACTTTGCCTCCCAAAACCACTTGAAGCTGACCATTACTCAACTGTGCCTTGATCACGCCATCAATCTGATCCAGCGCTTTAAGATCTACTTGCTGATTGTCCTTTAAGTTTAACCTTAATCTCGTCGCACAATGGGTTGCATTTGCGATATTTTTTTCTCCGCCTACCTGTTCAAAGACCTCTTGGGCAATCTTTTGATTACTCATAATGAGTATCCCCTTTCTTGAATTACATTTTGATACCAGTAAAAACTATCTTTTTTTATACGATTTAAATCTCTTAACTCATCATTGGTTCGATTGACATAAATAAATCCATATCGTTTATCCATTCCTTCTCGTCCACTTACTAGATCAATAGCAGACCAAGCACAGTAACCGATAATTGGAAAACCTAAGCTCAGACAATCCTTGATTTGTTTTAAATGATTAGCTAAAAAATCAATTCGATACGTATCGTGAATTTCTCCTTCAACGACTTCGTCATAGGCACCTAACCCATTTTCTGTGATAAGCATCGGCAATTGATAGCGATTGTATACATCCATTAAAGCAATGCTTAATCCTTCAGGACAGATATTCCATCCCCAATCAGTCTGAGGAATTTCTTTATTTTCAACTAGCTTGTAAATTCCTGCTTCTTCTTCCATGAACACACCTTGACCGCGTAACTCAATTTTTTCTTTTTCACTGTGGGCTACTGTTTGGTTGAGGTAATAGTTGATTCCAATGAAATCTGGCGTATTTTCTGCCATTAATTGCAATTCTTCCTCTTTAACTTCTGGGCAAATATCACGATCTTCCATATACTTCCAATGAATTGGGGAGAATTTTCCGCGACAGTGTAAATCTAAAATATAATAATGAGACAGTTCATTAAAAGTCATTGAGGCTATAACATCCAATGGATTCGCAGATGCAGGGATTGCCGGCATCGGATTAACTGCTGGACCAATTTTAACATTTGGAATAATCTCATGCGCCAGCTTAATTACTTTAGCTGTAGCCACACACATATAGTAGTTAGCTTGTTGGACTTGTCCTTCAAATTCCACCCCTTCACTCTCTTTAGATAGACCTAAGCGTTCGCTGATTTTAATGACATGATCTTGCTCATTGATCGTCAGCCAATACTTCACACGATCGCCAAAATGGGTGAATAAAACGTTAGCAAATTCTTCATAGGCATCAATACTTTTTGGAGAAAGCCAACCACCAAAATCATCAACCAGCTTGGAAGGGTATTCAAAATGATAAATAGTCACTAACGGTTCGATGCCGTAGCCTACTAATTTATCAACGATCTTATCATAAAAAGCTAGGCCTTCTTGATTCACGTTTTTTCCATCAGGCATAATTCTAGTCCAAGACATAGAAAAACGATAGACCTTTAATCCTAATTCATGAAACAAGTCAATATCTTCTTCCCAACGATGGTAATGATCACTTGCCGTTGAAAAATCTGTGATGCCTGCTTTTTTAGGACTGCGATCATGAAGCGCCTCTCCACGACCGCCACTTGTTTGACCACCTTCTACTTGAAAAGATGATGTTGAAGCACCAAATAAAAACGTATCTGGAAAACGTTCAATTTGTTTATGGTACATTTAACCACTCCATTTCTTTGATTTCTTTCTTCATTTTATTCACTTCCATAGATAAAAGCCATTCACTCTTTTTCAGAATACATCCGAAAAAGAGTGAATGGCTTTTATTCAATTCGTGCTTTTAATTCTTTGACCGTCAGCATTTTTTTTAATTCACTAAAAAACAGCTGAACTTGTCCTTCGAGAGGATTATAACTACTCTGAATAACAAATTCTATTTCTTTCCCTCTGTGCTTATATTTCTTTTTTAACTGAGTAATGTTGATACTGGATGGTATTTCTTTGTCAAAACGAGTGATAAAAATAATTGGTTCCTCAAGCACTATTTCATCTTTGATCACTTGATTAGTATTGGCTGTGCGTTCGTTTATTCTTTGTTGTTTAGAAATACTATTCTTGTTCGTCTTATGAAGATAGGTGGTTTCAAACCATTTTCGTTTTTCCTTATTTTGATGTGTGAGCAACATCGTAAAATATTCTTTTAGCAACTGTAAATCCTGTTTGGTCGGCATATCTTTGATCAAAAACGCTCGTTTACTTTCAAGTATGACTCGCTCACTAGTTGTTAATAAAAGGAAATAGTGTTCTTCATATCTCTGTGGATTCCTTAAATACTCATAGATCGTTACATTTTTTATGGAAATGATTTTATAACCCGAATATTCTTTGATCAATTCCTTTGTACGATAAATCAAGCTCGGCAGATTATCTGTGATAAACAGAAGCTGCAGCTGTTGCTCCTCGTATTCAATAAATTCAGCAAAATATAATGCAAGGTAGGCTTGTTCTGATTCAGGAATCGCTAGGCCAAAAATCGGTTCAAAATAATCCCTGATCACTTGTAGTGTTAAAGGATATTCTTGATTGATTTTTCTTTTATTGTAATTATCATTGTCATTTCCATTTGCCAGACGAATGATCAGCTTATGCATATGAATAATAAATTTATTTTCCCAGTCAGCAGTTGGTTGAATAGTGATTCCTAGTTCTCTGTCCACAGCTTTATAAAAGGTAGCAAGCTTATCTTTTATGAATGTATAGTGAGAGAGAGCTGTTACTTCTCCAGTGTAATTCGTAACGTTCAATTCATTTAATTTTACTTGAATATAAGACATATCTTCTTTGGAAATAGCCAAATTTAGTTCACGAATTATTTCTTTTAACAGCGAAGATAGTTCCACTTTTGCGGCTGCCTGTTGCTCTTGTTCTGATAAATAAAAACCCTTTCGATTCCTTATGATAGTCGAAACTAAATAATTTTGAAACAAGGCCAATGATTTTCCCGAAATAAAATACTGATGTTCATAAAATAAACGATCAGTCACTGTTTTTACCTGTTCGAAGATGAGCTGTGTATCATTAGGTAACTTTAGGAGTGTATTCAACGAACGGTCATAATTAAATAATTTCGCTAATAGATTCCTTTTCTCTGGCTCAGAACGATTAATTTTCAAGCCTTTTTGAGCAGAGACTTCAATAAACTCCCGTAGTTTCCATGATTGTTCCATTTCTTTATGAATAGCTGTTTTTGACACATAAATCCGTTTAGAAAGTTCCTCCATGCTCAAATACTCTTTTTCAAAAAGCAACACAAGTAAAATTAGATTTTGACGCTCAAATTCACTGGAATTTTGCTCTTTGTTTTCTTTTATTAATTGGTTCAGCCAAGCAAGAGTCTCTGGTGTCAAATTCTGTGTCTGTCCTTTTCTTTTGGTTAAATAAAAAAAAGAACCATCATCTGGCAGTAGTTTGTTTATTTCCTGTACTTCTAATTGAATTGTTCTTTCTGACACGTTTAAAATGGAGGAAAGAAACGAACTAGAAAAAGAAAAGGAATCAGATAATAAAAATGAAAGGATCAATAACTGTCTGTGGGTGAACATTTGTTTACCTTCTTTCTTAACAATCAGACAACGAATAATTAAGTTCTTCATTTATTTTACTTGATTGCATTTACTTGTTCAATCTTTGTTTTTTTGAAGAAACAGAAAGATGAAAAAAAGCGAGGAGTTCACTTTTCTTCATCTTTCTTTACTACTTACTATTAAAGCTGGTTTAATATTCACCTTTGATTACAAAAAATGAGCCTCGAATCGTTCCAGCAAGTTTTGATTTTTGTCGAGCAAATTTGAATTTTCCGTCAAACTCGACGGGTACATCCATACCGTCAGAAAGCTTAAAACCGACCGCTCTTTTCCCACCTTCTTCAAGGGTATACATCACGTTAACAGATAATCCATTTTCATAAAAAACATAAGCCATTTTTATACCGTCTACTACAAAGCTTGTGACTTCCAAAGGTTTATATGGAAAATTTATGTCTCGCTCTGCTAAAATTTTTTCTATCCAAGCCAGTGTTTCTGGGTCTTCACTTGCAGGAACAGTGACAAATTCATGTTTGTATTTATTCCAATAATATCGAGCTTCATTTGCACGTAATCCAGCCATTGCTTCTGCCACCGGAGAGCTTTCAAAACCGACAGTTGATACATTTTTGAAATCTACTTTGTAAGACATTTGGACTCCTCTTTTCTATTTTTATAGGCTTATTATAAGGAATAGTACAGCCCCTGACAAATAATCGAATTGCTGGTTAAAAATCAAAGAAGTAGTTGTATTTTGTGGAATCTTTCACTATAGTTAGAGAGGTAAACTACTTAATTTTTGGAGGTTCTAATGATGAAAATCCTATATATATCTATCTCTGGTAATACTCGCTCATTTGTTACACGTTTGGCTGATTACGCAGCTTCAACACATAATGATCCTATTGAAATCAAAGAAATTCATGAAAATTCAGTATTTGAAGATGAGACAGAACCTTTTTTTACATTTGTTCCAACGTATTTAGATGGTGGAAATGGTGTAGATAACGGGGATACAGAAATTCTTACTGAAACGATGCGTGACTATTTGGATTATCATGGTAATTTCCGTTACTGTTTAGGTGTTGTGGGTAGTGGCAATAAAAATTTTAATCATCAATACTGCTTAACCGCTAAGCAATATGCTGAAAATTTTTCGTTTCCTTTTTTAGCTGATTATGAACTTCGCGGCACACAAGAAGATATTGAGCAGGTGTATGCTATTTTGGTTAACGCCAGCAAAAATTAGCGTTTTATTGAACGAAAAGACTGGGACATAATTCGATGAATTACGCCCCAGTCACTTGTAATTTGAATAAACGGTGGAAGCAGAAGCAACTGTTGCGCTACGCTTTTGCCCCAGCCTCCACTTTTTTACAATAATTCTTTTCTTAATGCTTCATCAGATTTAGGAGATAAATACTTCGGTGGAATATCTAACACTGTATACGCACCGTATTGTTTTTCTTCCGCTAAACGTACACACGCTCTTGCATATGCAACTAGCACACTTGCTGTAAATTCTGGATTGCTTTCTAGTTGTAGATTATACTCGATTACTTGTTTTGTATTTTCATGAGTGGTACCTGTATGCAGAACTGTTCCGCCATGCGGCATCGCTTTATGCTCTTTATCTAGTTCAGCTTGAGTAATAAAATGAACTTCGGTATCATAGTCGGCAAAATAATTGGGCATTGAAACAATTTCTGCGCGGATTTTCTCTGCATTTGTTCCTTCTTCCAACACAACAAAGCACTCTCTAAAATGCTTGTCTCTTGTTGTTAGCTCCAGTTTCTCTCCTGCTTTAAGCTTATCGATCACTTCATTATTTGGAATCGTATATTGCACTGCATCGATCACACCTTCAATACGTCTTAATGCATCTGAATGTCCTTGACTGACGCCTTTACCCCAAAATGTATTTGTTTCACCGACTGGTAAAATACTTTGTGCATACAAACGATTTAAACTGAATAAGCCTGGGTCCCAGCCAGTTGAGATAATTGATGTGGTTTGCCCTTCTTTGGCTGCTTGGTCCACTTTAGCAAAATGCTCAGGGATTTTTGCATGTGTGTCAAAACTATCGATTGTATTAAATAATCGTGTCCATTCAGGGGTTTGTGTCGGCAGATCTGTTGCCGAACCGCCGCATAAAATGCAAACATCGATTGCCCCTTTTTTTCCCTTTAATTCGTCCATCGTAAAGGCCTTCGCCCCTTCTGTCTGGACTGTTTCAGGTGCTCTTCTAGTAAAGACACCGATTAATTCCATATCTTTATTTTGTTTGATTGAACGCTCCACACCACGTCCCAGGTTCCCGTACCCGATAATTGCTACTTTAATCATACTTACATTCCTCCACTTCTATGAAATAAATTATAACAAAAGAAAAGATTCTCTGACAATGACTCTTATGAAATTTAGGTCTGTTTTTTTAGTATCAATACGCTCGCTTATTACTCATACGAGTTAAAATAGTATTCACTTTTTGTAATAACCAAAATGATAATCGGCGCTCTTTTGCAGAAGCTGGCCGTTTGTAGTAAATGTATTCTGGAAAATACTCGGCTCCTCTTGATAGTTTGAAGGGACCAACACCCGAACTCATATGAAAAAGTTGTTCATCGTTCACACGAAGCAGCGTATAATACGTTAACAGCCGATAAATCCCGCTTTCTTTGGGATAGCTTAAATCATATCCCAAAATCGGCACAGTCAATGTCCCATCCAATTCCCAACTCATCGTCACGCCAATCAAGTTTTCTTCATCAAACACTCCTGTAAAAGACGTATTTTGAACAGTTTTCATTGCTTCGATAAATGCTGGTGTATATCTAGGATTGATTTGAGAATATTTTGAAATATATAATTGCGTATACAGTTCAATAATCCGTTCACTATAGTTTGTTACGTCAAAATTTGTGCGGATATTGAATGTGGTATCTTTTGCCAGCTTACGATCTTTTTTAAACGTTTTTTTCTGCTGAATCACTTGTGATTGATGAGCAATAAAAACCTGTCTTGAGATAAAGGACTGATAGTTCAATGCACTTAGGTTTTCCATCAATTGCTGATTTAAGCAACTATTTTGTGAGCGATAAACAATTGTTTTAGTAGGAAAACGTCGTTGCAATAAAGCTTCAATTTTTTGTAGTTCTTCAGTGGTAAAGGGTTGAAAGAGATTGGTCGATAATAAATAATTTCCTACATAAACGACTTCATCGATCGTTTTTGGTACAATACGTTTCAACAACTGGAAAGCTCCTGATAACAGTCTTTTTCCTTTTATACCAGTCAAAGCCAGCTCTTCTTGTGCATAATCTAAATATTGTGCTCTCAAAGAGGTAGGATAGGTTTGTCCTTCTTGAAATTGCGCCACGACCACCAAGCAAAGCTTTTGCCCAACTTCTAAAGCATAACAAGTACCATTCGTACTATTTTCGACCAACTCTGAAAGTTCCTGACTGAAAAACACTTGAATATAGCTGTATAAAGGATGGTTCGTCAACCGGCATTCTGAAAAATCTGCTTTTGAATATAAACGGACTTCACTCATTGACGTTCTCCTTTTCATCCTTTTGAACAGAAGGATATGAAATATCATAGACCACAAAATCGGTGATACTACGTTTATTTTTTTGAGCCTTAAACAGATAAGTTCCCAGTACCCAAGGCAGCATCAACCATGTCCGCCATTCAAATGCTTCTTTCAAAACATCTTTTGATTTTAAGTATGCTGGATAGGTGTTGCGCCAATCCTTTTTTGTAACAATTTTGCCTAGCCAAAGAAGTTTGATGCCATAAGATGTAGCTGTCTTAGTTGTATTTTTATTACCTTGGGCAATAAGACCGTTGATGATTCGTTCGCTATCTAGAACAAGGCCAAAAGTTAAGCGAGGATTGCACTCTATGGGATAAAAATTCTCTCCGTCAAACATAAAATCAAAACTGAAAAAACCATTATCACCTAAATTTCGACTTAAAGTGTTTATGATAGTAGTTAATTTAGGGTGTTCAAAACGCCTAAAGGTGATACTAGCAAAATTTTCGATTCCTAAATTTGTATCATAAGTAACAGCTGAAATTACGTTTCCTTCTTTTAACATAAGCGAGACACAAATCTGCTGCCCTTCAATTTTTTCTTGGACAATCATGTCTTCAATCGTCTTATTTGCGGAAAGCTCGTCTTTCGATGTTATAACCGATTGCCCAAAGCGAGAATAAATAGGTTTGAGTAGTTGCTTTGAGAAATCCACCTCTTGCCCTTGATAGACTTCACTTTTTGGAACAGCTAAGCCAATTTGTTCACACCACTGGATAAAATCTAATTTGTGATGAAGTATGTTCAGCAGTTTTTGAGACCCAAACAAAAAACGTGTCCCGCTTTTACGTATTTCATCTTGTAAAACCCCATAATAAAGGGTTTCTTCATTCACTGGCAGTAATAGATCAATGTGATAATTCTCAATAAAAGACAAAACATCTATCCGAAAGGTTTCCCACTGCGTTGCTGGCGGAGCAATGATTTCAACTTTCGTGAAGATTGTCGAATAGGTCGCAAATGTTGGTGTGATATGTTCCAGCATATAAATATCGTGCCCTTGTTGCTTCAATTTTTTTCCAATGAAAAGAGCTAAGGGAGAACGCCCACCGGTCAATACGATTCTCATCGATCATCCACCTCTTTTCACATTAGAGATCACACGGCGCATCTTTTTATCTTGTTCGTAATCCCATGTACCAGTTTCCACGTTAATATGAACCATTGGTTGTTTTTCAGGAGGTATCAACTCGTTTACTTGTTGGACGACCCTTTGAATAATTTGCTGTTTTTCGGCTTCTGATGAAAGCTCAAGTTTCACAGTGATCTGCTCTGCTGTCTGCTGTATACATTGGAATTGCTTGATTTCGTCACTAGCTCGTGTAATCGCATAACGAATAAAATCTGGAAACACAACCACTTCAGACGCTTTTGTACCAAAAATAAAACAGTCATCCTCTCGACCCTCGATCTTTTCCAAAGCAGTAAAAGAACTACCACAAGGACAAGGTGTTTTACGCTCCACCAATATATCCGTATGCCGATAACGAATCAACGGCTGTGTCGTTCGATACAAGTCCGTAATAATTGGTACAAAGCGATCAGACGAATCTGTCAGATATTCTTTTTCGATAAACACAATATCCTCGTTTAAATGCAGTGTTCCATGATGACAACTGATTCCTAAAAAGCCTTCGGTTGCTTGATAGATCTCTTTTAAATGACAAGACAAGCTATTTTCGATATACGTCCGATCAACTTCTTCTAAAACCTCTGCGATGCTGAACACTTCTTTTAGCGGATAATCTAAACGATGACTGGTATAAAAATCAGCAATCATGCGCAACATGGAGGGCTGCGCAACTATCACATTGGGTTTTAAATGCTCTAGTTGAGCCAAATGTTCATTGACTGGTTTCAGCAAATCAAAAAAGTGTAACTGAATTTTTCCTTGATTGATCGTTTCATATAAATTATTATTGGCTCGCATAAAAAAGGCAATCACAATTTTTTCTCCTTTAAACTTACGGCGATCGATTGCTTTTTTCATCATCGCAGCAGACCATTGGATAGTTTCTTCATCGCTAACTAAAAAGACCCCTTGATTGCCTGTTGTTCCAGAAGAAAGGCCAACAGAAACTGAACCGATTTTAGGTGCAAAATCTCTGTTTTCCTCAGCGTGCAATGCCACTTCTTTCGCTTGTTTCAATGAAATTTGTTTTGTGTTTAATTCATCGAACGCTCTCATCATCACAGCTTTATCCATAATAGGAAATTCGCGATGATTGATTACTCCATTATAGTTTATAAAGCGACTATAAAATGAGGACTGGGGGACAACTTTGTTTAGGTGTTTTTTCAACCGTTTTTCTTGATACCGACGAAATCTTTGCGGCATTTTTTTACTTAAAAAGTCTTGATAACTTAACTCAATATAGGTTTGTAAGAATATCCTAATTTTCTTGATAGTCAACAACGGCACCTCCATTTTTATGATCCCATTCGAGAAGCTGAGTTATTGAATTTTGGCAATGAGATAAGAAAATCGGCAATTCAGGCTTTCGTTGATGAAGCTGAGCCAAACACTCAATATTTCGCTGCATTTCTTTAAAATCGTGGACAATCAGTTTTGTCACTTTTTTCGGCAATAGTTTATCTGTGATCGTTTCTATATGCCAAGCCACATCCATCGCCAATAAAACTGGTCCTTGAATCGTTTGTAGATAAAAAATATATTGCCCCAATGCATGTCCAAACATCGGAATTGCTAAAATACTTTGATCTCCAAAAAGGTCATAGCCTTTTAGTTTTAAATCAGGACATTCAATGGTTCTTTCATCCTCAAAATAACTTGAATTTCCCAGTGTTTTTGGTACTAATTCTTTAAAGAAACCCTGACGCAATTGAAGCAGACGCGCTTGCTCGATCAAGTCATTGAGCGCTTTTGACAGCATAAGCTGATTATAGGTCACTTCAGATAAACCGCCGATATGATCGGGATGAAAATGAGATAAAATCAACCAATCATATGTTGATTTTACATGCTGTTTTTGATCTATTTTTTGTTTTTCTTTTTCAATAAATAATTGACCATAAATGAGTTTAGGTACTGGTTTTAGTCGAGAGAGAAACTGATCACCATATCCTGTATCGATCAGAATTTTGCCAGCAGTCGTATGCTCCAATTCGATACAAGTGATTGGATATTCCTGTTTTTTGAATGATCCGCCCGATCGTGTCAAAAAGGGCCGCTGCATCGCTTTTCCAGTCTTGATTACCTTAATGTGCGTAATCATCGACGATTGATCCTTAATAGCTGACCACCGATCGACATTCCTGCTCCCGTTCCTAAAAGTAATACTACTTTTTCTTGAAAATTTTCTTCTTGTTTTAATAAATAGTCAAAGGTAAAAGGAATTGACGCGGCAATAGTATTGCCTGTTTCTTCAATAATATCAACCATTTGTTCCTTTGAAAATTTGGCAAGACGAGCAGCTATTTTCATTCCAGGTCCACTGGCTTGATGCGGAACGAGAAAATCAATTTCTTCAATACCTATTTTAGCATCAGATAAAAGACTACTTAAAAATTCAGGTAGTTTACGGCGCATCGCTTTAATCAGCTCAAAGCCATCCATATGAAAATAACGATCTTGCATGTTTTCCGGAATAAAATCCGCGCTTCCACCAGCCTTGATTTCCGCACTATGTGCATATTCAGGATAAGTCATAAACTTAGCACCTAAAAGCTCAACGTCATATTTTGCTTTTGGCTGTTCTTCCGTAGAAAAAATGAACGCAGCACTGGCATTCCCAATCAAGGCACTGCTTTCAAATTCATTCGGATCTAATGCATCATCTCCTGCCTCTGCTGAAACAACTAAAATATTTTTATAATTGCCAGAAGCAATAAATGCCTGTGCAACTTCACAAGCACTAATAAAACTTAAACAAGTTGCATTCACATCAAAACAAGGAATCGGATGTTTTTCCTCTAAAAAATGCTCCGCAATCAAACTAGCTGTACAGGGAATCGGCTGTTCAAAAGTGCCAGAAGCACAAATCAAAAGATCTAACTCCTGATAAGACATCTGAGCATCTTTTAACGCTATAATGATTGCTTTTTTAGCTAGTTTTGAAGTTCCTTCATCATAAAAATGACGTTTAGCAATACCCGTTCTTCGCTGTGTTTCACCTGCTTTCAAACCGAAACGTTGATCGATTTCTGTTGATAAAATAACTCTTTCAGGCAAATAACGGCCTGACCCAACAATTGTAAATTTCATCTTTTCACCTATCCATTTTCTTTTTATAATCTGTTATATATTTTTGAATTCCTTCATCCATCGTCATGATCGGCTGATAGCCTAGCTTTTCTTTTGCAGCGCTAATATCAAGTGTTTGACTGTAGGCTAGAATACTTACAGTATAACGTGTCAAAAGTGGTTCTTTTTTTAATCTTAATGCATAATGAACACGTTCCAGTATTCCTGCGGTCTTATAAATAAACTGTTCATTAAAATTCCTATAACGAACTTCTTCACCTAAATACTGAAAGATACGTTCGATCAGTGATTTGAATGGTACAGGCTCATCATTAGTAATATTGAAAATACTTCCTCGAATCCCATTTACTTCAATGCAAAGCCTCAAAGCATACGCAACATTTTCTACACAAGTCATATCCATAATATTTCCTTGTCCTTTACGAAATAACGGAATACCGATTTTTTTATTGACTGCCATCAGTCTGGGGAAAATACTCGTATCACCGATGCCGAATAATCCTCTTGGACGAACAATCACAAGCACAATTTCTTCTTGGTAACGATAAAGTAGCTGCTCTGCTTCGATTTTTGTTTGTATATAATAATTTAAATAGGGTCCAGCTGGTGCCTCTTGCATTAAATCAAGCTCTTTGATATTAAAATCATCCTTACATTTCGCATAAATACTTGGAGATGAAACAAAGACAAAGCGTCCGACCTGTTTAGCAATTGAAGCTTCTACGACCGTTTTTGTCGCTTCGACGTTTGCTTGGTAAAACTCTTCATAAGGACCATAAATAGTCGATAAAGCAGCACAGTGTAGACAAGCTGCCGCCCCTTCCGGCCATAAATTAAAGACTTGCTCTCGATCGCTTAAATCTAGTATTAAAGGGGTAATTCCATATTTCTCTTCCAAAAAGACTAATTGTTTTTTATTTCTACCAACTGCGATTACCTCGTAGTTTTGAGCAACTAATTCTTGTATAACATAATGCCCAAGAAATCCAGTTGCTCCCGTAACGATTATTTTTTCTCTCACATGATCCTCCTTACTCTTCCTTTAACTCTTTTTCAACAGGAATACTCTCTATTTTATCATAGATAAATCAGCATGATCGATAAACAAAAAAGTCAGATGAAATTCTTACAGAATTTCACCTGACTTTTAGCTTAAACAAGCTCTTCTGGTCGTTTTAAAAAAACTGTTAAAATACTAGCGAAAAAGTAAAGTACTGCAAAACTAAACAAGACCACAAAGCCGCCAAATCTTTGAAAAAGAAGCGTTACTAAAACAGGTCCCAAAAAATTGCTCAATCCTGAACCAAGATTCAAGACCGAGATCGCCGTTGTCTTTTTCTCTGGCACGATCGCTGGAATCAATGCTGATAAAGGACCAAAAGCTGCAATTCCCAACGAAAAAACCACAAAAGCCAGCATAAGCAATCCTACATTTCCCGGAAAATAATAGACCACTCCGCCGATCAACAAACAAGCCACTCCTGTCAATGTCCCGCCGAAATAACTGACGATTTTACGCCAGCCATAGCGATCACCCAAATGACCAAATAGAATACCAGCAAAGGCATTAACTATATATGTCGCTGCCCAAATCCCACCCCATTGAGTCAACGAATAGTGGTGATCGACAAGAAAAATCGGCATCATTATCACAAAACCAAACTGGCCAATATTATTAATTGCTTTAACGATTAGACCGATCACCAGTCTAGGACAGTCAAATAGAATCGTGATTCCCTCTTTCATTTCTTGTAAAACACTTTTTTCTTCAGCTTGTTCCGGCAACTGATCACGATTCAACCTCAAAGCAAACACACCGCCAATTACTGCCATCCCAAGACCTAAAACCAAGATCCAAACAGGTTGCGTAAGCTTTAGTAAAAAAGAGGACAAAATCGGACTAAGAATCGTCATTCCCAAATTAAAGCTAAACCAAAACCATGATGTCGCTGTTCCTAAACGATCAAATCCCGTTCTAAGCGTTACCCAAATTAAAAAGGCATAGGCAAAAAGTGGATAAGACGCTCCTCTTAACATATAAGCAAGTGCTATTACAAGAAATGTCTTTTGAATAAGTCCAGCAATCAGCAGCAAAGTACTAAACACATATATCAATACGCCTACGAACATTACTTTCCGTACGGAAAAAGCATTGACGAAAAAGCTTGTCAACCAAGAAAAAACAGCAACAAATAAACCATAAAAACTAAAAATCAGTGAAACCAACTGAAGTTCATATCCCGATGAAACCAAATAAGCAGAAAACCAGCTCGTTTCGATGCCTGCCCCCAGCATAAAAAATATCAATCCAATATATCCAAAAAATAAACGTTGAGGAATCCCGATTACTCGTGTGATTTTTTCAACCATCAGACACGCTCCTTTACTCTAAATAACGAAAGAGTGCAGGACATTTCCATTGCCCAGACACTCTCTTGTTTTGATCTGTCAAAATCTATTCATATTTCCGTAAAACGATTTTATTGTTCAGAGACGAAATAACTAGCAACACCATAAGCTGGTATCAATCCAGAAAATGGCTGGACTTCTTCGACTGCATTCACTCTGATAGGTGTCATCCCTGGAAACAGAACGGATAAATCCAATTCTATTGCTGCAGCAGTCGGGTTTTCAAAACGAACAATAAAACCGTTTTGATAATAAGACCGATGAATACTGCTGACCATTGCATCCGGCTGTTTATCAAATGAAAGTATGCTGAACACTCGTTGATTGAGGGCTAAAGGTCTGACTCTTTTTTGAATTTTATTATCGATTCGATAGACAAAAAAGTTCAAATTTTGCCGTTGGTAACTAATGGTCGGCTGTTCTTTTTCCCCACGCCACTGAGCAAGCTCTTGTTCTGACACATCTGTATGATTCATTTTTATAACAAATGTAACGTTCATTTGCTGATCTTTAAGCTGGGCTAGTGGCGTTGCCATCATAATATGCCCTTTTTTCGTAGTGTCACCAGAAGCACGTCCTGGACGATAAAGTAAATCTGGTTTCCCTAAAGAATCAGTTGTAGCCAATAAGGTGATCAGCAGTTCAGAACGACGATATTCATACTCTTTGCTATCATGCGTAAACAGGGTGCAAGCAGCTTGTTTCGTAAACGCAGTTACCATTTTTTCAAATGGTTCAATATTTACCGGCATTTCAGAGTAAACTGTTTCCCAGTCTGACAAGTCCTGATTTTCTTTTTGAATAAAACCATATGGAATAGCAGACAAAGCATGTTTGATTTCATTCGTTAGATTGATTTTTAATCGTAGACGATGATTGAGAACAGTGTTTTTAAAGCTTAATTTTCCGGTCACTTCACCTTCAAGGTTCAATGTTAACGTTAATCGATAGTTAAAGTCTGTATCTGCAATATGTTCGCTTCGTTTTTGCAAGTCGTATGGCAATTTTATCGAACCAGTCAGATGCATTCGGCTCAACAATGGTCCTTGCTCACAGAAGCATTCTGTAAATGAAAAATCAATTTCTCGATCATTTAAAAGTGGTGAAAAATCATACGTATCACCGGCATTTCCATCATCTACAAGAGAAATAAAGTTATTTAGTTGCTGCTTACGATCTTGATAATGAACCTGACCATCTACAAAAGAAAGCTGATATTCTCCCATAACAATCTGCTGCTTCTTCGTCTGAATCAATCCGCTGTCATTGATTCCTTCTTCAAATGAAAAGACTTTATAGCCTAGTCCAGGCAGTTCACAAGTAATAGCCACCGTCAAAATGTAGTAACCTTGTTCTGTAATGAAACGATTACCTGCTGGCGTTTCCTCTAATACATTTTCTCGACTATCAATATATTCCGCTTCTAAAACAACAGCTGAACAGCCTGCTACATTGATTTCTTTTACTGGTGAAAGAAGCTTAACGATCTTTTGACCATGAAACGTCATCGGTGAAGGATTGACAACTATGAACTCTTGCTCTGTTAAATCCAACGCTTCTGCGATCCTTTTTAAAACAATATTTTCAATACTATCACAAATTTCGTCTGCTTCTTTCAATCGATGAGCGATATCTTCAGCAACTGCGTCTGAAACACAGCCAGCTAAACTATCGTGCGCTTGACACTCTAGTAATTTTTTCCAAGCTTTTAAAAGGAGTCTATTACTTAAATCAATTCCTAATTGATGTGCAATGACCATCAGTGGCTCTGTTTCACGAAGCAATTTATGTTCTAAATGAAAGATTCCTTGTTTTAAATCCATTCGTACAGAACCGATCGTCTTATGCACTCGCGCTAATACCGGTGAACGAAATTCGCCTCGATAGGTTTCTAAATCCATTTCTTTCATCAATTCTAAAAACTCTTGGTACGAGCTGACTTGATAGTTATATTTGCCCAAGGTATTGATCTGTGCCACTTTTTCGCTAAAATCACCAATGATTCCTAATTGATCATTTCCGGAAGGAATCATGATTTCAGAAGAGTCTGTGTATTGTTTAATAAAATCAACCGCTTTATCTAAACGCCCCTCCACATAATCAACGGTTGGTTCAAGCAACATGCCCGTTCCATAGCCTTGCGGAAAATTCAGAGCATACAAGCTTTGGCTCCCACCCAAACTTTCCCATTTAAAATAAGGAGATTGGACATGTTCGCCTAAATGAACCCCGCGCCATAAAATGATATTTTCTAACCCAGCTTCGTTCAAAATAACTGGGATTTGTGCATTAAAACCGAAGGTATCCGGTAAGTAACCGATTGGCATGATTTCTCCGTATTTTTTACTTTCATACATACCGATCATCGCATTTCTTAAAACAGACTCACCCGATGTGAAAAAGGCATCTGTTTGAGTGAACCACGGACCAATAAATAGCTGTTTTGCTGCAATCAAGGCTTGAATTTCTGTTAATTTTTCCGGATATAACTCTAAGTAGTCATCTAAAATCGATAACTGTCCATCCAATACAAAACTTGCCTCTGGATTTTTTTGCAGCTCAGTAATCACATCAGTGAATAATTGATCACTTAAAACCAGTGCATCCATCGATGTAAAATACCATTCACGATCCCAATGAGTATGATTTACAATGTGTACATTTGTCATTAACTTTGCCACTCTTCTTCCCATGCTGCTTCATCGAAATCGTCTTCAAGATCAGAAGAAACCTCTTCAATACCAGCGTTTTTATCTCTTAAAAGAGCACTGCTCACAGCCACAAACAATGAACCTATTGCAATAGATAAGATATAAATCGGCCATTTCTCTACTGTGAACCAGCCGTAAAATCCGCTGATTGGTGCTTGATTGACTGCACCAAGTCCAACTGCCATTGCCGAACCAATCGCTGAACCGATCACAGTTGAAGGAATTACTTTCAACGGACTTTCAACTGCAAATGGAATCGCTCCTTCACTGATTCCGACTAATCCCATAATAATTGACGATTTGCCTGCTTCTTTCAGCTCTGTATTGTATTTTTTCTTTGCAAAAACAGTTGCTAAGCCCAAGCCAATCGGTGGAATGATAATCGCTACTTGTGCAGCTGTATTCGGTGCATAAACTCCGCTGGTCAATAAAGCCATGGCCGTTGTCACAGCTGCCTTATTGACAGGACCACCTAAATCAAAGCCAACCATACCGCCAACAATCGCCGCCATTAAAATTTGATTACCACCGCTTAAACTGTTCAACCAATTTTCAAGACCTGTATTCAGTGCTGCAAACGGTACACCGATAATATAATTAATGACAAGCACAGTTATTAATGTCCCTAAAACTGGAATCAAGAATACTGGTACCACTGAAGCCATCGATTTTGGTAATTTGACATGATTACGAATCCATAGACAGACATACCCTGCAATCAAACCCGCTGCGATCGCGCCTAAAAAGCCGGCATTGATGTCTTTTACCAGCATTCCTCCCACTAAACCAGGAGCAATCCCTAATTTATCTACGATAGAATACGCAATAAATGCGGCAATAACTGGAAACATCAATCCTAAAGCTGTTCCACCAAAACCATCAATACTATGAAGTAGACGAATAAGACCATTTGCACTTTCAGCATATGAATCATCCCATATATCAGTGATTCCATAAAGCGAACCGCCAACCCGAGAAATCGCCATGATTACAGCTCCAGCGATTACTAATGGAATCATATAAGAAATCCCTGTCAACACATGATTTTTAATATCAGTTGCAATTTTTTTCATTTCTATTTCCCCCTACTACTTCTCTTCATCAACTAACGCTAACGCTTCTTGAATAATTTTTTCTGCATTTTTGATAGGTGCTGCTACTGGTACCTTTAGAATCTTTTTCCCCGCAAAACGTTCTTCATTACGCACTTTTGTATCAACTGCAAAGATTACAACTTCACCGATTGCTACGTCTTTTTCTGTCAATTCATTTTCGATTCCTGTCGCCCCTTGGGTTTCAACTTTGATCATATCTCCTAAACTTTTTGCTCCTTTTTTTAAGGCTTGTGCTGCCATATACGTATGAGCGACACCTGTTGCACAAGCAGTTACAGCAATAATTTTTCTTTTCATCATTTGTTTCCTCCCTTATCCTAAATAGTTGATTATTTTAACTCGGTCATTCTCTATTTTTAATGCTTCAACGAGATCATCATCCATCAGCTTTACCGCAATTTCTGACAATAAACGTAGATGTGTTTCGCCCTTTTCACCATCTGGTATCGCTAACATAATAACGATCGACACTGACTGATCGTCAAGGGCAGCCCATTCGACTGGTTCCTTTAACTTAGCATAAGCAATAGCTGCTTCTGTTACCTCACTACTTTTGCCATGAGGGATTGCAATGCCGTTACCGACTCCTGTGGTTGAGTGCTTCTCGCGTTCTAAAACGGCTTGAATATATCCTGCTTTATTTGAGAGAACGCCTTTTTTGTCCAAGCAGTCCGCTAATTGTTCAATAACTTCCAGCTGGGTCGTTCCCTCTAAATCAATTAAAACTTGTTCTATATCTATGACTTGCGCAACGTTCATCTATGATCCTTCTTTCAAATAACTTAGTAGTTGTTTTTTATTTCCTTTAGCTAAATAGCCTCGGTCACCGTTATCGATGATTTCAAGTAAGTTGTCGTAAACTAGCTCCAACTCTTCAGGTGTTTCATCTTTGATGCAAATAAAGAAAATGTATTTGACTTTTTCATTGCCCCACTTGATTTCTTCCTTCAATCGTACAAAAACGATTGCTGATTTTAATACCTGCTCTGGTGAACCATGAGGTGTAGCAAATTTTCCAAATGACGTGAACGACAATGTTTCTCGCTCGATTGCCGATTGAATGATCGCTTTCTTAGCATATCCTTTTAGGCTGAGCTGTTCGCCAATAAATCTTATGACTGCTTTAACCGTTGGCAGGGATTGCTCTAAAAAAATCAGTTCCGAATGAATTAATTGAGAAAATTCTTTTGTGCGGACAGCTGTTGCTTCATGTTCTTTTAAAAATCGATTGATTTTTTGTTGATCTGCTAGGCTTAAAACTGGTGATACATAGACGATCGGCTGATTTTTCATTGTTAAATTGACCGTTGATAAGACCAGATCCTCCGTCACTTTTGTATTCGCTAACTCTTGTATAGAAAGAATTCGGGAAATATCGATTTTTGGAAAGGTTCTTCTTAATCTTGCCGCTAATAGTTGAGATGTTCCCTTGCCACTGCTGCAAACAAGTAAAACCTTTGTCTTGTAGGTATTTTCTTCTTTCTCACGTTCTTTGAATGCTTGAATATGGACGGCTAGATAAGCGACTTCATCTTCTGGGATCACCAGTGTAAATACTTTTTCCAGCTGTTGCTTCAACTGAATAGCCTCTTCAAAAGAAATTGGAAAGCTCTGTTTGACATCTAATAAGAATGGATTCACCACTGGGAGGCCATAACGAATCCGTTCAATTACCGCTTTGATATGAGCAACTAAGCCAATCAACGCCGCTTCGTCATATGCAGTGATCGTCTCTTTGATACTTTTACGGATTAGGTCATCGTTCATTGCGTCTTTTACTGGCCTTATCGTTGTTTGTTCATCAAGTGATAAATGAATTTGAATAAACTGAATTTCTGAAAGAGGTAAATCGATCGCAAAGCTTTGTTCCAGTTCTCTTACTAACAGGTGTATATCTTGTGTTAAAACAAATTCTTTTTCGATTGGCGCTTTTTCTATGAACTTTCCTTCTTTAATTCGTTCAACCGCTATCAATAAATGGAGTAACAACGAATGATAACTCATATCACTCAGTTTTTGCTGCCTATTGGATAAATAACGCTGAACGATTTCATCGATCTGCTTTAACAAATCTAAATTGACTACATCACTCGCAAAATCAGGAATGCCATCGATCGTATGAACAAACGAATGCTCCGTTTTTACTACCTGCCAGTTTTGCCCCCAAAAGTAATAAATCAGATCGACAGCCAGTTTTCGTTTTTCTTGTTCCATCAGATTAAGAAACGAGCCTTTACCTGGAATCCATTCAATCGTCACATGGAATAATGAAAAGATTTCACTGACTTTCATCATATCTTTTTCCAGTGTTGTTTTACCGATATACAATGTCTCTTGTAGATCTTGTCTCGTAAAATAACCTGATTTTTTTAGTATCTCAAAGCAAAGATATTGAACACGTTCCTCTTTACTCGTTGGAATCGTCTGTTTAACAGATGACCGCATTTGTTTTTTTATTTCTTCTAGATTTCCCATTAAAGAAATGCCAACTTTGGGTTTACGAATAAGCGAAACACTACTTCCTTCAAAATAGTGGTCAATATTTTTTAAAGATTGTGAAATTGTTTTATTGGATAAATGCAGTGCTTCAGCAATTTGCGAGATGGTCATCAATTCGTTTTTCAACAAGAGATTTAAGATTTCTTGTTCTCGTCTTTCCAATACCATTTCAGTTCACTATCCTTTCTACATACCTATCATAAGTTTAAATCGCTTTCAGGAAAACCCTTTCTTTTACAGGATTATATCCTGTAAAAAGTGGGGAATGCCTTTAGAATTTACCTTTGAATTATAGCATTGAACCGTTTTTAATGGGTATCAAAAATCTTCACCGTTCTTCTAAACCAACAATAAAAGTGAGGAGTGAAAATCTTTTTACGATTTTCGCTCCTCACTTTTATAAAAATAATTTTGTTCTATTTATTAATGTTGCGCTTTTCTTTATTAATAATTTTCAGATAGCGTTTTACCATTTTGTTACTGATTTTTCCTCCTGTAAAACGTTCAATCTGACGAAACGGCATATTAATAACAAAATACATATTATTCGACCAAATCGGATTTTTAAATAGCATAAAGCCGTCTCTGATAATGGCGACTAAACCGTATGTGGCCTTTCCTAGCCAATGTTTATAACGCGCCTGAGCGATCGTATCATTCATTCCTAATGGTTTTTGGGGATCCCATAATTTTTCCGGTGGCTGATAACCTAACAATTCCTTGAACTCGTGATCCGTCACTTGTTGTACCTTACCAGCAAAATAATCTGGAAACTCATTTGGCGTATATTCGTCTATCACTTGCTTTCCATCGATCGTGATCGTTTCATTCAAATGAATCGCTTCGACCGATGAACCGATTTGAATGTCGTATTGCCCCGCTTCAGTTTGCCAAGAATTTTCTTTAATACCGAAATACTCAAAATCATGCGGGTCCAATTCAAATGTAATAGTTTTCGTTTCACCCGGTTTTAGATAAACTTTTTGGAAATCCTTTAGTTCTTTTTTTGCTCTAAAAATCTGTGTGTCTTTTTTCTCGATGTAGAGCTGTGCAATTTCTTTTCCCGCTATCTCACCAGTGTTTGTCACATCAAAAGAAACGGTTGCTCCATCGATTATAAGATTTTGGTATTCAAAGGTAGTGTAAGATAAGCCATAACCGAAAGGAAATAGAACTGGTTTTTCTACTGTGGTAAAGTAGCGATATCCGATAAACAGTCCTTCACGGTGTTCAGCTGTTGCTTCTTTTCCAGGATAAAATGGAGCGGAAGGCGTATCTTCATAATGCAACGGAAAGGTTTCACTTGTTTTTCCACTAGGATTCTCGTTTCCAGTCAAAATTTCTCGCAGTGCCTCTGCCCCGCCCTGTCCTGGCAAATACGTATGCAGTATTCCTTTCACTTTTTGTGCAAATGGCATCTCAATCACACCGCCACCAGCAATAATGACGACAACATTTGGATTGACTTTCGTAACAGCTTCAATTACTGCCAGTTGATTTTCAGGCAATCGCAGATTCTTGCGGTCTACACCCTCTGCTTCACTACTTTCATCTAAGCCGACGAATAGAAGAACTGTTTCTGCATGTTCCGCTAATCGTACTGCTTCTTGAAGCAGCCCATTAATCTTGCCGCCCATTCGTTTAAATCCTTGCGCATAGCCAGAGATATTGATCGAAGAATGTTGCAGTACTTCTAACGCATTTGGTAATTTTGTTGGGTTGATCAACGAACTACCAGCACCTTGATATCGTGGCTTAGCAGCAAATTCGCCAATAACTGCCACTTTTCTCTGGTCTGCGATCGGTAAGATTCCTGCATCATTTTTTAGTAAAACGATCGATTGCTTGGCAATTTCAACTGCTTTTTCATGATGCACTTCGTAATCGATCGAAATCTGCTTATCGTTGATTGCTTGACTTGTAAAAATCAGCTCCAATAAATGATCGACAGCATCGTCAACTATGGACTCTTCTAACTGACCATTTTCAACTGCTGTGATAATTTCTTGATCTGTAATTCCGTTTGTTGATGGCATTTCAAGTTGATTTTTTGCTTTTAAGCCAGCTACCCGATCGTTATTGCCGCCCCAATCCGTGACCATGACTCCTTTGTATTGCCATTCATCATATAAAATATCATTCATCAAATGTTGGTTCTCATTGGCAAAAGTACCGTTCACTTTATTATAAGAAGACATAATGACTTTTGGCTGACTTTGAGTAATTACTTTACGGAAGCCCTCTAAATAGATTTCTCTCAATGAACGCTCATCAACGATTTCATCGATCGTCATCCGCATATGCTCTTGGCTGTTCACAGCAAAATGTTTGGCACAGGCTCCTACCCCTTGAGACTGGATTCCTTGAACCATCGCTGCAGCTAATTCGCCTGTTAAATAAGGATCTTCAGAAAAATACTCAAAGTTACGTCCACCAAGCGGATTGCGCTTAATATTTAATCCTGGTCCTAAGATGACATTTACATCTTCGCTGATACATTCTTTTGCCAAATAAGTGCCCATTTCAGCAATCAATTCTCTATCCCAGCTGTTGGCAAGCGTAGCTGCAGTAGGATAACACGTTGCAGCGACACTTTTATTCAAACCTAAATGGTCTGCTTTTCCAGCTTGTTTGCGCAATCCATGAGGACCATCCGTCAACATGATCGAAGGGACACCTAACCGTTCAATCGCTTTTGTATTCCAAAAATTTTCACCTGACATCAGCGAAGCTTTCTCCGCCAATGTCATTTTTTCGATCAATGTTTTGTATTTCATTTTTTCTCCCTTATCTCTATTGAAACGTTATTTTTCAAATATATATGTTTGCAAAATGGCATACAAGGCATTGTGAGCACTTGTTTTTAAGCCATTTGCAATGCCGGATTGATCTTTTTTATAGGCTTGTTTCAATCTCTTTTTATTGGCCGTTTTTGACATGATATCAAGCATTAGATCATTCCCTGAAACAACCGCATCATCTGCATGCATGAAACCGAATACTGCATCGCTAGATACAATTCCTTCAAAGCCCCATTCTTTACGTAAAACATCATTTAATAAAGTTGAATTGGCTCCAGCCCATTGTCCGTTTAAGAAGCTGAAACTAGACATTGCACCATATGTTCCGCCTTCTTTTACGGCAATTTCAAACGGTTTTAAATGAAGCTCACGCATGGCTTGCTCATTTGCCCAAACGTATAAACCTGAACGAGCATTTGTTTCTTGATCATTCATAGCAAAATGTTTGATAAAGACGATCACGCCTTGATCTTGAGAACCCTTGGTAACAGAGGCAGCCATTTTTCCAGACAATAACGGGTCTTCAGAGAAATACTCAAAATTACGTCCGCCTTGTGCTGTACGGTGGATATTCATCGCTGGCGCATACCAACCATGAACGCCCATAGCACGTGCTTCTTTTCCGACTGATTGTCCCCACTCATAGGCCAACTGATCATTCCAAGTCGAAGCAATCACAATTTCTGTTGGGTAGGCTGCTGCTTTAACTGGCTTAAAGAAGAAGTTGATCCCAGCAGGACCGTCTAAAAGAACTGTTGCAGGCACACCTAAACGTTCAACAGCATTTGTTTTATATGCTCCTTGTGTGTAAAAATCCATTAATTCTTCTACTGAGAATTGTGCTAAGAAATCATCCCATTTTGGATCATCATAGCTTAAGTCTTTTAGATCTTCAAGCTTGATGCCATTTTCTTGTTCGAATTTTGGCATTGTCATTTTAGAATCAGTCCGTTGTTTATTCACTTCATCTAAAACAAATGTTGGCGCCGTATAATTTAAATTATCATCTGATGGATACGTTTTTTCCCAGTCATTACGAGATAGATAGGTCTGTTCATTCGCATTTTTCTCGAACTGATTTTGGATTTGTGTACCTGTTTGGGCATCTTCTTTGATCACTATTTCTTTTGGATTGTGATACTCAACAGTTTCTGTAATATCATGAACATTTTTGCCTAATTTGATCTTGTAAGTTCCTTCTTCTAGAACATACGCTTCTTTATCATTCATATCATAAGAAGCCATATCATTTGTTGAAAAAGTTAGGGTAACTATTTCTTTTTCATTTGGTTTCAATAGTTTTGTTTTTCCGTATGCGCCAAGTTCGATCGCTGATTTTTCTATGCCATTTTTTGTATAAGGTGCTGAAAAGTACAGTTGCAGAACATCTTTTCCTGCTGATTCACCAATATTTGTCACTTCAACGTCCAACGAGATCGTTTTTTCGTTCATTTTGGTATCGACGAGTTTCCAATCGAAGTTTGTATAACTTAGGCCATAGCCGTATGGGAATTGAACGGCTTTTTCATACCCTGCTTCGTTTTGCTCATAAAATGTTTCATAGAAACGATAGCCAATATAAATTCCTTCTTGATAGTTGACAAAGTGCTTGTCTAAATTATCGTATTTATAGCTGCCAAAATTTTCACTAGCCGGTGCAGAATCAATTTGATATGCATAGGTATCAGTTAGTCGACCGGAAGGATTTATTTTCCCTGCTAAAACATTACCCAATGAGCGTGTGCCGTATGGACCAGGTGTTCCGACCCAAACAATCGACCGAATCGTTGGAAATTCTTCTAAATAGCCTAATTCTAAAGTATTCCCTGAATTGATGACAATTGTGACATTTTCAAAATTTTCCGCCACTTGTTTAATCAACGCTTTTTTATTTTCAGTCAATTTCAACTGAGATTGATCCATATCACTGCTTTCTACTCCTGCACTAGCCAAAACGATCACTGCATTTTGTGAATAGTCAGTTGCTTGTTTTACGATATCTTTCGTCAAATAATCGATTTCAGGCTCATCGCCATCCTCTTTTGACACCATCATTTTTGCAATCGCCATTAACCCTGTATCGCTTTTTCCTGTTGTATCTTTCACCTCAGGTCGTTCCATATAAAAATCATATAAGTCCTTGTTATACGCTAGTCCTGCTTCTTCAAGACCGTCATACAAAGAAATCGCTCTAGAAGTATCTGAACCACCGGAACCGCCGCCACCATACCTAAAGCCAAAGGATGACACGCCAAACACGTTGACTTTTTTATCAGCTAACGGTAATGATTGCTGTTCATTTTTTAATAATACGATGCCTTCATCAGCAATTTTTTCAGATACTTTTTCTCCATCTGACCTAGCTTGGCTTGAAGCTTTTGAATCCTCTGCCAGTTCGATGCCCTTACCCGACATTGTTTCAGTCATATCTTTTACTGTCGGTCCAACTTTTACAACGATTGTAAGTATTGCCAAGACAATGACGGACCAAATGATCCCACGTCGTGGTCTATTTTTGATTTTTTTATATAATCTATGTTCTTTCTTTAATTGTTTCTTTTGAGCCTTGTCTGTTATCTGCAGCTGTTCTTTGTACTCGATTTTCTTAGCTTTTTGTTTCTGCTTCAATGCTTGCTTAGCCGCTTCTTGCTCTGCTTGTGGTAATGTCTTGATGGCAGCTTTTTCTTCTTTTAACTGTATTCGATCTTTTTTCACTTCAGCAACGATTTTCTTTTTTCGTACTTTTCTTGCTTGTATCCACTCTTTCATAAATAGCCCCTCCTCAAAAATCTATATCAATCATAAAACAGCGCTTTCATTTTGTCGGTCGATTAATTGTTTGAAATAAACAATAAATTGCTATTTTAGAAGAAACCTCATTTCTAAAATAGCAATTTTTCACCTATTTATTTTATTTTTTTTAAATCAATCATCATGATTCCCAGTAAAGGGACAGCTACATCCAGTTGGTAATCTTCCGATACATCCAGCCTTTTCATACTTCTTTTTGGCTGCATGAACTGATTGATCAGCGTTACATCTTCCCAAGACAATATCACGTCTTCTTGATAATCCATGTACTCTTTTTGCTGTCGTTTGACTTCTGGTGTTAATTCTTGCTTTTCAATCTGATATTGTCCATTCAATCCCTTTAACTGAAAATGTAAAGAAATCATCGGCTGTTGATGATACGTTGATTCTCCTTCTACATCCCAGCGATTTGCTAAATCCACTACCTGGTTTTCTGGATAGATTGCTAAAATCCGATAATTATCATTTTTCTTCGTGATACAGCAATATTCATTTTTAAAAACAACATCTGAATATAACGAATGAGAAAAAAGATAGGTAAACCAACTGTCTCTGATGACTCCTCTTGGTGACACTAATGCCAGTTTATTTGCCAATTCTTCAGGAAAATACGTAAATAGTTTTTCACCGTCTAGAGAAACGGGCTGATAAAAGTCAGTTTGATAATCGAAATCATTAAAAAACGTCCAAATCATTAAATTCGCATAAATCAGCTGAGGAAACTGTTGGTAATAGTCATCTTGCTCCAGCTCAGTCATTCGTTTTAAAATGATACTTTGCCAAATCATATTTTCATTCTTTTCAATGATTTTTAAATATTTCTGTTCAGCCAAACTGGCAAGTGCAGTTCCTAGACCTATTGGTTTTACAGATGTCATATCATCGATGCTGAACACTTTTTTTTCTCCAGAAACCTTAGCATCATAATGTCTGGTTTCCAATGGATGAGTAGGAAAATGAATCAACACTTTCTCTATACTGCTAAATAAAGGAATCAGCATTCGGATCGGTTCACACAATTCTCCTTTATCTGTAAATTCGTAAAAACAACGAAATTCGATCACCCATTGATCGTTTTCTGGAAAAGCAGCATCTAAAAAATAAACAAAGGCTTGGAAAAGTGTATAAAACTCCTGTTGCTGCTTACCTGTTATTTGTTTAAATCGATCGTAATCTGCCGCTCCAATCTGTAAATACGGAACCATACCTGCATCTAAAATTTGCTTAAGTATGCGTTCTACTTTATTAAAACTTGTTTCCCAGCTATCCACTTCAGCTGATAAATCAAATTTTTCTACTAATTGCTGGACAGCTACATATTGAAACCCAATTTGTTTTTTGACGAGTGGTAAAAATGCTGCCAAATTTTCTTCTCTCACTTTTACAACATGCCAAATTTTTTTCAGCTGGGCTTTTATTTCTCTCATATCTACTGAACGATGGATCACATGGGTTCGTTTCAAAGCGGTACTTATTAAGTCTGTTTCAGAAATATATGGGGTAAGTAGTTTAATGATTGCTTGATCGCCCTCAATCACCGGCTCTGATTCCTTCCATTGCTCATGATGCAGTTTACGAAAGACTTGAGGGGTAATGCCATTTTTCTTTTTAAATGCTTCATTAAACGAACGACTGGTCGGAAAGCCATTTTGTAAAGCAATGTCCAGTATACTTTTATTTGTTAATTCCAGCATTCTGACACTATTCAACAAACGAATTTCTTGTAAATATTGACCAATGGAAATCCCCAGCTGCTTTTTGAATAAGTGAGCTAGATAGTATTTGCTGATAAAGAAAGTTTCTGCCAGTTTTCCCAGTGTTAAATTTTCTTGGTAATGGTCATTGATATAATCGATAATCGCTGAAGTTTTGTCTGAAATAGCAATATTTTCTGGATTTACTTCAGCTGTTTCCCTTGGAACATATCGAAGCAAAAGACCTACTAATCGTTGAATAAAGCCATCGATAATGTAAGTGAAGCCTTCTTTTCGCTGCGCACCTTCTACAAAAATAGATGCTAAACATTGTGTCAATTTATCATACAAGCTTTCATTATAGGTTGGAGAAAGAGGCCGCGAAAGCTTGAATTTTTCTTTCCTTTGTTCTAATGGCAATAAGATCAGCTGAACACTCATGGTGAGATTATGTTCTTTTCCAATATAGCAAACGACTTCTCCCGCATTTACAAGATAGATCTCACCCGTTTGTAAATGAATCATTTTTCCTTCGGTCAAGACTTCCAATGTACCAGATAACACAAACAGAATTTTAGTCTTTTCATTTACGTGAAACTCTGTTTTTTCAATCGTTTCAACGATTGCTGGCGAAGCTGACTGATTCAACTGCATTTTATGCACCTCTATTGTTTTTAGTAGATTTCTTCAATCACATTATACTATAAGCGCTATCAGATAAAAGTCAATAAAAAAAGGAATGAGGCATAACTCTTCGAGTTATCTCTCATCCCTTTAAAAACTGAATAAACGCTTTTGTTCCATTTTCGTGTAACTGTTCGTTTATTCGGCTAGATCTTCAAACTGTGAATTGTAAAGTGACGCATAATATCCGCCTTCAGCCAACAATTCTTCATGTGTTCCTTGTTCTTTGATATCACCATCTTGCATATAAAGAATTTTATCTGCATCTTTGATTGTTGATAATCGGTGAGCAATAACAAATGATGTACGACCAGCCATTAAATTATTCATCGCTTCTTGAATCAAGCCTTCCGTCCGTGTATCGACAGAGGAAGTTGCTTCATCCAAAATCAAAATCGGTTTGTCAGCTAAAATTGCACGAGCAATAGTCAATAATTGTTTTTGTCCTTGTGAAATATTTGAAGATTCTTCATTTAATTCCATGTTGTACCCGCCAGGTAATGTTTGGATAAAGTGATGTACATGAGCAGCTTTTGCCGCAGCATACACTTCTTCATCGGTTGCGTCTAAACGTCCATAGCGCAAGTTTTCCATGATCGTACCCTTAAACAGCCACGTATCTTGTAAAACCATTCCAATATTTTTACGTAAATCAGCGCGGTTAAAATCTTTGATGTTATGACCATCGATTTTGATTGCACCAGAATTGACATCGTAAAAACGCATCAATAATTTTACCATTGTTGTTTTTCCTGCACCGGTTGGTCCAACGATGGCCACTGTTTGTCCTGGCTCAACATGAGAACTAAAGTCTTGAATGACGATTTTATCCGGTGTATAGCCGAACTGAACATGATCAAAGTCGACCATACCTTTCGCCTTATCGATTTTAACTGGATTTGGAACGGTTTGATCTTCTTCTTCCTCACCAAGGAATTCAAAGACACGTTCTGCCGCTGCAGCCATTGATTGAAGCATGTTTGATACTTGAGCTAACTGTGCGATCGGCTGCGTCAAATTACGAACATATTGGATAAACGCTTGAATATCCCCAACAGTAATTGAACCATTGTACGCCATAATACCACCGACGATAGCAACAGCGACATACCCTAAGTTTCCGACAAAGTTCATGATTGGCTGCATCAAACCTGAAAGAAATTGTGATTTCCAAGCTGATTTGAACAACACATCATTTTGGTCTTTAAATTCTTTTAATGAGTTTTCTTCATCATTGAACAAACGAACGATATTATAGCCGCCGATCGTTTCTTCAACTTTACCATTGATGACGCCAAGATATTCTTGTTGTGTTTTAAAGTATTTTTGAGAATTTTTTACAACGATCATGATCAAAATAAATGAAATCGGCACGATTAAAATTGCGATACCTGTCATTTTTACAGAAATCGAAAGCATCATTACGATAACCCCGATAATAGTAAATACAGATGTAATCAATTGAGTGATCGACTGATTCAATGATTGACCTAAGGTATCTACGTCATTTGTGATACGTGATAGTACTTCACCTGTTGTGCGACTTTCAAAATAATTCATAGGCATACGATCTATTTTTTCAGAAATTTCTTTTCTCATACGGTAAGTGATTTTTTGTGAGATCGTAGACATGATCCATCCTTGGATTATCCCAAAAAGTGCTGCAACCAGATACAGACCTAGCATAAATAGTAAAATACCGCCGATTTTGTCGAAATCGATGCCGCCTGTTCCTTGATATTTTTTGATTAAACCGTTAAACAATTCTGTGATTGCTTTTGATAAGATCTTAGGTCCCCAAATATTGAAGACGGTTGAGGCGATCGCAAAGATGATCACAAAGAATACCGGGATTTTATAGGCGCCGATATAGGACACTAATTTCTTAATAGTGCCTTTGAAATCTTTTGCTTTTTCAACTGGAGCAATATTTCCAGGACCGCCGCCGCGACGAGGCCGATTTTGTTTTTCTTCTGCCATTTTTTGCTCCTCCTTAATCCGCTTCTTCTATGCCTAATTCAGCATTGCTTAATTGTGACTGGGCAATTTCTTGATAGACTTGTGATGATTCCATCAACTCTTCATGTGTTCCCTGATCAACGATACGGCCTTCATTCAATACAATAATGTTATCTGCATGAAGAATGGTCGAAATCTTTTGAGCCACAATGATTTGGGTCACATCGTTGATATTTTCAGATAATGCTTTCCGTAAAGCTACATCTGTCTTGTTATCAAGTGCTGAGAAAGAGTCATCAAAAATCAATATTTTAGGATTTTTTGCTAATGCACGAGCAATCGATAAACGCTGTTTTTGTCCACCTGAAACATTGGTTCCGCCTTGAGAAATTTCACGAGTGTAGCCTTTTTCGTTTGAATCGATAAATTCTTCTGCTTGAGCGATCCGAGCAGCTTTTTTCATTTCTTCATCTGAAATATCTGCATCTCCAAATTTAATATTAGAGGCAATATCCCCTGAGAACAGCATTCCTTTTTGTGGTACAAAGCCAATGATTTCATGTAGTTTGTGTAAGGACATTTCGCGTACATCCACACCATCGATCGTGATTCTACCTCCAGTTACATCGAATAAACGCGGAATCAAGTTGATGATCGTCGATTTACCCGAGCCTGTCGATCCGATCAAGGCTGTTGTTTGTCCTGGCTTAGCAACAAAATTGATATGATGCAGCACATCTTCATCCGCATCACCATAACGGAATTGAACGGCTTCAAATTTCACTTCACCAGTAAAATCAGTGTCATCTTTTGGTTGTTTTGGATCTGTGATTGTCGGTACAGTATCTAATACTTCTTCAACACGTCCAGCTGCTACATTCGCACGCGGAAGAATGATAGAAACCATGGATAACATCATAAAGGCCATAACGATCATCATTGTGTATGTGATAAAAGCCATCATATCCCCAACCTGTAATTGACCGTTATTCATATTGTGACCACCGACCCAGACGATCAAGACAGAGATCCCGTTCATCATCAGCATCATCACCGGCATCATAATGGACATGGAGCGGTTAACGAAGAGCTGTGTTTTCATTAAATTCGTATTGGCAACATCAAATCGTTTTTCTTCGTACTTCTCACGAGAAAAGGCACGAATAACTGGCAACCCTGTAATAATTTCACGAGAAACTAAGTTCACTCGGTCAACCAAGTTTTGCAACGCTTTGAATTTTGGCATCGTAAAAATCAAGAGTGTCATTACTAAGACTAATACCGCTGCAACTGCGACTCCAACGATCCAGCCCATTCCAGTTCCAGTTTTGTATACTTGATAGATCCCACCGATCCCAAGAATTGGCGCATACAAGACGATACGCATGATCATGACGATCCCCATTTGCATTTGCTGGATATCGTTTGTATTACGCGTAATCAATGACGCTGGAGAGAATTTTTCCATTTCAGTATTTGAGAATTGTAACGTTTTTTCATATTGACCCACACGTAAATTACGTCCCACAGAGGCCGCAACAAGTGACGCAATCAAACCTACGATGATCGCAGCCACAGCTGAAACAAGTGTTAATAGGATCATTTTTGTTCCTGTTTTGATAATGTAATCTGTTTGAATTTGTTGTGTATCCATCTTCAATGCTTTGTATTCGGCTAAGGTCAACTGAATACCAACTGTTTTGATTGAATCTGCGCCAAGATCACCAAGGCTTTCTTTCGTTTTCTTTCTGGCAGCTTCGACTTTTTCAGGCATAGCATCTGTTGCAGATTTTAAAGAATCCGCAAGTTTTTGCGCTTCAGCCCCTTTGGCTTGTGCTTGCGCGGCTAGGGTTTGAGCTTCACTTGCATTTTCTGCTGCTGTAGCCATATCTGTTGCTGTAGCGGCAGCTTCACCTGCTGCTTGGGCTTGCTCTCCTAAAGCTTTAGCTTCTTCCCCTAATTTTTTGGCTTTTTCTGCATCTGTGCCGATTGCTTTATACTCTTCAATAATTGCTTTTGCTTCACTGGCAGAAGAAGAATCTTTTGCTTGAGAAGATGCCAACATCATCATTGGTAAGTTAAAGATATCTGCTAATTTTTCTTCAGTCATTCCATTTTGAAGATCTAATTTATAAATATCGACTTTTTTTCCATCAATCGTTTGAGTCGTTTCTTTATAATTATCTTCAATGATTTTCTTTTCATCTTCGGTCATAAACATTTCGATTCCCTGAAGAGTTGTTTTCCTGATTTTCTCAGGCGTAGAGTTTTCAAGCCCTCCTTGTTGAATACCGATATCAACAATGTCTGATGTTAAGTTTGGTAAGCTTAGATCACTATTAGCTTGCACGACTAAAAGCACAAGAACTGCGATGACCGCATACCAGTATTTGCCTAGATATTTAAAAATCTTCACTATTGGTCACCTTCCTCTTTCAGAGATATTTTTTGGGCGCAGTCAACAAATTTCGCAACAAGCTCTATGAACAATACTGTATCGTCTTCGCCCATCATTTTGAAAATTTGAACGATTTTATCACGCATCTGTTTTTTTTCATGCTTTGCCGCTTTTTTGCCACTTTCAGTTAACGTGACATTGATCCGTCTTCGATCATTTTCATCCATGTTTCGTTCAATCAGTCCTTTTTTCTCTAAGCTTCCTAAAACGACTGCAATTCGAGCGCTAGATAAATTCAATGAATCCGCTAAATGCTTTGGACTTGTTGGTTCACCATATTTATAGAGAAATTTGATGACCATACTTTCACCTTGATTACTCTTTTCAAATCTGCTAAACGCACTATTACGGTTTTCCACCATCAAACGAATGAGCTCTTGTTCAGCTTCTTCTGCGAATGACATATGACTCCTCCTTCTTTAAAAATAATCACTTTCACCATTAATAACTAACAGTGTTAGTAATTAATACTGTTTGATATTAACCCATGCATCTTTTAATGTCAATACTATTGAACGAAAATAGAAAATGAATACGTTTTTATTTAAAAAATTATAAATCATTCATTCTATCTATTAAGATTTTGATTTTTTCACTATAAAAAAGCATGGAACAAAACAAAAAAGCGAGCAATACAAGAAGCGTATCGTTCGCTTGTTACTCCAATTGCTCGAACCTAATTGACTGTTGGCTCAACCTCTTTTTCTACTACTGAATTTTTGCTTAATCTTTTGATAATATAAAAAGGTTTGGCGGGCGTGTTTCATCTTTCGATATCTTTTTGGTTGTTTTTTATAAAACTCTTGATGGTAATTTTCTGCTGGCCAAAAGGTTGTTGCTGGTTTAATTTCTGTGACGATTGGCTTATCGAATTTTCCCGAGGTAATCAATTCATTTTTAGAACGTTCGGCAATTTGTCTTTGCTGATCGTTTTGCACAAAAATAATGGGTCTGTATTGATTTCCTCGATCTTGAAATTGTCCAAAAGCATCGGTCGGATCAGAAATTGTCCAATACAAAGCCACCAGCTCTTCATAAGAAATACGCCGCTTATCAAAAATAATTTCGACTGCTTCAACATGTCCTGTATAACCGCCACTGACTTGGTCATAGGTGGGATGATCTGTTTTTCCTCCTATATAACCAGATAAGACAGAAATAATTCCTGGATGGGTTTCAAAAGGTTCAACCATACACCAAAAACAGCCTCCAGCAAATACTGCACGTTCTTGATTGATAGGATCTACTATCTCATGTTTCGAAAAGTCATACGTCACTTTTCCTAATGGATTATTTGTGATCCTTAAGTAAAAATCCATAACATCCGGAGTTAGATTGTTTCTGCTGGCTAACGGTCTGAATACTGCCTCTAGTTTAGCAAGTTGATCAGACAGTTTGCTGCCTGTTTCAAGCTTCTCTTTAGTTTCCATCAGTTGTGTTCGTTCCCACTCACGAGTTCCAGGATTCAAAATGAGGTTATACATTTCATTGAGTGCTTCTTCTTGTGTTAATCGCATCATAAAAACTCCTTTATCTTTTTTATTTTGCTTCATCGATTAAAGAGCCGGATCATATAGTTGAATCCTAACTGACGATCATGAGTAGCCACCGATTTTCAGTCAAAAAATCTCATCTGAAATGTATCACATTTTTATTTTCTACGCTACTAAACGAATTGGTCTAATTTTTTGTAAAAAAATAACTGGAGCATAACTCAACGAGTTACAATCCAGTTATTTAATATTTGAATACAGATGGAAACTTTTCAACCTAAGCCATGTTCGAATCAACGGACAAATGCCTTGATCGTCTTTATGGTCTTTCCTTTACTTTTACCATAAGGTTCAATTTCATAGCTGCCTATGGTTGCTGGAATAATAAACGTTTGAGCATATTGGACAGAAAATGGTTGAAATTTGCCTTCTGTACTCGTGACCAGTGCCTCCTCTCCTTCAACAAGATTCAAAACATTGACACTGCCATGATTTTCATGGTGTACTTTTTTGCTAAATGTGTGTCGGCGTGTTTCAATAAATTCCGTTTCATGAAGCCCCGTCTTTTCCTCTATCCAGCCGTCACCTTGATCCACAACAGTGATCGGGTTAATCAACTCCCGTTCGACCCAAGCTGAATCTTTATACATATCAATATTTTTCTCACCATGATCGATATTGACAGGTCTTGGCAAGCCATCAAAATCAACGCGGTCCCAATCCCACAGCTTAAAGGTAAAACGGTTCGGTGTTGCACTGATTTCTAAAATCACTGAATCTTTCCCGCTGGAATGGATCGTCCCAGAAGGAATCGAATAATGATCATGTTTTTTCATGGTGTGGCGATAAATGTATTTTTCATCATCAAAACCAGCCCCGTTTTCAGCAGCTTTTAGTGCATCGATCAAGGCTTCTTTTTGTACACCTTGATTTAAACCCAAATATACGACCGCCTCATTTTTAGCCTCTAACACATAGTAGCTTTCATCCTGCGTATAATTGACGCCAAATTGCTGCTGTGCATAATCGACTTTTGGGTGGACTTGCAGACTGAGATTTTGTCCATCCATTGTATCCAGAAAATTAAATCGGATCGGAAATTCATGTCCAAATCGTCCAAATGCACGGGCACCTAATAATTTTTCAGCCTGATTAAAAATGAGATTATTTGCTGGAACCTCAATACTTATTCCTGAAAAATCTAATAATAAACTGTTTTCTTCTGGAACACCATTAAAACTCCATGCTAAATTCGGTTCATTTTCTCCAACACCAAATTGCTGCTGCATCCATGTTCCACCCCAAACACCGGGATCAAAAAAGGGCACTAAAGAAAAGGGCTGATTAACGACTTCTTCTAAGCCTTTTAAATAGTCTGGATAAGCAATCAATTTAGGTTCATCTTCATCATGGATATCCAATAAATAATCGATTTTTTCGGAAAGCTGCTGTTTGTAGCGATCAGCCAACGGCCATTCAAAAAAGTACCCTCGTTTGATCATTCTTAGAGAATCTTCTCCGTTATTTTCAGCCAGCCAGTTGCTATATTTACCTGAACGATACCTTTTTTGAATTTCCCATCTAGCCAAATCAACGTAGATAACCATATCTGCTTTTTCTATTAAGGAAGCGCCCATTCCATAAATGACGGTTAGACCGCCTTGTGACGATTGTTCTGTTATTCGTTGTACTTGATTTATATACTTTTGTTCGTCGATAAACTCTTGTATTGTATGGTGGCTCATCAAACCGAAAATGCGATCATCAGTTATATTTGCTTCAATTATCGTATTGATTTCTGCTGGCGTCTTAAACAGTTCTTCTGCCGCAATGACTAATGCTGGACTCAGTGGATGAATCAACTGCTTCAATAAAAGTTTTTCATTCGTTACAGGATAGCATTCAATAGCTAGTGTAAAAGAATCTTTCATAGCTATTTTTTCTTTCAAACTTTCGACGATCGTTTCATAGGTTGTTACAACGTTTGCTTCACGATTTATTTTTATCTTCGGACGTACAATTGATAATTTCAACATTGCTCTCTCCATTCTTAACTACTCTAATTGGAAAATGACAATTCACATAATCATGTCCAGATTCCGTCAACCAACACGCTCCCACTGACAATTTTTCAATACCGCTATTGATCAGACGATGACTAGTGTTGCCGGGAATATAATGAACGGATCCCTCTTTAACCTCTTGCAGCTCATAGCTATTATCAGCAAAAACAAGCAGTAACAAGCCTTCTCCTTTTAAGCCCCAATAATATTCTCCTGTCGCCTTTTTTTGATGAAGATGGCCTTTGGTCATATGGTATTCATCACCGATCGTTCCAGGCATCACATGTGAAATTCCCCAAAATAAACCGCCCTCATCGCCTTCTTTTAAACCATTATCATGATACTCCACCTCGTAGATCACCTTTTCAGGATCGTCCAGTTCAGTGAGCTCTTGATAATACTCTGCATAACTCCCTAGTTTGGGCTGGCTGTATTTTATTTCGTTTCCTTCTAAACAAAGATGTTCTTTATTAAAATGAATCATTTTTGTCCTCCCTTTTTATGGTTCAAAATTCTCCCATAATGATTGATAGGCGGCTGGATTTGTGACAAAATCAAAAGTCGATGTTTTTTGCTCATATTGAGAATAGAGGTTTTCTTTTGATAACCCAAATTCCGGATACATTCGAGCAGTTTTTTCTATTAATTTGGCTTGCGTGTAATGGTTATTTTTTACCCACACGACTTGATCATTTTCCATCACTGGATAAAAGGCTAAACCATGTTTTTCGCGTATTTCTTTGTATTCAAAGGCATAATCACGAATACACCATGCTCCAAAAAGCATTTTTTCACTCGTGCTCGCATTCACTGTATAATGTGCCCAGTTTGGCGGAACGATCACACTATCTCCCGCTCTAGCAATGACTGCAAAACAACGTCCTGGACTTTCAGCTACAAACTCCTGCATATAAATGTATGCTTTTCCCTGCCAAATTTCATATACTTCAGGTGTTGATGACTTGCAGGAGGCTGAAACTGCATGAATATGACCTTGACTTCTCACCAATTCAGTACCGATGAGTCCATTATTGTAAGCGACCATGCCATATAATAAGTGTCGCTTATGCAAATCTTCAAAATGAACTGTTTTCCCTACGTCCATTGCGATTGTATACAACACTTCCGGTCCTTCAGCATGTTTGTCCAGTAAACTGCTACGAACATCGTTTAAATACCTTCTTTCCAATCGGTTCGGATAAAACAAGCCTGTTCCAAATTCCAGTGTCAGCTCTGTCTCGTTTAACTGAACAGCCAATCCTCCATCAAAACTCATCATCAACCTCCTCATTTGTAACGATCGTATAGTCTTGAATCGCTTCTTTAGCAGAACTAATCGCCTCTGGAATCAACGCATCAATAGTTTTCACTGAGCTTGATAAGACTAAATCAAGAAGTAAGGGTAAATTCATTCCGCTAATCAAGCGGACATCACCAGTCCCATTTAATAGGCTGAACGCTGTTGCTCCAGGTGATCCTGCTGGAAGATCACTAACAATAATAGTTGTTCCTTCAAAAGAATCTTTAGATAAAAGACGACACTTTTCTTTAAACGCTTCAATCCCTTCTTCATCCAATTCGATCGTGTAAACTTCCTTTTGAACACCTACAATGAACTCTAAAGCCTTCTTTATTCCAGAAGCTAACCCAAAATGACTGACCAAAATAATTCGAGTATTCACCTTTTCATTCCTCCTCTTAAAATAGATAAGCTAGACCAACCGCAGCAAAAGCGACGATAAAATAAATGAAAATCAGCTTAACCGGAGACACACTTCTTTTTGCCATTAAGTACCATGAAGCAAAGATTGCAGCTAACGGTGCTAGTTTCGGGAATATCCCATCTAATATCGCCTGCACATCGATTTTCGTCCCTGTTAAAGCAAAGGTCGCAGCTATGTCAAGATTGACATAAGAAGCGGCTACACCTCCAATAACTGTCATCCCCAAAACCGTAATCGCTTTCGTAATTTGTTGCGCTTTTTCACCAGTAAATACATCCACAGATTCCGCACCTAATTCATATCCTTTAAAAAATAGATAGCGTGAACCAAAATAAACAATGCTATTAAATGAAAGAATATAAAATAAAACACCTAAGATACTACCATTCGCTGAAAGTCCCATTCCTATTGAAAGTAAAATAGGAATCAGCATTCCCGGAATCATTGAATCACCAATTCCAGCTAAGGGACCCATCAAACCAATTTTCAAACTATTGATCAGCTCTCCTGTGATACCAGTGTTGCCCATTGCTTTTTGCTCCTCAAGCCCAACGGCGATCCCGTTGATCAATGCACCTACTTGCGGTTCTGTATTATAAAAAGCAGTGTGTCGCTCCAGCATCTCTTTTTTCTTTTCTGGTTCTTCTTGATACAGTTTATCTGCAACCGGCTCCATTGAAAGTGCAAACCCCATTGCTTCTAAAAATTCAAAACTCATTGCTACTAAGTTATACATCATCCATCTATGATAAGATTTTGTTAATGTCTTTTTATCTAAAATTTTTTCAGCCATCCTTAAAACTCCTCCTCGTCCTCATCTTCAACAAGTACTCCTGCTGAACTAACCGGGGTATTTTTACTTGATCCAATATAATAAAGATAGGCAATCACTGCCGCAACAATCGTTAATGCGATCATATTTAACTCTAAGAACACAATGCAAACAAACCCCAATAAGAAGAATAAAAACAATGAATTCTCTTTGACTACCGCTGTTAATAGCATTGCAATCCCGATTGCCGGAAGTACACCACCTAAGTAGCTCATGACATCAACGATATATTGAGGCATCGACTCCAACATGTTTTTTGCGAAACCAGAACCAAAATAAATCACTAAAAACGATGGAACAAAACGAGAAACAAAGTTGACCAGCTGAGGACCTATGATTGCATTTGTTCGAAACTTCTTATAATCTCCTTCTTGAATAGCGGCAACAGCGCGATGATTCCAAAATGAGTTGACCACTTGATACATATTGAAAACGATCGTGCCAAGAATTCCAATTGTTGTTGCCAATGTCACCGCAACCTCGGTACTCGTATGAGAAAGCATTGCTAAAGCAATCGCTGGGAACGCCACAAAATTCAGATCAGCTGGCATTTGACCTCCAGGAGTAACCATTGCGATATAAACCGTTTGAATCGCAACTCCCATGATAATTCCCTGTTTCATGTCTCCTAAAATCAATCCAACGATCATTCCTGAAACTAAAGGTCGAGTAATCGTATACCAACCACCAGTCAATCCCAACAGCCAAGGTGTCGATAATGCGCCCAAGTAACAAAAGATCGAAATAGCAACTGCTTGAACCAATAAAGTGATGTCCATCCTATGCTCCTCCTTCTGCTTTCAACTCGTCCCATGTTTTCTTTTTCGAGTCCGGAACAAGTTGAAATGAAATAGTCATCCCGTATTTTTGTAAAGTATCAAATGCGCTTTCCTCTGCTGAGAGCATACTTAAATTTTTACCGTATTTTTTTGCGCCATCACGAGCACTCATCGGCCCAACATTTAATTCACTTAATTGCGAAATAAAATCGACACCGCTTTCAAAAATTCGGACAAGTGTTTCTGGCGAGCGTGCGATCAAGAAATACTGACGTTTACTCTCAACAATTTTCGGCCATTTTTGAATGATTTCCTCTTCTGTCATCACAAATCCTTTTAAAGGCAACGGAACTGCTGACTTCAACATTTTCGCTAGTACTGGATTTTTCGCTGATGGATCATCGACTGCCACAACACCATCACACTTTCTCTCACTCATCCAACGAGTGACCACCTGACCGTGGATAATGCGGTCGTCGATCCTAATAAATGAAATTGCCATTTTTTGCTTCCTCCTCAATTGATATAATGTCATTACAATAAGATATAATAAAAATATATTTCTAAATGAAGAAATATATTTTTTACCAAATTTAAGTGAAATCATTGACATAGTAACGATATTCACTACCTATATAAAAGCATTCTGAGTACTCATGAAACGTCTTTCCGACCTGTTGCGTGATTCGAACTCTTTTTAAAATGGGTGTGTGCTCATCAATTTCTAGAACCTTCACCAACTGCTCGTTAGGTTTGACTGCTTCCACATATTCCTTGATTGAATCAACAATAATATCAAAGGACTTCAAATATTCATAAAAAGAACCATAATAATCCTCATCATTTATTGAAAAGAACGATTCATAGGTGAAATAGGTGTCGAAAAAGGCAAAAGCCAATTCGTCTGTACCAAACACCCGCTGTAAATTCAACACAGGATTCCCTTCGTTGATATTTAAAAAGTTAGCAATTTTGGCAGTTGCTTTTTCCGTTTTGATTTGTGCTTTTAACGTATGGACTTTTCTGCCAAGATTATTCATTTCCTGTGTAAAACTTTTAACGACTGTTTCTTTCGCTTCTACTTCTTTTTCCTGAACAAACGTACCTACTGCACGCTTACGATATAACAACCCTTCGTTGACCAGCTGATCGATTGCTTTTCTAATCGTAATACGGCTGACATCATAAATCGTACAAAGTTCATATTCTGTCGGGATCTGATCTTCGACGTTCCACTCACCAGAGTTGATCTTAAACTTCAAGTCACTGGCAATTTGAATGTATAGCGGTAATCGATTATCATTCATTCCTCCACCATCTTTCTACATCTCATTGTCATAACAATAGCACATGATTTTATTTCATGCAACCGTTTTTAAAATAAATCGAATGATACGATACCTAAAAAAATGAAAAAAAGCTAGAAACGCCTTCATTTTAAAGGCCTTTCTAGCTAACACGTTTCATTCAAAAATATAGTTCCTGTTACTTTTCAATGCCGCATAGTTGATGCCTAAAAAAATTTTGATATAGATCAACCTATTGAAAAACATTCGTTAATGTCTTGAAAATGCTTACATGTCCTCATTTTGCACAAAATAACTAAGGTCAAATGAACCCGGAACAAAACGACTTTCGGTATACTCGAATGATTTGCCCATATCGTTATAGACTAAATTCTCTAAGACACCAACGCAATTATAGGTACCCAAATCCAGCTTCTCTTGATCATTACTCGTTGCAGCTACAACTAGAAATCGGCGTTTAGCTGCAGCTAGCCGTAAATTATGCTTTTTAAAATAGTCATAAACGGACTCTTCCACGATCGTCTGGTCTAACTCTGGCACCTGCTCTGCACGAAAATAGCTATGATCTAAAATCAGTCTAGACTCATTAAGAAATCGAATCCGCTCTACTTCATATAATGTCTCTCCCTTTGAAAACGGTAATCGTTGACTATCCTCTTCTTGAACAACGATTTTCTGGAATTTCGTCACTAATGTCTCTGTTGTTAGATCATTATCTGTTTTGATTGCTTCTAATCCACCAAACGTTTCAGCGTTGAACGACCAGCGGCTATCATCAAATGTCTCTAAAATGACAACTCCTCTACCTTTCACACTATACGTGTAGCCGTCCTCATTCAAAAGACTAATGGCACGTCGAATCGTATTTCTACTTGCATTGAATTCTTTTGTTAAAACGTCCTCTGTCGGCAACATTTCTTTGTATTGATTTGTTTTTATTTTTTCGACTAATGTTAAATAAATCGAATGAAACTTAGCTTGTGCCATTTTTCCCTCTCCTTATCAAGAATACACGTTAAAATGAATTGTAGTTGATTTATCGTTTATGAACAACCCTTTACTAATAAAATCTGCTATAACACAGCCGTATCTAAAGAGCCACTCACCTTTTTAGCATGAATTGTTTTCCCATACAAATAGGTTAACACAAAAGAAAGAGCAAATGCTACAAACATGATGATATAGTGCGGCAACCAAAATTGAACTGGAATGATTGTAAAGGCTAACGGTCCACTTGGTCCAAGTGATATTGCATAGATTTTGAAAATCATCACTAACGCACCAGCCACACCAGAACTAATAATTGAGCATATAAACGGAAATTTTGCCGGAATCGTTACACCAAACATTGATGGTTCTGTCACGCCTAAAACAGATGAAAGTCCAGCTGAAAATGCGATGCCGCGGTCTGATTTATTTTTTGCCAGTAAGCCCATAGCAATGTCAGCGCCTGCTTCTGCTACACAAACGATCGTAATAATAGACAACATATAGCTTTGCTGTGTAGTAGCAATGAGTTGAATGTTGATTGCAATCAATGCATGATGCATCCCAGTAAGAACTAACGGTTCCCATAATAAACCAAAAATCAATCCTGCTAAAATCGGATTAAAATCGAATAAGAACAAGACACTATCTGTAATCCAAGTAGCAACTTGATTCATTACTGGGCCAATCACAAGAAATGTTAGAAATGACGTAACCAAAATCGCAATAGGTGCAATCAAAATCAGTTGTAACACACCTGGAACAACCTTTCGTAAATTTTTTTCAATCAATACAAGAACGTATGAGGCAACTAAAGGAGGCAGGACTGAGTTTTGATAGCCGATTTTCATAATATCCAACCCAAAAATTGACCAATATTCCGGCTCAACGGCTCCTGAAATGACCGAGGACAACTGGCTGCCAGATAACAAGTCCGCATTGATCAAAACCAATCCAAGTAAAATTCCCAGTAATGGATTGCCCCCAAAACGTTTTGTCGCTGACCAAGCAACCAATACCGGAATGTATGTGAACGCCGTATTAGCAACCATCAATATCATTTCAGCTAAACCGTCGATTGCTGGATAGCTGCTAACTAGAGCATCCGTACCAAAAATCCCTGGTGCTGTAAGAATATTTCCGATTCCAAGTAAAATACCTGCACCGACGATCGCTGGTAGAATTGGGATAAACACGTCTGAGAATATTTTTAGTCCCTCTTGAAGCGGAGTTCTTTTATTCGTTTTTTCAGTACCTGTTTTTTGATCAGATAATCCACTACTAATTTGTGATTGAATCTCATCGAACACATCATCCACCGTTCCAGGACCAATAATCACTTGATACTGACCGTTAGCAACAATCGTGCCTTTTACTAATTTGATTTTTTTAAGTTCCTCTTCTTTGATAAGGCTTTCATCTTTGAGGACAAATCGTAATCTAGTGATACAATGAGTGAAATGTACAATATTTTTCTCCCCACCAATACATTCTACGATCTGCTTTGCATCTTTTTCAAACTTCCGGCTCATATTCACCACTCCTAAAATTTGTTTAAACACATTTTTTGTCTAAACAAATTTAACATGTCGTTGGTAGCGTTGTCAACTATTTTTTTATTTGTATTTCAGTCATTTTAGATAGAAAACTCTTAAACTGGCTAACAAGCATTTTCGGGTATTTGTTTAAACAAATATTGACAAAAAAATAAATCGACTGTATGATATTTCATAATCAGATAGCAGAATCAGAGAAATCATTCTCCATTGCTCTTTTTTTGCTGATTAACCAAAAGAATAAAGTAATTTTGAGGTGACAGTATGGAAGCCTTAGCATGGCATCAAACATTTTCTAACTACCATAATCTTTCTTATCAACCAAATCAAAAAAAAGAACACCTATGTATCAAACAAAATCTACAAGGTAAGCGCATTCGTGTTGAATTATCAAATCAATATGACTCAATTTCTCTTCATGTGAAACGAGTACAAGTCAGCTTAACAGCAGATATGAAACAAGCAGTCGCTTTGACTTTACATGGAGAAAAAACATTCACGATACCACCAAATCAACGTCTTTGGACTGATTCTGTAGCATTTGATATTCCTCCAGCACATGAATTGTATTTTGAATTAGAACTTCAAAATGAGCGAAATCTACTGGCCAGTTCTGCAAACCTTTTATCTAATGAAATCGTTCGTGGCAAAGAATACGCAGGACCTACTTTCATTTACGGATTGACCTCTATTAAAATTGATACCGGAAGACAAAAGCCAATGACTATCGCTTTTTTTGGAGATTCTTTAACCAATCAAGGCTATTTTAGTGATCATGTTCTTCACTCACTGTATCAAACTGATTTACCAATAACCGGATTCAACGCAGGTATATCAGGAAATCGCTTGTTATTAGCTGGAACTGCTAATTCTCAGTGGAAAGAAAGCTTCGGTCTAGCAGGTGTTCAACGCTTTCGCGACAATGTTATCACCCATCAACCAGATATCGTTATCGGTCTAATCGGCACCAATGATTTACTGCATCCAGGAACTGGCAGCTCAATCGCAGAATTGCCTTCAGCTGAACAAATGATTACAGGCTATCAGCGATTATATAACGAAGCGGATGCAAATAATACTAGTTACATCGCCCTGACAATACCGCCTTTTGGCAACTCATCTAATCACGATGTACCTGCTTGGAATAATGAAAAAGAAATCCTTCGACAGACAATCAACACTTGGCTTTTAGCACAGCCAAATACGATCGACAGCGCCTCTTTTTTAACCGATGCTGATCATCCTCATCTCTTAAAAGAAGCGGTTGATTGCGGAGATCATATTCATTTTTCAGAAAATGGCGGAAAGCTGTTAGGAACATATATTTTTGAAGCCTTGCTTCCATTATTGACTAATAAACTAAACGAGAGAGGTCCTAACTATGCAAACATTTAATTTGTCCCTTCAATCAAAAGAACAAGATTTTCCAGCTTCGATTGACGTGTACTTACGTGAAAATATTTCAATAGAAAATCATTTGTTGCCTGTTTTAGTCATTTGCCCAGGAGGAGGGTATGATTTTTTGTCCAACAGAGAGTCTGAACCACTAGCTTTAGCTTTTTTAGCCCAAGGTTTTCAAGCAATCGTGCTAAATTACACAACTATGCAAGATGATCTAAAAACAGATTTTCTGAATGCAACAGTGAATCAAGTGAAACAAACCTTTGATATGATTTATCAAAACAAGGAAGAATGGCAAATCGATACAAACAACATTTTTTTACTTGGTTGCTCCGCTGGCGGTCACTTAGCCGCATCTTATTCAACAAGATGGCAAGAATTTGCAGACAAGACTTCTCATTATAAGCCTGCTGGAACAATTTTATGCTATCCAGTGACTAGTTTTCAGCTAGGATGGCCTAAAGCTATCACTCATTTTGATTTTCCAATCAGTGATATCGAACGATATGATACAGCGAATAAGATCGATCAAAATACACCAGAAACATTTATTTGGCATACTGCTAATGACACTGCTGTTCCAGTTTTAAATACTTTGAACTATTGCGAAAAATTAGAGAAAAGTTCAATTCCCTTCGAATGTCATATCTTTGAATCTGGTCGACATGGTCTTTCCCTAGCCACTCGTGCTTCTGCTTCAAAAAATACTGAGCAGTATCTTGACCCGATTGTCGCAAGCTGGTTTCCCACCTGCATAACTTGGCTAAATAAACGCTTATAAATACAATTTTTATTCACGAAATAAGCTAAACTAAAAAAGTCTGCGGCAACTATGTTACGCCGCAGACACACTATTTGAATAGATTGATTGAGTATTAACCGCAGCTTTTCAGTACTCTATTCGCTATACAGAAAATTATTCCTTCTATAGCTAATTTAAAGCAACGTTAACGTTATGTATTCGTATATTTCCTTTTGAGCGGTAGATCCCTTTCCTTTTTAAATGATTATACAATGTTCCTGTTGAAATATCGCATTTCCGACAAATCTCGTGAATAGTTAAATCTGTTGTATAATAAAGTTCAAGCGCCTCTTCTACTTCAGTAACAAGTTTCGGTCTTCCTAGCTTGACCCCCTTTTTTTTAGCAGCATACAAGCCCGCTAAAACGCGTTCTCGAATCAGTTCCGATTCCATTTCTGCAAAAGCACTCATAATTGTAAAGAAAAACTTTCCAGTCGCTGTTGAGGTATCAAGATTATTTTGAATGCTGACAAATTGAATATTCCGCTCATTAAAGCTCTCCAATAAAGCCAGCAACTGCTGGGTTCCTCTTGAAAGTCGATCTAATTTAAATATAACAAATGTGTCACCAGGTTCCAAAGAAGAAAGCGCTTTATTCAATTCGCTTCGAGATTTTTTTCGACCACTTTCATTTTCTCTATAGATTTTATCTACACCATATTCTTCCAATGCTTGTTTTTGAGAATCAAACTTTTGATGCTGTGTGCTTACCCTCATATAACCAATAACTGCCATTTTATTCTCCTCCTAAAAATGGGTGCAGGATAGATAATTGTTTCTCTCCTACACCCAATACAAAAATAATGGACAAGTCGGATTAAAAGATTTTAGCTGTATTTCCCCACTTGATCGTTGAATTCATTTATTGATCTGACATTCATTTTGAAGAACCAGTGTACCTATTGAAATAATTTAGTTTTACCGTGTCTCCTTCTGACATCGTTCCTATTTGAATTTGAGATTGATTTTCTGCTAATACATAGTTCGGTGGACATGCTATTTGAATAACCGTATATCTACCAACTGACATACTATCGACCTGCACTCTGCCATTTTTATCACTGACTAAATCCCTATGCCAAGTACCATCCGAAGTGATAACTTCAAATTTAGCTCCCTCAACCGCATGGTTAGTCAGCTGGTTTTTAGCATCTACTTCGCGAACATAAATACTAAATCCGCCTGGTTCTCCTTCTTTTAAATTATATAGATCAATTTCTGTTTTTTGACCTTCCGTGATTATAACGGTATAAGGTGTGTTGTCAATAATGTAACCATTTGGCGCCTTCGTTTCTACAACAGTATACGTACCAGGTTCTAAGGTTAGATTGATAACCCCTTTGTCGTTGGTCGTAGCAACCTCCGTAAATCCTTGGGTATTTGTAATTGTATACTCTGCATCTTTCAAGACTATATCTGTTGGATAGCCACTCTCATCATAAGCATATTTCGTGATGATTAACTCTCCATTTTTCACCTGTTTTTTATTGATTACTGTAAGTGTTACTTTGTCTCTATCAACGGTTATCTCTTTAATACTATAATCACCTTCATAACCGTTCGGTGCTTGATATTCTGCAATTTTATATTTTCCGTATGGCAGATTTTCTAATAGAGCTTTTCCGTCAACGCCAGTTTCAACATCGGTACGCTGACCGTCCTGCATAGACCAGACATAGAACTTAGCACCTTGCAGTTTGTTACCTTCTTCATCTGTTTTAACGATCTCAATGCTACCTGTTTTTTGTTTATTAATGACAGTTAGCGTGACTTTATCTTTATCAACAGTTACATCTTTTACCGTGTAATCTCCTATATATCCATCTGGCGCTTTTGTTTCTATTACTTTGTACTCACCATAAGCTAGATTTTCCAGTATGATTTTGCCTTCTGGACCATCAACACCAGTCTCATACATTTCCATTGTTCCTGTGGTTGTAGACAATACGTGGAAAACAGCTCCAGACAACAGCTTGCCTTTTTCATCTGTTTTAACAATTTCTAGTGAACCTTTTGGTGTTTCTAGTTTTTTATTGTAGAAAGTAATGGATGATTTTGCTGAATTCAAAGATACGTTTTGGGCACCCATAAGTGCTTGATAGCCATTTGGAGCCTTTGTTTCTGTAACTGTGTAAGTGCCATATTCCAAACCACTTATTGTTACGAGACCATTTGTATCACTTGTACCCGTTCCTACCACCGTACCTTGCGCGTTTTTCACTTCAAACTCAGCACCAGCTAAAACTTTGTTCGTGCCATATTCAAGTTTTTTGATCTCTATTGATCCTTTTGAAGTTTCTAACTTCTTATTGTAAAAATTGATCGATTTATTTGCTGAATCAATTTGGGTCGTATAAGAAGCGTATACGATTTGATAACCTGTTGGTGCTACTAATTCTGTAATCGTATAAGTACCATAGGCTAAATCAGAGAGTGTCGCTCTTCCGTCATTCCCACTAGAAATAATGCCCACAGAAGCTCCTGACGAATCTTTCACTTGGAATATCGCTCCTGCTAAAGGCTGATTGTTCGCTTGATCCAGTTTATTGATCGTCAATGTGCCTTTTTGCGTCGCTATTTTCTTGTTATAAAATGTAACGGATTTACTTGCAGAATTTATTGAGACTGCCTGTGATGTCGTCAGAATTTGGTAACCTGACGGTGCAACAGTTTCTGTTACCGTATACGTTCCATAATCTAAATTCGACAATGTCGCTACACCTAAATTATTTGTCGTTACGGAACCGACCAGTGTGCCTGATGCATTTCTGACTTGGAAAACGGCGCCAGATAAAGGCTGATTGTTCGCTTGATCTAGTTTATTGATCGTCAATGTGCCTTTTTGCGCTGCTATTTTTTGGTTATAAAATGTTGTTGTAGTACTTGCTGTATTCAAATACACGGTTTGCGTGCTAGTCAACGCCTGATAACCACTTGGCGCTTGGATCTCTGTCAGCGTATAAACACCATAATCCAAATTAGCTAAAGAAGCATAACCGTTTGTGTTTGTTACCACGGTACCAACAACTGCCCCTGCAGCATTCTTGACTTGGAAGACTGCTCCCGACAATAATTGCTGTGAACTTACATCTCGTTTATAGATACCGATCGTCCCTCTTTGTACGACTACAGGCTTTTTCTTATTTGTAACATTAAGCGTCGTTACAGCTGAACCGATCGTTACATCTCGAAATGTTTGATCCAACTCATATCCAGGCGGGGCTACATCTTCTCTCACTCTGTAGTTTCCCTGTGGTAGTGAAATTGTAGCTACTCCATTTGAATTTGTAGCAACCGTCCCCATATCTATTCCGGTACCTTGTGTATATACTTTGAACACGGCACCCGCTAGCCTATTGTTTGATTCATCTGTTTTGATAATTTGCAAGGTTCCCATTTTTGCTTTTTGATTAGTAAATACAACCTCTTCATTCCAACAGGATATATATACTGTTCCAACATTGGTAACGAGCGGATAACCTGCGGGTGCTTGAATTTGTTTTACATAATAAATCCCTGGAGATAAATTGTAAACCGTAGCCTTACCGCTACCATTCGTAGTTACTGTCCCCATCAATTTTTGGAAACCATTTGTCCATACCTCAAATTTAGCGCCAGCTAAAGGTGTCTTGACTCTCGGAATACTATGATAATTATCATAATCATAGTTAGATATTTCAATATTGTAACCAGCAGCATCTGCTACTTCAGCTTTAGCAACAAATAAACCTATTACTACGAACATCAACGCCAACAACGGAATAAATAGTTTTGATTTAAATTTCATTTTCTTCCTCCCTTTCCATTTTCCCAAAATGTATACTATAAAAATTTAAATACACATAAATAAATCACCTCCTTATTTTATTTTTATTTTATTTCCATTTTAATAAAATTTCTTTATTTCTTTTGGTATAATAACATTATATAGTCTGTTGTTGTTGGTTGGTAAAGAACTCTTGACTATAAAGGAGTATTATGATTAATTATGGAACGATTATTCGAACAATAAGAGAGGAGAAAGGGCTTAGTCAAAAATGTATTTATGAAGGAATTGTTAGTCGCCAAGCTTATTATCTAATTGAATCTAATTTATCAATCCCCTCTCTAGATAATTTTTTAAAAATCCTTGAACGTTTAGCTATTTCTTTTAATGATTTTTTATATCTACTTGATTCAGAACAGTTTCCCTCAGATAAGGAACTGTATGATAAGCTGATTTTGCTTAAAACGAAACAAGATTCACAATCCTTTCAAACATTTATTCGACAAATGGAAAGGAGCTTTTTAGATACATCTAATGAAAAGTATCGACATTTTTCCTGTATTGCTAAAGCGACTTTTCTACACCTTTTCCCCTCAGAATACGACAGAAATAAAAATGAATTGGAACATCTCATTGAGCCCATTAAGAACTATTTACTTGAAATTGAAACATGGTACCTTTATGAACTTAGACTATTTCACCTATCAATTTTTGGTTTTTCTTTGAAAAATTTAGAACTTTTGGGAAATTTACTGACTGCACGTAGCTTTAACTATTGCAACTTCTTAGAATTTACAAGAATTCAAAAAAATATTCGTCAAGATATTTATCAAAGAATACAGCATTCTATGACATAAAAAAACCAACCATACTTATATGTGCAGTTCTATTATTTCTTCATTTAGAGTGTGTTTCAATAATAGGTCGTAATTCGAAACACGCTCTAACTCCTTAAAAAAACAAGAAAAAAGCAGCTGCTATCCCCCGCTGCGATTATAGTACTATTAACCCTAACCTATTATTCATTAGAACCTATCAAAAAAATTTACTTACTTCACATCTTACTATTTATCCACTTTCTGGAAACAAATTGAGCTTGTCGTTCACCACCTACTTTGCCAGCAAAATAGATGATGAACATTACTCACTTACTTGGTCATACACTATTAGTAACTACTAAGCAGACATTTATTCTCCAAAAAGATTTACCGCATAGTCCCAACTGTAGGCTCTAGGTGCAGTATCACCCGCTCCAAATTTTGGTTTAATAAACATCGTCAACCAGTACTCAGATGTGGCTGAATAGTCTATCGTTAGTTGTTCGTCAAAGGTCAAATCAACTAAATTACTTGATACATGCTTTTCAGAGATCTTACTTTTATCAGAAGTAAGGATATATCCGGAAAATTCATAATATTCAGGAATCCTTCCTTTAAGCGCTAACTGAACTTGTTGATCCATCAAATGAATTGCGTATTGATCAAAAACAGATTGATCAATTTCTATAGGCGAATCCTTAATAGAACTCTTCGACGTCAGATATACTTCACCACCATTTGAATATTTGGCTTGATAAAAAGCTTTCTCTGGCACAACAAGTTCTTCGTTAGGACTTAGAACCGCTTGTCGAATATTTAAATAGCCATTTAATAGTATTGCAGTATTAGATACAACAATCTGTTGATGAGCATAGCTATCTGGATCAGTGCCAAAATTAAAGACTGCGCTTACTTGATCATTGATCTTAATCTCTACGTCATACTTTTGACTACTAGATAATTGTTCACTTACTGTATAATCAGTATTATTTTTCCAAGGGTGAACAATAGAAATACGATTGCCATCAGCTTTTATTTGGAACTGGTCTGATTGTGTATAATTAATCTCTCCAGGTGCGAGTGCTTTGTCCTCATAACTCACGTTAAAGCGTTCATCACTCGTTGTGATTGGATTATCATTTGCATCAAACAACTTCTTTTCTAAATGAACAATAATGGGTTTTACTGATCCAAAAGTAGTATCAACACCTTGCTTTTGCTGGTCGAAATCTAGGTATTCAAACATATAATTGCGGCCAATCACTGTTGATTTACCTGCTATATTTGCATAATCACTCGTAATAATTCCAGGCTTCAACACATTATTATTCGCACTTACACGGTAGGTCATGCTTGCTTTCATATGTTCTTTATTGCTTGGAATCGGCGTAGCTAATGTTCCAGCATTCCAAAAAATTTCATTTGTTGCTGAATTATAGGTTATGCTTCCTTGAGAGACGTTGGTATTCGTTAACGTTCCTTCAATTTCAAAACCTTCTACTATTTTTTCTGTATAGCTACTTTGTTGAGCAGTATAAATCATTTTTTCACTGATTTCTTTAAGAATCCCTTCTACTTCGTCCGTATCGGCATTATAGTTATTTCCATTTGTCGCTACTTCTTTTAACGTCTTTTCAGCCACTTGGACAACATCCTCTGAAGAAGAGGTCAATGAAAGATCAATACCAATCGTATAGATTTCATCCAGCAATTTTTTTGACGTGTCTTTGCTAAACGCCATATCTTTTATCAATTTAGATTCTGCAATTGTACTATTTGAATGATTAAAAAAACGATATACTTCATTATTAATCAATTCTGGATACTGTAATTTAACTTCTGGTGTAATATTGTCACTTGTCATTGGAGGCGCAACAAATCCAAAACCATTGATCATTCTAAAGCGATAACTTCCAGCCGAACCCTGATAAGGAACGATTTTATCATAATCAAACGCATCAATTGAATCAATGGTTTCATATTGAATAATTTTGTTGTTATAAACTCCGAAGAAATCCATATTAACTTTATTATTCGTATAAGGAATCATCCACTTTTCATCTACAGGCAGCGCACTATCTGTTGGAACACCATCAGAAAGTAAAATCATACTACGACTGACTTCTCCTCCACTTACACCAGTCAAACGAGCATTGGAAGGATCATTCATCTCCTCCGCTGTTTTTCTTAACGCTAACTGAATATTCGTTCCATCTCCTGTCTTCACTGATATACTATCAATGTAAGCTAAAAGTTCATCTCTTTGTGAGGAAGTCTTGTAAGATACAATGTCGTTTACTTCACGACCAAATAGTAAGAAACCAACACGATTATCATAGCCATCTTGCAGTACTTCAGTGACAAATGTTTTAGCTGTTTCTTTTAACATCTCTAGTCTTGTCTTTCCCGTACTCGAAACGATGCCCAACATACTGCCAGATACATCTAAAGCGATAAAAATATCTTGAGATGGTGGTGGAAAATGATTCTTCGCTTCCAAATCAACGGTCACATCCCATTGGTTGACCATGCCGTCAACAGGCGTAACCTTTTTTGTTACTCTGACTTCTCCAGGTGCTAACTCACTTTTAGTTTCTGCCTTAATAATTTGTTGAGAACTTGATAGCAGATTGCTCGAAAAGAAGGCGCCTAATAAGATGAAAAGAAGTACAATCAATACTTTAGCTTTTGACATTGCTTTTTTTCTCATTTTTTCACCCTCTATTCCTTAATAACTTGCGGTTCTAATACTTGATCGATAGGTAATAGCACTCCAACTGTCGGTTTTTGTCCATTCCACCAGGCATCCCTATAGGCATAAGCAGTTGTGTTAACACTTTCTACCTTTAGTTCAAACGTTAATATCGCACCAGTGTAATTGGTATCGATCGATTGACTGTTCATGCGTACTTTTTCAAATAGGGAGCTCGTCTTTTCTCCTGTTTTTAATGCTTGTTTATAGTAATAAAAACCGTCTTGCCCATCAATCCAATCCACATCGTTAAAGTCAATACTTAAAACGGGTGCTGACCCATTCATTGTTGCAGGCAACAAAATCGTTTGATTAGTCATCGTGTCCTTGGTCGTAATTACTGGGGAAACAAGGACACGGACAAAGGCTAGATCTTCTCCATCATTTTTCACACGTACTATTTTTTTATAGTCGATATCTGCTTCAAATTTTTTACTTGGCTGAAAATCTTCTTCGATCGATGTTTTAAAATCAGCAATTTTAAAATTATTTTCTTTTGAATCTTGTCCTGTCAAAGCTGCATAGGTTTGGTACATTCCGATTCCTAGACAAACGAGGATAGTTAATGTGCTAAGTAGTAGGATTAAAAACTTTTTTGATTTTAATCGTGAAATAACGACGTGAGATTTCAAGAAGTATTTACGTTTTTTCATTTTCTATTCCTCCTACTTATTTTTTATGAACTCTTTATACATCTCATAAATTTCTCCTGTTTCAGATATATTCCATGCTGATACGATTGTTTTTGTTGTATCATGTGCATCTAATTCCACATCGATTTCATACACTGAACCTTTATAGCTATTTGGCGCACTGGCGCTTAAGGTGACATCGTTCAAAACAGCAGAGGTCGTTTGCCCTGACTCTAAAACTTCTGAATAGTAGAAATAACCATCCTTATACAACCAATAATTTTTTGTGCCTGTTGCTGGCTTGCTTAAATAAACATCTTCAGAAACGTTTAATTTAAACCATTTTAAAAGAGAGTTCTCACGTTGACTATCATTCATCTTAAACATGTCTGTTCCTGTTGTTTTGTCCGAAATATAGGCATCCTTTACGACATAAAATGTTCCACCAGCATCATATGTACCATTTGCAGTGGCAGCTGCTTTCCATGTCTCTTTATTCTCATAAATCAAGGTTGGGGCCTTTTCATTAGGAACTGTCAACAGATGACCGTTACCAGTTTGATCAGTCGTATCGATTTTAAATAAAGCGATATATTCATAAAAGGATAGTCTTACAAAGGAGGGAACACTACCAATATTTTTCGCTTTAACTAATTTCTTTTCTGTTCTTGCCGGTCGCCATTGATTCACTTGTTCAAAATCTTCTATGATTTCAACTGAGAGAATGCCTCCCTCAAAATGATTTTCTTTATCATCTTCAGCTGTTAGCCAAGCATACGTATTTCCTAAAACCATCAAACTAGAAAAGAATAGCGCTGCAATAAAAAGAAACAGTTTGTGATTTTTTGTCAAGTTTTGCTTTAAAAGATTGGCGAATTGCTTGCTTCTCTTCATCTTTTTGGTCCTCCTAATAATTTGATCGTTCTAAGAAATACATTTATTTCCCAATTTCATTTTTCTTTTTTTGCAAATAACGATGTTTGATAATCAATAAAAACAGTACAATGCAGCATAATCCTAAAGACATAATTAATAGAGCGTTTTTCCACTCTTCACCTGTTGATGGGAGGCGTAATAACTCTTTGATTTGATCGACAAACGTTTGTTCTTCGTCACTATCATCCGTTCCGGTTGACGGTAGCGTCGCTTTTACCGCACTAAAATACCAAACGTTTTCCACTACATTTTTTTCAAAGAATTCACTATTTCCATACTTATTTCCATCTAATTCAAAATACACCTTTAATACTTTTGTCTCTCCACTCACTAAAACCCCCAGATTCAGAGGCTGCGCCTTATTTTGTAGATTTACTGTATCGCTTTTGCCAGATAAAGGTCCCTTATACAATTCTTTGCCATCATAAACCAGACGCATTTGCACTGCTTCAGCTAGATTTATGCTCCCTTCAATGAAATCAGGCTGACTCGAATAAAATGTGACTAAGTAGCTAGTATCTTTCTCAACATTTAAAAAGTTAATCGTTGTTTCCCATTGTTTGCCTGGCATAATATCATTGATTTCAATTAAATATTTTCCATCTGCTTGTACTTTAAAGGCCTTATCGTCACCAATGACCATACCAGAAGGAAGAGACTCTGCTTTTGCAAACACTGGGCAAAAAAGAGTAAATATGATTAATATAAATAGAACATTACCAACAATTCTTCTTTTTTGCCCATTTTTCATTCTTCTTCCCCCTAGTAAAACTCATCAAACGTTTTTATTATACTTATTTTTCAGGTGTAATTGCTTTTAGTGCATCTGATAATGTAGTGTTGCTTGTTCCTACCCATTCATCCACAGCGCCCTGGAAGGCTTGAATACCTTTAGCATTTACTGTTAAATCATATTTTAGTTTACTATAGCTGTTATCATAGTTTCCTACTAAAGCAACAGCATTAATGATTTGAGTTGTATTATTCCCAGCAGAAACAACACTTGTGTAATAGAAGTAACCATCCGCAGTATTGAAATACCACTTGTTAGGAGTTGTTGGATCATCCGTAATATTGTTGAATGTAATTTGAATATTGTTGTCAATCATTGATTTTACATTCCAAGCATCGGTACCCACAGCTGTGAAAGCTGGGTTGTATGGATCAGTTGTCCAGTCTCCAGTCGTTGCAGCAGCATATTCTAAATCAACATAGCTTAATGAAGCTGCCCCGCTACGAATCTTGATCTCATCAGAAGCATTTCTGTCAAAGCCTGTAATACCTGAAGCATGGAATAATTCCCCATCATTTCTTTCCCAAACATAGCGATAAGTGTATGTAACTTCCCCTGTAGGTTCTGTCACTTTACTTTCTTTTGCTTTCAGCGTATACGTACCTGTGAATGCTCCATCTAAAACTGAAATCGTTGGCGCGCCGCCTTCAAATGTTGAATTAGTAAAATCACTTGATGTTGGCAACGCTGTACCTGGAACTAAATAAGTATTTGCCAATGTCTTTCCTTCTAAAGCTGTACCTGTTGTAATTCTTTTAGATTCATGATCTTTTAGTTTTGCTAAAGATTCATCAAAGGTTACCCGCACGAGTTGATCAAACGAACCAATATTGGCGATTGTAACTTTTTTCGCTACTTCTCCTTCCCAATCGGTAGGTGGTGTAAATGTTTCCACTACCTCAATGTCATCTCCCGTAGCAATTTGGCCTTCAAAGTGGTTGGTTTCGCTATCTGAGCTTTGGAACCAGGCAAATGTTCCTGCTAGAATTGCCAGCAATGCAAAACCGCTAGCCGCAGCAATTGTCTTTTTCTTGTTCATTTTTTTCATTTGTGAAAAATCCTCCTTGTAAAAACTTTTTTTATATTTTCTTTTTATTCTTCAACTTAGAAGATTAAAAAGTAAACACCATAATTATTTGTTTAGTACATAATGTTTCATTACCGTAATAAACCCAAAAACTGAAAATAGAAAAACAATTGATAATAAAAGATTATTGGTAATAAAATTTAGAATGCCACCAATTTTAGGAAGAACAGCTATTTTCTTTCCAACTACCTGTTCTGAATTGACTGGTGTATCTTCCACAAGATTGGCATCCCCTTGAGTGATATAATAGGTTCCTTCATGATTATCTAAATGATCCAATTTTTCTTTCACTCGGTGTGTTAAGAATGCTTTACTATTGATATTCGGACGGAAAGTAATGATATCTCCCACTTCCGCATCTTCACCTGCAATGTTTTTTACAATAATCACATCACCTGCATGAAACCCACCCTTTTGCGTTTTAGGATCTCTTGGCACCATTGAATCAGTCAAAACACCAAAAAAACGATACCCAAGAAAACTTTTATTTTGATCCTTACTTACAGCAAAAATGAGAGAGCCAATAACCATTAATAAGATCACGCCATAAAACAAACTGTTCATTATTAGTGAGCGAATTGGAGCAGACTTTTTTTTCGTATTGCGTTTGTTTTTAGTCTGGCCTTTTTTTGTCGTTGTCTTTTTTTTAGGTGACTTTCGCTTATTCTCTAAATTCTTTACGTTCTTTCCAGAACTCTTTTTCGTTGCAGTAGCCCGCTTCTTTTTTTGAATTTTTCTTTTGTTAGCTACTTCCAATAAGTTCCCCTCCAACGTTCTACACGCATATTTAGACTTTCCTCAAAATCCATCTTTTGATAGTTGTTATTTTATAATTCAAAATTTCTCGATTTCGAATTAAAATAAAGCTAATTTTTATGACAATAGCCTTTATACACTGGGCTTTTCCTTTAAAGAAACTTTCAAAAAAACAATTGTTAAAGTAAATGGCAAATAATATGCACACAAAAAAAGCGCCGAGTCGGAAAAATACCGTCCCTACGCGATTCTTATTTTTATATTTTTAGAAAAATAACAAAAATGACAATTTCAAAAAAACAATAGTTTATTATAAAAATAAAGCCGCGTCAATGGTTTTTTATAAATAAAGGAGAAATAAGGATTCAGTTGGAATAATGTTAAGGAGAGTGTGGCCAATGACTGTCATAGGCTATATGCGGGTGAGTACCCATCACCAAAAATTCGATTCTCAAGAAAGAGCTTTAAAAAAGTATGGCGTTGATCACATTTTTAAAGAGTATGAGAGTGGCAGAAAAACCTCTAGATCAGAGCTAGATAAGGCATTGAGTTTATTGAAGGAGGGAGATACATTAGTGATTTTTAAATTAGATCGCTTATCTAGGGGAACAAAACAATTGTTAACTCTATTGGAAGAATTCAATCAAAAAGGAATTCATTTTGTCAGCATTCAAAACAATATTGATACTTCTACGGCAATGGGGAAATTTTTCTTTACAGTTATGAGCGCCTTTGCTGAAATGGAAGCGGAACTGATTCGTGAACGAGTAATGGCAGGTTTAGAAGTCGCTAAAGAAAATGGAAAACGCTTAGGACGACCGCCAAAAACGCAAGAACGTGAATTGGCTATCAAAATGTATCAAAGTCACTCTTTTTCAGTATCGGAAATTGCTGAAAAAACAAGGCTTTCTCTTCCTTCCGTGTATAAAATTATTCATACACAAAAAGAAGAAGAACTGTAATCTAAGTTCAACATTTTTCATATTAAAGTAAATTAATGCAAACAATAAAAAATGCCTTTAAAAACTGGTACTGTAAAATACAAGTTTTGAAGGCATTTTTATTGTTTTAATGAAATAATATATAATTTTTGGCTATGCCATCTGTAGCAATTTAAATAGTTATCACACTGTGACTTACGATGCAAATACTACAAACTGCTTGATATCTTGAGCTTCTATTCTTCCAACTGCCCTTAAAGCTTACGTATCCAAACAGAGCTTAACAGCAGTAGCTTTAGCCGTATTCTATGCTCAATACAAATTCTATTTACTCATAAAAATCAAAACATGCAATGGCTTAAATCATTTTCCAGATACAATTGTCATATTTTTTCCATTAAACTATAATAGAGAAAGAAAGATATATCCACTAGGAGGCGATTTAGATGAAAAAGAAACTCTTTGTTGTACTTGCTTCTATCCTGACAATTGCCGTTTTCATTGTTCTATACTCTACTTCTAAGAACAATGACTCAGAAAAAATCATTGTTGAACAGCCAAAAACGAAAGCGCTATCAAACGAATCAACCAAACTACATCAAACGCTAGTATCTGAAGGTGCGCAGGATTTCCATTATTTTACTATTACAAGCGCCAACAAGAAACCAATCTATGTCGAACTATCTAGAAAACGAGCGTTTAATAATGAATCAAAAAATGAAGATTTCCAACCGTTTTTAGCTTTTCCAAATGATAAAGATAGCCTTACATCACATTTAAGCCAAACCAATACCCTCCTTGTTATTTTCAAAAAAGACGGGAACTTGCATGAACTTTTAACTTATGCGGATGCTACCTCACTTTTCAACTCAGGCAGCTCTGCTAATGAAAAAAGCTTTTGCAGCTTTATCCCTAACGTACATTCAGATACAAAGAAAAGTAGCACTTTAGGCTATAGTGTTTATACCGATAAAGAAAATATCATCAATAAAATAGAAAATGAGCCTAATAAAATTGAACAACTAATTTCTGATGATGATATCGTTTATGAATACAAGGTAACGATTGAGCCCTCAGAGAAGGATTGATGCTTTACCACCGTTTTTTTGAAATAAATCAGGCTGAGAGATAATTCTATGAATTACATCTCAGCCTGATTTATTTTTATTGGTCCTCACTAAGCATTAACCAGCTCGATATCCTCCACCGCCAGAACTAACCTCAGGAATCGTCATTCCAAAGCCGCCTGTCGCTCCTCTGGTAAACCCAAGGAGTAATAAAAAGCGGTAAAATAAACGAATACTTTTTGGTTTAGGAACCTTTTTCAATTTGATTCTTTCCTGACTGCCACACAGATAAATTGAAATTCCTTGCTTTTGATAATGATACAGAATAAATGATAAATCTTTTTGCAGGCCCTCCGTTCGAACTACGATCTCTTTGATCCCCTGTCTTTTCAAATAGTTAGCAGAAGGCATATCTTGTACAACAACACACCACCGATTATCAAAAGTACCAGGCTTTTTCTTGTTTCCTTTTAACCGATTACTATCTAGTAGAAAAACAGGATTTGCCTTATTGGACAGCTCAATGTTCGCTAATACTTCCGCACCTTTGCTTAATCCTTCAACAATTTTCTGGTTTGAAACAACAGCTTTACGTCCACCTGGCACACCATTATAAAGGGGTATCGGACGATAACCGATCGTTGCTAGAGCCAAGCCTTGTTTGATTCCTTCATCGCTTGGTAAATCAACGATCAGCATTCGATCTGCTTGATAATCTGTCCATGAGACAGTGCTTTTAGGCATCGTTCCTTTTGTCGTTGTTGATGACACATTCATATTCATAAAAACAACCGGCTTTACCCATTGGGTCCATAATGCTGTATCGGGCGCCCATTTTTTATATACTTCTAGTTCTTTGCTCATGGTTCCTCCTTGTACTTCTTGTCAAATTCTGATTTATACGTGCTAAACGCTGGATTTCCTTATAATGATTGGAATGTCCTTAGCCTTTTCATCGATTCTGGCGTAAGGACTTATCCGTCCATAAAATCCTGAAAAGACACCATCTACAACAAAAACACCAATACAAAGATGAAATTCTTTGCCGTCGTCTGTTTTTATAGGCTGACTGTTAAATCGTTTTTGAACCACCCATTCTTTTTTTCTCTTTAGAGCTTCTTTTTTGATTCGTTTAAATTCTTTTTCACTGGTTGCCTCTTTTATAGTGATATCGCCGCCAACACGGCCAAAAACAGGTTTATAAATAAAGTCAGACTCTTCGTAGCTTAACTCATAAGCCTTTTTTGTTTCAGGTAATAATTTCTGCCATGTCGGACACTCTACGTTCAACTTATCCCAAATTAAGGGCAGACTTTTTGGTTGCGTCAACATTGCAACTGGATGATTACACGAAGGTGTAGTTGTAGAATAGTAGCCTTGCCAATCTGCTGAAAAGGGTAATCTGGGCATCCACTCTAAAGGAAAAAAACGGATAATCCCTGATAAAAGCTGTGGCTGATCCTCTAAAACACTATATGCTTGTTTCTGCTCAAACTTAACATCATCAGGTGCTAAATAGACTGAACGATAGCCTTTAGACTCAAAATGATCTCCCATAAACTGCATAACTTGCCGATCATCTGCATACGATGTAGCATGAACAAAACCGATAGTGCTGCCTGGCTGAATCCGTTTCTCAAACCCTTGATATAAATGTCTCCCAAAATTTTCTGAAGGTTCCGTATCCGGAAAAAAACGAGCCGCAATTTCTGGCAAAATCGAACTTTCAGCAAAACCACCTGGAACATCGCTATTAACTTCAGAAATCTGCCAGCCTTGGTCTGTTGGATGAAAGTCAAAACGCATCAAGCGAACATGTTTTTCTTTTTGATAGTCCTTTGCCTTTTTCATTCCTCGACACATGCTTTTAGGCAAACCTAGCTCTTTTGCATATTCCAGATTGTCCAACAGTTCCAGCTCCATGGCTGTCGTTTCAAGTGCCAGCTGTTCGGCTAAATTAGTCAGCTCTTCAACTGCATGCTCGTCCAATACTGCAACATACTCACTTACTGTATTTGCATCCTCTACTTGTGGATCCCATTTATATGCTTCAAAAATCACCTCATAGCGATAATCTGAATAATCATGCTCAGGGACTTTCAATAATTGAATATTTCCTTTCACAGTTTACCTCCTAAACTCTCGGCATCAGCAACGTAAATGTAACAATCGCATACAAGATATAGCAAACTGATACTCCGATCGACATTATTTTTGTATTTCCTTCATCAGTATTAGTCGTTTGGGGCTTAAAAATAAACCGTTCAATCAAAATCACTAATCCTGCTAAAGGCAGCACCGGCCAGCCCACCATAAATTCTTTTACAGTCATTGAAAAAGACGTCCAATCCCCTGATGAAGCACGCGCCAAAATCACGCCAGAAGCTGCTAAATAAGTAGAAAAACGAATAGCACTATTGGTGTCATACTCCATTGTGATCGATTCGATGATTGTAGTTGTTTGATTGATCAACATACCTAAAACCAACCAAGAAACCGTGCCTAAGCCACCAGCAAACACAACTGTCCACCAGCCGGGACCATCACCAATATTAGCCCCTGCATAAATCAGTGAACTCCCCACAATGGCCCCTGTCATCAAGATTAACGCTGCTTTATTTTTACTCATTAAAACATCATCTTCATAAGAAAAAGACCACAATAATAGCATCCCATCAAAGCTTAAAGCAAGCCAAGCAATCCCTAAAAATAAATACATAATAATATAAGCCATTTCTCCTACGACATCCCACGAGGCAACTGTTCTCAATGTATATAGATATAACAGTATGGGAATAGCCGGCAATCCATATAAGTACGCTCGGCGCTTAGGTTGATTGAAAAATCGTGTCACATGAGCTGTTTTCACATACCAGCCTTTCAAAAAATAAAAACTAGTACAAATGGACAGCCCCATAATGAATCCTTCTCCGAGAGAAAAATATAATATTTCCCAACACAACACCATGGTAATCACTGAAATGAAAAATACCAGTTTCATATTTTGCTTTACAACCATAGAACTCTCCTTTTTTATCAATAATAGAACGTTCCTTTAACAGAACTTTCTATTAATTATACAATATTATTTATTGTACTAGCATATTAACTTAGAATTTTTTGCAAAAGTCCATATAAAATAGCCTTTTAAAATCACTCTGGTTTCACGCAAAAAAATACTGTTACGGCTCTGAATCATGTTCAGTGTCATAACAGTATTTTTTATTTGTTTGGACTTACGCTTTCACGGTATTTTATTTCATAAGGAACCGTTCGGCGCGTTTTAGCATTTGTTTCATTTTTATCTATGATATCTGTTAAAAGTTTTGCTGCTTCAAATCCAATTTCTTCCATATTTTGAGCAATAGAAGTCAATCGAGGTGTCACATACGAAGCTAAAATGATATCATCAAAACCGATGATCGAAATATCTTCCGGCACCCGTTTCCCCATATCTTTAACAGCGCGCATCGCACCAATCGCCATAATGTCACTTGCGCAAAACAACGCTGTAATCTCTTTATGGTTGCTTAATAAATTTTTCGTTATCAAAAAAGTAATATCCTCATCGAAATTGGCATATTGGATATACGCCTCATTGATAAGCATTTCATTTTCCTGCAATGCCTCACGATATCCTTGTTCCCTTAATATACTAACATTCGCGTCTCTGCTCCCATTGATCATACCAATATGTTGGTGGCCTTGACTTAGCAAATAATTCACTGCTTTCAAAGAGGCAGCCTGATTATCTATAGAAACGGTTCCTACTTTAGGATTGTCACTTACAATATCAATCAATACAGTTGGTAAATCAGTTTCTTGGATCTCATAATAATACGGATCCGTCATTTTCAATCCCTGAATAACTGCTCCAGTAATGTTATGTTCATTACAAAATTGCCTGAACGTTTTGGATTCCTGTTTTTCAGTGCTCGTTCCATAAAAAACAAATTCAAAATCAGATTGCTCAGTAAACTTGTAAACCCCGTTTAATACTTCCATCGGCATTGTTGATTTCCGATTAAAATTAAGTTCATTTAAAATCAAAGCAATTGTTTGCTGCTTTTTGGAAGACAATGTTCTGGCAGCCATATTCGGTGTATAATCCAGTGTTTTGGCAACTTCAAAGATTTTTTCTTTCGTCTCATTGTTAATATCCGTATATCCATTAAAAACTTTAGAGACTGTCGCAATCGAAACACCAGCTTTTTTCGCCACATCACGAATGGTTGCACGCATCTCTTTCGCCTCCTTTTAATTAATTAGCACTTCTTTCCCGCTAATCGTCAACGTATGTTTTGAGTTTGGAATCAATACACAATCTATTTTTTGTTGTGTCAATATCACTTCGATCCTTTCTCCTTTAAACATTAGTTGGAAACGAAGTTCTTCAATTTCTTTTGGTAAATAGTTGGTCAACTTAAGCCCTTGATCATAACGCAAACCAGCAAAACCATACATTAGGCTTAACCAACTTCCACCCATATTTGCAGCATGAATACCGTCTTCTACATTTCCTTGAAGATCTGTCACATCCATCAAAGCGGTATCCATAAAATAATTATACGCCTTTTTTACCTGCCCTGTACGACTTGCCATGATACTGAAAATCGAACGTGACAAAGAAGAATCATGTGTCGTTACTTTCTCGTAATACGCATAATCTCTTAATAACTGCTCCTTAGAAAAGTCATCTGTAAATAGCATTTCTGCTAAAACTGTATCTGCTTGTTTGCATACTTGATATTTGTAAATGATCATTGGATGATAGTTTAATAATAGAGGATAATGATCTTTTGGCGTTTTTTCGAAATCCCAAAGCGCTTGATCTAAAAATCCATCATCTTGTTTAGTCAATCCCATCTCTTGATTATACCCGAAATACATAAGATCGGCAGCTTTTTGCCATTTCTCTCGCTCATTTTCAAATAGCTGATACCTATTAGCAAGCTCAACTGCGTAGCGCAAATTGTTCTGTGCCATTTTATTTGTATAATAATTATTGTTGACTAAGGCACTATACTCATCCGGTCCAGTCACACCGTTGATACAAAAAGCAAGTTGACCCTCTTTGTTTATAAAATCACCAAAATCCACCCAGAATTTCGCTGTTTCAAAAACAACCTCACGACCTTTTTCCTCAATAAATTGGTGATCACCTGTTACCCGTTCGTACAGTTGAAAGCCGTAAACGATATCTGCATTAATATGAACTTGTGCGGTTCCAGCGGGATAGTATGCACTTGTTTCTTGACCATCGATCGTCCGCCAAGCAAATAAAGCACCGGACTGATTCAATTCTTTTGCACGAGCTTTTGCCTGTTCTAAAATGGTCCATCGATAGCTCAATAATGCTTTCGCTGTTTTAGGTTGAGTATATATGAAAAATGGCAAAATGTACAATTCAGTATCCCAAAAATAATGACCTTCATAACCTTCACCAGTCAAGCCTTTTGCAGCAAAATTCGTTTGCCCATCACGACCAGCTCCTTGATTTAGATGAAAAAGATTAAAACGAATCCCTTTTTGTAACGTGTCATTTCCTTTGATACGAATATCACTAACTGACCAGAAGTTATGATACATCTGTCTCTGCTCTTTCAAAAGGGTATCAAATTCAGCTAACTCACAGCTAAAGGAAGGAGCTGACTCGTCTGTCGCATCCATTATCGAACTGATTTGAAAAATAGAGACAAATTGATCTTTTTTCCCTTCAAAACTATCATCATTCTTAATCCATTTAATTGCAAGTTTTTTTTGACTATTTTTGGTAGTAAATTGATAGATATCCTGATTTTGCTCAATCCCTAAGTCTTGTTCTTTACTTACTACTCGAGGATCATCATTTTCATTGATCGCTTCCCTTTCTTGAAAAAGACTTTGAGTAAAATGAACCGGCTCTTCAAAGTTGTGCTTACTGATTTCATATTTGCAGACAAACAGTTCACTGCGAGCCAGCGAAGCAAATGACGTCATTTTCAGATCAAAGGATTTACCAGCAGGCGTCTTTACAGCGTAACGTTCAAACAGCACCCCCTGTTTCATATCCAGCTGTGCATGTGTCAGCTTTATTTGCCATTCTTCTTTAGCGGAATCTTCTGAGCCAATGCGCAAAGTCACTCCACGCAGATTTGGTAATTTACAGATCGTTTGATGTTGCTTCGCATAGCCATACGCCCATTCGCCATATTGAATCTCTTCACTTTCAAAAAAGCCATTGACAAACAAGCCCGGATTCCCAGGATATTGCTGATTGACCTTCAACGGATTACCAGCTCGCACCCCGAATTTACCATTTCCTAAAGCAAACAGTGTCTCTAAATATTCAGCATTGCGATTGGGTAATTCCTTGATATCGAGTATAAAGTCACTATTTTTCTCCATCCATCCTCACTCCTTGCAAGAAATACTTGTTGAATACCAAATATAAAATAATAATCGGAATGATCGTAATAACACTTGCTGCCATCGTCTGATCCCAACGTACGCCGCCATTTTGACTTTGGAAAGTTTGCAAGCCTAACGTCAGCGTATATTTGCTTGGTGTCGTTAAATAAAGCATCGGTTTCATAAATTCATTCCAAAATCCCATAAAAATAAATACTGCTTGAGTGGCAATCGAAGGTTTAGCTAGTGGCATGACAATTCTGAAAAAGGTTTGAAATCTGCCTAAACCATCGATAGCGGCGGCTTCTTCCACATCTTTTGGAAAAGACAAGAAAAATTGACGCATCATAAAAATATTTCCTATATTGATTGCCGCAGGTAAAATCAACGCAGAAAAACTATCTAGCATACCTAGATTCATTAGAATCAAATAATTAGGAATCAATAGAACTTGCGCTGGAACCATCATTAAAGCCAAAAAGCCATAGTAAACACGTTGACGACCTGGAAAATTCAGACGAGCCAACGCATAGCCAGCCATCGTGTTTAAAAGAATGTTGATTGCTGTTCCAATCACAGAAATAATCACTGAATTGATAAACCAACGGGTAAATAAAGATGAACGCCCCAACACATATTGATAATTGCCCAATGTAAAATTCTGTGGAATTAAGCTTAGATCGCCAGAAACAATCTCTTTTAAGGGTTTGAACGAAGCAGCAATTGCCCAGATGAAAGGATAAAAGGTTGCTAACGCATAAATGATCAACACTGCATATAATAGTCCTTTTAGAACTTTTTCTTTTTTCGTCGCTTTCATAGTTACCTCCCGCCGTTTAATTTTTCAGCCAAACGTGATGCCATAAATATTATAATCGCTAAAACAATTGCTAACGCTGCTGCATAGCCCATCGTATTCATTTGACCAAAAGCGTATTGATAAATCATTAATGAAATCGTTAGCGTTGAATTGTTTGGTCCGCCAGATCCATTTGAAAAGATATAAGCTTGGTCAAACATTTGAAATGTACCAATGATCCCAGTTAACAATACATATGTCGTAATCGGTCTTAAATAAGGAATCGTAATATAACGTAATTTGTCAATCGCTGTAGCGCCATCTACTGATGCGGCCTCATATAAGGACGAAGGCAGATCGACTAACGAAGCCAAATAGATCGTCATATAATAGGGAACGGTCGACCAAATATTCATCACCATGATTACTTTCAACGCATAAGCAGGCTCTTGTAAAAAATTGATCGGCTCATTATATAACCCTAAGCACATAAAAAATTCATTGATGGGGCCATAAACATTGAAGATAAACATAAAGATAATCGTTAAAGCTGAACTAGAAGTTAACGTAGGTAAAAAATAGACCATCCGAAACATTTTTTTCCCTTTGATGCCTTTACTACTTAAAATGTAGGCGATTACCAAAGCAAAAAGAGTTTGCAACGGCACTACAACAAACGCAAACGTCGCTGTATTCTTAAGAGCGATCAAGGCCTTTTTATCCTGGAACATACGTAAATAATTATCAAAGCCTTTGAATGTATACGTACTTGAATACAAATTCACATCATTAAAAGAAAGATAGACAGCAAATGCTATCGCTAACACAAAGAAAATCGAAACCACAATAATTGCTGGTGCTAAAAAAAGCCATGCTTGGCGGATTTCTTGCGCCTGCCCTTTCGTCCGCCTTTTTTTCATTTTTGGAATTTCCATAAGTTGACTCCTTTCACAAATGTAACGAAGGCCGAAACAAAATGAGCATGCGTTCATTTTTTTGTTTCAGCCTCAGTTATCAACAGCATTTACTGTGCATCAATATCTGCATTGGCCTGTTCATCTGCTTGTTTCATTGCTTTTTCAAAACTTTCACTACCATCAATTGCTTGTGGCAAGTAATTCTCATAAGCTTTGCCGATCGTATCAAGTGTTACACCGTTTTGCCAAACAGTTGCATAATCCCAAGCTTCCAAATGGACAAGTAAATCTGGATTATCTGTAATTTTAGCAGCCTCTGCAACATCTTCTCGGCTAGGCAATGTTCCGGTTCCTTCTACCCAAGTTTGCATTCCTTCTTTACTTGTTGTGTATTGAATCCACTTGTCAGCAAGTTCGGATTGCTTCGTTCCTGAATATTTACCCCAGCCAACTGAAAACATCATTGAACCCTCTGCATCTTTATACGTCGGCATTTCTCTTACAGTGAATGGAATATCTGAAAACTCAGTCTTCAACGTTTGATATACCCAATTCCCTTCATCCATAATCGCAACTTTCCCCGTTCCAAAGGCTTCGCCATTCCAGCCAGTTCCAACATCTTTTGGTGACACTACAGCCTTTGTATCAACTAATTCTTTTAAGATCGTTAAATTTTCAACCACTTTTTTATTCGATAAATTTGCACTACCATCATTTTTGATCGGTTCAGCACCATCACGAAGTGCTAAATGATAATTACGTGACAATTCTGGTGTATAGCTCATTGCAAAAACCTTACCTGCACCATAAGCATCATCGATTTTCTTTTGAAAATCTGGTAACCATTTTACATATTCTTCATACGAGCTTGGAATATCATCGACAGAAACGCCTGTTTTCTCAAAAACTTCTGTATTTAGATACAACGCTAATGTAGACATATCTTTAGGTACTGCGTATAAATCACCATCCGTTGAAAATGTTTCAGTCAAACTTTCATAAAATTTATCTGACTCAAATTGATCTTTATCCAACTTGGCTAACATGCCGTTTTGAGAGAAAAATGGGTACATTTGAGCATCAACATAAAACACATCAGGAGCGGTTTTTCCAACCATATCAGCTTGAATTTGTGTATTATAATCTGTATACACTTTTTTTTCGATTTTTGCGCCAGTATCTTTTTCAAACGTTTTAATCATTTCATTTAGTGAAACTTCCTCTGCTTCATTTCCTCCCCAGACACCAATCGTTAATTTTTCACCAGAAAAATCAGTTTTACCGCTTTCTGAACCTCCAGCATTTTTACCATCATTCCCACATGCGCTAAGCATGAATGCAGCCATTAACACCATTCCTGTACCGATCATTTTTTTCCAAGCTTTCATCTTTATTCCTCCTATAATGTTATTATTATTTCTTCTTTAATCGTGTAGCTTTTTCCAAATGATTCAATTTCTACCTCTTTTTCGCCATGATTGACAATGGTCATCTGCTCTTTTGTGATCTCGATCGTCAATGGGTTATTCTGCCAGATGATACCAAACGAAAGCTTATTCCACGCTTTTGGTAAGTGAGGCTCAATACGTAACTTCCCATCTAAACAACGAACACCGCCATACCCAAACACTGTCATCTGCCAAATACCGCCTAATGAAGCCGCATGGATTCCTTCGTTTGAAGAAGTCATGTTTTCGCCCATATCAATATCTAAGGCTTTATTAAATAATTCATATGACTCTTCTAATTTTCCTAAATCAGCAGCCAAAATAGCGTGTGTAGACAAGGAAAGTGATGAGTCATGCAAGGTTTTTGGTTCATAATAGTTCCAGTTGATCAGCTTTTCTTCCTTGGGGAATAAATCCTCGAATAAAAATAGTAAAAGTAGGACATCCGCTTGTTTTGTTGCCTGTAAATTATTGACTTGATCTAAGTTATATTCATGGAATAACGTTCCAACATGGGCATCATTTTTATATTTCGTCAAATCGATAATTGGTTTTGATAAATAAGTGTCATCTTGTGGTAAGACTTTGTCTTTATTTGGCTGCGGTAGGTATAATTTAGCTACTTTTTCTTGCCATTCATTATAGACACGCGTCAGATCTAGCTTTTTATTCAAGCGATCAAAGACTTCTGGATCGTTGGCTTTCAATTCTTCATAAAGCTTCATCGCTAAAGTAATATTCCAATGCGCTGTATAATTTGTAAACGCATTATTATCAACATGTTCTTTATATTCATCTGGACCAACAACTTCTAAAATTTCATATCGTTGGTTCGCTTCTTGCCATTCTAAACGGCTAGCCCAAAATTTAGCAGTGTCAAGGATCACTTCATACCCTTTTTCTCTGGAAAATGTTTTATCTCCTGTAACATCCATAAATTGTTTCATTCCAAAAGCAACATCACTAGTAATATGCTGTTCAATAAAGCCAGACCAAATCTTCGTTGGTTTGCCTGTGATGATATCAGCGGCTCCCCATACTGGCGTCGTCTCTCCGTCATCAGGCCAAGCTGCTTCCCATGGAAACTGCGCACCTTCAAACCCATTTTCTGCCGCCTTCTTATGCGCACCTTCAAGTCCGAGATAACGATAAGTCACTAACTTTTTAGCAATTTCTGGATGGGTAAATGTGAAATAAGGCAACATGAAAATTTCTGTATCCCAGAAAGTATGACCCTTATAACCTTCACCAGACATGCCCTTCGCCCCAATATTCATCCGTTCATCATGTGCTGGTGTCATAACATGTAAATGATATTTCGCAAAATTCACAGCTAGTTGATCTTTGATATTCTCTGACTCAATCGTAATCGGTAAAACAGACCAAACTTGTTTATCCCAAGCATTCTTTGATTCTTCATGGAGTGCTTGATACCCCAGCTCTTCTGCTTGTTTTAGTTCGACTAAGGAGCTGTTTTTGACTTCTTCCAGCGTTTTTCCGCTAGTTTCTAAGTCAATACTTGTATGAATAGACGAAATTTTTTCAATCGAGACTGATTCATTTTGATCCAGGTCCAGCCAATATCGGTTATAGATTTTGCGTCGTCCCATCTCAATTCTCTTTTTGGTTTCGTCATAGATATCGTGTTCTTTCGCAATTTTATGAACGGTCGATAATACAAAGAAGATATTTGACTGGCTAGTATACGGCATCATCTGCATATATTTACCCTCTGATAGCGCTTTATCTCCTTCCGTAAAGTGTTGAGAACCGCTATTCGATACTTGACCATTAATACCAGATATCACTTCAATTGTTAACGGTACTCCTAAATTTTGAATCTCAACTTTTTGCGCAATTAAATGTTTATTTGAAAATGAAGCAAAGCGCCTAAAAGTGAATCTAGCTTTAATCTCTTGATATTCCCAGACAAATGAACGAATCAATTCACCCGTTTTCAAATTTAGAGTGCGTTGATATTCAGACACAGTGCCTAAGGTTAAATCCAAACGCTGATTATTCAAGCGAAAGTCCATACCGATCAAATCAGGAACATTAGGCAGTTCGGTTACTTCATTGTCATCAAATTTGTTAAAGGTACCGGCTACAAAGGTGTTTCTTGTTTCTCCAATATACGATTCTTCTGTAGCAGAACGGATTCCTAAATAGCCATTGCCTAAACACATGATTGTTTCAGCTTTACCAAGCCAATCTGTTCTAAATTTCTCTTCTCCAATCAACCATTGATTGTCTTCAAAATACTTTATTCCTGTTTCCATGATTTCCCCCTAAAGAAAACGTTTTAGTTTTATTATAAAAAAATTAACCGTAAAAATAATGATTTGAACGAAACAGCGTGAATACACTGCCTAGCAAATAAGAGCCAATAACAAGAACCAACGCAGCTTTAAATACGAATAGCCCAACGAGTAAATGAATCATACCATATAAGAGATAGGCTCGAACTAAATAGCGAGCATTGTACTTATCTTTTAACAACCATGTCAGTAAATACCCCGCACCCACAGCAGCGAAAATCAATAAAAGCAAACACTCTGTGTTGATGTGTGCAATCGGATTTTTCACTAACACCTCATCGAGTGAGCCGTTTTTCATAAGAATCTCCTTTCTCTAACGTCACCTTTTCAATATCTAATAGTACTTGACTTTTACCAATCCAATCATGCAGTGTGCGATTCAAAAATAAACATGTAAAAAGATTGATTCCTAAAAACAGCATTCCTATATTCGGTAAAAAGTACAATAGCTTGCTAACTTCACGAATGCCTAAATGTAATGCCCCGCCTTCTTCCGAATATACAGAAAGTCGAGCAAAAAATTTTCCTATTGTCTTGCCATTAAACGATGTGATCGAAATAACATTGTAAACTGCAAACAATAATTGGGGCAGTAAATTATAAAGTAATCCGTCCACTTTTAAGACAGTCATCACCATATATCCTGGAATCAAGAGTAATAAAAGATCAATGGCGCCTGCCAATAATCTCACTATCCATTTACTTTTCATAGAAAACACCTCCTAACGAAAACCTTTTCGGTATAATTGGATATTAGCAGATTTTTCTTCGATAATCAAGCGTTTTCAAAAAAAAGTTGCATTTTAATCTAGACTAAATTATACTAAAAATCGAAATTATCTAAAACGTTTTAGGAGGAACTGGTATGTTAAAAGCAATTATTTTTGATTTAGATGGTGTTATTACCGATACTGCTGCATTTCACTTTATTGCCTGGAAAAAATTAGGTGAACGATTAGGCATAGAGCTTACAGAAGCATTTAATGAAGAACTAAAAGGAGTCGATCGAACGGAATCGTTGCGGAGAATTTTAGCGTTAGGAAATCAGGAAGACTCTTTTAGCGAAGAAGAGAAAAACGAGCTTGCTACTGAAAAAAATGATTTTTACGTACAGTTGATTCAACAAATCACGCCTAGCGATATTCTTCCAGGAATTGCACGTTTGTTGGTTGAACTAAAGGAGCATCAACTAAAAATTGCCTTAGCATCTGCAAGTAAAAATGCCCCGACAATTTTAGAAAGACTTGGACTAAGCGAATCCTTTGATACAATTGTCGATCCAACAACACTATCTAAAGGAAAACCTGATCCAGAAATTTTTATTAAAGCCTGCGAACAACTAGCTATTGTTCCTGACGAAGCCATTGGTGTCGAAGACGCATACTCCGGCATTCAAGCAATCAATGATGCACAGATGCTTTCAATTGGTATAGGTGATCCTGTCACTTTGTCCGATGCAGATCATACGTTTCCTACAACAGAAGAATTGACGTTTGAAAAGCTGATGACTATTTGGCAGCTACACAAAAAAGGGTAAGATAAAAAAGCTCTTCAGAAATCGGTTTGCCGCCACAAAAATCTAAAGAACGACTTTTGTGACTCCTAACTCCTTTCTTAGAGCTTATTTTTTGTTACTTCATATCATTTAGCAGATCCATTAATTCAAATCCTGTATTCATTTTAGAGTATATTGAGGAAACGACAAATAGTTCTTTATCTGCAAATGTTACCCTTTTGTATCGTCCTGTAGATGCTGGTATATGATGATGACCATGAATCGCACCAATTATATTATACTCCTCAAATAGAGCTTTGATTTTTGGCTCTGAGCATATATAGTCGCTATTATATGCTGCACTATCTGGAGAAAGCATACTTAGTTCATTAAACAAAGGAGCATGTGAGACAATTACAGTGGGTATAGCATATTCTTTGTTTAATAGGTGTGTCAATGCCTTAAGGATAAATGCTTGCTGTGCTTTTTTTCGTTTCACCAATACTACTGGAATCGTCAGTCCAATATAGCGGATCCCTTTATGGATAATACTGCGATTATTTAACACATTCATTGCTGGAAATCGTTTTTCTAGTTCTACTTTCACACATTCATAATAGATATGATTACCAATAGGCAGCTTATACCATGACTTGTCTGGATCTTGTAAAAGATCTTGGAACCACTTATAGTTGAAAAATGGCCGCCATTTCTCCCATTCCTCTGTTTCCTTACTCTGACTTTTTGGCAATACGGCAGTTAGATCATGATTTCCAATAACATATAACCCCTTCATATCTTCGTTTACAGCATTGGCATTCGAGCTATCCCCAGCTAGAATTGTAAAGTTTTTATTTGTAACAGCACGTTCACCGTTAATCGTATGAATATCTGAAACAACATTTATGATATTTGTATTTTCAGTTGGATGAACATTTTCAAAATATTGCTCCAGCTCTTTTGGATCAACACTATGTGCAATATAATTTTTCCTAACTTCTGACAATTCTTTGCCAAACTCTGAGCGTAAAAGCAACTTATTATTTACTGGCAGAGCTTGTTTTTCTGCAACTATCGATCTTTCTATCGTTTGTTTTAACTCTAGAGGAAGTAAATCTAATGCTGGTTTAATATCAGATGCTATAGATAATTGATTCTCAGAGACAAAGACACCTTGAAGATCCGCTTCCACTAGCTGTACACTTTTCCCATCAGTCTTTATAGGTAGAGCCTGAGTAAGCTGAACAATAAAATGAAGATATTCTGAAACATAGCCGGATATACCCGTTTTTCTATTTTCGCTAAACAAAAACTTTCCTGCAAGATTGGCAGAAAGCGCCCCCGTCTCATCGTGTTGCAACAAACGTCCGAGGATTTGAATCTCAAATAATGGATCTTCAAAAATGGCTGCATAGGCTTGAATAATTTCAGAAGAATTCTTATCCACTCGTTTGTTTGTTGTCTGAAAAATACTAAGTATAAGATAGGTTTCTAAAGTCTCCTTATGGGATTCAATGTACTGACGAGCTGCTTCCGGGTAGAGTAAATATTGAATTGCTGCGCGCTGGATATAGTTTCTGGCCGTATCATACGGGATCGCCGAATAGACAAGATCACCTCTAGAAGACACATTCATAGAAGTTGTTTTTACGTTATAAGTCAATTGAAAATAGTCATTTTTAAACAATCGTTTATTCACGGGTCGTCGCTTATTTTCTGGATAAAGCTCAAAACGACTAACAAGTTCGGGAGGTAATCCTCTTTCCACTTCTGACGTTAAAAATGGCTGTTGCTTTTGGCTAATCAAAGACGTTTCCTGTTGATTTGATTTCATTTTCGAATCCCCTCCTTTGAAATTTTTCTTAAATACTTTAGTCTAAATAATCTCTTGGCATTTTCATTGTATTATGCATTATTCAACAAATCAAAGGCTTTTTTTAATAATTTGGAGAAATCAAAATAAGAAGATAAAACTTTATGTTGTATTAATTTTTTCTGGAGTTTTGTGAGGTTGTCATATCCTCTTAATTTCATCCTTTCGGTTGATATATTTTTTATCCTACCTTACTTATACTTTAGATAAAGGAGCTGAAAACAATGACAACCTTAATCGAAGTTAAACACTTATCAAAAAGCTATCAGAAAAAACAAGTAATCCATGACATCAGTTTTTCAATCAACGAAGGTGAAATTCTATGTTTGCTTGGTCCAAACGGAGCAGCGAAAAGTACAACCATCAATATTCTATGTGGCTTGCTAAATTATGACCAAGGAGAAATTTTTTATCGTAATGAAAAAATAGAACGTAATCTCCTATATTACAAAAAATATTTAGGAATAGTCCCCCAAGAACTGGCGCTGTATGAGGATTTAACTGCAGAAAAAAATATCCAGTTTTTTGCTTCTCTATATGGTTTGAAAGGTGAAAAGTTAAAAGCAGGCATTGACTTTGCGCTGCGTTCAGTTGGCTTGTTAGAGCATCGCAAAGAAAAAGTTGAGACGTTCTCCGGAGGGATGAAACGCCGCTTGAATATTGCCTGTGCGATTGCTCATGAACCAGAGCTTCTAATCATGGATGAACCGACCGTTGGGATCGATCCACAATCACGTAATCACATTTTAGCTACCATACGGAAGATGCGAAAAAAGGGAATGACCATCCTTTACACGACCCATTATATGGAAGAAGTTGAAGAAATCTCTACTCGTATTATTATTATGGACCATGGCAAAATCATCGCTGAAGGAACAAAGGAATGGTTGAAAGATCGCAAAAATGAAAAGGAAATTGTCATTCAACTAGCTGATAATTCAGCGTTATCCCTTAAAGAAATCTATCAGATCGAAGGAATAATGAATGTGCAGCTTGAAGAGAATGAATTGAAGATAACTGTCATTAAAGGGGTTGAAAATTTAGATTCTATAATCGCTAAACTCATTCAACAAAATAAAAAAATTCAAAATATTGTAATTGAAGCAGACAATTTAGAAACCGTGTTTCTTGATTTAACTGGTCGTTCATTAAGAGATGTGAGGTGAAGATATGTATCGTTTTATGACTATCCTAAAAAGAGATACGCTCAATTTGATCATCAATCCTATGTGGGTAATTTTATGTATTGCCTTTCCCTTCCTTTTCACTGCCATTTTAGGTTTACTCACGGAGGGCCTTTATGGTTCGACCGTGTCCAGCTACGATTACTATGGTGTCACAATGCTTTTGTTCAGTTCATTATATGCAGGAACCTATTCAGCTAACAGTTTTCTTGAAGAGCGGATTAAGCAGCCAAACTTGCGAATTATTTTTTCGCCAATCCCTTCCTGGTTTATTCCAATTTCCAAGATAATCGCTACGTTTCTTTTCACAGGTATATTCTTTTCACTTTCCAGCGGCATTGCCTTTTTAGCATTTAATGTGAATTTCGGAGGGAAAATGCTGCCGTATGTGTGGTTGCTTATCCTAGCCTTGGATTTTCTATTTAGTTGTATAGGTGTGCTAATGTGTTGTATCTTCAAAAGTGAAGGTGCAGCCAATCAGGTATTAAGTATTTTAACAGCCCTTCTTGGCTTTCTTTCAGGTCTATTCTTCCCTATAGCTAGTTTAGGTAAAACGATGGTCACTATCAGTGAGGTTTCTCCTGTAACCAAAGTGCTGGATGCCATTTTCGCATTCATATATGATCAAAATGTCTCTCAGTTCTTTCCGCTTTTACTTCTATTGTCGGCTCTATCCTTTGCCACGATAGTACTAATCATTTTTCTATTTAATGAGGAGGATTATGTATGATTGCATTATTGAAAAATAATGGGTTTCGGCTCATTCAAAAACATCAAAGACTCTTATTGATGCTTGGGATAATGGTTATCTCGATCATTATTGCTATCTATATGAGTGGTCGAGAAAATGCGCCGCTGCACATAGGTGTTATCGGAGATGAACATCATGAATTAGTTTCCAATCAACGAATAACTGTTTCTCATTTAACCGAAGATCCCTCTATGCTTCAACTGCTTAAGGGAGAGTATGATGCAGTAATAACAAAAGAAAAAAACCAGCTTACGGTAGCTTCAATAAAAAATGAACCCTTTGAAAAAGAAATACGGCAATCTTTATTAAACCCAAACAACACAGCTTTGAAACAACAAACGACTTCGATAGGAAGCCGTATCATCGGCTTCTTATTGATGTTTCTACTAATGTCTGCCGTTGTAAATATGTACATTTTCAATGAAGATAAAGAAAAACACCTACTGGAGCGCATCGTCGCTACTCCTACATCTTTTTGGAAACTATTGCTCTCTTACAGTTTGCTCACATTTGGTTTGTTACTATTTCCAACCTTAGCGATCTTAGCTATAGCCAAAACCATATTTAGTGTCACGATTGGTTTTTCCTTTATACAGTATTTGTTTTTACTTTGCCTAATTTCGTTGATTGGAACAGCTTATTCGTTATTCATCGCTGCGTTCATTTCTACTAGTGATCAAGCCAATATGATAGGTTCGATGACCGTAATGCTAACAACGATTCTATCCGGCAGTTTCTTTTCATTTGAAGGAGGCAATCGCTGGATTGATGGGTTAATCAAATGGCTTCCTCAAAAAAATTATTTAAACATCGTTGAACTCATTGAATCAGGTGGTCCTCTAAAGAATGTCTATTTTGAGCTATTTTATCTTCTTGGTCTCACATTGCTTTTCTTTTCTCTAGCAGTTCTAAAAACAAAAAAAGAGTATGTACGCAAATAGCCAACCTGTTATACTAAGTAAAAAGACCTTTTGAAGGGAGATCGAAATGTGGATAAGAAAATTGCCAATATAAGGATCCAATTACCTGAAATTCGTAGAAACACTATAAACCGAAATGAACTGTCACAAAAAATCGAAATTGGCAGCTCAAAAAAGATTATGGTTTTAGAAGCGGGTGCTGGTAAAGGGAAAACTACAGCAATCTGCTCTTTCCTAACAAAAAAATCTCCTGAAACAGTCAAATGGATCAGTTTAGCTTCAGATTGCAATAGTCTTTCTGTTTTCTGGAGCTATTTAATTGAAATTTTTCAAGAGAACTTAGGAGAAGTCAAACAAGAATTTCTAGAATTTTTCCGAGTGACCTGTAATAGTGAATCTATTGATGAATTAGTCGTCTACTTTGTAAATAGTTTAATTGAAGAGACAGAACTATTTTTGGTTTTAGATGATGTTCATTTAATCGAAAACCCAATTGTCCTCAACTCTTTGGAACAATTTCTCGAGCAAGCACCAGATTTCATCCATATCATTTTATTAACTAGACAGACATTGACGCTTTATTTAAGCCGCTTTGAAATGGCTGACGAATTAACGTATATCGATGAATCTGCCTTCCTTTTATCTGATGAAGAAGCTGATGCTTTTATTCAGTGTACTGCTGGAGAAACCTTAACTTTAAAAGAAAAAAGGGAAATGACTGAAATTGCCGGAGGCTGGATTGGCGGTTTACAAATGATAACAGCCGCAAAATTACGAAATAATCTTTCTGTTGTAAAACAGATCCAAAAAGAGGACCACCTGCTAACTAATTATTTAACGCAAGAAATCTTTCAGCAACTCACCGAAGAAGAACGCTTATTTTTAGTTCAGACAGCTTATTTTCCTTACGCAACAGAAAAATTAACGAATGCACTTGGACTATCACTTGATTTCAGTTCCACTTTATCAAGATTAGTCAGTAAAAATCTCTTGATCATCTGTACAGATAGTCAACAGCAAGTGTATCAATATCATCCAATCTTTAAAGAATATTTGATTCGTCTTTTTAAACAACTGCCCTTTCTAAAACAACAAGAATTAAAGCAAAATGCAGCGACCTTTTTCATTAAAGAAGAGGATTTTTTTCAAGGCTTTGCCTTACTATTAGAGCTTGAAGACTATGAACAACTGATGGATTTGCTCTTACAACATCAAGAGTCTCTTCGAACGCTTTATTTTGTTGGTGAGATTCCGACAGAAATTGCATTAAACAATATAGACTTTTGCTATCAGAAGCTCTTTTACCATTACTCCAATCTAGAGTATGATTATTGTTCTCTCTTTTTAGATAAACTAGAAGAAAAATATCCCGACTCTGGCGAAGTTCAAGCAATCAATGATGTTCGTATCCTTTTTGACAATACTCTGTCACCACTTCAACAAAAGATTACTCACTCTGAAGAAATCCAACAGTTGAAGTTGAATGACTCTTCTAAAGCCTTTATTCTATTAAAAAATGCGATTTTTTATTATTACCAAGATGACTTTCAACTAACAGTTAATTTTGTGTTGGATGCCTTAAAAATGAACAGAAATTGGGACAACCCTTTTCTAAGTTTTTTTGGTCGAACATTACTTGCTCAAGCCTTTGAGGAACTTGGAGAACTCAATCAAAGTATACAAATGATGGAAAAAGCAAAACACACATTAGAAGCATTTAGATTAAGCAAAAAAATAAAGCAAAATTACCTCTTAAGCTTTTACGTAACCATTACAGGGGTCTATTTGAAGCAATTCAATTTGGTGAAAGCAAACCAAATGTTAAGTGAAATCAGTGACACAAATCAACAAGCGAATGCTCCCTATTGTTATAATTACGCTGAATACCTGTATTTATCCGATGAAATAGAATTAGCTTATTCTGCAGTGCAAAAGCTGCTCCAGCTTTCTTCCTCTAGTCCAATCAGTCCATTGACTAGAGCTGGTGTATTAAGGTATAGCTTGAAGTATCATCAATTAACCGAGGCAGAAAAAGATAACTTGATTACCCAATTTCACCAATATCCTGATTATCAAAATTTAAGTAATCGATTATTTTATGCGATGATTTTATTAGATCGTAAAAACTACAAAGAAACACTTTTACTAGTCGATGATATTTTAGCTGAAAGCAGAGAAAATAAAATTCATTTTAGAATAATCGATGCAAGTTTACTAAAGATTAAACTCTATTTACGTTGGGGAAACTGTAATCCTCGTGTCTTAAAAAACCTTTACCATGAAAGCCTCTATTATGCAGCAACAAATGAAGTTCTTGGTCTTTTTTATTATTACAAAGAGGATCTTGCACAGCTGTTCAAAGAATATTCTGAAACATTAACTATAGGTTTAGGTGTAAATGAGCAGCAATTTCACCAACAAGTTTTAGCGCTTTGTTTGGGTAACAACAACAGTGCCCTTTTAACAGAGCGAGAGCTAGACGTTTTAAAAGAAATCGCCAACGGTAAAAGTAATAAAGAAATTGGCGAGACGCTTTTTATTTCCCTAGCAACGGTTAAAACACATGTGTTAAATATCTATCGTAAACTAGAAGTTAATTCACGTGTCTTAGCCGTGGAAAAAGGACGAGAGTTAAGGTTGATTTGAGAACTGTGCTATGAAAGTGGTTGGCTCCATAGCTTGGAGAAGCTGTAAAAAATAATGATATGACCAGATATATAGTTTATTGCTCTCTAGAAAATGTTAGTTGTTGCTATGGAGAGGACCGTTTGGAGGTAAATATATTTATAATTTCTTTACTATTCATTGATGAAGATCTAAAAAACGGGATCACTCAGTTGTTTCCAATATTTGAATACCTGTAGTAGCTTTAGCGCCATTCTTTTTAAAGAAAACAAAAGCCTAGAGGAAATTTCCTCTAGGAATCATACTAATCGATTTTTTCTTCACCAACATTAGCTAACAAAGAGCTTTTTAGTGGTGCTTTTTTATAGATTCTCTAATACTCTTTTTCTTACTAAATAGTTTCTTTATTTCCCATATTTAATGAAGTGTTTAAGATATTTGTATACTGCAAACATAGAATATACTATCACTATTACAACTACTGGAATGATTAAAAATCTCGTTTGAATACCAAAAAACATTAAAATATAAACGATTATTAAAAAGCCACCTACAAGAAAAGCAATAGATGAAGCTCCTATTGCACCTTTTTTTTGAACTTCAATCGGCTTATCTTTAAATGTATTCCCAGCGACTATTCCATACCATTTGCCTCTTCTAAGTTGAATACCAACGATTATTAATAAAAGTCCAATAACAACTAACATGAACAACACTACCACTTCCTTTGATCTCTAAAATTAAATTATTTTATTTGCCAATTGATCAAAATAATTATCATGAGCCACGACAAAATAAATTTTATTTTTTTTGTAGCGGCTAAATATTCAAGTAAATTTTCAATTGACTGTTGATCCAATCCTGAGAATGGTTCATCTAAAATCATTATTTCCTTATCTCTAACAAAGGCTCTCATTAAATTTATTTTTTAAGTGTTTTATTTCCATAACCATTTCGGCACTTAACATGTTCTTTGAGGTCTTTAGAATGAGGTCCATATCCCAAATGATTGTTTAATTCTTCCTGCAGCATTTTCTCAAATAAGGGCCAAATACATCTTTTAAGGCATCTTGCATGTCATCTACAGATTCAGGTTGATAAGCGTTTAAAATGGTTTTCAGCATCAGGATTTCTTTTCTTTCTAGCCATAATAAAATCACATTTTAGCTTCATTTTAAAAAATAAAAACTGTGAAGCAACCACCTACCTAGGATTAGTGGTTACTTACACAGTTAATATTACACTCTATATGAGAGCATTTCTAGCGTTTACTTTATATCTATTCCGTTTATTTGAGTAACCAATACTATTCTATCTTCTTTTATGCTTGATAAACCATAATTATTGTAACTTTCTCCTGTATTCTCAACTGTTGCAGTTTCCATAAATTATTTTTGATGCTTCCAAGCTTATAGCGAATGACTCCTAATGTTTTTTCTTCATCTTCAAGTGTCATACCAATTGATTGAAAGTACGGAAAATAGCTAACGTCTCCCTCAGTCGAATATTCTTTGAAAAGGGCTTGAATAACGAGATCTATTCTTTCAGAAAAATAACATGTCTTGTCTATACTTTTTTGAAACTGTAAAGGAACAGACAACGGCTCTTTTGTAGAAATTTTTTTGACCTCTTTATTTATTTCAATCTCTGAAGTAACATCACCCATGGTCAAGTATAGCTTCATTTTAGATTCTGCCTTTTTTGATTTTCCGCTCATAGCTGCTTCCTTCATTTCCTTTTATGAATTAAATATCTATTTTACGGCTAGCCATCCATTTGATCATTTGAGGATCAGAATGTGAGAAAAATTGACTTTCACCAACATTTAACTTGGAAATCTGTTCTTTGTCTTCAGCTGTTAATGAAAAATCAAAAACATCGATATTTTGAGCCACTCTTTCTGCGTTCACAGATTTAGCTAAAACAATAATCTCTTGTTCAACTAACCAGCGAACAATCACTTGGGCAACGGATTTATTATTTTTTTCCAATTTCTGTTAAAACTTCATTATGAAAAATGTCATTTTTTCCTTCTGCAAAAGGTGCCCAAGCTTCCGGCATTATGCCTTCTTCTTTCAAAGCAGCAATATTCGCTGTTTGTTGCTGGAATAGATTGATTTCTATTTGATTCACTTGAGGAGTCACTTGATTAAACTCAGCTAAATCAATCGCTCGATCTACACCAAAATTGGAAATCCCAATTGCACGAATTTTTCCTGCCTCCTGTAGCTCTTCCATCGCCCGCCATGCGCCATACACATCAAGGTCTGTTATAAAGTATGAAATTCACTTCATAGTAAGAAAAAAATTTTTTATATGTTTCTTGAATTACTTGGTTCCCTCAAAATTTGCTAACCATTCTTGAACCAAGGCTTGCGACTGGCTCACATCATTTCTCGAAACAGTAAAGCTGCTTAACTCAACGGTTGCATCTGGTTCTAAACCACGAATAATCTCCTCGGTATTTGCAAAACCACTGCCACCATGTGTAGAAAATAAAATGATTGTTTTTCCTGAGAAATCCTCTTCTTCAAAAAAACTATATACTGGCATCGGCAAATCTGACCACCAGATAGGATAGCCAATAAAAATTGTATCGTAATTTTCCAGATTTTCTATGGAAGCTTTCAGCTTCGGACGCATATTTTCTGCTTTTTCCTTTTCCGCTTGATCCACTAATTCATCATGATCTCCCGGATAGTCATCCACACTTTCAATCTGATACATATCACTTTTGATGCTTCTTGCAATCCAGGTTGCAACTTGCTCTGTATTCCCTAAAATTTCGCCAGCTTCAGTCACTCGGCTCGCACCAGCAACTGCATCCATACCATCTGATTCTGGTTCAGAAAAATAGGCGACTAAAACATTGCCGTACTCTTTATCCATTGAAACCTCTGCCGATACTTCCGATGGTTGATTCGTATCGAGAGTTGTCAAAGAATTGTTGGCTTGATCGGACTGACAGCCAGATAAAATGAAGCTAATCATCACACTCAATAGAATAATGTTTTTTTTCATAGATTCTCTCCTTATTATTTTTAATTTTTATTCATCCAAGCAGCTACCTTTTCTTGATTCGCTAACAATTCTTCATCCTGTATACTTAAACTTTCCGCTAGTTTTGCATTCGCAACCAACTCAGAAATTTTAGTTAATGAATCTCCCTCACCATATCCTGCATTTGTAGAGAATGGATAAATCGTTTTATTCGATAAGTTTGTTCCGTTTGTTAGTAGAAAAGACATCATCGGATTAGATAGTGTCATTGCCCAAATTTGATACCCTAAATAAATCGTGTCATATTGTGACAAATCTGGAATATCTGTACTGATTTCTGGAAACTCCTGATTCTCTCTTTCTTCATTCGCACGATCGACAGAAGCTTCATAATCAGCTGGATAAGGATTTACGACTGATAATTCCAACATATCCGCACCATTTTGGTTATGAATCATTCTAGCGAGATTTTCTGTGTTCCCACTTCTGGAAAAGTAAATGATTATACTTGTTGCCTCTTCTGTTAAAATTCTGGTAGCTTCTTCATTGGCGTTCGTATCGTTTCCATCTGAAATGGCCTCCCTCCCATATTCGGTTTCTTTGAGTGGTAAATTATTTCCAGAACGACTTGCTACATTACTACTATCTGAACGATTATTCAACATGGAACTTTCTTCACTTCTTTCATTTAGTTGACATCCTGTGAGAAGCAAGCTTACAGCGAAACTGCTAATTATTATTATCCACTTCATTCACATAACTCCTTTTCAAGTTGAATATACTATTCATTAGCCAATTGATCAGTAAAATGACGGTTTCGCTAATTTTTCAGAACCAGGCTCGTATACCCCAAGACTTTGATTAGAGAACTGATTATCTTTAGCTGCCAAGATATCACTGACTAATCGAGCAACTGCTTGTCTCGTTACTTCGGCACCCACAAAAGGTTCTCCTTTCAGCGTATATGCATAGTCCTCGTTTCCTTGCTCGTTATACAACCAAGTTAATCGTAAGAGTGTATAGTCAACTCCAGATTCTTCAATTAATTTAGCAGAATCTTTTTGGTCTTGGTAACGGCGGCTATTGCCTAACATTTGTTGATTCCAGCGACCAAATGCGCCTGAAACTTCATCATAAATACCTAAAACTGTAGCACTAATAATCCTTTTTACGCCAGTTTCTTCCATAATTTCTAAAATCGTCGTAATTGCTTTGGGATCCCCCATATCATTTAGATAAACAGCTTCAACTCCCTGCATCGCTTTTGTCAAAGATGAACGATTTGAAAAATCTCCATCTACCGTTTGTTCTCTTTCTGAATCAAGTGGAGTAATTCTTTTAGCTGCATTTCTTGCATATAGAACCAGCTCATTTTCTGTTTCTAGAATCTGGTTACGTTCAATCATTTTCGAAATTTGTCCCGCAGCACCTAAGATTAATATCTTCATCTTTTCTCCTCTTTTCTTTTTCTATGATAAAAGCATAAACTATGAAGTGGACTTTAAGGCAAGTAAAAATAATCTTAATCGTTTTTCACCTTAAGCTTTGATAAACTTCATATCTGATCTACAAAAAAAGAACAGCCTAATAAAACTGTCCTCTTCGCTATTTATCAATAGTTGATACGTGTATAAGAAAATGAGATTAGTTCCAACTTATCCTTGTTTTCCGTATAAACTTCTGTCACTACAAAAGGATTTATAACCTCTTCTCCACCTACTATTGCCGTGAGTTTCACTTTGTTTAACAGAACAATCACTGAATCGAACGGATGAATAGTATGCTCCTCAAATACAACATCTTTATAAATAATTCTCTCAGATTTTATCACTTCAATTTCTTCATCCCTCGTTAAGGTCACGCCCATATGCACGAAAATTGGCTCTGAATGGATGTACTCTTTTAGAGCAGTGGAATCCATTTCTTTTAATCCTTGCCAGATTTTTTTAGATAGATCTTCTACATTTTCCATACAATTCCTTCTCTCTTTTCATCATTATCATATGTTCACCTTACAAGCCTACTCGTTTTGCTAATTCTGGTGTATAACGATTGCCGATAATTTGAATTTGATCAGCTGCCTTTGTCAAAGCAGTCACTTCTTCCATTGATAAATGAATTGTCGCAGCATCCATATTTTCTTTCACACGATTTATTTTTGTCGTGCCGGGAATCGGAACAATCCATGATTTTTGAGCAAGCAGCCAAGCTAATGAAATTTGTGCTGGTGTAGCATTCCTTCTAGTAGCGAATTCCTCAATCACTTCTACTAGCTTTTGATTGGCTATCATCGCTTCCTTTTGAAAGCGCGGCAACGCATTGCGGCCATCGCCAACATCGAACTTCGTCTCTGTTGTAATTTTCCCGGTTAAAAATCCTTTCCCTAATGGACTAAATGGCACAAATCCAATCTTTAGTTCTTCTAATGTTGGTATCAATTCGATTTCTGGCTCTCTTGTCCATAAAGAATATTCACTTTCTACAGCAGTCAATGGCTCAATAGCATGCGCTTTTCGAATCGTTTTTACTCCTGCTTCTGAAAGTCCCCAGTGCTTCACCTTACCTGCCTTGATTAATTTTTGCATTGTTAGAGCTACTTCTTCAATAGGAACATTAGGATCAACTCGGTGCAAATAATACAAATCAATCGCTTCAATATTCAAACGCTTTAATGAACCTTCCACTGATTTAATGAGTTCTTCTGGTCGACCATCTACTACTTGTTTCCCATTGATGATTTTGATACCACCCTTTGTTGCAATCGTCACCTTGTCCTTATAGGGAGCTAAAGCTTCTCCCAGCAGTTCCTCATTGGTGAATGGTCCATACACTTCTGCAGTATCAAAAAAACGTTCTCCTAACTCAACAGATTCCCGCAAGACTTTTACCATTTGTGCTTTGTCAGGTATTTCACCATAAGCATAGCTCATTCCCATAGTTCCAAGCCCAATTTCTGAAACAGATAAATCTTTTCCAAGTTTTCGTTCATTCATTTGAACGCACCTCCATTGTTTTGTTTATGTGAAGCATACAGTATGAAGTGCACTTCAAGGCAAGCGAAAGCTAGTTTTTTGTTTAGTTTGAAATTGAGCTTGTAGTTTAGATTTGCATAGCCATAAGAAATGTAAAATACTCAAGTTTTGAGCATTAGAAAAAGCTAGGAACGCTGCTAGATAGGCATTCCTAGCTTTTATTTTGTTACTAGCCGACAGACCCTTCCAATACCAATTTTTGATTGAGATAGATTGAAATATCAGTCATATTAAGGATTTTAGGTAATTAGGAAATTTAAATATTCCAATGCATTTTATTGATTTTGAAGTCAACCAGCGTAAGTTTCGGTGTATAAAACATGACTTTCGTGGACGAACGTTTGGTAAGTATTTCTGACTTAGATCTTATTGGTGCAAATAAGTAGAATGATCTAACTTGTCCCTCAAGGTTAACTTGGAGAAGAACCTCAATTACTCATCAACCTACAAGCCACTTCTGTCACTTTTTCTATGTAGCGCAAATACAACATACATACACAGAACAATAGCTCACAAAATAATAGCCTGAAAACATCAAAATAGAAACTTCTAAAAAGTAATAAAATAAAATTTAATGACAATAAAGCTATTCACTCTACACAATTAAAAGAATAAAAACGTCCATAATACAAGAAGAAAATAACAAAGCTCTCAATTACTTATATTTTGTTATTTGTTTTTTACTTATTGAAATTTAATATCAATTTGTAGTAAAATGAAGTATAGATACTAGAAGGAGTGTGTACAATGGGCAAAATTGCTTCAAGTACGTCATCAGCGGGTGCAGCAATTGTAGGAATTACCTCAATTGCTGTTCAAAAAGGACAACAAGTTTCTTTAGGAAAAAGTACCATATCCAGCATGAAAACAGGTATAGAGATAAATAATCAATTATTAACCGATTTTTCTGAATTAGTAGAGTGTGTCAAAAAACAAAGTGAAAAATTCCCAAAAATTGCAGAACTAATTGCACTTAGAGATAGTCAGATTAAATTTGAAGGAAGTGACTAGATTGGAAAAGAACAATCCAGAACAAGAGCAGAAAGTCTATAATCAAAAAATCAGAAAAAAAGAAAATCAAATGGATGATTTAGCCAATGAAAAGCGGAAAATAGAAAGTGTGCTTTCTGAACTAGAAGCTGACCTTCACAGAGGCTTTCGGCAACTCTCTGAGTTAAATGAAGAACAAGCACGATACGGAAATACTCAAAATTTATGGGAACTAAGAAAAAATGAAGAACAATCTCACATTATTCAGCAAAAGCTACAAGAATCAAACGAGCAAATTGCTTTGGCTTATAAAAAAGAAACGAAGGTGTTGGATGATGAACGAGAAACACTTTACAAGAAGAGGAGTGAAATTTCTTGGGACTAATTTATTCAAGTACTGAATCTAGTGAATTAATGAATGCTTTATCTAAAAATTTAGCTAGCGGAAAAGAAGCCACTAGTCAATTGAAAAGTGGAAGCCAAAGAGTTGTTTCAGCAGTGGATGGACACACGTTAGCAGGTGCGGCGTATACCGCGGGAAAAGGATTATTTAGCGATTTAATTATTCCTACCATTACACGTGTCACAACGGCAATTGATACTATTGAGCAAGAATTACAAAAATATACAACAGCAGATTCCTCTATTTCAAACGAAGGGTATTTGGATGAAGATTCACTAAGTCAACAGATTGCGATAAAGAAAGCAATGAAAGCATCTGTAGATGCGACGTCTTATTTTGTGAAATATCAAACAATGCGTAACCCTGTAGCAAGCCTGTTAGATGCCTTATTTGATGCTCAAAGAAATTTAAATCAAATATCAGAAAGATTCCAACAAGATATTGATGAGTTAACGAAAAAATTACAAAAATTGCATGATTTTTCTTCTCAAACGAATGGCTTATTTAGTACTAGCTTAAGTGATATGAAACTAGCGATGCAAGGTATTTTAATATTAAACAATACAACAATTAATAGTGATGGTACGTATAAATTGCCTGCCGGAACAGATAAAAGCTGGTTTACGGAACTAAAATCTAATTCAGACTTAGAAAGAAATGCTTACGATAGTGCACTAGATGAGCTTTTAGCTTATGATAGTGATGGTACAATCAAAGATGTTGATGAAGCTAAATTACAAGAATGGTTGAAACTCTTTGTGCAGGGTAAATTGACTCCGGCGCAAGCAGAAGCTCTAAAAACTGCACTATTAACTCTCCCTGGCTACTTAGATAAGATGTCTAATGCAGAAGGCATAACAAATGAAGCCTTGAAAAAATTAGCTGAGCTTCAAGATATTGTTGGTGGTGGTTGGTCTGCCTTTGGCTTCAGTTATGATGAAGAAGGAAAACATTTTTATACCAAACAGGATTCTCTTCAAAGTTTGTTTGGTTTTGCGGATATTTATGATGAGGCAGGTCCATTGCTTGGTATGGATTTAGATACAGAAGTTATTCAGTTTTTCCACAACGGAAAAGAGTATCGTTTTCAAGTTTGGAAAGGTACATACGGTGGTGGAACAATGGTCGGCGGTGAACAAGGATGGTATGTTTATAATCCTAATGATGTTGTACAAAATATGCAAAATAGCTTTGCAGACACCTTAGGACAAAGTGATTGGGTACCTGTTGCGGCTCCTGAGGATAGAATACGAATGGTCAATTCTCTTTATAATGAGACAACTAATAGAAAAATAACTGACCCAAACGATACTAATAAATACGCCCCAGAAGGTGCTTATTGGAATCTAAATACCACAGCAGACTATCCAGGATATACAAAATCAAATATTTATACTAAAGGAGAGCTTTATATCGATGATGCAAATTTACGAAATGAAACTTTCCAACAACTTAAAGCTAATGGCTCATTCACTAATGTCCAAATTATAAGAAACAAGGTGATCTATACATGGAAAGATTAAAACAAATTTTCAAACGCCTTACTCTCATCAGTTCAATTATAATAGTAGGAGGATGTTCTATGAAGGAAGATACAGCACAAAATTATAAGAATAAGAACGAAGCAGAAAAAGCAGTATTAAACTTTCTTGAAAAAAAATACGATAAAAAATTCACACTTGTCGGTGAAGGCAAACTTGAATCGTCTAAAAATATAAAATACTTTCAAACAAAATTTAAAGATGAAGAAGGTTTAGAAGCAGAAATTGTACTACCCCAAGAAAAAAAGAGTAGTTTAGGTGATGTTTTAGGTTCAGGAGTAGCAGGAACAAGTGACACATACTCACAAACTTTCTATACAAAAAAAACACGTGAAGCAGTAGAACCACTATTTAAAGATGAACCATTTGAAAAATTTTTTATAGATTTAGAAGGCGCAGGTCATGCTAAAAATGACTTATCCCTCTCTGTAGATGAATATTTCAAAAAATACCAAACAGAATATACCTTTTTTATCATACTTAAAGATAATCAAAATGCTGAGTATTATGCAGATATTATTTATCCATTTTATCAAAAATTAATAACCGAACAATCTCAGAATTTCGGTCTATTTATATATGCTGATAAGAAAGAAATCTTTAGTGTTGCATATGTTAACTCAAAAGGATTCAATGCAGAAATAACCTATGAAGAAGTTCTTAAAGATGTACAAGATGGGCTAGATTATAACCAACCGCAACCAGAAGAAAAATGGTTACGTTCAAAATATTATAATGGAGAAAATGAGTAGCTCTTAACTTAGTTAAAATGTAACTCTCAGTTTATCCTGATATTTAAAAAGCTCGCAGATTTACTCACCACAAATTAATCTTGAAATAAATACTTTGATTAGGACAAATTTTAAGAATACTGTACCTCACCTCACTGTGATTGCTAAAAAATAAAATACCTTATTCGTTACTTCTTTCAATAATCGATATAATGTACAGATTAAATCAAGCTAAAACTGTTTATTCAATGGCTTTCTGCACTATGCATAATCAGTTGAAAGCTCAATCGAAGTAATTAAATCATTCATTCCGCATCTTTATTCGTAAGCGGGTAATTAAATGACGGGTACACAAATAATGGCACAACCACAAAACAGAGAGTGTAAAATAAACTGTGTAAGTAGCTAATTCTAGATAAGCTGCTTATACAGTTTTTCTTTTCGTGTAAAGGAAATTCAGATAAAATAAAAATGAAAGGATGCGAGAATATGGCAAGACAGAAAAGAGATCCTAAAACCGTTGAACTAGCAAAAAACATTCTAGAAAGCTACAATCCTGAATATGTTTTCATCCAATGAAATAACCAACTCAATAAAGTATTCCACTCTAACTTGTAGTAATTTAGAATTGAGTTGCTTTTCTATAAATAGTCCTCTTCGTTCAATATGATTTTCAATTTATAAATTAGGGTCTGGTATATTCATTATTATTTTTCTAGTTTGCTCATCATATTGAGCAAAACTTATTAAATTTAAAGATTGTTCTTTCCAATCATAATTCTGTTCAGGATACACAAGTTCTTTTTTTATTTTGAGATTTCTTACTCTGCTTTGCGTTATACCCAACTCTTTACTTAAAAGATAATCTGAATCTGCATTGAAATCACCACTTTTTTTTCTTTTAAGTTTATTTTGATAGAAAAATTTGAACATTAGTAAATCCATCTCTGATTTTGATGTTAAACTAAAATTTTTTCGATAGTACTTTTCGCATATTTCGTCAAAATATTTTATTTTTTCTTCTTCTGAAAATTCATTATTCATAATTATTCAGCACTCCTCTTTTTATTAATATCTCTACTCTTCTTTACAGTTGCATGTATGCTAATAAAGTAGACAGTTTTTTTAATATACTATTAATTAATTAGACATTATTTGAGAAAGAGATTTTGATTATGGTCGACAAACGTAAATCTCCACGAAAATTTAATGAAGAGTTCAAAAATCAATCGTGAAACTTTATGAAGGTGGCAAATCACAAAACGCTTTAGCTAATTAATATGGAATCGCCCTGTCCTCCGTAGCTCGCTGGATGAATCAATATTCTGAAGTTAAAATTGATGATGATACGATCCTCACGGCTCGACAGACCAAGCAGTTACAGAAAAGAAACCTTCAGCTAGAAGAGGAAAATTTAATATTAAAACAAGTGATTACCATATTCATGCCAAGCTCAACGAACGACTAAATACGATTCGTATTTTACGTCATGAACACTCTGTTGTTACGCTTTGTAGGGTTCTTAAAGTTAATCGTTCGACTTACTACAAATGTTTTTCTGGAAAAATTGCTCCTAAATCAACAGTTGAGAAAGACTATCTTAGAAATCTATACAACCTCTAAAAAACGAGTAGGTCCAAGTACGACGCATGCTTCTACGTGACTATGGCATTTCTATTAGCATTGGCCGAGCTTATCGCCTAATGAGCACTATGAACTTACCTAAAATGTCTACAGTAAAACCTGTATTTAAACCGACCACTGGTCAGGCTTCTTTGAAACGCCCAAATCATTTGAAGCAAGCGTTTAACCCTCCTGCACCAAATGAAATGGAGGATAAATACTTTGATTCTCACTAAGTATCCGCTCTGTTTGTGTCTACTTTATTGACATTTATCTACTATTCGTATTGAGCCTTGTGTTCTTCAAAATGATTATTAATTTCTATGGAAATATTTTCTGTAGGTATGTTTAATTCCCAATTAATATTATAATTTTCTCTAGAATGACCTATGTCACAAAAAATACGCAATTTATATTCATCATCAAAGAGCATTTCTAAATCATACTGCGGCGTTAAGTTGAAATTAATTAACTTTCTACCTTCAAGAATAGGTGATTTTTCACCTATAAAACCATTTGGACTACTATTACTTTCCGTTGGTAAAATAGTATCAGAAGAAGTAACAACTACGTTTTCTTCATCCTCAATTCTCCATGTACACCAGATAAACAGATATGAAGTATCTTCAAATTCTATAAATAAAATTGATCCTGCTGCACCACCTGCACTACTTTTAACAACACTTTTATTAATAAGACTTTTCAATTTATCTTTCATTTGCTATGTCCTCAACAATTCAAACATTAATTATTTGATTTCATATAAGAATAGTACTCAGCTAGAGTCTCTTGAAAATACTCTTTATTTTCGTTGTTCACAGTCATTGTAGATAAAAACTGTTTAATTTCTTTGTCTGTTTCCTCTAGAAACCTATCCATATCAAATGAATAGACGTAGTATTTTTCATTATCGTAATAAGATATTTCTCCACAACCATTTGGCGATAAACCTATATAAAAATCTGGTGTTGTGGTTCCCCTTAGATGAAAATGATGATTCATAAAATAATCAGTCAACTGATCCTCATAAGCAAACTGTTCTTGCAAATTTGAAAAATCATCAATTTTATCAAACAATAACTTTCTAGATTCAGCTATTGAATTTGTAAACGAAAATGGGAATATTTCCACTTTTAGGTATTCCTTTTTCTCTGCAAACCATTCGATAAAACTAGCTACATCCCACTCTAAATTAAGTAACGTCTCATTTTCATAGTGTATAGCAAATTTCCCCCATAATTCTAAAAGTTCAGATGGGTCATCTTTATATGGATTGACTTTACTTTCTAATTCTATTTTCAAATTTTTCATATCTATTTTCCTCTTCTCAATTTATTATATTGAGAATTATTGATTTTCCCTTCTTTTAACCAGTTTCTCAATACATCAGCTCCACCTTTTTTATCGGTCAGTTCTGTTCCTTTTATTTTATATCCATGCCATCCGCCTGAACCATCAGGTTGAAATTCATAGATTTGCCCATCTTTTAATCCATATTTTTGTTTCCCAACTTGTTGAGATTCGTTCAAAACTTTCTGAGCCTCATCTGCTCCTAAATCCATTTCAGAACCCCAACCGCCCTTGCCATTAGGTGTATGTTTTGGACTAGAAACATATTTTCCATTTGGATATAGAGATTGTTGACGATTTCCGTAATTATTTGCAAAACTATAACTAACAGAACCTGTTTCCACACCCATTTTACTGATAGCATCCGAAACTATTGCCACACCAGCTCCTGTGGTTGCTGTACCTGCTACGACTCCTGCTTGTGTGATGCCAGTTAAGGCAAGCGTTCCTCCAGAAAAATAAGTTCCTCCTAAACTTAGTCCAGTTATCCCAAGTCCTCCAAGTGCTGTAGTTACTCCTGTAGCTAATTGTAACAGAGATTGATTTAAAAGTTCTCTTTGTTGAGCATTCAATTCTTTGTTAGCTTGAGCGGTTAATTCTGCATCATTTACGCCATTTTTTAAGATAATGACTCCGTTACCTGCACCCATATTCACAGGTAATACTCTCAATATATTCCCGTCATCATCAAACAATAATAACTGATTCAACTCATTGATAGCTGCTGCCCATTTATCAGCAGGGACATTCTTCAATGCCTCTTTCATAATTTCTTGATAGTATTTCCGAGCTGCTTTCGGTAACTGGAGTTCGTCCATCCCGTTTTCTAGAGCAACCTGTTTTCTTGTTGCGGTTACACTCGTTGATTTTACCGATGTTAACCACGAAGAATCAAAACCTTCTGGAAAAGCATACGCTCCTGTTTTAGGATTCACAGTCATTAGCCCTAACACTTCTATTGCCTGCATGCCAATCTTTAATTGCGTCAATGAATCACGAAACAAGCCATTTGTTTCTGATTGAAAATTAGCTAAAGCTTCTAATTTTTCTTGCTCTTTCTTTACTTTATCTTCCAAATTAGAGCGCGCTTGCTCTAATTGTTGGTTATCGTGAACTAAAGCTTCTAAAGCACCTTTAGCTAGTTTTCCCAGTAATCCTAATTTATTTGAGCATTGAATTTGAAAATTAATCACTGAAATTTGGCGTTGAAACGATTGAATTAATTCATTTTGCACCTGTTCATCAATAACAGCCCATTTATTCACTAGTCCGTCGGCTGCTTGATAACTGCTGAGTTCTTCTTTTATTGCCTCAACTGCATTATCTACACGTTCAACGGTTGGAAGAATCAAGTCTTGGAATAAGCCTTTCCCTGCTGTGTAAGCAGCCCCAGACAATTGTTCACCATCCACTGACTGAATCAAATGTTGACTACCTGATTTCAGTTGTCCTGTAACGCCTTTTGCAGTAGCTATACTCGTCGTTAAACCTTGAATCAAAGCTGTGGAATCTGCACTTATATATTTTACCATTCTAACGCCCCTCGCTCTTTATACAAAAGTTCGTTAGTCTCTTCTAATTGTTTGTTAGATTTTCTATACGCAGATTCTATAGATTCTTCCTGAGAACGAAAGACAGCTTGAACCGTTTTGTAAATATCCTGAGCATCCTCTTGGTTATAGTAAGCCGTCTTATCACCAAAATGGGCAAGTTCTTGATATAATGAAGCGATTTGATCAGTCTGTTGTTTCATTTGCCACTTACTTGCTTCTAACTGCTCCTGCCACTTCCGTTGCTCTCTCTTCAAATCCTCTGAAATTTGCTCGTTTTCTCGAATTTGCTTGCTTAACACAATTTTATCAGCTTCTATTTTTTGCTTATCCTTTGTCAATAGACGACACCCCCCATTTGGTGAGCAGCTTGGCGATCTTGATACTCCATCATTTCTGCAATTTGAGGGAATTTTTCTGCTTGGGACCAAACGCACTCTGCAAGACTACTCACTTCACCGACAATTTGATTGGCAATTGTCAATCCGTCTGTCATGCTGGATACAGTACTTCCAGAAAAACTGATTGCCTTTTTAGATAAATCTACATTTTTTCCAGTTAATTTGGTTACAGCATTTTGAGCTGCTGCTGTACTTGATGCTATTTTTCCTGTCATAAAAAAACTCCTTTTATAGATATTATCCGAAATAAATGTATCCATATAATTACATAAAGTCTGTTTATATAATAAAAGTCTACCAAATCTAATGCCTAATGACAACAACTTAATTACACCTTAGTATCTAATGGTACAAAACTTATCAGCTATTCTATGAAGAAGTGTTCTTTTTTATGTTAGTTGATGAAATATTTCTATGATGCAAAAGTTCTGAAACATTGCATCACAAATTAAATCCATTTTATAAATGAAAAAAATGGCAGCTTACAATAAATCCGAATTTTTGTTCGCTTTTTTTCTCTGTTCGCCTTGATTCTCGCGATCAAGTTATTTATACTTAGTGTATAGAATGGAAATAAAAAAGCTGAGTAAGTCCTGATTCAGAACATCACTCAACTTTATGACAATTTAATCCTTGGCACCTTTTTGTTTGGCTGGCACCGAATGGAAATGGTCTTGAAAACATCAGTAAATGTCTACGCAAGTATGCCAATAGTAAATGAATCACTAGCTTTTTTGTCGTATCTCTTTTTGAGCTACCACTAGAAAGGATTGCTAGGTTTCTTTAAGGTACTATTGACTTATTCAGGTATTGGACATTGCGCCAATGCCTTTTTTGTTTCTATTCTAGGTCTGATTTTTATTGATGGTGGTGATAACGAAACGTAACGATGTACAAGTTTAAAAATAGAAAAATAAAAAACGGCACCTTACAACCTGACTGGCATCAAGTTGCAAGGCCCCGAATAAGCAGCAGTAACTGCATAATCGAGTTGCCGATAGCGCGTACCGAAGTACTCGCATGTTTTATTGTACTTAATTTTGATTGATTTTACTAGTCTCTTTGCTGGATTCTTTCATCTTTTTGGCGATTTCATGTGTTCTTTGGCGAACTATTGCACACGATGAGGCACAGATAGGTCTGATCGTTTTTTATTTTCCTGTTGGTTTTTCAAAAAACTAGGAATGGATGTGTAGTGATGAGTAAAGAACAGAATTTGAAGGCGGTACCTTATCAGGATATTTTGGATGTGCGGAGTGAGTTGATCAAGCTTCGGTCTTGGCAGAAGTCGTTGGTTTATTTGGATGAGTTTTTTGATGGGAAGGTTACGAGGAATAAGAAGGATATGCGGATGCGGTATTATTCTTGTCAGCAGTTGTATCAGGTTTTTGCTGGGGATTTTGAGGAGGTATTGAAAGAGAGTGAGGAGATTGTAGCTAGGATGGTTCAGCGAGGGAAAAAATGATAACTCTAATTTAATATTAAGTAAAAAAAGATCAATTGATTGAAGAACTTCATCCATTTCAATCAATTGATTTTTATTATTAATGAGAGATAGTTAAAAATTGATCTCGGCTTTCATTGTTATCTTCAAAATTAAACATTTGAATAAACTGTTTGTAGGCTGTTATACGTTCTTCTGGAATAGTGATAAGTTTTACTACAGGCTCACATTCATCCACTTGATTCAATCCCCATTCACTTAGCAAACTAAACAACTCGTCTGAAATGCGAATATCACGTTCACGAATTTCATCAAGCCCCCAATCCGTATTATCTTTTGCTAGTTCAAGTAAGATTTGAACGTTCGATTTATCATAGCTGTCTTTCTTTTTCATAAAATAGCCATTACTTGCGATAATATTTAATTTCTTTTCAAATGGAATCTTGTTCCCGATATGCTCTACTAGTTCTTTCACTTCTGTATCAGAATTTTTTGGAAAATAACTTGATTGCCATTTTTGAGGTAAAATATGCTCAATTTCCCATTTTTCTGGAAGTAACACGTCTTGATGTTGATAAGCTAAAACTTTTAAAATCATACGAACTGTATTACGATGGGCATCTCTGATATTATCTTTCAGTTCCTTTTCATCAATTTCACTAAAATCAAATTTTGGTGTCACCGATTTAATAATTTCAGCATTCAAATTTAAAATGCCACTTTTTACAGCATTAATTGTTGGTGTAACAATATAACGAGCACAAAGAACTGCGAATAACCTCTTCAAGAAGGCTAAAAACTCAATTTCAAAATTCTTTTCAGTATGATACTTCAAATAATAGATCACAACTGGTTATTTCCAAAACTCGTTAGGATAGGAAGCTAGTGCATCAAGAACCTGATTAATCTCGATATTTTTAGACCAAGGCTCATCTTCAATCTCAGTACGATTGTTCACTACTAACCATAAGTTTAAAATCGTCTTGAGATTTTCCATGACATCATCTTGATATAAGCGTTCAAAATTATTTTGTGAATAATACTTTCGAATCCCTGGGGTTGTTGTTTTTCTATCATTTTCTACAGCTCTTAAATAAAACATATAGTAATAGAAAAGTTTTTGAATGCTTTCATTAGCATTGCTCGCTTCTTCATCCAGCCTTTGCCAAAACTCAATGAAATCAGCTTTTCCTTTTCCATCTAAATGGTTGTAAATTTTCGCTTTGAAAATATCAGCATCAGAAAGAGCTAATCCACGATCATTTAATGTCGAAAAAATTGTTAATGCTGTATCTTGAGAGTCTGCTGTAATAGGTAGTAATATTGCTTTATTTAAAATATTTCTGATAAACCAATAAAACAATTCAGGCTGAACCGTAGCGTATTTTTCAATTAACTCGACAAATAGTTGATAATTAGATGAATAATTATCTTTCGCACCTTCTTCTGTTTTTCCTGTTATTAAAATTTTTGAAAATATCTCATTCCCTTCATCTCCCATTACTTTCGATATAATCAGTGTCTTTTCATAATCGACTTTCGCCGTAAGCTCATCCTGTTCCCAAAGTGCAGATTCAATTTGCGATTTGAAATTTTTTGATTCATCCGTTTCTTGCATTGATTGTAATTTAGCATATAATGCTCGTAATAATAGAAATAATGATGTGATTCTTTGTTGACCATCAATGATTTCTTGCTCATTATTATCATTTTCGTAGGACACAATTGTTCCTAAAAAGTATGTGCTCTCATTATTATTTTCTGTATATTCTACTAAATCATCAAATAAAGTTTGAATTTGTTCATCCGACCAAGCATAAGGACGTTGATATTCTGGAATCACAAATTTTTGATTTTTACCTGTTTCAAGAAGTTGTTTAACGCTTTGTTTATTCACTTCAATTGTTGTCGCCATATTATGCCCTCTCCAATACAATGAATTTCAATTTTAAATTCTGAGAAATAGTCTACATTATTAACTTTCCCCAAAAGCAGTATTTCTAAAATAAGCTATTCATATTTACCTTGGTGTTCTTCAAAATGTTTATTAAATTCTAGTTTGTCTATTTTAATTCTGTACTATTTTATTGGCAGACCCGTTAATAAAGGTTACTTAACATCAATAATTTCTACTCGCTCAGCTAAAACCCATCCATTCATTTCATATGAAGAATATAAAACTTGGTAAGCTACATTGGCATTTCTGATTTCATTTTCAAGTTTCTCAAAGGAATCATACATTATAGGCCATGCTTTTTTTTCTCCAAGCTGTAACAACTCTTCATTTTCAGAGAAAAATTTTTCTAGTGGTCTTTCCTCTAAATCTAAAATCACACTATACGACATTTCATCGTAAAATTGATAACTAAAAATGTTATGAAATAATACTTGTTTTTCCTTTATGTCATTGCTTACTTCTAAAGTTATCTTCTTTTCTTTGAAGTTTACAGTATAACTTTTTATTATCTAATCATGCAGGTTGTTCATCTCTACCATTCTCCTTTTGTCTAGGTGGTCTTTTATTCCAATCCCACTGATGTCTATTTGGACATGTTGAGTTAAAATTACATATCAAAGAACTTGTATTAGCAGTTGAAGCAACATTAAAAAACTAAAAAATAATAGTAATACGACCACAAACATTCTTCTTATAAAAAATGAGATTTTCCAAATATTATTACCTATTACAAATTGAAATATTAAAGATTCTACATAAGCTGAAATTAAATATAAAATTATTAAAATATAAATAGAATCCGAATTGTTTGTCTCTGTAGAACTTTGGAGTATAGAGCCACCTACATTTATTACAGATATCATAAAAATAATTAAAGGAAATAAAAAGAATTCAATCCCTCTTATTATTTTGCTTAGAACATCTTCTTCATGACCTCTATTTTTTATTTTTCTTATATATCTTTGATATACATATCTCAAATAAAGTGAAATTGAATAGGAACAAACAACTATTATACTAATACGAATGGCGTAATCAATTGATTCAATTTTCTTAAAATAAGTTAAAACAAACATCACTACTGGAAACACTATTAAAAAGAATTTGTTATACCCTTTTAATCTTGTAAGATTCTCCTTAAATTTCTCATCTTTTATTTTATATTCTTTATGATTTTTTACAACAACTGATTGCTGAATTTGAGTCGCATTAATATTTATAGCTGAATTATCACCTTGCGTTGTTATATTGTTAAACTTTTGATCTTGATTATTTATTGATTTTTCTGTCTTTTCTATAGCTTTCTTTTCTTCAAAAACGCCTAAAATTGTTGTAACTAAAGTTATGATTGCGCTAATTGCAGTTAAAATGGGTTCAATCAATTTCAATTCTCCTTTTTATCTAATCATACCAGGAGTAAGAAAAAATAGCTATATTGATTTTTTATAAGATATCTCTTTTCTTAGGACTATCCTTTCAATTTGTATGTCCGTTACCTTATCTCCTGCTCAACAAGCGTAACCCTCCGCTGGTTGAAGGCTAACTTTTGAACACTCTTTATCGTATCCAATACAAATCTGAATACTTAACGCTATATATGTAAAAACCAGAAATTCTGTACTATTTTTATTGTAAAAAATGTTGATAACAGCTACTTAAAACTAATAATATCTACTTTCTCAGATAAAAATCCAAACTATCATACCACAAGAGGACTATAGGACATAGTAACGAATATAACTTTCTTGTATCATTTCCTCAATATTTATATATGACTAATCATGCACATAAAATATTAGATGAGTGAAATACAGACTATAATATAATTTAACTAAAGTAAAAAAGCTAGAAGCACTGTTATATTAGTGTTTCCAGCACATATTAAAGTTTTATCCCACTGACCCTTCCATTAGATTTTTTAACAATTAATGGATATCAATAAGCTTTAAATTAAGATTCAATCATTTCCATTTGACTAATCAGAATGAATGAGATTCAAGTTAATTAAACTAAATGGTATTTAGTTTAATTAACTTTTTGAGGAGCTATTTCAGATATCAATTATATCTATATATTTTGATTTTATTTGTTTTTTACTACTTCCCCACGGCATCAGTTTTTCCATAGGATATGTTAAATAACACTCTCTTTTGGCTCTTGTAAGAGCAACAAACATATTATTTAATTCTTCCTTTTCTTGTTCAGAATTTTTTACTCTGTAATCAGGAAAAGTCCCATCTACCATTCCAATAATAAAAACAACTTCAAACTCCAATCCCTTTGACATATGAACTGTTAATAAAGAAACTCCAGAATTACTATTTGTATTTAACTTTCCTAAAGATATCTGATTTCTAAAATAAGATAAACTTCTATCACCTTTCACAGATTGTTTAACGTATTTATTCCAACGTTCTTTCCATAATTCAATATCACCTTGAATCAAAAATTTAAATTCCTCATTATCTTCTTTATCAAATACAACATCACTAATTATATTTAAAGATTTGATAAAATTTTCTTGATTTTCATGTAACGTATTCCAAGCCTTAATTATTGAAATAAAAACTTCTTTATCAATTTGATTCGAATTAACTTCTTCATTTATTAAAATATCTTCTAAAAAATCTTTTTCCTTTCCTTTCCTAGAAAGACATTGATTTAACTGTCTATAATGTAAATCATCAAAAGGATTAACGAGTATTCTAATTCCTAATTCAAATATTTTCATTTCTATTGTTTCACACTCTATAGTTGAGTTAGAACCACCAAAAGAAAAATCAATTTTTTTTTCAGAAAATTCTTCTTCCAATTTCGAAAATAAGTATCGATTTCTTGCTATAATAGCAATATCTTCTAATTGAATTTCATTTTCTACCCATTTACTACCATTTTTTAATAGACACTCAATTTTTTCAGCAATCCATTTAGCTTCTTCTATCTCATCTTCAAAAGCATGTGCTTGAAGTTCTCCCTCCAAAGGATAAACTGATAATGATTTTGAGTTAGGTTGTATTTTACTTGCCGCCTTAATTATTTTTGAAGTAGACCTAAAATTTTCTACTAAAGAAAATTTTTTGGGATTATAATCGTTGACAAAATATTCAGTCATTATCTTACTATCCGAACCATTAAAGCCATATATAGATTGAGCCGAATCTCCGACCATCATTAAATTATTAAAATTTGGAGTCAAGGCTCTTATTATTCTGTATTGTGTCTTATTAAGATCTTGCGCTTCATCTATCAAAATATATTTATAAACTCTTGTATAGTTTTTAGCAACTGATGGACTTTCAATTAAAATCCTATATGAATAATATAAGATATCATCAAAATCAATCATTCTATTGCTCTTTAATAAATTATTATACGTTTCAAAAATATCTTTAAATTCCCCACCATTCTTAATATCTTCAGGGTATAAAAAATTCTTTTTATATTTTTCTATTTCTCGTAATGCTTGATTCAATATTTTATCTTCTGGAAGAATCAACTTAGAGTTTAAATAAGCCCTCTTTAAAATTTCTAATTTATCATTTGTATCTTCAATCACTGTTAACCCACTATCCAGACCTATTTGATTACCTCTATTTAAAACTAAATCTAAACAAAAACTATGGATTGTTTCTACTTTAATTCTATTATGACTTTCTACTGAGAGCTGATTTTTTACTCTCTCAGAAATTTCTTCAGCAGCTTTATTACTAAAAGTTAAAGCAAGAACTTTTCCTTTTTTTACTTCTAATATATTTGAAATTCTATTTGTTAACACACGCGTTTTGCCACTACCTGGACCTGCTGTCACTAAAATTGGCCCTTCAATATAATCTACTATCATTTGTTGACTATCTGTTAACTTCATCTGGATCTCTCCTTTCTAATTATCAAACATTTCGTTAATTGGAATACCTTTAACTTTAGATATTTCTAAAAACATATTTTGAATTACTTCAGGTACTTTAGTTGTATCTTCTCTTTCAAGTATTTTTTTTCCTATCAATGAAGAATATTCTGTTTTATTTGAGTTTAGATATTCTAACAATGCTCTTAAAAATCCTTCTTCACCACTATAATCTCTAACAATATTTTCAAATATATGTTGGTCACATTCTTTACATTTTTTATCAGTTTGTACTCTTTTTCCTTTTTTTCCGTTATTATTTTCAATAAATGTTATCAAAAAATCCTCTGTACTTTCAATGTCATCAATAACTTTGATTAATTCATCCTTATAACCATTTTCTATTAAATATTTTTCAAAATCGCACTCATCCGGTAAAAATTTTATTCTTTCTAAAATAAGTTCATCTGACATTTCACCGAACACTTTTTTATAAGCATTCTTTACATCTTTTATAACCCTTTTCTCACCATCGCTCAAAATAAACAGCTCAATACCTAAATCTTTTGCAACTCTGAGGAATGGTTTATATTTTCCAAAGCCACCAACACCTACTATATTTACACCTAGTTCAAAAGGTTCACAGCCAAAATATTCTTTAAAGAATTGTGGTAAAACTTGATCTTCTGTTTCTCCCTCACATAAAATTAGTACCTCTGCAAATAACACATCTCCTCTAGTTTTGAAAACCTCTTCTTTTATTTTTCGTATTTCATTTCCATCTAATTCATTTACAAGAATATTGTTTGTTTTCGAATTGTCACCTTTTTTATATACATGAATTATTTCTTCAATTTTTGCTTGAGAAGCTATTATCGGTGAATGTGTACTGATTATTTTTTGTCCATCCAAACTACTCATTTGAGTGTAAATTTTTCTTTGAGCTTGTGGGTGTAAATGAGCTTCGGGTTCTTCTAATAAAAGTATTGGGTGAAATGCAGTCCCATCTTCTGACATTTCATTAGTTTTCCATTTAATATATGCTGACAAAGTTAAAAAAGTAGCCCAACTTCTAGTTCCCATTCCTTGATTAATAATTGAAAAAGATTCTGATTTTTTATCAGTAAAGCGAATTTCCATGCCTTGGTTCAAATCTTTTATTTTTCTACTAACTGGATTTATCTGCACAGAGCTTTCTCCAGAATCTAACACCTGACTAATTTCATTTAAACAACTAGATAAATGCTTTAATACTGCACTATTTTCTATAATATTATCATTAATTTCATTTAAGTGTTTTTCCATTTCATCTAAATTTTCATCAGATAGCTTAATATCTTTAACTAATCTTCCAAAATAAGAATATTTATCACCCATTTCAGAAGCAATATCTCTTTTAGCATCTAAATAAAAAACTGGAAATGCTTCTAGTATATCTTTAGTTATTCTTTCTGTATGGAAATTTTGGAATTCTTCCATTTCGTTTGTCTTTGGCCAACTATTCATTGCCCTTCTATCAATTTCATAGTCTCCTCTCAAAACATTGTACTTTATTGTAGTTCTTATCCCTACATACTCCTTCTCATCTTCCTCGAAAATTAATACTCCAAATAAATCAACCCATTTTTCAGAAAATTCTTTTCCTTTAGATTCTATCAATACATCTAAAATTATTGATTTATCTTTTGATAGAACTTCATCTTTTTTCACAAAAATTATTTCTTCATTAATTCTCTTATACTGTGTAAAACAGAGCTCTAAGGCTTCTAACAATGATGTTTTACCAACATTGTTGACACCTAAAAGTAAATTAGATTCCTTTAGATTGACATCGACTTTCTCATAACACTTGTAGTTTCTTACTCTTAATTCCTTTATACAAATATCCAACTTGACTTCTCCTTTTTTACTCTATTTAAAATAAAAACAATCTTAACTATTTAATATATTTTACCTTTTCAATTGTCTTTTACATCGATAATGTACCAATATTAATAACTCATCTATCCAAAAATTCTTCAAAATCAACATCTAAAAACTTCTTTAGACTCTTTAATTGCTCCAATTTTATATGTTGCTTTCCACTCTCAATTTTAACAAGTGTTTCCCTCGTAATATCAACGTCCATCAATTGTAATTGTTTTACCAATTCAGTCTGTCCGATACCTTTTTCAATACGAATTCTCCTTATATTACTTCCAATTATATTATCACTATCTATAATTTTCTCTTCCCTCAAGATTAACACACTTTCTGGACTAAAATTAGTCCTTTTTTATTTATCTTATAGAATTAATATGTTACAATGGGACTAATACTAGTCCACTCGAAGGAGAAAATTATGACTTTTAATGATATTAAAATTTTTGAGAAAAGAAGATACTCTAAAGTAGTTTTTTCAAAGATTGTTATTTCTTTAATTATTGCTTTTTACCTATATCAAATCCCTATAATTCTAAAATAGGAAATATATTTCTTACCCACTTAGTTACTTCTATTATTTATAAGCGTTGGAAATTTCAAGCATATCTAGGTACTCATCCTGTTAAAGGAATACCTGTAAAAACAACTAGAGCGGTTTCAAAACCAAAAAAGAAGCTCAAATTGCCTTAGCTCAATTCCGAACTGATTTTGAACAAAATAATCGTGAATTAACTAATCAAGAAAAAATAACTTTCTCAGAGCTTTACGACTTGTGGTTAAAACAATATCGACTAAAAGTAAAACCTTCAACAGTAGCTACATTACGGCGATTTGTTGAAAACTATGCACTGCAATACTTTGGTAAATTAAAGTTGGATAAAATCACTGTGAGATACTGTCAAGAGATAGTTAATCTTTGGCATGATCAATACAAACAGTATCACTATTTTAGAAAAGTAGTCGGTCAAGTTCTTCTGTTTGGTGTTCAAATGGAGTTAATCGATTCTAACCCCATGTGAAAGACCGTACTGCCCCGAAAAAAAGAAGTGGAGGAATTTCCTGACTTTTATACTAAAGAGCAACTAGAGGTGTTTTTTGAGCATTTAGAGAGCCATACAGAACAAGTTAGTCCTTCTAGCACTAAAATTTTAACTTTTTTCCGAATTTTAGCTTTCACTGGAATGAGAAAATCAGAAGTTCTTGCCTTACAGTGGAAAGACATAGATATTTTCAACCAAAAACTAACAATTGGAAAAACGCTTGCTATGGTCGAGCATAATCAAATTATTATTCAAGAACCTAAAACCATTAGTTCTCAAAGAGTTATCGCCCTTGATGTTAAAACGATTAAAGTCATAGAACAGTGGCGATATAATCAAAAAGAATGGTATTTCAAGTTTGGCTATAACACATCTAAAGATACTCAATTTCTTTTTACAAACAAATTCAATGAATTGTATTATCCTCAAACACCTAATGATTGGTTATATAATATTCTTGAAAAATATGACTTACCTAAAATCACTTTACATGGTTTTAGACATGCTCACGCTAGTTTACTTTTTGAATCTGGGGCAAATATCAAAGAAGTTCAAGAACCTTCAGGACATAAAGATGTCAAAACTACTATGAACATTTACACTCACGTTACTCCTGAAAAAGTTAGAGAAACAGGGGAACGTTTTGCAAAATATGTTAATTTTTAGCAGATGGCATTTAATTTGGCATTTACTCTTAAACTACACAACAAAAAAAGAGCCCAAAACATTGTTAATTCAATGTTTTGGTACTCTTTAAATTTATTAGCCCACTGACCCTTCCATCTCATAACTAATCAATCGATTCAACTCAACCGCATACTCCATCGGTAATTCCTTCGTAAACGGCTCCACAAATCCCATAACGATCATCTCAGTCGCTTCAACCTCAGTCAAGCCACGACTCATCAAGTAATAAAGCTGCTCTTCCGAAATTTTCGAAACCTTCGCTTCATGCTCCAACGCTACTTGACTGTTATGAATCTCATTAAACGGAATCGTATCCGATTTCGATTTATCATCCATAATAATCGTATCACACTCAATATGTGAAATCGAGCCAGCACTATCTTTCCCAAATGTTACTTGACCACGGTAATTCACTTCTCCGCCGTCTTTCGCAATTGATTTAGAAACGATCGAACTTGATGTGTTTGGTGCGTTATGAATCATTTTCGCCCCTGTATCTTGGATTTGGTTTTCCCCAGCAAATGCAATCGAAAGCATTGTACCACGAGCGCCTTTTCCATCTAAATAAACACTTGGATATTTCATCGTTGTTTTGGCACCTAAGTTTCCATCGATCCACTCAACTGTGGCACCTTCGTAAGCTTTGGCACGTTTTGTTACCAAATTATAAACGTTATCAGACCAGTTTTGAATAGTTGTATAACGTGTATAGGCATCTTTATGGGTAAAGATCTCAACGATTGCTGCATGTAAGCTATTGCTTGTATACGTAGGTGCTGTACAGCCTTCTACGTAGTGAACACTTGCGCCTTCATCAACAATAATCAGCGTACGTTCAAATTGTCCTGTGTTTTCCGCATTGATTCGGAAGTATGTTTGTAATGGCACATCCACACGGACCCCTTTTGGCACATAGATAAACGTTCCACCAGACCAAACTGCTGAGTTTAGTGCTGCTAATTTGTTATCTGTTGGTGGGACTAATTTTGCGAAGTATTTTTTAAATATATCTGGGTATTCTTTCAACGCTGAATCGGTATCGGTAAAGATGATTCCTAATTTTTGGAATTCTTCTTTCATATTGTGGTAAACCACTTCTGATTCATATTGCGCTGAAGCGCCAGCTAGATACGCACGTTCGGCTTCTGGAATCCCGATTTTTTCAAACGTTTCTTTGATTTTATCTGGTACATCATCCCAGTCACGAGCGGGTTTGTCACTAGCTCTTTGGAAATATTTGATTTTTTCAAAATCGATATCAGATAAATCAGGACCCCATTCTTGCATGGCCATCTTGTTGAATTGTTCCAATGATTTCAAACGGAACTCCAACATCCATTCTGGTTCTTCTTTCTTACGTGAAATTTCTCTAACGACTTCCTCTGTTAGTCCATTTCCCGTACTGAAAATTGGTTTCACATCATCATGAAAACCAAATTGATATTCTTCTAACTCAGGTACAGTACTCAAATTATCTCACGCTCACTTTCTTAGGTTGAGAATCAAACGATTAGTTTCGAGTTATTTGATTTCTCACTAATTTTCTATTCTTCGCAGTGTAATTGTCCTGCGGTTCCTTGTCCGTCATTTTCAACTGCTTGTTCTAATGCTTTCCAAGCTAATGTTGCACATTTGATCCGAGCTGGGAATTTTGCTACGCCGCTAAGCATCGCCGCATCACCTAATTTTTCTTCTTCTGGCACGTCATTTCCTTGTACCAACTGAGAAAAATCTTCAGCCAGCTGTTCTGCTTCAGCTAATGTCTTTCCAATCACCGCATCTGTCATCATACTGGCACTCGCTGTACTGATTGAACACCCACTTCCGCTAAAGGCAATATCTTTAATAACATTGTCTTGAATAGCCACTTGCAATTCAATCACATCGCCACAAGTTGGGTTATTCATTTCGATTTTCTTGCTTGATTCTGCCAACGTTCCATGATGATGAGGATGGCTGGAATGATCTAAAATCACTTGACGGTATAAATTATCTAATCTAGATAGAGCCATGTTGGAAAAACTCCTTTGTCGCTAAAATTGCTTCGATCAATCGATCCGCATCTGCTTTGGTATTATAGAGATAGAAACTCGCACGAGCTGTCGCTGGAACATCTAAATACTTCAATAATGGCTGCGCACAATGATGTCCTGCACGAACTGCCACCCCTTCCATATCCAACGCTGTCGCTGTATCATGCGGGTGTAAGCCATCTAAATTAAACGCCAAAACGCCTGTATGATGGGCTGGATCTTGCGGTCCGTAAACCGTCAAACCTTCAATCGCCAATAGTTTTGGCAATACGTAAGCCACTAATTCAGCTTCATGTTGATGAATTTCTTCTAAACCAATCTCTGTTAGAAAATCGATTGCCGCACCTAGAGCAATCGCTCCAGCAATATTTGGTGTTCCTGCCTCAAATTTCCAAGGCAGTTCTTTCCACGTACTATCATACAAATTCACGAAATCGATCATTTCACCACCGAATTCCACTGGTTCCATTTGATCTAGTAATTCGCGTTTTCCATATAATACACCAATTCCAGTTGGACCACACATTTTATGCCCACTGAATGCGTAAAAATCAGCATCAATTGCTTGAACATCTACTGGCATATGCGGTACCGCTTGAGCACCATCGACAACTAAGACAGCACCATGACTATGAGCTAACTCTGCCAACTCTGCTACTGGATTGATTACACCTAAAACATTGGATACATGCGCAATAGAAACAATCTTGGTTTTATCCGTGATTTGTTTTTTCGCGCTTTCCATATCTAAAAAGCCATCTGCTGTGATCTCGATATATTTTAAGGTTGCGCCTTTGCGTTCCGCTAGTTGTTGCCAAGGAATAATATTAGAGTGATGCTCCATATAAGAAATCACGATTTCATCTCCTGCTTCAACGGCTAAATCACCGTAGCTTTTGGCAACCCAGTTTAAACTTGTCGTTGTGCCTCGGGTAAAGAGCGTTTCGGCTGTTTCTTTGGCATTGATAAAGGCTCTAACTTTTTCACGAGCTTCTTCATAATCTTTCGTGGCACGTTCTGCCAACGTATGCACACCACGATGGACATTGGCGTTATCGTGTTCGTAATAGTAAGTCAGTCTATCTAAAACTGCTTTAGGCTTTTGAGTTGTTGCTGCATTATCCAGATAAACAAGCGGCTCGTCATTTACTTCTTGAAACAAGATGGGAAACTGCTGCCGAATCTTATCTGCGTTTATCATGCATTCAACTTCCCTTCGATTACGTCTACAAATTCTTTTTGCACATCTTTCACAGGAATCGCTGTGATCACTGAACCTAAGAAGCCACGGATAACCAAACGTTCCGCATCATCTTTACGTAAACCACGACTCATTAAATAGTACATTTCTTCTGGATCAACACGACCAACACTGGCTGCATGTCCTGCGGTTACTTCATTTTCATCGATCAATAGAATTGGGTTGGCATCACCACGAGCTTTGTCAGAAAGCATCAAGACACGACTTTCTTGTTGCGCATCTGCCCCTTTAGCTCCTTTTAAGATGTGACCGATTCCGTTAAATGTTAAAGTACCACGTTCACGAATAACACCATGTTGTAGAATATGCCCCACAGAGTGAGACGCTTTATTCGTCACACGAGTATCGATTCCTTGAGTTTGTTTGCCAGCGCTGATTGCCACAACTTTCACTTCTGAATGAGAGCCTTCGCCTACTAAATCAGAATCAAAATCAGCAACCACGTCACCGTCATTCATCACGCCTAACGCCCAATCAACAGACGCATCACGCATGATATGTCCTCGACGGTTCATATAGGTTGAAACGTTTTCGCCTAATTGATCTACAGCTGAATATTTCACTTTTGCACCAGCTTTTGCAATCACTTCAACCACGATATTCGCAGACACTTTGATTTTTTGATCGCCAATTGTTTGGAATCGTTCTAAATAGCTGAACTCACTATGCTCGTCTGCTACGATCAAGACATGTTTAAAGAACGATTCTTCACTCGCTGAATCTTGAATAAAGATCGCTTCGATCGGTTCTTCGATGACAACATTTTTCGGTACATATAAGAACACACCACTATTCATAAAGGCTGTATGGAAAGCTGTTAATTTATCTTCATCCATTTCAACCGCTTTGTTCATATAATATTCTTTGACTAAATCACCATGTTCTTGTAATGCAGTGAACATATCCGTGAAAATTACGCCTTGATCGGCTAATTTTGCTGAAAGTTGTTCAAACGCTGTGATCGACCCTTGTTGCACGATTACTGGATTGTCTTTCATTGCGTCAAAGCTTGGGATGTTCATTATTTCAGGTGCATACTCTTCAGTATTCACATTAAACAAAGGCCAACGGTGAAATTTCACACGTTCGATCTTTGGTAATTCTAAGTTTTCAGCTTTTTCTAAAGCCGCTACACGTAAGTCAGTCATCCAAGTAGGTTCTTCGTTACGTGCTGAAAAAGCTTTAACGTCGTCAAGATAATTCGCTGTTGTTATTTCCTTCATTTATCTTGTCCTCCTTATGCTTCTTCTTTGTATTCGATACCTAATTCTTGGCTGATGCCAGCATAGCCTTCTGCTTCTAAACGTTTCGCAAGTTCCGCACCGCCAGTTTTCACCACACGGCCTTCCATCATGATATGCACCACATCTGGTGTGATGTAGTTCAATAAACGTTGGTAGTGAGTGATGATCAACGCGCCAAAGTTTTCACCGCGCATTTCGTTTACGCCTTTTGATACAACTTTTAAGGCATCGATATCTAAACCAGAATCGATTTCATCTAAAATGGCAAATGTTGGTTCTAACATCAATAATTGTAAGATTTCGTTCCGTTTCTTTTCCCCACCAGAGAAGCCTTCGTTTAAGTAACGTTCAGCCATTTCTTCTGGCATATTTAAAAGTTCCATTTTTTTGTCTAATTTTTTGATGAATTCCATGACTGAGATTTTGTCGTCTTCATCACGTTTGGCGTTGATCGCCGCACGCATGAATTCAGCATTCGTGATTCCTGGAATTTCACTTGGGTATTGCATGGCAAGGAATAGACCTAGACGAGCACGTTCGTCCACTTCAAGTTCTAAGACATTTTCTCCATCAAACAAGATTTCGCCTTCTGTAACTTCGTAATTAGGATTTCCCATGATCGCCGCAGATAAGGTAGATTTACCAGTTCCGTTTGGCCCCATGATTGCGTGGATTTCACCTGTTTTCATCGTCAGGTTAACCCCTTTTAAAATCTTTTTATCTTCGATTGACACGTGTAAATTTTTAATTTCTAAAACGGACATGTACAATTCCCTCCAACTTAAAATAATTATTTTATCGTTCTCATTCATTTTATCCTAATTGAGAATGATAAGCAATCTCTTTACTAGAATAATTCTTATTTAATCTAGGTTTTCTTTGTGAAAACATGGACTTAATTAGAATCTTTCTAAAATGGCTATACTTCTCTTTTTCGTTTCCATAGACATTCTTTCACACTACTGAATGAAAGATCTCTTACAATGATTACCTCGTTTTGATTTTCCACTTCCTTTGTGAGATAATTTATCACGATTTTAGAAAAATAGCGACTAGAACAAAAAGAGTTTTGTCCCAGTTATTTAAAGAGAGGTCTTTTCATGTCAAAAAAAGGAATCATTATTGTTAATCTAGGTACGCCGGAAAAACCCGAGACAAAAGAAGTACGTGCTTATTTAAAACGATTTTTAGGCGATAAGCGTGTGATCGATACAAATCGTTTAATCTGGCTGCCCGTTTTACACGGAATCATATTACGAACACGCCCTAAAAAATCTGCTGCCTTATATCGCGAGATCTGGCAAGAGGAAGGTTCTCCTCTTTTGATTTATACTAAATCACAGGCTGAACAGTTACAGACACGTCTTCCAGATTATGTTGTTCGTTATGCAATGAGCTATAGCCATCCGCTAATTCCAGAGGTGTTACAAGAAATGCATGATGAAGGTGTTACCGATTTAACGATCGTTCCATTATATCCGCAATATTCGACAACTACTACAGCCCCGATTTTCGACGAAGTAGCTAAATTTTATTTGAATGCGGAATTAATTCCTAGCTTGCATTTTATTCAATCATTTTACGATGAGCCCTTATATATTAATGCTTTAGCAAATCAAATCAATCAAGCTTTATTAGAAAAAACGATTGATAAAATTGTTTTCTCCTATCATGGTGTTCCGGTTTCTTATATAGAAAAAGGGGATCATTATTTAGAGCATTGTCAAAAAACTACCGCGGCTGTTATGGAAAAAGTTGGGGATGTTCCGTTCATCACTACTTTCCAGTCAAAATTTGGACCTGCTGAATGGCTGACGCCTGCAACTGATCACACACTAAAAGAATTGCCACAGCAAGGAGATAAGCGTATTTTGATCATCACACCTGGCTTTGTGGCAGATTGTTTGGAAACCATTGAAGAAATCGAAAATGAGAATCGTGAATACTTCATGGCTAGCGGCGGAGAAAGTTTCCAGTATCTTCATCCGTTTAATGATGATCCAATTTTTATCGATTTACTAGAACAACTAATTATTAAAAACTAAAGGGCTGATTCTTCTTTAGTTATCTATACAAAAAACAGGAAAGAATGCTTTTTAGATAAGCGTTCTTTCCTGTTTTTTGTTTTTTTTATTGTGGTAAAATCGAAATATATGATCCTTGGATTTCCACTTTTGACATGCTATCAATAGTAGGCAATACTGACCAATTCGGTACTAAAGGACGATCTGCTTTCACATGAAGAACTGTTCCACCTGGCAACCCTTCAGTCACAGCCAGCTTCGTTTTGTAAACAGGAGTTAAACCATTCACCCTTTGAATGTTGAAGGACCAAATTTTGGTATTTCCATTAAAGTAAGATTCACTTGGTGAATACGTTCCTTCGAAATCAAAAATACGATCTTTTACAACATACGCTGCTTGAATATTCTTTGTGTTAGCCGTTACCTGCGCGTATTGAATCGTACCAGAATAATCTGTGTAGCTAAAGCCAGTCGTACTATTTCCTGAAAAGACACCTGAATTGATTCTGTTCCATTGTCCATTTTCATTAAAAGTAAATGTTGCTCCTTGATTTAAATCAAACTCACTTGCCTCTGCAATTGAGCCACTGCCGATGATAGCCATACCAGCAGCTGCCAACGTCAAAACAAATAAAGTCAGTCTTTCTTTTTTCATTTTATGCTCTCCTTTTCTAATTGATTACATGCTATATAGTAGCACACTAAAAATAAATAATCAACTTAAGGAACGTTATTTTTTATTATTAAAAATAAATACATTACAATAAACAGGTCTTTTTTGTATAGAATTTATGTAGTATAAAAAGCTCTACGCTAAAACTAAACATAGAAAAATAGAGAGCAAACTTATCCGTCGATGAGTTTACCCTCTATATTTTAGTATGTTTTTATTTATCTACTGGTTTTACAGATCCATCCCATTTTTCAAGAATCCAATCTTGAACTTCTTTGCTATGCAATGCATCTACTAATTTTTTAATTTTGTCGCTATCTTTATCTTCAGAACGAACAGCAACAATATTTACGTACGGTGAGTTATCTTTTTCAAGCAATACAGAATCTTTTAATGGATTCAAGCCTGCTGTATAGGCAAAGTTTGCATTGATTGCTACAAGATCCGCTTCATCGTTATTATACGTTGTTGTTAACACTTCAGGATTGATGTTGTGAATGAACTTCAAGTTTTTAGGATTTTTATCGATATCTTCAAATGTCGCTATTTCTAAATCAACACCATCTTTTACAGTAACTAAATCAGCATCTTGTAAGATCGTAATGATGCGGCCCCAGTCTGACTCTGAATTAGATGTGATGATTGTTGCGCCATCTTTCAAGTCTTTGATATCTTTGATACGTTTTGAATATAAGCCCATTGGTTCAATATGAATACCGCCAGCATTGGCAAAATCATAATTGTTCTCTTTTACTGCTAAATTGAAATAAGGAATATGCTGGAAATAGTTTGCATCAAGATCGCCTTCTGCTAAGTTTTTATTAGGCAAAATGTAATCGTCGAATTGAACGATTTCTAAATCAATGCCTTCTTTTTTAAGGATCGGTTTTACTTGCTCTAAAATTTCGGCATGAGGTGAGGCTGACGCTCCCACTTTCAAAACGGATGATTCTTTGTCTGATCCCGCAGTTTTGCTATCATCTGTTTTATTGTTTCCACCACCACATGCGACTAAACCGACTGCTACTACTGCCAATGCTGCTAAACCGAATAATTTCTTTTTCATCTTTATTCCCTCCAAATAATTTCTATATTTAATTGTTTATCGTTTGTCTGAACGTTTTACCAGCTGATCACCGATAAATTGAATGATAAACACAATAACCAAAATCAATATTGTTGCAACTAATGTCACCGTATTGTTGTTACGGCTAAACCCTTCTTGATACGCTAATCCACCGAGACCACCGCCGCCGATGATCCCAGCCATAGCTGTGAAACCAATCATCGTGATCGTCGTCAAAGTGACACCTGATAATAATGCCGGCATACTTTCTGGAATCAATATTTTAAAGATTTTTTGGATTTTAGAAGCACCCATCGCATCTGCTGCTTCCAGTACACCGTTATCAACTTCTCGAAAAGCTATTTCAACTAACCGAGCATAAAACGGTGCTGCTGATACGATCAAAGACGGAATCGCAGCCTTTGCCCCAATCCCTGTACCAACCAGTTTCCTAGAAAAATCCATTAACAGAATGATCAATACGATATAAGGAATAGAACGAAACACGTTACTTACAACAGATAAAATGCTGTAGCTGATTCTCGCAAAAGGTGATTTGTTTCGGCTTAAGCTGTATAGAAGAAGTCCTAATAAGAAACCGATAATAATAACAAAAACCATTGCAACGACTGTCATAAAAAGTGTATCGATCGCTGCTTGTTTCATTGATTCTGGGTTCACCCGACTAAAATTTAAGTACTTTTCAACAAATGTTTCATTCGCCACGGTGAATCACCTCCAGCCCCACTTCTTTTTCTTTGAGGAAAGTCAGTGTTTTTTCAACTTCACTTTCATCTCCTAAAATCATAACTGTCAACGTGCCAAAGGCGCCTTCTTTTGCTTGCTGCACTTGTCCTTGTACGACATTGATATCAACTTCAAATTGTCGAATCGCTTGGGAAATCACAGGTTCGTTCGCATTGTCTCCACTAAATTGAAGTGTCACGACTAATCCAGTTGGATTTTCTTTGATCAGTTCTCCTAGCAATTCTTCTGTATCTTCTTTTGGTTCTAATTCTTGCTGAACGAAACGTTTTGTCACAGCCTGTTGAGGATTTCTAAAGACCTCTAAAACGTCTCCTTCTTCAACGATTTGACCTAATTCCATCACTGCGACTTTATTGCATATTTTTCGTATCACATGCATTTCGTGAGTGATCAATACGATCGTCAAATTCAATGTTTGATTGATTTCCAACAATAAATCCAGAACTTCGTCTGTCGTTTGCGGATCTAAAGCACTTGTTGCCTCATCGCATAACAGAATTTCGGGGTTATTAGCTAAGGCTCTCGCGATCCCAACCCGTTGTTTTTGTCCCCCGGATAATTGACTAGGATACGCATCTCCTTTGCCTTCTAAACCAACCAATGTCAAAAGTTCCTGCGCGCGTTGCTTTCTAGTATTTTTTGGTACATTAGCTAATTCTAGCGGAAGCATGATATTTTCTAAAATAGTTCGTGACCATAAAAGATTAAAATGCTGAAATATCATCCCAATTTTTTTTCGGAATTGACGTAATTCGCGATTGGTCATCTGAGCAACGTTTTGATTCTGAATGATTACTTCACCATTTGTCGGCAGTTCTAAACCATTCAATAGCCTAACAAGCGTGCTTTTTCCTGCACCTGAATAGCCAACGATTCCATAAATATCTCCTTGATCTACAGTAAGAGAAACATCATTGACTGCTGTCACTTGTCCGTTTTTACCGGAAAATTGCTTTTTAACCTGTTGTAATTCGATTAGAGGCATTTTTTCCCCTCAACTTTCTTTTGTTTTGCTTGTTTTAGTATACTATAAATTGGGCGGTATGATTCGATTTATCTTGGTGATTGAGCGTAAGTTTTAAATAATATAATATAGATACTTTATTCTTTTGATTCTAGCACTTATAATGCTTTACCAATATTAGACTGAGTTGTGTCACTATTAATGTGACTTCGCTCCCTTTGGTCGCCAAGTATTGTTCAACACCTGCTCTGGCCTAGCCAGTCGCAGTGTTTCACAATAAAAAGCTTCCGCCCCTATGTCTTATCTGACAAAAGGACGAAAGCTTGTCTTTCGTGTTACCACCTTGATTTGTTATTATTTCACAATAATAACCTCATACAGTACTTGAATCCGCATACTGTTGTGCTGTAACGGGCACTTCCCGTAATAAGTTCACTTTTGCTCACTTATTCTGCTCAAAGACCATCTTCCATTTCAACTATGTTGCCCATTTTCAGCAAACAGGGCTCTCTTTAAAACATGTTTGATATGTACTCTTCTTTTCAAAGCATTCACTTTATATTGACAAAATTATAGCAACAACCAAATGGGTTGTCAATCATTTTTACGCCTGATTTAGTTCTTCATCATTTACATCTGTTAAAACAGCAATCCACGCATTTGTTTGTGTAGAGTCGTCTAATAAACTAGGCTCATTTTCAGCAGCTTCGTTTACAGCAATAATTGTTCCGCTAATCGGTGTGCTAAATTCGCTTACCGCTTTTTCGGCTTCAAGCTCGATCAATGAATCACCCTTTTTTAATACTTGACCTACTTTCGGCAACGTTGCAAATGTAATGTTGCCCAACTCTTCTTGTGCGTCATTTGTCAAACCGATTTTATAGCCTTTATCTGTTTTCATCAGCCATAAGCTGTCGATGATTTTTACTTCTTCAGCCATTATTAAATAGCTCCTTCATAGTCAGATTCTTTAAAGCCATTTGCTAAAAATTGATCCCCTTTAACAAAAATCGGACGTTTGATCAACATACCATCCGTTGCTAAAAGTTCACTTGCTTCTTTGATTGAGAAATCATTGACCTTGTCTTTTAGGCCTTGTTCTCTGTAACGAATACCGCTTGTATTGAAGAAACGGCGAATCGGTAACTCACTTTGCTCCATCCAGTTCGCTAATTGCTCAGCAGTTGGCGGATTTTCGATCATATCGATTGTTTCGTATTTGGCTTTCTTTTCGTCTAGCCAAGCTTTTGCTTTTTTACATGTTGAACATTTTGGATACCAGTAAAATGTATACATACTAACGCCTTCTTTCGTTTAATATTCTTCAATCGTTGCTTCTTTTTGATATTTCATGGACATGATCAAACCAACGCCTAGCATATTTCCTAAGATAGAGGAACCACCTTGACTAATAAACGGTAACGGAATCCCAGTTAATGGCAGCAATCCAATATTAGCGCCGATGTTCTCAAATACGTGGAATAAAATCATCATAATAATTCCGGTCGCAATATAAGCATAAAATTCATTATTTGTCTCAAAACAAACACGAATCATACGGTAAATCAATATAAAGTATAGCAAAATAATAAAACAACCGCCAATGAAACCAAAATTTTCTCCTACTACAGTAAAGATCATATCTGATTCTCTGACTGGAACGTAAACATCACTATTGTTGAAGCCTTTACCAAACAAGCCACCTGAGCCGATCGCAGTCAATGCTAGTGCCGGTTGTTGGGAACGGTTTGGGTCATGATGGAATGGTTTCATCCATAAATCGATTCTATCAAACTGGTATGATTTAAACCCTACCGAATACAGAAATTCTCGACCAGCTGTAGTCGTCACTAGATAAATCGTTCCAGCTCCGAGCAAAATTGCGACTAGAAAGGTTGGTAAAATAATTTTCCAGGAAATACCTGACATGAGAAAAACACCGCTAAAAATGGCAAGGAAAACCAACATCGTTCCGAAGTCATCCTGCAGTAAAATCAAAATCAAGACTGGTAACGTAACTAATAGCATCTTCCCGATCAACCAAAAATCAGACTTCAGTGTCCGATTGATATTTTTCACATTATGCATTGTGACAATGTAAGCCAACATAAGAATGAACGCAATTTTCATCAATTCAGACGGCTGAAACGTCGTTCCGCCAAAAGAAATCCAGTTTTTTGAACCTGTTTGTGATTCTAAATAAGGATCATAAAATTTTAACAGCAAGCCCATCATGACTAAGCCTATAGCATAAAAAATTGGCGTTAGCCGCCAAAGTAGCTTGGAGTTAAAGTGCATCACAACAACGATGCTAATGCCGCCAACCAAGTACCACAGCCCTTGCTTCATCAGCATGTTGCCGATTTCCGGACGTAATGGATCATTGCTCAATGCTACATATAATGAAAGTATTCCAATGATCGATAGAAGAAATACTGGTAAGATTACTCCATAGTCGATTCGATTATCTAGGTTATTTAGTAATTTTTTTTTATTCATTCGTCATCCCTTTTCCTTGAATCATACGCTTTTTATTATAACTTTGTATGGATAGAAAAGAAAGTGTAGACTTGATGATTTTGGAAAAACTTTAGAGAATTCTATTGATTATTGTAAACTATTTCTTCTCTTGATAAATAGACAAATCAACGTATAATAGAGTTTTGGGGGAGATTTACTATGAGAAAAGTATACTTATTAGGAATTGTTTTGGGGTTGTTCGTATTTGGCGGCTGCACACAGAAAAAAAACGAACAGTCTTCTGTTACGGAGCCTTGGCTCACTATTGACAATCATACCGTTGAAGCTGATGAAAACGGGCAGTTTGAACTAACCGGAAAAGCGAAATATAGCAGTTTTTCAGCAAAGGTAGCCATTAAGAATAACTCTGGCAATACTACTCAGGGAACGAGAGGAATTCTTAAAATCGATAAAGATGGCACATTTGTTTGGAGAAATATTTTTATTGATGGTCATCAGCCAACGACGGATGTCTCTTTTTATACATACAAAGAAAAAGAGAAAATGAACTACACAGTCAATGTTGATTATAGTGAATATGTTGCAAGGAAAGAAGCTGATCAATTAGCAGAAGAAAAAATGAATCAGACGATGCCCACACTTTTAGCAGAAATTGTCACAGAATCTGAAGGAACGATCGTAAAAATAGATAAAAAGCGTTCTAGCTATAAAAGTTTACTCGTCACGGTGCCATTAACAGTAAAATATGAGCGCAATGGTGAGAAGAAAAAATATATGGATACTATTGGATTTTTTGTTCAAGATAAAACAGCCGATACATTGTATCCTGAAAAAGAGCAGATCCCTTATATTACCTTTAGATATGAAACAACCGATGAACTTTTAGGGGGAAGTGATTTAATCAATCGTCGGAAATTTATTCTTTATGATGATGGTAATTATTAATAGACTCTAGAGTGTTATCATAACAGACAAGAAAGCGACTCACGCACTCAATACGTGAATCGCTTTTTTATTCTAAAGTAATCAAGCTTCCACTACTTTGTTTGCTTCGGCTTTTTTCAGTTGACTATAGATTATATTTAGTAGTAAACCAATACAAGCAACGATAATCGCCACATAAAATGCATTTGTGAAACTACCATTATTAGCTGCTGCCATATTCACTGCTACCTTTGGCGCAAAAAACGCAGCTGTTGAATAGCCAACAAAAACAATTCCATAGTTGACGCCTTGATTGACAGGACCATAATTTTCCATAACAACTGGTGGAAAAACGCCCATTACTCCACCAAAGCAAAGCCCTAAAGCAATGATTCCAAACGCAAATCCTACCTGTGAAGATAAAACAGTCAATACGATAAGCGCAATAATAATCACACTTAAAATAATATTCAATGTTTTGTTCCGTCCAAACTTATCAGAGACTGTACCCCACAGTACACGTCCTGCACAATTACTAAGTGAATATAGGCTTACATAAAATGCCGCTGTTCCTGCACTTAGACCAAACATTTGTTGACCAATCACAGAAGCATTTGATGCAATCATCAAACCAGAAAACGCTCCTGTACACAGCATGAAAAAGATCAAGTAAAAATAAGGTGTCTGCAACATTTGCTTCCAATTTTTATTAATCATTTTAGTTCCACCATGTGTTTGTGGTGGCGTCCATCCATTCGGAAGATAATTCGCTGGAGCTGTTTTGATGAAAAAACTGGCAATCACTATAACTACCACATAAGCGATCCCTAAGAGACGAAATGCGTAAAACACATCCTTATTTTCAATAAAGTAGTTGCCGATTGGCGCAGCTACGATAGCTGCCCCGCCCATACCAGCAGTAATGATCCCCGAAGCCAGACCTTTTTTATCTGGAAACAACTTGATTGTATTACTAAGACAGCCTGAATAGGCTAAACCTTGCCCAAAACCACCGATCAATCCATAGGTTACATACAACATTGCCGTACTTGTCACAAAACCTGTTAGGAAAAATCCTAGTCCAAATAATAAACCGCCAATAATAATTGCCCATTTAGCTAACCCTCGGTCGGTAAGAAAACCACCGAAGATCATCGGAACTGGACCTATTGCAGCGTTTATCGTAAAGGCCAGCATGATCTCAGCCATTGACCATCCTTTTTGTACACTTAATGGGCCAGCAAAAACACTAAATGCGTAAACAGCACCTGTACATAAAAGCACTGCTGTTGAGGCAATAAGCACCTGCCATCGATTTACGTTAGAATTCATCTTTAATCCTCCATTTATTTATCATTCATCAACTATTTTGCTGCGATATCTTTCAAAGCTGTTTTGCCAGCAATACGACCAAACGTAAAGATATCTGTCAATGAATTTCCACCTAAGCGATTTCCTGCGTGAATCCCGCCTGCTACTTCACCTGCAGCATACAGTCCAGAAATAACATTGCCCTGTTCATCTAAAACATGCGTATCCGTATCAATTTTCAACCCGCCCATCGTATGGTGAACGGCTGGTTTTCTTGGCGTTGCATAGAATGGTGCTACAGCTACTTTTAAGTCAAAAACATCTTTGCCAAATTCCGGATCATTGCCCTGTTCAACATAACTATTGTACTTATTGATGGTTTCGACAAAAATAGTTGGTTCTATGCCAAGTTGTTCAGCTAGTCCTTCTAATGTTTCTGAACGGAACAATGTTCCCGCAGCAACCTGACGATCGATTTTTTCCTGTGTAGTATTGTACGCAGTCTTCTTGATTTCATTATCAGCAATTAGATAGAATAATCCGCCATTATCAATCGCTGCTTGTGTTAAGGCATCTCGACTGCCATATTCATTCACAAATCGTTTTCCTTCTTGATTGACCATTACAAAGTTTTGTGGTGGAACTTGAAGCCCACTAAACAATGCGCCTGTTTCTGGATCTGAGACTGGCATCATTTGTGAAAAGCCCATTCCAACAAGGTCTGCGCCTACACTCTGACCTAAACGAATGCCATCACCAGTGATAGCAGGTGAATTGGAGGTTTTTATATCATCATCGATTTGTGTCCAATACGTATTGTATTCCTTCAACATTTTCGTGTTCGCACCAAAACCTCCAGAAGCCAGAACAACTGCATCAGCATGAACTGTTACTTTTTGTCCATTTGGACCGGAACCAATGATTCCACTGATCGCTCCATTTTCAATAATCAATTCTTCAACTGCGGTATCCGTGATGATCGTTCCGCCATTCGTTTCAACAAATGTTTGAAGCGCTGAAACAAAGGCATAGCCTTCATTTTTCAATGGTTTATGTCCTCGACGCCACAAGGCTCCAACTGGCATAGTAACATCTTCTGTATCAAATTCAACGCCGATTTCTTCTAGCCATTTCACAGAATCAAGTGCCTGATCTGTCAAAATTTTTACTAAATCATACTGACCGTAGATAACATTTCCTTTTTGGTCCGTACGTTTACCACCAAGATAAGTTTGCATCCGGTGGAAAATCGCTGAATCGAATAGATAACCAGTTTTTCCTTCATTTTCAGATAAGTAAGTGTTGATTTGTTGTTTTAGCTTACGGAAATCATCTAAATAGTCTGGATCGATCTGACTTTCATCAATTGAAGCCATTTCTTCTAGTGTATGACTTTCGCCTGGAATCGCATCAAATGTATTTTGCCATTTTGGATCAGCCGCATTCATTGGTCCTCCAGTACGTACTGTATTTCCGCCAACTGCTGGGAATTTTTCAACTACAATAACCTTTTTCCCTTCCTGTAATACGCTTGCTGCTGCAGCTAATCCTGCTCCACCCGCACCTACTACCACTACATCTGTGGCATATTCGACATCTTCAGCAACTGTACTTGGCGCTTTGGGGCGTTTTCTAAGAATGTCAGGATTGGCTCCAGCCATTTTAACTGCTTTTGCCACTCCGTCAATTACTCCATTACTTGTAACAGAAGCACCAGATAAAACGTCTACATTCAAGGTTTGCCCTTCAAGAATTTGAGTTGGGATTCTTGTGAATACCACATCGGCAATTCCTTCTGATTCGCCAGAAGTATCAATATCGATGGCGTCGATTCGATCAGTGGTTAGAGTGACAACCATCGGCAAGTCTCCGTTATGTCCGGGAGCCGTAACCGTATAGTTGCCTGGTTCAAACGTTACCTCTTCTGGAACATTTAATAAGTTAGCAATTTCTGTGAAGCGAAGAAAACGCCAGAAACAGCTCTCTAGAAAATCGATAGTTCGTTCTTCTTTAATATTTCCTTCTTCATCAAAGGCTTGATGCGCACGTCCCAGTAAAAATTCATATCCTGGCATAACCGTTGCATTCACACCTGGCGCATCTAAAATTTGTCTTAAGTGGAGCTGTGCACGTGAGGATCCCTGAACATCATATGAAGCACCAACAATCATCACTGGTTTGCCGTCAAATGGATGTAGATTAAATGAAAGCCATTCAAGAATGCTCTTTAGCGCGGAAGGAATAGAATGATTATGCTCTGGCGTAGCGATGATCACACCGTCAGCTTCGGTGATCTTTCTATTAAACTCCTGGATTACATCACTGTTGGATTGATCATTTGTTTCGTTAAACATTGGTACATTTGTTAATTCTAAAATTTCAATATCTGCTTGCTTACTAAAATGTTTTTGCATAAACTGCAAAAGCAATCGATTGTATGATTCTTGTGCATTCGTACCGACGATTCCAATAAATTTCATTATTTTTCTCCTCCATCAGCAAGTTGTTCCCATGTAAATTTTCTATTTTGTTCTGTCTTAAAACGATGATCTTTAACCAACTGGTTTGTCATCGAAACAAATAAACAGAATTCCTCAAAACATTCTTCTAACTCCGTTACTCTTTCCGGATAAATTAATTCACCCTCTTCATCAAATGCCTGAAGTGAATGACCCAATAAAAATTCTGATCCAGGCATAATTCGGGCTTTTAATTCAGGTGCATCCAAAATTTGGCGTAAATGTGCCTGTGCTCTGGAAGAACCTAGCGACCCATGAGAGGCGCCGACGATCATCACTGGCTTGTCGATCAAAGGACGAGTCGTATAAGATAACCATTCAATTAAACTTTTAAGTGCCGCCGGAATTGAATGATCGTATTCTGGTGTACTAATGATCACACCATCTGCTTCGTTGATCTTATCTGACAATTCTTGGATTCCTTTAGGTGCAGTTTTGTCTTTTGGTTCATTGAACGCTGGAAAATCCTTGATCTCACAGACTTCGATTTCAGCAGTTTCAATAAAATGTTTGCTCATAAATTGTAACAAGGCCCGATTTGTCGATTGATCCGAATTCGTGCCAACAATACCGATAAATTTCATAAGTAAGTCACCCTTTCTTTTTGTGAAAATATACACATGCAACCGTAAAAAAAATCACTTTTAGACTAGCTTTTTCATAAAAATATATAGAAAAACCAAAAAACCCAGTTAAAAAGACTCATTTCGTATATCTTCCTTTATGCAATTAGTTTAATTCAGAAGAAAACGTTTGTGAAATATTTATTTAATTATCAAACTATAAGTAATTTGTTATAATAGTTAAAAAAAGGAGGATGTGAACCCATGAGCTTTATTTATTCACCTAATATGTTGAAATACCTTGATATGCTTTTGAAATATGGAAACTATACAAAAGCAGCTAAAGAGCTTTATATCTCACAACCGTATCTCACACAAACAATCAAGAAAGTCGAGCTGGAACTTGGGACAGAAATCATCAATAGACAGTCTTCTCCTTTGCAGCTAACAGAAGCAGGTAAAATCTACTATCAATACTTACTATCGTTAGAAACAGAGCAAGATCAGTTTCGAAAAAAAATCTCTGCCTATTCTTCTCAAAAACAAACCGTTATTCGCATTGGGATTTTATCAAGTTTAGGGACGTATCTACTTCCACTTTTCTTACCAGATTTCATTAAGAATCATCCGCAAATCAATATTCAACTGGTGGAATCGATACCAGAATTGAACGAAGAAAAAATTATCGCTAAAGAACTTGATTTTTTTATTGGACAAAACCCAGAAACCATTTCTCCAAATCTTACAACCTATAGTCGCGGTCCGCATGGGTATTATGCAATTATTCCTAAAACTTCTACGTTGTATCAAAAAAATCAGATTTTACTTAAAGAAAATACGGTTTCGCCAACGCAGTTACTTCAAGAACCATTAATTTTAACAACTCGAAGTTCAGCAATCAGACGTCAAATTGACTACTTGTTACAAAAACATAAAATCCAACCAACCATTGTTTTGGAGAGCAACAATATATTTACAGTGTTAGAATTAGCAAAACAAAATCTTGGCGTAACCTTTATCCCAGAAAGTGTTTACGTGTCTAAGTCAGATGGTGACTACAATGTGTATCCCATGCCTTTAGAGCTTTTGTCGCTAGACTATTTTATCGCACATTCTGCTGAAAAAAAGCTGGTCTCAGAGGAAAAAGAGCTAGTTGACTGTTTTCTTCAATCCCTAGACTTAGCATTGCTACAAAAATAAGAATAGAAGGCAAACTCATCCGTTTATACGTTTGCCCTCTATTCATTGGATCTTTTATAATCATGCGTCTAGCTGATTCTTCAACCCTTGGGTGCATGCCATTCGACCGTCACTTGTTATAACCATCCCTTGGATTTTATTTGATAGACCATTAAGAAAAGTAATAATTTCAGCAGCACGTTTCCCATATAAGCGGGTCGTCCAAATTTCTCCATCTAATGATATATCAGACACAATAGTTAAACTGGCAAGATCCGTTTGAATTGGATAGCCTGTCTTACTACTAAAAATGTGATGGTACGTTTGTCCTTGCCAGTCAAATTTCCGTTCGTAAATACCTGACGTAACCACAGATTGATTTTTCACTTTTATGATAGCTGCTTGATTTCCTCTTGGTAAGAAAGGATTTTGAATACCAATACGCCAAAAACCATCTTTATGATTCGGTGATTCTCCAAAGGTTAAGACATTTCCACCTAAATCAATGAAAGCTGCTTGTGCTCCTTCCATTCGAAAATAGTCAATAATTCGATCAGCAAAATACCCTTTTGCTAGAGCACCAAGATCAATAGCCATTTTAGGTTTGCTAAGGAAAACGGTTTGCTCCTGATCATTAAGGATGATATCCCGCGGATCAATTAATTTCAGCAACTCGTTTATTCTTGCTTCGGTCGGATGACTAGCATCTGAGAACCCCACTCGCCATGCTTGAATCAGTGGTCCAATAGCTATATTCAGAAAACTCCCCTCAGCCAGACTCTGCTGTTTTCCTATTTTTATCAATTCATATAAATCTTTAACAGTTCGTACCGGGGCTTTCCCCGCCTGTCGATTAATTTCCATTAAATCTGAGTTTGGATCATTTGCGCTAAACCGTTTTTCATAATCTATGAGTCTTTCTTTTGCTTCATTCAATAATTTTCCTGGCTTATCGTGCTGTACCCAAAGCTTGATAACAGTACCCATTAAATGAATTGTGCTTTCTTCAGCGTTCATCGTTTCAACTTCTTTCTACTGTGGAATAGCCATATATTCAAAAATAACAAAAATTTTCAAAGTTCTCCATTACTTCCGGTCAGTAAAAAGTATACTCTTTACATAAATTTGGAGCAATAACTCTTTTAAAGTATTTTATACGCTTAAGTATACAAAAAAAGGATGGGGCAGAAGTGTTTAATCCCGAGAAATAAGAGGGAATTCACGAAAATTGCCAAGCATCACAGTGAGTTTACGAACTGATGATAATTGGTACCTACCTGGTGCTCTTCAAATTTTTGTGACCAAGTAGGTACTGTGCAACACTGTTTATCTGCGACGAGTCTTTGACGAGAAAGCATCAACTCGTTCCTCGTTGTGTTTTACAGCAATTCCAGCTTATTTCCGAAAGGATTGCTTCTGCTTCCACCGTTTATTCGGAGTACAAGTGAGTGGGACATGACTCTTCGAGTCATGTCCCACTCACAATAAAAAAATGAAAAAGTTGGTTTGTTAGGGTTGAGTACATCATAGCTCGCCAAACTTAAATGAATCTTAAAAATAATATTTTTCCCATAATTCTCAACCTGACTACCTTATAATTTCGTTCAATCTAGAGACAACAAGATAAGCTAAGAATCAGATTGACACTAATAAGCACTTACATTAGTATAGGTATAGGGTTTAAATGTCTACTAACTTATGGTAGCGCCCTTTTTTTAATTATTGAACAGTACAGTTATACTATGGTACTGTTACTATCATAAGGCAGATGGCGGAATACACAACACAAAAAATGCATTTGTCACTAGCATGCGACTCATGTTTTTTATCTGTGCGGTTTTTATAGTTTACATAGAAGAGACAAAATAGAATATTTCAGACTAGGAGAGTTATTTTGGACAGAATAAACAGAAGACTTAATAAAGTCACAAAAAAACAATTTATGCTTTTATTTTTCGCTGCAGCAATTATTTTAGTGCTTATCCCTTTAGCGTTCACCCCCATGTTGAGCGATGATTTTATTTATATAACGAATAATACTAAATGGTCTGACTTGGGATGGCGTTATTTGCATTGGTCAGGTCGATTAGTGGCAGACTCATTTTCGTTAATTCTATTACAGCTTCCATCCATTATCTATAAATTATTAAAAGCGATTATTTGGATAGGATTACTCTTACTTATTTCCTTTCTTCCTTCAATTTTTAATAATAAGTACACATGGAGAATGAATAATTTCATCATTATATTTCTTCTTTATTGGGTTGCCAATCCTAATTTAGGTGAAACTTCCCTTTGGTCTGTAGGTTTTGCAAATTATCTTCTTACTAATTTCTTTATTGTGGCATACTTTGCTTTACTTTTTTATCTTAAAGATAGACCATTACGCATTTGGCATTATTTGGCCATTGCTGTTCTTGGTTTACTTTCTGGAAACTCTAATGAGAATACCTCTATTATAGTTATTTTACTCACGTTAACCTTTTTATTGATAGAAAAAAAGAAACACGTATTCTTGCTTGGGTTACCTTTTACAGTTATTGGAACGTTAAGTCTACTGCTTTCTCCTGGACAATATGCACGACTTCAACACCCTTCTTTTCAAATTTCACGAGAGAAATCTTTGTTTCAAAGACTATGGGATTACTTTTCCAGTCAGTGGTTTATTGACACATTCAGCAGTTTCTCTTGGCTATTCGTAACATTTATTTTTATAGGATTTATTTACTTTTTTAGAAAACAGTATCCTCAAAAAAGAAATGCTGTTTACAGTATAATATTCTTTTTCTCTGCGATTATTGCAAATGCTGCATTTGGCGGCTCTTATGTTTTTCCAGTCGCTATTAGATCATTGAATGGCTCTTTGATTCTCTTTCTAATTTCAATCGCCTTCATTTCAGAAGATATACGATATACTACGGAACCGTTTTATAAAAAAGCCATGTCCTACCTTACCATTTTGCTTTGTATCCCATTTCTTTTCAGCTATGTCTACTCTACAAAAAGTGTCATCTCATTGCACAGACAATTTAATGTAAGAGAACAAGCTATATTAGCTGGAAAATCTAGTAACCAAGAATCGATATATATTCCAAATTACTATGTTGGTAAATTATATAATCCCTCTGATAGTGTCAACCTGTATCACGGAGGGCTCGAAAATTATTATGACATAAAAAAAGGGAGTTCTATCGTTCAATTTAATAAAGATTTTAGTTTTGATTACAGCAATAAAAAGCTTATCAACACTGAGCAAGTTTCTTTAAATGAGTCTTTTGGAGACTCAATCAAGTTGAAAGCGATAAATATATTCCCCGATGCACGCTCGAGTGACAAATATAGTATTAATTTAACATTTGATAACGACTTAAAACAAGTGTATTCAGCCAATGATCATGTATTATTCGTTCACATAAACTGGCAGAGAGATGCTCAAGCTAACCCTGTGATGTTTAATGCAGATACATCATTGAACAATCAGCTTTTTGTTGATGGAAAATATGTCTTTTCTTCGCCGATTAGTGATATCCGCCCTCAGGATATAAAAAGTATTGATGTAGGGATTTATGATACAACCAAAAAAACAAATCCTATACAAGTTACTATTGATATGGAGAACACTCACGCTGATAAAAAATAAAGTTAAAAGAAGCTTCAGACAAGTATAAACGTCTGAAGTTTTTTGACTTTATTCATCAACTGGATAGATATGCAAAACATTAAAAGTCTAAGCTGAATAGAAATCTTCTAACCTCATTTGTATAATAGCATTAGAGATTACATCCATGATCAATGTCTTACATACTAGTTATTGAACTATTTTCTATCGTTTCCCTTAAAACTAGAGTCATGATGTGCTCAAAAAATATGTTTAGTATTTAGCATTTCGACACCTGTATGGGCTATATTTTTATTCTAATATATGTAATAGTTATTTTTTCCCTTATAGTCAATTAATTAGTCTCCATGATCATGACTAATTGAGAGATAACAATAATAATGTATCTACAGTATTTTTCAAAATATCTCTTACAATAAATCATTTAATTGTGGTAATATAGGTGTAAAGAGGTGATAATATGCTTTATATTGAATGGATTACAGCATAATCAGTACTGCAAATTAACGGGTTGATATATGGTTATTGTGTTTGATCACCACTATCCAAAGATTGACATTTAATTATTGAAATGTTCTAGGTCGAATTGATCCTCGATTAGATATTATTCAGATTAACGCATATTCGTTAATCTGGTTTTTTATCACTTCATACGTTTTAACCATCGATTGGTACTCACGCCATATATTTGCGGTGCTGTTTATAAGTCCTAACTCTCTCTTTAATGAATGTTGATCGAGCTCTAATAAGTTTAGCAATAATTCTGTAATTTAGGCTATTTCATATTTCTGTATCAATTTTTTTCTGATTAAAAGTACTCAGCTTTTTTGATTTGGTATTCTTCAGCTAGCTAAAAAAACTTGATACTTTTTTAATCAATAGATATTAAATAATGACAGCTTAAGATGAAACAATTAGCCATGTTTGAAAATATTTATTCGAGATATAAAATTGTGGAGGTTATATTATGGGTATTCTTGATTTTCTAAAGGTTAATTCAATAAAAAAGGAAAATGAAGATTTAAGTAAAAAACTCAAAGCTCTAAAAAATGAAAAAATGACTTTTGAGCAGATGAGTGCTCTAGAACTAAAAGAAGATATACAAAATAAAAAATCTTCCATCCAGTCACTAGAAAATAAAATTCAAGAGCTAAATATTGAACAGACAAAACTTGAACAAAATATCAATGATAAAAAAATGCAAATTATCACTATTGAAAAGGAAATAATAAGTAGTTCTGAATATATAGAAATGGAGAGTTTCGGATTATATAAACCTAGATATGATTTTGCGAGTTCTATTGGTTATAAGGAGCGTTTGGAAACTGTACGACAACTCCAAAAAATGATGATAAAAGAAAAAACATCTGTTCATTATTTTGAAGATTGGACTGTTGATGGCAGTAAAGCTAAAGGACGAAAAATGACCAATGACAATATAAAACTAATACTACGTTCTTTTAACAATGAGTGTGAAGCTGCTATTAACAAAATAAAATATAATAACTTATCAAATATCGAAAAAAGAATATACAAATCTTTCGAGCAACTAAACAAATTAAATCAATCTGTAAGAGTTTCTTTGAGCAATCAGTACCTCGATCTTAAGATTCAAGAATTACATTTAGCTTACGAATACGAACAAAAAAAACAAGAAGAAAAAGAAGAATTACGCGAACAACGTGAACGTGAACGCGAAGAAAAAGCACTGCAAAAAGAAATACTTAATAAGAAAAAGATAATTGATAAAGACATCCAGCATTATGAAAAAATGATAAAAGAACTTCATGCAAAAATATTGAACACCGAATCAAATGAAGAAAAAGAAAGTCTAAATCAACAAATTGCTGATCTTGAACTTCAAATATCGGAAAAAGATAAAGAAAAATCTGAATTGGATTATCGAAATGCGCATGCCTCAGCTGGATATGTTTATATAATTAGTAACATTGGTGCGTTTGGAGAAGATGTTGTAAAGATTGGCGTCACACGTCGACTAGAACCTTTGGAACGAATTAGCGAACTCAGCAGTGCCTCTGTTCCCTTCAAATTTGATGTCCATGCACTCATCTTTAGCTACGAAGCTTACCAATTAGAATCTAATCTACACACTTATTTCCATGATTACAGAATAAATAAAGTCAATAGCCGAAAAGAGTTTTTCAAAGTACCGATAGATTTAATAGAAAATAAGCTTACAGAGTTTAAAAACCTGACCATTGATTTTCAAAAGGTTGCTGACGCAGAAGAATTCCGCCAATCTCTGGCCTATGATAAGTAGCTGATAGTAACAGGATATTTGAAGGGTTAAATAAAAAAGACTGATAAATCAATGTTTTGCGCCATTGATTTATCAGTCTTTATCTAGTGCCAGCTGCAGGGATCGAACCTGTGACCTATGCGTTACGAGTGCATTGCTCTACCAACTGAGCTAAGCTGGCGACACAAACAAAATTATAGAACTAATCTGTTTTTTTGTAAAGCTTTTGAACGTTTTTTTTTGAAAAATCAGCCTTAAGAAATTTTTCTTCATTTGTGGTATAATGGAAGTAGTTAAGAAAGGAAGTTTTTATAAATGTCTAATTTCGGTAACTTTAATCGCCCTGTTGTGCCTTCATCTGAAGGGGAATTATTCACAGTTGATACTCAAGTCACTTTCTTGATGCATGGACAGCAACAAACTGGGATTATCACAAAACAATTAAGTAATTCCGCTGTTGTAGAAATTGATGAAAATGCTAGTAATACAGATCTGATGGTTAAAAGCAACGGTGTCATCGTCATCAATTACAAAAAATTACAAAAAGTATAACTCCTTCCATCCAACAAATTTTGGATGGATTTTTTATAAGTAAAAACAATGAGTCTGGGACATAACTCTATGAGTGACAATCTAGTCACTTGACATCCGAATAAACGGTGGGAGCAGAAACAACCCCTTCGGAAATAAGCTGAAATTGCTGTAAAACACAACGAGGAACGAGTTGATGTTGCACAGTACCTACTTGGTCACAAAAATTTGAAGAGCACCAGGTAGGTACCAATTATCATCAGCTCGTAAACTCACTGTGATGCTTGGCAATTTTCGTGAATTCCAGCTTATTTCTCGGGATTAAACATTTCTGTCCCAGCCTCATTGCTTATTTTTTTATTTTGTACCGAATAAACGGTCTCCAGCGTCTCCTAGTCCAGGGACGATATAGCCATTTTCGTCCAGCTTCTCATCTAAAGCTGCTGTATAGATATCGATATCTGGATGTGCTTCTTGTAATGCTTTGACGCCTTCTGGTGCTGCAACTAAGCAAACAAATTTAATATTGCTGCCGCCGCGTTTTTTCAGGGCATCGATCGCCATGATTGCTGAACCGCCTGTTGCTAACATTGGATCTACAACAAATAATTGACGTACATCAATATCCTCAGGCATTTTCACAAAATACTCTACTGGCTCTAATGTATCGTGATCACGGTACAATCCGATATGTCCAACTTTGGCAGCTGGAATCAATTCCAAAATACCATCTACCATCCCAATACCTGCACGTAAAATCGGCACGATCGCTACCTTTTTACCAGATAATGTTTTTTGTGTTGATTTACAGATAGGTGTCTCAATAACAACATCTTCTAACGGCATATCTCTCGATACTTCATAGGCCATCAACATCGCAATCTCATTCACGACTTCACGAAAAACCTTTGTTCCACAATCTTTATCTCTAATGATTGTTAATTTGTGTTGGATCAGTGGATGATCAATAACTTGGAATTTTCCCATGCTCATTCTCCTTCAATAATTTATTCCTTCCTATTGTAAAACAAAAACGAGCGATTGACTAGTCAATCACTCGAATCTTTTACTTATAAAGTGGATATTTTTTTGTCAACTCACTGACAGCTGCACGAACTTCTGAAAGAGTTGTTTCATTTTCATGGTCTTTCAGTACTTTAACGATCAATTTAGCAACTTCTACACAATCATCTTCTTTGAAGCCGCGTGTGGTGATTGCAGGTGTACCGATGCGGATTCCGCTCGTTTTGAATGGGCTAAGCTGCTCAAACGGAATTGAATTTTTATTCGCTGTGATATTCACATTGTCTAAAATCGCTTCTGCTTCTTTTCCGTTCAAACCAAAACCAGACACATCGATCAGCAATAAATGATTATCCGTTGAACCACTCACTAAGCGCGATTCAGGCGTTTGGTTAAAGACCTTGGTCATAGCTTTCGCGTTTTCGATCACTTGTTCACTGTACTCTTTAAAGCTAATGTCCAATGCTTCTTTAAAGGCAACTGCTTTACCAGCAATTACGTGCTCTAACGGTCCGCCCTGAATGCCAGGGAATATATTGCTGTTTATTTTTTTAGCTAATTCCTCGTCGTTGGTCAAAATCAAACCACCTCGAGGACCACGTAAGGTTTTATGTGTTGTTGATGTCGTAATATCTGCATAAGGTACTGGATTAGGATGTAAGCCGGCAGCAACTAAACCAGCGATATGTGCCATATCAACCATTAATTTAGCTCCGACTTCATCTGCAATTTCACGGAATTTTTCAAAATCGATTGTCCGAGAGTACGCACTAGCTCCTGCAACAATCAATTTTGGTTGATGTTCGCGAGCTAATATACGAACGACATTATAATCGATCACTTCAGTTGTCGGATCGACACCATAACTAACAAAATTGTAGGTTTTTCCACTAAAATTCACTGGTGAACCATGGGTCAAATGTCCTCCCGCAGACAAATCCATCCCTAAAACAGTATCACCTGGTTCGATCAAAGAAAGATAGGCTGCTGTATTTGCTTGTGAACCTGAATGAGGTTGTACATTGGCAAATTTTGCTCCAAATAATTCTTTTGCACGATCGATCGCCAAATCTTCAACGATATCGATAAACTCACAACCGCCATAATAGCGTTTGCCAGGGTATCCTTCCGCATATTTATTTGTCAAAATACTTCCTTGAGCAGCCATTACTCCTTCTGAAACTACGTTTTCTGAAGCAATTAACTCCAAATTGTTTTCTTGACGGTCATTTTCTTTTGCAATTGCATCCCATAAATCAGGATCAAAGGTTTTATAATCCATTAAACAAGCCTCCATTTCATTCAGTTGTTTCGATTGTATCATACTTAAATGCTCTCTACTCAAAAATCGAATCATTTTTGATGATTTTTTGATTTGCTGCTTTTTTCAATCGATTCATGTAAGCGATCCCTAGTCCATTTTCTGGAAAGGACTGAGCAAAAATAACATCGATCGGTTTTTCATCAAGAGTCCTAAGTCCAGCAAACAATGCTTTTGTCGCTGCCTCAACAGAATTTTGGCTAAATGAAAACGTTGCTTCAACTTTAGTAGCAGTTTTTGCAATAATCAGATCATCAGCAAAAATCCCTACTCGTCTATTGTTCTTGTTTGCCCAGTCAATAGCCTTACTAAACACGTCTAATCCGCCTTCTATGATCCAAACAGGAACATCAGGAGAATAATGCTTATATTTCATTCCAGGGGCCTTAGGCGCCTCATTTTCGCTGATTAAATGCTGATCGATCTTCACCTTACCGATCACTTGCTCCAGTTGTTCTTTTGTAACAGCTCCTGGTCTTAAAATAACTGGTACTCCGTCCGCTACTGTCAAATCCAAAACGGTTGATTCAACACCGATTTGTGTCGCTCCATCATCCAAAATACCAGCAATTTTACCATTTAAATCATGATAAACATGCTGAGCAGTTGTTGGACTTGGTTTGCCTGATGTATTGGCACTTGGACCAACTAAAGGCACACCTGCTTTTTTGATCAACTCGATTGTTTTACTATTTTTTGGCATCCGAAAAGCCACAGTTTTTAGACCACCTGTCACGGTTTTTGAAAAGGTCTGTGGTTTTACCTTAAAAATCAATGTTAAGGGGCCTGGCCAAAAATGTTTTACTAATGCTTCTGTCTGAGCAGGAAACTCTGATACATAATTTTTGACCATTTCAAAATCACTCACATGAACGATCAACGGATTATCACTGGGACGTCCTTTTACAGCATAGACTTGTTTGACGGCAGACTCATCCAACGCACTTGCACCAAGTCCATAAACAGTTTCTGTCGGAAAAGCAATTAGCTCACCTTGACCGAGCAATGAAGCTGCCTGCTCGATTTCATCTATTTTAAATAGTTTTGTTTCCATGTTTTCACGCCCTTTTTTTGCTAGGTCTAACAGTCACCATTCGGTCATTTCCAGAAAGGTCTTGGATCACACGTACAACTTTTTTAGGAAATGCTTGCTGAAATAGCTCTTTGACTGCCTCTCCTTGTTGAAAACCGATTTCTAAATAAATTTTCCCTTCAGGTGTCAAAAGTGCTGGTGCTTCTTTCGCTAATCGTTGATAGATAGCTAGTCCATCGTTTTCTGCAAAAAGAGCACTCTTTGGTTCAAACGTTCGAACACTAGTATCCATCAATGCCCACTCTTTATTACTAATGTAAGGCGGGTTAGAAATCAAAATATCGATTTTTTTCTCAATAAGGGGTTCTAAAAGATCACCTTGATAAAATTGAATCTCTGTTTTTAATTGCTCTGCATTTTTCTTAGCAACCACTAACGCCTCTGGAGAAATATCCACCGCCGCTACTTGCCAGTTTGGACGCTGTGCTTTCAAACTAATAGCGATCGCCCCTGTTCCTGTTCCAATATCTGCAACGTTAAGTATACTATCCGAGTTTTCAGCCAAGCAAAGATCGACTAATTCTTCTGTTTCCGGTCTGGGTATCAAAGTATGTTCGTTCACTTGAAAGCGCTGCTCATAAAAATCACTATAGCCTAAAATATATTGCGCAGGATAATGCTCTGCAAGTTGCTGCACATCCTTTTCTAGCTGATACTGTTCTTCTGATGTTATTTCGTCTTTCAGATGAATCAGCCAGTCTGTCTTGCTCCAGCCTTTTCGTTCTAAAAAAACATACAGAATACTATAGCCTTCTACTCCTTGCTTTTCTAAAAAAGAAGAAGCCCGTTCAAGGACTTCAAAATAACGGTTACCCATTTTGCATCTCTTCTAATTTTGATGTTTGATCGTATAAAACTAAGGCATCTACGATTTCATCTAATTTCCCAGCTAAAATCTGATCCAGCTTTTGAACTGTTAGACCGATGCGGTGATCTGTCACACGGTTTTGTGGGAAGTTGTACGTACGAATTCGCTCAGAACGATCTCCCGTACCAACAGCTGATTTACGATTTGCATCGTATTCGTTTTGTGCTTCTTGCTGGATTTGGTCATATACTCTAGCACGTAAAATTTTCATCGCTTTTTCACGGTTTTTGATTTGCGAACGTTCATCTTGCATCGCAACTGCAATCCCAGTTGGAATATGAGTCAAACGAACAGCGGATGCGGTTTTATTGACGTGCTGACCACCTGCACCGCTGGCATGGTAGATATCCGTACGAATATCTTTATCGGCAATGTCTAATTCTACTTCTTCCGCTTCTGGTAACACCACGACTGTTGCCGTTGATGTATGAATACGACCTTGTGATTCCGTTGACGGTACACGTTGAACACGGTGTGCACCACTTTCATATTTAAGTTTAGAGAAAACATTATCTCCTGAAATCATCATGATGACTTCTTTGTATCCGCCGATTCCTGTGATACTAGCTTCCATGACATCGATTTTCCAGCCTTGGGATTCTGCATATTTTTGATACATGCCAAATAGGTCACCTGCAAATAGTGCTGCTTCGTCGCCTCCAGCGGCACCACGGATTTCCATGATAATATTCTTATCATCATTTGGATCTGTTGGTAATAATAAAATTTTGATTCGTTCTTCCAGCTCTTCTTTTTCTTTTTTTAAATCAGAAAGCTCTTCTTTTGCCATTTCGGCCATCTCAGCATCTAGTTTTTCGCCTAATAATTCTTCTGTGTCACTGATCCCTTCGACCACTTGTTTATAGCGGCGATATACTTCAACTGTTTCTCGAGTATTCGCTTCTTCCTTGGATAATTGCATAAAACGTTTCGTATCACTAATAACTTCCGGGTCACTTAATAACTCGCCCAGCTCTTCATAGCGATCTTCGATTGATTGTAACTGATCGTACATAGTTGGTTGCTCCTCTTTTTAGTTGATTACGTATCATTTATTTTTTACTTGTTCACCGTCGATTGGCGGATGAAAGTAGTGATTACGGCATACTGGATAATAGGCTTCATTGCCGCCGATTTGGACTTGAGTTCCTTCATAAACAGGCTGACCATCGATATAATGTAAATTCATCGTAGCTTTCTTATGGCAAAACCAGCAAATTGTTTTTAGTTCTTCTAATTTATCAGCATAAAGCATCAAATATTTTGAACCTTCAAAAAGTTCATTACGAAAATCATTCTTCAAACCAAATGCCATGACAGGAATATTTAGTTCATCGACTACACGGGCAAATTCAATGACATGGTTTTTGCCTAAAAATTGTGATTCATCCACTAAAATACAATACGGTTTATACTCTAGTTCTTGAATCAATTCATAGACATTGGTTTCTTTGAAAATTGGAATTGCTTCTCTTCTGAGACCGATACGACTTGAAACAACACCTACGCCATCTCTAGTATCAAGTCCGCTTGTCATAATCACAACTGGTTTGTCTTGTTCTTCGTAATTGTGTGCTACTTTTAATATTTCAATGGTTTTCCCACTATTCATCGCGCCATATTTAAAAAATAATTGTGCCATTTATCCGTCGTCACCTTTCGTTTTGCTCCTCTCGTATTTTACTATATTTTCGGAGTTTTTTACAGTGGTAAATTTAAGGCTTATGTATCAAGGGTTTTCACTTACCTAAAAATTTCTATACCTGCAGTCATACCTGCTCCTTTTTTTAAGAGAATAAAAAAAGGATAATTATCCCACTTTAATTAGTGGAACAATTATCTCATCTGCTTTGTTGGCTATTTCGATTATATAATTTGGACTTGTATGAGTATAATTATCTGTCATACTTTTATCTTTTTTGACATGACCTACATATTTACTTAGTTTATTTTTAGTCGTTTCATATTCTGTTAATAGCGTTATAAAAGTGTGTCGAAAGGCATGAGCGGTAAATTTTTCTCTGCCCATCGATTCACACAAAACTTCCAATTTGTAATTGATTGTACTATTGATATATCTTCTTTCTTGTGCGATATTGTAAAAAACAACACCTGAATACTCACTACCTACACGATTAAATTTTTCTTCTGTTTTTTTCTGTGCCACTTTCCATTCTTTTAATAATTCTAGTAAATAATCTGAAGAAATCGGAAGAACTCTAGTAGAATCTGCAGTTTTAGGAGTTGATACATTTACTTTTCTTTTTAATTCCACTTGTATTTTATTAATTGTTAATGTCTTTTTGTTAAAATCGATATCTGACCAATTTAATGCTAACGCTTCTCCAATACGAATACCTGTCATTGCTAATAAACTAAATAATGCTTTGTATTGTACTACTCGACTATCGCTACCCTTCTTTAATTTACTTTGTTCCTCAAATCCTTTAAAAAATTCTTTTAATTCTGTTGCTGTCAAATACTTTTCCTCCTCTTTTTTCTTAGCTTTCAATTTTGATTTTTGTACTACAACAATATTTACTGGATTTAACCTAAAGATTTATATCAAAATTACTTTTATGAGCCACCAGATGTGTTCTAAGCATCTTTGAACTTGAATATACACTTCATAAACTCGGCTCTGGACGGCTCTCAGAGACTTTCATAATGTGAGTACAAAAAAGAGAGTACAATCAATATAATTGTCTCTCTAAGCCTACAGCCTATGATTTTATATGTTATCAAATTGTATAAAAAGGTATTATTTTAATACCTTTTTTCAAAAGCAGGTGGAAAAGTAGAGATTATGTCTATAAGGTCATTTTCTGTGATAATAACATAATGTTCTACATCACCACAAAAACCAGCACTTTCTTTTTCTATCCATTCAATATATTTTGATTGCTCTACCTTATAGATAGGATTACCAACAAAATTCTCTCTATATTTTTGGATGCCTGCTACTTCATTATATGTTCTAATTCGTCTTCCCTCATCTGTAATTCGTAAAGAATCAACAAAACCGAAAATAACATCAATATTATTTTCTTTTCCTACAAGCTTTATTATTGTTCCTTCTGAGTTTTGGACTATTTCAGATACTTCATAAGTATCAATCGGTATATTACTGTCATCGTATTCATACCATCGTTCTAACATATTTGTTTCTTCCTTTCTATTTTCCGTACCTAACTTTTATTAATGGTTTTCCTGGAGCCTTTATTTCTAAGGTTGAGCCTCCAGTACCACTACCAGGTCTTACCGAAATTCTAGTACCATCTTCTAAAACACCATGAAGTCCATCTCCATACTGAGTCTTAATTTCTTTCACATTTTTAGGATTTAATGAATTGAAATCATCAACAGCATCATCCATGTTACCATCTTTTTCAAAATTTTTTGCTTTCCCAATAGGTCTAGTGGTATCTTTAGCACCTTCAAGAATATCATCCACAGTTTTGTCACTACTTTTAGAATTGCTTATTTGTGGTGCATTGTTTATTATATCCAAAATAGATTGTCCGACTTTAATAGTTCCTGCGCCTTTTCTTATTATATCAATACCTTTACCTACTTTGCCAATGTTTCCTAATATCCCTCCCAAAGCAGGTGAAAAGGGCATTTCATTTCTCATTATTTTTACATTTTCGACTTTGTATTGGTCTTTACCTAGATAATCTTTACATTTTTCTAGTTGATTATAGAGATTAGGATGAGCATTTGGTGATACAATTTTGCCATTTTTCATTAAATACCATGTTTTTTTGGTTCCCAGTGCACTGCAAATAATGGTATAACCATTTAAACTTGCAATTGTCTGTTTCATTTCTCGATTCTTCGCTTCTTGTTTCATTTTTTCTCTTTGTTGCCAGCGTGCATTAATGGGGCTTGCCCATGTCATATTTAATCGACCAATGTCAAAAGTTCCAGAAGCTGAATTCCAAGCTTTACAATCCTTAACCTGTGCTAATCCATTATTAAATTCTTGCTGACAAGCTTCATATTCCGCAAAAATACTGGCTGAACGAGCATTATACGCATGGAATTTCTCAAGCTGCTCCCTTTTTTTAGAAATAACATCACAGGCATTCATATATCGGCGTTCTAAATTCGGTCGCATTGTTTTAGCTGTGTGCATTTGTCTTTCTAACTCTCGTTTTAACTGCTCAAATCGCTCTATCTGGCTTTGAATTTGGTCTTCGTCTGTATCAATGCTACTAACCATTCCTTGATACTCGCTTAACAATCGTTTATGTGCATTTTCAAGAGCTTCCCCAGTTAAAATAGCAGATCGACAAAGTGGTGTATACACAGTACCAAAGTAACTTTTTGCTGAATCATAAGCTTTACCAGAAAGTGGTGCAGATAAAAATTGTGAAATACTGCTTTGCAATGAGGAAATTGCTTGATTCGCTTGATTATTCATACGAGAAGCTTCATTTCCTTGTTGCTGTATCTCTCCTACATAAAATTTTAACCCCATCCTACTGCTCCTTTTCTTTCACTTGCTCTTTTCTTTGTTGAATGTACAATTCTTCTTTATCAATCAGTTGTCTTCTAGTATTTTTCAGCTCATCTTCTTGTTCTTCCAATTGCCGTTGTGCTTTTTTGGCTAAAGAGAAACTATCTTCTCTTCTGCTTTTAAAATACTGACGTTCTTCTGGAGGACTTGTTTCTACTATTTCTGAGTAAAGACGTTGTTCCTCTTGTTGTAGAGAGAAAAATTCTTCTTGTTGTTGTTCAACAGAACGAATTTCTTGCCTTATTGAATCTTGTTCATCTTGAACTTGACGGATTTTTGTTTGATAGTCTATCTCCATTATTTAAACCAACTTCCTAAAGAATTAGATTGAAATTGTTGAGAAGCTTGTTGGTCTATAGTAGCAAAGTCTTTTGCGACTGAATGAATCGCATTACCTGCCGAAACAATGCTTGTAGATAGTTGTTTTAATCCTTTTCCGTAATTAATTGTGGACGTTTTTGCTACTTCGTTTCCAGCAACATTTGTTCTTGATGCCACACTCGTAGAGGCATTGATACTATTTAATGCACTAGCAGATTTGCTAAATGAAGCGGATACACTGCCTGCAACAGTTGTACTACTTTTAATGCCCATTATCTTACTCCTCCTTAGATATATAAATGCAACTTATTATCTTGTTCAATATCTAATTGTAACAAATTTTCTATTTTTATGTTCTCTTTTTTTATCAATTTCCGCAAATTATTGTTTCTTACTTAGAATAGCTATCTATTATCCAATTAGACATTATATAACTCGTGGCTAGTTTTAAATAGGGTGGTATACATTTATGCAATTTCAATTTGAAACCTCATAGAACGAAAATGTGACCTTATTTTTTCATTTCCGTTTCCTCTCCATCTGAAACATCTGTTTTCAACACTTCTTTATTCATTTTTTTCTCAGAAATTTTATCTGCTAACTTTTGTAAATCAGAATTTATACGTTCTAATTCTTTTAGAGCCTTTTCATGCTTATTAATAATAGCTTGCTCAGATTTGTTTAAAACATAATCTTGTACCTCTAATTTAATACTTGTTGCCTCTTTTAAATACTTATTGGACATACCTGCTAAATAATTGAGATTATTGCTATTTAAAATGAATACATTTTTGCCTTCTGCATTCTTAATAATTTTAATTCCTTCTACAGCCTTCCCACCTTTTTTTATCTGAGTTTGTAACCTAACAACAATTCCCTCTCGTCTTTCACCATCAAATACTAATTCTTTAGCAAGTTCTTTATCTTCAAATAAATAATCCCAAAACTCGCTTACCGTAATTCCTTCGCTTTTTTCCTCTAAAACAGTATATAATTTTTTTAGTACTTTGCTTGTTGTAGACATCTCAGCCACACACCTTTCTTTATTTATATGTGATGATAACTCTATCTACATATGTAGTCAAACCTTTCTTTTGAAAAAACCATACCTGCTCTTGCAAAACTTCGTGCATCTTTCATACTCTCAACTGGATATCTCATTTTTTAAAACATTACTTTATCAGTGGTATTGCTCTGTTCTACTCTCATCGTTTATCAGCAAAGCAAAATTACTATATTTTCGGAGTTTTTTACAGTGGTAAATTTAAACGTTATGAATCAAGGTATTTTACTTATTGAAAATTTTCTTTACCTGTTACTTTTTCGGTTATCAAGCATTGTAACCTTTTAGATTTTTATGCCATTTTTAATTGTTAAAATTGATCATTTTATCCCTATTAGTTATTTAATCGTAAACATGTTATTGCTTTGAAATTTTAATAGTCTATGAAAAAGAGATAGCACGCTTTTCAACGTGCTATCTCTACTATTTTTTGACTACTATCGCCTTGTAAAGGAATTAATTAGCCAATATCAATTTCTTCGTTGTCTATTAACTACATCTTTTTTATTCTTTCTGAGTTCTTTTATTAAACAATAAAACAATTCCTATAAATGCTATCAATATCATCCCAATAATATTGAACAGTAAACGATTAGATTCTCCTAATGCTGGCAGTTCAACTTTACTAGTATTGCTTTTTTTATTTTCTTGACTGCCTTCATTGGAAGGTTCTTCTGGTTTTGAATTAGGTACTGGTGTTACAACATTCTCTTTATCTTTTGTATAGATATATATTACTGTTTGCTCTTGATTCGTAAATTTACCTGTTGGATCTCCTTGTACTTCTTTAAACGTATAACCAGCGATTTCTTGTTTCTCTGTTGTATAGTCTTCTCCTATAATGCCAGACTTCAAAATATCATCAGAAATTTGATTTCCTTCTGTATCAACATATTTTACAGTGATATATCCACTAACTTCAGGCAATATAGTTACAGTTACCTCAATCGGCTTAGCTTTAGCATCAGAGTCAATCGTTGAAGATAACTCAGTATCGAGCTGCACTTTATATTCTCCCGGCTTACTAAAATCAACTACTTCTAAAAAATTACTCGTTATTACTACATCTGATTCAGCTGGTAGTTTCGCTGCATAATCTGCAGAAATATCTGAAAGAAAGGTTTCCTCAGAGATATTTGCATTAACAGTATATGAAATTTCCGGATCTGCTTGAATCACAAAATCTCCATAAACCTGCACATTGAAATTGACCATGTAAAAGTAATATTGTATTTTCCACTCATTATCTGCAAAATACAATTCATCAATTAGATTATTAGCTGGGATTACCATCGTCCCATCATCAACCTCTGTAAAAAATAATCCTTTTTCTGAATCATAAGAAATATCTGATGAAGGAGATTCAATACTCAACTCCTCACTTGCAGTCCCCTCTCGACTGATAAATGGATTGGGAATAGCATATTTATATGCTGGACTAGGAACAATAATATCCAAATTCATAAAGTTGACATTTGGAGGAAATCCTCTGTCTAATAGCTCATTAAAGTGAGTCAAATCAACACTTGATTTTTCTGACGTTCCATTTGGAATTAAGGTATGCTCATTCCCTCCGTCACCATCATAAGTTAGCGTTTCAAGCTGCGTCAAAGGCAGCAGATACTGAATATCTTTTTCTGGATGGCCAATTCCTGTGAAAATAACTAATTCATTAAGATTAGTTAAATATTGAAATCCTTCCCACCCACTTGCAGATGCTCTTAAAGTCGTGATTGTGTCTAGTTGCTCCTGTGTCACTTCATCTGTTGGAAGTATACCTAGATTCTCACTGATATCCGCCACCGCTTCTGGATTGTTGGGAATCAGCTGTTCCAAAGTCCCTAAAGAATCTGCTAAGCCTTGGATCGAACTTGATTCTTTACTATCATCAGCTTGTTCTATTTCGCTTTTATTATCAGCCAGAATTTCACTTGATTCTAATAAATGATCTTCTATATCGTTTTCCTGACCGATAGTTTCCACAGTTGTCTGATTCTCAATTCCTTCTGATTCTGTAATCATCTGATCAGACATATGTCCTCTTTTATCTGTAGTCACTTCTTCTATATTTTCACTATAGCGTGTCGCAGTTTTTAGTTGACTTGATTTATCTAATTCCACAGCATGGGTAATCGCTGGCACCAACTGTGTGGTGCATAGTAGAACTGTTCCCAGTATTACTATACATCTTCTTTTTTTCACTATTCATCACCTTTGGTTTTAATTATTTTTGCTCCGAAGCAAAGGTTGCAGCTTCTGTTCCGGCTTGGCGACCAAAAATAATGATGTCTGCAACTGCATTACCGCCAATGCGGTTTGCTCCATGTAATCCGCCAGTCACTTCACCAGCAGCATAAAGTCCTTTGATTGCTGTTCCGTCTTCTTTAAGAACTTCTGTTTTTGTATTGATTTTCACGCCACCCATTGTGTGGTGGATACCTGGTGCGATTTTGATTGCATAATATGGACCAGTTGATAAATCATTGTCCATCCCAGTTTCACGTCCAAATTGTGCATCCGCTTTTGCTTGAACATCTTTATTCCATTGTTCAACAGTTTCTTTTAATGCAGCTTCTGGCATATCGATTTTTTTCGCAAGTTCTTCGATCGTATTCCCTTCAACAACAAATCCTTGCTCATCATAAAAATCGATCGCTGTTGCACGTTCACGCACACCTTGATCAAAGACTAAGTAAGCTGATTTTTCTGGTAATGCTGTGATCGCAGCAGAAACTTTATCACGTGTATCCATTTCATTGACAAAACGAGTCCCCTCTTGAGAAGCTAAAATCGCTCCTTCACCACGAACAACTTCACCGATCAAGAATGATTTATCTTGCTGAACGGTTGGGTGAATTTGAATTTCTTTCATATCCACTGTAGCGCCGCCTAATTTTTCGATCATTTTGATTCCGTCACCCGTTGTACCTTCTTGGTTTGTCGTTACGTAATCTTTTAATTTTGGATCATATTCTTCAAGCATTTCTTTATTCGCACCAAAACCACCAGTCGTTACAATCACTGCGTCAGCTTTGATTTCTTTCGTTTTACCATCTTCTAATTTTACTTTAACGCCGTTGACTTGATCGTCTTTTTCTGTTAGTTCTGTCACATCTGCATTAACAAATAGTGGAATGCTTTCTTCTTTTACATTTCGAACTAGTCCATCCACTAAATAACCACCGATTGCTGAACCATCAGCTGGACGATGCGTACGTTTTTCACTCATACCTCCTGTAATCGTTAAATTGCTCAGTTCAATTCCTTTTGTGTCTAACCAATCGATTGCATCTGCAGAATGGTCCACGAAAAAGCGAAGTAATTCTTGATCGTTTGTTCCTTTTCCGCCTTTTAAGGTTTCTTCAAAGAATTTATCATTGCTATCTGTGATGCCTTCTTCTTTTTGGAATTTCGTTTCTGATGCATTCATTCCTGAAGAAGATTTGATTGTGTTCCCACCAGCAACAGGCATTTTTTCTAAAATTACAGGATTCATTCCTGCTTCTTTTGCTTGTAATGCAGCGGTCATCCCAGCTCCACCGGCACCGACGATAACAATATCATAATTATCTTTCAATTCACTTATGTCAGTGTAGCCGTTCGCAGATGCACCTGACGTTACTTCTTCTGAACTGTCTTTAGATTCTTTGCTCTTAGCAGCTTTTTCTTGATCACTCGTGCAGCCAACTGCTAATCCAGCAAACAAGCTCAATGATACTAAGCTCATGATTACTTTTTTCATTAATTTCCCACCTCATCTAATTTGGACATCACAGTGTTTTCGTTGGTGAATAAAATCACAATCTTTGATAAAAAAATAAAGGCGATTAACACTGTTGCTACGTACAGCTACAATATAAAAAGATTATTTCAATTTTTTTCACAAACTAAATTCACTATCATTTGTCTTTTCATAAAATAGCATGTTCTGTTTCATTTGTCTTGATTTCTATATTTTTTTAATCAATTTCTTATCTTTTTTAAGAATTTTTCTTTATTTGCCCAGCTTTCATTTTCTGCTATACTTGATTTAATGATATTCAGGAGGTCCACTATGAATCGAAATCGGCTTTTGTGGCTGGCACAACGAAAAGGGAAACGCTTTTCCAATAATTTTTCATCTATTCAAATCATTGTTTCTTATTATATTATTATGACCGTCATTTCCTACTTACTGTTCTGCCTCCCTTTTTTTAGGGAAAAAGGTTCTCATGTTCATTTCATCGATATGTTGTTTATGGCAATCAGTACAGTCAGTGTAACAGGATTATCTACTTTTGATATAAACTCGGTTTTTAATGATCGCGGTGTAGTATTGCTTGAGATTTTATTTCAAGTTGGTGGTTTGGGCATTATGATGATTTCTACTGCGTTCATTATTTTATCCAAACGCAAGATTTCATTGAAGCAGCGTCAGTTGATTATGACCGATATGAATCAGCCAAAATTAAGTGGGATCGTTCGTTTGATTCGGATCACATTTACAATTATTTTGTGGTTCCAAGTGATTTTCGGTACATTTTTTTCAATTTATTTCTATTATGCTGGTTATTATAAAACCTGGCCAAAGGCGATTTTTTTCGGGTTTTATCAATCGATCTCTGCTGTAACAAACTCGGGGTTCGATGTAACCGGAGATTCGATTATTCCTTTTGCTAATGATTACCTGTTTCTGATTGTGATCATGTTCTTGATTTTTGTCGGTGGGATTGGCTTTCCAGTTTTGATGGAGGTGCGTGAGTGGCTGTTTTTCAAAAAGAAAAAACGCGGCTTGCCTTTTCGATTCTCTCTTTTTAGTAAAATTGCATTGTTGGCATTTGTGATTCTATTTGTCGGCGGAACTCTTTTGATTTACTTACTTGAAAAAGATCACTTATTTGTTGAAATGGGTGAGATTCAGCGTTGGATCACATCAATGTTTTATTCAATGACTACTCGAAATGCCGGCTTGCAGATCAATGATCTAGGCGATTTTCAGATCACCACACTGATCGTCTTCTCTTTGCTGATGTTTATCGGCTGTAGCCCTAGTTCAGTCGGAGGCGGAATTCGGACAACGACAGTTGCCATCATTGGTTTATACCTCTATGCTTTCTTAAAAAGTGAAGATAACATCAATGTTTTTGGACGTAGGATTGATGAAGATGACGTAAAAAAATCAATTGTTGTGTTTATGCTTTCATTGATCATGTGCTTTTTTGCAGTTTTATTTTTGACTGCGACTGAAGATCATCCACTGATAGCGATCATTGTAGAAGTTGCCTCAGCGTTTGGAACAACGGGTTTATCTTTAGGAATCACTTCTGACTTAACGACTGTTGGGAAATTGATGATTGCTTTGTTGATGTTTATTGGACGAATCGGCATGCTCTATACATTGATGCTGTTTGTACCAAAAGAAACACGAGACATCGGCTACGAATACCCATCTGAAAAAATTATTATTGGATAAGACAAAAGGAGTATGGGACAGCAGTGTTTAATCACGAACACCCGGTAGGGATTGTTCTGCATTAGTTCGTGCCTCACTGTGTTTCAACCCCAGCACCAAGTAGGTACTGTTCTACATCAGCTCGTACCTCACTGTGTTTCACAGCAATTTCAGCTTATTTCAGAAGAACTTGCTTCTGTTTCCATCGTTTATTCGGATTTTTAAGTGTCTGGGATGTAACTCATAGAGTTATGTCCCAGACTTTTTTTATAGTTCATTTAAATTAGTACATTAACGATCAGATACACTAAAAATAAACCAGAGATCAAGTACATTGGGAAGGACAGTTCTTTTTTCTTCCCAGCGATCCATTTCGTTAAGGGATACGCAACGAAGCCAAACGCCATGCCGTCAGAAATATTCATCGTAAACGGAATCAAAACGATCATCAGCATTGCTGGAAAATAGTCACTAAAATCCTCAAAATCAAGTGTCTTTATTTGTTGGATCATCAAAAAGCCTGTAATAATGATCGCTGGTGCCAGTGCAGAATCTGGTATGTACGAAAGAAGCGGTAAAGCTAATAAAGCTAAAAAGAAACAAATACCGCTTGTAATCGATGTCCAGCCAGTTTTTCCGCCTTCTTCAATACCTGTAGCACTTTCTGCAGCTGCAATTGTTGGACTCGTACCAAAAAGACTAGACAGCAATGTAACTACTCCTGTGACGCGATAAGCTCGTAAATACTTATCTTCGTCAGCTTCAGGCATCAATCCCTTTAAAATCCCCATTGACTCAAAAATCAAGATCATCGACAAAGCAAAAACACCTAACAAAAAGCTTTTTGTGAAAAAAGAATGAAAATCAAGCTGCATAAAAATCTGAGAAATATTTTTCAAGCTGCTTAAAGAAAAGTGTTCTGTTGGATTCACTAAGCCTAAGAGATTAGCAATTAAAGTCACCACGACGATTCCAATAAAGAAACTGCCCTGAACTCCTTTTAGAAAAAGAATGACTGTCAGCACCAACGAGAATAATGTTAAAAGAGTCAAGCTGTTATTCAACGGTGCCAGCTGAGTAAACGTATGCTCGCCACGTAAAATCAGCTGCCCTTTTTCCAATCCGATCAACACCAGAAAAAAGCCAATTCCGACAGTTATACCTGTTTTCAACGTTCCAGGAACAACTTCTGCAAATAATTTACTTAATCGGGTAAATGCGACGATCAAGTAAATGACTCCTGAACAAAAGCTGACTGCCAAGGCTTCTTGCCAAGTTAAACCTAAAGACAGCACCAGGGTATAAGTGAAAAATGAATTGACGCCCATACCAGTCGTCAATACGATTGGTGCATCTGCGATCAATCCCATCAGGATCGAACCAATGATCGAAATAAAAATCGTGCCGAAAATCGTTAATTCTTTCGGCATTCCTGCTTGAGACAGGATCACCGTATTCACCATAATAATATATGAAATAGCAAAAAATGAAGTTGTCCCTGCGACTATTTCCCGCTTAAATCCTTCTCTAGTCAACTTTTTCAAATGAAACATATGCTTCCTCCTCGTGTTCAATCGATTACTTTTTTATTGATTGAGCGTAAATTTGGTATTTTTTACTTAAATGCTGATTCTAAGGATACCATAATGGAAACGTTTTTTTCTAATTCTGATAATTTTTTTAGAATCAATCACAAAAAAACAAAAGCAAAACGATCGATTAGCCGTTTGCTTTTGTTTTAAGCTAAAAAAATGAGTTTATTTTTTGATCTGACTTACTAATTTCACGTAGTTTTCAGAGCGATCCTCAGCATCTTCTTTGGTTTTCGTTAATAAATGCTCAACCACTTCTTGGTTGTCTTTGATCGTATGCAATGCAGAGAAACGAGTTTGTTTTTCAAGGAAATCGCGCATTTTAGTAAAGTCAGCCTTTTTGTAATCAATGACCATTGGATCTTTGCCCTTTTCAACCAGCTGTGGATTGTAACGGTACAATTGCCAATAGCCAGATTCTACCGCTTCTTTAGCTAATGAAAGTGTTTCAATCATACCGCCTTTTACACCATGATTGATACAAGGTGTGTAACCGATAATCAATGATGGTCCAGGATAGCGTTCAGCTTCGTCGATAGCTTTGATCGTTTGCATCGAGTTCGCTCCAAGAGCGATCTGTGCCACATAAACATTGCCGTAAGTCATTGCCATCATGCCTAGATCTTTCTTAGAGGTTTGTTTACCACCGGCAGAGAATTTTGCGATCGCAGCTGCTGGTGTTGCTTTAGACGTTTGACCTCCTGTATTGGCATAGACTTCGTTATCCATAACAAATATATTTACATCGGCACCGCTTGCTAATACATGATCGATTCCGCTAAACCCAATATCATACGCCCAACCGTCACCACCAACGATCCACTGACTTGTTTTTACAAATAAATCACTTTGTTGGTAAATTTGTTCTAGTAAAGGATTGTTTTGGTATTCTTCACTTAAAACTGCCGCCAGTTTTGTCGCACGCTGCTGGGTTCCATCTCCTTCTAAATAGTGCTCATGCCAATCTTGAAGTAAGGCTTGAAGATCTTCTGATCCCAATTTTTTATCTATCGCTTCTTGAACTTGATCAGCTAAATATTGACGCTTCGTATTGTTCGCGACGTACATGCCATAACCATATTCTGCGTTATCTTCAAAGAGCGAGTTACTCCATGCAGGTCCTTGCCCACATTCATTTGTTGTATAAGGCGTCACTGGCGATGAACCACCCCAAATGGACGAACAGCCTGTTGCATTAGCCATCATCATTCGATCGCCGAATAATTGGGTCAAAAGTTTGATATATGGTGTTTCACCACAGCCTTCACAAGCTCCTGAAAATTCCATCAACGGCTGATTGAATTGTGAGCCTTTAACAGATAGTTTCCTGACTGGGTTTTCTTTTTGCTGCAAGGTCATTGCAAATGCCCAATTGATTGCTTGTTCTTTTTGCTCTTCATATGGTTTCATCAAAATTGCTTTTTCCTTCACTGGACAAGCTTGAACACAAAGTCCGCAACCTGTACAATCCTCCAATGAAACTTGAATACGATACATCAAGCCATCTGCTCCACGCATTTCTCTTGCTACAAAGCCTTCCGGTGCTGTTTCCATTTCAGCTTCGTCTGCTAAGAATGGGCGAATAGCCGCATGAGGACACACAAAGGCACATTCATTACACATGGTACATTTATCCATTTGCCATTCTGGAACTTCCAAGGCAATGCCGCGTTTTTCGTAGGCTGCTGTGCCCATTGGCATTTCACCTGTTTTCATACCATTATCGATCAAATCACCGACGGTTAAATCATTTCCTTCTTGTCGATTGATCGGTTGTAAAATATTCGTGATATATTTTGGCAGCGTAGGATCTACTGCTTCTGGTTTGATTTCGATCATTGCCCATTCTGCTGGAACTTCTACTTTCTGCAATGAATCAAAGGTACCATCGATTGCCTTGTAGTTTTTTTCAACGATTTCCATTGATTTTTTTCCATACGCTTTTTGCACTTCTGCTTTTAACAATGGTAAGTATTGATCCCGAGACATCAGGTCTGTTACTTCAAAGAAAGCAGTGGACATAACTGTATTGATTCGACGCCCTAAGCCTACTTCACGTGCTAGCTCGACTGCGTTGATAATATAAAATTGAATGTTATGTTCCCCAATATATTTTTTTAGCTTAGCCGGTAATAAACGGTAGACCTTTTCTTTATCCCAAATCGTATTGAGCAAGAAAATTCCGCCGTCTTTTAATCCTTTGAGCAAATCATAGTTATGGATATATGATGCATTGTGACAAGCAATGAAATCGGCCTGTTCTACTAAATAGGTTGAAGTGATCGGCTCTTCTCCAAAACGTAAATGAGAGACCGTCAGCCCGCCTGATTTTTTAGAATCATAGCTAAAATATGCTTGCGCATATAAATCTGTATTATCACCGATAATTTTGATTGCTTGTTTATTTGCGCCTACGGTTCCATCTGAACCAAAGCCCCAGAATTTTGCTTGGAAAGTCGAAGGAGCTGTTAAATCTAAAACCTCTCCTTGTGGTAATGAACGATACGTTACATCATCAACGATTCCGATAGTAAAACGTTGTTTCAAATCGGCAAACGGTAATAGTAAATGATCATAGACTGCTTTGATCTGATTTGGTGTCACATCTTTTGAGCCTAATCCATAACGTCCCCCAATCACGATAGGACGATTTTCATGCTGATAAAGCGCACTTTGAACGTCTAAAAGTAGAGGTTCTCCATCTGCTCCAGCTTCTTTTGTGCGATCTAAAACCGCAACTTTTTGAACCGTCTTTGGCAATTTCTCTAATAGGTTATCTGTAGGGAATGGACGATATAAATGAATATTGATAAAACCAACTTTTCTCCCTTGTTCGTTCAGATAGTCTACTGTTTGCTCGATCACTGGTGACGCAGAGCCCATAGAAATTATTACTTCTGTCGCATCTTTTGCCCCGTAATAATCAGTTAAATCGTAGGATGTTCCTCTTATTTCATTGATTTGTTTCATGTATTTTTGAACGATTGCAGGCATCGCTTCATAATTTGCATTGACCGTTTCTCTTTGTTGGAAATGAATATCTGGATTTTGAGCAGTTCCTGAAACGGTCGGATGATTTGGATTCATCCCTCTACGGCGAAAACGATCAACAGCTTCTTGATTCAGCATACCTTTTAAATCGTCATAATCGAGTACTTCGATTTTTTGTAACTCATGACTCGTTCTGAAGCCATCAAAGAAGTTTACAAATGGTATACTGCCCTCAATACTTGCTAAATGAGCCACTGCGGATAAATCCATCACTTCCTGCACACTAGATTCTGCTAGCATACAAAAACCGGTTTGACGAGTAGCCATCACATCACCGTGATCACCAAAGATACTTAACGCACTTGTTGTGATCGCTCTAGCAGCTACGTGAAAAACTGAAGGTAACAGCTCTCCTGCGATTTTGTACATATTAGGAATCATTAGCAATAATCCTTGCGAAGCCGTGTAAGTCGTCGTTAAAGCACCTGTTTTCAATGAGCCATGAACCACGCCGGCTGCTCCAGCTTCGGATTGCATTTCAATGACTTGAACTTTTTGACCGTAAATATTTTTAAGACCATTTTCAGCCCATTCATCGACTAATTCTGCCATTGTAGAGCTTGGCGTGATTGGATAGATCGCTGCTACTTCCGTAAATGCATAGGAAATATACGCTGCTGCTGTATTCCCATCCATTGTTTTTGTTGTTTTCATTTCTTTTCACCTTTTATCTTTCATCAGACTTTTGTTGTTACGGGCGTTTTCTTTTTTTCTTGGACATACTTGTCCATTTGAACTGCTGCAACTTTTCCAGCACCCATGGCCAAAATCACTGTTGCCGCACCTGTAACGATATCTCCGCCGGCAAAAACGCCGGGAATCGAAGTTTCTCCCGTTTTTGGATCCGCCTCAATATACCCCCATTTAGTCAATTCAAGTTCTGGGAAAGTGGATAACAACACTTTATTGGATCCTTGACCGATTGCTTCGATCACTGTGTCAGCTTCGATAATAAATTCACTATTTTCAATAGGAACAGGTCTGCGTCTTCCAGACGCATCCGGCTCACCTAATGCCATTTGTATACATTTTACTCCTGTTAACTCACCATTTTCGTCACCCAGATATTCAACCGGATTCGTCAGCCAGTGATAATGAATTTCTTCTTCAACAGAATGATGATACTCTTCAATTCGTGCCGGTAATTCTTCTAATGATCTGCGATAGACGATACTTACTTTTTCGGCACCTAGTCGTTTTGCTGATCGTGCTGCATCCATCGCCACATTTCCACCGCCAATCACGACAACATGTTTTGATCGTTTGATCGGTGTATCATATTTAGGAAATTCGTAGCTATGCATCAAATTGATTCGTGTTAAATATTCGCTAGATGAGTACACACCATTTAAGGAGGTTCCTGGAATCCCCATAAAATTCGGTGCTCCTGCTCCAACAGATATATAGCAAGCATCAAATTCTGCTCGAATCTCATCCATTGTGATCGTTTTTCCAACAACCATGTTCGTTTCGATCTTGACACCTAATGCTTCGATACTTTGTATTTCTTTTTTGACAATTCTCTTTGGTAAACGAAATTCTGGAATACCATAGGTCAAGACTCCGCCCGCTTCATGAAGTGCTTCGTATACGGTGACATCATAATTTAATTTTGCTAAATCACCTGCAACAGTCAATCCCGACGGACCAGAACCTATCACAGCGATTTTACCGCTGCTCGGTTGATCACTAACTACATGCTTTGAAAAATCTTTATTTTCTAATGCCCAGTCGGCAACTAAACGTTCTAGTTTACCAATAGCAACTGGCTCAAAATTTTTAGCTTTCCCCAATTTACACACTTCTTCGCATTGCTTTTCTTGTGGACAAACTCGTCCGCAGATTGCGGGAAGGTTGCTATACTTTCCTAAGATATCCGCAGCTTCTTGCATGTTTCCTTCTTTGATCGATAGGATGAATCCGGGGATATCAATCATGACTGGACAGCTGGCAATGCACGGAGCATTTTTACATTGCAGGCAGCGGGTTGCTTCTGCCTGCCCTTCTTCAATCGTATAACCTAAACAAACTTCCTCAAAATTCGTTTTTCTAATTGCCGGACTTTGTTCGGCAATAGGTGTTTTTGTTCTACTTTTTCTAGCCATTAGCTTGTCACCTGCGCTTTTTCATAGTCCGCTAAACACACTGCTTCTTCTGTTTTGTATTGTTTCATTCGATTGATAAATTCATCCCAGTCTACTTCTGTACCTTTGAACTCTGGACCATCAACACAGGCAAACTTAATACTGTCAGCCACCGTTACACGGCAACCGCCGCACATGCCGGTTCCATCAATCATGATCGGATTTAATGAAACATAGATTGGAAGGGTGTATTTAGATGCTGTTAATGTACAAAACTTCATCATTATGCTCGGACCGATTGCCCAACTACAATGAACAGGTTCTCTTTTGATCACTTGCTCCATGGCTTCTGTCACTAAGCCTTTCATTCCTAGAGAACCATCATCTGTTGTAATGATCAATTCATCTGAATACTGGCGGCATTCTTCTTGCAAAATCACTAATTCAGCTGTTTTAGCACCAAGTATCGTGATCACTCGATTTCCCGCTTTTTTCAAGCCTTTTACGATTGGATAAATCGCTGCAATCCCAACTCCACCGCCAACAATCATAACCGTTCCATAATTTTTGATTTCTGTTGGCATACCTAAAGGTCCAGTCAAATCCAGCAAAGCAGCTCCGGCCTCTAATTTGGACAATTCTGCTGTTGTTTTGCCGATCACTTGAAAAATCAAGCGAATCTGACCTTTTTTTGGATCTGCATCTGCGATCGTCAATGGAATTCTTTCCCCGACTTCGTTGATACGTAAAATCACAAATTGTCCTGGTTGGGCTTTTGCTGCGATGCGTGGTGCATCGATCCAAAAATCAAATTCATTGTTCGAAAGTTTTTCGCTTTTGGTTATCTTATACATATGCTTTACCATTAAGGAATCGTTTCATTCATTTTTCCTTCTTTCATAGGGTTTGCATCGCTTATAAACCTGCTGTTAGCTCAGTTACAAACTTTTTCAAGGCTTCTACATCTTCGTCTTCAGCGTTGTTCTCGATTTCTACTGTTTCTGCTACTTTTTTAGCCCCAGCTTTTTCCAATGCTTCAACAAAATCATGCGCTGATTTACAGAACAAATCACCATATTCACGATCTCCTGAACCAACGACACCAAAGATTTTTCCAGCCATATCTTTATCTTCCAGTTCATCATAAAAATCTTCAAATTCAAATGGCAGCTCACCGTCACCATAAGTATACGTGGCAATAATACACGCATCTGCATCATCAAAGAAATCAACGTCTACTTCTGAACATTCTTCTCTCTCTACGTCAAAACCAGCTTCTTGAACTGTGCTCTCCAAAATTTCTGAAATCTCCTCAGTGTTTCCTGTCATACTTGCGTAAACGATTTTAACTAGTGCCATATTTGCTCATCCTCTCGTCTTTTTTTAAAATATTTAAAGTATAAAAGTCGAACGTAACCCCTTTCATTCCTCTCATACTTAATATCGATGATATGTACAGATTTGTTGCATTCAAGAACAAATTACTTTTTTCACATACTAATAAAACGCTTTCTTTTCTAAAAACAGAAAGTAGCTAAAACTTCACTTATACTATACCACAAACCGCCCCTGTTAAACAATATTTTTTAGGTTATAAAAATATTTTTTAGCAAAAGAAACTCATTCTGTAAAATGTTCCGAGGAACAGCTCCCTCAAAATAATCCTTTTTGCCGTCCTACCAGGAACACAGCCTCTAAAACTGCTCCGCCTAAGGCTCTGGCTTTGTCAGAAATCGTCCGATAATCAACTTCCTCTGCTGACCTAGGATCAACATCTGCACATTTTAATCCTTTCGTACATTCTACCTGATCAGAAATTAATCCTCGCAACACACCATCCAGAGGTGAATAGACCGGTTGATCAGCGACATAAAACAGGAGTTCACCTTTTTGAACGACTGCACCAATGTCTTTTACATGTCTGACTTGTCCAGACGCGGGGGAATGAATCACTCGTTCAGCGCTTTTTCCGCCGATTTCACCTGGAATTCCAGTATTAGCTAGTGCAGAGCCGTCAGAGTAAAGCCTCCCTAAATGATGACCTCTCATCGTTTCGATCACCACATCGACATCTTCTGGCGCTGAAAAACCGGGTCCTAATGCGATGGTGATTGGCGCCATCGTTTTCTGTGTTCCAATATTTCTTTTAGCTAAAATAGCATCTACAAGAACTAGCGGCTGTAAAAGAGGCAGACAAGTCGCGTGTTCATCAATTAAAACAGGGAGCCATTTTTTAGACCAACAGTCAGCGCATTCTTCTATCGAATTGACTAAAACAGCGTTTAAATCTTCAACTTGCTGTTCTTTTTGAAAAACAGCATTACATAATGCAACTGTTCGTCTAATGGCTAATGGTTTGGCCGTTTCTAACACAATGACCTTAAAACCAGCATGATGCAGCTTTTGTATTACACCTGTTGCTAGATCCCCTCCACCACGAACAGCAACAATCGTTTCTGAAAGTATTTGACTTATTTCTCCCATAAAATGACCCCTTCTTTTGATTGAACATTACAGGCAATTACCTTGGATAATCGTTTCAGCAGCATATAAGGCAGCAACGACAAGATTTTTTCCGCCTGTTTTAATTGCTCCGCTGATTCTACTTGATTGATACACAAGATTCGTTGCCCCTGACTTTTCGCCCAAAGCCCTTTTGGACTTGAGATTACTTCCGCTAACGTCTCTTCTTGAATGATTTCTCCTTGCTCTACACCAGTTGCTCTTATAAATAGAGGCAGTCGATGCACGGTAGTTTGATCGATCGTTTTTCCTAAAACAGAAATAGGAATCATTCCAATCGTAACAGTCGTTTCAGGTGTTACAACAGGTTCAAAGGTTTCCCAGCCTTTCAAAGGTAATTGTTTGGACCCATCTGCTTCTAAAAAGATTTTATCGAATCGTGAAAATGACTGCTGGACGCTGGCTGGCGGTGCACTTAATTTGTGTCCATCTGCTGTAATAATTCCGGCTAACGTGATTCCTTGGTCGTCTTTTCCTAATCTAGAAAAATCGTCACTGTAAAAATAATCAAATAAACGATGCGTAGGATAACCAATTTTTGTTGTTGTACTGACTAAAACTTTTTCTTGACGATAGCAGTCTGCCAAATACCACATCATACTTGTTTTACCGCCGCTTCCGATCAGTGAAACAATTTGCCTACCTTGGAATGCAAAACAATCGATCAGTTTTTCCATGGTCTATAGCTCCTTCCTTCACCTTGATTTTCAATGATAAATATTCCTTCAATCGGCAAACCAGCCTGCAGCAAATGACGCCGACCTTCAATAAAGTCCTTTTCCTCTAGTCTTAAACATATTCCGCAAAAATCACCTAAGCTTGTTGGTAATGCCATCACTGCCACAGGAATCGTCTGTTCAACTAATACTTTTTCACTGTGAACAGCATAATGAGTATTTTGAAAAGTCAAAAGATACTCCATCTTAACACCTCATTTTTAAAAATTAATGACCTTTTTTGCCTGAGCCATTGTTTCAGCAATGCCATACATGTTTGTGATTTCTCCGATCGCCAATGTTTCTTTGATATGATAAAAATCTAAACAAGCCCCACACGTGCTGATTTGTGTCCCTTTTTCTTGCAGTAATTTTAGGTCTTTTAGAGCAGCAGAATTTTCATTTGTTAAAAAAGCTCCACTGTTGAAAAATAATAGATGTTCTGGTGGTGTATCTAGTTCAGTCAATGCATAAATATAGCTTTTCATCAACAGTTCTCCAAGATCCGAGTCACCATCTCCCATCGTTTTTCTACCAATAGCAACAACCCAGTCACGATCTGTCTGCTCGCTTCTTGTTTGCTCCATGTTTTTTGGAACTACGATTTCAACGACTCGTTCTTCCGCTTGGACCTGTTTACTTGTAGTGATCAAGCCTAATCCGACAGCCATTTTTTCAATATTTTTAACAGCAACCTCATTGTCTACTACTATCTCGATCGTTCCGCCGTCTTTCTGAAGTTCACGAATGGCTTTTTTTGCTTCAATAACTGGAATCGGACATGGTTTTCCTAAAGTGTTGATTCTTATCATTTGCTACCCTTCCTTCTTATAAAATGATCAATGGCTGATCCATCGTTCTCTCACAAACGGTGCCAATGATCGCCGCAACTGGATCTTCTTTTTGAATTGCTTTTAAACAGGCCTCTGCCTGATCAGGAGCTACACTAAGCAATAAGCCGCCAGAAGTTTGTGGATCGAATAATAGTTCTTGGTATGCTGGTGAGACAGAGGTTAGATCAATTTTCCCAGCCATGAATTGCCGGTTGCGCTCGCCTGCTGCTGTCGCTAAAAACTCTTCTGCGTAGTGATAAGCTTCAGGTAAAACTGGTAATTGCTCTGTATCGATCACTAAGGTAACCTTTGTATCCGCCATTTCAGCCGCATGAACCAGCAGCCCAAAGCCTGTGACATCTGTACAAGCATGAACAGAAAATTTGCGCATTTTTTCTGCAGCATATTTGTTTAAACGTTCCATTGATTGGATAGCAGCTTTTTCTGCCTCTTTTGATGCAACTTGACCTCTAACTGCTGCTTGAATCAATCCAACGCCAAGTGCCTTAGTCAAAATCAAAATATCTCCTGGTTGCGCCGTGTTATTATGAATGATTTTTTGTGGATCTATTTTACCTGTCACCGCTAAACCGTACTTTGGTTCATGATCATAAATAGAATGCCCGCCAGCTAACGATGCCTGTGCTTCTTTTAGCTTTTCTGCTCCACCGTAAAGGATTTCGGAAAGATACTTTTTATCAAGCGTTTCTGGAAAACAAACAAGATTTAAGGCAAAAAGCACTTCTCCGCCCATTGCATAAATGTCACTTAGCGCATTAGCGGCGGCAATCCGACCAAACGTTTTAGGGTCTTCAACCATTGGTGAAAAAAAATCAACAGTGGAAATCAGCGCTGTCTCTTCCGATAAGTGATAAACTGCGGCATCATCAGAGGAATCAAAACCTACTAATAAACGCTCATCTGTAAATACTGGTAATTCATTTAAAAGACCTGCTAATTCATTCGGTCCTATTTTTGCTCCACAGCCTCCTGAGGTACATTGTGATAAAAAATCCATTTTTATTCCCCTTTTAATTTACTAGAATTGCTTCTAGCGCTGATAATGTATAATCGATTTCTTCTGTAGTTGTTTCTAATCCAAAGCTAAAACGAACAGCGCCAGTTTTTAACGTTCCTGCTGTTTCATGTGCCAGTGGAGCACAGTGTAATCCTGATCGAGTAATAATTTGAAAGTCATCTGCTAATTGCTGGGCAAGTTCATTCGTATCTATAGTTGGCGCAACAATCGATACCACTGGAACAGAGCACTTTGCCTCTTGGGTGCCTAAAATTTGCACCGGCAATGCTTGTAATCCTTTTAAAAACCTGGCTGTCAGCATTCGTTCTTGAGCCATGATTTGCTCTAATCCGTATTCCTGAATCGCTCGAACTGCACTTTTCAAGCTAATAATTCCTAACATATTCAACGTTCCAGGTTCAAATTTGTCAGGTAAAAACGCTGGCTGCTTTAAAGACATAGAGGCACTGCCAGTTCCTCCTGTCAGCCAAGGATCGAGCTGTTTTTCAATATCTTTTCCTAAAACAAAACCGCCAATTCCACTAACTCCCATCAAACTTTTATGCCCTGTAAAGCTTAAAATATCAATGCTCATTTTCTCCATATCAATGGGCAGAAAGCCTGCTGTTTGAGCACTATCTAAAACGGTAATAAGTCCTTGTTTTTTCGCTTGTTCAAAACAAGCCTTCACAGGAAGTACGGTTCCTAAAACGTTTGATGCGTGAGTCATTACTAAAACTTTTGTTTCAGGTCGAATCGCTGCAGCGATCTGTTTGGGATCAAGCGTTCCATCTTTTTCGCAAAAAAGTCGTGTTACAGCAACATTTTTCTCTGTTTCAAGTAAATGCAATGGACGTGAAACTGCATTATGCTCGACCATTGTGGTCAACACATGATCTCCTGGTTTTAATAGCCCATGTAAAATCATATTCAAAGACATCGTTGCACTTGACGTGAAAATCACATGTGCTGGATCCGGTGCGTGAAAAAAACGTGCCAGTAGTTGGCGTGTTTCAAAAAGCAGATTAGCCTCATTCAGTCCATTTGCACTGCGGTTTGTATTATTGTTGTTGTTCTCTTTTAGGTAGGTGCACAACTCATTGACTGTTGTTTCAAATTTATGATTTGACGTTGCTGCATGATTTAAATAGACAGGCAATTTCATGGCAGATTCCTTTCGTAAGTCGTTTTAGCTAGTAATTCTTGGTAATCAGATATTGTATCAATATCGATTAATTTCTCTGATTCCTCAACGTTAATCTTGCACCATTTTTCTGGATATTTATTACGGACTTCCCGTCCTCCAGATGAACCTGTCACTTGCATTAATTCCGTGCGGAAGTCTTTTCCAAAATAGATTGGGCTGCTTGGATCACCTGCTTTGGTAACTGGAAAAACAATATTTCCAGTTGAAAAAGCTGTTAAAAGCGGTAGAAATACTGATTCATCTAGCAATGGTTGGTCCACCGTCAAATACAAATAACCCTCTCCGGAAGCTGCTTGAGTGCCTAAACGAACGCTAGCACTTTGCCCTTGATCTGCTTCATGATTAAGCACCACTTTTACTCCTTGAGGTAAGGAGACTTGGGCTAAATTTTCAGGAGAAATAACTAAAATTCGTTCAAAGAAGTCCAGTTGTTTCGCCAAATTTAAGCTATGCTCTAAAAAGGTCTGCCCTTGATAATCAAGAAATAACTTGTTCCTTCCCATTCTCTTTGAAAAGCCGGAGGCCATAATGATCGCGCTTGTCTTTTGCATAGAAGTTGCCCCTTTGTTTCTGATTTGATTATGAAAAGAAAAACACATCCAATCACCACAATTAGATGCGTTTTTCTACCGCCTGTTATGAGCGATTTTTCAAGCACATCACAGTGTTCATTTCTTATTTTTTCCTTTTTTGATAAAATGTATCTTCCATTGGCAAGGTTGGTCGTAATTTGCCATCAAGAGCGTAATAAGCACCTGCTAAAGCTGGTGCAGTCGGAATTGTGGCCAACTCACCGACGCCTTTAATCCCATAAGCTAATCCATCATGAATGTTTTCAGCTTGGACTAAGATCGTTTCGATTGGCGGAACTTGAACAGCGTTTAACAAACCTAAGGTCGCATATTTTGCTTTTACATAGCCTTGTTCCATTGCGAATTTTTCTGTCAACGCATACCCCATGCCCATCACGATCCCGCCTTCGATTTGTCCTTCGGCAGCTTTTGGATTAACGACTTGGCCCATGTCATAAGCAGCGACAAATTTTTCAACTTTGCCTTTTTCATCTAAAATCGCTACTTCCGCTGCATAGCCATAGCCAGCATGACTGACTGGACTTTTTTTATCGTTGATCAGAGGATCTGTTTTCGCTGAATATTCACCATAAAATTCTTGTCCTTCTAAATCGGATAATGCACGTCCCATATCTAATTCATAACGTAGCTGCATCGCAGCTCTTCGCGTTGCTTCTCCGGTAAATAAGGACTGACGAGAAGCTGTCGTTGTGCCTGAGTCTGGTGTACGACGTGTATCCGGCGCTTCGGCGATGATCATTTCTGGCGGTAAGTTTAAAGTTTCGCAGGCAACCTGTGTCGTTACTGTTGCCATTCCTTGACCGATACAAGCAGCACTCGTTCGTACATGAACTTTACCCTCTTCTACTGAAACAATACAACGACCGACATCTGATAATCCTACACCGATTCCACTATTTTTGAAAAAGCATGAAATCCCTGCAATATCGGCCGTTTCATAAGCCTCCTTGACTGCTAATAAGGTTTCTTTAAGAGCTGCATTGTTTGAGACCAACTGCCCATTTGGCAGAGAATCGCCTGGAGCTACAGCATTTTTGTAACGGATCTCCCATTGAGAAATACCAACTTTTTCTGCTAATAAATTTAGATTGCTTTCAATTGCAAAAGCTGTTTGGCAAACACCAAAACCGCGGAACGCCCCTGCTGGCGGATTATTCGTATAAACAGCAAATCCTTCTACATCGATATGCTGATACTTGTACGGTCCTGCTGCATGGGTACATGCTCGTTGTAAAACTGGTCCGCCTAACGATGCATACGCACCTGTGTCCGAATAAATCACAGCTTTCATTGCAGTTAAGTTGCCCTCTGCATCACATCCTGTTGTGAAATCCATCTCCATTCCATGACGTTTTGGATGGACCATCAAGCTTTCTTGACGACTTAATAACACTTTGACAGGTTTTTGTAAACACCATGCGGCAAGCGATGCATGATGCTGCACACTCATGTCTTCTTTACCGCCGAAACCACCACCGACTAATTTTGCTTGAACATGGATTTTTTCTTTATCGACACCCAGCATGCGTGCCACTTCCCGCTGTTCATCGTAAATACTTTGACCAGCACTATAAAGTAAAATCCCCTCTTCGCCTTCCGGCATTGCAATCGCACATTCCGGCTCCATGAAAGCGTGTTCATTAATAGGTACGGAATAATGCTGTGTAACCACATGTGCCGAAGCAGCCAACTGCTCATCTGCGTTGCCGCGAACCAGATGTTCATGAGATAAAGTATTTCCTTTTTCATGAATCAATGGGGCACCCTCTGCTAGAGCTTCTTCACAAGTAACCATCGGTGTTAACTCTTCATAATCAACTTCTACTAATGCTTTGAGCTCTTCTAGAGCTTCTTTTTCTTTTGCCACAACCAATGCGACCGCATCACCAACATAGCGAGTAATTTCTCCTTCTGGAATCATGACATCCCAATCTGAAATAAACTCTAAATGGCCAATCTTATTGTTGCCCGGCACGTCTTTAGCTGTTAATACAGCAACACATTCCGGGTGCTCTAGCGCTTTTTCTGTATTGATCTTCAATACTTTAGCGCGCGGATATTGACTACGGACCGCTGATGCATGAAGCATTCCTTCTACCGTGATATCATCGACGTAAAGACCGGTTCCAACAGTTTTTTCGACAGCATCAACACGCTTGAAATCTTCTCCAAGTTTACCACTTGATTCTTCTTCTGGAATGCTCAACTCTTCACGAAACATTTTAGCTGCCAATTGAATCGCTTCGATGATTTTTACGTATCCGGTACAGCGACAAATATTGCCTCTAATCGCCTTACGAACCTCCTCATCACTCGGATCATCCTTTTTATTCAGCAATCCTTGAGCAGAGATGACAATCCCTGGAATACAGTAGCCGCATTGCACTGCGCCCATTTTTGCAAAGGCATAAGCATAGACATCTTTTTGCCTCTGGCTGATTCCTTCAATTGTGATAATTTCTTTACCATCAAGTTTTTCTAAGTTGAACAAGCACGCTTTGGAAACCCTTCCATTAATTAGTACAGAACAAGCGCCGCATGACCCCTGATTACAACCATCCTTCGTACCTGTCAGCTTTAAATCTTCTCGCAGAAAATCCATCAGCTTTTTATTGGTACTGCATGTTTCAGTGTTGCCGTTTACTACGAATGAATACATTTTCCTTTACACCCCAATTTCTATTATAATATAGCTTTTGATCACTATGATTATAACACAAATCATGAAACTAAAAATTATTTTTTAGCAAAAAAATATTTTTATTTAATTTTGATGTAAACCGATAATGCCAGCTCCGATAGCTCCAGCATATTGAGAGAGCTCTCTGTCATAGTATACCTCTTTATTGGTATACTCCGCAATCAGGTTCGCCATTACTTTACTGTGTGACAAACCACCAGAAAAAAAGAGCGGTCCTGCTTCTGGATTGAGCTGTCTCAGCTGATTACTAATACGACTAGCGATCGAATGCAATACGCCTAAAGCAATGTTTTCTCTTTTTTCTCCTTTACCAATCAGACTAATTACCTCCGATTCCGCAAACACTGTACACATACTATTGATTTTTATTGGTGCAGCAGTTGAAACAAATGTATCGATTTTTTCAATTTCTTCCCCTAAGGTTCGCATCAAGACCTCTACAAAACGACCTGTCCCAGCGGCGCATTTATCGTTCATGCTAAAATCCAATACTTGTCCATATTGATCCAGCCGAATAACTTTACTATCTTGACCGCCAATATCGATTACGTTTTGAATATGTTCTCTTAAATAGGCAGCCCCTTTGGCATGACAGGTGATCTCAGTCACTACTTTGTCGGCTCTGATCAGTTTACGTCCATAGCCAGTTGTCACAACGTACGTGTCAGTTTCATTTTTTAAAGCCTCTAAAATACTTTCAGCAGCTTTTTTAGGATCACCTGATGTCAGTACGAGTTGTTTTTTCGTCAGTTTTCCCTCTTCAAAAAGAACGCCTTTGGTTGTGGTCGACCCACTATCTAACCCAATCACTCGCATGATTTTACCCCTCCAACATCTCGATAAAAGCTGTAACACGTGTATTGATTTGTTCGATATCAGCAGTTGAATAGTCAGTTTCTAAATAGAGATACGGAACCTTTTTTTCTTCCTGACAGAAACGTCTCACTTTTAAAGATTCGATCGAATATGGGTGACATGATTGTAAAACCATATCCAGTACACCATCGACCTGATAGTCATCGATCATTTGATCCAGTAAATCAAAGCGACTAGTATTATTTGACATACAGGCACAACCAATATCGATGTACTTTTCAGCTAATGCTTCATAGACATCTTCTTTTTCTTCATCAACAAGACGTTCAACAGCTTTAGCCACTGTACAGTTTTCAAAACCGACGATCGTTCCGCAGTTTTCTTCTACAGCACGAATGACTTTTTCTGTCACTCCGCCCATTGGAGAGCCCGTGATCAAAATACGTGGTTTACCACCTGGCTGATGTTTCTCCGGATAATGTGCTTCGATTGCCTTCGTTGTATCATTCAACGTTTGAATCAGCCCTTCTTTATCGAACGAATAATTAGCCCCATACATTACCTTGAAAATTTCAGAACCTTCAATTGCTGGCGGATTTAGTTTGCCTAACCCATAAAAATTTTTTCTAGCCTCTCGTTCTCTGTTTTTCAGATGAATAGCTTGGCGAATTTGCTCATCCGTGATTGTGACATTTAAAAATTCTTCTAGTTTTTCTTTGAAGCGAATGATTTCATCTTTCCATAAATCAAAAGAGGCCGCGGAATGGCGCATGTTTGGCAGCTGCATTAGATAAAGTGGTTTAAACTCTTCCATGTATTCATACATTTTTTTCTTGCCATCACACGTTGTTTCACCAACAACTAAATCTGAAAAATAGAAAAAAGGGCATTTATCTGTTTTGCCGAATCCGTAACTTGATTTAATTAGAGGACAAAGATTTCTAGGCAGATCTTCTTCTGCTGCAGCGATTGTTTCATCTGAGGTAGAGCAAAGACTGATTTGAATTGCTTTGGCGGCTAAAACAAGTTCTTCCGGCATAAAAGTACAATAGACACCAATAACAGGCACACCTTTTTCCTTTAATTCTTTCACTTGGATAAACCCTTGACGTCGTGCTTCATCAAATTCAGCAAAAATTTCTGGTAATTCTGTTTTGATTTGCATTTTTTATCTCCTTTTTTTAATTTATTGAGCATTTTCAAGCAGGCTATCTATCTGTTGTGACGTCGGTTTGACATGATAAAATAATTTGTAAAATTCTTCAACTGATGTTGCTATCGTTAATTGATATTCATTTGGATAAAGCAGTTGCCCCAGCCATTGGATGCCAATCATACGATTGACAGATGGAGGAGAGCCCAAGAAATTATATGGAGCAGTTGGGACTTGATAGACCTTTCCTTCTTTAACAGCTGTCAATTCTTTCCACGAATCATCTGTAGTGATCAGCTCGTATACATTTTTTGACTCTGCAAGAATGTACTCAGGTTGCCACTGAATCAGCTGTTCCATCGAGACAACTGTGCCGCTGCCTTTTGAAACGATGTCGACACCTATGGCAGCATTTTTAGCCCCGACCTCTTCGATGACTTGTGCGTGAAAAGAGCCTTCAGCGTTAGTATTTAATCCAGCATTTCCAGCCGCGTAATAAACACTTTTTCGCTCGGAATCTTTTAACTTTTTCCGAACAGCTTGTGCTTGAGTCAATACTTTTTCGCAATATTGACTTAATTGATCCGTATGTTTGGTTTCTCCAAGTAATTCACCTAGCTTTTTATAGGTATCTGGCAAATTATCTAAATTCGCTTCGATAAAGAGGGTCGGTATACCTAATTGGTCCTGTAACTTATCCATATCTTCCTCAACTGACTGCTTCACCTCGCCAATATCTATAACCACATCTGGATCAGCTGCGCTTAATGCTTCCATATTTAAACTGGCATTTTTCCCGTAAAACTGACCAAATTCTGGTAATTCTTGGTATTTTTTGTCGATGAATTCCTTAGCATCTTCAGAAAATGGACTTGCCAGGCCAACCAGTAAATCCGGTGAACTTGTATACAAAACGATTTGAGCTAATGGACCTGAAGGAGCGATTTTTTTGATTTCATTTGGAACTTCTACTTTTCTTCCAGCAGAATCAGTAAATATTCGTGTTTCTTTTTTGTCTTGCGAACTGCTGGCTTTAGTGTTTTCGCTATCAGCTGTTTGAGTATTCTTTCCTGTACAGCCTGTTATCACTAAAAAAATTAGTCCGAGTATTAAAAGAGCGTGTGTTTTCTTTTTCATATTTTCTGACCCTTTCCTTTTTCGATCATGATCGAATGACCGTATTTGCTGAGAGGCAAGCCGCCCGCCGATTTTTTAGCTTGTAATTCAGTGAGAGAATCCTCGTAGAGTGTACTGGCAAGTGTATCGATGCCGTGATTAAACAATCCTACACTTAATGGACAGCTGGACCCGACCAACACTGTTGTCGCATTTTCAGAAAGCTCCAACAAGCGGGGCAGCGTTTTATTGATCAACGTTGAACCAGTAATATAGACAAGCTCCATCTGAGGCAATAAGTACTCACATGCGCTTGCTGGATAATCACCTTTTCGAGGTTCCAGTTCAAAAATACTAATTTGTTTTCGAAGTTCAGGATAACGATCAATAAAAGGAAAATGACCGATCATACCGATTTTTTTCTGATTTGGTTCTGTCAACAGCTGATCAAACGCGTCTCTATAATGTATTCTTTCTGGTATAAAATTTTTGCTTACTTTTTCCCTTTCATTAAAAAAGCTATTGATAGTAGCCAAACCAAAACTAGCTTTTTGAAAATCCCAAGATTTAATCAAGGCAGCCGCTTCTTGAAGCTGAATACTTTGATATTGTTCAAGAGGCTGATTGCTCGAATTGAACTTCATAGCCGTTCCTATCGTTTTATTATTCGCGACAAATGTCCAGCGACTCGTTTGTGCTATATCAGAAATTTTGATTCCCGCAGGAATAGCTTCAATCAATTCATCATACAATTTCCACATACTCTTCTCTCTTTCTACTGGTCTCTTGTTTTTTTAGGCAAACAAACCCATTCTCCACTCTTCTTTATCTCATAAAGTGTGACTGGTACTTGATAAATTTCTTCTAGTTGTTGCCCAGTCAATACTGTTTTTGGCGGTCCTTGAACGAATAAAGCGCCTTCTTGTATGATCAATACCTTGTCGGCATATTGCAGTGCATGGTTTGGATCATGAGTCGCTTGAATTATCAAATAGCCTTGCTTACTTAACGTTCGAATCATTTCCAAAACCATGATTTGATTGCCATAATCCAAATTGGCACATGGTTCATCCATAATAATGATTTTACTCTGTTGTGCTACTGAGCGAGCAATAATGACAAGCTGCTGTTCCCCGCCACTGATTTCTGAAAAAATCTGATGCTTTAAATGAGTGATACTTAACTGCGCTAAGGCAGCTTCCGCAAGTTCATGCTCTGTTTTTCCCGGTTGTTGATAGGCTTTCAAGCGGGCAGTAGTTCCCATCAGCACCATTTCAAATACAGTAAAGTGGACATAGTTTTTTTGTTTTTGTGGAATATAAGAAATCAGTTGTGATAGCTGACTTCTCGAAAAGCTCCGAAGCTCATGACCATCGAGTAAAACAGTCCCATTCGTTGGCTGTAGCACATTTAATAAACATTTGAACAATGTACTTTTCCCTACACCATTTTTCCCTAACACGCAGACAGACTGCCCATAGTCTAATTCGAAGGAAATATTCTTTAGGATCTTTTCTTTTTTATAAGCAAAATCTAGATTTATCACTTCTAACATCGTCTCTTCCCTCCAACTCATTCCCGCATGGAACGACTATTTTTAGCAATCAGAATTAGGAAAACTGGTGCTCCAATAAAGGAAGTCAAAATTCCAATCGGTATTTCACTTGTCGAAACCAAACGAGACACATCATCGACGACTAACAAAAATGTGCCACCTAAAATTGCTGTCACAGGTATGCTATAGCGATGATCATTCCCAATGAGCAGACGTGAAGCATGAGGGACAATTAAACCCACCCAGCCAATCAAACCGCTGACTGACACTGCTGCTGCGGTAATCAAGGTTGCTGCGATAATCAATAGCACACGTAGTTGACCGCTATTGACACCTAAACTCAATGCCTCCTCCTCACCTAGAGAAATAATATTTAAACGCCAGCGCAATAGAAAAATTGGTACCATTCCTGCTAAAATCAACGGAACGGCAAAATGAAGATCTTGCATTTTGATTGCCGATAAACTGCCCATGAGCCAATAAGTGATTGCGGGCAAGGTATTTGTTGGATCTCCGACTAATTTTAAAAACGACACAGCTGACGAAAATAATGAGCCAATCATCATTCCGATTAGTACGATAGTTAAAACAGAGTGACTGCGCAGCCATCTATTGATCATCAACACTGCTCCAACAGCCAGTAAGCCAAAAGTAAAAGAGAGTGAAATAACCTGCTCATATCTAAGAGAAAAGAATAAGCCGATTGCAGCGCCAAAAGCTGCCCCTTGAGATGCACCTAAAATATCTTGGGAAATCATTTGATTTTGAAATAAGGCTTGATAGGTTGCTCCAGCGACCGAGATACCGCTTCCGATGACCACAGCCATGATAATTCTTGGAAAGCGTATTTTGAATAAAATCGTTTCAACTTGACTGCTCCAGGTTTGTTTTAACGGGATCATTTTATTAAGCACAGCTCGAAAAAAATCATTCATGGCAATGGGGTATTTTCCTAAGAAAAAAGATAGGATAAACACGCCTAAAAAAAGCACGATTGCGCCTAAAAGAATTCGTTTCTTCTGCTTGACCATTGATTGTTTATTTTTCACTGTGCCCACTCCTACAGACTAAATTTTATTTTTCTGATCGTTTGATGATTAGTTCTCCTGCCACACTAATAGCAAGTTCTGCCGGAGTTTCTGCTTTGATTTTCAAACCGATTGGCATGTTGATCCGCTCGATTTCAGAAGCTTCGAACCCACTCTCTTTTAGCCGTTTGATTTGAACGGCAATTTTATGCTTACTACCCATGACACCGATGTAATATGGCTTCATCGGTAAAAGCTGTCTGGTAACTTCAAAATCAAATTGATGCCCTCTTGTCATAATCACCATATAATCGTCAGCTGTCACGTGAATAGTTTCTTCAATATGCTTTAAATCAACCACTATAGACTGATCTGCATCAGGAAAATATTCAGCTGTCAGTAACTCTGCTCGATCATCTAAAACAACACAATAAAATGCCAATCGTTTCAAAACGGGAACCAGTGCTTGGGCAACATGACCGCCGCCAAAAATATAAACTTTACCAGTCTGCAAAAGAGATTCGACTAAAAAGGTTCCTCCTTCACTAGAAACAATGGAGATTCCCTGTTTAATATCTGCTTCCTTCAATCCTTGAAGATCAGAGCTTGAAAGGATAGATGCCTTGTCGTAAAGACTTATACGATTACTTGGCTTTTCGCCGATTTCAGAAATCAACCAGCATTGCTGATTCTTTGCATTGTATTCTTGAAACAGGTTACAAATTTCTAAATTACTTGGTTCTTGGTAGGAAAGAAATTGAAAAAGCACCTCAACGTTTCCACCACAGATCATTCCTAAATCGGCCACATCATTCGGAGCTAAAATAAATGTCTCCTGGATCGCTGTTCTTGTTTTCAGAACTTCTTTGGCCAACTGCTCAGCACGAAACTCAACTGCGCCACCGCCAATTGTCCCAGCAATTCGTCCACTATCAGAAATCAGCATTCGAGCTCCTTCGCTCCGTGGTGTAGAACCGGAACTTGAAATAACCGTTACTAAAACTGTATCTTGCTGCTGATTGATTGCCTTAGCTAGCTGCTCAAAAATCTCCCTCATATTTCTTCCTCCAACCGTTTCAAATCATCACTGAAGATTTCACTAAAATATTGGTTTGTAATGTGATACGTTTTTTTCTGGAAAAGAAGAAATTTTGCAGTCAATCGTTTTCCTTCCACTGTCACCGTTGAGCCACCGCCGTTACTTCCGCCCACACTTTTATGAATCAATGCGTACCCAAGCTCTTCCTCTGCTTTTTGGATCATGCGCCAAGCTTTGTTGTACGACATCTTCATTTGTTTAGCCGCTGTATTCAAGGAGCCCGTTTGAGAAATTCGTTGGAGTAATTCAACAACACCGGGACCAAAAAAAATCCGATTCGTCCGCAATTTTAAGCTGAGAGTATAATTAAATCGTTCTTGTTCCTGCACATTTATTCCCCCTTCATCCCCTTCGTTATACTCAAAAAAGATAACGAAGCTAAAAAAAATTAACTAGTCAGAAAATGACGTAATTCCGCTTCAACCATTTGATGATTCTGTTCAGTCAATGTCCTGATTTGCCCATCAGCTACATTAATAGCTTCTTTCAAGGTCTCTCTTTGTTCATCAATATCTAAGCTCTCCAGAGTATGCTGCTTTTGCCGTTGATAGTTTTTGTCAGATTTAAATACACCAATGATTTTTTGCGGCTGATTAAGAGTCAAATATAATTCTTTCATAAATGACTTTGATAATAGTTCTACTCCACCGATTTCATCTAAAAGTATCACCTGTTTAGACCTTCTAGCCTCTTGCAATAGACTGCAGCCATAGGTTTCAAAAACGGTTAAATTTCGACTTCGTTTTCCTTGTTTCATCTGAATAAAACAATGATCAGCAACAGCACTACTTTTTTCTGACAAAAGTAACTCAGAAGCTGGCTTCAATTCGAACCCAATGATTCTTTTTTGCTCATCTCGTCTTCGTTCAACATAAAAGCCACTGACTGGAAGTGCCATCTCTTTCAAAACCGTTTGAAGCAGCGTAGACTTTCCGATAAATTTGTCTCCTTCTAAAAAAAGCTGTTTCATCTCAACCTCCTTATCCTTGTTCAAGTATTACAACAATGGTGAGGCAAACGATGCTACGTCACCTCAACCATTGCTTGCAATGACAGAACGATTCTTTTCAGTTACTCAAGTGCTACTTCCTTTTTTTCTTTTAATAGTACATTCAAAATCACGGCAACGATGGTTGTCAGAATCACTTCAGAATTACCGAAAATGGTTGTTACCCATGGCGGAAAGCCACTTAAACTCCCTACCGATAGTGTCACACCGATACCAAATGCCAGCGCGATGCCAACCACGCCAGTATTTCTTGGTGTTAATTCTTGTGACGAAATCATTCGAATACCTGTCATTGAAATTGAAGCAAAAACAGAAATCGTTGCACCGCCAATTACTGCGTATGGGATAGTCGTTAAAATAGATGCCACTTTAGGCACGAATCCAGCAACCAGTAAAATGACAGAAGCAAAAACCATGACATATTTATTGATCACTCGTGTGACCGTGACTAACCCAACGTTTTGGCCGAAGGTCGCCACTGGTACTGACCCAAAAAAGCTGCCAACAAAATTAGAGAAACCGCTTCCCATAATTCCGCCGGAAAGCTCTTGATCTGTTGACTCACGATCCATCGCTCCAACAGTCGTTGCTGTAAATTGACCGATTGCCTGAACAGCATCAACAATAAACATGACAACTAAAGTCAAAATCGGAACAAGTTGAAAATCCAGTCCGAAGTATAGCGGTGTAATCACTTGAAAAACAGAGGCTTCTTGCACAGGGCCAAAATCGACCATGCCCAACACGAGAGAGACAATATAACCAATGATCATGCCATTCAAAATTGAAGATAGCTTTAGAAAACCTTTTGAAAAATAATTAAAGTAAAATACCACTGCAAAGGTCAACAACGCTACCAGCCAGTTTTGAGCTGAACCAAAGTCAGCACTGCCGGCGCCTCCTGCCATATATTTGATCGCCACTGGAAACAATGACAAACCAATACTCAATATAACTGTACCAGTAACGAGAGGCGGAAACAATATCCGAATTTTTTTTATTGACAAACCAACTAAAATAACTAAAATACTGCCCACCAACTGCGAACCAAATATTGCTGCGATCCCAAAGTCTCCACCAATCGCCATTAAAATCGGAACATAAGCAAAACTAGCCCCCATCATAACTGGCAAACGTGAACCGACTTTTCCAAAAATCGGAAAAAGCTGAATCAATGTGGCAATTGCAGAAAAAATTAGTGACGTTTGAATCATGATCGTTGTATCCCCAGAATCTAGATTACAAACTTTTGCAATCATGATACCCGGCGTAACGATGCCAACCACTGCTGCTACAACGTGCTGTAATCCCATTGGAACAGCTTCTTTGATCGATAATTTCGCATCGTATGAAAACAATGCTTTTTCTTCCTTTTCACTCATAGGCAAGTTTCCTTCTTCGCTTTTTATTTTAAAAAGGACTGCACTTATCGAGTCTTAACATTTCGCAACCCTTTTCTTCACACAGAGTTTTTCAAAAATTAATTTTTGACCGCGATTGCTTCTACTTCAAAAAGCCCATTCTTAGGTAGTTCACAGACTTCCACACAAGAACGAGCAGGAAGCGTGTTTGAGAAGTATTTTCCATAAATATCATTTATTTTTGCAAAATCAGACATATTCTTTAAGAAGACAGTCGTCTTCACAACATTGTCATAAGTCATATCTGTTTCTTTCAAGATTGCCCCTAGATTGATTAATGCTTGTTCGGCTTGTTGTTCGACCGTTTCTTTCATTTCTCCGCTGACAGGATCAAGTCCGAGTTGACCAGAAATATATTGTGTTGCTCCTGCTAAAACAGAATGTGAATACGGTCCAACTGCTGCTGGCGCATTAGCTGAATTGATCATTTTATTTGTCATCTACTTCACTCCTATTCCTACTTTGATTTGACTTTTTTATTGCTGAATAGTTGTTCCAGTTTTCCCAAGAATCCCATCTTTCGCTTTTTCCAATAATGTGATCAAGGTTTTACGTCCTGGTTTTGATTCAGCGAATTGAATCGCTGCCTCTACTTTTGGCAACATAGATCCTGGAGCAAACTGACCATCTTTGGCATATTGCTTCATTTCATCAATCGTGACATTGCTTAGTTCTTTTTGTGTTGGTTTTCCAAAATCAATACAAACTTTTTCAACTGCTGTCAAAATAATCAGTAAATCAGCATCAACTAATTCAGCCAATAATTCACTACAAAAATCTTTATCAATCACCGCTGGAACGCCGCTTAAATGATTGCCTTCTTTAACGACTGGAATTCCGCCACCGCCACAGGCAATAACTGTTTGCCCTGAATCGATCAACGATGTAATTGTTTGAACTTCTATGATTTCTTTTGGCTTGGGTGATGCTACGACTTGCCGATAGCCGCGACCAGAGTCTTCAATGACAGATACCTGTTTTTCCTGCACTAATTGATCCGCTTCTGCTTTTGACATAAAGCGACCAATCGGTTTTGCTGGTTTTTCAAAGGCCGGATCTTTTGGATCAACGCCTACTTGCGTGATTACTGTTGCTACTGGCTGCGTAAGATTACGGCTCAAAAGTTCCTCACGAAGGGCATTTTGTAAGTCATAACCAATATAGCTTTGACTCATTGCTACACAAACTGATAAAGGTACTGTTGGGTACTTCTCAGGATTTTTCAACGATAATTCTTCCATCGCTAATTGAATCATCCCAACTTGGGGACCATTTCCATGAGATAAAATCACTTCATATCCTGCTTCAATCAAATCTGCGATTGCTTTTGATGTTTCTTTTACTGCTGTCATTTGTTCTGTTAGATTATCGCCTAGGGCATTTCCGCCAAGAGCGACTACTACTCGTTTTACCATTCGATTATCCACCTCATTTTATAGGTATTTTTAGTAAAAAAAGTAAGATGCTTTCTCTTCAATAAATCATGTCAATGAGTGTTAAGAAAAAACGGAATCGTGCATGAAGTGGTCAGAACCTGTGGACAGCAGATTCTTATCAAAACAGTTTTTTCTTAACCGATAGCATACATAAATGGACTTGGAAAGGTCTTATTAGCTTTTCATTGTTATTTCTAAAAGAGAGCAAATTAGTTTACTGATGACTATCATCATTGATAGAAAAAGCATCTCACTTCATGCCGAAATTCAGTACGCCGTTAGTTTACTTCTCTTGGCGTTGCTTTTTGTTCAAGCTCTTTCAATGTTTTTTGCGGACTTTTCACTTTACTTAGGAAAATCATCGCAGCAATAATGTATGGTTTGTAGCTTGCTTCTTTATATAATGGTACACGGTAGCGATCAAATACAGATGCTTCCACTTCTCCTTCTTCACAACTAACACCCGTAATATCTGCAGGTAAACAGTGTAAATACAAGGCTTTGCCATCTTTAGTCGTTTTCATTAATTCTTCTGTACATTCCCAATCTTTGTGGTTCGCATTTTGAGCAAGCAATTCTTTTTCTAATTTATCAATGCCGTCAAAATCTCCATTCCCATATAAATCAGTTCGTTTTTCCATCATGGCAAATGGCGCCCAGCTCTTAGGATATACGATATCTGCATCTTTAAAGGCTTCCGCCATGCTATTTGTTTTAGTAAATGAGCCACCAGCTTCTGCTGCATTTTTCTTCGCAACTTCTTCAACTTCCGGCATGATTTCATACCCTTCTGGATGAGCTAACACAACGTCCATACCTAAACGAGTCATTAAACCAACGATTCCTTGCGGTACAGATAATGGTTTGCCGTAAGAGGGTGAATAGGCCCAAGTCATGGCGATTTTTTTGCCTTTAAGGTTTTCAATTCCGCCAAATTCATGGATCAAATGGAGTGCATCTGCCATTGATTGCGTTGGGTGATCGATATCACATTGCAAATTGACTAACGTTGGACGTTGCTCCAACACACCATCCTTATGTCCTTCTTGAACAGATTCAGATACTTCGTGCATGTACGTATTTCCTTTTCCGATATACATATCATCACGAATTCCAATAATATCTGCCATGAATGAAATCATGTTTGCAGTTTCACGAACGGTTTCACCATGAGAAATTTGGCTTTTGCCTTCATCTAAATCTTGCACTTCTAAGCCTAAAAGGTTACAAGCAGAAGCAAAGCTAAAGCGAGTTCTTGTAGAGTTATCACGGAATAATGAAATACCTAAACCACTATCGAAGATTTTTGTTGAAATATTATTTTCACGTAAATAGCGTAACGTATCAGCAACTGTAAAGACTGCTTCTAATTCATCACGTGTTTTTTCCCATGTTAAGAAAAAGTCATTTTCGTACATTTTATCAAATTCTAATTTGTCCAATTTTTCAATATATTCGTTAAACGTTTTCATATTCGTTCTCCCTTTTGATTAGTGATAGCGAATCGATTATCCCGACGCCCTTTACACATCGGGATAACCATTCGATGATTCCTATTGTCTTTGTACCTGTTTCTACTGGTAAATGATTAGTTATTTTCGCAATAAACGCTTGGTAATGCTGCATAAACTGCCGCACAGCGAACCAAATCGTCTTTCCATGTTTTTTCATTTGGCGCATGTGCTTGAGCTTCAGCACCTGGACCAAATCCAATACAAGGAATCCCATTACGACCCATGATCGATACACCATTTGTTGAGAAGGTCCATTTATCAAGAAGCGGACGCGCTTTACGCATGTCGATTGTTTCTTTTGACCCTTCACGTTCTTCACCATATAGGTTTCTGTGCGTTTCCATCAACGCTTTTGTCACGCCGTGATCTTCTGGAATGACCCACGTTGGGAAGTAGCATTCGATTGGATAAGATAATCCTGTGTATGATGGACGATCGTAGTCATACATTGAGACAACAACATCATCCCCATATTTTTTCACTGCCGGTAATTGACGGATTTCTTCTAAACAACTTTCCCAGGTTTCGCCTGCGGTCATACGACGGTCTAATGATACTGTACAACCATCTGCAACGGCACAACGGCTTGGAGATGAGTGGAAAATTTGTGATGCTGTAACTGTTCCACGACCCAAGAAACGAGCTTCTTTCCATTCTGGATTATATTTTGGATCAAGCATGCGAACCAAGCCTCTGATTGCAGTGCTTTCTGTATCTCCGTTATTATTTAATGCGCGTACATCTTGTAAAATATCTGCCATTTTATAAATCGCGTTATCACCACGCTCTGGTGCCGAACCATGACAAGAAACCCCTTTCACTTCTACTTTGATTTCCATCCGACCACGTTGCCCACGGTAGATTCCGCCATCCGTCGGTTCAGTTGATACAACAAATTCCGGACGAATATTGTCTTCTTTGATGATATATTGCCAGCACAAGCCGTCACAATCTTCTTCTTGAACCGTAACTGTTACCAATGCTGTATATTTTTCTGATAACAAGCCTAAATCTTTCATGATTTTTGCGCCGTAAATTGCTGAAACGATCCCACCTTCTTGGTCAGAAGTTCCACGCCCGCCGATTTCAGTATCCGTTTCATAGCCATCATATGGATCGAATTCCCAGTTGCTCATTTCACCGATTCCAACTGTATCCATATGTCCATCAAAGGCAATCAGTTTTTTCCCTGTGCCCATATAGCCTAATAAATTTCCTTGAGGATCGACTTCGATTTTGTCGAATCCTAATTTGGTCATTTCTGCTTTGGCCCGATCCATTTTTGCGCCTTCTTCAGCACTTTCTCCCGGAATTTTTACTAAATCACGTAAAAATTTAATCATGTCTTCTCTATAACCTTCTGCTGCTGTGTTAATTGCTTTGAAATCCATTTACCATTACCCCCATAAGATTTTTTTATAATTATCTGGATCTGTGTCGCCTTCTGTTGAGAACATCAAAACAGTTGAGTTTTCATCTAGTTTCAATGTGTCACGTAATTCTTTGTATTCAGGATCTTGCATAGCTGTTGCGACTAAGCCCATTGCTACGGCACCTGATTCTCCCGAAATAACTTGTGGATCTCCTTTTAATGGAGCACCTAGCATTCTCATTCCTTTTTCTGAAACCCAATCTGGTGCTGAAACAAAAACAGATGTATGGTTTTCTAAAATATCGAACGAAATCGTATTCGGCTCGCCACAAGCAAGTCCTGCCATGATTGTTTGCAGATCACCTTCGACAAAACGGATTTTTCCATCTTTTTCAATCGCTGATTTATATAAACAATCTGCTGCCTGTGCTTCAACCACAACCATCGTTGGCGGGTTATCAGGATAAAGATTAGCGAAATAACCTACGACTGCTCCTGCTAGACTTCCAACACCAGCTTGTACAAATACATGTGTTGGACGTTTATTGCCTGCGGCTTCTAATTGTTTTGAAGCCTCTAAAGCCATCGTGCCATACCCCTGCATAATCCATGTTGGGATTTTTTCATAACCATCCCAAGCGGTATCTTGAACCATGACACCGTTTTCAGTTTCTTCAGCCATCTTGTTGGCCATCCGTACACACTCGTCATAGTTGACTTCTTCGATGGTTACTTTAGCGCCTTCTTTTTCAATATTTTCCTTCCGTGTTTGAGTTGAACCTTTCGGCATTAAAACAACTGATTTTTGTCCTAATTTGTTCGCCGCCCAGGCAACTCCTCGCCCGTGATTTCCATCTGTCGCAGTAAAAAATGTTGCTTGACCAAACGCATCACGCAGTTGATCAGAGGTTAAAACATCGTAGGTCAGATCAGCCACATCTTTCCCTAGTTTTTCTGCAATATAGTTTGCCATTGCAAATGAGCCGCCAAGTACTTTAAACGCATTCAACCCAAAGCGATATGATTCATCTTTGACAAAGAAATCTTTTAGCCCTAGATAAGCTGCCATATTTTTTACCTCAGCCAAAGGCGTTTGACTGTATTGCGGAAAACTCTGATGAAATGCTAAAGCTTTTTCAATCGAGTCCTTTGACATCAGTGATAGATACTGATCATCTGTTTTTGGCATTTCATTTGCCGTCCATTTTATTTTTTCCAAAAATGTTCCCCTCCGTAGTTAGTATTTAAATCAACTAAGTTGATTGATTCCCTTCATTCATAGGATCGATCTTGCGGAAAACGAAGTTCCCTTGCTTTTCAGTGATTACGTGACCAGCTTCAGCAACCTTTTGCCCTCGCAGATACACAGCTCTCGCTGATCCTTGTGTTTCAAAACCGTCATATGGTGTATAATCGACATTTTGTAGCTGCGTTGCTGCTGAAATTACACCACTTGTTTCAGGATCCCAAATGACGATATCCGCATCACTACCTGTCTGAACAATCCCTTTTTGAGGATATAAAGCAAATTGCTTCGCAATGTCTTCAGACAATAAGGCGACCATTCGTTCTAAGGAGATTTTGCCGGTCGTTACGCCATAGGTATAAATCAGCTCCGGACGCGTTTCTACTCCCGGCATTCCATTCGGAATTTTGCTGAAATCTTCTCTGCCAATCGTTTTTTGTCCCTCAAAATTAAAGCTGCAATGATCCGTAGAAATCGTATTGACTGCACCATTTATAACACCTGACCATAAAGTCTCTTGATCTTCTAGAGACCGCAAAGGTGGAGAACAAACGTATTTGGCGCCTTCAAAATTAGGAGCATCATATAGGTGCTCATCCAAGACCAAATATTGCGGACAGGTTTCTACATAGACTTTTTGTCCTCTTGCACGTGCTCGACCTACTGCTTCTAATGAACGTTTTGTGCTTAGGTGAACAATATTTACCGGAAGGTCAGCTAAATGTGCAATCATCAAGTAACGTTCTACAGCTTCAGCTTCTACTGAATCTGGTCTAGTTAGAGGATGATAATGTGGACTTAGTTTTCCCTCTGAGACAAATTTTGCGATCATCTCATTGACCATGTCGCCATTTTCACAATGTATGCCAAGCATTCCCTGATAGTTACGAATCTCCTCCATCGCCTCGAATATCTCCGCATCTTTTGTACGTAAGTTATCGTAAGCCATGTACATTTTAAACGAAGTAATACCAGCGTCGATCATCTCTTTGATTTCTGCCTTAATTTCAGGATTCCACTCAATAATCGACATATGGTAGGTGTAATCGCACGAGCTATTGCCTTGTGCCAGCTTATCCCAAGAGGCTAAACAGTCTTTCAAGGAACTGCCTTTGTTTGGTGTTGCCATGTCGATAACCGTCGTTGTTCCTTTGGCTACGGCTGCTTTACTGCCGGTGGTGAAATTGTCTGCAGTTCCCATCGATCCTTTGCCATTGTTTAACTCTAAATGTGTATGTGCATCAATAAATCCTGGCAGTAGAAAACATCCGGAGACATTTTCTACTGTAGAATCATTGACCGTTAAGTTTGTGCCCATTTCCACTATTTTTTCGCCATCGATTCGGACATCTAATTGACGGCGCTCGTTTGCGGATACCACTACTCCGCCATTTAAAAGAATAGACATTTTTTAACCTCCATCAATTCAGAAGTTGTTTTTGCGCAACTCATGTCTTTTACATTTGCATACAATAATCATAGCTCTCGATCATCGTATCCATCAATTCAATAATATCCGCTGGAATATCCACCCCTTGATCCGTTAAACGAATCGTTGTGACATTGCCCCATAAACGAACGAGACATGTTTTTTCACGTGGATCAATTACATAGAACCCTGAATTTGTACTATCGTTGAAATCTGCTTCTGTATTGAACAAAGTAAATTTGTCTTTGTATGGTGCACTTGCATAAGGACAGAAGGTCTCACAGTTCCCACATTCATTACACATCCGATCGACATGGACAATTTGCGGTTGACCTTTGACAGTCACAACGATGTTGGCACGATTTGGACAAACATCCATACAGGATTCACAAATCGTTGAACATTCTAAACAGTTACTTGCTTGTCCACATAGTGCTTCATTAGGTTCAAGAATCCCGCGTTTGTTGCGGACAAAAGCCACATCATCATTTAAGTTTGTTTGTTCGTAATGCTCGTTATGGATCTGACAAATATTTTCAGCGGCTTTTGTTGCATCTGCGATTGCTTCAACGATCGTCGCAGGTCCTAAATTGGCATCACCGATCACGTAAACATCTTTTAGATTTGTTTCTAATGTTTCTGGGTTTGAGACAACTTTTCCATATTGATCTGTCGTGATTCCGATAGACTGATAGAAATCAGTATCCACCTTCTCACCAACAGCGGCAATAACAGTATCTGCAGATACTTCTGTCAGTTCGCCAGTTCCAACAGGTCTACGTCGTCCAGAAGCATCACGTTCACCTAAACGCATTTTTTCACAAGTTAAGCGACCATTTTCTAATTTGATCGGTGATAATAGCTCTAAGAATTCTACGCCATCTTCTAAAGCGAAATACAATTCTTCTTCGTCTGCTGGCATATTCCGTTTGTCTCTACGATAAACAACAGAAACTTTTTTCACACCTGGCAGCGTCGTCGCAGCTCTAGCACAATCCATCGCCGTATTTCCTCCGCCGACAACAACAATTTGTTCTCCATAAGGATTGACTTGTGTATTTTCACGATTTGCTTTTAAGAATTCAAGTGAATTGATTGTTTCACCAGCTTCTAGTCTTAATTTTCCATGTTTCCACGCACCGATGGCATAAATCACATTTGTATAGCCTTGTGTTCTTAGTTCTTCTAAACTTGGTGCAGCTTGTCCAGTTTTAAATTCAGCCCCCATGAATTTTGCCATTTCTACATCATTTTGAACTGATTTCATTGAGATTCTAAATTCTGGAACAATTTGGCTACAAACCCCGCCAATCGTCTCTGCTTTTTCAAAAACGGTGACTGGCATTCCTTCACGAGCAAGTAGATACCCGGCTGAAATCCCGGCTGGTCCGCCACCAACAACAGCGGTTTTAACAGCATCTTTCTTCTGAATCGGTTTTTGCATTGAAGCCATTAATTCATCATAGGCATGTTCTGCTGCTTCTAATTTTGCTTCACGGATTTTAATCGATCCCTCGTAAAATTGACGTGTACATTTTGTCATACATGGATGTGCACAAATAGTACCTGTAATAAACGGCAATGGATTTTTATCCACGATTACCTTCAACGCTTCTAAATAGTTTCCTTCACTCACATAACGAAGATACGCTGGAATATCCTGATTGATTGGACAGCCGCCGTCACTTCGACAAGGCGCCGTATAACAGTTGGTCAAAGGTACAGTCGCCCGTAATTTAGGACTTTCTGATAATTTTATTGACTTTTTATAACGTCCCTGCGTTTTTGCTTTTTCAACAATTTTTGTTAGTTTATCTAGGTCCACTTGAACTGTCGTTGGATAATCTGATTCACCAAGTAAGTTTGCAACTTGATTCATCCGTTGATAACCACCTGGTTTCAACAATGTCGTTGCCATTGTAATCGGCCAAATTCCTGCATCGAAAATTTCTTTAATATTGAAAATGTCTGCACCGCCGGAATACGAAATTTGTAATTTACCATCAAACGCATCTGATAGTTTTTTTGCTAAAGAAATACTCAATGGGAATAACGAACGTCCCGACATATACATTTCATCACCAGGCAGCTCATCTTCTGCAATCCCAACTGGAAAAGTATTCGTGATTTTCACGCCAAAATTAAGTCCTTTGCTATCAGCTAGCTTCTGTAAACGAGTAAGCATCGGTACCGCATCTTCAAACTGCAAATCTTCAAGAAAATGATGGTCGTCAAATACCATATAATCAAAGCCCAGTTCATCCATCGTTTGGCGAGTATATTCGTACCCTAACATGGTTGGGTTACACTTAATAAATGAATTAAGTCCTTTCGTCTCAAGTAAATAGGTGGTAATTCGTTCAATTTCATCAGAAGGACACCCATGCAATGTGGAAAGAGTGATTGAACGGCAAACCTTCGGACTAATAGCATCAATATATGCTTTATCAATCTGTTTAAACTGAGGTAAATAGTTATACGCTGCTTCAAGGCATTCCTGCCAGATTGGAGTATTTTCAGCATTTTGCATATCTGTAATGTATTTATCCACTTTCGGTGATTGGATTCCTGCCAAGTCATAGCCCACACTCATATTAAAAATAAAGCCATCTGGATCCCCCAAACCTAATTCTTTACTCAATATTTTTAAAATAAACCACGCTTTTACATATTCGTCATAGGCTTCTGGCACGCGTAACTCTGTTGACCATTCGACGTTGTAACATTCATCTGCTGCAGTGATACAGGGTTTACTGACTGGTAAATCTTCGCCATCAATAATTTGAACGGTTTTGACTTCAAAAAAGCGAGAGCCAGTTAAATAAGAAGCAATGATATTTTGCGATAATTGTGTATGCGGACCAGCTGCTGGACCACATGGTGTTTCCATTTTCTCTCCAAAAAGCGGAATCGTTTTTGTTGGATCTGCTTTATAAAACTTCCTTACACCAAATATTGTTGATTCGTTTTTGTATTCATTCAAAATCCAGTTCAATAACCCATCGACCGAAATCGGGTGCATGATGTCACTCATGTTTGTCACTCCTTTTTATTTTATACTTATCATTGCAACTGAAACAAAGGCGTTGATCCGCTGTACAATGATCAAAACATTTGTTTCAGCACGTTTTTCTTTTCACTGTCTAAGCGTTGATCCGATTCCAAAGTGATTGCGCTTGTGCTTGTGCTGCATGCCATATTTTTTCTTCATCAACACCTTGTACTTCACGATTTCTCATTCGAACCTCGCCATTGATGATCGTATCTGTAACTGCTCCTCCATTCATTCCAAATAGAATATGAGCATTATAATTATCTTTAGTCATAGGTGTCGGACCTTTGTAAGCTAAAACAATCACATCCGCTGCTGCACCTTCTTCTATGACACCAAGTTTTTTCTCAAAATAACGATTGGCCATTTTAGGATTATTGGTAAAGAGCATTTCAGGAATTTCCGCCCAAGCTGCATTTGGATCTGCCAAATGATGTTTATGAATGATGTTTCCCACCTTATAGGATTCTGTCAGATCATTGGTATAGCCATCTGTTCCAAGCCCCATCAAGATGCCATAGTCATTAAACATACGCATTGCCGGCGGACAACCAACCGCATTGCCCATATTAGATTCTGGGTTTGTCACAACCATTGTATTGGTATCGCGTAACATTTCCATTTCATGCGGACCAATGTGAATGCAGTGACCAGCCATTGTTTGTTTCCCTAAAATCCCAAGATCATATAAACGATTGATAATTGGTTTGCCATGTTTTTTCAATGAATCATAGACATCTGCGATATCTTCTGCGATATGAATATGATAGCCTACGCCTTCTGGAGTATACGCTGCGCAATGTTCTAATGATTTATCTGATAGAGTAAACGCTGCATGCATGCCCATCATTGCTTTTTGCATATCGTCGTTTCTAGCAGCACTTGCTTTGATAAAATCAGCGTTTTCCTTAACAGCGGCTTTCATCTTGTCCTCTCCGTCACGATCGGACACTTCATAACATAGACATGTACGAACGCCCAGTTCATCTGCTGCGTTTGATAATTGTGTCAAACTTCCTTCGATAGCTCCATAGCTTGCATGATGATCGAAAACAGTCGTTACACCATTTTTGATACTGTCTAAATAAGCAATTTTTGCACTATGATAAGAATCGTCTAAATTCAATGTACGATCGATCCGCCACCATTGTCCTTCTAAAATATCCATGAAATTTTTAGGATGATAGCCATTAATACTCAATCCTCTGGCAAATGTACTATAGATATGATTATGCATATTGATAAAACCAGGCATGATCACGCCACCTTTAGCGTCAATAAACTCTTCCTTTGGAAACTCTTTCCGTAATTCAGCTGTCGTTCCAACTTTTTTAATTGTCTGTCCCTCAATTGCGACACAGCCATCTTCGAAAAATGTTCCTTGTGCATCTCTAGCAATCAACCGCCCGTTTCCTATTAATAACATCCTTGCTCCTCCTATTACTTCATTTTATTTTTTTAAAACCAAAGAAATCGCTTTCAACAATGATTGTTCAAATATTCACGAAAAGATAAATCGTTGTTCGCTTCTCTCTTTTCTGTTATCCTAAGGCTAAGAATGAAAGCGTTAGCATCATTGCTTTCAGCCAACTATTTCCTCTAACTCGAATAAATTATACCACTTAACCTAAAAAAAAACAATGCTGCCTAAAAAATATTTTTTAGTGCATAATGCCCATTGTCTTGTATTATAATTTGACGCATGATATCATTACAAACAGAGACTGGTAAAGGACTTTCTTCTATCGAAAGTAGTACATATGGTTGTTTTTCACTACCACAGTAATGGATTAATAAAGTCAAAAAATATCTTATCCAGTTTTAAATCATCTATTCATAGAAAGGAGAAGCATATGCTTTCGGATGAAAAATTAATTTTTCTCACTCAAGTTGCTAAAGCTTTAGCTGGCCAATTTGGAGAAAATTGTGAAATCGTTATTCATAAAATCAACGAAGATAATGTGAACAATACGATCGTTTCGATCGAAAACGGTCACGTTTCTTCTCGTCAACTTGGAGATGGACCTTCTCAAGTCGTTCTTGAAGCCTTGAAAAAAGATCCTGCAGACCTAGTTGATCATATTAATTATTTGACAAGAACCCATGATGGGCGAATTTTAAAATCAAGTACCATTTATTTCAAGGATAAATCTGGCAGTCTAGATGGGATCTTTGCCATCAATTACGATATTACTTCTTTGATTGCAGCTGAATCAACCTTAAAATCTCTAATTTCAATCGACGAACAAGAAGATACGGATAAAGAACCAGATTATATTCCTCAAGATATCAATGAGCTTTTAGACGACTTAATCGAAGAATCTGTCAAACTAGTTGGAAAACCTGTTCCATTGATGACTAAAGATGACAAAGTCAAGTGCATCCAGTTTTTAAATAACAAAGGAGCATTCTTAGTAACAAAATCAGGCGACAAAGTAGCGAACTTCTTTAATATCTCGAAATACACGTTATATAGCTATATCGATGCAAAATAATCGTCGCTAGCTATAAACCATTTGAAGTGATAAGTTGATTAAGTGATCAAAAGATAACTTTTCGAAGTGTCTGATGATCACTTTTTATATGTGCTTGTAAATTCTTTATATTATAGTAAGAAAAAGCAAAAGGAATTAATTTTTTTTTTTAATTGTGGTATTATAGATTGAGTTTATTGTTGAATGAAACAATAATTTTTGAGACGAATTGGAGGACACTTTATGGGAATCAGAAGCCAAGCAGCTATCTTCGCTGGAAAAACTTCTCAATGGCTATTACAAACTTTTTTCAAAGGGGGCAGCAGCTACCCGGGAAAATTAGCATTAAAAATCGATCCAAAAATTTTAGATACATTAGCAAAGGATTACGAAATCATCGTTGTCACTGGAACCAACGGAAAAACCTTGACTACAGCTTTGACGGTGAATATTTTGAGACAGGAATTCGATCATGTTTTGACTAACCCAACAGGTGCAAACATGGAGCAAGGAATTGTTTCGACATTCTTATCAGCTAAAAACAAAGGTGCAAAGAACAAATTTGCGGTCCTTGAAATTGATGAAGCTAGCTTAAGCCGTGTAACAAAATACATCGAACCAAAATTATTTTTGTTTACCAATATCTTTCGTGACCAAATGGATCGTTACGGTGAAATCTATACGACGTACAAATTAATCGTAGATGGTGCAGCACAAGCGCCTAATGCGCCAATTCTATGCAATGGCGATTCTCCAATTTTTAATTCTGTTGAAACGGTCAACCCAAGAAAATATTACGGCTTCAATCATCAACCAGATAAGGAACAAATGGCTCATCATAATACAGATGGTTTACTTTGCCCTAAGTGCCACCATATCCTACATTATAAGATGATCACCTATGCCAATTTAGGGAAATATTATTGCCCTCATTGCGACTTCCATCGCCCAGAATTAGATGTCCAGCTAACCGAAATGGTTCGTATGGATAATGTTTCTGCTGATTTTGTTATTGATGGTGCAGAATATGGCATTGCAGTTGGTGGTATGTACAATGTCTATAATGCTTTGGCTGCAACGGCCGTAGCAGAACATTATGGAGTAGCTCCAGATAAAATCAGAGCAGGCTTAAGCTACGATGAAAAAGTTTTCGGACGTCAAGAAATCATCAACATCGAAGGAAAACAATGTACACTGATCTTAGTAAAAAATCCTGTAGGTTTGAATCAAGTTATCGATATGATGGGATTAGCTCCTTACCCGTTTTCTTTAGTTTCATTACTTAACGCTAATTATGCTGATGGAATCGATGTCAGCTGGATCTGGGATGGTGACCACGAGGCATTAGCTACTATGGATATCCCAGAAGTGATCGCAGGCGGTGACCGTCATCAGGATATGGCGTTACGCTTAAAAGTAGCAGGCATTTCTGAAGATAAATTGCGAGAAATTCCTGCATTAGATGATACAGTTCAAGCAATCAAAGAGCTGCCAACGGATCATGTTTACATTTTAGCAACCTATACCGCAGTATTGCAGTTACGAAAATCTTTAGCTGCTCAAGGCTATATTCAAGGAGGAATGAATGGTGCCTAAAGAATTAGTTGTTTGTCATTTATATGGCAATTTATTGAATACCTATGGTGATAACGGAAATTTATTGATGTTAAAATATCTTTCTGAAAAAATGAATGTTACCTACCGATCTGAAATCGTGAGCGTTTATGAAGATTTTGATCCCAATAAATATGATTTGGTCTTTATTGGCGGCGGGCAAGATTTTGAGCAGCTGATCATCTCAGATGACATTCAGACTAAAAAAGAAGCGCTAACTGAATACATCGAAAATGACGGTGTGATGTTGGCGATTTGTGGCGGCTTCCAATTACTTGGCCACTACTACATGGGCGCAAAAGGAGAAAAAATCCACGGCATCAGCGCGTTAGACCATTATACTCTTAGTCAAGATAACAATCGCTACATTGGAGATATCGTTATTCATAATGAAGAATTTAATGAAACCTATTATGGTTTCGAGAATCATAATGGCCGAACCTTCTTGGGCAAAGGTGAACGTCCTCTGGGAAACGTTGTTCAAGGAAAAGGAAACAATAGTGAAGACGGTTCTGAAGGCGTGATTTATAAAAATGTATTTGGTTCGTATTTCCATGGACCGATTCTAGCTAGAAACCAAAATTTAGGCATTCGGTTGATCAAAACAGCTTTAGAAAAAAAATATGGAGAACCTTTGGTCATTCCTCAGGAAATGATTCCAGTTGAATAACACGCTCTATAGAATAGCTTTACAAAAGTACACGAATTTTCACTAAAAATCGAACCGTAAATAACTGTTGTCTTTCTGATAACAATTATTTACGGCTCTTTTACGTTTGGTGAGCTTACATCGACACACGACCATGGATTTTTTCATTTTACTCTCCCCTTTTTTAATTACTTTTATTGATTTTTTTTATCCCCTCTACTCTTATTCATTTTGAACAACAATTAGACAGATTTACTCGAAAAACAAAGAATGTATCTCTTCCAAATTATGCTAGAAATAGTTAGACACAATACAACTTATTTTCAGCTGCTCTTCGTCAGTAAAATTTCACCCTTTATTCGTATTGTTAATTTGTAGCAACCTTCGTAATATGCTACAGTTAAACGAGCAGATGAGAATTATTTAAGAAAGAAACAGATTATTCTCACAGAATACATACTTATTTACAACGAATCATCTAAATAAATCAACTGGAGGTAACGATGAAGAAGAATTTATTTTTTGGGTTAATTGGGATCACTTTATTTTTTACAGTGGGGACAATTAGTGCTTCCTCCGAAGAAGTAGTAAATGAGCCTCAAAGTACTGTAGAAAATGAAATCACTGAAACAACAACTAGTGAACAAGCAATACAAAGCACACAAAGCACTACAGAGACAACAGAAGCAGTAACTACTAGCTCCGAAAGTATTACAGAGTCCAAGCCTGAGCCTACAGCAGAAAAGACTACAGCGCCAATGACTCTCAATTATTCAATTTACAATGAGCAATCTGGCTGGCAAGCAAACCAAAGCAACGGAGCCGTTGCTGAATATCCCAATGGCAGAATTGAAGCGTTAAAAATCAACATTGAAGGTTCTACTGCAGAACTAGGCACGATCCAATATCGTGCACATGTAGCCGATGTCGGCTGGCAAAATTTTGCTGATGTTAATAGCATTAGTGGTATCTCCGGCAAACGGATGGAAGCTGTCCAAATCCAACTAACAGAGACTCTTAAAGCAAATTATGATATTTACTACAGACTCCACGTCCAAAATTTTGGCTGGCTAGACTGGGCAGCCAATGGGCAAACCGCTGGTACGACTGGTTTTTCCTATGAGATCAAAGGGATCCAAATTCAACTAGTAGAAAAAGGACAAACGGTACCTGGCAAAACTGTGCGCCCCTTTGTCCAATATAAAAAACCGAATATAAAGTATCAAAGTCATATCCAAGACATCGGCTGGCAAGGGATCAAGACTAATGGTGAATTGAGCGGAACAACAGGTCAGTCAAAGCGGATGGAAGCGATGAAGATTACAGTGGATAATACACCTGTTTCAGGTGGTATTGAATACCGCAGTCACGTTCAAGACATTGGCTGGCAAGGTTATGTTACCAACAATGCAATGACTGGCACAATGAAGCAATCGAAACGAATGGAAGCACTGAGTATTCGTTTAACTGGGGAATTAGCCCAACACTTTGATGTCTATTATCACGTTCATGCAAAGAATTTTGGCTGGATGGACTGGGCAAGTAACGGTCAAGATGCTGGTACATCAGGCTTCAGCTATCAATTAGAATCAATTGAAATTCGTTTGGTTAAAAAAGGAACTGCCGCACCCGGCGCAGTAAAACGCTACTTTGTTCAATATAAACAGCCTACTGTTACTTACCAAAGCCACGTCCAGGATAAAGGCTGGCAAGCGCCAAGTACAAACGGACAAACGAACGGCTCTACCGGCCAAAGCAAGCGTGTGGAAGCAATCAAAGTAAACGTTGCAAATGCCCCTGTATCTGGCAGTATCGAATATAGAACCCATGTCCAAGATAAAGGCTGGCAACACTATGTAGCGAATAATCAGCTAAGCGGAACAACAGGTCAGTCGAAGCGTGTAGAAGCTTATGATATTCGTTTAACTGGCGAATTAGCCAAACATTTTGATGTCTATTATCGAGGTCATATTGAGAAAATAGGAAATTCAGGCTGGAATAAGAACAGCGGAATTGTCGGCAGCTCAGGATTTAGCTTACGTTTAGAAGCTATAGAAATCCAGTTGGTGCGAAAAAATCAAAAAGCACCGACCCTTTCTAAAAGCTTTTGGGAAAATAAATCAGCTGAATTGAATGTACCATTTATCAATCAATACGCTTCAAATGCACCTATGGGCTGTGAAGCAGCCTCTTTATTACAAGCACTCAAAACATTAGGCTATGCCAAAAACTATACGTTAACAGCATTTCTTAATGAAATGCCGATCTCATATAATAATGATCCTAATAATGGATTTGCCGGAAACCCTTATATAATCATGACAAATGGAGTTTACCAATCAATTTTTGCAAAACCATTAGCAAATTGGGGAACAAAATATGGCAACGTACAAAATATTTCAGGCAGCTCTGCTTCTAACTTAAAATTACAACTAACCTTAGGACGTCCGGTTGTTGTGTATGTCACTTATAATTTTGAATCACCAACTTACGGTTATTACTTTTGGGGCAAAGGAGTAGATAATGCACATATCATGACCTTAGCTGGCTATAATAGCACAACGAAGAAATATTTAGTTTCGGATCCGGCTAAAGGAAAATATTGGGTCGACTATGCTGTTTTTGAGAAAGCCTATAACCTTACTAAAGGAGCAGTCGTTGTTCGCTAATCTGCAAAATAAGCGCACTTAAGAACATAACCATTCAAAAAAAAAGCCAAAAAGTAACAGGGTCATAACTCTATGAGTTATGACCCTGTTACTTTTAATCCTAATAAACGGCGGAAACAGAAGTCACTCCTTCTGTCCATCCTGCTTTATACACTCCGATCAGATAGATCAACTATCTAATGCCTCAAACATTAGTAAATATATTCTTAATGCGATTACGCATCCACACCAGGTTCTGATGCGATGATCGTTAAATCACCTTCAATACGCCATTTGGTAATATCGCTTGGTAAAATAAAGCTAGTGCCTTTCGTTAATTCATAGCTTTCAGTTTTAGTAGTGTCATCCGTTTCAATGACTAAATGCCCAACACCAGCAATGACTGTTGCTAAAGTATATGGCGCATTTTTCTTTAATTTTAGAACACCATTGACTTGCCATTCATAAACATTGAAGAAGGTTGTTTTTAAATACGTAATAACACTTGATTGACCTTGATTTTGCTGATGAATGTTCAGTTGAGCATCCTTTGCAGGTACCGTTGTTACATCCACTGATTGTTGGATATGCAGTTCGCGTGTTTGACCTTGATCATCTTTTCGATCGTAGTCATAGACCCGATAAGTAGTATCGCTGCTTTGCTGCGTTTCTAAAATCATGATGCCTTTACCGATCGCATGGATTGTTCCGCTAGGTACATAGAAAAAGTCGCCTTTTTTCACAGGAACCTTTTTCAGTAAATCATCCCAACGCTCTTCTTTGATCATCGCTTCAAGCTCTTCGCGAGTCTTTGCATTATGTCCATAGATAATCGTTGAACCTGGCTCAGCGTCGATAATGTACCAGCATTCTGTCTTACCAAGTTCTCCTTCATGCGCTAGTCCATAGGCATCATCTGGATGGACTTGTACGGATAAATCGTCTTCTGCATCTAAAATTTTCGTTAATAAAGGAAAAACTTCTCCTTTGGCATTGCCGAACAATTCACGATGGTTTGTCCAAAGTTCATCAAGTTTTTGTCCTGCATATTCGCCATTTTCCACGACACTTACACCATGTGGATGGGCACTGATCGCCCAGTCTTCGCCAATTTTACTGCTAGGTAGGTCGAAACCGAAAACAGTGTGTAAACGATCTCCACCCCAAATTTTTTCTTGAAAAACAGGTGTTAAAAATAAAGGTTGCTGCATTGTTAAAGACTCCTTCCATTTTTACTCGAATCTATTATACCACTAAAAAGAAAGCGATTCATCTTTGATTGTTATTTTTCATTTAAATATAGTTGGATCAATTCATCACGCTTTTCGATATATTCCGTTCGTTGATCTACAGGATGAACACGATTAGAAAGAAAAATAAAGCCCTCTTTCTTTGGTATATCCATCAGTATAAAGGTTCCAGTATAGCCAGTATGAAACAATAAGGTTGAGCCGTCTACACCTTCTTTTAAATCCCAGCCGAGTGAACGGTGTCCTTTTTTATTTGGTGTCTGATCAACTAAAAGTGAATCGATCGTCTCTCTTTTTAATACACGAGATGGTTGATACGCACCTTCATTTAAATACATCCAAACAAATTTTTTCAAATCGGTTAAATTAGTAAAAAGTCCAGCATTGCCCGCATGTTCTGCTAAAACAAAGGCTTTAGGATCATGTGTCTGGCCACGAATCAATCCTCGGACAGGATGAATTTCTGTTGGGACAGTATCCGAAGCACGTTCAGGTAAAAAGCGACTTTCCGTCATAGATAACGGCTGCAGTACACGTTCTTGGAAAATCGCAACAGCATCTTTTCCCAAGATATTTTCCAGCATAAAACCCAATAAAATTGTTCCTGTGTCAGTATATGCAACCTTTGTTCCCAGCTGATCACCAGATTTCACATGATGATAGGCCTCTTTCAATGCTTCTTTTGACAACGCATCACGATTCTCGATATAACTTTGTATATCAGAAGTGTGTGTCAACAAATGACGAATCGTTATTTTTTCATCATCAAAAGCTGGATAATAGGTTTTAAATGGTTGATCAAGCTCGATCACACCGTTTTCAAGTAATTGTAGAACCACTGTTGTCGTACAGACAACCTTTGTCAATGAGGCCACATCAAAAAGCAGCGAACGCGTAAGCGGTTCAACTGTTGGTGTTGTTTGCGCCTTCCCCCATGTAAAATCTTCACTACTAGTTTTGGTGATAAATGAAAAACTAACACCTGAAAAAATACCATCATTCATTAATTGTTCAATTTTTGCTTTTGTTTTATCATACATCCTCGGATTCCTCTTAATTTCTTACAAACCACCATTCAATATTACTTGGGTCATAAATGGTTAATATCGTTTTTTTATTATCAATAAAAAAGTCTTGCTCATGCTCTTCTAGATGATTTTTTAAACGAACCATTTCATCTTCATGGTCAACATTTAACACAAAAAAATCAATACCAAGTGCCTCGTCTTCTGATTTTTGAGGTTTCATAATTTCTGATTTTTCTAAATGAATAGAAAAATTATGATTGTCTAACGTTAGTTTATCCGTTCTATCCTGTTGCGGAATCATTCCCAGCATATCTTGGTAAAACTGAAAATGCTCAGCTACATCATTCACAAATAGCTGAACTCGATCCAATCGAACACCTGAGGATAAGCTGGAATACAACACCTTACTATTCTTGATCAAGTCTGCAATATCTAATTCTTCCTTTTCTCTCACAGGTGACTCAATCCCCTCTTCGTAACTGACCTCAATACGATTTCCTTCTGGGTCACTTAAAAAGATACTTTTTCGACTGCCCAGCTGAACAGCACCCATAATAGGATAATTGTGGACAGTGATCCTCCTCAACAGACTGCTGAATTCTTCAAGCGTTGGAATCAACAACGAAAAACAGATAGAGTTCTCGTTGGATTTCATTAGCTCGTTTTCAACTTCAGTCTCCTCTAGTATCAATAATCGGCTATCCTTTTTTAAAGAACCGAAAATAGACAAATTATTTTCCTCTAGCTTTAAAACAAAACCCAACACATTCTTATAGAAGTTGATCATTTCATCCACTTCTTTTATTCGAATTGCAACCGTTTCTACATAGACATCTTTTGATAGTTTAAATTTCTCCATTCGACTTCCCCCTCCGAATGTCTCCTAAATTTCATTCTATACATCTCTACTAAATTCAGCAAGCAAATGCGCTTATCAAAAAAGTAAGTGTAGAAAGGGGTTTGTGAAAAAATTCTGCTTCTAAAATAAGCGTCTAGCTAAAATGATTTTTCAAGGTATTGTTGACAACCTCTTTGACATCCTTGACTACTGAAGAAAACGGCTGATTTGCATCCACGATGAAATGGGTTGGATAGTGCTTGATTATTTCTTTATTTCGAGCCTCCTGTTCATATAAAGCAGAACGTTCTTCAATAATCGTCGGAGCTTCTCCTCTTTCCTGCAATCTAGCTAACATATTTTCTTTAGAAACCTCTAAAAAAATGGGAATCACCAATGGTTTAAAAAGCTGTTCAATTGCTTGAAATCCTTGAATCGTCAGCACGTCATACGCAGGATGAGCTGTTGTCTTCATGATCAACTCATCGATGCCTACTCCATAATTGTATCCATTGTATGTATCAAATTCAGCTAAAGCCTTTGAACGGATCAACTGATCAAAGTGCTCTTGTGTTTCGAAATAATAATCAATTCCTTGCTTTTCGTTTACTCGTTGTGGTCGCGTTGTATGTGAAATTACTTTGTACTCTTTAGGAAAGACTGCTTCCGCAACTTTTGTTTTTCCAGATCCGCTCGGTCCGATAATAACAAAAAAAGGATGCTTCAATGCCCGTGTCTTCATCAAAATTCCTCCTTAACAAACTTACTATAACTATACACTAGCTTCAATAAAAAAACAGCTCTACTGCCACTAAAAAGTGACGGAGAGCTGTTGATTGACTTAGCTTAAATCTTGTCCGTTTGTTTCAATTACTTTTTTGTACCAGTTAAATGATTTTTTCTCATAGCGATTTAAAGTACCTTCGCCATTATCATCTAAATCTACATAGATGAAGCCATAGCGTTTGCTCATTTCTCCAGTTGAAGCACTGACTAGATCGATACAGCCCCAAGGAGTGTAGCCCATTAAATCAACACCATCTTTTATCGCATCTGTCATAGCTTCGATGTGTCGACGTAAATAGTCGATACGGTAATCATCCTCAACGTAAAAGTTTTCATCTACTTTATCGATTGCACCTAGTCCATTTTCAACGATGAACAATGGTTTTTGGTAACGGTCATATAATTCATTTAAAGCAATTCTCAACCCTTCTGGATCGATCTGCCAGCCCCATTCACTTGCTTCTAAGAATGGATTACGCACACCACCAAGCAAGTTACCAACTACTGTGTCCTCTTCTTCGGCAGTTTCGTTGACTGCTGATGACATATAGTAACTGAAACCGATATAGTCAACGGTATACTTCTTCATTAAGTCTAAATCATCTGGTCCGATTTCTAACTCTGACACACCATACTTTTCGAACATTCGTTGTTGATAAGCTGGATATTCTCCACGAACTTGTGCATCTGTACAGTAGAAATTAAATTCTTGATTTTGAGCAAGAGTCGCCATTTGATTAACTGGATTTGCATCGATACTATACGTTGTTGCATAAATGATCATACAACCAATTTGCATATCTGGATTGATTTCATGGCCGATTTTGACTGCTTTTGCACTAGCTACAAATTGATTATGCCATGCTTGGAAAACATTTTGATAATCGCCTGCACCAGTTGCTTTGACCATTCCTTGACTAAGAGCTGGGAAATGAAAAGCAGAGTTGATTTCATTGAATGTCATCCAATATTTGACTTTTTTACCATAACGATTCAGTACAACTTTGGCATAGTTTTCAAAGAAACCGATCAGTTGACGATTTTTCCAGCCGCCATATTCTTTTGCTAAATGCAAAGGCATTTCATAATGAGAGATAGTCACAACTGGTTCAATATCATGTTTTAAACATTCATCGATCACTTGATCATAAAACGCTAGCCCCGCTTCATTCGGCGTCACTTCGTCTCCTTTAGGAAAAATTCTTGCCCAAGCAATAGAGAAACGGTAACTTTTAAAGCCCATCTTTGCAAAAAGGGCAATGTCCTCTTTAAACCGATGATAATGATCGATCCCGCGATGATTAGGATAAATGTATTTATCTTCATCGATTTCCCAATTAAATGTATCACTACCTAAAACTTGGAAACGATGTTTACCGCCCGGCATTGCATCTGCAACAGACAATCCTTTTCCATCAGAAAGATACGCTCCTTCTAATTGATTGGCCGCTGTAGCTCCGCCCCATAAAAAACCTTCTGGAAATGCTGTAGCTTTAATTGACATACGATTTTCCTCCTTATTTTAACCTTCGCAGACTCTCTGCAAAGGATTCTAACAAAAATCAAAAAATAGTATCTTTTTTAAATCAACGTACAATAGCTAAAAAGTCTTCTCCATGCAATACATCTGTCTGCTCCATGTCCAATACGTCTAGAAAATCTCCACTGTTTGTTACAACGATCGGTGTAACGATTGGATGACCAGCTGCTTTAATTTTATCAATATCAAAGCGGATCAATAGATCTCCTTGTTTTACTTTGTTTCCTTGTTTTGCAAGAATTTCAAAGCCGTCTCCATCCATTTCAACAGTATCCATACCAATGTGCATTAAAACTTCAGCACCATCAGCAGTTGTGATCCCCACAGCGTGTCCTGTCGGGAATAAAGTTGTGATCTCTCCATCAGCGGGCGCATAAAGTTCACCAACTGTAGGTTCTACGGCAATCCCTTTCCCTAAAGCACCTGATGAAAACACTTGATCCTCTACCTTATTCAACGGAACGATCGTACCTGTTAAGGGACTTGTTAAAACAATTTTATCTTTTTTATTGTCATTTTTTATTTCTAAACTATTAGTTGAACTAGTTTCATTTGCCGATTTTGTTTTATCGTCAAATTTTAAAATGAAAGTAAGTACAAAAGCTACAACAAACGCAATAACGATACCAATAATTGCTGCAATAACGCCCGCCATACTTTTAGTGTCTTTTGGAATAAAGTTAGGTAAGCTAAACAATGTAGCTAATCCAAATGAATAATTTTTTACTTGACTGAAACCTACAAAAGCCGAACCGATTGCTCCACCAACACATGCTGCAATAAAAGGCTTTTTCAATGGTAGTGTAACACCATAAACCGCAGGCTCAGTAATACCAAAAAGTGATGTAACCGTTGATGATAATGCCAACCCTTTTAATTTAACATCTTTTGTCATAAAGAAAACAGCTAAAGTTGCACCGCCTTGTGAAATAACAGCTGGAATCAACAATGGCATCAATGTATCAACACCTCCGCCTGCTGGCGACAAGTTCAACATCATAATTGGAACAAAGCCCCAGTGCATCCCAAACATTACAAAAACTTGCCATAAACCACCCATAACAGCTCCGGCAATCAAAGGACTAAATCCATAAATACCATTATACCCTTTTCCAAGAAAATCCCCAATTACTGTTCCAATAGGACCAATTGCAATAAATGTAACTGGTGCCATTACTAAAAATACACCTAGTGGAACAAAGATAATCTGTAAAAATGACGGGACAATTTTTTTAAAGAATTTTTCAACATAGCTTTGTACATATACCGCTAAAATGATCGGAATTACAGAGGATACGTAGCCCATTTGACCAATAATCACAGGTATTCCCAAAAAGCTTAAGGTTTCGCCGCCCAATCCATTGATTGTCGGATGTACCAACGCCATAGCCAAACAAACAGCTAAAAACTGATTCGTATTAAATTTCTTAGCAGCTGTAAATGCCAATAAAATTGGTAAATAAGTAAAAATGCCATCTGCAATTGAGAATAATACTACGTAAATACCGTCAGTTTCAGCTACCCAATTTAATGTAAGAGCCAGTGAAAGGAATCCCTTTAAAACCCCTGCTCCAGCCATTGCACCTAAGAAAGGCGTAAATATAGAAGAAATAATATCGATCAATTGATTAAAAACATTCCCTTTCGGTCCTTGCTCTTTTTCTCCACTATCTTCACCTAAACCGCTGTGTGCCATCAATTCTTTATAGACATCGCTAACATGACTGCCAATAACCACTTGGTATTGTCCACCACTTCGAACAACTTGAATCACATCTGGATCTTGATTCAGTTTATCCGTTTCTGCCTTTTCCTCATCTTTTAATTTGAAACGTAAGCGTGTTGCACAATGAACCACACTATTTACATTTTCTTCTCCGCCGACCATCGATAAAACGCGTTCAGCAATTTCTTGATTTTTACTCATGTTTTTCTTCTCCTTTTCCTATTTATCAGGTGGATACATGTTTCCATGAAATGAATACAATAACACTATATCCGCTGTTTGATTTTTTTATATAAAAAAACCTAAACTGAAAAAACAATATTCGTCTACACGTGTTGAAATATGCGTATAGATGAATCGTTTGTTTTTTCAATCTAGGTTTTGCCTGCTAATCAGTAACAATCCGCTACGATTGAATATAAATGAGTTATTTGTGTATTACTTTTTATCTCCAACCACTCGTTGGATATGTATGGTCAGATAAATTTGTTCTGCTTTATCAATTGGTTTTTGATATGTTTTTACAAGATAATCATTGATTCGTTGAACCGATTGAAATGCTTTAGGATACTTACTTTGAATCAATTCATATAAAAAATCGTCTTCTTCATCATGGGCTTCATTTTGCAGATAACGCTGTGCGAAATATTGTAAATGCGTTACAATCCTTTGGTAGTTCAATGAATCTTCATCAAAGGGTTTCCCAAAATAACGACTAATGATTGTCAAGATATCACGGACCATTTCGGTTGCTGACATGGTTACTTCCATGTTGCCATTGGCCTGTTCACTGTTAACGATGTGAAAAGCAATAAATCCAGCTTCACTTTCTGAAAAATCAACTGCTAGCTTTTCTTTGATCAAAGCAACACCTTTTTTCGCAATCGCGAATTCTTTAGGATAAAACTTTTTCGTCTCGAACATCAAAGGGTTAGGCATTTCAAGTCCCTCTTTTGCCCGCATGATCGCATAGTGAATATGATCAGTCAATGTTAAATAAATATTAGAGGAAAGTTCGATCCCTAAATCTGCCTCCGCCATATCGACGATTTTTTTAACGATTTCCACTTCTTCCAGTGGAATATCTGCAAACAGTTGTTGGAATTGTCCCGATGTGACAGAATCCTTCAAAACGAATTCTTTTTCAATAAAAGTCGGATCAATCAAATCACCAATCTTTTTCTGAAACGCTAGTCCTCGGCCCATACAGACAATTTCTTCACCTGATTCATTTTTTGTCATAACGACATTGTTGTTTAAAATTTTCTCAATATACATAATGAACCTCACCTTTTACAAATACAAATGAAAAAAACCTAGAATCTGCCCATTACAATCAATTACGGACGATTCAGGTTTTGCCTGCCGAACAGTAACAATCCTTAGTGCATGCATAGCATAACATTAATTTAAATTAGATGCAACCCTTTTCAAAGAAAAATCTACTCATCTATTTTTTAGACAACTATTAAAAACTGTCAAAGACAGGTTGCAAAATCTAGAAAATGGCGTTACAATCCTTTCCAGAGAATTAAAAATACGTTTAAAGGATGTCAATCATGTTTGAATCAATGTCAGTGTTAGATTTTACAACTCTTTATAATGAAGACGAACTTAATGTCATCGATATTCGCGAAACAGACGCTTTCTTACAAAAACACTTAGCCCATTCGATTTCATTACCAGCGACGGTTTTACCGAATATGTTAGATCAACTCGATAAAGACAAAACCTATCATATCATTAGTAATGGCGGCCGTCGTTCTGAAACGATCGCAGCTTTTATGACTGCTAAAGGCTATCATGCAGTCCACGTTATTGGAGGAATGGACTCCCTCTCACTGTAGTTTTTTTAGTATCCAGACGTTTCTTGCGCTGGATACTTTTTTATTTTAGAGAACTATATAAAATATTTTTTATATAAGTTGCACAAAAACATTGCTTTTCTTACTTTTTATTAGTAAAATAAGATTGCTTATAAATAATGATACTTCGGTATTTAAAGGAGATTTTACATGTCAAAATTATTAGTTGTTAAAGCACATCCGCTTACAAAAGAAGAATCACGCTCAGTTCGTGCGTTAGAAACATTTTTAGAAAGCTATAAAGCTGAAAATCCAGCGGACGAAATCGATGTACTAGATGTCTACGCTGATTACGTTCCAGAGATCGATGAAGAATTATTGTCTGGTTGGGGCGCATTGCGTACTGGTACAGAATTCACCGCATTAAATGAAAACCAACAAACAAAAGTTGCTCGCTTCAACGAATTGACGGATCAATTTTTAGCAGCAGATAAAGTAGTTATCGCAAATGCGTTATGGAATTTAAACGTTCCAACACGTCTTAAAGCATGGGTCGACACAATCAATGTTGCTGGTAAAACATTTAAATATACTGAAGAAGGACCAAAACCATTAACTGAAGGTAAAAAAGCCTTACACATTCAATCAAATGGCGGTTTTTATGAAGGACAAGATTTTGCTTCTCAATATGTAAAAGGCATCTTAAACTTCATTGGCGTTTCTCAAGTGGATCAATTATTCATCGAAGGAATCGACCACTATCCTGATAAAGCAGAAGAATTATTAGCAACCGCTATGAATCAAGCAACCACTTATGGAAAAACTTTTTAATAGCAAGAGCCATTATAGAATTCCATAAAAGACAGCGAGAAAAAAGCATTTAGCTCCGAAAGAGTGGCTTTTTTCTCGCTGTTTCTTTAGAGTTTTTTTTGATTTTAAGGTACATAAAAAGCACATACCTGAGTGAGTGGAAGGAATCCAATCATACAGGCGTGTGCTTTTGTATTTAAAAATAGACCATCAATCAAACAAGTTTCCTGCTAAACATGAAAAAGCATATCTAAAAAACGATCTTATATTCCTTTTTCATTTTACAGACTGGGCTTTCTCAATCTCTTATGACGGAGGATTCTCTTCCTCTTGTTTAATTGACCCATCTTCATGATACAAGCTAGATACGTTTTTATACCACTCGAATACATGTGTAATAATAACTTTGGCTGCTGCGTATACTGGAATTCCTAAAATCACGCCAACAACACCAAACAACTTTCCTGAGGTCAACAGCACTACCAAAATGGTTACAGGATGGATATCTAATTGACTTCCCAAAACAAGCGGAGAAATCACTCGTCCTTCGATCGTTTGCTCAATGACAAACACCACTAATACTTTCACTAATAATACTGGTCCGCCAACAATGCCCAAGAAAATAGCTGGGATCATTGCTAAAAATGAACCTAAATAAGGAATCAAATTCAAGAAACCAGCCGTTATACCTAACGTGATCGCATAATCAAGACCAATAAATGAAAAGCCTAAAATAAACATCACAGCAACGGCAAAAGCGACTGTCAACTGCCCACGAATGTAAGAAGAGACCTGTTCATTTACTTCAACCAACACTTTCAATGTAGGCTTGCGCATTCTATTTGGTAAAAACTTCATTAAGTAAGGTGCTAACTGTTTACCATCTTTCAAAAGATAGAACAAGATAAACGGCATGGTCACAATAGCAACGACTACCGTAGCAACCGCCCCCACAAAACTACCTAAGCCCTGCACAGTAAACGTAGAAATATTACGAATAATATCGCCTAAAGAACTGGTCAATTTATCGCCCATATCCTCTAATTGTGTCCGGAATTGTTCAAAGAATGGGTCACTTAAGATTTCCTGCATCTTCTTATCGATCGTATCGATATATTGAGGAAAATGATTACCAAAACTAATCGTCTGCTCTTGAATTTTTGGAACGATCACAACGATCCCCCAAATGATCAAGGCAACTACCAGAATAAATAACCCAATGATGCTCCAAATTCGGGGGATTTTCTTCTTTTCAAGATAATCAACGACTGGATTCATCAAATAATAAAGAATGCCCGCCATAATCAACGGCAAGCCCACAACAGCAATAAACTGCCATACAGGCGTAAACAAATATGATACTTTGGTAAAAACTAAAATAATCAATAAAATCAGTAACACGATCAACAAAGCGGTAACGACTTGATTATTTAAAAACCAACGCCAGAACCATGAAAATCGTTTCTCTTTTTCTTTTTCATCACTCATTTACTCACACTCCTGAAGACACGTATTCGATTTCTGAGCCAACTTGAATCGTTGGCAAGGTTTTAGGAGTAAGATACAAGCCATTAACAATCGCATCCTCCTTGGGAACATCAGCAAAAACCAATGTCACATGAGAAATACTCTTTAAATTATCATTAGCGAATGAACCCACATGACGAATCGTATATTCTTGTCCGTCTATCTTAAGTGTATCGCCCTCTTTCATGGTTAATGATGGGGCATCTTGAAACTTTTGAATCACGGAATATTCTTTCAGTCCTTCTGTTGCACTCTCGCCAAACAGAATGATCATCGGTTCTTTTTCATCTAGTGCTTTGGCACCTATTTCAGTAACTACAGCTTTCATTGTATTCTCTCCCTTTCACCTATTAGTCACTCTTAATTATAACATAGAACATTTTTTCTGATTCAATAATTTGAGTCAAAGTCCACACTGTCTTCTATTCGTTCACTTAATTGCAAAATGAAAAAATCACCACAAACAAATAAACTGCTTGTGATGATTATAAATTATGATTTAAAAAAGTCTAGAATATGAGTCCAAATTTCTTCTTTGAACACATCTTTTGGATTTCCTCCGCCAATTACTCCGTAACCAATCATTGTGCCGGCCACAAATAAAATAATCACTAAAGAAATCACTACTAAAACTTTCAACAAAGTCACTATAATATAGCGTGTCGAACTCATATCTTTTTCCCCTTTTAACTAATTGCAGAAAGTGTTTTTTCAACTACTTTTTCGTCGTCTACGCGTTCCACTTTGGCTCCAAGTTTTTGAAGTTTTTCATGGAATTTATAATAACCACGGTCTAAATATTCTAAATGTGATACACGTGTGATTCCTTCTGCTCGCAATCCAACTAAAATCAATGCCGCTGCTGCACGTAAATCGGTTGCTTCAACTGCAGCCCCTTGTAATGCTTGTGTACCATTGATGATCGCAACATTGCCATCGATCTTCACATCAGCATTCATTCGTTGCATTTCTTCTAAATGTTGGAAACGATTTTCAAAAACAGTTTCAGTAATCACGCTTGATCCATCAGCAACCATTTGCATTGCTGTCATTTGTGCTTGCATGTCTGTTGGAAAACCAGGGTGAGGTAAGGTTTTAACATCTGTTGGTTTGATTACTTCTGGACCAACCACACGTAGTCCACCCTTTTCTTCACGAATCACAGCACCCATTTCAGTCAATTTAGAAATCAATGGACGATTATGCTCTGGAATGGCTTCTTCGATCAACACATTTCCTTGTGTCATCGCAGCAGCAACCATGAACGTACCCGCTTCGATACGATCTTGTACGATCGAATGCTCCACTGCATGAAGTTTGTCTACGCCTTCGATACGCATCGTTTCAGTACCAGCACCAAAGATCTTAGCGCCCATTTTATTAAGAACGTTTGCCAAATCAACGATTTCTGGTTCTCTGGCAACATTTTCGATCACGGTCATGCCTTTTGCCTTAACGGCAGCCATCATGATATTTTGAGTTGCTCCCACACTTGGGAAATCTAAATAAATCGTGTTACCAATCAATTCATCTGCAATAGCTTCGATGTAGCCATTTTTTTGGATGATCGTCGCACCTAATGCTTGAAATCCTTTTAAATGCAAATCAATTGGTCGTTTGCCGATTGCACAGCCACCTGGCATTGCCACTTTAGCGTGACCATTACGAGCTAACAATGGACCCATAACGACGATTGAGGCTCTCATCTGACTAACATATTCATAATTTGCTTCGATGCCTAACGGTTTTGTTGCATCTATGGTCACTTGGTTCAAGTCTTCATTAAAATCTACATCTACATTTAAGTGTTTAATTACTTGATTCATTGTAAATACGTCAGAAAGGATCGGCACATTATTTAAAGTTGTTGTTCCTTCTTCCGCTAATAAGGTTGCAGCTAAAATAGGTAATACCGCATTTTTAGCCCCTTCGATCTTCACAGTTCCTTTTAATTGGTTACCACCATGAACAATAATTTGTTCCATTTTGTTCCCCCCAAAAAAGTTAGAGTTGGATGTCTCAATCCAAAATCTTTTCTATTATACCACTATTTTATAAAAATTAGTACCTTTTCTTTTCAGTATCTAGCTTTATTGGAAAAATACGCTAAATAAGTTACGACATAACGCAAGAAATTCCAAAAAAAATGAACTTACTGTAAACCCAATCGCAATTGAAAAAAGTACGACTAGTAACCGAACTTGATTCGTTTGATGAGCTTTAAAAAACTGTTCGATCCGAATGGACTGCATCGCCCAAAAACTCACATAAATAAACATCATATGACAAATGATTCGAATCAAAGCATCAATACCATAAAATTGCATATCTTTCTCCTTTATCATAAAACCAAAACAAGTTGCTCACCACTGACTCTTAAAGCCAGTGAACCATAATAGTGGAAAAAACTATCTGTTCCTAAAAACAACATGGTTCTTTTGAACACTCCAGCCTTGTTCTATAAAAATCACTTCATAAAACGAGGTAATAAAATAAGTTTATCACAAATAATCAAAAACAAAAAATAATGTTTCTTATTTCTATGATAAATTTTCTTTTTAATAACATAGATGAGGGCGTTTTTCACAAAAAAAAAGCGTTAGGCGCATGGTAACTCTAGCATTCACTTAGAGTTGACCATTCGTCCTAGCCGCTTAAATTTTACGTATGTTTTGATACATTGATCCGATTGATTGCACGATGCAGCGCAACCGTTGCGCGGCGTAATTCATCTGTGTTTGAATTTTCCTTCGCTTTTTCGATCATGCGTTCAGCACGTTGTTTTGCACGTTCTGCCCGACTAACATCAATGTCTCTTTCGCGTTCTGCACTATCAGCGATGATCGAGATAATATCATCACGAACTTCCATGATACCACCATTGACTGCGATCCAGTCGACGTGAGTATCGGAATCGGTTCTTTTCACTCGAACCTCATCGATCGCTAAAGGAACAATGATCGGCGCATGTTTTGGCAAAATACCAATTTCACCGTCCGTTGTTTTAGCTACGACGATTGTTGCTCGGTGATCATAAACTAAACCATCGGGAGTAACCACATTTACAGTCAAACAGTCCATCTGTGTTCCCTCCTTCTAGTAGTTCAACGTTTTCGCTTTTTCAACGACATCTTCGATTTTACCGACGCTTCGGAAAGCTTCCTCTGGTAGATCGTCGTATTTTCCATCAAGAATTTCTCTAAATCCTTTTACTGTTTCTGCAACAGGAACGTATGAACCTGGTTGTCCAGTAAATTGTTCTGCTACATTAAAGTTTTGTGATAAGAAGAATTGAATCCGACGCGCACGTCCAACAAGAATTTTTTCTTGATCTGACAATTCATCCATCCCTAGGATAGCGATGATATCTTGTAATTCACGGTAACGTTGAAGGACATGCTGTACTTCTGTAGCAACAGCATAATGCTCTTCCCCTACAATCTCTGGTGCCAACGCACTTGAAGAAGAAGCTAATGGATCAACAGCGGGATAAATCCCTTGTTCAGTCAAACGACGTTCCAAGTTGGTTGTAGCATCTAAATGGGCAAAGGCCGTTGCTGGAGCCGGATCCGTATAGTCATCGGCGGGTACATAGATTGCTTGAATCGAAGTGATCGAGCCTTTTTTCGTCGATGTAATCCGTTCTTGTAATTGTCCCATTTCTGTTGCCAGCGTTGGTTGGTAGCCAACGGCAGAAGGCATACGTCCTAACAAGGCAGATACTTCAGAACCTGCTTGAGTGAAGCGGAAGATATTATCGATAAAGAGCAATACATCTTGTCCTTCTACATCACGGAAATATTCCGCAATTGTTAAGCCTGTCAATGCTACACGCATACGTGCGCCTGGTGGCTCATTCATTTGACCAAAAACCATGGCAGTTTTTTCGATAACACCAGAGTCTTTCATTTCAAAATAAAGGTCGTTTCCTTCACGTGTCCGCTCACCTACACCGGTAAACACAGAGATACCTCCATGTTCTTGTGCGATATTATGAATCAATTCTTGAATCAAAACAGTTTTACCAACACCGGCACCGCCGAAAAGTCCAACTTTCCCACCTTTTAAATAAGGTGCTAGCAAATCGATTACTTTGATTCCAGTTTCTAAAATTTCATTACTTGTGCTTAATTCCTCAAAAGCAGGTGCTTTTTTGTGAATACCACTACGTTCAGCTTCTTCTGGAAAAGGTGCTTCTAAGTCGATCGTATCTCCTAAAACGTTGAATACTCGACCTAGTGTTTCTTTCCCAACAGGAACTGAAATAGGTTTTCCAGTGTCGATAACTTCCATTCCACGCTGCAGACCGTCTGTAGATTCCATAGCGATCGAACGGATTACACCGTCTCCTAATTCTAAAGCAACTTCTAATACAACTTTTTGTTTTTGTTCGCCATTTTTATAAACGACCAATGCATTATTTATATCTGGTAAGGATTGATCTAGTGAAAACTCCACGTCTACAACGGGACCAATAACTTCAACAATCTTTCCTGAACTCATGTCTTTTCCTCCGTTTCGTTTATAGAGGTCATCTTAAAACCTGTCTTTCTTATTCTAGTGCAGCTGCACCAGCAACAATTTCTGTAATTTCTTGAGTGATGGCCCCTTGTCGAGCACGATTATAAGAAATCGTTAAATCACTAATGATATTTTGCGCATTGTCAGTTGCAGTTTTCATTGCTGTCATACCGGCAGCATGTTCTGCAGTTTTCGCATCAATGATCGCGCCATAAATCAAACTTTCCGCATACTGCGGCAACAAATTATCAAGAATCGCTTCTTTGGAAGGTTCCAAAATATATTCTTGTTCATAGGTTGTCGCTTCTTCGGGATCTAAATCTGAAATCGGCAGCATTTTTTCTACTCGGAATTGACTTGTTAATGAATTGATATGGTGATTATAGCAAACGTATAATTCGTCAAACACTTCATTTTCATACATCGTTGTTGCAGTAGAAACGATTTTTCTTACCTCATCAAAACTAGGTTGATCTGTTAATCCGCGCAATTCATAAGCTACATTAATGCCGCGAGCTTTAAAGAAATCTGCTCCGGTTCCGCCGATAGCGATCAACACAAACTCTTCTTGAGATTCGTGGTCATCGCCCATCATTTTCATCGTTTGTTTTAATATCGAGCTATTATAGCCGCCAACTAATCCTTTATCAGAAGTAATGACGATGTAGCCTGTCTTTTTTACGGGACGTGCTTTTAACATCATGTGATAATGTAACTCTGCAGTATCATCAGAACCGTAATTATCCAGATCTTCAAGATCCTTCAATTGAGCTGCAACAAGATGAGTAACGATCGAACGGATTTTTGACGCATATTCTTGAAAACTTCGAGAAGCGGCTTCTGACTTGGTCAGTTTTGCACCTGAAACCATTTGCATCGCGTTAGTGATCTGACTCGTTTTCTTCGTTGAGGCTATGCGTTGTTTGATTTCATTTAATGAAGCACCCATTTCCTGTCACCTCTCTTATGCATTTTGAATGGATTCAAGCGTATCTTTTGCAGATGATCCTTTTGAATCCGCCGCACTGAAAATTTCTTTAAATTCATTGATCGCAGCATCTAAATCCTTTGATTCTGGTAGATCTTTTGTTGTACGGATCGTTTCAAATAATTCAGGATGTTTCCCTTCTAGATAGTCAAACAATTCTGCTTCAAAATCTAAAATTTTAGCAACACTGATGCTGTCTAAAAATCCGCGTGTCAACGCATATAAAATCACAACTTGTTTTTCTACAGCTAATGGTGCATGTAGTTTTTGTTTTAAAATTTCAACAGTTCGACGACCACGATTTAGTTTGGCCTGTGTGGCAGCATCAAGATCAGAACCAAATTGGGTAAAGGCTTCTAATTCACGATAGCTGGCTAAATCCAAACGCAGCGTGCCGGCAACTTTTTTCATTGCTTTGATTTGAGCGGAACCACCAACCCGAGAGACAGAAAGTCCTGCATCAACGGCTGGTCGTGTACCAGCATAGAACAAATCGCTTTCTAAGAAAATCTGACCATCTGTGATCGAAATAACATTTGTCGGAATATATGCAGAAATATCTCCTGCTTGTGTTTCAACAAATGGTAAAGCGGTCATAGAGCCGCCGCCTAATTCATCACTTAACTTAGCTGCACGTTCTAATAGACGTGAGTGTAAGTAGAATACATCACCAGGGTATGCTTCACGACCTGGAGGACGACGTAATAGTAAAGAAAGTTCACGATAAGCGACTGCTTGTTTAGATAAATCATCAAAAATGATCAAAACGTGTTTGCCGTTATACATAAACTCTTCACCCATTGCTGCTCCAGCATATGGTGCGATATATAACAATGGTGCTGGTTGAGAGGCACCCGCAGTAACAACAATCGTATAGTCTAATGCACCGTATTGTCTCAAAGTTTCTACTTGGTTACGAACGGTAGATTCTTTTTGCCCAATCGCAACATAGATACAAATCACATCTTGACCTTTTTGGTTAATGATCGTATCAATGGCTATCGATGTTTTCCCTGTTTTACGGTCACCGATGACTAATTCACGTTGACCACGACCAATCGGTACAAGAGCATCGATTGCTTTTAAGCCCGTTTGCATTGGTTCATCTACTGATTTCCGTTGCATAACACCTGGCGCTGCTGCTTCGACAGGACGAGTTTTGTCCGTTTTGATCTCGCCTAGACCATCGACTGGTAACCCAAGCGGATTAACGACACGACCAATCATTGCTTCCCCTACAGGAACTTCCATGATTTTGCCTGTACGCGTTACTTTATCTCCTTCACGAATGGTTTCAAAATCACCTAAAATAATGATACCGACATCATTTGTTTCTAAGTTTTGTGCCATTCCGTATGAGCCGTTAGAGAATTCAACTAGCTCTCCGCTCATTGCGTTTTCTAAGCCGTGTGCACGTGCAATTCCGTCTCCGACGTAAGTGACAGTTCCGACTTCTTCAACTGCTAATTCTTGTTGATAGTTTTTAATTTGTTCTTTAATCAAGGCACTGATTTCTTCTGCTTTGATAGCCATTCAATTCACCTCTTTATTGTGCTGAACGTTATTTTAATAACAATTCTTGGATTCGTTCTAATTGTTTATGAATACTGCCGTCTATTACTTTATGATTTGCTTCAATAATAACTCCGCCAACAATTGCCGGATCGATTAAGTTGATCAGGCTTGCTTGCTCATATCCTAAAAGTGCAGCAGCTTTTTCTTCCATTTGCTGATGTTGCTCTTTAGACAACGGTACTGCGGTCAAAACTGTTCCTAGTAACAAGCTCTTATATTCGTCGTATCTTCGCTCGTATTCATCGATCATCAAAAGAAGATCGTTCATACGTGAATAGTTGTAAACAACGTATAAAAAGTTTTTCATCGTACCATCAAAACCACGAATTAATTGATTCATAATTTCGTCTTTTTCATAGGGTTCAAGGCGAACATCGCTTAAAATCCCACCTAGATCAGGTACTTCATGAAAAATCTCTCTAAGTGTCAGCAAATTTTGATAGATGCTATCGGCTTCTTGCTTTTCAATTGCCAACTCGAACAAAGCTTTACCGTAGCGTTTACCTACCGTATATTTATCTAATTTCATCTGACTTACCTAAGCCTTCAATATAAGAATCAATCAGAGCCTCGTGGGCATCTGCCGTTAATTCTTTGTTTAATATTTTCTCTGCAATTTGTAAAGACAAGTTTGCCACTTCATCTTTTACAGATGCCAATGCTTCATCATGCTCTTGAGAGATATCTTGACGTGCTTTTTCTCTTAAGCGTGATACTTCATCATTGGTTTCTGCTAAGATTTTTTGGCGGTTCTGGTCTCCGCTCTCTTTCGCATCCTTAATGATTTCTGCTGCTTCGGATTTAGAAGAAAGTAATTTTGCATGACGTTCTTCTTCCATCTTCGCTGCTGCTAGTCGAGATTGTTCTGCAGAATCTAAATCGTTGGCAATTTTATCTTCACGTTTTTTCAACATTTCAGTGATTGCTTCCCATGCAAACTTCTTGATCAGAAGCATCAAAATAAGAAATGCGCCACTTACGACGATCATTGTTCCAAGTGTTGTACTTGGGTTTGCTTCGCCGATTACTAAATGATCTAGCATGAAGTATCAACTTCCTTTCTCTGCAATTCTCGGTGATGATTGTTTATTTGAGTTGAATGACTTCTTAGTAAGGGGATTTTACCAAGAAATGTTTGAGATTTTTTCTATCATGGATAAAGATTGTGGTTCTTTACTTGGTGACTTTTATTGCTTGGTTTGCTAAATACCGTTTGACATCTGTTGTGATGTAGATGATTGCTGTGTTTCCTCGTTTGGTCACTTCGCTCATCTTCGTTCGCCAAGTACTGCTCATCATCTGTTCTGTCTGCCAAAGCAGTCAATCACAGTGTTTCCTCGTTCGGTCACTTCGCTCACCTTCGTTCGCCAAGTACTGCTCATCATCTGTTCTGTCTGCTAAAGCAGCCAATCACAGTGATTCATCGTTTGGTCACTTCGCTCACCTTCGTTCGCCAAGTACTGCTCATCATCTGTTCTGTCTGCTAAAGCAGCCAATCACAGTGATTCGCAGCAAAGAAAGCAGCACGCATTTCCTCAAACTTTGTGCGTCCTGCCTTCTAAGAAATTATTTGAACACTAATAACAATGCAATAACTACACCTAGAATTGGAACTGCCTCGATTAAAGCTACCCCGATAAACATTGTTGTTCTTAATTGGCCAGCCATTTCTGGTTGACGTGTCATTGATTCAAGTGTTTTTGAGATAACCTTTCCGTTACCATATGCTGCTCCGATTGCTGCTCCGAAAACTGCGATTGCAGCTGCGATATAATTTAATCCTTCCATGTTGTTTTCCTCCTAAAATAGTTGTTTTTATTATTTATTCTTCGACTTCAACTTTATGAGCCATGTAAACCATTGATAATGTAACAAAGATAAATGCTTGGATCGCACCAATAAAGATTGAGAATGCCAGCCAAATCATTTCCAGCGGAATTGCTAGTGGTATTGCCCACAGTCCTGTACTAGAAACAATACTTGCGATCAGACCCAATAAAACTTCTCCGGCAAAAATATTACCATATAAACGTAATGCCAATGTCAGTAAGTTCGTAAATTCTTCCATGATCTTGATCGGCATCAAAAATGCAACCGGACTTAAAAAGCTATTTTTGAAATAACCTTTTAGACCAAAACGGCTCACACTAAAGAAATGAGTCAATACGATCATGATCAATGCTAAGGTCAAGGTAACTAAAGGATCGGCTGTTGGGCTCTTCCAATAGGTATAGTCACCAATCACAACTTTTGTCACCAGGCCAATAATATTGGCAACTAGGACAAACATAAACATTGTAAATGAAAGTAGGTGAAAATTTGATACTTCTTTACTCGGCATATTGTCGGTAATGATTCCCCGAACAAAATCAATGAGATACTCGATCACATTTTGCTTGCCTTTTGGCTTCATTTGAAGGTTCCTTGTGCAAAAATAAACGATCCCAAAGACAATGACACATGTTAACAGTACCATTAAACAAATGGTGCCATCAAACCAAATCGGCCCAATTTTGAAGAGCAGTGTCTTCTCTTCCAACTTATTTCACCTCTTTTCCAACAAACTTACAAGAAGCTTGATGCGCTTCTCTTTTTTAACCACACGTATCATACCACCATCGATGAATAATATCAAAAAAATTCTATGAAAATAAGACACTTCTTTTAATATGACAAACGATTAAAAGAATGGGGTCTTAATGGTATCCGACGGCATGAAGACGAGTTACTGAAAAAACGATGAAAACTCATCAGTGCCCTTACACTCTAACAAATTTTTCGCATAAGATAAAGCAAAGAAATGAAATATGCGAAAAAGAATAAAATAACCACTTAAAAGCATTTTTTTTCAAAAAATACAACAAAAAATTCAATCATTTATCGCAAATTATTTTTTAATGTCCGATCGATTTCGCGGTTGATTTCTTTCCGTTTTAAATCTTCACGTTTATCATATTGTTTTTTCCCTTTGGCAAGACCAATTAGTACCTTGGCATAGCCATTTCGAATATACACTTTTAACGGAATAACTGTGATCCCAGTATTTTTTGTTTCAGTCATCAATTTTGCGATTTGTTTTTTGTGCAATAATAGTTTTCTCGTCCGTAAAGGATCATGGTTAAAAATATTTCCTTGTTCATACGGACTGATATGCACATTAAGTAAATAAGCTTCTCCATTTCTGACACGGACAAAACCATCCTTCAGATTGATACGGCTGTTACGAATCGACTTGATTTCTGTTCCTTGTAAAACGATGCCTGCCTCCATTGTATCAACAACAGTATAGTCATGCCTAGCTTTACGATTTTGGGCAATTAGCTTTCCTTCTCCTTTTGGCATAGCTGTACCTCCAGTTTCTATTTTTTCTTCTGTTTTTTCGTTTTCCCTTTTTTCTTTGCAACTTCTTTATAAAACGGCTTTTTGCCTTTTTTCTTATTTTTCTTTTGAGTGAACGGTTTCTTTCCGCGTTCACGTTCTTTTCGATCATCACGCCTTTTGCGTCCGTCTTGACGTTTTTTGGGCTTTGGCGCTTCGATTCGTTCAACTTCTTCTGCTTCTAAAAATTCAAAATCGATTTCTCTCGTTTCAGGATCCGCTTTTTCGACTTTGACTTTCACTTTTTGGCCGATTTTCAGTGTCATACCAGTCCGTTCACCTACAAGAGCCATATGATTTTCTATATAATGGAAATAATCTTGTTTTAAACTATTAACATGGATCAACCCCTCGATCGTATTTGGCAACTCCACAAAGAAACCAAAACGAGTGACTGAGCTGATAATTCCCATATATTCTTCGCCGATTTTATCCGCCATAAATTCAGCCTTCTTCATAGCATCAACTTCACGTTCAGCTTCTACAGCACGACGTTCCATTTTTGAACTATGATCGGCAATATCTGGTAAATGCTGTTCCCATTTATCCTTTAATTGTTCCGAAACGGTTCCTTCGTAACTGCGAATCAAGCGATGTACAATCAAATCTGGATAACGACGGATCGGTGAGGTGAAATGTGTATAGTATTCTGCTGCCAAACCATAATGTCCATAATTATCTTCGGAATAACGTGCCTGCTGCATGCTGCGCAAGAGCATCGTATTGATAACAGCTTCTTCCGGCTTATCCGCAACTTGTTCTAATACGTTTTGAAGATCTTTCGGCGTAATATCTGCTTTGGTCCCTTTAACTAAAATTCCCAGAACAGCTGCAAAATCAAAGAACCGCTGCATTTTTTCTTCTTTAGGCTGCTCATGGATCCGGTAGATAAAAGGCAATTTAAGGTCATTGTAATGCTTCGCTACAGTCTCATTGGCTGCCAGCATGAAGGATTCAATCAAACGTTCACCGACTCCTCGAGTCCGTAACAAGATATCATTTGGATGACCATTTCCATCAACTAATACCTTAGCTTCTCTGTCTTCAAACGAAATTGCTCCGCGTCTTGCCCGCATTTCTTCAAGAATCCGGTGAAGCTCACCCATTTCGTTAAACATAGGAACTAGCTCTTTATAGCGTGCCAACGTTTCAGGTTTTTGTTCTTCCAAAATTTCATTGACTGCTGTATACGTCATCCGTTCAGCAGTTTGGATCACACTTTGAAAAATATCATGCTTCACTACATATCCTTCAGGTGAAATCTCCATCTCACAGCTCATCGTTAAACGAGGCACATGTGGGTTTAAAGAACAGATTCCATTAGATAATCTTTGCGGGATCATCGGTACCACACGATCAGTTAAATAGACACTGGTTCCGCGTTCGTACGCTTCAATATCAAGTTCGCTTCCTTCAGTCACATAGTAAGAAACATCTGCTATGTGAACACCTAAGAAATAGTTGCCATTTTCTAATTTTCGGACAGTCACAGCATCATCCAGATCTTTTGCATCTTCACCATCGATCGTCACGATCAATTGATCTCTCAAATCTCTGCGACCTTTCATATCTGCTTCTGAAATTGCATCAGGAACTTTGTCAGCTTCTGCAATCACTACATCTGGAAAGCTTGTGGGAATGCCATGCGCAACAACGATCGATAAAATATCCATACCTGGGTCATTTTTATGGCCGACAACTTTTTTAACTAATCCTTCTAAGCTTCTTGGGTATTCCTTTTCAGGATAATGAGTGACCTCCACGATCACGATACTGCCATCCACTGGCTTAATTCCCTGTGCAGCAATGTTGAACGTTAGTCCAGTCATTTTTTTATCCTTTGGTACCGCATAACCATATAAATCAGTTTCACTTACTTCTTTCTCATCATAGGCAATAAATTCACCAACGACTTGTGTGATTGCTCTTGTTTTGATTTCAATGATCTTGCCTTCTGCTCCACGATCAGAAAAAGGATCTGCCGGTTGTACGATGTCGATAGCAACAATATCCCCATCCATCGCAAAATTGACTGCTTCTTTTGGGATATAGACATCTGCTTCTTCTGGATCAATGGTTACAAATCCAAAACCTCTTTCATTCGCTCGGAAAACGCCTTCCACTGTCATATCTTTTTGCGGCAATTTAATTTTTCCTTTTTTGGTAAATTCTACTGATTTTTCACGTTCCATAGCTGCAATTGTTTGAACCAGTAATTTAAAATCTGCACTTTTTTGCAGTTTAAGCCCTTCGGCAATTTCTTCCATTGAAAAACTTTTTTTGCTATGGTTTTCCATGAAAAACAGGATCTTCTCCTTGATTGTTTGTTTTGTCATTCGTTCTCCTCATTCCAAGACAGTGTGTTTAAAAATGCTGCCACGTCTTGTTCTAATTGTTTATGTTCTGGCCCAACCGTCACAGCATGTCCGCCGTTTGGATACCAGTTTAATGTAAATCGTGTATGTTGTAATGCCTTAGCGGTTTGATAAACACCAGAAGCGTCGATCATCTCATCATTACCGGCTTGCGCCATAAAAAACGGAACAGTGACTTTCCCTAGTTTATCCGCGGTCTTTTGAGAAAATGTTTCAATATCTTCTAACTGTACATGAGAATCCTGCGTGATTTTTTCTAAACGTTTTTTCCGTTCTTCCTCTGACACATCAGCTACTTTTAGCACTTGTTCAGCGTAGCTTACGAAATTTTCCGGTACATTATTTTTTACAGGGAAAATGGGTGAGCAAAAAAAGCCGCCGCCGATCATACCCTCTAGTTGATCTGCCAATGTAGCCGTCGCAAAGATGCCGCCCATAGAAAGACCAAAAACAGCAATTTGCTGATAGCCTTTCTCTTTTAAAAACTGAATAGCATCCAACGTGTCCTGCTGCCAATCTGCTGTCGTCTTTTCCAAAATATTCTCTGGATCAAACGTCGCATGACCTGAAAAATTTGGTGAATAAACTGTATAGTTTTCTTTCTCTAGATAACGACTAAGCATTCGTACATCATTGCTACTGCCTGAATAAGCGTGCAAAAGTAAAACCGCACGAGAACCATTTTCTGTAAATAATGGTTTAGGTAGATTTGTTATTTTCATTGTCTGTTTCACCTCATTCTCATTTTAGCACATTATTAGTTGAAAACCTTATGAAAAGGAAGTTCAGCAATTTTTTTCCGTAAGAAAATGCCACTCCAAAAATAGAAAAAAGCCCCTCAGTAAATGAGGGACTTCAAAGGTCTTACTTCGATGATAATAATACTAAAATAAATAATAGTAACATCCAAACAGCGCCAATAATTGCTGTTGCTCTTTGCATAACAGCTTCAAATCCACGGGCCTTTTGTTTACCGAAAAGTTTATCTGCGCCACCTGTAAATGCACTTGCTGCACTATTTTGTTTGCTTGGCTGCATCATAACGGCAATAACCATCACTACTGATAAGATGATTACAAGTGTTAAAATAAAATTATACATAGTTTAATTTCTCCCTTATTCACAAAATACATCTATTATACTTTAGCATATTTTCAATTTAAATGCTAGTTGAAATTGAACCCCTGTGCCTTTTTGTCTGAAAAAGGTCTGTGTTCGCTACAAAACACAGACCTTCTACTTATTTTCTCAATACATCTCCATATTCAGGTTTAGTATCAAATTCTTTTTTAGCAAATGGGCAAAGCGGAATGATCTTTTTACCTTCGCGACGTGCCTTTTCAACCCCTTGGTACACTAGTTTTTCTGCTAGCTTTTGTCCTCTATAAGCAGGATCTACAAACGTATGGTCAATGATCATCATTTCCGTACCGGCATCTGACCAAGTCATTTCGCCTATTTCTTGATTTTCATCGTTGAATAAAACAAATCGTCCTGTTTCTTCTTGGATTTCCATGACTAATTATCTCCTTTACGAATATATTTCAATGCACCACTAGGACACGTATCGATCACACGAATGTCCTCTTCTACACTGCCATTGTCTGTGATGATCCACGGACGACGGCCAACTTCGAATACATCAGGATTCCCTCGAACACAATTCCCAATATGTTCACAAATATCTTTACTATAATAAATGTCCAAATCCTCACCAGTATATTTCCGATATCCTTTTTCTAAAAGCAATTCTTCTGTCACCGTTTTTCCATTGATCTTACTACCGTCCATTTTGATTCCTCCTAATTTAAGAGCAAAACAAATCACTTAATCCCATAAAAAATCAGGAAATTGGTAATGAAACACTTCTTGCTTCAAAGACCATTTGCCTATTTTCGTGGGGATTGATTTGTACTGCTGGATAACTTAATGATCAACACTTTTTTGAACGTCTAGTGCTGTTAAACTTGTTTTTCTTTTTCCGAAACTGTAATTTAAAAAATTACATAACATCGTTTATCTATATTCACATTTTAACAACTTACCATCAGCATAGCAACTAAACGTTCCTGCCTTTAGCTTTCATTTATTTTAAGAATAAGCCTCTGCTTTTATGTACGGTTATCGTTAATTTAGTTGTCTGCGGAGTATCCTAGAAAGATTCGATAAAGTACAACACATAAAAAAACGGTAATAGAGCTTAAATGCTACTACCGTTTCGCTAATTCATATAAAATCAATGTCTTTTCAACTAAATGTCAACTAAACTCTTAATTATCTGTCTTTTGTTTTCTAAAACGTAGTCTGTTTAGCAACTAAATCACTCGTTTTTTATTTTTGATTGCCTTCTTCTCTTTACGCTTTTCAATCTCATATACCGCTCTAGTCATAAACAAAGAAATATAGTTGAAAATTGATCGGCTACCTAAAATTAATGGTAAATAAAAGAACACATTTTTTGTAAATAGCGACGTCAGCATGAAGAAATCACCAAAGAACAAGAAACAGATTAAAAAGGCTGTAAGTAAAAGCCCAATCATGATTTTCTTTTTCAAATCTAATGGACGAGCCGCTCTTAGCAGGACTTGAAAGCCGACACAGCCAGTTAACAGAACGCACATTGTTGAAACATCTTGATGAGACAAATCAAACCAAATTCCGGCTAACTGTAGAACGAGAATATTAAATACGACTGTCAATGCACCTGGTACAGAAATTCTCAAAATATTCGTTAAAAAGTGCCCTTTGATTCGTTGATAATTTGGTTCTAATGCTAGAATAAAGGAAGGAATACCTACCGTCAACGTATTGATAGGCGTCAACTGCAACGGAGCAAACGGATAAGGTAAAAATAAAAAGATAAAGGTCACAGCAAGGATTGCCGAATAAATGGTTTTGACCATGTACATCGACGCTACTCTTTCAATATTATTAATTACTCGACGACCTTCATTCAACACCTGAATCATCGAACTAAAATCCGAATTCAATAAAACAACATCCGACACAGCTCGAGCCGCATCACTTCCACTAGCCATTGCCACACTAACGTCTGCTTCTCTTAGCGAAAGAATATCATTCACACCATCACCTGTCATACAAGTCGTATGGCCGTTTTCTTTCAACGCTTGAATCAATTCTCTCTTTTGATAAGGTGTTACCCGACCGAAAACAGTCGTTTTTTCGACTAATTCATTGAAATTTTCGGTATCAGTTAGTTTACTCATATCCACAAAATTTTCAGCTCCAGCAATACCAGCCTGCTTGGCGATTTGTGAAACAGTGATTGGATTATCTCCTGAGATCACCTTTAATGTAACATCTTGCTTGGCAAAATAAGAAAAGGTGTCAACTGCATTTTCTCTAAGTGTATCTGCAATAACGAAAATGGCTACAGTTTCTTTTTCTTGCGGCAATACTGGGCTTGTCAGAGGTTCATTTGAATGAATCAAAATCAGCACACGATCGCCTTGCTCATTATATGGCGCTAGTCTTTCTCGTAGTTCTTCCGGTAATTCAGAATAAATGAATTCCGGTGCGCCCATCACAAAGCTCCCTTTTTCCTTAAAGCTCACGCCACTCCATTTTCTATCTGATGAGAAAGGGATGGTTTCACTAACAGTCCATTCTGTTTCTTTTAGGGGGAAATGTTTTCTCAACACTTTCGCTGTAGCATTTTGGTCCGACAAAGCAGCCATCATTTCACTCATCGCTCGTTCAATTTCACTAGCAGGAAAACCAGCCAAAGGAATCAGTTCTTTGAAGGATAAACTGCCATCAGTGATCGTTCCCGTTTTATCTAAACAAATTGTGTCTACTCGTGCCAAAGTCTCAATACAAGCTAAACGCTGAATCAAGGTTTGTTTCCGAGCTAAATTTGCGGCCCCAACTGCAAAAGCTACACTTGTTAGAAGCATCAATCCTTCTGGAATCATACTGATCAAAGCACCAGAAACGCCTAAAACAGTTTTGGGAAATGATTGTGTAGACTGATATTGAGACCAAAATAGAAGTAAACCGATCGGAACAATAGCAAACGTCAATCCTTTGATCAACAGGTTTAACGAGTTCATCAATTCTGACGTTGATTTTTTTTCTGTTTTTGCTTCTTTTGACAATTTAGAGACAAAATTATCTTCTCCAACTGCGGTGATTTTAACAAAACCTAAGCCAGAAGTGATGAAACTACCACTCATGATTTTATCCCCACTCATTTTTGTGATTTTATCGGATTCACCTGTTAAAAGAGATTCGTCAACTTCCATTCCTTCTCCATGAAGAACGAGTCCATCTGATGGTACTTGATTACCCAAAGTAAGAACTAAAACATCGCCTAAAACAATTTCATCTTGAAAAATCTTCGTTAATTGCCCCTGTCTTAAAGCGGTAGCCTCTGTTTTATTGACGATCGATAATTTGTCGATTGTTCTTTTGGCATGAATTTCTTGAAACACACCAATCGCTGTATTGATAATAATGATCCAGAAAAATAATGCATTTTTGGGATAACCTACAGCAAAAACAGCTACCGCTAAAAATAAGTTGATAAAATTGAATAGGGTCAAAGAATTATCTAAAATAATTTGTTTGGTCGTTCTAGACAGATCCTCGACTTCTTTATTATATTTTCCTTCGGCATACAACTGCTGCACTTCTTGATCAGATAGTCCTTTGATTGTATCTGGAATTCGAATTGTTTCATTCGTTACAGTTTGTTGCTTTTCCTCCGATGAAAAAAACGTTTCGTTGTCGATGTTCCTTTTTTTTCTAAACAATTTTTTCATAGTTCACCCAATTCACTTTCTTTGTGTATAGTTAAATTAATTGTAGATTACTTTTAAGATAATTGCTGTTTATAAGATCAAGTTTACACTTTTTTTAACCATTCGAACAAAAAAATGATTATTGAACAAAAAAAGAAAGACGAGAGAATTCGTCTTTCTTGGGTTGACTTAAAGAGAGCTAAATCAAAAGGTGAAGAAATATCGATCATTGATACAGAATTTCAAAAGATCTAGCTCTAAATAGAGCTAGACAGGTCGTAAATACATTTGTAGAAACGATCAATGATGTATTTCAATCCACTAGCTCTAAACAGAGCTAGACGTGAAGGAAACACCAACAGAAGAATCGAAAGAAATTTCAATCCACTAGCTCTAAACAGAGCTAGACTACAGCCACGATAACTATGCTCTAAAAATGATTGAATTTCAATCCACTAGCTCTAAACAGAGCTAGACTGCATCTTTGAGTGATAGAGGTTCTGTAGAAATATTTCAATCCACTAGCTCTAAACAGAGCTAGACGATTTCATTGTGAAAGATTTTATTCCAACAGTAGTTATTTCAATCCACTAGCTCTAAACAGAGCTAGACATGTATCTGGATCAATTAGCAAAGCGCAAATCCACTAGCTCTAAACAGAGCTAGACGAGTTCGCCCACAATATAGACAAACCCGAAGAAAAATTTCAATCCACTAGCTCTAAACAGAGCTAGACAGGTATCCATAAATATGGATACAATACGTTACGAGATTTCAATCCACTAGCTCTAAACAGAGCTAGACACGATTTATCCACCCCTAGTGATTTGCCAGTGGTTAATTTCAATCCACTAGCTCTAAACAGAGCTAGACTTAGAGACAGAAACAATAAGTGCTGTATTGATTGAATTTCAATCCACTAGCTCTAAACAGAGCTAGACTGTTAGTAAACCAACGCATCAAAGGATTATCTCCATTTCAATCCACTAGCTCTAAACAGAGCTAGACGATTATCGGTGGTGAGGTTGTACCAGTGGAGGGGATTTCAATCCACTAGCTCTAAACAGAGCTAGACATAAATAACTAATTTCTTTGGTAAGCTGTGTAGCAATTTCAATCCACTAGCTCTAAACAGAGCTAGACAACCCTTATCTTTTTGACAAGGGTTCATGATTATTATTTCAATCCACTAGCTCTAAACAGAGCTAGACTTATCCTCATGAATTCATTTTCCCGCTCTTCAAAATATTTCAATCCACTAGCTCTAAACAAAGCTAGACCAATGCAAAGAGATGCTCAAGATGCAGCGTTTGCTATTTCAATCCACTAGCTCTAAACAGAGCTAGACCTGCATGTACACTTCATTCTTAATTATCCAATTTTATTTCAATCCACTAGCTCTAAACAGAGCTAGACAGCCTCCCAAAGTTAACGATTTATAATTAACTAAATTTCAATCCACTAGCTCTAAACAGAGCTAGACATTGACCAGGCATGTGAGATCTTGCCGAAAAAGCATTTCAATCCACTAGCTCTAAACAGAGCTAGACTACCGTTGTTTGTATAATTACATTTATTTCATTTTTTATTTCAATCCACTAGCTCTAAACAGAGCTAGACAAAATGCCCATTAGCTTGCCTTACTGTTTCTGGGATTTCAATCCACTAGCTCTAAACAGAGCTAGACCATGATTTTGACAAAAATACATTACATAATCATCGAAAATCACTTTAATAAAGAACATACATTAAAAAAAAATGAGAAAAACGCCTTTTACCAACGTCTTTTTGCTCTTTTTTTGGTGCGAATCCCCCAGTGTTTTCATGTGCACTTAGGGTTCGCACCAAACGAAAGAACTTTTAATGGAGGATTACTTCCAAAAATCATCAAAGATTGAAATGGGCATATGACGTTTATGCTGTGTCTTTTTATACCAGCCTTCAATCGTTTCACGAGCTTGTTCAGAAACTTCTTTTCCTTCAACATAATCATCAATATCATCATAGGTTACACCTAAAGCTACTTCGTCCGCCACAAGTGGTTTATCATCTTCAAGATCAGCTGTTGGTACCTTCAAATAAAGCGCAGAAGGAGCTCCAAGTTCTTTCAAAAGTGCTTTTCCTTGGCGTTTATTCAAACGAAATAACGGTAAAATATCTGCTCCGCCATCTCCATATTTCGTATAAAATCCAGTAATATTTTCAGCAGCATGGTCTGTCCCGATAACAGCACCTGCTTTTTCACCAGCAATTGCATATTGAACGATCATACGTTGACGTGCCTTCATATTTCCCTTGTTGAAATCACTGATAACCACATCAGTCTCAAGCAAAGAAGCTACAGCTGCATCGATCGCTGGCTTGATGTCCACACGTAAAGAAACATCTGGTTGAATAAAATCCAAGGCTTTTTTTGCATCTGCTTCATCTGCCTGCGCACCATAAGGCAAACGAACAGCGACAAATTGATAGGCCTGGTCCTTTGTTTCAGCACGCATCTCTTCCATCGTAAGCTGAGCAAGTCTACCAGCTAAACTCGAATCTTGTCCGCCGCTAATACCTAAAACCAACGTTTTTAAAAAGGGATGCTTATATAAGTAGCTTTTCATAAAGTCAATACTTTTACGAATTTCTTCCTGTGGATCGATTTGAGGTTTAACACCTAGTTCTTCAATAATAGCTTTTTGTAGTGACTCCATAAAAAAACCTCCAACTTATTTATTTTCAGTCAATGCTTTTACATCTACCCGCACTTTTTCAAGGAGACGCATTTTGTGATTCCAGCACTCTGTAGATAGATCCACTGGATATTTTTGCGGGTTAAGATCGCGTTTATACTCTTCCCATAAAGAATCAAGATTTTCTTTAGCATAATGCTTGATCTCTTCCAAGCTGGGCAGTTCATACACGCGTTTCCCTTCAACAAAAATATCTTGTAATACAGCTCTAGCTTCAAAATCACGAACTGTTTTGTTGATAAATGTATGCACTGGATGGAACATGTAAATCTCTTCTTGTTCACGAGGGTCCTCATCCCACAAGGTCACATAATCGCCTTCAGATTTTTTATCCGATTTACGCGTGATTCGCCACACTTGTTTTTTACCAGGAGTAGTTACTTTTTCAGCGTTACTGGAAAGCTTGATCGTGTCTTTCATCTGACCATCCTTACCTTCGATCGAAACTAATTTAAAGACCGCTCCTAAAGCAGGCTGATCATAAGCGGTGATCAGCTTAGTCCCAACGCCCCAAACATCGATCTTCGCTTTTTGCATTTTTAAGCTTAAAATCGTGTTCTCATCTAAATCATTTGAGGCATAGATTTTAGCTTCATGAAAACCAGCTTCGTCCAGCTGTTCACGTACACGTTTAGAAATATACGCCATATCACCACTATCCAGACGAACACCAAGAAAATTGATGCTATCTCCCATCTCCTGGGCTACACGAATCGCACTCGGCACACCGGATTTTAACGTGTCATACGTATCTACTAGAAAGACACAATCTTTGTGGGTTTTCGCATAGGCTGTGAAAGCCTCATAATCATTTCCATACGATTGTACTAATGAATGAGCATGCGTTCCACTGACTGGTATCCCAAATATTTTACCTGCTCGAACATTGCTCGTGGCATCTGCTCCGCCGATCACCGCTGCACGAGTGCCCCAAATCGCAGCATCCAGCTCTTGTGCTCGACGAGTCCCAAATTCCATCAATGGATCATCACCAATCACAGACTTGATGCGCGCAGCTTTTGTTGCAATCAGCGTTTGAAAATTCACCATATTCAACAAAGCCGTTTCAATCAACTGACACTGAGCCAGCGGACCTTCGACTTGGATCAACGGTTCATTATTAAAAACTAAATCACCTTCTAAGGCAGAACGTACCGTACATTTAAACTCAAATTCTTTTAAATAGGTCAAAAAATCTTCTGGGTAATTTTCCACTTCTCTAAGGTACGCAATATCTGTTTCAGTAAATCGTAAATTTTCTAAATAGTCGACTAACCGTTCCAACCCAGCAAAAATTGCATAACCATGGTTAAACGGCATTTCGCGAAAATAGCATTCAAAAACAGAATGCAAATCTGCACGTCCTAATTCCCAATAGGTTTGCATCATATTGATTTGATATAAATCTGTATGTAACGTTAAACTATCATCTGCATAAACTCTTTTCATCTTACCATGCCATCCTTTACATTTTATCGAACTTATCCTTCATTATAACAAAACTTCAATCTTTCAACTAAAAACTTGGTTCCTTTACTCTCTATACTTTCTTTTTAAAAATGAAAAACTTACTAAAGAAGTAATTTAGCACGATAACTACAACTTGCGTCACCATTTTTGCCCAAAAATCTGAAATATGCAGCCATTCGATCATCACGACCATTAACGCCATATCGATCACAAACGATAAGATACGATACCAATAAAATAGGATCATCTCTTTGAAAAAGGCCAATAAATTTACATGCTGGCTGGCAAAAACAAAATATTTATTTGTAAAAAACGCAAACAAGACAGACAAAAACCAACCGATCGCATTACTGATTTTATAATCAATACCAAAAACATCTTTGCATATAAAGAAAACAGCGATGTTTACTACAGTAGTAGCTACACCAAATACTAAATAGGAAATCACTTCTTTATATTTATGAAATAGTTCTTTCAATTTTCACGCTTCCTTTCATTCTGCTTATATTTTATCAAAGATAGAATAGAAAGCCTACTGATTTTCTGTTTTTCATCATTAAGTTGCTTTAAAATCACAAAAAAGCACGAAAGTATTCTACGTAAACGTCAGACTTCAGTGCTTTTTTGGTATTTATTTGTCAGTAATCGTTTTTTGAATCACAATAATATCTTTTCTAGGTGCACTAAACGAGTAACCCGCTTCGATCATTTTATTTTTCACTCCGATGTGCACCTCAACCTCTTCTCTTGTCGTATTCAACAGTTTTTTAATTACAAAATCAACCTCATTTTTCGTAATTTTTTTCTTTGTATTGATCATGATCACATCGACTTTATCATAGGCGTCAGCATAAACGATCTGGGTTCGGTCAAGCGCATACAATTTAAAGAACTTAATGGCTTTTGATCCAAAAACAAATTTAGTAATGTTTGGATAAAAATACTCCAAGTTTAAATTTTTATTGATAGGTGTTTCGATTAATTTCATCTGTATAGCTCCTTTTTAATGAATAATGTCTGTTTAACTTTACATAAATTTTACTCTTTCTCTTCTTATTTGTAAATCACTGTTTTAGCGATTAGAAGAAAAAATATGTTAAGCTAGAGAAAAGTCTTGACCTTCACGTTAGGTAAAGGTTTATGCTTAATTCACAGGAGGGAAACAGATGGAATATACAATCAAAAAAGTTGCTGAACTATCCGGAGTCAGCACACGAACACTACGCTATTATGACGAAATCGAATTATTGAAACCTGCGCGCATCAATTCTTCCGGTTATCGCTTATATGGTACAAAAGAAATCGATCAGCTTCAGCAAATTCTATTTTATCGTTCGTTAGATATGAAGTTAGAGGATATCCAAAAATTGCTGAATGAGCCAGAATTTGATGCTCAAAAAGCTTTACAAACGCATTATCAGCAGCTTTTAGAAAAACGACAGTTGATCGATCATCTAATCCTCACTGTAGAAAAAACGATTCGTTATCAAAAAGGAGAGACAACTATGACTGATCAAGAAAAATTTATTGGATTTAAACAAAAGAAATTACAAGAAAATGAAGAACGCTACGGCAATGAAATTCGTGAAAAATACGGAAAGGAAGCTGTAGAAACATCTAACAAGCATTGGCTAAATTTGAGTGAAGCAGATTTAAACAAAATGGACATTGCTGAAAAGGAACTGTTTGCAGCACTTAAACTAGTGATGGAAACGCAAGATTATCAATCACCAGAAGCTGAAACAGCCTTTTTAAAACATAAAGAATGGTTGATGATCACCTCACCTAACTATTCTGCTGAAATGCATAAAGGTTTAGGACAAATGTACATTGGCGATGAACGTTTTGCTGCGTACTACAATGACCGAGTTGGCAGCTCGGCGGCAGAGACATTAAATCAAATCATTCAGACATTTGCTTAATAAGATCAAAAAAATGTTTGATTTCGAGAAATAGCAAGTCGTTGCTTTTGGCTCGTCGTTTCATCGGTGCACACTTTGACTGTAAGATCGTAGTCAATTCCAGTGCCTCTTGCAACATCACCATTTACGCTTTTTTATAAACATAAGAGGCTGGAACAGAAACGTTTAACCCCGAGAAATAAGCTGGAATTCACGAAAATTGTTCTTCAAATTTTTGTGAATTTCAGCTTATTTCCGAAGGGGTTGTTTCTGTTTCCGCCGTTTATTCGGATGTCAAGTGACTAGATTGTCACTCTTAGAGTTATGTCCCAGACTCTTATGTTTTACAATATCTACTTGATCAAAGGTACCTACTTTCATCTCCACGTCTTAACTCGTTTAAATCGCATTTTCTTTTCGCTCAAATTTAAGTGATTTCAACATTTCAAGTGTTGTTTCAGCTGGTAAACCCAACTGATCCTCATCATAGATACTTAAACTGACCGTGCCATAATTTCCTTCCGACTCAAAATAATAGGCGATCATTTTGCCTTGTTCTGAATCTTCCTTTGCTTCTTCTCGATATTCGTCGATAAAGAACTCTTCATGAACCTTTTCTGTGCTCTTGTTTACAGAGGATTCTTCCCTTGTCTGAGCTGCAGCTTTTAAGTAATCGGTAAAACTAGCGTATGCTGATTTTTGAATCATACTGACATCCATAAAATAGGTATCACTGATAAACGATTGATAGGAATAGCCTTTCTCGTTATCGATTTTCATATAATAGCCTGCTTGATCATGCAGCTTTTTAGGGATCGTCAACTTGATCGTTTCATCTCCCCTAGAAATAGCAACACTTTGAATCGTTGTTTTTTGTTCATTGATTTCCTCTTCAGCAGCTTCTTTCACTCTTTTTTCAAAAATTGTTGCATTCGTATCTGTCAGATAGGATTTTACACCAAAATAGACGACAGTCCCTGCTAAGGCAATTCCGAGCAAGGTAAAGATCAACGTCCGAATTCTTCTTTTTCGACGTTTTGCCATAAAATTAGTATGTTTCAATACCTCTTTTTTATAGCTGTCAGAATGTGTGATTGATGTAATATCATAATAATAAAAGTGCAGCGGCTGTTCAAACCTGACTTTATCCGTGTCATAATTGAACCCAACAAGCAATGTGAATTGACTGATTTTAGAGGGAAAATTACGAATATTCTTTTTGTTGAGCTTGATCAACTCTCCTTGACTATCCAAAAAATAATACGCTTGATTGTCTTCTTGCGGCGCACTTTCCTGCATCGCTGGAAAAGCCGCAGTAAGTTTTTCTGGAACTTCCTTAAAATAGGCTTCGAATGCGTCTTCTTTCAAAAAACGCAGTAAATATACTAAGACAGCTACCTCTCCAATAAATACAAGCAGCAGAAGTCCTCTAATCATAGCTGTCGAAACACCGATACCTGTTACAGTCAGTAGCAGCACGGCGATTACTCCAAACATATACATTTGGTAGCTTCTTTGATAAAGCTGTTTGATCCCTGATTTATAATAGTCTAAATCGTGATTGATTTTTTCATTTAAATTTTCCATTGAAACTCCTTTTAATCTATAGCTACATTTTAATTTATGATTTCAGCAAAAATAAAGTTGCCTACGCCTCCAGTAGCACTCTCACCGATAATTCGATCACATTGCGCTTTCACGCTATCCAATGCATTGCCTACGGCAACAGAAACATCCACGACTTCCAGCATCGCTAAGTCATTCTCACCATCTCCGATCCCATAACTAATGGCATCTGGAAAATCACTCATAAACTCTTTGATTGCATAGCCTTTGCTGCTCTTAGGATTGACTACTTCTAAACAATGAGTAAAGGAAGAAAAAACATTGGTCGCGTCGCTGTTTAGCAATTCTCGTAACATCGCAGTTTCGGCATCGTCCGCTTCCATCAGCTCGATTTTCATCACCTTCACTTCTGGATGCTCAGCTAAATAAGCAAGCGGATCTTCAACATGCAGACATTGTGTTTCAAAAAAATCTTCTTTGAAATCCATGATCTGCTTGCCCAAGTCTCCCATTGGTTTAAATTTTTCTCTTAAAGCCTTGATATTACTTTGATATTGTTCAATCGGTTTTAAGACGATGCCTTCATTGATATGAAGATGATAAAAACTATTTCGTTTTTCTAAAATACCTATTACCTTTTCGCAATCCTTTAGAGATAAGCAATGATTATAAACAACCGGTTCACCCACAAATTTGTGACCACCACCGTTACTAAAAATCACATCACATTCACCTTCCATTTGCGTCATCAATTCTTCCAGCTGTGCGTATCCTCTGCCGCTAATAAATACAAAATGATCCCCTTGATTTTGCAGGGCATAAATTGCATCAAAATTGACTTGCGGTACCTCATGTCCAATCTCTTGAAACGTTCCATCTATATCACAAAAAACAACATTCATTGATTCTTCCCTCTTCCTAACAAATTAGCTTTTTTTTGGCAAGCTGAGCTCTTTTTTCATGACTCCTACATAAATTATATCATAAAGAAGTTGCTATTTTTCCTCTTTTTAGCTCTCACATTCTTGTTAAGCTGTACAAAAGATTTCCATTAAGTTTAATCTGCTCATCAAAAAACCGTTACTCGACGAATCATCGCGTAACGGACTATTTTTTCTCATTTTTAAATTTGGTGTATTGCCAAACAAGCAGAATAAGCCAAGTTCCTACCGAAACACTAGCTGAAAATAGCTGAACAACTGTCCAATGATAAGACACACGAAGCGTTCCATTTCCGCTTACACGAATTTCGCTCAGTCCTGGAAATGTTGAACTATTATACACGTCAATTCTCTTGCCGTTTGCAACTGCTTGATATCCTTTGTAATAAATCAAAGGAAAGACAATGGTTTCTTTTGAATCGTTTTCTTTTGTTTCGTAATCTAACTCAATGGCGCCATAATCAAATGAAACATGTTCAAGTGTGACTCCTTTACTATTTCTGATCATTTTAGGCTCTTGGATCAATGAAAACAAATCCGTGTTGGAAGGAACATATTCATTGCCCCAGCCTAAAAACGCCGGCTGCAGCTGCTCGATCTCGCTTCTTGGAACAAACCGCTCTAAATCAGTCATAAACAAACTATGCGTGAAAACTAACATTACTGCTATTACCATACTGCCGTAAGCACATAGTTTGCTCCAATTTCTTTTTTTCTCTGCCAAAAGTGAATAGTTATCAGCAAATAGCCAACAAACACCAAAGGTAACAATCAAAAACAAACGCCAAGGAAATTGGATCGCATTGACCAGTGTTTTTTCAAGCAGCCTATGAGGAAAAAACGAGGTTGAAATCAGCAAAAACAAGCTTGTAGTTAAAAGTAGCCGTTTCGATTGCACAGAAATCTTGTTGTAGCTTAGAAGCAGCAACACCATTAATCCTATAATTAAAAGACCGAGATTATTATAACCGCTGTTTCTAAAAGCAATTTGGAGATATGCAATGAGCGATTCTGCTTCTTGACTAAGTTGTGCTACTTGGTTCGTTTGAAAATTGAACGATTGATTGACGATTTGCTCACCGATAGGCCCAAGAAACCCAACACATAATAGCACGGTCAAGAACACAGCTTTAAAAAAAGCGACGATTCGTTCCTTGTGACTGATGAAATGACGAATCCCTAGTAAAACATACACAAAAATAAATAAACTAAAAATGAATGCACTCAACACATGACTTAAAATTAGCCCGGACATACCAAGAGATAAAAGATAAAATCTGTTGCTTTCTCCCTGTAAGATCGACCATAAACCGACAAATGCTAAAGGAATAAAGGCAAAAGCTAAGACCTCTCCTACAGCTGCTCTTTCTGTCAGATCGCTTAAACGATAGGAAGAAGTACCATATAAAATAGCGAAAAGAAAAGCTTGGAATGGGACTTTTTTATACACTAAGAAGCTATGATATGCTATAACATACGTCACGAAGTTGATGCCGATCAAAAAGACAGTATAGCTATTGGCTACAGACAAGCCAAGCAGTCTCAAAATAGCGGCCGGATAAAGGAAAATATCTGAATAAAAAACTGGTGCCGCATACCCCATTCCATAGAGAAAAAAGGAATTGATTTTAGGAAATACATCGCCATTTTTGATTCCTAGATACAGCCCTTCGATCCGATTAAGATGAAAATAAATATCATCACCACGATACATCACAGCTTTTCCTATGTGCGTATAAAGCAGCGGTAGAATACTTGCTGCTAAAAATAGTATAAGGAAGATAATTTTCTGTTTGTTCCGTATTTTTTTGATCCTAATTGACCTCCTATCTCTGCCAAGCTAAAGCGAATGGTTCAGTTTTATTCACTATAATCCACAATAGCGGCATAAATTTCGCGAAGTTCTCTTTTCTCATTGAAACCAACACGTAAGGTTTGTGAAACTAATTTTTTATCCTTTGCTTCATCATCATTACCATAGACGACTGTTGTCTTGGATTGTGGTCGTTTCTCTACGTCTTTATAGTCTTTTTCAAAATTTTGAATAGCTAGATCTGCAGTATCTTTAGGAATATCAATAATTTGAGCAGCATCGAGCAATAGTTCACTGAAATTATCTTTTGGATATGCTTCTTCTTGACCATAATTAGAGATCGCTAAACTTTGAGAAGCTAAACGTACTTCTTTTAGTTCTTTATCAAAAGAATATTTTAGATCGATCAACGCAAAAACATTCACTTCTTCACCTTTGTACACTGGATAATAACCGCGAACCAATAGTTCATCTCCAGTAGCGTAAAGAGTATACTCTGGTGCCTTTTCTTCGACTTCTGACGTAATGATTTTCTGCTCAAACAACTGCTTTGTCTGTTCAATGATCTCGGGAATTTTCACATTAAATTTAGTTTTGAGCAAATCCAATGCTTCACCTTCAGAAATTTCAGGATAATCAAACGTTCCAAAAGGTTTTTCTCGTTTCTCGTGCCAGATCAGTTGCTGATGCGCTATCTCGGTGGATTGGCTTTTTTTAGAACAGCCAACTACTAGTAAAAAACAGATCAAAAGACCTAACGAAAATAAATACTTTTTCTTGCTCATTCGTCCTCTTCCTTTCCTGCCGCTACAACAATCGGTACCTCTTTGGCATCAACGAAGAGATCTTTTGAAGGAACTAATGTTACATCACTTGTATCAGTGAGTTCATACAAAGAAACACTTTCTCCAGTTTTTCCAACTTGAATCTCGTTTTTCTTTTGTTCGATCAATTTTGGAATATCCAGTATGGTGTTTGATTTAGGTAATTTCCCTTCTTTTAACTCTTTCCCCTGTTGGGTTACTTGAATGGCTTCATCCCACAGTCCAGCTGTGACAGCCGTTTTTTCACTAGTATTTTTTACCGTATATCTTAATGCAAGTAGTTTTTTATCTCCTTCGCCTTCTAAGTTCATAACGCCAGTCAATTCGATCGAAACCGTCTCATTTTTAAAAACGACTTCTTCACTTTCGGCTGAACTCTCATTTCCAGAATCTGCGATTTCTTTGACAGAACGTGCGGATTGATCAATAATTTCTGCTCTTTTTTCATGTCCGCCATCATTTGCAGAATAATAGTTCAATTGAAGGAAACCATGCTCTGTTTCGATGTAATACAAATGAAGCCAGGTCGAACGTTTTTCGAACATCGTATCGAGTGTATATTTAAATCCTTTATACTTCCCTATTTTAAACTCTTTCATATAAATCTCAGATTCTTTGTCATAGTTGTATTGTGTTTTCAATTCCTTGCGCATTCGTTTACCAAAATCATCATCAAGCTCAACGGTTTCTTTTCTTTCTCCCATCACAACCAATGTTGAATTACTTTTAGTATCCTGTGCTCCGAACACAGCCTCGTTACTGTACTTCACTTTGAAATCTGTTGTTGTTTCCCAGGTGCTAGGTAGCTGAATTGTATACTCGATTCCTTTTGCTTTAAATGATTCTTCTTTATCAGCTAATTTAGCGGAACAACCACTGAAAACGATCAAAAGCAATACTATTGGAATCATTATGCGTTTTTTGTACATGGTAACCTCCGTTCACGGTAATGTGAGTCTTAATTTTTATTCTTTTTTGTTATCTGCCAGTTGTAGAATCCAAAAAGAACAATGCATCCAGCAAAGAGGATAACACCCACTTTAAAGCCCTGAGGAACAAACACAAATTTGATTTTGTGACTGCCTTTAGGCACTGGCAGTGCAAGAAAAGCATCTTTAAAGGTTGGAATATCCACTTTTTTCCCATCAATAGTTGCCTGCCAGCCTTTATCATAAGGAATCGTCGTTAAGACGACTTGGTCTTTTTCATTATTCACTTCTGCTTCTGCGGTACGACCATCTGTTTCAAAGGAAACGCCTTTTGCTTTCACTTTTTCAATAGCCTCTTTAAAGGTATCCACATTGATAAACATCGCATTTGGTTTGACTAAATGGACCACGCGCTCGCCTGTGAAGCTCACTTCAACCTCGACCGTTTGCGCTTTTTCATAGAAGCCTAAATTGTAATACTGTCCTGTTCCTTCTAAACCAGCCCAATTTTCAACACCATTGACCTTCGTTTTCACATCAACTTCTGCCCCTTGACCGTATAAACTTAGATACGCTTGTGAGCGAGCTGGAACATCAACAGAATAGGTGATTGTTCTTACCTTATTAGGAGCTGTTTTGGAATAAAACAACACAGAATCATGGTCTTCGATCTGAACATTTTCTTCTTTGATTGTTTCGATTTCTGAAAAATAGAAAAATGAATCTGTTTTTCCCGATAAATACTGCAGCAATTCTGTTTGATTTTTTACAACATTTTTATCATAGATTCCTTGATCCGTCAGCATGCCCAAAGGTAGGGCAAATTCATTTTCATAAACGCCATATTTTCCTTCTGTTTTCTTTAAGGTAAAGCCAAATTTATTAGGATCGTTTTGAGCTAAATTGTATTTGATTCCTAATAAAGCATCCATCACTAATGTATTGTTGATATATTGGATTGTTAAATTCGTGCCGGTTGATCGAAAGCCTAATTCATTCATATAAATCGAAGAATGACGATTTCGAATCGATGAAAACATCGAGACACCACTATAGCCATGAATAAAACTTTCATTTCTTGAACTACTGTCCAGATTCGCCATACGGTATAACGTATCATTCTTATCTTTAGTCCATTCAACTAATTGATGGACATCCTGATAGTTTTGCTCATATGCGATACGTTCTGGATAACGCCATTCAGTTGCGATCCCCTCAACCAATCTTTGTGCATTCAAGGTCATTTCACCAATAAAAACCATAATTAACAGCACTAACCACCTGCTTTGCTTGCTCTTAAATCGATCTTTCAGTAAAAGAATCAGTAAATACACAATCAACAAAACCACACTCGCTAAGACCGATGTCTTATCCAAAAAGTCGTAACGTCTTCGATTTGCCAGAAAGACCATCAACACATATACGAAAATCATTCCTATGACGATGTTTACCATTCGACCACTGTCTTCTTTCGTCACTTTTTCCAACCCAAATCCTGCTAAAAGTAGACCTAAAAAAGAAAACAAAAAGCTAAAACGGAATAAAAACATATTCGGTGCATGGAAACCATGCCAAAATAAATTCAGCGGTTCAATATAAACACTGGCAATCAAAAGGAAGAACAGACCGCCATAAACGAATTTGTTTTTCCGAGGAATTTTAGGACTAACAAAATAAAAGAGACAAAATATCGTTCCTAATAAACCAAAATACAAGAACGGCGCACTGCCATACTTACTTGTATCATAAACACCGACCAGCGTTTTTACAGGAATATCCCAAATACCTGTATCGTTTGTAAAAAAGCCAGTTAATTTAGTTAGACTCTCGCCATTATTTTTTAAATCTAAAAGAGTAGGTAAAATCGTGACCATCGACGCTCCACCAGCCAACAATGAGGTCACTAAGTATGGAATCAGCGTACTTTGATACTTCTTCGGCGTGATGATGAACCGACAAAAAACATATAAAAAGGAAAAAACACCGATCATAAACGCCATGTAAAAATTAGATAAAAACAATAACAGGTAGCTGATAAATAGTACTGCTGGTTTTCTTTGGTCCATTAAACGATGAATTCCTAAAATGACCAATGGCAGGTACATCAAACCATCCAGCCACATTTGTTGCGGAGAATATGCGATAGAAAAACCACTTAAAGCGAAGCTAACACTCAACAACAACTTACTCCATTGCGGAACTTTAAATAGACGGTCACTCATGACCCAAAACGAGCCGCCGATCGCACCGAATTTTAACAACAGGATCATATACAGGGCATCTGGTATTTGACTATTATCAAAAAAGTAAACCAGCGGACTAAAAATTCCATTGATATAGTAGGCCATAAAGGACCAGTAATTTAAGCCTAAGGAACCGTACCATGTATATAAAAAGCTTTGCTTTCCATGTAATGCATTATTGAAACTTGCGAAAAAATTAGATGTTTGTGACAAAGCGTCACTCGCTAAAATCGTCTTCTCACTGCCTGGATAAATTCCTAGAAGAAAATAAACAAATCCCATGATTCCGATCGGTAAAAGAATGCTCAATAAAAATGACCAGCCTTTGTATTTGACCCATTCTTTCCTCTTCATTTCATTTTTCCTCCTAGATCATTTAAAATCATTCTCAATTTATTCCTCCTACACGAGCAAAAGGGAAATACCGATAAAATACCGTTCCTTCAATTTGTTCTGCATTGATCAATCCGAAAGATCGACTATCTTTTGAGGCTTTTCGATTATCACCTAAAACAAAATAACTTCCTTGTGGAATCACCTCTATATTGCGTAGGTTTCGAGCCACCTCTTCACTCACCGTTACCTTCAATGTACTGTCAGGTAGCTGAACGGCAGTCATTTGTTGTTCAGCTTCTTCGTGCCACTCCACCGCTTGTGCTGTTCGTAAATAAAGACTGGTTTGATCGGTCCAAATCTGATCGCCTGGCATACCAACGACTCGTTTTACATAACTGGATTCGTATGGTATTTCAGGATCGAAGGTGATCAAGTCGTAACGATTGGGTGATTGATTTTTTTTTACAACGATTCGATCATTATTTTTTAATGTCGGCAACATTGATTCTCCCTCGACTCGGTGTGTTTTTACTTGCAGGAGTCCGATGATCCCAATCCCAATAAGAAATAACAGCACTCCTTCTCGAAAAAGTGTTTGTCTTTTTACTTTTATTGCCTGCAGCTTTTTCTGTTGAGCGATTTTCTCCTTTGAAAAAGGGGATCTTTTCTTTATCGTAGACTGACCTTGTCTAGCCTTTTGCTCACGCACTTGTTTGATTGCCACCTATGCCCCTCCTATTGTGAAATGTTTACCAGATCAAATTAAAATTGAGTCATATTATGAAACGGTAAAACTCTTGTTTTCACCACACCTAAAATATTTTCTTTTTCGACCCAGCCAAACTGACGACTATCTGCAGCATAATGGCGATTGTCTCCTAAAACAAAATAGCTATCTGCAGGTAAAGCTCTCGATCCTGTCAATGAACCTAACGAGAAATCCTCCGTTAGTAATCGTTTTTCTGCTTGAGCTTCCTTCAATTCATTCGCTAAAAAGCGTTCAACTACAATGTTTTGATTGATCATCAACTGATCATCTACATAAGCAATTTCTTCTCCAGGTAAAGCAATCACTCGTCTGATCATCACCTGACCTGTCACTGGATTTTTAAAATAGATCATATCAAATCGCTTGATTTCCGAATGCTTACTAACATATAGACGATCGCCATCATTTAAAGTCGGGGTCATTCCATACCCATTAACCGTTGGAAGGCTAAAAAAAAGCCACTGTAATAGAAAAAAAAGACTCATCAATAAAAGAAAGCTAATCCCAATTTCTTTATAAAATTGACGCCTTCGCTCACGTCTTTTTCTCTTTTGACTCATTTTTTTACGTAAGCTTTTTTTTCTATTCACCTTTGCTTTTTTTGGCTTAGATGTTTTTTTGACCGCATTCGTGACATAATCCGTTTTAGAGGGTGCTTTTTGCGGTCGGTGCTTTTTTTTATTTGAGGGCTGCTCTATTTTTTTACGCTTCGTCTGACCTTTAGCACTAACCTTTTGTTTCATGTTGAGTCTCCTAATTTTTCTGTTTCAGCGCCGACTCATTGACTTTAAAATAGGTAAAGACTTCCTTTTGCCGTTCTTTGATTTTATTAATATCTTTCAAATAACCAGCAACGACTTCTTCTTGTCCAAGCTGCTCTTGGCTTAACGTCGATAAATTCATGCCAACGTATTTCATCGACACATAGTAACGCGTCAATAATTTTGCCCCTTCAGTGGATAATCCAGCTGAAACCGGTCGATTGCCATAAGTAACCAATAATGAGCTTACTTCTTGAAACTGAGGATACACTTTCTCAATACTTCCTCCTTCGGTGATCGTCACCAGCTTCTGCTCTAAATCTTCAGTCAATAAATAGCCTTGAACAACAACTTTCGCATCTTCTGCTGTTAAATTAGTTAATTGATAATATCGAGCATAGGCAGCAGAACCCGCTGAAAGAACCATCACGACTAAAAAGACAAGCGCCTGCCGAAAGTATCGTTTTTGACGACTGACCAGCAATCGTCTCTCACGTACCCATCTTTTTCGCTTCACTTTGTTTTTCGGTCGTCGTTTCCACTGATTTTTTTTCAGTTCTTTTTTTATAGTAAAGAAATAAAACAGACAAAAGATGACAAACAAAAAGCAAAGCATAGCGAAAGAAAGCAACCCTATAAAAAACCAATCTAATAGAACCATCCTACTGATCCCCTTTCTTATTTAGCTGCTTTTCGTTTCTTTTTCGCTCCATTCTTTTGGCCTTTTTTCTGTGCTTTTTTCTTTTTATTGATTGTACGAACACCAAAGAAAATAGCTAGGAATACAATAAATACGCCTCCTGCGATCATTGCAATCAACTTCCAATCGATTCCTCTTTCCTGAATCAAGGTTACATCCTGCGCATTGTATTTATCTGCATCTTCTTTCGTGATCTTAAATGCTTTATCCCATGTCCACTTTTGTTCACCGCTCGTTACTACGATATGAGCTTTATAGTCCCCAGCCTCCATTTGATCTCCGTTCATCTCCAAGGGAAATTCAATGAGTGAGTTAGGAGCCATACGCATGTCGGCACGCTTCGTATCATAAAGAACAGCTTCAGAGCCTTTTTTGCTGACTTCCATTTCGACCGTCATTCCACTCACAAATTCAGCTGAAATATTAGAAAAGTTAGCAAAAATACTATTCCGGTAGTTCGACAGTCCTGCATAAACATCATTCAATTTTAGTTCAGGAGTAACAACCGTATCATTTTCTTGCAAAACCATTCCAACCACAAAGGCGTATTCATTGATCACACCCGTTGCCTTCTTCTTCGCTTCCTCTTCCTTTTTACTTGGTTTTGACTTCATGTAAATTCCACCTACGATTTTTCCATCGTAGCTAGTTTCAGGCATTGTTATGTCTAAATTAAGCGGTGCAGTTTCTTTCGGACCCAACGTTACTTCGGTTGGCCCTTTTACAATGTCCTTGAAATCGTATTTTAATGAGGCATCATTTTTTATTGACGAAGGTCCATATTCAAGTACGCCATTCGAATTCGTTTTAGCGCCATTTAGACCAATTGTAATCGTTTGTTCTTCTTCTGCTCGGTTAGTCAACATAATTTGAACCGTTTGTTTTTGTCCCGGTTTCATCAAAAGATTGAAGTATTGTACATCTCCCTGATGATTTTCCGGCTTAATTGTTTCATAAGCAAATTGCTTTTCCGCGTGTGCAGGCAGTGCAAAGCCAAACAACGTTACTATGTATAAACCTATTAATAGGCATAAGCTGATTCTTTTTTTCATCTGATTTGTTTGTCCTTTCTCGTCCCATCATTCCATAAGCTAAAACTGACCGTTTTTAGCTTTCTATAGTTAAGTTACTCCAAATTTTATTTTTTCGTTGTTGCGTTCTTACTTATTCTTTAAAATAAACTATTAAAAGGCAGGAACAGAAGTTGCTCTGCTACGTTTCACCTTTTTGTCATCCAATGCTTTAGACGAATGTCTTAAACATTGAATGACTGTTTGGATCTACGTAGCTCACAAAGTAAAAGTCTTCTGCTCCAGCTTTAATGATTATTCTGAAATTTACTTACTTAACACGATTATGGTAATGGTGTTTCTGAAAGTGTCCAAGTAATTTCAGCAACATATTTTCCGTTCATGATTTCTTGTGCTTGGTTTGAAGGAATTTCTAATTTAACAGATTCTTCTGCTTTTTTAGCTGGATTATCGATATCACCAAAGTAAACAGCATAACGTCCACGTCCTTTAGAACCATTTGCTTCTGTACCATCAGTATTTGTGAATACTGCTGCTGGTGTTGTTTCATTTACTACAGCAGTTTTGATTCCATTAGAGCTTGGTTTCAATGATTCGTTTTCCGCATCAGCAACTAAAATTGGGTTACCATAAGTGATTTCAGCACCAGTAATATTTCTAACTTTTCCTTTAGCTGTATCGTTAAATTGGAAGTTTCTAGTGATTTTAGCTGTCAATTCATACGTATGGTCATCCGTTTGACGATCATCTTTAAATTGAACCCAGTTTGCACGTGCTGGCACGTGATCTGATGCTGTTGTTGGGTTTGCTGTTGTTGGTTTTGCCCATGAAGTCACTGCTCCAGTTGTTGCTGCTTGAGAATTGAAGACTAATTTAGACATACCTTGCACTAAGAATTCCCCATCTAATAAGGCAGTGCTGTCAGTATCTCTTGTTGATTGACTATCTGTGTTAGGCGGTACAACACCTGACGTATCATATGTTTCATACGTTTTACTTGTGAATTCAATTTCTCCTTCTCCAACCCCTGGTTTGTTTGGATCTGCTGCTTTTGTTGCTGGACCTGCTGCCGCTACTGCTAATGCCGCTAGTAAAGCTGTACCAGCTAATTTGTGTGTTAATTTCATTTGTGTTTCCTCCTAGTTTTTGTGTGTATTTATGGTAACTCGGCTAATATCCAAGTCAACACCGTTGAATAAGCACCTGTTTCTTTTTCTGTCTCTTTAGGAACAGTTAACGTAATCGCTTGATTACTATATACAGGTTTTTTAAAGATCGGATCTTCAATCGAATTGCCGGAAGAATCCTTTCTCAGTTCTAATGAATTTGGACGTCCGTTCTTATTTTCTTTCGAAGCCCCAAATACGATACTCCAAGTCCCAGAACCTTTTTCGTTTTGAGCTTGTGCTAAATTATATGTGTCTCCAATATTGCTCATATGAATCACTTCTTTGGAGACTGTTGGGGATAATGACGCATCCCTTGTTGAATTGGTCCAAGCCTGATCAAAAGAAATGACTGCTCCTTTTAATTCAGCTCCGATTTTTGTTACATGTTTAAATTGTTCTTCTTGTCTTACTTGCAATGTCCAGCCAGAAGAAGTGTCTCTATAATCTGATACTTGAATAAAATTCCCTCTTGCACTTGTCTCATCATGAAATAATTGTGCATTGATCGGATATACAGCCGCTTCATCCGTTCGTTTTACAGTACTGAAATTTAATTTGGGGACAAAGTCAATTCGCAGATCGCCATCTGTTTGAGGCGTTTCTCCCGGATCAACTTTATTCGCTGGATTTTCAGGATCTCGAATAATAGATTCTTCTTCTTTAAATCGCTTCAAATCGATCTCAGCTCCGCTTTTACGTGAAGTTTCTGCATGAACATGCGCCATTTCTCCTGAAAAAAAGAGAACAATACCAAGAAAAGCTGTAATAGTCAATGTTAATCTTTTCATTGATTTTGCCCTTCCTTCCTTCTAGTAGTCTGTTTCCGTTTGAATAGATAGAAACACGCTACTAAAACTATGACCGCCATTCCGCAAATCAGTAAGCTCTTTTGAACCAATTCTCCTGTCGATGGAAACTTTCCAGCAGGTTTCTTTGTTGGCTCTTCATCAGAGGACGATTGACTAGTTCCGGAGGTCGGAGTTGTGCTTTCTTCTGAAAAAACTATTTCTCCAACGGTCTGCACTTCAGCTTCCGCTCCATAGCTTACTACTGGCTTTACTGTGAAAAAACTACCAATAAAAACAAGGGAAAGGATAACAATTTGCGTTCGTATTCTTTTTAACATCATTCGTCTTTCTCTCCTTTAATTTTATGGCGTTTCTCCAACTACAAATTCAATCTTCGCTTGATATTTCCCAAGCTTTTTGACTGCATCACCTGGAACATCCAGCTTAAAGCCTTTGCCTTTAGGTGCCCACGTACTGCTTACGTTGAATTCGTTACTTGTGGTATGCGTATCGGTCAAAAGTTCTTGCGCATTATCTAGGATAAAATGCTTTTCTGTTTCTGAGCCATCGTTATAGCGCAAAATATTGGGAATAACTTTCTTAGAGCCGTCTGTTTCAGTAAGTGTAAATTCTTGAGTTACTTTTGCTTGAAGCGTCCATTGTTGTTTTGCTGCTCTTGTATCCGTTACGATCAAGGCTTTGTCCAATGTAGCTTCATTCACGCGAATCGCTTTATAACTAGCTTCTTCAATACCAAAATTGAGAATCTCTGGTGTTGAAGATAAAAACAGTCGACCTTCAAATTCGTACTCCACTATATTTCCTCCAGTTGCAAGAACAAATTCTTCAACTGGCGCATTGGTTTGTTCATAACCTGCATCTTTGATAGCCTGAATCGTATCCGTTACTGATTTGATATTTTTCAGATTGATTGGATCTCCAATCATTTGCGTTGAATCAACATAATCCGGATACTTATCCGTCATGTAATTGCCGTTGATTTTATACTTAACCCTTAATTCGGCAGTTGTAGGAGCTATAGTTACTTTTACAGGCACATCCTTTGTTACGCCTTTAGCTGTTGTTAGCGTTAGCACTAATGTAGTGTCTCCAAGAATTGATGTGTTTGGTAATGGCTGTTTATAAGTAACTTCTACAGGTTTATCTATCGGATTATCAGTATCTACTCGAATATTGTCTAAAAATGAGGTTCCAGGGTCTGGATAATCGGTATTAAAGTTTGTACCAAGAGGAACCTTGATATTTTGCTTAGGATCAGCATCAGGTTTCCCTTCGTAAAGAACTTTTGACATCGTTTGACCTGATATTACCTTAGATTCCAAAGTATCACTTAATACATTTCCGTTGACAGTATTATACGTATAATATGCATTTGTCTTAGGTCCACCAAGCTCAAACGTCATATAACCGTTGTCGTCACCACTGTTTTGATAACCATATAGACTATTATCTTTATCAAAACTAAATGAAGCATTCGCTTCTGCCGCAATTTTGATATCAAAAACTTTTCCATTAAAATTTTCTGCAGTTGTCGCATCCGAAAGGTTCGCTGTCAAAATAAGTTTGCTAGCATTCCCAGGATCTTTTTCAATAGTAAACAATCCTGTCCAATCAGTGTCTGTTCCATATTCAAGGACTTTCACTTTAGATAGATCGATATCATAGATACTTGGTACTTCTGTTTCAAGTTTAAATGTGTCATCTCTATTTTCGATTTTATTATCAGGGATCGTTTGCAAAATGGAGTACTTAATATCTAAATAGTTTTCTGTATCTGTGTGTTTCGCTTCATTTTTTATACCGTAAACAATCGGTGTTGCAGGGGCAATCCTTGCGAGTGATTGAGTACCATACATGACTGCCATTGCAGCTGGATTCGTATTTGTGGTCGCTGCTCTACGTTCCATACTTGTATTAAACTTATTACCAGAGAATAGTTGCGTTAACAAACTTCTCGAGCTGTTTGTCGTCGAACTGGTCCCATAAAGTTCAAGCTTACCTACAGTAGGTGTGTCTTTCAAATAGCCAATCCATGTATCTTCTAACACATATAACTTTTTAAAATCATCATCAAAATCTGTAGTAACAGCTTTTAACCCATTGATATTGTTAAAGTTCCAAGTTCCCTGAAAATCAATTGGTAAACCAGTTTGATGGTCATAAAACTCATAATGATATTGAACTTTATCCCCAATAGCGTACGTATCATAGTAGTCCGAAGCACTTCGGTTAGAACTTCCAAGCATCAGAAACATTGCTCCCCACGTCTTAATTGCTACGTTGGCAGTGTCATCTGTTTTGTCCCGATCATTATAGTTCACAGCAATAAAGTTCATATAAGGATATTTCCCAGTACTTGCATTTTTCGTAAGTGACATTTGGTCAATTACCAGCTTTAAATCAATGCTTTTCCCATTATAGAGTCCTGCATTTTTTACTAAGACACTTTTTTCCTCTGCAATATTATCTGGACTAAACCTAAAGATTTTAGAGGCATTCGGATCGTTTATCCCACTACCCGTTTTTACTAGCACGTCATTGACTGGATCTTTCAATCCCTTCACTTCATAGCTAGTATCTTTAGTCAATTTGAACATTGTTCCGTAATCACCTGGAATTTCAGATATTGTTCCTGAGCTACCAATGATATTCACGTCAGGTGCTAATAAAATATCATTATAGTCTGCCGGTGCAGCTGAAATTTTTTCGTTAGCCCCTGAAACAACATAGTTAATACCTACTAAAACCAAACATCCCGCAATAATGAAAGAAAGTCTTTGTTTAATTTTTTTCAATTTTCCACCTCCTCACCACAACATACTAAGTCAATACACACTATTTTTTGATTTTTGTTCGTCCAACAAAAATCCACGTTGGGAATACTTTTTCAAAAAGACAAATTATAATTGCTTAGCATCTATATTTTGTCATTCGAAAAGTTTTCCCAACTAAAAATGGTCAATCAATTGGCATTATTTTACTAGCCAAATTAATGACGAATTAGATTCCGCCACCAACTAGAGAGATTTTTCCATAATTTTCAAGTCTGAAGTTTGGTGAAATATCTCCAGTTGTTGATAATGTGGTACTGTTACAAATCTTACCAAAGTTAACTGAGAAGCTTCCGCCATCTAGATAGACAGGAGTATAATCGTAATCTCCACCAGTTTGAGCCCAAGTTGCGATTTCACTTACGTCAGTAGCATTGATTGTTGTATTCGTTGCATAGAATAGTTTTGAATTTGGTTTTTTATTTGTTAATTCAAAATTACGTGGTGCATCTAAATTGATTACAGCACCTTTGTATTCACTTTCAACAACTGCTTTTGTGCTGTTACCAGTAACAACTAGTTCAGCATCTTCAGAAACATTTACTTCTGATCCATAATATTGAAGTTTCATCGTTGCGTAGTTTCCGCCGCCACGTCCATTCAAGTGAACTGAGCTTCCTGATGCTAGATTAAATGTTGGTACTTTGTTTACATAATCGGCACGTGGGATAAATTGGAACGCAACCCCTGCTGCATCTACATCAAGTGATGCGTTGGCTCCTACATCAACTTTTTGAACTTTATCGTAAAATACTGGGTAGTAATAGTTCACATTACTTTGTGGTCCAATTTTTACATTGATTTTTGCATTATCACCGATGATTGCTTCACCAGTTGCTTTACCCTTGATCAATGCGCCATTAAAGTAAAACGCTGAAAATTGACCGTGGTCTTTATTTGCTGCAATCCCGTTATAAACAGTTCCAGGTAAGAATTCTAGATCATGAACCCACGCATTTTCAGCACGAGTGTTGATGTTATTGTTTTTACCTGCAAAAGTTAATTTACCTTCACTTAAGTGAACAAAACGAGCCCCTTGATACGTTACATCTTCAGCATAAACATCCCAGCCGTAGCTTGAAGGTCCATTACCAGATCCGCCAGTGAAGAAACGTCCATCACTATCAGCACCAACAATATTTACATTTTTAATTGAAATAGTATTTTTACCTTTAGTGTTTTGTTTTCCATAAATTGAATTATGCGCGGAATTGATCACAACTCCTTTATCTGCGTTTCCGTTAATCGTTAAATCACGATTTGGAATATTGGTGATATTTTTTCTGAATTGGATACTTTGATTCACATTGATCACTGTAATTGCTGGATTTTGTAACGCTGCTTCAAATTCAGCAATCGTTGCTACTTCAGCTGTTTCTTCTGCTGCATAAGCAACTACCGGGCTACCTAAAATTGGTGTTGGAACTGCTAGTACTACTGCTCCTAGTGCGGCCGCTGCTGCTAAAGTCAGCAAGCCTCTTTTCAATACGTGTGTTTTTTTCAATTTCTTTTCCTCCTTTAATGTGTGCGTTTGCCGAAACTTGTTTTTTCCCCCCTTCCTAGAAAGGACGAGTTTCCATTTCACTTCTCGTTCTTTCTATCCAGTTCCGCAAAATCTCTTTCGGACCGAAACCATTTCTCTATGCATATTATTCCCTCCTATTATTATCACATCGCGCATATTTTTTACTTTCCGATTCACAGTCTTGTATTCTGATTAGATACTGGATGGACTACTGTTAAACATTTAACATATACCCTTTCGAACGAATCGTTTTAATATATTTAGGTTTCTCTATATCTACTTCGATTTTTTGCCGTAAATGAAACACTAAATTAGATACACGATATTTCCTATCTTTATAAGTATCATTCCAAACATTCTTGTAAATTTCTTCGTATGTCATTGTTTTACGTGCATGTTTATGTAAATATTCGATGGTCAGAAATTCTAGTTTAGTCAGATTCACCTCTTTGCCATCCTCCAAACAAACACTCAAATTTTGTGGAATCAAACGGAAATCTTCTACACTGCTTGTTAGGGATTTTTTTGGGGATGTTCCTTGTAACCTAGATTGTTTAAAACGATTCATTAGATTTCTCATCACTAAGATGGTTTCATCTAAATCACGTTCGTAATCGATAACGCCATCGGCTCCTAATTGCAGATAAACAATGCGACTTGTTTTACTGACCTTATCTGATGATGTCACAATCCAAAGTGGTATATCTGATTGCTTACGTACATACATAATCATTTCACAGATCCAGTTGATGTTAGAAAAATCCTCGTCTTCAACGATCAACGTGTCGATTTTATTGCTCAAACAATCTTTACCTTCAAAAAGCTTAATAATCTCCTTTTTGTCAATTGGTTGTACAATGCACTGAAGGGGACTAAGTGCTTTTTCCCGCTCTGCATTCATTTGATTATTTAACGAGATGTAACCGATCGTATACATCACTGATGACCTCCTCACCATCACTTTTGTTTAAGATTAAGTGTTGCTAATAATTGAAGCCAAAAATTTTTTAAAATATAGATTTACGCTTATAATAGTTCCATGTATAGATTTATGATGAACGATTAGACGTAAACTAACGGCTCGGTTTACCCAAGAACACTTAATCAACTAAATTTCTTGAATGTATCAAGTATAAGAAAAACAGGCTCTTGTCTTTGATTTAACTTATCTGAAAAATTGAATTGACCACTTTATGACGGCTAATAAAAATAAGTTATCTGTTGGAAACGACTTTTTTACGATTATCGAATTCATGTAACTAAACAATAAAGAAGTTTTTTTCTTTTCTATTGAAACTAAACTTTTGGTTGCACGCTCATTTACAATCGAAAAAAGATCTGGAACATAATAAAAGAATCAGTTTTATTTTTAACTGTAAATACAAATAAACGGCGAGATAAAAGCAACACCTTCGGAGGTTTATGCTTTTATCTCAGCCGTTTTTAGCTATAACTATTTTTATGATGATGCCCTAAGCTGCTCGTCTAAGACAGAGACAGCCTTTTTTCTATTCTCCCACAATGAATCGGTATACGTGTCTAAAGTTAATTTGATTGAAGCATGTCCAAGTAATTTACTTAATGTAGCAATATCGATTCCTCTTTCAACACATCGCGTCGCAAACGTATGCCGCAACACATGAAAATGAATAGGCGGAACACCAGCTTCTTTTATGATCTGTTTAAAACGGTAGCTAATCACTCTAGGCTCAGCATACCCATTTTTGCACGAAATTACAAATTCAGACGTACTCATCTTTTTCTTATTCAATAGGTAACTTTTCAAATTTTCAGCTAGTGGAATTGCTCGTTTAGAACTTTTGGTTTTTGGTTCAGCCAAAATGATCTCTGTTTTTTTCTTCTCTTCTAAACTAGGTATTCTGTATAATGTTCTTTTCACGTAAATAATGTTCTTATCAAAATCGATGTCCGTCCATTTTAAGCCGCTGATTTCACCGATCCTTAGACCAGTATACAATGCTAATATTACTGCTGAACACGCTTGTTCTTTTAAGGCGACCGTTTCTATTTTCGCTTGATCTGCTAGACTTAAAGCAGTGATTTCATTCGTTTGTTTAGCGGATATTTCTAGATTTAGACTCGGATTCATTAGAATATAATTTTCTAGATGCGCCTTTTTTAAGGCACTTTTTAACACCATAACAACAGAATGGATAGTAGCGGAGGATAAATCGATTTGAATAAGATAATTTACGAATTCTTCAACATCTTGATTCTTCAGCTGACTTAATGCCTTATTTCCAAGAAATGGAATAATATATTTATCTATACGCAAACGATAACTTGTGTAGGTTGATTGTTTGATCCTTTTTTTCATCACGATGTTTAACCAATGATACAGCCAATCTTTTACAGTGCCTTTGTATAAATTGACATTCGCGTGGGTAAAAGAATATTGAACCTTTAGTTCGGCAAGTCTTTTCTTTACCTGAGCATATTGTCGCCCATAAATATATCCGTATACAATCTTCCCCTGTTCATTTCTGGCTTTGATGTATCTTCCTTCCCATCTGCCGTCCTTTCTTTTATATATATTTTCTCCTTTTCTGCTCACTTAAAACATCCCTTCTCAAAAAAAATTTGACGGCTTATTTGACGGCTTAAAAAATACAACCCGATTCAGTTTAGGTAAAATAGCAAGAGCAAAATAACTATTATTAATAAAAAAGTGATCTTTTTTATCGAAATGACCATTTTTTCATTTTAAAAACAAAACATCTCACTAACTATTCTCATTTTTTTATCAATTTCAATAAAAAAGTGATAAAAAAAAGAACTTTTCCTTATAGACTGCTATTATCTTTTGATATAGAATGAATGAGAAGTCGAAATCTTATTACGATTTGCTCGTTTATTGTTAGATAGTATTTTCTTATACTTGATACATTCAAGAAATTTAAGAAACGAATTCTCTCTATATTCATTATATCAATATACACAACAATTTCATCATTTTTCGTAAAAATTTTTATTTATTTTGATTAAAAAAAGTTATGAAAATGAGATATTTGTATTTGAACAATAAATTCTTCTGATATTAGTCGTAATTTCCTTCTTAACTCCAGATTATTATCTTCTCGAAACAAGTTATACCAATCCCATGGTTTTTCTTACTATCCTATAGTTCGTGATTTTTTTGTGGTACAATTACTTATCAAAACTATCCTAACTAAAGGAGAAATTATTGTTGGAATCGAGACCTTTTTTTTCTGGCAGTCAATTGAAATGGCTGGCAATCTTTACTATGCTGATGGATCATACAGCAAAAATCCTATATTTTCGCACTTCTATAACAATAGCTGTGCCCTATCAGACTGATACAAATCGCTTGTTTGAAGGAATCGAGAACCTTTTCCCTTTCTTCATTATGATCGGAAGGCTGGCTTTTCCGATATTTTGCTTTTTGCTCGTTGAAGGATTTGTCCATACGTCCAATATCAAACGATATAGCATTCGTTTATTCCTTTTTGCATTACTTTCTGAAATCCCATACGATCTTGCATTTTCAAAACGATTCGTCGATATTCACAGTCAAAATGTGTTTTTTACACTATGGATCGGTTTACTCGTGATTGCTGGACTTAAAAAATACTGGCATTCCTCTTTAAGAAGCTTGCCTCTTTCTTTAATGATAATAGGAAGTGGTGTTTTTGTAGCTGAGTGGTTACAAACGGATTACGGAGGATGGATCGGTGTTTTACTGATCGTCAATTTCTATTTATTTAGAAATAGGAAGTTGCTAAAATGCTTGTTTGGTGGGCTTATCTTACTTCAAAATAGTGTATTTGGTCTACTCGCTTTTTTATTCATTTATCTATATAATGGTCAGCGAGGCAGACAACTAAAATACTTCTTTTATTGGTTTTATCCGGTTCATTTGCTCGTTTTAGTAAGTATTCAACAATTTTTGATTGTTCCTTATTTACTGATGTTTATACTTAATCAATAAAAAAAGTGGATGTGACAAGAGAGCGGGACAAAACTCTTCGAGTCATATCCCACTCACTCTTCTATTTTTATAACAGTCCCAATTAATAAACACTCATCGATAACTCCAAAATAACGACTATCCGTTGCATAATTGCGATTATCTCCCAATACAAGATATTTGCCCTTTGGTATTATTCCGTTATTTGTTCCTAAAATTTCTTTTGAATCAAAATTTTCTGTGATTACGGACTCTTCTTTATAGTTGGTAATTGCTTTAAGTGAAAGAAAAGGTTCAGAAACTAGTTGATCATTGATATATAGCTCATTATCAACATATTTTATTCGTTCACCGGGCATCCCTACAATTCTCATCATTGATTTTTCTTTTGAATTTGGTAATTTAAAAAAAATTACTGAAAACCGCACAGGCTTTGCTAAATGATTAACTAGTACATATTCTCCAGTCTTCAATTTTTCTCGCATCGCATATCCTTTATTTTTTTCTATCGAAAAAACAAACAGCTGAATAACAAGTAATATGGTAAATAGAATAATGATAGTGCTACCCATCTCTTTCCATATTTTTTCTGAATCGGCTCTCTTGAATTTTCCTTTTTTCATCTTAAAACTCACATCATTTTCTTAAATCACTTATTTTTACGTGTTAATGTTGATTCCTTTACTTTGAAATAACGAAGGACATTATCCTGAATTTGTACGATATTTTTAATATCCTTCTGATATCCTTCAAAGATCTCTTCTTGTTGTAAACTTTCAACTGACTGATTATTTAAATTGAGACCTAGTTCCTTCATTTGAGCATAGTATCGATTTAGATGACGTTGTCCTTCTACAGTCAATCTCGGATCTGCATAGCGAACACCAAATCCCGATAATTTTGCTGCCAATTCACGGATATTTTTTTGTTTCTTTTCACTATTTTGTTGTTCTTTTATTGACGACAGTTGCTCAGTGACTGTATTTAGTAGATAATATCCTTCTGCAATTCCTTCTGAATCCAATTTCCCTAAGTTGGTTGCTTGATAATGTCTAGAAAATAAAGCAGAACTAATGAATAGAATCCCTAAAAAGAGGAAAAGAATACTCAATTGAACGCGCTTTTTCTTTTTTTTCTTTAATGAAATGACTTTCCTTTTAAACCTTTTTCGTTTCTTCTTATCTTTCTTTTTTTTCTCCATAATTGTTTGCACTTGCACTATTTTCTGTTTTATCCTAATCAAACGAACGAAAAATATACTTGAACAAAGCAAACAGAGGATAGCTAATGAAAGCATTCCAATAAATAGCCAATCTAATAATGATATCATCATAGTTCTATGCTCCTAAATAATAATAGCTATTGATTATCTATGCTTTTTTTTAGATTTTCTTAGCTCTTTTTTTCTCTTTTTATTTTTTTTACCAATAATATGAATAATTATAAAAATAATAGCTCCTAGCATCATAATTCCTAAAACAATAATTAAAATTATCCACCAATTAATACTATTTTCTTGTAATAAACTCACATCTTCTTTATTAAATTTATCCGCTTCTTCGTCAGTAATTGTAAATGATTGATTCCATTCCCATTTCCCACCATTTTCAGTAGTAATCAAAATATGTGCATTATAATCACCTGGAATCATTTTTTCTCCATTCATCAGAATAGGAAAATTAATTTGAGAGTTTGGAGCCATACGCATATTGTTTTGTTTTGTATCATATAAAACTTCTTTTGATCCTTTTTTTGTAATTTGACCTTCTAAAGTCATTTTATCTACGTAAGCTGGGTTAGTATTTGAAAAATTAACAAACACTGCGTTACGATAATTTTGCTGTTGCGCATAAACTTTATTTAGACTTAGCTCTGGTTTGATCACTGTATCTGTTTCAGTTAATAGCATCCCTACTAGATAGCCATATTCATTTTTTATCATCGCCTTTTGACCGTCAATCTGCCCTTTTTCGATCATATAAATACCACCAGATATCACACCATCGAATGAAGCATTTGGCATTTTAATGTTCAGTTTATAATCAATAGTTTGTTTTGCTGGGATTTTCACAGTCTTTTCACCAGTTGCAATGTCGGCAAAATCGTATTTTAATGAGCTGTCTTTTTTTAGCTCTGAAGGACCATATTCCACCACACCATTTGTATTTGTTTTAGCACTATTTAATGAAACCTCTACTGTAATTTCTTTTTCTGAACTATTGGTCATTTTGATGATGACAGTTTGTTCTTGACTGGGTGTGACACGTAAATCAAAATAACTTACTTCTTTACTATGTTGATTTTCCGGCAGAATGACTTTATATGAAAAGCTTGAGCTTTCTTCTTCTACTGCTTGTCCGATTAAAGTAAAACCATTCATCCCTATGTACATAATTGCCACTAAAAACATAAAATAAAATTTTTTCATCTGCAAATCCTTTCTTTAAAATATAACCAAGCTTCCTAAGAGGAATGCTTGGTTATATTTTTATAACAATTTTTTGAATTAACGAGCATCCTCAATCGTCCATCTAATGGTTGAAGAATAGCCGCTGCTTGTAGATAGTTTATTACCAGATGAAGGAACCCAGAGTTTTACTGATTCTTTATGTGTTCCTTTTGCTTTATTTCCGAATTGAAGAACAAATTGACCAAAGCCTTTATCCGCATCATCTTGAGTCACAAATGTTGTTGGCGTTGTTCCATCAGTTTCTAATGTTTGAGTTGCTGGAACACCAGCATCATTCACTTGGTTTTGATCTGCTTTATTAATTAAACCAATGTTACTGAATTTCAACTGTGCAGATTTTAACGTTTGATTTTCTCCATTTTTAAATGTTGTTGCTTTAGCCGACAATTTATGTTTATTTGCTAAATTATTTGAGCGAGTATCTTTAAATTGTACAAAGTTAGCTTCTTCAGATTTAGTACCATCTTTATATGTGATTTCTGCAGCTTTTGCAGTATACTCCCATCCATTTCCTGAAGCTGGGGTTACTTTTGCAGTTCCAAAATCTAAATCTGTTACAGCAATAACTTTTAATGGTCCTTTTCCTGGATTAGGCGTTGGATCTACGATAGGATTATCTGGATCATCTGGTTCTTCGGGATTTACTGGTTTATCATCGCCACCATCATCTTCCGAAAATTTAATGGTACCTTTTCCATCCCAGTTTAATGGATCATCTGCAGCGAAAGCTGCTCCTGGAAGTACTACAGAAGCACCTAATACAGTTAACAGAACTGCTCCGCATAATTTGTGTGTAAATTTCATTTGTGTTTCCTCCTAAAAATTTTTATGATTTATGGTAGCTCGGATAAAATCCAAGTTAACACCGTTTGGTAATTTCCTGGTTGCTTACTCGGCTTTCCAGGAACAAATAAGGATACTGCCTGATTTTCATAAATAGGCTGATTGTTAAAGATAGGGTCATGAACTGGAAGACCTTTTTCATCCAGCTTTGGCTTCAAAGTATCTGTTCGTTTTTGCGAATTATTGACAGAAGCGCCGAAAATAATCGACCACGTTCCTACGCCTTTATCTGGTTTTGCTTCAGCCAAATTGTAAGTTTCACCAATATTCATGAGCTTAATAACTTCTTTTGAAACAACTGGAGCTGTTGCTTGATCCATCATTGAATTTGCCCATGATTGATCCAAAGAAAGCATTGCCCCTTTTAATTCTTTTCCATGTTCATTTTTAAATTGAACATTTTGTTTTACTTGCAGTAACCAACCTGTATTTTTTTCTCGAAAATCGGATACTTGGATAAAGTTGCCTCTTGGACCTGTACTATCTTTGAACAGTTGCGCATTTACATAGTACATTTGATCCTGATCAGAGATCTTTGCTCTTTGAAAAATAAGTTTCGGAACAAAATCAATACGTAATGCCCGATCTGTGCTTGGACTCTCTCCAGGATCTGCAACAACTTCTGGATGTTCCGGGTCGACGATTTGTCTGTCTGGTTTCCCCTCAAAACAGATATTCCCAGTCCCAGAATATTCATCATCAGCTGAAACTTTAAGCGGACTTTCATTTAAGAAAAACAGAGCGAGACTAAAAGAACAGATAAGCATCAGTCTTTTTTTCATTTACTCAGTCCTCCTTCGTTTCTTTTCCGTTTGAGAAACCACTGACTCAACACAACTAAAATTATTATCAGTCCACTAAATAAAAAACTAAACTTAACTAGCTCACCGGTACTTGGCAATCTTCCAAGCATTTTTTTAGTTTGATTCTTTTTGGCACTGTCAATTGGTGGTTGTTTTTGTGTAGTCACTGAACTATCCTGATAAAACAGAATCGCCGCATCAGTTTCTACCTGACCACCTTCTTCGGCAGCAAAACTTACACTACTTCCATAAAAACATAGCAACAGAATCATCACAGGAACTAGTATAAGCAAAATAGTATGCTTTTTTTTCATTACGATTCCCTCCATTAATATGCTTCTTCAAGTTGCCAAGTAAGTGTCGTTTCATATTTTCCTACCTGTTTGACTGCACCCACAGGAACATTTAAACGTAGCCCCTGTTTCTTTGGTCCCCAAGTTGTTCCACTGACATCATATTTTCCAGAAAGCTGATGTTGGGAAAGGAAAATTTCCTGCGCCTCAGTAGAAATCATTTTTTCTTCCGAGCTAGTCTGGTAATATAAAGCATTAGGAAGTTTGCTTGTTGAATCACCAGGAATACTTAAATCATCAGACTGTTTTAGTTTTATTTTCCAGCGTCCAAGAGTTGCCCGATTATCCCAAATAACTAATGGGCTATCAAAGGTTGGATTATCAAAAACTTTATTGAAGGCACTGACTTTCTGCTCACCAAAATCAATCTCCTTTGGCGCGGATTCAATAAATAAGGTTCCTCTAAATGTGTATTTCCTTTCAACACCAGTCGCTGTTATCAAAAGATCTTTTTCATCTTCCGGAGGTGTATCAAGAATATAATTCTTAGACTTCACTTCAAGTAGCCTTTTAACAATCGTTTCATTTTTCGATAAATCAATTCGTTCTGATACAGTGGCATCAAAAAGTGCATCCTCAACAATTGATTCGTTTTTCTCATCAACAAATGAAACTTTAACCTTAGCAAGACGCGGGATGATTTTCAGACTATTTTGTACACCGTTATTTGATACGATGGTAATTCCATTGCGATCTGCTGAATCACCTGTAAGTGTATACGCTTGTTTGAGCTCAATCGGCTTAGATAGTGGCGGATTAGCAATCGCGGAAACAAGATCATAGGTAAGTGAGTATTCTTGATTTGGTTCCAATTGATCTAACCCAATCTTCAAGATTCCATTTGTGAATTGAACAGCTGTAGGCGAAACCAGCTTGCCGTTTAGTTTGACACTACTTAAATCAAACGTAACATTTTCTACTAATGGAACGACTGTTGAATAGGTGACATTTCTATAAACAGATGGCGACTTTGCCTTATTTTTGAAAGTCGACGTGAAGGTAGTCCGTTCTCCTTCCGTAATTTCTTCATTACCAATCATTAATTCTGCTGAAAGCTCTGGATTGTTATGAGGTGCTATTGTATAAGTTTCAATATTAGATACTTTTCCACGATTGTCTTGTAACCAGATTTTTAAAAGATGGCTACCTGAACCAAGCTCATTAGCTGGTATAGTTTTTATAAAGGTTTTAGCTGTATCTAATGGTTCACGATTCTCCTCTGTTCCGAGTACTTTTTCATTTGTACCATCAAGTGAATACATCATTGTAAGCATCGTATCTTCTGTGTCAATATCTTTAAACGTACCATTAACACTATAATCAGTTCCTGGAACAAACCAATTAGCTGATTTATCTACAGTTAATTCTGGTGGATTATTGTAAACTAGCTTTTGTGTCACTTGAGCAGATTGTTTCTCAGGTGTTCCATCATTTTTTGCATAAAATGTTAATATTCGCGTTTTAGCAGGTGTTAATTCTGATTCTGGCATATCACAACTCCATGTGTACTCCATACCTTGCAATTTGCTCTTTACTAACTGTACTTCTTTAAATGGTCCGTCATCTATTTTGCAAAAGATTTTTTCTAATTTATCTGCTCCAGTAGAATCAATCAATGTCCCTGTGACAGTGTGAGAACCACCATCATATTCCACTAAGCTCTCATCCAATGAAATACTTAATGTATTATTAACGAGCACTGTTAAGCCGACATCAAAATTATAGCCAGTCGTTTCTCCTGGGCCTAAGTTGATTGGCTGATTTTTCATATATACAGCTGTATCATATTTTTCAGAATTTGGCACTTGAGTTTTATCATAAGCGACTTCATTGTAATTATCTCCAGCCAATGCTTCTAGTCCTGTAGACCCAGAGCTATTGAATGCTGTATATGCAGGATCATAAAACTTTGAAACCTGACCAATTCCATAATTCTGTCTTACAGACCAATTATCAGGACCGCCTTTCTTATTAAAGAGAAAGTTTAATTTTATAGAAGCATCTCCCCGAAAATTTTCTTTTAGAAAATAGATACCTCGTTTTTCACCAATATATTGTACAGGTAGAGGTACACTAGATTCACTGCCTTCTATATCCGTATCATACCTTGACCCCAAAACAAAATCATTGATTGGTGTGTCCATTAAATTTGTTACCTTTGTTTCAATATTTATGCGTCCATTACTTCCACCAAAAATTATTTCCTCAACTTTTAGATGATAATCAAACATTTGAGACTTATCAGAGATTGCCGGATTATTTGTTATTTCATAGACAATTTTAAATACCTTTTCATCATTAGCATTGGTTGCCTTATAAAATTTTGTGTTGGATATAATCGATGCAGATTTAGTAAGATCTAAAGCGGATTTAGATCCATGACCGGCTTGATTCAAAGGTTCTTGAATAAGATTCCCTTTTCCGATGATCAGTGGTGCCGTCGTTATCAAAGCCCCTGCCCCATTCTTTGCAAGAGCTTTGACAGATGCACTCCACTCAGGTTTGCTAGGACCATAAATAATGAAGCCAAATTGTGGCTTATAATCTTCAATTGTATAAGCGCTAGCTGCTTTGCCCTCTGAAAACTGATAGCTTATAGCTAAACGTTCAAAACGATTCCACCCCAAATCATTATATGAAAAGAACTTCACCTCAGTCCAAATATAATCTCTGACTGTTTTTTCTTTAGAGCCAGCTTGTTTTGAGTCTAGGTCAACTTGTTGTGTGATTGTTTCTCTATCAGAAGAACTTTGGGTACTTTGTTCACTTGCTTTTATCCTGGTACTACTATAAAAAATAAACATGATAACAAAAGCACTAAAAATAATGAACAAACGACATATTCTTTTTTTCATCATATTCCTCCTTTCTCATCAATTCTTTTTTATTTTTAAAATAAAAAATTTATTTCAATTTTCCATATAAATATACTTAAATAATAAGAACCTATAGGAAAACAGAACCAACTTCACGCTTTCTTAGTTTTGACTATGTCCTTCAAAGTACTTTATAGATTCTTAATAGCTTTAGTAATTCAGCGTATATCCTTTTGATCTTACGGTTTTGATGATTGCAGGGTCCAAATCCCTTTTTTTAAATTTTTCTCTCAAATGAAAAACTAAATTACTAATCCTGTACTGTTTATCTTCTTTAGTTTCTCCCCACATATTCTTTGAAATTTCTTCATACGTCAGCATTTTTTCTTTCGACGAGGATAATAAGTCAAAGAGCTGATACTCACGCCTTGTCAAATTTATTTCTTTTTCTCCGTCAATTAGTAAAACAGATTTATTCGGAATCAACTGAAATCTTGTTTCTAATAATTGCTTCGATGGATAGAATGAATCATTTGATTTCTTTTGAATTAACTGTTCTAATCGTTTGATTAAATTTACTGTTGTTAAAATCATCTCGTCAATACTATTTCTTGTTTCCATGATTCCATCAACACCTAATTCCATATAAATCGATTGACGCTCCACAATTGTTCCTTGGGCAACTAACCATAAGACTGCATCTGATTTTTTTCGAATCATCAAAATTAGCTCGCATACTTTTATCAAATCATCACTTTCATTAATAAAAATAATATCTGTATCCGAAAAATTCTTTTGACTGACAACCTCTTCTTCTAGAAATTCAATCTCCAAATCAACATCCTGACAGGCTGGTTTCGTTATTGGTTTTGATATATTATTCATGCATATTATATTTATTATGTATCTAGTCAATTACTTTCCCTCTTTCTAAAATCACTTGACCTTTTTCGTTCCCTTTTAATATAAATTGGCCTATAATTAAAAATGCTACATCTGTAAATAGCTGTTTCTTGTTTTTTGATAAAACAAGAAATATCAATATTTTTTCATTATGTTACAGCTTTTTTTTTCAATCGACGGCTATTTTGACGGTGATAAAATGTGTCCTAAATTTATTCAGCTACTTAAAGAGCTTAATTTTTCGATTGCCATTCTTTGATCTTCAAAAATTGAATGTGTATAGATATCCAATGTCATTTTTGTTGACGTATGCCCTAGTAATGCACTGACAGTACTGATATTTACCCCTAGCTCGATGCACCTCGTGGCGAAGGTATGTCGTAGTGCATGAAAATGTAGTGATGGTAAATTTAAGGTTTTCTTCATCCGCTCAAACCGATAGCTGATTGTTCTAGGTTCAATTGATTCACCTCGATTCTCTACGACATATGGAGATGAGGACTGTGATTTAGCGTTCAAAAGTTGTTTCTTTAAAGCAGAAGTTAATGGTATCAATCGTTTGGATCTTTGCGTTTTAGGCGTTGTTTCGATTAGCTTTGTTTTACTTTTTCCATTTGATGTATTTGAAATTCTTTGTTTTGTTCTGCATACATAAATTAGATTCTGTTCAAAATCAACATCGCACCATTTTAAAGCACTAATTTCACCAATACGCATTCCAGTTTCCAAAGCTAAGGTGATAGGTAATCCTTTGATATCCTTTCTGCTTTCTGATAACAAAAGAGCGTGCTGCTGACGAGTTAAAGCCTTGACTTGTGTTCTTTCAACTTTCGGTAGAGAAATTTGTTCTGCCGGATTTAGCTGAATGTATCCTCGTTTTTTCGCTGCTTCCAAACAACTTTTTACTAATCGGAAGGTGATCCGAATAGAAGATGCAGAAAGTTTTTCATTCATTTTTGAAATCAAATATTCCAGTTGTTGAACATTTATCTGATCCAATGGAATGTTGCCTATGACGGGTAAAATGTGTAAATTGAATTTATTTTGATAACTTGTATAGGTACTTTCTTTTATATTTTCTTTAATTAGCTGATCAAGCCAAAAATCAACCAAATCGGCAAAACTCCCTTTGAAGCTCTGTTGTATCTTATCTTCAGAAGCAGAAATCAGCGATTTTTTTGCTAGAAGTTGTTCACGAACGATTCGATACGTTTTTCCGTAAATATAGCCATAATAAATCGATCCATCTGCATTTTTCTCTTTGGGATATCTCCCTTCCCAACGTCCATCTTTTCTCTTGTAAATATTTTCGCCTCTTGCCAAAATTATTCTCATCCTTTCATTCTTTTTGACGGTTAAACTGACGGCAACGAACACCTAGTAATCACAAAATCGAACAAATCTTCTCAATTCTAGAATGGATTCACTCTAAAAAAGTTCATTTTTTACGTTATTTTTTGTTTAAATAGAAAAAAATTAAAAAAACTCTTGTATTATTAACTAATAACCTTTAAAATGAATTTGTTGATTTGAAAAAAACTAATGACAGCTTAATTAAAAATAAAAATAATATTTCTTGTTTTATCAAAAAACAAGAAATATTATTTTTATTTTATATTTAATTTATACCATTTTTTCTATAATAAATTGTTCAAAAATTCCCTTTAGACTAGAATTTCATGAACAGAAAAAATGAATTTACTTATTTACATATACTCCAATGGTTCAGAACTTACCTTTTCTTCAATTAAATGTTCGATCACTTCAAAAAGTTTATGCATTGTAAATGAGTCTCGATAATTTGGTACATAAATTCTTTTCGCTTTACTATTCGGTGTCTCGTATTCTTTGTCCGTAACATAAAGATCTATATCCGGATGGTAGTGTTTTCTTATCTCTACTCGATTTGAAAATACTCTTTCTATTTTGTGTTGAATAATTTCCTCTGCATATTCTTTAGAGTTCTGAACATATATTGAAACAACTGGTTGAGAAAGCGGCGGCTCGTATTTTATTTTGAGATTGTAAATGAATGAAACCATTGAGTTGACGATTGCCTTTCTGTTTTTTTCATTTTTATGTTCTATTTCCTCAAAAAATATAGGAAAAGTCTGATATAACTTTTGAGCAATTTTTTCTGTACTTTGTCTCAGTTTTGTTTCAAACTGATTCCTTTGAAAATAGAATTCATTAATATTTATGTATTGGAAGCGAGCAATATCAAAAAAACTGCTTTCTAAATAGATAAAATATAAACTAATATTTGGTATTAGCTTTTTCTCACTCTCTTTTTTCTCTATAAAAAAATGTGTAATGATTTCTTTAGCGAAAAACGACATCACTTCATTATGCTCTTTGAGAGGTTCATAAATATTGAGTTCCTCTTCGTCTATTTTTTTTATTTGATTTTTCAAAATGAAAATGAATAAATATTGAGCCTCCGCAATTTTATTTTCAAAATACGGAAAACTATCTGAAAAATAAGATTCAATAGTTACATATAGTTCCTTCAAAGATCCTTCAAGATGTAGCTTAAGCGTTTTGTTAGATGGACAATTTTGATTATTTCGGACAATAATTATATAAATTGCCAGACGAAGCATTTGCTTTTTCCCAGGATCGATTTTTACCAATCCAGGAAAATGGGCAAGTAAAGAATGATTCAAAAAGTGTTTCATTTCTCTTGAAAACAGCCATTTTGAGCTTGCATTATAAAAAAGCAAAAAGTAGAAATTACGAATCTTCAGTTCCGGTCCATCTAACCTGTTTTGTTTAGTTAAACACAAACCAAAAGATAAAAATGTACTTTTCAACTTCGTTCTATTTCTAGAAAATGTTGCTGGACTGATAAAATAATCAGAACAAAACTTTTTCTTATTTAATACACCTTTTAAAAACAGTTCTTTGATCATTAAAAAAAGGATGGATTTTTCTAAATAATAAAATGAAGCGTCCGTTAGAGAACCATTGATAATTTTGACAGATTTCATTTTCCCTACTTTATTATAATTAATATCAATTGATTGCTCTTCAATATAGGGATTTTCTTCTAATGAGAGGATAATACTACGAACCGTTTTTGCTGATAAAGACAATCGTTCACTGATTTCAGATAATTTAACGTATTCGCCTCTTTGGATGATCATTGCTAAAACATTTACTTTCATGTTGTCTTGATCACTTAAGAAATCTTTCATCATTTCACCTTTTCTTTATGATTTTATTTACTGTTTTTAAACCTTCATAATTATACATAATTATTAAAATCTGTCAATTTAAAATAAAAATAAGGCTGTAATTCGAGTTATAACTCGAATTACAGCCTTGTCTTTGTCTTTACTATAATGATGCAGATTACATCATACCACCCATCAGTCAGCCGTAATTTCTGCTAGTTCAAATAGGTGTAAAATCCTATAAAATAAGGGTTTATGGCTGTTTTTCCTTTAGAAAGAAAATGTGCTAGTTTGTACTTGTGCGGAAGTTTTGCCCCTTTTTTGCCCCTTCTTTTTTATTGAATATGTGAAAATTAGCGCTTGACTTATGCGTATAAAATACGTATAATATAATTAGAGATAAGGAGTTGACGGTATGCCAATGACGCCTAAGCAGATGGTAAAACTGCTAGAACAAAACGGGTTCCAAGAAATGAAACAACGAGGAAGCCACAAGAAAATGTTTAATCCAATCACTAAAGCAACCACCATCGTTCCAATGCATAACAAAGATTTAGGAAAAGGATTAGAACAGAACATTCTCAAGCAAGCGGGTTTAAAATAACCCGTGCGCTTGTTGGTATAGCATACAGTCAATTAAAGAAAGGTATGATAATATGTCTACAAAATTAGTTTACCCTGCTACATTTGAGCAAGATGGTGATTATGTACTAGTGCAGTTTCCCGATGTGCCTTCAGCAATGACACAAGGCGATTCTATTGAGCAAGCTTATGAGATGGCTGAGGAAGTGCTAGGCCTAGTGTTGGAGGATGAAAAAGAAGCCCCAAAAGCCTCTACTGTTTCCGATATTCAGAAACGATATCCTGATAAACAGGTCGCTTTAATTGGAATTGATATGGCAGCTTATAGAAGAAAATACCATTCAAAAGGAATAAAGACAAATGTCACAATCCCTGAATGGTTAAAGGAATTAGCTCAACAAGAAAATATTAATTTCTCTCAAACATTAACTGAAGCACTAAAAGATAAACTCGATGTATAACAAAAAAGCCCTACTCTCAATTTGAGAGCGGGGCTTTTACTTTTTATTTTACTTCATCTGTTAATTTTTCGATCATTTTAAGCGCATAATTATCGTGGCTGTATTTCTCTTCTTTTGTAGAGTGTCCTGTGCGAGTCAACAGCAAGTTGGCATCTTTTAATTCTTTAGGTCCTAAATGTTTACGTTTATTCCCAAACACTAACCATACTTCTTCATTACCACTCTTTTGCACTTTAATATACTTAAACATAATATCATCATCCTTTTCTGTTATTTGTTTATTTGGTGCTTCGGGAATAGAAGCATTTCCACTACCTGCAGTTTTTCCGAAACCGTCGGCTATGGCATTAGCCATATCTTTAATGATAGAACTAAAATTATTATTATAAGCCTGCATGTCTGCAGCGTTATCTATAAAACACATTTCATAAAGACAAGAAGACATCCCTCGAAGCTTAGCGTTATAGATCACTGAAAAATTGGTTCGCTTCACTCCTCGACTGACAAAGTATTTACTCAACCTTTTTACAATATCTTGTTCTATAGAATCACTTGATTCTGAGCTTGTGATAAAGGCTTCTGTGCCTTTAGCCTGACTATTAAACGAGTTGAAATGAACCTCGAAAACATAGTCAAATGTTCCGCCAAAGTTCAAACGCCCTACTTGTGCCTCAGCGAAGGCATTTTTATTTTGATCATATACAGTGACATCCATTCCATTGTTTTTCAGCGGAGAAACTAATGCATTAACCACTCGGCGAGTTTCAACTGCTTCGCTAGTCCCGTTTCCGATCGCGCCTGGATCACCTGCACCATGACCAGCGATTAACAAAATCTTTGCCATTAAGCATCATCGTCCTTTCTGAAAGTGTTAGCACCCAAATCATAAAAGCCCCCTGCTGCTAAACCAGCAATAGCTCCGCCCCAAACAAAAACTATCATTTGATCAGGTGCAAATGAAAGGCTCCAAGCTATCCCTAAAAATAAACCTGTTAATAAATTTAAAAGCGGTAGCCATTTGCTATCCGCTTTCGTATATTTCTTAATCAGTTGTGTAAAGGCTAGTACAAACGCAATAATTGTGGTTGCTGCTGCTAAAATGTTATCCATTGCTTTCTCCCTTTCTACTTTTTAATTTGCTCTTTAATAGAGTGAATTTCAATCGTGATTTCTCTGACATTATTACTCGTCTCTTTGACCGTTTCTGATATCTCAGACATAGTCTTTGTCTGATCGCTGATAAACTGTTGCTGTTCTGTAATCACCTTATTTTTATCATCTAGGCGTTTAAGATACCGATTTTCTCGCTCGTCGTTCTTTCGCATGACCCAAATAAACAATGCCACAAACAGAACAGCAAAACTAATTTCTGTTGCATTAGCTAGTAAGGGTTCAATTCCCATAAATTCACCTTCTTTAATCGCTTTTAGATTTCATATAATTTATATTTAGCTGGATAAGACACTGTAAGGAAAACTCCTTCTGCGATATCTGAACCCATAATATACAAGTTCGTTCCGCTGTCGGTGATTCTAAATACAACACCTTTACCAGTTGATTGATGGGAACCTGTAAAACTCAATGTAGCCATATCACTTTGAAACTCTTTAGGTAATTCCCAAAGTAATGCGGCTCCCCAAGACTTAACTTTCCAAGCTGCTTGGAATGAAATTGTCACAACATCACCCGCTCGACCAATCCACACTGTACCACTAGTCCAGTAAGTTTTATCAATTTTGTCTGTAAAATTATAAGACTTAACACCTTGAACACGTTCTAGAGTATCACCTTTAACAGTCGGAGCCGTTTGAAAGTCCTTTGTGCCATTTACTGTCTGATTACCCGTTAAGGCAACAGCACCCGTTTGCGCAGCAGTTACTCCGTGAGGGTTTTCTTTATCATCTAAATGCTTGATAAAATCTTGTTTTGCGGTGTAGGAATCACTCAAACTTGTTGATATGGTGTATTCAAGAGCCGCATAATCTAGATTAACGGTACTAGCTACAACTCCGTCACTTACAGGAGCATAAACAATTATATACACACACCCGTCATTTTGAATTCTTTGTCCTGTCTGATTTTTATATTCGAGTAATGAAATTTTATTAGTAGTATTAACTGCACCGCCGTGCCAAGTTGTCCCCCAAATCTGCATATTCACTTGAGCACGTGTTGCTCCCGGATTAGTAGAATGTGCTCCACTTCCGCTTGCATAGACGATAGGGTGTATTGTCCCGTCCACTAGTTTTCTTACAAGTTCAATTTTTTGATCAAGGGTAGTTGCGTTATGCTGTGTGAACACCCAAGGTGTTTTTCTTTCGATATCTTCAACTACATTAAATGCAACGCAGATTTGTCTTATTCGGTTTACCTCTTTTATTTGGGAGATATAATGCAAATCATCTAAATTATTTACTAGTTGGTACCCAGGTGTAGATATTTCATAGTTAAATTTGTCAGGACTCAATAAATCAACACTAGTATTAGCATAGACAATATTTGGATTTTCCACTAAACTCCCATTAACTTTATCAACTAAGTTGCTTGTAAATTTGGTTTCGATATTTTCACCAGAAATAAAATTCAATAAATCAGTCTTGTTTACAATATCAGCCGATGACAATTTCGCTAACGCTTCATCTATTGCATCCAAGGCTCTTTTTAATGTGTCACTTATTTCAACTTTTGCATCTGCTGCAGTTTGATCAACCGAGGTCTGATAATCTGCAATCAATTTTTTCAAAGCTTCTAGTTCAGCCTCAATCTCTTTTACCCGTCCAGCAATCACTTCATAATCATCATCAAGCCTTTTCACAGCTTCCTCATAAGTTTTATTAAGTTTTTCAACTAACTTATTATATTCAGTGATAATCGTCTCAGCTTCGCTCGCATCGATATCTGAATTATCTGCTACGATTACGGTGAATTCGCCCGTCGTGTCTCTTTGACCACTTTTTACAAAAGAGAAATATGCACGGTGATATTTTCCAGCAGCCGAAAAAGCTTTGTTAGGAAATGTATATTGAAAAGTTCCAGTAGCTAAACTTGAACCATTAATGCCCGTAGTGTCATATATTTTGGTATTTCCACCCGTCACACCTTCAAAGGTTACTGTGTAACCTGTTAGATTAATCTGCTCATCTCGTCTAGTCACATTAACAGTAATGGTTTGCATATCTTGATCGCCCACCCGACCATAAATGATGGGGGTCAATTTGGGTTCTTTGGCTAAATCTAAATTTAAAATCTTATACGCCATCTGAAACCTCCTTTTCTACCCCAAGTAGTTGCTCTAATCGTGAAAGACGCTTTTCTTGTTCCTCAACGATCGAGATCAACTCTTGATTGGTTAAAGTATTTAAGTTTATTTGCTTGTTTACATCAATTTTAAGATAAGCATCCTCTTCACTTTTTGTAGATAAAAACGGAGAATACTGTGCAATCATCCCGAATTGGCGTTCTTTCGGTGGCTGAAGCTTGACATCTGTTGATCGATAATTCTGACGCCAATCGTAATCAACCATTTGAATTTTCTTTGTTTCCTTGATCCCATTCACTGTTGTAGCCTCAATATTTTCTTTAAGCCTAATATCTGATTGATTGAGAATTGAGTAACCGTTCATATTTAAATTACTGTAAAAACCTAGTGGAACATTATTATAAACAGTAAAAGACGACGTTACGCCTGTATTTTTAAGATAAGCATTCGAGATTTCCCCTGAACCGCCAACATAGGAGCCACCCATTATTAAATTTGAAATATGCGCACCTGCACTAGATACAGCAAATTTTCTTATGATATCTGTCGTCGAACCGCCTTCTTTAACACCTAAACTAGCGATATTACCTGTTTCTGCATAGATGTGTATTTCTTCTTTGCTTGTTGCCTTATCGCTTCCCCTTCCTAATCCTCCCAAAGGGGTGGAAGAGCTTTGTTTATTCATGCTGATTCCCCGTGAATCCAATGTCATTAAATTAATTCCATTGCTATCATTAACTTTGAAATCCGTAGGACTTAAAACTGAACGAATAATATTTCCATAATAATTCTTTATAGTGCCATCTGCCAAAATAATACGGTTGTAACCATTACTACTGGTGATAATACTGCCGTCAATAGTCGTACCTGTGATGCTAACACCGATAATGCTTATTGCCCTCAGAGTTCCCGTAGTCATACGATCTGCCACGATTGCGCCGTTATTAGTCATCGCTAAACCATAAGTTCCGTTATAGCCAGTAGAACTAAAGCCTAAGCCTCCGATATTCCAACGCCACACTTTTTTAGCTGTGTTGATGCTAGTCGTGTCTAAAATTAATAATTCTTGAGGATCAGCGATACTGGGATAGATAACTACGTGCCCTTTACCTGGGTTTTTAATAATGTCTGAGGCTTCTTTTTGAGCTTTTTCTAACCAATCAACTTTATTAATAATCTCTTTTACATCAGGTTGAGAATCTATGATTACCTTAGCAAAACTGGACCTTGCCTCGCCTAATTCGATAGACTCATAACGATTCAAATGTACATTCCATACTGTTTTTACGATTTGCGCCTCGGTATTAATATCAAGTTCGTTGAAAGCTACTGTGACATAATCACATAAATCAACTTCTTCGAGAGTTCTTAAATCCCCACTAATAACTGAACTTGCTAAATCAACAAAACTTGCTTTAATACTTACTTTGGGCACACCGACTTTGTTATTCTTTATAAAATTTTTTACAAGAGTTCGCAGCTGATCTACGGTCTGTGGTTCCTTATCACTGAAATCTACCATCTGAATACGTCTTTGGGTATAATTCCCTACATAATCGCTGTCTAGATAGGTTTCAGGTAGTGTGATTATTTTTTCATCCTCACCATTGCCAATCCTGGCCCATCCATAAACAGAGGAATATGTATTTTCGATTGATTCCTCTTGAACGATATCCGTTAAATTTTTCCCATAAGCGATCACAACATTCTTCTCAGTTCCTGCACTAGCAAATAATTGCACTTGGTTATTATTGAATACATATTCCCCGCCGTAAGTATCTAAAATAGAACCTTCAACGCCACCAAGAACTTCCTGAGCATTTGCATATTTAGACGGATCCGCAAAGCTAATATTCCCTCTTGTGAGTATGTCACTATAGAAGGTAAATTCCCCTTTAGGCTCCATTTGGTTCTTCAAATAATTTAATGCTGTTTGGGCAGGGATATTTCCATATTCTGCACCTGTCTTGACAATCGTTCTCAATAGTTGATATCTATAATGTTCACAATAGACTGATACAATTCCTTTAATTGGCTTAGATATACTCGCAATCTCTAGACGTTGATTCTGAGCTTGAATTGTAGGACCCGCATCAGTAACAATCCATCGACCGATTTTCAGTTCTTTGAACATAGGTCCATTCACAGGATAATCAAATGTCAATTCATAGCTGCTATTTTTCCCTCTTGTAACGAGAGGATTGATTGCATCGCTTAGGGGTCCTAAGCCGAGTGAACCCCAGTTATTGTTACTTTTATCATGTAAAATGAGTGTGCTCATACGGCTAAATTCCTCCATCGTGGTTTTATTTTAAATTGATTCAAATTGGTATAGCTAATTTCATTCCTCCCAGGCTCCAATACGATAGGATCATATTTTCCGTTTGCCATGAAACACTGTTTCGATACATTTACACCACCTGCTTTATAAGCTATGCCGTTCTCGCTATCAATGGTGATGATTCCAGTTCCTGCTTCCTTGGCTATTCTGAATTGACGGCCGTTTATATAAATATTACTGTCAACTGATGCTGTGGTTTTATTGAAGCTGATAAGAGGAAAACTAGAAAAGTTCTCAGGGTTTGTGATCCCTTCGCCACTTTTTACGTCTCGCTCATCTTCACCGTCTTTTCTAAAAACAAAAGGTTGGCATTTGAAAGAGAAATCAATATCGAGCCGATCTCTTCGTTCATCCTTCGCACTAGCACCGCTGTAGCCTAAAGCCTTATAAAAATATTCAGGATATTCACTGAATTCCAAAGGGCTATACCCTCGTTCTAAATAAAGCCACCCAGCAATATCTCGCAACTGGGCAGCAATGGTTCGATCACGCTCTTTATATATACGAACAGGAAATACCTTCTCAAAATCCTCGAACCTGTTACGGTCGTAAATAATAGATGAGCTTCTGCCATCTACTGATTGAAGTTCAAGTGCTGCCTGAGGGACAACAAAAGACATTTCATTTCTAATCCTCATACTAAACTCATTAGACTTACGTCCTCTAAATTGAAAGTATGGATAATCTAATAAATTCATGTTAAGCTCCCCCTCATTTCTCTTTCTGTTAAAAGTGCCAACTGTTTGGACGTTTCTTCAATTCCTCGATCACTGCTGAGATCGGCATGCTCTATGTTAATTGAAATAGTAGGTGCCTGATATCCACTAGAGGTGTCTCTAGATTTTATTATTTCAGTATGTTTGCTTTCACTGAAACGCGGAATATTTAATGCAGCTTCAGGAGTTATTCTGCCTGATAATAGATTGCTTAACTTATCGATCGCCGATAAAGCGACTCCTGTGTCTTTTTCAATACCTTCAGCCACACCTTGAGGCAAGAATCTACCAACCTCATCTCTCATGACTCTCGAAGGAGAATTAATGTCTAATGCAGATTTCATGGTATTTGTAATGCTATTAGCTACAGAACGAGCCGCATCCAAAGCTGCACCTGATCCAGAATAAATCCCGTTGGCTAAGCCCATCATTGCATATTGCCCAATACTCACCATATGATCAGAAAGTCCGTTAGTGCTTTGAATGATTTGTTCTACAAGTGTATGAACTGCTTGAATGGCTGCTGCAGATTGACCTTCAATACCATTTGATAAACCCTGAGTGACATTTTCACCAATTTCATGAAACACTTTAGAAGGGGAATGAGTATCAAGCTTAGTTTTAGCTCCTTTTATGAGGTCATCCGTCATCTCTGTTACTGATTTTATAGGCTGCTCTTTCCCATCAGTTACCCCTTTTTCTAGTCCTTGTGGGATAGAAAGACCTATATCCTTGAAATTAGAATTCTGTAGTTCTGTTCTCACAGCAGCTTCACTTTGAGTAATTATCCCTTTCATTGATTCATTAAGAGCGTTTCGAGCATTTTCTACACCTGAAGAAACGTTATCAACTGCATTTTTACCTACTTCACTGAAATTAGCTTCTGCAACTTGACTAGATAGAGTTTCTTTTTGTGTCGGTATTATTGAAGCGATTTCTTCATTTACGCCGTGTTTACCAAGTTGTAGCCCTTCTCTCATAGCGTTTAGTGAGGTTTCTCCTGATTGCCTATAGACTTCATTCAATTCCTGCAATTTTATATCTGATGAATTTACAAGTTCCGCTGCTTGGGCAGCTCCCTCAGGACCCATCTTTCTCAACTGTTCTAAAAGCCCTTGATCTATCCCTCTTTCAGCTAGGATTGCTATATTTTCGCTCCACTGAGAAACAGCTTCTTGATTCTTTTGAAGATTAGCTATCATTTGATCAGTTGAGATTGCTTGTTTTTGGTCGATTGCATCAAAAACATTCCCTACTTTTTCTTCTAGAGATTGGTACTCGGCTCTCAGAGCATCCATGACTTCCTTATTTTTTCCCTGCAAGGCGTCATATGAAACTGTTTGTTGTAAAACACTGCCCTCCGTCGCTGCTGCCGCACGCTGTAAAGAGCTTTCCGCATCATCGGCCGTCTTTATAATCTCAGCTTGCAAAGAACTTTGGGCATCTAAAAGTTTTTGTTCTTCTTCATTCATCTGTGATATGTTTTCTTTTGCATCTTTGATGCTTCCACTCGACTGCTTCAACGTCTCGTTCCAGCGCTCTCTTGCAATATTGATTTCCATCAACTTAGCTTCATTGTCGTTACGTTGTTTCAGCATTTCATTGATACGCTCTTGTGCGCTGGAAGCTTCGTCTAAGGCATGAAAAGCATCAATTTGCTGTTGGATTTTTTCTGGCTGTTCAGCAAGAATATTATTCTGTTCATCATAGACAAGATTAAGGTCCCCTAATTTACCATTAAGAACTTCAAGTATCTCTGTCATACGTTTTTTCTCGGAGTTACTAAGCTTCTCTTTATTTGAAAGCATGTCCATCTCTTCAATTAAAGCCGTGTAGTTTGCTTTAGTTTCAGCTAATTTGTCGATTTCGCCTTTTCTTGAGATAGCTGCATCTTCATTTTTTTTAGCCATTTCATCGGTGGTCTTGATTAGTTCTTCTTGCTCACCCCGTAAAGCTTTGACTTCTTCTGATTCCTTGTTGAACCATTTCCAAAGATTCACTGTAACCGCAACTAATGAACCTATGATAGCCACAGCCCAACCGATAGGACCAAGTAAGAATTGGATAGCTGCTGAAAGAGCTGTAGTTGCTGCGGCAGCCAAACTAGTAGTTCCTGTTAGCACACCCATTATTGTATTTTGGACAACCAGCAACGCTGTTTTAGCTGCAATCAAAACGTTATTCGCTTTGGTTGCTACAGACTGTAAAAGCTGCTCTCTAGCTAACGAACTAGTTGCTAAAGCAGCCAATTCTGTAGCTACAATATACAATCTGATAAAGGCTTCGGTATTACTAAAATAGGTACCTACTTCTTTTACAATCTTCAAAGCTACAAACGTAGCCACAAAGCTTGTGATAGTTGGAATCAGAGGTTTTATGGCATTTCCTAAACTAGATAAAACTGTAACGAAAGCGGCGACTATCGGCGTTGAACTCTTGATGACCGTTGTAATTGATTTAAACGTTGCATTTACTAAAACCTTCATGCTATCGAGGTTTTGAGCGATATTTTTACCCGTAGTAGCTTTTGATAAATCATTTAAAGCTTCAATGATATTCGCAATCCCTTTAGCAGCCGCATTTTTTAAGTTGCCAAATGAAGTTGCGATCCCCTCACTGTTAACTTTTGCAAGTTTAGCGAGTTCGCCTGTTCCTGTACCTAGTTCTATTAATTGATCTTGAAATTGATCGAAGGTGACTTTTCCTTCTTTTAAGGCTGCGTATAAATCGACCTGAGCAGTTCGCCCTAGAAACCCCATAGCCTCGGCTGTTTTTTGTAATCCGATAGGCATTGTCTCCTGCAAGGTTCTCCAACTCTGCATATCAACTTTACCCGTTGATAACATTTGAATATACTGTTCCATCCCCCGTGAAGCATCATCAGTAGAAGCCCCACTAGCAAGCATAGCGTTGTTTAGCGCTAACGTTGCATCAGTAGATTTATCAAGATTCCCTGTTACAGAAGTCATCCTCTGAGCCGTTGCTACTACGTCATCTAGTTTGGTTGGTAGCCCGTCGATTCCATCAGATAACTTATTCACGTTTCTGCTAGATTCATCTGCACTGAAGCCTAAAGCATCCATAACCTTAGGGAATTTTTGCATCGTATCAAAACGACTTATGGCGGCATCCAGTGAATTTTTAAGAACATCAAATGCTACAGAAGCGATTTTGACTAGCCCAATGGAAGTGACAAGGTCTTTAATACCACCTGAAGCTTTTGTACTGTTGCCGCCTAATTTGTCTAGTTGATCATTAAGGATTGTTACACCTTTGCCGTCAACATCGACAGAAATAACGATACTTCCATCAGCCATGTTCCTCACCATCCTCTAATTCTGTGCCTGGTAAAGCATATTTTTTTTGTAGCCGTCTCATTTCTGAAATATGTTCTTGTGAATCACCTTTAGAGGGCGACCACTGTCGGATATTGATTATTTTTGACATGACACTCTCGTCAGGTAAAGCTTCTAGAAGAGCTTGAAACTCAGTCCAGGATAATTTACCCTGCTGCTCAAAAAGATTGATCCCTAACACAAAAAAAGACGCATAAATGAATTTTGCGTCTAACTCAATATCTATGACTCTCTCTTCCTGATTCGGCATAGGGTTGCCTAAAATATCAACCTCTATAAATTGCTGCTCACTTGAATGAATATGATTCTCCAAGATGAAAGTAAACAGCTCCGACTGTTCAGTGAAGGAAAGTTCATTTTCTCCGATTAGTAGCTCACAGCAAGAGTCTACTTTTTCAAAATTTTCTAGAGTTTCATCTTTCAAGATTTCAAAAACATCTAAGACGTTATCAAACGAAAGATCAAGCGGAAAAGTCACGCCGTTAAATTCAATATCAGAAACTAAAGGATCATTTAATTTCATAACGAATCCCTACTGTTTTTTCTTTTTCATTTTTTTCTTCAACAAGTCCGCTTTTTTCTTATTGTATTTATCCGACCTTTTGGCTGTTTCTTCTGATATTCTTTCGGCGATTGCAAACATGATTGTGTCAAGCTGTTCAGCTAAAACATCCGTATGAGGAAAGACTTCATAAATTTTATCGAAAGCGCCGTCTCCTAGTGCGGCATCGTATTGAATACGAGTAAGTTCTTTCGTAAGCTCAACAGCTAACTCAAGTTCTTTTTGATTTGCTTTTTCTAAATTTTCAATGGTGTTTAACTGCTTACTTAAATCTTCAATTTTTTTGTCAATTTCTTCTTGAAGACCAAAAAAGCGTTGTAAGTCTTCAATTGATGTGCCGATAAAAAATTCAACTGGTCCAACATTGACTGGGAACCCCTCTCGTTTCAACTCAAAATCTAAACTTTTTGACATTTCCATTTCCCTCCAAAAAGGGCAAGAACCTATAATAGTTCTTGCCCATCAATTAGTATTCTTAGTGCTTTATTCGCCGCTGGGAGGTGCAGGCGTCACCTCTGGTTTTTTAATATAAGCGATTCTACCACTCAAGATTTCTTTTGCAGTCGCATCGCCACCCCCCGCCTTCGGATCAAAGATTTTGGCTAATCCAACCACTACCGAGCCATCTGTTTCTTCGATACGGTGCCACAATTTACGACCGTCATCATTTGCTCGTCGAGCATTTGCCACGATTTGATGTGCAGGGTCCTCCGCATCATATTGACCTTCAAAAGTCCATACTTCAGTACGGCCTAATAAAGATTCTTCCGCATTTCCGTCTTCTGAATCATAAAAAACAGATGCATCCGTTTCGTCTGAACTATCGTCAGTAATATTACTGATTCGATTGGCTAAGCGGTGAAAATCTGCTTCCTTTGGGGCGGTGTCACTACCTACCACATAGGGTGCTAAATAATGTTTTCTGATAAAATTTCCTTTTGTTGACATTTAGTTTTCCTCCTTGAATGTTGTTAGGCTTACTTGAAAATCTAATAAAAAAATGAACCAGTTCTGCTCATTCGCTTCGTTGATAAACGGCTTACTGGTAACTCTTAAACTATTAAACTCAAATGATTGGTCTTGGCTTTCAATCGTTTCTATCCGTTCTATATAATCGGAAATAAGCCACAACGTTTGTTCTATTTTGTTGCCATCGTTTGACCTCATTGCTAATTCATAATTAAGCAATTCATCTTTGGTCCCGTCATAATACTCTCTACTGACTTGCCCACCAGGTAGGGGATAAATGACTAAACTTTCATCAGTGGTCAGATATCCTTTTCTTAGTTGTATCGGCATATTCGGAATTGAATTGATTTTATTTTTTAATTGATCGATAAAGTCCATTAGTTAAAACCCGCCCCTTTCATAAAGCTTCGTTTCCAAGCAGGGAGGTAAAGTGATTTAGCTTTCAAATCCCATCTCTTGCCTGTGCCTGGTGTAGAATACTTTCTGAAAACAGCTTTTCCGTTTGTCCCATAATACTGAGCTTTAGCATATGGTGTATCATAAATAACTTCGGTATTATCACCTGAGAGGTGTGCTGTTTGCCTCAAAATTCCGCCCCCTGATTGCATCGGGACGAACTGGTTCATATCAGCGATCATTTGATTACCTAAAGCGTATCGACCTCTATCGAAAGCTTGTGCGCTAGTTTTAGCTTTTACGCCTTTCAAATCTATTTTGATTCCCATTAGATCACCCCGATTTCATAGGAATATATCTGATCTACATAAGGCTCTTTAAAAACAGCAGCACTGACAACGGTGTGCTCTCTTCCGTCAAAGATAAGCATGTCTTGCTCCTTAAATTCGGGTAAAGGTGTTGTCAATCCTACGTAGCAAAAGACAGTTGCATTGAACAGTATCTGTTTTCCTTGTGAACCGAAAGTATATTTAGGAGTTCGATCTATACGAACCGATTTCACCTTTATGCTTTCACCATATCGAGGTTTGTTATAATCCCCTTCGCCTAAAAATTCGCGATAATCAAATTCTTCTATGAGTGTTTCCTTAGGTGGTTTTTGAATCAACATGACGGAACACCTCGATATAATAGACCAGTGCCTTCTAAGTAAAGGTAGACATCTTCAGCTACTAAGGATTTACTCTCATTAGAGCCTCCTGCATTGTAACGACTAACATTGGAGACAGTTGTCGAACCAATTGTAAACATTTGAGGCTGACTATTTAGATTTTCAAACGTGTCAGCGTTGAGATCACCAAAGTAAATAATTTGAGCACATAATGCTTTTTTGAATTTATTTACTCGGAATGTAACTTCGTCTGTTTTAATATCATTAAACTGATAAAAGTCCTGTGTTTCGTGATCAAGGACCGCTTCAGCTTTTATCAGATATTTCTCAAATAATTCTTTGAAATCCTCAGTCTTACCTGTTAATTCCTGAAATTCGGAAAATTCAAGGTAGCTCATAAACTCCCTCCTTTAATAAAAAAGGGAGAAGCTTATGCTCCCCCACTTTTTTCTGTAATTGTCACATCACAGTCGGCAGTTAAGCCATTTGATGTTGTGACAATAATCTTGGCATTTCCTGTTTTAATGCCAGTTACTTTCCCCTGCTTTGGTGTTACTGTAGCGATTGACTCATCGCTTGAACTGAATGAAATTGTTTTATCTTCAGCGTTTTGAGGTTCAACTACAGCAGTCAAAATTTCATCAGCCCCTGTTTCAAGAGTTAAGGATGTTTTATTCAAACTCACTCCTGTTGGGGCTACGCTTTTGGGACGTAAGAAGCATAAATAGCTTTCTTAGCATTATCGAATACAATCGCATCGTAGTAGTCTAGCCCTTTGATCGTATCTCGGTAACCGCTGCGATCTTGAGAAGCAGGCACTGTATCAACCGTACCAAATTTCACAATCGGAGCCACTGCTTCTAGTGGTGTAACAATGAAATTAATCGTGTCATCAATAGTAAGCCCGTTGATGCGGTCTTTTGCTACCTTCATAATTGGAACACCGCCGTCAAGTTGTGCGACAGTACGATCAATACCAGCGATTGACATTTGGTTCACCGTGAAAGTTTTGCTAACACCTTTAGCGTTTTTAAGTAGACGATATGTCTTAGCAGATACAAACATTACATATCCACCTGGAACTTCATTGTCGGTCATATATTCTTCTGCTGCATCGTAGGCGTCAAGAATATTTTCAGTAGTCAACGTTTCACTTACTTTTTCACCTGCGTTGTCGAATAATACTTGCATTGCTACTCGATCACGGTGTGGCACAGAGATCAGACGTTTATGCTCTGTTACAATGTTGTTAATTGTTAATGCTGCACTTTCTGACTGATCTAGTTGATCCACATCATAACCGAACCAATCTTCGTGCGTTAATTTGATCGTTTCTTTTGAAATATCAATAGCTTTTCGGCTGTTGTCTTGATTACGTTTGTATTGAGTCGCATCCATAAAACCAGTCATTTTATTGATACGGACTTCATTAACTCCGACAAAATCGGCAGGAGTGATACTTTTTGCCCCTTGTGTCAAGATATCCCATACTTGAGAACCTGCTTTAAATTCCTTGTCAATAGTTGCTAAATCTTTACTATCTAATACTAATGCCATAATTATTCACCTAATCTTTCTTGAATTTTTTGTACCAAAGTTTTTGCACCTTCCCCAGAACCTGTCGGATTTCCACCCACCACAAACTGTGGAGTAGGTTTCCCTTCCCCATTTTCTTTCGGGTCTTTTTGCTGAAACAAGAAAGCTTTGTTCTCTTGAAGCCCTTTTAGTTGTTCTTCGAAGCCTTGTAGTTTACCGTCAACGACTTTCACTGTCTCTTTATCAATTTGACCGAGGACAATGTCTTCGTCTAAAGCGTTAGCTTCCTTCAGGGCTAATTTAATTGCAAAATCTTTCTGCTGCTCAGCAAGTTGTTTGTCAGAATTGGTTTTTGATTCATCAAATTTGGTCTGTAATTCAGACAGTTGTTTCGTCAAATCTTCATTGTCTTTGACGGAATCTTTAATCTTGTCTAATTCCTCTTGGTTGGTCTTTAATTGACCTTTGAACTGATCACGTTCCTGCTCTGCAGAAGCAAGCGCCTTGTTTAAATCAGTTACAGTTTGACCATGTAAAGCCATTACTGACCCCATTTGTTCATCGGTTAAACCTAATTCTTTTAGTTGTTCTCTTTTCATGCTTTTATCATCCTTTCGAGTTTTTACGTGGCAACGACCACGAATGGGCGACTTATCTTTAACGCCTTAGTCAGCTAAACAAGGCAAAATAAAAAGCCTTAGTAAATGCACTAGGCTTCGTTCTCATATTTAAAATCTTTTAGCAATGTATTCAAAGGTGTATAAACTCTTTCTCTTGCATAGTTCCTCGCAAGATAGTCGTTACTTTTTACCAGATCGCGAATAGCTTTTTGAGCGGTAGAGATATTTTTCTGCCAAGCTGCAACGCCTTCTTTATTCCCCATTGCCTCGGACACCATTCTATTTTTCTTAAACTTAACAATACGGCGTTCTAGTTCTCTCTGCTTTTGTGTAAGTTTAGCAACTTCTTTGTTTTCGGCTGCTTCATATTTAGGCTGATTGTTTGTAGTTACTCCTGGAATGAACGGGACATGTAAATGGCGGCAGTTGATGCCTCGGTGTCCTCCTGCTGTACCATAGTCAGCCCGCCAATAAGGATCATAAATACTTCTATACTCACTATTTGCTGGAATATTAGGCCGTAAATCAGCCACATTCCCCTGAATCAATGAACACTCTGATCTAGCTCCCATGTGACTGGTAACAAGCACCGTATAGACGCCATACTCAGCCATTCTATCCGTTCTTAGCTGGTTGTAAGTATTACTTAGTGTAGATTTCAAAACAGTTCTCACATAGCGTTCTAATGACCATGTATGACCGCCTTTATCTGTGAATGTACTCTTGATTCCTTTTTGAGCCCATTCTCTTATCGTTCGTTCTAGAGCTTCCTCGAATGTAAATAGTCCTGTGTTGAAAGCGGCAGCCGTTTTATTAATGATTTCGTTGTACATAAGTGTAGTTGCTTGTAAATGCCCGTAATTCGTAGATAGCAAGGTTTGATTCACATAGTTGTCTATATTTCCCCAAGCCTGATTAAAATAAGCTCTCATGATTGTATCTAGATTAGTGGGTAAAGCTAACGTTTTATAGGGCATTTCTTTGTCGATCTCTCCGATAATTTTGCCCCCTGAAGTTTCAAACATCCGTTTTACTTCTTTTTCTGATAATCCTGTAGCCTCAGAGATCAATTTCGCAGAATCTTGATTGAATAACCGTAATTCTTGCAGCTTGTCTCTCTGCCAATCAAGAATATTACCTGATCCATTATTTAATCGTTTAATGATTAATCGAATCAGTTCTCCCTCTAGTGACTGGTAAATATGGGACATATTGCTGGACCATAAACTTAATTGATGTGGCGTTATTGGCATCACTCATCACTTCCGTATTTTTCTCTCAACTTAGTCTCTTCATTCTCTGCATAATCCGATCCAAGAGTTTCTGCATTGATTTCAGAAATAATGGTCTTGGCTTCTTTTTCAGTAACTCCAAGAACCTTTTGTATCGCTCTTAGTTTAGAGGTTAGTCCTAATGTAGTCAGTTTTCCGTAATAATCCGCTTTTGCATCTTGCGATTGAAAAACACCGTCATCAAAATCAATGTTAATCCCAGGGGCCTCTGAAATCGGGTGTAATCCTGAAGCATTGGCTAACTCAAAAATAGTGACAACTAACTCTTTTAGTGCTTGTTCTACGATCAAGACATTATCTGAACGAGTAGAGAAAGTTTCTGAGTTCTCACTAATAATTTCAGTTGCTGTTTTAACAGATTGCCCATCGAACGAGAATGTTCCTGAACTGAATCCTGTCTGAAGCTCTATGATTCTTAGAATGAAATTTATGCTTGCGATGAACTCACTTGAACGTAGCGTAGGAGCGAATTCGTCGATGAGAGGTTCATCGGTTTTTAACCGTTGAAAGACGCTGGTCTTACTATCAAACCTCTGTATCGGATTTCCTTTGTCGTCATATCTGACTTTAAAGAAATGGTCCGACGCTAAAATTTTACGTCTTGCTTCCTCAATCTCCCACATGAACTCATCGTATTTTTCATTGATATCTTTAATTTGTCTTTTTGCGTTGTCAATGATTCCTAAGCTAATAGGACTTGATAGATTGATGTTGTTTTTTCCAGCAAGTTTGATATAGACAAAGATCGGACGACTAAAACCTTTCATCTCAGTTTCTTTCTCTAAGTCTTTGTATTTTTCAAGAGTCTTTAGCCCCACTTTAAGGCCCACAACGTCAGCTTTTTCTGATCGATATAGTTCATTACGGATAAAATATTTACCATTCTCCCAAACATGGAATTCCAAGAGAGTATAATAAACCATCGTTTGACCTTCTGCCTGTTGAGTAACTGTAGCGATTGCTGCTTCAGTCACGTCATTTGTGTTTGATTCTAGCGGATAGAAGGTATCAGCTCTGCAATAGGCGATCTTAATTGTCTGTGTGCCTACATCGAGATATGGACGGAGGACTATTCCTCCAATGGCATAGCCTGCTTCTAATTCCTCACCGAAATTTTTATCAAACTTATTATCTTTAAAGACTTGCTGCAGAAATTCATCCGCCTTTGGGTCATCGACGCTAATCGTGCAACCATCATTAAAAACAAGCTTTGATAGCTTTTTAGCTACGATTTTAGGTACATTCAGTGAGTGAAACGGTCTTTTGCTTGTCAATCCTTCGCTTGTTAGATAACTGACATCGGGAAAGACGGATTTATAAAGGACTTTATTTTCTTGAATGCGGTCATATTCTTTAGGATCAACTGAAATCTTCGGGTGATCTGTAATACTGTTTAGCTCTTGAACTACTCCCAATTTTGCGCCCCCTTTCTTAAAAAAATTCTTTAGTTTTTCTAGCATATTTACACCTCGATTCGTTAGGCAATGTAAGTTTTATAAAAGTAATTGTTGCCATATCTTGATTCATCCAATGCGTGATTATATTTATCAATCGGTAGCCCGTTATCGTTCCGAACGTACATAGATAATTCTTTTTCAAAATTGTAGTGGTCGAATTCATCACCGCTGTCTAGCAGAAGGAATTGCCCACCTGCAATCGTGTTCTGAAGCCTCTCTATTCCTACTTCAATCTTTAAGCCATTACTTGAAACTTTATCTTTGCTGTTGTTATCAGCCTTGTCTGTTAGTATTCCTTGCAAATCCAATTCGGTTCTTAGTGTCAAACAGGCAGGATCGACGAAGAAGTGATTCCAATGTGGCAGATGACTCCATTTTTTATAACACCACTCTATAAACTGCTTGATCTCTTTAGCATAAACGGACATGGCTTTCGTCACGCCTGTGTCTGATCCGCTGTCGTAGTAGTTCGCTAAGCGGTACAGGTAGTATTTGCCATCTTTGAACGTAACGACCCAGAAAGCGCACGTAGTTGCGTCTGATTGACCTCCGTCAGCGGTAAAGAATGTTTCTATCACATTACCTTGAATTCTGGAGACGACATTTTTCTTTTTGCTGAACATTGAGTAGATGACACCTTGCGGAAGCACTCGCTTCCCGTACCAGTCACGATCAAGCAAATATTCACTGCTGGATAATTCCTGATAAAGCTGTTCTTTTCTGTCCTTACTCAATATCGGGTTATCATCAGGAGTCCAATGACGAAATAAAAAACGCCCCGATTTCTCGAAACGTTCCAGTAATTCTAGGTTAGGGTGATTTGGTGCGGGCGGATTCTGCTCACCCAAATGATAGCGCCACTCTGCTGCAAACGTCCGCCTAAAACATTCATTGATGAAATCTTTATGCAGTAGATTGAATTCAAGAAAGGTCACACTGCCTAAGGACATACCTGTAATCGCACCAACAGAGTTTACCTTGCCGCCACCCTTGTAGTAGATTTTCTTGTCTCCGTTAGGTGCGTATAGTAACAGATGATCTCCGTGTTCATCGTGCCGTATATCAGATACGCCTTCAAAGATATGCATCAATCCCAGGCCGTCACCGTCCATAAACATGCGGAAGGCTTGCTCTTGGTTATAAGCACAGACTAGGTGATTCTGATCAGGTGATCTCAAATAAAAATCAGCCATCTTGAAGATATCAGAGGTTGTCTTGCCCGAACGAGGTGTGCCCTCATTAAGTTCAAAGGTAATCCCCTGAATGATTTGATTAATGTTTTGAGTCTGTTTCAGGCTGAACTGGATCGCCATTGACATTCCCCCCTGTCTTGACGTCTAACAAGGCTTGAAGCAACTCGTTTCCTTTTCCTCCTGCTGTCAGTTTATCAGCCGTATTTTCAAGGATGCGGGCTTCTGACTCGGCTTTTCTGATCTGTACTGACATCAATTCTAGTTTCTTACGTCGCTCATCTTCTTCGTCAGCAATAGCAACAAATTGCTTGATCGAATTGTTCAGCGTACTTATTGCCCTTGATTGGGCATTGAGGAAGTTCGCTTGCTTATCCCAGGCATATTGTAGCGCCAAAGTCGTTGAGCTGCCTCCTTCCCCTGAAGACCATCCTGATTCCTCTCTTGAGATATCATCCTGATCTGAAACATACATGATTTTTTGTGATCGGATGATTGCGGTGTATTGAATTCTGATATTATCCCAAAGTATATCTACAGGATCACACTCAGATAATACTTCTAAAATCTCAGATGTTTCAGCGGGTAGATGCTTTGCAAATAAGCCGTGACTAACAGCATTTTGATTTCTTGCAGGAGCCCCACCGCCTGAGTTCCCTTTTGCGTTCTGATTGTTCCTCATTGATTCGTAACGCACTTTTTCATTAGGAGCGCTCCGTTTAGAATCGCCGTCCCATTTATCTTCGGATTTCCATTTACGGACTGTAGAAGCTGTTACGCCTATTTCTTCCGCAATAGATTTCAATAGCTTCTTTTTATCTGATTCTATCCAGATTCGATATGCCTCATCACGTAATGGATTTCTTTTTCTCGCCACACTTACTCACCACCTCCGCTAATTGTGTTTGTTTTGAATAATTGAAAAAGCACCTCTGTGAAGAGATGCCTTAGAAATTCAATGCTATCCATAACGTTCTTTTAGCTCATTCATTTTATTATTAATAGTCTCAGCCAATGCTACCTTCTTAGGTCCATACGGCGTCTTCTCTTGTCTTTTTAGGAGTTGCCGAAGCTCTTTGTCAGTATAATATACAGTGACTTTATCGCCACATGACTGACAAACGGCATAGGTGTGTTGGATTCCACTGCCTAGATACTTAGTTCTGTATACTACAGGCGTGTATTCCCCACATTTGCCACATGTTACTAGTTTCTTAGACATTTATAGCTCCTCCTAATATTTTTGTATAAGCTCTCACAGGCAAGAATGGAATAAACTCTATGAGGGGGAGTTTTCACATCCTTATTTTAGTTTTTTTTGTTGTTAGCCTGTGAGTGCATAGTGAAACAGGTTCCCGCTGGCATGTTTAAAGGAGTTAAATTATGAAAATTGGAGTTTTCAGAAATGTTTTCGGGTTGCCCATTTATTTCACGCTATCATGATATATTTTAAATTCGGCGCTTTCAAGGCATGAAAATGGCATCCACTAAATCCTCTAAAGCGTCCACTCCGAAAAGGAATACCGAAAGTTCAGACGTAGCTTTCTTTTCGTCTCGACGAATTGTCGACTCGTCCACATTAAAAAGTTCAGCGATATCAACGTATTTCATTGTTTTTTGAAGAATGTATAGTTTTTCAAGAACCTTGCATCTCCTCTCAACACTTCCGCCTTTTTCTACACAATATGCTTTATATGATCCCCACACTGTGTCAAAATAATCTAGTAATTTTTTTGTTTTGGCTTTGTATTTCATCAATGCCCGCAGATTTAATTCCTCAGGCTCAAAAACAACATTTTCATATTCGTTTAAATCTTCTGTGATCTCTAAACAATGTTTTTTTAGAAAAATGTATTTTGTCAAAAGTAATTTAGTATTTCTTAAACGCCAATCTTTTTGTGTAACTTTCTTTGATTTTTTCTCTTGTCTTTTAATCTCAAGTACAATCTCTTTCGCTAAATCTTTTAACTGGTTCTTATTTATAATTTCTGACATAGTTTCACCTCCCGTATTTTCGCTTTAACGGCTGACATCAAAGATTCTTGACCCGCTTCTTTATTTTTCAGGGCTTCCATGACTTGCTCGTCTATTGTTCCTTTTGCTACAAGATGATGGACGATGACAGGCTGTTTTTGTCCCTGTCTATCAAGTCTTGCATTGGCTTGTTGATAATATTCTAGTGACCATGTAAGACCAAACCAAACGACGATATGCCCACCCCGCTGTAAATTTAAGCCGTGACCTGCAGATTGCGGATGGGCTAACAAAATAGGGATTTTACCTTCGTTCCATTTTTGAATATCCCCTGCTTTGACATCTAAAACTTTTGCTTGCTTAAACCGTTTCAGTATTCTCGCTAGATCATGCTTGTATTGATAAAAGACTAAAACTGGTTGTCCCTGAGAATCCTCTATGATTCGCTCAAGGGCTTCTAGCTTCTCTTGATGTATTTCCCTTGCGTCTTCGTTTTCGTCGTAAATACAACCGTTGGCAAGCTGTAACAGCTTGTTGGAAAGAGTAGCTGCATTACTTGCTACGACATCCGCTTCTGCTAACTCAAGGACATAATGCCTTTCCAGTTCTTTGTATTTCTGCTTACTCTCTTCTGACAACTGGATTTCGACGATATTGTCTGTTCTAGGTGGTAGCTTTAGATAATCTTTTGCTTTCATGCTGATGCAGATATCGCTAATTTTTGAATATATTTGTTCTTCAGCGCCTGGAACTAGCTGCCAACTGTAAACGATATGTCCGTTCTTTTGTGCTGGTACAAAATACCGATTGCGATATTCTGTGATCGTTTTTCCTAACCTTTCCCCTTGATCAAGGAGATAAATCTGTGCCCATAAATCCATCAAGCTGTTAGGGCTAGGTGTTCCAGTTAGTCCGATGACTTGGTTCATCAAGGGGCGCACTTTTCGTAGTGCTTTGAATCGTTTTGAACGGCTTGACTTAAAGCTTGATAACTCATCAATGATCACTGTTTTAAATGGCCATCTTCGCCCGAAGTGTTCAACAAGCCATACAACATTTTCACGGTTCACTAGATAAACATCTGCTTTTTTGCTTAACGCTGCTTTACGCTGTTTTTCACTCCCTAGAATCTTAGAAGTGGTGAGGTGCTGAAGATGATCCCATTTCTCTATCTCGTCAGTCCATGTCTTTTCTGCTACGCTTAAAGGGGCTATCACTAACACATTCTCAATAATTTCAAAGGCGGTCAATAATTCCACGATGGCAGTTAGGCTAGAAAGAGTTTTTCCAAGTCCCATATCTAAGAGTAACGCACAATAGGGGTGGTCTAGAATCCAGTCCTTTGAATAGCCTTGGTACTTGTGTAAAATAGCCCTCATTGCAACCAGCCCAATTCTTCAAACGTATTTATAAGCCAATCAGCCTCTTCTTTCGACCAACAATGCCAAACAGAATGATCTAAGTTTCTAAGCTTTTCAGCTATTTTCTCCTGTGACTTACTTACTACCCCGCCTTTAGGTCTTTTCATTTCTATGGCGGCCATTCTGCCTCTAGGGAAAAATACGAGTCTGTCAGGAACGCCTCTGATTCCAGGTGATTCCCATTTAGGGCACCAAGCTCCTTTTTCCTCAATTTTCTTTTTGAAGTATTTTTCTACATCCGATTCGAGTATCACCGTCTCACCTTCTCTAAAATATTTTTCTTACAAATTACAGGTTACTTTTTTTCTGAACTCTTTATATATATACGTAATATACATGTATATGTGTGTATCATATATATATTTATATACCCCCCTATATAAAGAGTTAGAGAAAAAGGTAACTTGGTAACTTTTATCTGAATTGACTTGATATGAAAGGTTTTCGAGGTTACTTTTCAGGTTACTTTTTAGGGATAAAGTTACCAAAAAAAGTAACCTTTTCCTTAAATCACTCATTTTGGTTACCAAGTTACTTTTTTCTCTAAACCTGAAAAATTCTTTAAGTTTGAAAAATTGGTAACTTGGTAACCTTTTTTCTTAGGTTACTTTTTTTTGGTAACCTAAAACGTACCGTTTCCTGTATCAACTCCGACCCAACATTTTACAGATTTCCCTGCAATCTTTACAGCCTTATTTTCAAAGCCTAGTTCTTCCATTCTAGTTTTGAACTTATTACGGGTCATTTGCTTATAGCCTGATCCTTTACAGTAAGTGACATAATCGCTATACGCTTCAGAAACGGGAGTCTTTTTGTCGGGGCCTGTCTCACATTCGTCTTGGATGAATAACGATAAGACATCATTCCCTTGAATCCATTGAAGAAGATGCTCGTCCATCTCTTTGGATAATGAGAATGCATTGCGTTCAAGTGCATTCCGTAATCCCTGCATTGCTTTGTTAAAAATGCCCGCCCCTTCTTGCTGCATTACCGCCAAAGGGTATTTCTTTTTCACTGCTGAAGTTAACTCTTTATCTATGCTTAAAATGATCACCCGCCGTCTTAGACCTCCTGTGAAATCCCGCATTGCAGGCAGCTCATTCATGGCAAAAGTCAGTTTTGCGTAGTTATAGAAGAAAATCGGGTCAAGGTTTTTCCTGTCTGCATAGATGGTATCTTCTCCCGTTAATTGCTTCAAAAGGGATCCGTCTGCTAAGTATTCGGGCTTTGCATCAGTGTCGAAATTTGCCGTTTTACTGTACAACCAAGCGGGTGCAAATCGTTCCGTCATCAAGCTTTTAAGGCTAACGGCTGAATAACTATCTGAGCCTAAGAGTTGCTTTAAAATATTGACCAGTGTTGATTTACCTGTGCCGCCTCGACCGTGTAAGAATAGAAGTTTTTGCAGCTTGTACTCTCTATAGAAGTTATAACCAAACCACTCATAAACAAAGTCTACATTTTCAGGACCAACTACATGCTGCAGATAACCATCAAAAACAGGACATTTAGCGGAGGCATCATATACGACAGGATGGCTATTTCTTGCGTATAGCTCTTTATCAAAACCTAGGGTGAAGCTGTTTTCTTTCAAATCATAAACGCCATTGGCTAAAACTAATTTATTGACGTTTGTTTCATTTAAGTCTTTTTCGACGAATACCAAATTCTTGATACTTGCAATACATTCATTGATATAGCGAATCTTTGATTCCTTCAAAAGCTTTCTATTAGTCAGATAGCTTTTTATAAATTCATCTGCCCCGCTGCGCCAAATGCCTTGTGCACTGTCATACCGCAAAAATTCCGACCCATTATAAAAGAACGGAATCTCTGAAGCGACCTCTTGGGCTAACAGATAGGTATTGATATCAGGCAAGCCTCTAGCGTCAAAGGTCAGCCAATTCGTTTCTATTGCTTCGTCGCTTACTTCTAAATCAACGCCGCTGAAATCATCCAGCGCATCGCCTAAGCGCTCCTTACGCATCTGAGAGATGATGGCTTCGTCTTCTTGCAGCCATTCGTTCATCGCTTGATAACTTTTCATCTTTTGTGGTGGCGTGCCCGCTTTGACATCTTCGTCCAGATCACCGTATAAATGAATACGAACCAAATCGAAAGCATTCACTAATTGATCACCTACAGGATCAGTACCATGGTGAGAATAGGCGAACTTATCATCATAGATCACTAGCCCACCTGAGGTGGAACCTCCTAAAAAAGTGTAGCGATCAGGGTGCATCGTGGGCCCATAAATTTCAGGAAGAAATTTCTCAATCGCTGCAACGATGTCATAGCTGCGACAAAACGCACCGACGACACCCTTCTTCTCTAATGGATCGCCCGCTTTTTTCGCTTGGCGCTCTCTTATTGAATGACCTCTGCTGGACTCAGGCCAAAAGCTGCTATCTTTCCAATCAACATATTCGGAAAGAATCTCATCAGGATCGACCCACGATAAATCTTGGTAATCAGTGAAGTATTCTCCGTCCAAGCTACGACTTGCCCAGTACATGAGGCGTTCGGGCTGATACGTTGTATCATCGAAATTATCCATGCCGAACATTTCCGCAAGCTTACGGGCTAAAGGCTCATATTCCTCAGCAGTTACAGGGCGACTAAGCGGAAAGATCAGTCTATATCTTGGTTTTTTACTTGTATGGCTGTGAGTCGTATAAATGGCAGCAGCGTGATCAAACAGAAGATTCACTGCCTCCCATAAATCCGCCGTAGTGCTGTCAGCGTCGAGAGTCACGAGGCTACGCATTTCTGCGTTGCCCCGCTTTCTCTTTCCTTCCTTCAGGAAACCGCCGACGAAGCCGCCAACGTCTTTTATATCATCACGGCGACTCTTTGGCATTGCCGCATAATCAGCCGCCGTCTCTTGTGTAATAGTAGGGGTCTGCAAACGTTGGAGGAACTCAGACCATTTCATCGTCCGATTTTTCCAACGTTTTTCTGTTTTTGTACTAGCAAGTGAGAGATTCAGTTCACCGTCAAAACTCACTTGCGGGGTTATTTCGTCTTTCGGACGTTGCATATAACCTACTTCCTTTCAATTATTCTAATTTTCCTGCCAACCGTCTTGAACCATTTTAGGCTTATACTCCTTGTCAGAATAGCCGTGTCCATCGCACAATTCACATTGCGATCTTTTGTACTCAATGCTATCTGGAACCCAACCCGAATCAGGCAATCCCCTAGGATATGGAACAACTACTTTTTTCTGATAGAATCCAGTGCCCTCACATTGCGGGCATTCATAGGGTCTTCCGAAATCTTCAAAAATTTCCCCCAAAGTGGCACTTGCTGAATAAAATTTGATCAATTTTTTAATTTCATAAGCTTTCACTTTCTAATACCTCCTATCTTTGAAACCATGTAATCTGATTCCAAGCTTCCTCAGGGACTAGACCAATATCTTGACCGTTATCCTTTGTGATTACACTGAAATCGTTCTCTTCTGCGATTTTGTTAATAGCACATTCTACTTCATCGTCAGACATCTCAGCTACTTTTTCGGGAGAATACCCGTCAACTTTAGCGAGATAAGTACGAGCATCTGCTACTTGCCCTGTACACCATAGATCAATCTTCTTTTTCATTCTGATGTCACCCCTTCACTTGGTTCATCGTCTTCAAACGATGCAGGCCATTTGTTGATCCCATCCAATAAGATTCCCACAGTGACCTCTGGACTAAGCTTATGCTTATGAGCTAGATACTCGATTAACATGCCGATGAAAATTATTTCAGTTGCGTCATCCATGTCACCTGATTTTTCAATTTTGTCCATTCCTTGGCGGTTAAACAGACGAAACTCACCTAGTATTTTTTTATCTTCCTCAACAAGTTGGGCATAAATCGCAGAAGCTTTTTCTTTTCCCGCTCTCAACCGTCTTTGTATTGTTCCAACCGTGAAATCATCGCCTTGGCCTACTTCCTCAAAATCTTTCTTTAACTTACGCATAGAGTTCAACTCAACAGTGTTGTACAGTTTATTCATTTCTCTTCCTCCAAGTAGTCTTTTATTTCTTCTAGCCATTCAATAATCGCATTAACACTAGAAAGCCCGCCTTCTGTTTTAGGGAAATAAAAAGCGAATAAAGGCTCTGATTTGTCCATAGTCAAACGCTCTACTTGCTCCTCAGGTGTAGCTTTTGAAAAAGGCTCTTGATCCGCTTTAGTATCAATGATGATTAGCGAATAATCGACCTTACTTTCACAGATAAGCGGTAAAAGATTACCTTTCCCTGTTTTTACATATTTTCCCGAACTTCTGACTTCAGAATGGTAATGATCAGAAGCCTTTTTTAATTCGTTTTTATATTCCTGCTTCATTGCTCTTCCTCACTTTCTGGAACGACATTGCCTTTTACTATATGAGCCACAGCAAAGGCCCTCTTACGATCAGTAAACAGAATCGCACCAGAATCATGTTTATCTGAATTGCCTGTCCAACCACTAGAAAAACCTTGGCTGATGCTTAAACTTGTCAAATAACCTTTTTCGCTCTTTACCAACCAATAGCATTCTTTAACCACAGTGAAATTATCTGAATAAACTGCTTCGATAGCTAAGTCTATATTTTCATATAGCCATTTTCCTAATTTAGAATTATAAGGAATTCTGTCATCCGCTACGTCATTAAAACCAAACCCGAACCCCTGGCGACAAAGTAGATACAGCGCACACCTTCTTGCTGATTTTTGAGGATACCTCTTTTTGATTTGAGAATACCAGTCTTTAAATTCTTGAGGCACCTCAATCGGTTTAGGCAGCGATGATTTAAGCTCATCCATATCTGATAAAACTGCTCTAATCAAAATACTTCTATCTGTGGCTTCTCCTTTTGAGTGCCTAGCTAAACAGTCACGCCATTCATTTATTTTTTCATCGATTATTTTTTCCATATACTTTGTCCTCCTTTAATCTTTCATATAATATTCTGTTTCAAAGCCTTCAGCGTTGAGAGGTAATCCCTCAGCCCAATCAGGTTGAACTGTCAAAAGTTCATTCATCGCTTCTATTGACCCTTGACCATACGGAAGTTCAGCTACTGCCTCATCATGTACATGAAAAACGATGGGGTAGTTATTTTTATCTAATCGAACCATTGCTTCAGCTAAAACATCTCTCGCTGTTGCCTGTACAATGTTCTCGACCAATTTGCCGCCATACGTCTGTAATTTCTGAAAAGCTACCTTGTCCCCTTGACCTTCGTAAAAGATGGCGGGACCATAATTCCCTTCTTCTAAATGCGCTTTTGCATAAGATAAGCGTCGACCACTAGGTAACTGAATAAAGAGAAAGCCGCCTTTCTTGAAGAACCTCAGCCCTTTTGGTCCTTTCTTTACCTCACCTTCAGACAGGCACTGGATAACAGCCCTCTGAGTGTTGTACCAGAAGTTCACTATTTTCTTATTGGCTTCACGCCAACGCTGCACGATATCAGGCAACTCTTCCTCACTGATCCCTTGTTCTAGTGCGCCCATTGCTGTGAGTGCGCCTGCTGCCCCCTGATAGCCCAGGGCTAGAGTAGCCACTTTCCCACGTTGTCTCATTTCTTTACCGTCATTTGATTTCCAATCGTAGTCCTCAACTGCCCCAAGATGAAACATCTGTGCCGCTGTCGCTTCATAGATTTTCCCATGAGTGCGGAATACATCGAGAACCCATTCTTGACCTGCATACCAAGCGATGACACGGGCTTCAATCGCAGAGAAGTCAGAAACGATGAAACGATTTCCTTCTTTAGCAATCAATCCTGTACGGATTAACTGCTTCAAGGTATCAGGTACACTGTCATAAAATACTTCTATCGCCTCACGCTCTTGCTGCTTCACAAGTTGACGGGCATAATCTAAATCTGATAAATAGTTTCTAGGTAAATTTTGAACCTGTAACAAGCGCCCTGCCCATCTGCCTGTTCGAGTAGCACCATAAAATTGAAGCAAACCGTGAATCCGATTATCTGAACAAGTGGCGTTATCCATCATGATATATTTTTTTGTACTGCTGTTAGAGAGCTTCAGACGTAGCTGTAGTGCTTCTTTCACTTGCACGGGTAAATCTTCATTCTGAAGAGCAGCGACTACTAAATCCTTTCCCAGCGATTCAAAAGGAGCACCCTGTTCAGCTAACCACTCTTTAAACTGTTTCAAGCTATTTGGATTTTCCAGCCCTGTGATCTCTTTTAAGCGATCCATGTTCTCTGCAGCAACTTCTTCCATTAAATAAATAGCTGATTCTGCAAGAGTTTTGTCAACTTCAGTCCCTCGATCATTTATGTGCTGATCAAGGGCGTACAACTCCCACTCTTGATCAAATACAGGGAATCGCTGAAGTTTATCTGCGATCGCCATTTCAGTGCGCACATCTTGAATACAGTAGTCGATGAAAAGCTGCCACTTTTCAGGATCATGTTCAGGCAGATTCCTCGTTCTATACCCGTTTGCTTTTGTTGGCTTACAAGGTTTAGAAAAGAAATTGATCAACTGCGTTCCTTTGTTGTCTTTTTTCTCTGTCACATTGATGTATTTCGCACATTGACCTAAACTCATAGGAAGCCCAAGCTGACAAGCATGCACCATTGTACAGTGCCATTGGCTAGGGTCAAGCATCTCTTGAAACGTCCATTTCGGATTGAAGAGAGAACTTTTTTCAAAGAGGTACTTACTCAAACAAACACGTTCAAACTGTGCGTTGTAAGCAATTTTTACAGTGTAAGAATTTGACAAAGCGTTTAGAATTTCAGTAGGAATTTTCTCGCCTTGTGCCAAATCAACACATTTTCTTTCGCCACCATTCACCGAATAGGCGAACAGTAATATCTCAAAATTTGGGGAATCAACGTATCTATATACGCCGTATTTAATATCTACATCAGAATAAGTCTCTATATCAATATTTAAAGTATTAATGACTAATCACCAACTTTCTTGGTATAATATAATTATCATATGATGATTGGAGGCTAATTAATTTTGAAAGTAAAAGTTCCTGTATATTACAATTCCAGCACCACAGCAAGCGAAGCCACTTTTGATTTGCCTAACAAATGCCCTCATTGTGGAGAAACTATTTTCCCCAGAGCTTATAAAGGAGTTTCCGAGCAAAGCTACGGAGAAGACAAGAAAACCGTCGCTATAAGTGCTCAATGCTCGAATGATTCTTGTAAAAAATATTTCATTGCTGCTTACAACTACAATAGCTACACGGAGATTAGCGAATATATACCTTACTCGTATCGTCCCCCTATCAAAGTCGAATTACCAGAAAATATAGAAAAGGTCTCTCCTAATTTTGTAGAAATATACTCACAAGCCACTACCGCTGAATCTGAAAAATTGAATCAGATAGCAGGAGTAGGATATAGAAAAGCCTTAGAGTTCTTAGTTAAGGACTATGCAATCAGATATAATCCAGATGAAACAGAGAAAATAAAAACAATGCTTCTAGGTCCTGTTATCAAACAATATTTATCTGATTTTAAAAAACTACAAACTTTAGCAACTGCAGCGACATGGATTGGAAATGATGAAACTCACTATGTTCGCCGACATGAAGATAAGGATATCAAGAGCATGAAAAGGTTCATAAGAGCAGCTGCTCAGTATATTGCTGCTGAATACGACACTGAAGATGCAACCGATTTTACAGAAGAGAGAGCCTAAAAGGGCTCTCTTTTTCCATTCACTTTTTACCCGAAAATGCTGTCTGTGTCGTCCTCATCATCGTCCCAATCTAAATCACCGAAGTCAGACTCAGCATTTGCACGACCTCCGAGAAAGTCACCTTTACACGTAGTCAAAATATTATTTAATCCTGCAGAAACACCCTTGTTTCCTGCTGTATTGAAAGCGTAGAAGTTCATTGACACGACTGCATAAACACCTGAGTAAACATCATCGGCACTGTCAGTTTTTACTAGAATGCCTTCTTCTCTCTTAACTACTTGGGGTTTAGTTTTTGATGAAACATTGATAAACATCATCCCTTTTAATTCAGGAAATTCTTCTTCTGTGTCAAATTCTTCGTCAGCGTCTCGTAAAGTGACTTTCAAATTCTTAGGTTTTACGCCTTTTAACTTGTCATTTTTCCCAGCTTCATAAGCAGCTTCAATCGCTTTTTTAATAGCACCTAGTGTTTCTTTATCATCTTTTGGGATTAAAACCATCGTCGAGTATTTAGGTTCTTGTCCTTCAAAAGCATGTGGTTCCAATACATGCACAAAACTCAATCTCACTTTATTTGTAATTACTTTCGTTCCTGTTAATTTAGCCATAATTATTTTCCTCTTTTCGTTTTATTGTAGTAAGTCATCTAATGACAACGGATCGTCATCAGTTGCTGTTTTGTTTAAATGTTTATCAATGTCTTGTAGCAGTTGATTCTTTACCTTTTCTATTTGTTCCAGATAACTTTTAGCGCCTAAACGTTGCGCTCGATCGATAAGCAAATCTCGCCTTACAATGGAATGAAGTGCTTTCTGAATATCAGTGTAATACCCTTGAAACTTGTAATTGTCAGTGCTTCTCTGTAATTCTAAAACGACGTTCATGTCGTTGAAGTCAAGAATTCGGTAACCCGTCCCTTGAAACAAAATCTTTTTGTCAGCCATCTTCATTCACTCCCTCAAAATCTTCGTTAGCAGAATCAAGGCTAGACAGTTCAGGGCGTTTATCCGTCTCGACCACTAGCACAGGGGCACCTTCAGGCTTCACGATATATGGACCAACTAAGGCAGAAAGGTTTTTCTTGCCAACTAGCTTTTCTAAATCCGTTAAAGATCGCAAACTTTCAGGCTTCATGATTTGTTCTTCTGTGTAACCCTCTGCGTCTAGCAGCAGAGTAACTGCATCAGTGTCAGTAATTTTCCGATTGCTTCGCCCTTCAACTAACTTCCAACCTGGGATATGCAAGCCATGATCTCGAACTTTTTCAAGGCTAGAGTCCTTAATGTCTTTCAACCAGTTTTCAATTTCTTTTGCCCGTCCTAAAATGTCTGCAATATCCTCAGGGGTTAATTCGTTCGGATCAGCAAATTCATACTGAACAATTTCTAAATTTTTATCAGCACGAGCTTTACAAATCGCTTTAGCCTTACACCATTGACAAGTATCTTCAGAAGGAAAGAACTCGCCTTTCCCTTCTTCCGCCATCTGAGCTCTCGGCCTAACGTAATCATTTGCCCATTGCAGCAGATCAGGAACAGATATTTCAAAGGTAGAAATATCTCCTAAGCGGGGTTGAACAATAGTCATTCTTACCGTTTCAAAGTCATAGATCATATCATAGGCGGCATAAGCTCCTAACCCGTAAAGCATAATCTGCGGATTATTTTCAGCAGACACTGGGATTCCTTTTCCATATTTCAGGTCTATCACTTCAATCAATTTATCGCTTGTGATCACTACGTCAGAAGTCCCAAATCCCCCAGGCACCCACTCACTGAAATCGACTTTCACTTCTAGCTCAATCACTGGATTTTCTAAGGCGTGATAATGTTCTAAAACAACGGCGACATACTCGTCTGTGTAATCATCCATAGCAGCATTGTAGTAATCGCTGTGCTTTTCCTTAAATCGGGCAAATCTTTTGTTGTAAATGGTTTTAGTCATTTTTCCTGTTTCATACTTCAGCTTTAGCTCTGACAAGCTATGAGCGACTGTCCCTTCCTCTGCGTACACAGAAGATTTATCAGAAAACCCTTCTTCCATCCGTACTGAAGGAGGACAGCCCAGCCACCGCTTAGCACCTGAGGCGCTAAGTTTGGCATGTATTTCTGGACTAGCCATTCTCCTGCACCGCCTCTATTACTGAATCGGTAACGTTGAAAATCCGTTTGAAATTCTCTTTGAAGTGCATTGATGGTACTGGAGTAGTGGCTTTTTCAATACAAACGATAGTCCCAACGGGTAACTGCAGACGTTCAGCCAATTCTTCACGGCTCATTTTATTCTCACGCCGAATTTTCATATAAGCGTTCATGAGATCACCCTTCCATTAAATTTTTCAGGTCAGTCATAAAGGCTGAATAATGTTCTTCTTTCAAGCCACTGATTTTGTCAGCATTGAACCGTCCTAGCGCTGTTTTTACTGCAGAAAGTTTTCCTGCTTTTTGAGCTTCCTGCATCATTTTGATAACATCGTCTTTTGTTGCATCAGGGAATTTACCATCTGTAGCCGATACACTGTTTTCTACGTCTTCATCACCAGTTAGCGATGTTTCTGTGTCTGAGGTCGAGTCCGTAGAGGCTTCTGACTCTGTTGTATTCTCCGACTTTTTTGCCACTTCTTTTTGCTGCTTAATCCCTGCATCATATTCCTTTTTGGATATAGGGGTGCAAATTGGGAAGTCTGCATCTTGTGGGATTTCCTCACCTTTTTTGTACATCACATAGCTATCACTTTCAGCGTGATAGAAATAGCTGTTCTTTGTAAAAACTTCAGGTTTAGATTCTGTAGCTTTCTCCGATTCTTTGAATACCGCAACCTTTGAAGGTTCTGCGATTTGAACCTGCCTAGTGTCGTCCAGCCCTTCTGATAAAGTTTGTAAAGCGTGTTTGTACTCACTTGCCGATGTTGCTTCAATTGAAATAGTAATTAACATTCTTTTTCCTCCTAAATTATGCTACAATGTAGCTGTCTAAATATTTATTTAATGGCTTGTATCGTTTGCAGACGATGCAGGCTCTTGTTTTATTAATTTGTACTTTTCGATAACTTTGATGTAAGGCTCTCTTACAAATACAGATTCCCCACTAGTTAATGTCAGGACTGTTGCAGACCGTTTATCTGCAGGTAGTTCGGCAATCTCTACTATTCGACCGGCTAAAATTGATCTCTTATAGCCCCCCGCTGTTGTCAATTCAATCATTTGAAATTCCTCCCTTTCCATTTCCTCTTTGTTCAAAAAACATCTGTCTAAAAATCGCCATAAGGACTGCTTTTACAATAGAGTTACCAGCTTGCTTATATAGCTGACTATTACTGCATACTTTTTGAGCTTTATAAAAATCCTCGTCATTAAAATCCATTAAACGCCAACATTCAAGAGGGGTTAACTTACGGATGCGATAATTTTGATTGATAACGTAATTATCTTTTAGTACCCCTGTTAAAGTATTTGAAGCTTCACCTCTGTTTATTTCTAAGTGTTGCTCATATTTTCCTGACTCGGAAGGACGCCCTCGACTTGCCCCTATCGCCGGTAAAATGACTTTAGGCTGTCTATTTCCACCTTGCATTGTGTTCAAGGTAGGACTAACACCTTCGGCGTCATAAACTCGCCCCGCTTGAGGATTTCCTCCAAACGAATCGGTTTGAAACAATTGTCCAACTTGCACTAATCTAGGTTCTTTATACTCCCTTGCCGTGATAGTTGGAGAATAGACGTCATAGCCCCTAACATAGCCATCCATGCCAAGCATAGATTTGTCTTGCATCACAGCTTCGGGGTTGTTTGATTTCTTGAGTAAATTTTCTGCAGCTTCATCGCTGATGTAAAATTTTTCTTCGACTTCCTTCTCAAGAACATCTTTCAATCTTCTGTTTGATGGTTCGTGTGATGGAAAGATAAACTCCTCATGTGGGCCTAATACGCTGATCATAAAAACTCTTTCCCGATTTTGGGGTACCCCATAATCTTTGGCGTTTAAAATTTTCCAGTAATTCGTATACCCTTGATTCTCAAGCCAATTACACCATCTGTTAAAATTCAGTTGATGCTTCTTTCCAACTAAGGGCTTTACATTCTCTAAAAGTAAGAACTTTGGTTTCTTAACCTCTATAATCTTTTTACATTCCCATAAAAGTCCGCTTCTTGTCCCGCTACCCTCATCAAAACCTTCACCTTTTCCAGAAATTGATATATCTTGACAGGGAAAGCTGTAAGTGAAGAAATCATGATCAGGGATAGTATCTGATGTAAATTCCATAATAGATCCAAGATTATTCGTATTGATAAAAGAGTTGTAAATGTCTTGTTTTTTCTGATTTGGTAATCGTTTTATTTGTTCCAATGTCATTGGCTTTTTACCGTCACTTGAGATTTTAAGCTTAAAAAGATATTCAACGATTTCATTAATCTCAATATCTTTTGCATAATCAATCGGATTATCCGTATGAATCGCGTTGTAGGATAGTGTAGCGTGATAATCCCAATCGGATGTTGCTACAACTTCATAGTCAATGCCTAAATCCCTGAGGGCCATTGCTTGAGAACCAACACCAGAGAAGGCTTCAAAAACTTTTAGAGTCATTAGAGTCCCACTCCTTATTTTGTTCATGGTGCCGATGTTTGGTTCTAGCTTTGAACATTTCTTTCACATGGAAGAAACCTACAGTCAAATAGATACCGATAATAATAAACAGAAAATTTGTTGGAATTTTATTTGATAGAAATATCCCGAATAGAAAATAAGTTAAAGCCAAGAAATAATTCTTCAATTTGATTCTACTGAACGTTAGATTTTTCATTTTTTTCTTCCTTCCATAAAAGTGATAAATTACCTACTACCCACAAAATAATTAGAAACAAAATACCTTGTACCTTTTCGCCTACTGAAAAGCAGATAATGGATTGGCTTAATAAAATTAGTATTGCGAGTAGTTTCACGATATCTCACCTTCTAGCTTTAATAAGAAATCTTTAGCTGATACTTTTCGAGTTCGGTATCGGTTTTCTTCCTTCCATTTTAGAAACAGAATGAAAAGTGCTAGATTTATCCATGTGACACTGTGAGTCGGTTTTAGAACACCTTCTTTAAACTCAGGTATTTCTTCCATTTCTTTCTGATAGGTATTGAGTGTTGATTTCGATAAACCATTAAAACGTTTCATGAGCTCATCCCTGCGATCCCATTCAGCTTGTACCTCTTTCCCTTCTATCTGTTTTAGAAGCTCTTCTACAGTTGGTTTCTTCATCTCTTTCACTCCTTTCAAATAGCTTTTACACACATTAGAGCTTTTTAATTTGTAATAAATTAGCATTTGCGCTATTATACCAATAAGAACTAACGTTCGCATTGGATGCTTAATAAATCTTTGATTTGCTGCTTTCTTTCCAAGGAATTTCTATTTCCATTCAATAAGTCCTGTAAATAAGAAACAGTGATTCCCATTTGCCTAGCAAGTTCTCGCTGGCTCCAACCTTTTTCAACTAAGGCAATTTTTACAGTCTTTTTAAAGCTTGACATCATCACACCTCCTATATTTTTAGAATATAGTACAAAATCCCATTGACACATGAGGTAATATATTCTATTATGTAAGCATAGGAAATACAGCACACACTTATTGCGCACTTATTGCTTTGTCTTGGCGGACTAGAGTATTATTTATGCACCCTATGTATGCTGTACTATTATTGCTTACAAAACGAGTATAAGGTATTATTTTACCTTTGTCAACAATTAATTAGAATATTTTACCTCGTTTTGTATTTTTAGGAGGATAAAACGTGTCGTTATACAGTAAAATACAGGAGTTAGCTGCTCAAAAAAAAATCTCTATAGCTGAGCTAGAAAGAAATCTAAATTTCCCGAACGGGAGTGTGAGAAAATTTGATAAGCACCCACCAGGCATAAAAAAACTCGAAGAAGTCGCTGATTATTTCAACGTTTCTACTGATTTTTTATTAGGCAGAGAAAGTGAGAAAACCCCTTCGTGGGCAACCGAAAAAGATATTCTAGAACTAGATAAAATGTTGAGCTCAAACGTGAACATGAGTTATGGAGGTGAAAATTTGACTGAAGAAGAAAAGCAAAGAGTCAAGGATGTACTGACGGGCATTTTCTGGGAGAAACTAGAGAAACAAAAGAAAACACAAAAATGAGGGTGACGTGATTGCAGATATCTAAAATGATGGATGATTTAAAAATTAAATACGGTACTATGAATCCATTTATTCTGTCTGAACACATGAATATCGAAATTAAGTATGTAAACTTTTTAAAAAATCCTAGAGGTCAATACACAACTATACTAGGTGACCAAGTGATCCTACTAAGTAATTCAATTCAAGATACAAATGAGGAGTATTTTGTTTGTGCCCATGAACTCGGTCACGCTCTGCTGCACACAGACACATCAGGATATTACTCTTTGAATAACTCGACGAAAAATAAATCAGAATACGAAGCGAGCAGGTTTGCTACTAAACTTATCTATGAACTTTATAAGGAGGAACACGATTTTGAACTCTGTAAGGTCGATCTGCTTTCAAAAGAATATGGACTTCCTGAAACATTCTATTTTATCTTAGAACAAATAAGCTAGCTAGTACTCAGAATACTTACCAGCTTAAAAACCTTTCAACTTTGTAAAAAATATCATAAAAGCGAGGAACTAATGTAAATGAATAATTTTGAAGCGAAATTTGGATTTTTACCAAAGAAAAAAGTTATCTTAAAAGGAGACAGCATAAGCATAGGAAAAAACGAGTTTGCTCTCGATGACATACAATGTATATATTATAGACCTTTCAATTTTTCTAAAAATGAGTGGGGCTCAGTATACTTTAGTTTTGATGGTGAAAAACCTGAACAAGAAAATTTATTTGCTAAAAATGTTTTTAATTTTACTAACGGGCAAACTTCAGCTGTTAATGAACTATTAGCTCTTCTTGATATAAAAGTAATAAACACAAGAGGAGATTTCAAAAGCCAAGAAAAAGGTGAAGACCTAGAACTTCAACAACGACAATTAGATGAAAAACGTGAAAGAACTCAGGCGAAAATCGCTGCAATGCGAGATAAAAAAGAGATGTCAAAAAAAATAATATGTCCTAACTGTCAAAGTACAGACGTTTCATTCATGGGAAATGATAGAAAGAGCTTCTCAGTAGGCAAAGCTGCTGCAGGAACTATCTTAACGGGAGGAGTCGGAGCTTTAGCAGGTTTCACTGGAAAAAAAGGAAAAAATCAATGGTTTTGCAAGAATTGCAACCAAGTATTCGAAACAAAAAAATAAAAAAGATTAGCCTTAGGGCTTTTCTTTTTAAGAAAGGAGCAATTCATAATGTGGGTTGAAGAGTTAGACAATGGAAAGTTTAAATACTTTGAACGTTATACAGAGCCTTATTCCGAAAAAGTAAAAAGGGTCAGTGTGACATTGGAGTCAGACTCTGGGCGGGCAAAAAATAAAGCAGTAAAAATACTTGCGGACAGAATCGATGAAAAGCTTAAAAACTATAATCGATCGGACATGAGATTCGATGAACTTTATAAAGAATGGTTCATTTATTATAAGATGCATGTTAAAAGAACGAGTTGGACTAAAGTCCCTAAGATGATGAAACATATCAATAAAGTGATTCCAGGTGATACATTGATAAGGAACATTGATGAAGAACTTATCCAAAAAATAGTTGAAGAAATGTATACCTTTGGAACCCTGTCTCTTAACTATACCAAGCAGACAAAAACCACTCTATCTGTCATGTTGAATTATGCACAACAAAAAAAATATATCTCTAACAATCCCGCTTTACTGGTAAAGATACAACCTAAAAAGAGTGAGGAAGAAAAACGAAGAAAGCAGATGGATGAAAAATATCTGGATCAAAAAGAAGTGAAAGTAATCCTTGATCATGTGAGAAAAAGAAACAGTCGTTCGCTTCATGCCTATATTGCTGAATTTCTTTATCTAACGGGGTTAAGATATGGAGAGCTTCAAGCACTACAAATTAAAAACTATGACGGCGAATCAATCCGAGTTAATGGAACGCTGGATTATTCATTTCTAAAAATGGCGGAAGCTGTAAAGACAGCGCCAAAGAACGTTTATTCTAACCGTATTGTCGAATTGTCAGATCGAGCAAAAGAGATACTAAACCAAGTTATCGCTGACAATACTTTCAGACAAGGAGAACAGGCACCCGACAATTATATTTTTACATCAAACAGGGGAACTCCCCTATCTCTCCACAGTTTCAATGCTATTCTTCATAAGGTAGAGGAGGAATTGTCTTTCGAGAAAAAATTGTCCTCGCATATTTTCCGTCACAGTCATGTATCACTTTTATCTGAACTTAATGTACCGCTAAAGGCAATCATGGAGCGTGTAGGACACTCTGACGCAAATACAACGCTATCAATATATAACCATGTTACGAAAAAAGCTAAGAAACAGGTCATAAACAAACTCAACTCTCTATAATTTTTTTAGATTTTTATGCCCCCTTCTTGCCCCTTAGCTAAATAAACATCTATAAAAAATAAAAAGAACCTCGATTTCTCAAGGTTCTTAAAGGGATGTTACATCATACCACCCATACCCATTGATGGATCCATTGGTGGCATAGCTGGAGCTGCTGGTTCTGGTTTGTCTGCAACAACCGCTTCAGTTGTTAACAATAATGCAGCAACAGAGGCAGCATTTTGTAGTGCTGAACGTGTAACTTTTGTAGGATCAACGATTCCTGCTTCAACCATATTGACCCATTCGCCGTTTGCAGCATTAAAGCCAATACCAAGTTCAACGTTTTTCAACTTATCAACAACGACTGAGCCTTCATAGCCTGCGTTTTCAGCAATTTGACGAATTGGTTCTTCTAATGCACGTACAACGATTTTCACACCAGTAGCTACATCGCCTTCAGCTTCTACTGCTGTTACTTTATTAATCACATTGACTAAGGCCGTTCCTCCACCAGAAACCATGCCTTCTTCAACCGCTGCACGAGTAGCATTTAACGCATCTTCTATACGAAGTTTTAATTCTTTTAGTTCTGTTTCAGTTGCAGCACCAACTTTGACAACGGCAACCCCGCCAGCTAATTTCGCTAAACGTTCCTGTAGTTTTTCGCGGTCAAAATCAGAAGTTGTTTCTGAAATTTGATTTTTGATCAATTGAACACGTGCATCGATACCTGCTTTTTCGCCTGCACCTTCAACAATTGTTGTATTATCTTTGTCAACAACGACTTTGCTTGCATTTCCAAGATTTTCGATTGTTGTATCTTTTAGTTCAAGTCCTAGATCATCTGTAATTACTGTTCCGCCAGTTAAAACAGCGATGTCTTCAAGCATTGCTTTACGACGATCACCAAAACCAGGCGCTTTTACCGCAACCACGTTGAATGTTCCACGGATTTTATTTAACACTAATGTTGGTAAAGCTTCTCCATCAACATCATCAGCAATGATCAATAATGGACGGCTTTGTTGTAAGATTTGTTCTAACAACGGTAAAATATCTTGGATGTTAGAGATTTTTTTATCTGTGATCAAGATATATGGATTTTCTAAAGAGGCTTCCATTTTATCATTATCAGTGACCATATATTGAGATAGGTAGCCGCGGTCAAACTGCATTCCTTCAACGACATCTAATTCTGTTTCAATCCCTTTTGATTCTTCGATCGTAATAACACCATCATTGCCGACTTTTTCCATTGCATCCGCAATCAATTGGCCAACACGGTCAGAGCCAGAAGAAACTGCTGCTACTTGAGCAATCGCTTCTTTTGAATCAACGACTGTTGAAATGCTGTGTAATTCTTCAACAGCTGTCTTCGTTGCTAATTCGATCCCACGGCGAATTCCTAATGGATTTGCACCTGCAGTTACGTTTTTCAAGCCTTCACGAACAATTGCTTGTGTTAAGACTGTCGCAGTTGTTGTTCCGTCCCCTGCGATATCATTTGTTTTTGAAGCAACTTCCGAAACTAATTTAGCACCCATATTTTCAAAGTGATCTTCTAATTCGATTTCTTTAGCAATCGTTACACCATCGTTTGTGATCAATGGTGAACCAAAAGATTTTTCTAAAACTACGTTACGACCTTTAGGGCCTAATGTTACTTTTACTGTATCCGCTAAAATATCTACCCCACGAAGCATAGCTGCTCGTGCATCTTCTGCAAATTTAATTTCTTTTGCCATGATTTCTTCACCTCAAAATTAGTTTTGTATTTAAAATGTTTTCACTCTTTTTTACTCAACGATTGCAATAATGTCTTTTGCAGAAACGATCAAATAGTCGTTGCCTTCGTATTTGACTTCTGTTCCGGCGTATTTTTCGAACATTACAACATCGCCTTCTTTAACGTCAGTAGGAACTTTTGTACCGTTATCTAACACACGACCTTCACCTACTGCGATAACTTTTCCAGTTTGTGGTTTTTCTTTGGCAGCAGAAGCTAAAACGATGCCTCCGACAGTCTTTTCTTCTTCTTGTGCGACTTCAATGATGACGCGATCGCCTAATGGTTTTAACACAATAAATCCCTCCATACAAAATTGATTTTCATTTTTAGCACTCTTATACATCGAGTGCTAACTTACACTTTTTATAATACTCATTTCGCTATCATTTTGCAAGTCTTTTGGCTAATTTAATAAAATAATTATTACGTCTTTTCTATTGCCCTTCTTTTAATAGTAGAATAGAGCGTTTTGCTCGTTTTTCCACTCTGATTCATTTCATGGTAAACTATACTTACAAAGGGAGGCGATTTAGATGAAACAACGAATTATAAGTGCTTTATTGGCAACTGGACTTTACCTGATTATTGCAAACATTGGCAATTTCTTTTTTGGTGTCAATCGACGCTTTGACTGGACGACCACTTTATGGGAGGCTGCGTTTTTCTTCGTATTTATCTTTCTTTTGTTAGGCTATCGCAGAAACAATCGAAAATGAGCTTCTTTCATTCTTTCTGATACTGCATAAAGATTGTGGTATACTTTTTACATGACTATCGAAAGGAGTTCCAACTTTTTATGCTGACAAATTTATCAATCAAAAAAGTAAGTCTTGCAACGGTTTTATTATACTTGCTGGTCTTTTTCTCTCCATATGCATTTCAGCCTTTTTCACCAAATCTAGTGATCCTAGGAACCACAGTGACGTACATCCTCGGTGCTGCTGGTATGATTTGGCTATATATGAAAAATAAAAAAAGTGCCGCAACGATTACGGAACGCGAAGCAAAATTAACCTCTCCCGTTTTTATTTTTTTATTAGGAATCAGTGGAATTTTTCTGGCAATGATCATTCAAGCAGTCGTCTTTAGTATTGAAACTGCCATTACTGGAGAACAACCAAGCTCTCAAAATACTCAAAATATTATTGCTATTATTTTAGCGAATCCACTTTTTATATTGGCAACAACAATTGGCGGTCCTATTATGGAAGAGTTTGTTTTTCGTCGTTCGATGATTGGCACAATCGAAACATATTCAGGTTTTTGGCTCGCTGCGGTCATAAGTTCTGCTTTATTTTCTGTGATCCATCAAGATGGTCATTTCTTCGTTTACTTTTTCATGGGTCTTTTCTTTGCTATTTTGTATAAAATGACCGGAAAAATCTGGACATCGATCCTTGCACATTGCGGAATGAATACACTGGTGGTGATTGCTCAACTAATTTTACATTATGCAAATATTGAATTGCCACAATAGTATAAAAAAAGCCTATGGTTAAACATGCTGCGCATGTCTAGCCATAGGCCTATTTTTTTATTCGCTTTTTTCTTCTTCCAATTCTGTATCGATCAATTCACTATCATGGTGCAAGAAGTAAATCAATGTCTGTAACTCATTCGTTAAATCAACATTTTGAATCAATACATCTGATGGAGCTACCAAACGAGCCGCAGTAAAGTTCAAGATACCTTTGACTCCAGCATCTGCTAACTGATTGACCACTTCCTGTGCTTTTCGAGCTGGTAAGGTCAAAATAGCAACTTCGATTTGCTGTACGCGAATCTGTTCCATCATATCACTCATCGGATAGACAGGAATCCCATCCACAATTCTACCAACGATGTTTTCATTCACATCGAATGCACAGCTTACGCGAATGCTGTTGCTTTGATGGAATTTATACTTAAGTAATGCACTACCTAAGTTCCCCACCCCGATCAGGGCGACATTTGTTAATTCATCATCATTCAATGTCTTAGCGAAGAAATTCATTAAGTTCTCCACATCATAGCCATAACCACGTTTGCCCAACTCACCGAAATAAGAAAAATCACGTCGGATCGTTGCACTATCAACTTGAACAGCTTCACTCAACTCTGTTGAAGAAACTTTATTTTTTCCTGCATCATGCAGAATTCTCAAATAACGATAATATAGGGGAAGGCGTCTTGCCGTTGCTTTTGGAATAATTTGGTCTTTCACAATGGTACCTCCAATACTCTAAATATAGACAAATATCCATCTCTCATAATAGCAGTTTTTCTCATCAAAAAGCAATCTTACCGCTCACAAAAAAAGATTTTTTTCAAATTATTCTAATTTCCTAAAATGATTTTTCCTTTGTGTCGGCAGTATAGGTGCTATTTTGCCACAAACTATGCTAAACTAAAGACATTCAAATAGAAATGAGGATGTCCCATGATTTTACTCCAAGCAAATCAAATCGCCCGTTATTTTGGTGCGGAAACTTTGTTTGAAAACATACAAATGGAGATCAGTACGAACAGCCGAATCGCTTTAGTCGGTAGAAACGGTGCTGGAAAATCTACGTTACTTAAAATACTTGCTGGAATCGATGCTCCTGATGCAGGAACGATTGCTAAAAATAAAACAGCCAGTCTTGGTTACTTGGCTCAAGATACAGGTTTAACTTCAGATAAAACCGTCTGGTCTGAAATGCTCGAGGCTTTTGACGAAATCATCACAATGGAAAAACGAATGCGGGAATTAGAACTGATTATCAGTGAGCTAGTGCCTAGCGATACAAACTACGAATCAGTGATGAAAGAATACGATCGACTACAGCACGATTTTTCCGAACAAAACGGGTATGGCTATGAAAATGAGATCCGTTCTGTCTTACACGGCTTTGGTTTTCAAGAAGAGTTCTATGAAAAAGCCATCAATACTCTATCTGGTGGTCAAAAAACACGTTTAGCTTTAGCACGAATGTTACTACAAAAACCAGATATCTTGATTCTCGATGAACCGACTAACCATTTAGATATCGATACCCTTTCTTGGCTGGAAAATTATCTGCCAAGCTATTCTGGAGCATTATTGATCGTCTCGCATGACCGCTATTTTCTGGATAAGGTCGTCAACGAGGTGTATGAGATCAGCCGCCACAAGATGCGCTACTACAAAGGAAACTACTCAAAATATTTAGATTTAAAAGCTGAACAGCTGACAAGTGAATGGAAAGCCTATGAAAAACAGCAGGCGGAAATCAACAAGCTGGAAGATTTTGTGGCACGGAATTTAGTCAGAGCATCCACAACTAAACGTGCTCAAAGTCGAAGAAAGACGCTTGAGAAAATGGAGCGCTTAGATCGTCCGCAAGGAGACGAAAAATCAGCCAATTTTCTTTTTTCAATAGAAAAAATGTCAGGAAACGTTGTGTTACAGGTTGAAAATGCCGCAATTGGTTATGATTCACAAATTTTATCAGAACCAGTGTCATTGGATATTCGGCGGCAAGAAGCTATTGCTTTAGTTGGACCAAATGGTATCGGCAAATCAACATTATTAAAATCGATTATTGGTAAACTCCCCTTCATCAAGGGTGAAGCAACTCTTGGAACAAATGTCCAGATTGGCTACTATGATCAAGAACAAGCCGAACTACACGGAACAAAAACAGTCTTGGCTGAGCTTTGGGATGAACATCCAACAACGCCAGAAAAAGACATTCGTAGCGTATTAGGTAGTTTCCTATTTAGTGGTAACGATGTAGAAAAAACAATTCCTTTATTAAGTGGTGGAGAAAAAGCTCGTGTTGCTTTAGCTAAATTATCAATGGATAAAGAAAATTTTCTGATCCTTGATGAACCAACTAACCACTTAGATATCGATAATAAAGAAGTGCTTGAAAATGCATTGATCGACTACGAAGGAACATTGTTGTTCGTTTCCCATGATCGCTATTTTATCAATCGAATTGCAACAAAAGTCATTGAACTTTCTGAAGCTGGCAGTAAACTTTACTTAGGTGATTATGATTATTACGTCGAAAAGAAAAAAGAAGAAGAAGAATTAGCCGCTTTATTAGCTGAGCAAACAGCTAAGCCAAACGAAACAGCAAAACCCCAAAATGACTTTTATCAAAATAAAGAGCAACAGAAAATATTGCGGAACTTAAAAAGAAAGATCACTCAAACCGAAGAGGATCTGACAACCCTAGATACTGTGATCGCCCAATTAGAACAATCAATGAATGATCCTGTCCTAGTGGATGATCATTTAAAATTGATGTCTTTAAATGAAGAACTTGAAGCTCAGCGAGTCAAACAAGAAGAATTACTCTCTGATTGGGAAAATCTCAGCATAGAACTAGAAGAATTTGAGCAAATGAACGAATGAAAGGTAGATCAATATGACGTCTAAACGTATGAATGTCACCAAGCCGAAATACCAGCAAATCGCTGTTGATGTAGCATCAAAAATTGCAGATCAAACATTCCTAGTCGGCGATAAGCTCCATGCACGTTCTACTCTTGCAAACAAATACAGTGTTTCTCCTGAAACTGCTCGAAAAGCGATCAGCGTCCTAGTAGACCTTGAAATCGTCCAAGCCAAACATGGCAGCGGCTTCTATGTCCATTCGGCAGAAAAAGCCAAAGTATTTGTTGAACAATATCAAGATGTCCAATCTATCCATAACTTAAAAGAAGATCTCATAGAAAGTGTGGAAAAACAAAAAGAAGAATTAAGCTATTTTTCTGAAATATTGGATAAATTGGTCGATCAAACCAAACGATTCGACTCATTAAATCCTTTGAATCCTGTCACATTTACATTAACAGATGAAGCTTCTCATCTGGATATGACAATCAGCGACCTAAACTTATGGCAAAGCACCTCTGCTACTTTGATCGCTATCAAGCATGGAGAAGAACTTCTCGTCTCCCCTGGTCCATATGCAAAATTGATTGCTGGAGACACGATTTACTTTGTCGGACATGAGTCCACATTGCAACGAGTACAAAATTTCTTTTATCCAAACTCATAATGAATTACGTTGAATAAGAGTATCTGTTTTCAAGATATAATTGTCTTTTCACTCGTTTATTCCTATATAAAGGAAGCTGAGATCGTAGCCTAATTCTAAATATAGCAAATTTCAGGTGACTGAGTAGTGACTCATAGAGTTATACTCAGCCACCTTCTTTTTGTTTTCTCATTCGAATTGCCAGCAAGTTGACAAAGTGACTACACGATGTTAATCTAAAATGGTCACTTTTTTTTCAGAAAAGAAATGATTTTCTTTTCATAAACCGAAGAAAAGATCAAATCTGTCTGTAGTGTAAACCTACTACCTACTGATTTGTCTATTTGTCTGTCAGAGCTGAACAATGAAAGAGTATGGTATATCTGCTCAGCTCTTAAATTTAAGGAGGAAATTAGTTTTGTCCAAGGTAAAAGTTTCACATTTAACAAAGATATTCGGCAAGAAGTCGAAACAAGCGCTGGATATGATCAAAGAAAACAAGTCAAAAACGGAGATTTTAAAAAAAACGGGTGCGACTGTTGGTGTTTATGACGTTAATTTCGAAGTTGAAGAAGGAGAAATTTTCGTTATCATGGGCCTTTCCGGTAGTGGTAAGTCGACGTTGATTCGCTTATTAAATCGTCTGATCGAGCCTACTTCCGGCAATATCCTTATCGATGATCAGGATATTGCAAAGTTAGATAAAGAAGGTTTACGCGCAGTTCGCCGCAACAAAATGAGCATGGTTTTTCAAAATTTTGGTCTTTTCCCTCATCGAACGATTTTGGAGAATACCGAATATGGCTTAGAAATTCGCGGTATTCCTAAAGAAGAACGAACTGCTAAAGCAGAACAAGCACTAGAAAATTCAAGTTTACTGGCATTTAAAGATCAATACCCTAACCAGCTATCAGGCGGAATGCAGCAACGGGTCGGATTAGCTAGAGCCTTAGCGAATGATCCAGAAATTTTACTTATGGACGAAGCCTTCTCTGCTCTTGATCCATTGATCCGTCGTGAAATGCAGGATGAATTAGTTGATTTACAAGAGAATGTTAAGAAAACGATCATTTTTATCACTCATGATTTAAATGAAGCTTTGCGTATCGGTGATCGTATCGCATTAATGAAAGATGGACAAATCATGCAGATCGGTACTGGTGAAGAAATCTTGACCAATCCTGCCAATGATTATGTTCGAACTTTCGTAGAAGATGTCGATCGTTCTAAAGTTTTGACTGCTCAAAATATCATGGTGCCGGCTCTTACAACAAATATTGAAATTGATGGACCAACCGTTGCACTAACTCGCATGCGTCAAGAAGAAGTCAGCATGCTAATGGCCGTAGATAAAAAACGTCAATTAAAAGGTGTAGTTCGAGCAGAACGCGCATTAGAAGCTCGAAAAGCTAGTTTGCCTTTAACTGATTTTGTAGATACAGAGATCACAACGATCGATAAAGATATGTTAGTTAATGATATCTTACCGATCATCTACGACTCTCCTACCCCAGTTGCAGTAACTGATAATAATAAATTGCTAGGTGTTGTTATTCGAGGCAGCGTACTTGAAGCACTTGCAGAAACTGAGGTGACGATCAATGACTAATTATCAATTACCTGTAGCCAGTTGGGTCGAAACAATCACAGAATGGATGACCAACACATTTTCTGGGTTATTTACCTTCTTCCAATCAACTGGACAAAGTTTGATGGATGCTATTACAGCTTTCTTAGTTGCAATTCCACCCCTTTTATTTATCGTGATACTGACAGCCATTGCCTTTTTTATTTCTAATAAAAAAATTGGTTTAAGTTTATTCACTTTGATCGGTCTGCTTTTCATTTATAATCAAAATTTATGGACTGATTTGATGAGTACGGTCACTTTAGTTTTACTTTCTAGTGTCGTTTCGATCATTATCGGCGTTCCACTTGGCATTTTGATGGCTAAAAGTAATAAAGCTCAAAGTATTATTACACCTATTTTGGATTTCATGCAGACGATGCCGGGATTTGTTTATCTGATTCCAGCAGTTGCTTTCTTTGGCATCGGAATGGTGCCTGGCGTTTTTGCCTCTGTGATTTTTGCCTTACCGCCAACTGTTCGTTTTACTAATCTCGGTATCCGTCAAGTGCCAAAAGAATTAGTTGAAGCATCCGATTCCTTTGGTAGTACTGGCTGGCAAAAACTGTTCAAGTTAGAATTACCTCTTGCTAAAAATACAATTATGGCTGGGGTCAATCAAACAACAATGTTGGCTCTGTCAATGGTTGTTATTGCTTCAATGATCGGTGCTCCTGGACTTGGACGCGGTGTTTTATCTGCATTACAGCGGGCACAAGTCGGAAATGGTTTTGTCAATGGTGTTGCCCTGGTAATTCTTGCAATCATCATCGACCGTTTCACTCAAAACTTAAACAAGAAAAAGACCGCTCCAGCAAAATCAACGTTTTCTAAAAAACAGAAAGTCGGCGGGCTTATTGCTGTCGTTGTCATGATCATCGGTGCTATTGCTGCTCCTTCCCTATTCTCATCTGCAGATAATAAAAACAAAGAAATTTCACTTTCTTATGTAGAATGGGATACCGAAGTCGCTTCAACACATGTGATTGGCGAAGTTCTAAAAGATGCTGGCTATAAAGTATCGTTGACACCCTTAGATAATGCGATCATGTGGGAATCTGTCTCAAAAGGTGAAACAGATGCAATGGTTGCTGCTTGGCTGCCTGGTACACATGGCGAGCAATACAAACAATACAAGTCAAAAGTTGAAGATTTAGGAGAAAATCTAAAAGGAGCAAAACTAGGAATCGTTGTCCCTGCTTATATGGATGTTCAATCGATCGAAGATCTAAAGGATCAAGCAGGCAAAAAAATCACTGGTATTGAACCTGGCGCAGGAGTTGTCGCTGCCGCCGAAAAAACACAACAAACTTATAGTAATTTAGCTGACTGGTCCGTGGAAACTTCTTCTTCTGGTGCAATGACCGTCGCTCTTGGACAAGCAATTAAAAACAAAGAAGAAATTGTTATTACAGGCTGGTCTCCTCACTGGATGTTCGCAAAATATGATTTAAAATATTTAGAAGATCCTAAAGGAACGATGGGTACAGAAGAAGCGATCCATACAATGGCACGAAAAGGATTGAAAGCTGATAATCCTGAAGCTTATACTATTTTGAAAAACTTTCATTGGACAAAAGAAGATATGGAATCTGTCATGTTAGCGATCAACAGTGGTACTGACCCTGTAGAAGCTGCCAGAGACTGGATCGATAGTCATCCAGATGAAGTCGCTAAGTGGAAAAAATAAATTGATAGTCATTTCAAAAATTTTTGAAGTAACTGGCTAATTTCAGCAACTATTTGACATTAATCTGAGGTGTTTATTCAGATTTTAGGTGTCTAGGACAAAGTACTATGAATTGAGTCCTAGACACCTATTTTTTGCAAAAAAATACCACTCGGCTGATGATTTATATTATTAATTAAACTACTTATCTATCCATTTTTTTACTTTGAATTGATATTAATATGAATATTCAATATGCTTTTATTCCATTTTAATATACTCTATGAAAAATAATTTTTTATCAATTATTAAGAAAATTTCTCAACGTAAATTGTATAGATATAATGATTTTTGACTTTTGAAATTTTTGTTATTATTTTATATTGTGAATGATTAAGGACATCTTCCGAAACTAATGTACTTGAAGCTATTTCATTATTTTTCAAAAAATTACTTTTAAGTTTTTTTTTGAAGGATTTTCCATAATTAAATTTGACAAGCTACTGGATTTATTGGCTCTGTATATATAATTAACTATTTTATCCTCTGATAATTCAGAAAAATTGAATCTTCTCTGATAGTGTATATCTTTATTTTTGATATGCTTATCTATCGAAGCATCCCACTTTATCAATGGTACCTGACCTAGATAAGGAACTTTAATGTAATTAAATTTCAAGTAAAAAATCCAACTACTACTAAAATAACTGTTAGTAAAAATATCCATTTCTTCTTTTTCATAGATAACCTACTTCTTTTGGCATTCCACTCGTTCATCATTTCTTCCAACGCCATTCTCACTATAAATGTAATTACAATTTTGATGCTCTGCTCTAATTACTTTTTCTTTACCATCCCCTTATTGATTAATGTATTTGTGTTGTAAGTTTTATAAATAAGTATCTTTATTTCAAAATAATAATTATTGGATTTTTTTTATAAAAATAGTATATACATATTGTCGTTTCTCTTTGGATAATTGTGTTGTTATTACATATCTAGAATGATGTAATGTATCACCAAACACTTGCGTACTAGAAGATATACTTTCATATTCTCTGAATATTCTTTTTAATTCTTTTCTTGAAGGACGCTCTGTAACTAAACCTGCAGTATTACTTGATTTATTTGCTTTATAAAAATAATCAATTATTTTATCTTCCGATAAGCTAGATAATTCTAACTTACGTTGATAGTATATATCTTTATTTTTGATATGCTTATCTATCGAAGCATCCCATTTTATCAATGGCACCTGACCTAGATAAGGAACTTTAATGTAATTAAATTTCAAATAAAAAAATCCAACTACTACTAAAATAACTGTTAGTAAAAATATCCATTTCTTCTTTTTCATAGATAACCTACTTCAGTGAATTATTTGAATTGATTACATTTAACAAAAATTCTGCAAACACTTTTTGTTCTTCTACACTCATATCTTTATATGCACCACCGTTAATAAAATCATTATATTGCTGTTGTAATATTGCTATTCCTTCATTATATGACCCATTTCCTATATTAGTTACAAATTCTTCTGCTCTATTCGTTTTTCCATTTGTTAATTGATTAAAATATTGATTCATAGCTTCTAAAGAGTTAGTAGACTCTGAAATTCTATTAAATATGTTGACACTATCTAAATCTGCACGATAATCATCATTTCCTAAACTTGGCTTAGCTCCAGGTACTCCAGCTATATCTCCAATATAGCCAGAATTATTATTTAATCCACCTACTCCATTAAATAAACCAATTGATTCACCTAAAGAATCTTCTAAAATAGCGTTATTCATATATGAAGCTATGATAGCAGCCATGTGTGAAAAATCAACTTTATTGTTAAATTGGTTGAATAAATCTATATATTTTTGTTGTTCATTTACACTAAGTTTATTCCAATCAACGTTTTGATTTGCTACAAAACTATTATAATACTGTTTTGGATTTTTATAAATTCCTGAACATAAATTGTATTGATTCCAAATCATATTTTCTAAAGCATTTAATTCTTCCTTTGTTAATCCTAACTTGCCTAAAGAAGTCCTCCAGTCAGAGTTTAGTCCCCCAGTATAACTCCACATCCCCCAATCTTTAAGGTTTCCTGTATATACCGGTGATGCAAGCAACTGCCAAAATAATTTATTTGCTTTATCTGCTCCATACTCATTTTTTAATTTTTGATAAATATCCATTAATAATTGGCTTTCTTCATTACTAAATCCAAATTGAGTTTCTAAATTCCTTAGTAATTTTTGTTCACTAGTCATATTTTTTTCTTGATAACTTTTCCATCGCTCATTAATAGTATTTTTCCACGATAAATCTTTTGGAATTGAAAACGTTCCTGTTGCCTCATTCCATGCAGTTTTTGTTTGAGCTAATCCAGTATTCATAGCACTTTGCAAGCTAGAGATTTCAGAAAATATTGAAGGTGAACTTGCATTAAATGCTAATAATTTACGTAATTGCTCTTCTAATTTTTGTTTGGAAGCACTATACATCCCAATTAACATCGAGTTAGCTATTAATTGAAATGTTTTTGTAATATCAGGAGTTTTTGATGAATTAATATCTTTACGGATATCTTCCGCTTGATTCAGTAATCTATCTGCTCTTCTAATCTTTTCTTCTAATTCAGATTGTTTTAAATCCCCACTATCTACTTGAGAAATATATTCTTCTGGAAATTTCTTCACTGCTTTTTCTACTGCTTCAGATAACAGTATCCCACCTTGTGCTAAAGGATACAACACCGATTGAAAATAGTCTTTTGCTGAATCATAAGCTTTACCCGTTAAAAATGGACTTGCTACTACAAAATCTGTAATTGCTTTTTGTAATTCATGATATCCTTCCACTTGTGATTTACACATGGTGGATACACTTGATGCTTGACTTCGAGAAGTAGAAACATACATATCAACACTCATTATTTGCTATCCTCCTCTGACAATACTTTTCTTTTTTCATATCCAACATCTTCTAATTGATTCAGAATTTTCTTTTTTTGTACACGTAATTCCTCTTCATCATTTTCTAAATAATCCATTACTTGTCTTGATTTTTGAGAAAATTCATCAAATACTGATTTAAAAAAATTTCCTTGTTCATTTTTATCAAACTGATAACAGACATCATCAAAAAAATGCCTTGCTTCGTAAAAATGTTGGTCATAGCTTTCTTTGACTCTCTTTACTTGATTTACTTCACTCGATAGTGTTTCTTCTTTTAAATATAATTGCTTTTCTTCTTTTTGAATCTCTTCTAATTTTCTCATTTTCCTAAACCACCTAAAGGTTTAAAAATAGTGTTTGCAACGGTTTGGTCTAAAGCTTCAAAATCCTTTGCTACACTTTGGAGATTACTAGATGCTGCAAATATTGCCTGTGCTATTTTAGTAGCAGTTTCTTGAGCTGTAGTAATGGCTTCTTGTGCATTATCATTACCTAGCACTGTTGTTTGAGTATCGCTATTTATGTTAGATTGCTGTATTAATCTATCTGTTGCATTTTTTAGTGCAGTAGCCTTTTGGCTTGCTCCAGTCAAATCACTTTTTATTGCCATTAGTTACTCCTCCTCGCGATTAAACTAATTGTAATAAAATTTTACCACATATATTCGAAACTTAATAGTTTAAATTATCTTTATGAAATTTATTTATTCTATAAATAATAATATTTTATCCATAGTCCTGTTAATATATTTGTCTTTTATACTTATTTTAAATAATATAAAAAATAGAAAAGACACCTCGATATTCTTTAGAATTAAGTCGACTAAAACCATTCAAAAGGAGAAATCAAGATGTCCTACAGAATTCTTATCAAAAATACCTTAGATATTCTAGACTGAAACATTACCTTTAATAAAAACTCTTTAAAATAAGAACGCATCAAAGGACGGATCTACCAGGAATTTTCTGGTACATTGGGTTATTTAGCCCACTTTTGTCCTCTTTTTGGTGTTAAAGAAGAAGAGTCGATTTCAAAAATTCAAACTGGCATTAAAAATGCGTTGGATTTACCTTATTCAACCGGTCCGTTAGAATGCTTGAATAATTATATAAAAATACTAAAAAGAATTGCCATATCTTTCATAACTTCTACAATTTTAAATTGAGAATTACTTTATGCTTTGGTACTGTTCTTTTTCAACCAAATAAAAAAGTCCTAGAAGAAGACCTCTAAGACTCATAATAACTAATATAATTCTTTGAATTTTTTTATCAACATTAGTTGATAAAAATCTTAAAAATAACCACCGCTGGGTGGGCGGTGGCAAGGAGTTCTTTTTACTTGAGGAGTAAAAATGAAAAAGTGTTTTGTTTGGGTTTGTTATTGGGTATGTATTTATAATACCGACAAGATTTGAAGAAAGTATGCCTAATTTGTTTCGATTTTCTATAGAATCCTTAAGAAAGAGTAAACAATAAAAAAACAGTACCCGCACTTACCGCTGGTACTGTTTTTTTATTATTTTGGTGTTACATAAGCAAGCGTGTTGGCTGTATTTTGGTCGATCACTCGGAAAGAAACCATTCCTAAACCAGCAACATTCATTTCTGAAATCAGAATAGAACCATCTTCATAAACATGTTCAACAAATGCCACATGTCCATATGTTCCATCTGCTCCTGCCACAGTTGGCTGGAAGCTGACTGCTGTACCAGCTTTTGGTTTGTTGCTTACTTCATAACCATTGGCTTTGCCAGTCGCACCCCAGTCCATGCCGTTCCCCATTGTCGTCTCTACATAACCGCCTAATTGAACGATACGGTTATAGACATATTGCGTACAATTTCCTTCAGCGTAAGCCTCTGCCCCGGAGAATGTTTCGCCAGAATAATCTTTAAAATCACTATCTGCATGAGTATCTGCAACAATGATTCCTGCCGCTGTCTTAGACGGCTGAGCTTTATCATATTCTGTTAAATTGTATTCTTCAATGAACGCATTCAGCTTTTTATCGTAGCTAGTATCTGTTGCATATACACCAGTCAAAGACTTCGTTGCTTCTTGATAGGAAACAGCATTTGTCTTCCATGTTCCAGAATAAATTTCTGAGTTTGAGTCAATACCTTCCTTCATCAATTTCGCATAATCTTCGAAAGATTCTTTGTAGCTTGGGTATTTTTTAAAAGCTGCATCGATTGTATACATGTTTCCAGAACCATCATCTTCCTGTGTTGAAAAGACAACTTGTTCACCTTTGTACTCACCCTTGATTCCAAATAAATTGTAATAAGGCTGCTGGCTTAATTGACTGCCTCCAGCTCCTGTTTCTAAAATTGCTTGTGCAATCATGACAGAAGCATACAGATCATTTTTTTGTCCAACCGCACGTGCCTTTTCACCAATACGGCGAATGAAGGTTTCAGTTGGCTCATTTTTTACGACAGAAATTTCTTGATCTGGTTGAACAGTAAGTCCGTTGTCTGTTACCACTGGGACATCTTCAACGACCGCTTCTTCTTGTGGCTCAGCTGGCACTTCAGGTTGGACAGGCTGAGGTGCTTGATTTTCCACTGGCGGCTGTGGTGCTTCTGATGAAGGTGTAGTGGTTGTGTCGCTTGATTCTGTCGTACTTGTTTCAGTTCCAGATGTTGAAGAATCCGTTGTTGTTGTGGACGAGTCCTCTGTGGAAGAACTATCGGTCGTCTCAGTAGTTGAACTATCTTCGACTGCGCTCGATTCTGATTGGTTTAATTCATCCGCGTAACTTGCAACTGGAATCAAATTTACACTAAGAAGTGCAAAAATCATCTGGAATGATAGAAGTTTTCTTTTCATTCACTTTAGTTCCTCTCGTTAAATCACTAATAGTCAGACTATCTTTCTCAATAGCCTTTATTCATTATTGTATTGGTTGTTGCCCTCTTATTTCATAATGCTTAAATCCTTACTTTTTGCTCGCAGGTTCAATGAGAGATTTATTTTATATTTCTTTTCACTGAACGTCTTGCGACAAGCTTGCATGAATCCACCTACCTTTTATTCTATAAATCGATTTAAAGCTTCCATAAGTTGAGTTTATTTTACCATAAGTCTGACCTGAAATCTGCTACTTGGCTCAAAAATTTACAAATTTTCTTAAAATATTCATGATTAATACTAGAATTATCCTCATTTTAAAAAATACTTATCGTTTTCTATTAAAATAGAAGCTTCGTTACGCCTTCTTTCATTGTAGTAATCTTGAAATCAGGGAATCGTTTCTTAAATTTTTCTGAACTAAAGTTATTATCAACCTGATATCGTGGAAGAAGCTCTTTTAATTCTTTCAACCGTTTGTTGAAAAGACTTCCTAAGTTAAATTGCCACATTTTTAAAACAGAATAGGTAAGTTTTTTGTTTAAAATCTGTTCAGATAATTGAATGATTTCAGAATAGGTTTTGCTATCATCACAGGGTAAATGCCAGGTCTGACCATACGCGTCTTCGGTGTTTCCAATCAAGGCCATTGCGCGACTTGCATCTGGTGTCCAAATAAGTGTGCGTAAACATTTATCATTGAGAGGAACTCGAATGCTCTTTCCCTTTTTTATATTTTCAAAAACCATTGTGTTCGTAATGCTTTGTGTTTTATCAGGACCATAAAATTCTGGTGCGCGACAAATAACAGCATTTATCTCGTTAGCCTCCATCTTATCAAGTAACAGTTGTGCGATTTTTGCTCGAACCGTTGCTTTTCTGCCTACAGGTCGAAAAGGACTGTCTTCTGTCTGAAGCTCACTATTTTTTGAATACATATAAGTATTATCAAAAAAAACTAATTTTGCTTGATTTTCGATACAAGCTTTAATCACATTTGCCATCATTATAGGGAACTGTTCCTCCCACATGCTACTATCCATCGGAAGTCCAGCTGTAAAATAGACAATCTCGCTTCCAGTGATTGCTTTATTCGTTTCTTCGTACTCTAGAAGATTTGCTGCAACTAGCTGATCGCTGTCGTTGACTTTTTTAGGACTACGACTAACTAAGCGAATATCTGTGGTAAAATTTTTATGAAGTTCCTTAGCAAGTTCTTGCCCAATTTGTCCATTACTTCCTACTATTGTTTGCATTCTAATTTCCTCCTAATGTTCCTTCGTTTACCAATAATTTTGCGACTGAACGAACGGAAAAGGGATTTTGTCCAGTGATGATCCGCCCATCTTTTATGGCATAGTCCTTATAAAAACGTTTCTTTTTAAAAATAGCTCCATTCTTTTCAGCCAGCTCTTTATTTAAAAAAGGTACAACTGATTTTTTTCCAGCAAGTATTTCTTCAGCCGTTGTAAAGCCGGTAATAGATTTATTTGCAATAAGATAGTTTCCATTATCGTCTTTAATGTTTAATAACCCTGCAATGCCATGACAAACGGAAACTAAATAACCATCATGTGTATAAATTTCTTTAGCAATTAACTGTAACTCCTTATTATCGGGAAAATCCCACATGACTCCATGTCCGCCAGTATAATACACCGCAAAATAGTCATCCGGATTTACTTCAGCTGGTTTTAAAGTATTCGTCAATCCTCGATGAACAAAATCTGGATCTTCGTACACACTTATGATCGATTCATCCGTATAGTTCATCCCTCGGGGATCTAATGGAACAAAGCCGCCCTTTGGACTGACAAAATCATAGTCAATCCCCGCTTTATTTAATTCATCTACAAACTCAGCAGCTTCCCCTAACCATAAGCCTGTGGCCTCTTTTGTTCCTTTGTATCTGGTAACATTGGTTTCTACAATCAATACTTTTTTCAATTTATTCACTCTTTTCTGTAAAATCAATGATTTGTTCTATTAACTGTTTTAATTTGTTGATTTCTCCTAATTCATGGGTCAAATAGTAGAAATTTTTCGTGCCTTCTCGTCGATAATCCACAATATTGGCATTTTTTAACACTTTTAAATGATGAGAAACAGCAGGTCTTGATAAGCCAGATGCTTCAATCAAATCTGGCACTTGTAACCCTTGACAGGCTCGATCTTCCATAAGTCTAAGGATGATTTTTTGGCGCTTTTCATCACCCAAAGCAACGAAAAATGGACTAAGTTTGGCAAAGTTTTCTTTTAATTCATTCAGTTTATTCATATGAAGGCTCCTAATTTTTTGATTGGACAATTATACATTATCTTTTTTGGATCATTAGTTTAAACAATTAAACCAATTAAATAGATTTTTGTCAATTAATGCGATTTGAATCATATTAATGATTCTGTTGAAATTTTTTTGATCAGTTTATTGAAAATGAGGATGGGACAAACACCCATGAGGGCTATCGCCCTCACCAAACAGAATGAAAACGAAAGTGATCGACCTGCAGGCTTTTTCCTGTCATACTTAGAGATGACAGGAGTGGCTTGTAGGTCGATCGCTTATTGAGGTTCTTCTCCAAGTAACCTTGAGGGACAAACTAGATCATTCTACTTATTTGTACCAATCATTAGGTCTTAGAACCTGCGTATAAAAATAAATTGTTTCTATAAGTAGAATAGCCCCTTCTGTACTTTTTTTCAAGGAGGAATGTTGAAA